>NZ_JBIOQK010000001.1:695000-2087500 GCF_051713685.1 Enterococcus sp. DIV1059_2 | reverse complement strand
GTTGACGAAAGAAACGCAGACGAATCCTGAGGAATCACAGCTGCTGGAGCAGGAACCGACTCTAGAGGTCCAAACAGAAGGGGCTAATGAAGTCGAGGAAAACGTATCAACAAATGCGACGGACTTAGTGAATGACGGTCCTTTAGTAGAAGATAGTGGAAATGTAGTGGATGATTCTTTTGATTCAGCAAAAGAAGAAACTGACTACGAAGATGATTATTATGCTGTAAAAGCGCAAGATCACCAACGAATCGAATCGCTTATTGAGCAAGCCGAAAACGAACTAGCTGATTTAAAATTGAGAAAATCAATTATGGAAGCTGATTTTTCTGGATTGCTTGCTCATTACCGCCAGTTGATTTTAACAGATCAAGATATTTCGGTGATCGCCAAAAAGACATTGCTTGAATACTATGCCTATGAATTCTTGAAACCATTAAAAACGATTCATTTAACTGCTACTGATAACTATGACACATGGAAGACAAAGCATTTCAATGTCCGTTTTCGTTTAACAGAAACAAAGGAGCTCGAGTTTAGTTTCAAACTTAATCCAGTCAATTCTACGTATCAATCTAATTATTTGCCATTGTTGACTATCAATTCAAACTCCCAGTCGGTGGTTGTCAATGATGAACAGATTTTGCATTTAATCAGTCAATGGCATGCGGAGAATATTTTCTCGGTCAATCAGCTTTCGCTCTTTAATTATGATGTCAACTTGGTATTGGCGCATTTAAAAGAATTAGGCTTTACGGTTTCACCAAGCTTGATCGACAATACCCAAACATTGGCTGTCGATATGGAGACGGACTTTGCTGTTGCAGCAGAAGTTCTCGATCAAATTTTCATTATTACAATGGAGAATCAGCAATATGATTTTATCACAGAAAACAAAGGCGAAATTCTTGTTTTACTTGATAAAAATCAACGATTGACGATTCATTTGTATACAGAGTCCACTTTACTAACGATTGATTCAGATCAATGGAAGCGATCCTTATTAGATTTCTTCACAAGCTATCCATTTTTGGTTCCGCTTGTCGTGGAAGGTGAAGAATAAATGTTCTAAATTCATTAAAAGTGCTAGAATGGTTTTTATAACTATTCAGCACTTTTTTTGGAAGGAGCAGTATGATGAAAAACAAAGCACTAGGTTTTTATGAAGGACGATCTTTAGATGAGTCAAATGTATTTATTGAAAAGGAAATTCCGATACCCAATTGCCAAGCAAATGATTTATTGGTGGAAGTACAGGCAGTTTCGGTCAATCCAATCGATTCAAAAAGACGGCAAATGACTGCTTTAAGTGAAGCGTTCCAGATCCAAGGGTATGACGCCGTTGGGATCGTTAAAGAAATCGGCTCAGCAGTTAATGGCTTTGCCGTTGGTGATCGGGTGTTTTATGCTGGAACCACACAACGACCTGGTGCGAATCAAAGGTTCCAAACAGTTGATTCTCGTATCGCAGCAAAGGCACCAGCCGGCTTTTCTGATGGCGATCTTGCAGCTATGCCATTAACGAGTATTACAGCGTGGGAATTGCTTTTTGAAAAATTTGGGTACGTGCCTGAAGAAAACGCGAATGAAGGATCGATTTTATTGGTCAATGCCAGCGGTGGTGTTGGCTCAATTGCGGCGCAACTAGCAAAATGGGCAGGATTGACAGTCTATGGCACTGCGAGTCCTAAGAACGATCAGTGGCTTAAAAACAATCAAGTGGATCAAGTACTTAATCATCGCTTGCCGTTGGCTGAACAAATCACTGAGCCTTTTTCAGCCGTTGCAATTTTTTATGACGCCTCGGCCTATTTGCCACAATTAACGAAAGCAATCTTGCCGTTTGGCAAAGTCGGAATGATCGTGAATACGAAAGAAGCGCTAGATTTAAATCCATTTAAAAACCTCGGCATCGATTTTTATTGGGAGTATATGTTCGCAAAAACAGATGCTCAGTTGATGATTGAAACACAAGGGAGCATTTTGCAACGGATCGCCTCGTTACTCGCTGACAAAAAGATCCATACGACTGCGGTGCAAACGTTTGATGGAGGAATTACCATCGAGACCTTAAAACTCGCTACAAAAGCGGTTGAGCAAGGAACGAAAGGAAATACAGTGATCACTGGAGGCGTCCGCTAGATGGAAGAAGAGGAAGCGATGCTGTTTTGGGATGAATTTGCCCAAGAATATGCACAGATTCAAAGAGAATCCCAATTGAAAATTGCCGAAGAGGTAGCAGCTTTTTTGGTGGAGCAGAAAGTGTTCCCGATATCGGCCTTCGTTGACTTTGCTGCGGGGACTGGCCGCTACATTTCAGCATTTTATCCTTATGTAGATGAGTATTACGCAATTGATTTTTCAAAAGAAATGTTAAAAATCATTGAAGAAACGACGGAAGATCCGATGAACAAGCTCCATCTGGTTCAGCAGAGCCAAAAAGACTTTTTATCTGCAGACCAGCACTGGCCCTGTATTTTTATGGCAATGAATCCAGCAGTCAGAGACAAAGAAGCATTGCTTCAGTTTCAAAAAAAGGCCCATCAATTGATTATTCTAAGAATGATCGCAGAAGAAGAAAACGTGTTTCAGCCTTATGAAAAAAATCTTTCAGCGAAGAATGACCTGAACTTAAACACTTGGTACAAGAAGTGGTTTTCAGAAGAAGCGATCGATTGGCAGAGTCGGCAATTCGAGTATATTTTGAAGGAAGAGATCGATCAAGAAATATTTCATCTTTATTTTGAGGAGGAGTATTCATTGGAACAACGGCAACAAATGGTTCAACATGTCTTTGGTGAGGCATTGACTGTCGAAAGCCAAACGAAAATCACTTTTGAGCTTCTTTTAGCTTAAGTAAAATCACACAATGGGTATCAAAAAAACGAGATTCTGACATAAGATCAAGAAGCAGGTACAGGAGCTAGGCTTCTTTTGGCTGCTGACTGGAAACATCTTATGCTGGAATCTCGTTTTACAGTGAATTTGCTACAATAGAAGGTATACGATGCTGCCTAATAACAGTAAAAAAACGATGTTGACGATAAAAAACAGCTTTTGAAACGTTCTCGCTTCTTTTGGTCTGGCTTGTTTCAATAATTTGTACCCAATCAAATTCGCCAAAGAAGCAATCAATGTACCCAAACCACCAACATTGACGCCCAAAAGAACGGCTTTTTCTAAATCGGTGAAAGGAGCAATCAAAATTGCTGCTGGAACGTTAGATATTCCTTGGGAGAGTAAAATACTACCTAAAAAAGCGCGATGCGTTTCTTGAAAATACGGTCGAATGTGATCGGTGACCAGAGATAGGTCTTGAATATTCCCGACGATCAAGAAGAAACAGAGAAAGGTAAGTAGTAACCGATAATCAACTTTTGCAAATAGTCGTTTATTGCTAAACCAAACCACGGCTGCGACGACAAGCACGACGATTGAAATAGGGAGAACACTAAAAATACCAAGAATCATAAGGACAAATAATCCTGCATTAAGCAGCGCTGGCTTTTTTTCAAAGGGTTCTTCTTGCAGGGCGATTTCCAATGGAGTCTTTGGGATGAGCTGGATCGAAACAAGGAGTAATAGTAATGAAAGTCCCACAAAGGTGCCGGTAGTCCACATGAATTGTGGCAGCGAAATCTGATAGTAAGAAAATAAAAATAGATTTTGCGGATTTCCAAATGGAAACAGGCTGCTTCCTAAATTGGCTGCTACGATCAAATAGACAGCGCCTAATAAGACACTGGTGTGCTGTTGTTCTTTCCTCGTTAAGAGTAAATAGATGGGCAATAAAGTTAAAATAGCCACGTCATTTGTTAAAAACATCGAACTGAAGAAGCTTAGCAAGACGATTGCGCGGATCAAGTCACGCAGATTGCGACTTTTTTCCACTAATTTTTGTCCAAATGCTCGTAAAAGACCAGCTTCTTCTAACCCATTGATTACTAACATTAATCCAAACAGTGATAAAATCACTTTAAAGTCAATAAACGACCAACGGAAGGTGCCGAAAAAACACGCAATAAGTGCTAGTAGCAGGGAAATCGAAAATAATCGATCCGTTCGAAAAAATGCTAACATTCGTTTTCCCATAGTTCACCACCTTTCTTCTCAAGAATTTTACCATTCCTATGCTTTAGGAACAATAAATAACGCTTTTTCCATCGAACTCAAAGACATTCAGGCAATTTTTATAGTTGACAAACGACTCATTAATTGGGAAATTAGTATGTGAAAGGTGAAGGAGGTTCAAGAATGAATGTGATGCAGCTGCTTGAAAAAAATCAGCAGGTACATTTTCAAATTTTGGCTGTTTTTTTTCAGAATGGCTCAGAAGTCTCTTATAAAAAACTTGCAAAAACGTTATCCATTTCCGCGCCCACTTTGCAAAAAGAACTTCAAAATCTTCATCAAAATTTAGCTGCTTTCCATGAAGACGCAGCTTTGATCTATTCAGAAAATGATCAAGTGCAATTGGTATTGCCTCTTGATTTTTCCCTGAAGCAATTTTTTTATGCGTATCTTTCAGAAGCAATCGATTTTCAGATATTGTCGTATTTGTTTTTTCATCGAGATGAGTCAACGACGAAAATGATGTTAGAACTGATGTTGAGTGAAGCTTCATTGTTTCGTCGATTCAAAGCGATCAATCAGTTATTGAAAGAATTCGACATCCAATTAAAAAATAAAAAATTGATTGGGGATGAAAAACAGATTCGCTTTTTCTATTATCAGTTTTTTTCACAAAGTTATCCCAATGAAGAATTGATCGCTCGCTTGAATGCACCAGCCATCAACAATTTGATTCGAGTCATTGAAAAACAGTTGCAGACAACGTTTAGTCAAGCAGAGCGTTGGAAAGTCGGGCTTTGGTTAGGCATTATGGAAGCCCGTTTTGATTATCGCGGCTCGCAACAGCATGAAGCCTCGTATCCATTGTTGAAGTCATTGGAAAATGAAGCGATGTTCCAGCTTTTGCGGAATATATTAGGGCGCTATCTCAGTCGTTTTGCCGTATCCTGGAGCGATTATGAAACGGTATATTTCTATTTATTTTTATTAGCTGAAGGCTTGATTCGCCCTTCACTGGATGACTCCTTGCAAAAATCACTTTTCTTCCAAGAGATCGATGCGTTAAATGGGGAGCTGCTGCAGGCCATTGGTGATAGTGAAAGAAAGACTACAGAAACTTCTACGGAATTGCGCGTCTTCTTGACGAGTGTGACGATCCAAGCGTTGTATATTCATGGCGGCATTATTGCCTTTGCTGAATTTCAGCCGCAAAGTGTTGCGAATGAGAGCTTGATTGAAGTGGCACAGCAAGCAATCGAACAGTTGGAGAAAAACGTAAACCAGTCCTTTTCTCTTGAGAAAAAGCAGCATTTGACCAATGAATTGCTTTTGATCCGTCAATGGATTCAAGTAAAACAGGAAAAAGCATTTACGGTAGGCATTTTGCTGACTCAATCACGATTACGCAGTGGCTTTTTACGGCGCTTTTTGATCAAAGAATTGGCTGGCTATCCGAATATTCACTTCGATGGGACGAAGGAGAAGGACTATGATCTATTGATCGTTGATCATTCTGAGATCTCGGAAGGCTATCGTTATAAAAAACGATTGATTTTAACAGGTGGTGCAACCCCATTTGAAGAAGAGCGGCTTCATCAAATCGTGGATGAAATACGAAATGAGAACCTTGAAAGCGAGTTGGAAAAGATATGAGAATAGTGATTATTGGAGGCTCTCATGCAGGAATTGCTGCTGCCCGTCATTTAAAAAAAGTTGACCCAAAAGTCGATGTGATAATTATAGAAAAATCAAGCGTTCTTGGTTATGTTGCCAGCAGTTTGAATTTAGTACTGGAAGGTTACATTCAGCGTTTGGAAGATTCCAAAACGGCAACTGCCAGTGAACTTCTTTCAGAAGGAATCAATGTGATGCTAAACAGTGAAGTCACAAAAATCTTTCCGCAAGAACAAACGGTTCATTTTGTCACATCAACGGAATCTTATCAGCAAGAAGATGAAGTGAGTTATGATGGCTTGATTTTGGCGATGGGATCGAGTACTTTCCGTTCGGAGTTTGCCTCAGATGTCGAAGCACATATAACGACCTACAAAACCATTGGTCAATCAAAGCAAGCATTAGAAAAAATCGAGAATGCCCAAACCGTTGCGATCGTCGGCGCTGGTCTGATCGGGTTCGAATTAGCGGAATCTTTAAGCGGACAACAAAAAGCCGTTCATTTGATCGATCGCATGGATACGCTGTTGTTCCGTTATTTTGATCATGAAATTGCCAAAATTTTGATGGAACGTTTTCCCAAAAATTTGCAGATCTATCTTAACAGCAATGTCGCTCATACGATCAAAAATGAGAAAGGCGATTATCAAGGAATTGAGCTGTCAAATGGAACGAAAATTCAAGCTGACGTGGTCGTTTATGCTGTCAATCCACGTCCAAATGTTGCGCTAGTAGAAGATTTTCTGAAACTAAATCTGGATGGCACGGTATCGACAAATGAGTATTTGCAAACGTCTGACCCAGCGATTTATGCAATTGGGGATCTTGTTTCGATCCCATTTAATCATTCGGATAGCTCCTTGTATATTCCTTTAGTAACAAATGCTTACCGCACCGGGATCGTTGCTGCCACCAATTTATTGGCAAATGAACGGGGAACAACGAAAATTCCTTTTCCAAAAATGCAACGGACCGTCGTCAGTAAATTGTTTGGCTATTTCGTCAGCAGTTCAGGTATTAATGAGACCGAAGCACCGTATTACGGCTTTGAAGTAGATTCAGTGACGCAAACATTTCATTCTCGGACATTTTTCGCGACAGATGAGGATTTTGAAGTAACGTTAAAACTGATTTTTGATCAGCAAACGAAAGTGATCATGGGGGGACAAATCATTACGAGTGATCGTGGAAGTTTGGAGATCATCAATACGATCTCAACCTTGATCAATAGCAAGACGACCTTGCACCAATTAGCAACAATGGATTACTTTTTCAATCCAACCATCTCATTTCCACTGCACTTTTTGAATCAATTGGCCCTTGATGGCTTGCTAAAGTAAAATAGTAAGTCTTGATAAACCTGCGATGATCGCAGGTTTATTTTTGTGAATTGACGTTAATCGGGAGAAAATAGCGATTGCGCCCATGAAAGGTATCGCGTATCAAAACCAGGTGGGGTTCTGCTGAACTTTGATGCCGACTGGTATCGCTATCTTTTTGATGAAGAAACCCGTAAAAAATATGACGACGCTCGTTTTATGACTGAACGATTTTCGGTAAAGGATTGTTATTGGCAGACGAATGTTCCTTGGATGGACACGTTAGCTCATCAGTACCCTTTATCTGGAAAGCTACGCCCAGCTTGGGATGAGCATGTGTGAACTACACAGGGGTTTCAACAGATTGAAACGATTGAACGTGTAAATGATTTGTTATTGAATGAAACTCAGAAGTTGAATCTAGCCTTCTCAAGTATTTATTTGATTTAAGCGATTAAATAGGCTCCGTTGAGAAAAAATGACGTGCTCGCAGTCTTTTATAAGAGAAAAACATCACATAATCCCTTGCCTTCGCAGATTCGTTTTCACTGAAATTGCGTTGGTAAAGGGATTTTTTTAAAAAACTTCTTGTGATTTTAAGTGAAATACGTTACCCTATTAAAGAGAGTGAGAATCATTCTCAATAAGGAAGGGGCGGGGCATGTTGAAAAAAATCGGATTACTGCTGATCTTGATTCTTCTTGTGGGCTGTTCTTTACTGGTAGGTACCCATGAATTATCATTAAGTGGTTTACAGCAGGGTGATCCGAATCATTGGCTTGTTTTGGTAAAAGTTAGGCTCCCACGGACGATCAGTTTGATCATTGCAGGTGGAATCATTAGTTTATGTGGGAAAATCATGCAGCATATGATGCAAAATAAATTTGTGGCATCAGAGTCGATCGGATTATCTGATAGTGCTCGTTTAGGAATTTTGCTAGTCATGCTTTTTCTGCCAAATGCTTCTAACTTGATTCGGACAACCGCAGCATTTGTGTTTGCTTATGCAGGTGTTTTGTTCTTTTTATTTTTAAGCCAATTTCTACCAAAGAAAGATCCAATGATGCTCCCTTTGACCGGGGTGATGTTCGGTAATATCATCGGTGCCATTAGCAGCTTCTTGGCCTACCGTTTCCAATTGGTTCAAAATGTCTCTTCTTGGCTACAAGGAAATTTCGCTACCATTATGTCTGGCCAGTATGAACTTTTGTATTTGACGATTCCAGTATTCGGTCTGTTGTATTTCCTAGCTTATGAGATCACGATTGCTGGTTTAGGAGAAAGTGCCGCCAAGAGTCTAGGGATCAATTATCTGTTTTTACGCTTTGCTGTGTTCGCTCTGGTGGCGTTTGCCAGTAGTGTCGTTTTATTGACCGTTGGACAAATCCCTTTTCTAGGGATCGTTATCCCAAATATGATCGGCATGGTCTTTGGGGATCATTTGAAGAATAATCTACTGCTGATCAGCTTTGCTGGAAGTGCATTTTTACTTTTATGTGATGTATTGGCACGCATCGTGATTGCTCCGTATGAGATGCCCGTAAGTGTGGTTGCCGGTGTACTAGGTGGTTGCTGCTTCTTGATTTTGCTGCTGGGGAGGAAGTTTCAATGAAGAAAAAACTCTTTCTTTTGTTCTTTCTGATCCTTTGTGCCGCTACTGCCTATCTGACCTATAACACCTATGGTAATTGGTCATTTGCTTTTGCATTGCGGGGCCGTCGGATCTTCGCCTTTGCTCTGGTGGCGATCGCAATTTCCTTTAGTACGATCACCTTACAGACTGTTACGAGCAATCGCTATTTAACACCAGGAATCTTAGGCTTGGATCAACTATATGTCCTGGTTCAGACCCTGTGTTTCTTTTTTATCGGCGGGATCCAGATGCTAAGCCAAGAAACAGCAGCGATGTTCTTATTCTCTGTCAGTCTGACTGCCATTCTAGGAAGTTTATTGATCGGTTTTTTCTATCAAAAAGCCGTCAACGGATTGTTTTTGTTGTTGATGGCTGGAATGGTATGCGGCACGATGTTCAGTAGTCTGAGCACGTTTTTGCAAGTCTTGATGGACCCGAATGAATATGATTTACTGCAAGGACGCTTATTCGCTAGCTTTGGCAATATCAATACGCAACATCTCTTGATTGCTGCTGTGATCATTTTGATCGGTAGTAGCTGCCTGATTCTGTTGATTCCAGAATTGAATCTATTACATTTAGGAAGCGGGCAAGCCAAAAGTCTAGGCGTTCCTGTTCAATGGCTTCATAGAGGTATTTTATTTTTGATTGCGCTTCTGACAGGTACCGCTACGGCACTCGTAGGTCCAGCTGTTTTTCTCGGCTTTGTAGTGGCAACGATCACCTATCAGCTTTTTCCCACCTATCGCCATGGGTGGTTGTTTGCTGGTGGCAGCCTGATTGGTTTTCTCCTGTTAGTAGGGGGGCAGTTCTTAGTGGAACAAGTGTTTCAATGGCAAACGACCATTGGTACAGTGATTCAATTATTAGGTGGCGTCTTCTTTATAAGCAAATTGCTGCTGGAAAGGAAAAAATCATGATCGAAACAAAAAACGTATCCAAAAATTATGCGAAAACACAGGTGTTGACCGAGTGTTCTTTAGCATTACCTGAGCAGAAAATGATTGCCTTTATCGGGCCTAATGGTGCGGGAAAAAGCACCTTACTCTCCTTGGTCAGTCGGATGCTGGATCAGAGAACTGGTGATATTTATTTGGATGGAACTGAGATTCGCCAATGGAAATCCAAAGAGCTAGCCAAAAAAATGGCTTTTTTGCAGCAAAGCAATCGCTATGCAGTCAATCTGACTGTAAGAGAACTGGTGGCATTTGGTCGCTATCCGTATAACCGCGGGCGACAATCGGCAGCGGATGATAGGATCATTGATGATTCTTTGGCTAAGCTATCCCTTACCGAATACGCCAATCAATCGATTCATGAGCTTTCTGGTGGTCAGCTACAACGAGTTTACTTGGCGATGATCTTGGCTCAAGATACAGATTATTTGCTGTTGGACGAACCGTTAAACAATCTAGATTTGAAGCACGCCAACCAGCTGATGAAGCTATTGACCACCTTGGTGGAAGACTATCAGAAAACCGTTGTGATCGTTTTGCACGACATTAATTTTGCCGCTCGCTACGCCGATCACATCGTTGCCATGAAAGACGGTCAGATTTTTAAAGCGGCCGACACTGAGGCTGTGATCCAGGAGCAAGTGTTGGCATCATTATATGAGATTCCAATCAAACTGGTACAAGTGGATGGTCGGCAATTTTGCTATACCTTCCAATAAAATGTATTTCTAAGGAGGAAAAAAATGAAAAAAATTGTAGTAAGCTTTATGAGTATTTTCGTATTAGCGGGGTTGACCGCATGCGGATCAAATAATACTGGTACAATCGAATCGACAGGGACACAGCAAAGCCAAACTGCTCAGAGTGAACAGACACCGACAGAGGTTGAAATCACTGATAGCAATGGAACTGTTACTGTTCCTTATGCACCAGAAAAAGTGGTGGTTTTTGACAATAGTGCCTTAGACACGATGGATGCGCTTGGCCTTGGGGATCGAATCGTTGCTGCTGCGACCAGCAATTTACCAGATTATTTATCAGCGTATGCAGATGTTGAATCAGCAGGGGGAATCAAAGAGCCTGATTTAGAAAAAATCAATCAACTGCAGCCAGACCTAATCATTATTTCTGGGCGACAACGTGATTTCCAAGAGGAATTGTCTGCAATCGCGCCAACCGTTTTCTTAAGCGTTGACAATAGTGATACTTGGGCATCGATCGAAGCCAACATTACGACCATTGGTCAAATTTTTGGTAAGGAAGAGGAAGCGCAAGAACAACTAGCATCGTTACAAGGTCAGATCGATACCTTGAAGGAGCAAGCGCAAAATGCTGACGAGAAAGCCTTGGTTGTTATGGTAAATGAAGGCAATCTTTCTGGTTTTGGGCCAGGTTCTCGTTACAGTATCTTGTATGATACGTTTGGTTTCCCTGCAGTAGATGAGGAATTAGAGGCGTCGACACATGGACAAAGTATTTCTTATGAGTACTTGCTTGAGAAAAATCCTGATATCATTTTCGTGATCGACCGGACAAAAGCGATCGGCGGCAATGAAAGTGAAAGTGAATTTGTTGCAAATGAAATCGTCCAAGAAACAAATGCTGGGCAAAACGATCAAGTCATTGAATTGGATGCTGCGGTTTGGTATTTAGCAGGTTCAGGCTTGGAGTCGATCCAACTAATGATGGACGATGTCAAACCAGCCGTTGAATAAATAGGTGAGAAAAGCAATCAAGTAATTAGGACACGCGTATCAGTTTACTGAGAATGCGTGTCCCTTTTTATTTTCCTATTTTCTAAGACCTACGACTGATTTTTGATAACTTTCCCTGCTTTACTTTACCTGTCGTAGTAATTGTTTTATAATTAGTACGACAGATGAAGTAATTTAGGAGGCGATTGCGTGATCTCGAGTGACGGAATTCGCGGCTATAACGACGCAATCATTTTATCCATTCTTTCCAATGAAGATTCTTATGGATATGAAATATCCAAGCGTATTCGCGAAGGAACAGATGCTTTATATGTGATCAAAGAAACGACGTTGTATTCCGCTTTTACTCGGTTAGAAAAACAAGGATTGATCCGCTCATATCCTGGAGAAGTGACGCATGGCAAAAAGCGGACGTATTACCAGATAACTGCAGACGGAAGAGCAAGCCTTACGGAGAAACTATTGGAGTGGCAGCAGACAAAGATCGTCGTTGACCAGTTCTTACAAGGAGGAGACAAATGAAAACCATTCATGACTATCTAGACAGCTTATTTTTATCAGTACCCATCACACCGGAAACCAAAAAGGCGAAAGAAGACCTCTTAGCGATTATGGAAGACCACTACTTAGAACTGATTCACCAAGGGAAAAGCGAGCATGAAGCCATCGGTGCAGTAATCAGTGAGTTTGGTTCCGTAGATGAGCTGTTGCAAGAGTTAAATGTTTCAAAAGAAGAAGCGCCGATTGATGATTGGTCCGATGCCATCACAGAAGACGATGCGTTTGATTATTGGGGAACTGTGCGACACTTTGCTTTCTCGTTATCTATAGGAATCGGTTTTTGTATCGCATCCCTAGCAGCCTTGATGCTCTTTGTTAGTATATATGCTGAGACCTTTGGAATAATGGTGATGTTTCTTTTTATCGCCATCGGGGTCGGTTTTATTATCTCTAGCAGTTTGCACTTTTCCGGTGCTCGTAAACAGTTGGATGATCGTCCAATAAAAAGGGATGCCAAACGAGAAGCCGCTCAGCAACTCGCAAATTATGAAAAAAGTTTTCGTATTGGTCTTGTTTTAGGAATTGGTGCCTGTATTTTATCAATTGCGCCTGTACTTTTAAGTGAAGTGTTTTATTATTCTGTTGAATTTGGGATTTCCTTGTTTTTCTTGACGGTTGCAGCAGGTGTGTTCTTTATTATTTATGTAAGTATTATCCGTACAGGCTTTGCGAAGCTGGCAACTGAGACGTATTTTATTCGCGACGAAGACCATCCGGGGGATCGAGCAACACGTCATAAATATGGCGAATCCGCTGGTAGAGTTACCTTTTTTCGAACAGTCTACTGGCCAGTGATTTTGGTCGTTTACATGCTTTGGTCCTTCATGTTTCATGCATGGGCTTACTCTTGGGTCATTTTTGTTATTGGTGGTGTCTTAGAGGACTACTTTATCGGACATACGAAAGCTAAAAAATAAGAGACACTTCAATCGAGAGTGCTTTCTTTACTTTTAAAAAAAGGAAGATTATAATACGCCTTGTAACTGAACCAATCAGAAAAAAACAGCGAGAAATATGGTTCTCTCAATGCTTTTAAAAAGTTCAGAATACAAGAAAAGAGGCAATGAATATGTTAGAAATTCATTATCTGAAAAATGGCAGCAAAGAAATAGCAACAGTCGAATCTCCGGAGCGCTTTCTCGCAAGTCAATACTTGGAAGTTCCACCTTTTCAAGACCATTACCCAGTCGAAGAAGTTTTTTTAGACGGTAAGCGGATTACATTGAGGGATCGAACGATCAGTGGATTGTTCAACTATTTAAATACTAAATAAAAAATTGCCTTTTTCTATGGCTCACTTTACTTGGTGAGGAATCATAGGAAGAGGCAATCTTTTTTATTTAATTGAGAATGAGAGGTGTAATTGAGAATCTAACAAGTAGGGAATTAAAATGGAAACGATTAGTCAAACTTACAACTATACTCTATTTGTATTGGATAGGAAATAAATATGCTCATTTCTGAGGAGGATAACATTTTTTTTGACTATTTCTGAATAAACTATTGCTTTTTATAGTTAGATATACTAATAATTAATAGAGATTATTCTCAAATAATTATTCTAATTGGAGGAAATGATATGTCATTAATTGGAAAAGAGATTGGTTCATTCGAAGCGAAAGCTTACCACAATGGAAAATTTATCGATGTTTCATCAGAAGATTTTAAAGGAAAATGGAACGTTGTTTGTTTTTACCCTGCAGATTTCTCATTTGTTTGTCCGACAGAGCTTGAAGATTTGCAAGATCAATATGCATCATTAAAAGAATTAGGCGCAGAAGTTTATTCTGTATCAACAGATACTCATTACACTCATAAAGCATGGCATGATCATTCTGATGCCATCAATAAAATCGAATATATCATGATTGCAGATCCTTCTCATGTGATCTCAGAGATCTTTGATGTACTAGATGAAGCTTCTGGGTTGTCTCAACGTGGAACATTCATCATCGATCCAGATGGCGTAGTCCAAACAGTTGAGATCAATGCGGACGGTATCGGTCGTGATGCTAGTGGCTTGATCGATAAAATCCGTGCTGCACAATATGTCCGTACTCATCCAGGTGAAGTATGTCCTGCAAAATGGAAAGAAGGCGAAGAAACTTTAACGCCAAGCTTAGACCTTGTAGGCAAGATTTAGGAGGCTCTCATGGCATTAGATAAGGCAATCAAAGACCAACTGACGCAGTATCTCGCGATGCTAGAATCAGAGGTTGTTTTTGCGGCAACTTTAGGTGAGGATGATTCTTCCACAAAAGTACGTGAATTCTTAGAAGAAATCGCAGAAATGTCGCCAAAAATCACTATCCAAGCTGTAGCAAGTGAACGGACACCAAGCTTTTCGATCAATCGTCCCGGTGAAGAAAGCGGCATCGCTTTTGCTGGTTTACCGTTAGGACATGAGTTCACTTCGTTTATTTTAGCGTTGCTTCAAGTAAGCGGTCGTCCGCCGAAAATTGACGAAGCACTTCAAAAGCGCATCAAAGCGATCGATAAGCCATTACATTTTGAAACCTATGTCAGTTTGACTTGCCATAACTGTCCTGATGTTGTTCAAGCGTTAAATATCATGGCAGTGCTAAATCCTTCCATCAGTCACACCATGATCGAAGGTGGGATGTTCAAAGAAGAAATTGACAAGAAAAAAATTATGGCTGTGCCAACCGTCTTTTTAGACGGTGAAGAATTTGCAAGCGGCCGTCAAACGATCGAACAGTTGTTGGAAAAAGCAGCTGGTCCGACGAGTAAAGATGACTTTGCTGAAAAAGAGCTTTTCGATGTGTTAGTTGTCGGTGGCGGACCTGCAGGCGGAAGCGCAGCGATTTATGCAGCGCGTAAAGGCATCAATACTGGGATGGTCGTCGAAACAATGGGTGGACAAGTAATGGAAACCCTGGGGATCGAAAACATGATCGGTACTCCTTATACCGAAGGACCAAAATTAATGCGTCAGGTAGAAGAGCACATCAACGAATACAATGTAGACGTGATGAAAGGGCAGCGTGCGAAAGATATTCGTCGCAATGATGTCATCGAAGTTGAATTAGAAAATGGTGCAGTATTAAAAACCAAAACGGCCATTTTAGCAACTGGCGCTCGCTGGCGTAACATCAATGTTCCAGGAGAAAAAGAATTCAAAAATAAAGGTGTTGCCTATTGTCCACATTGTGACGGCCCGTTATTTGCTGGGAAAGAGGTTGCTGTCATTGGCGGCGGAAACTCTGGGATCGAAGCAGCGATCGATTTAGCTGGCATGGCAAAACACGTCTATGTTCTTGAATTTTTACCGGAACTAAAAGCGGACCTTGTGCTACAAAACCGTTTGAACACGTTAGAAAATGTGACTGTTATTACGAATGCGGCAACGAAGGAAATTGCTGGATCCGATCATGTCGAACAATTGACCTACGTTGATCGTGAAACGAGTGGTGAATTCACATTAGCTGTTGAGGGTGTCTTCATCTTGATTGGCTTGATGCCGAATACCGAATGGTTAAAAGATCGCATCGTTTTAAACGAACGCAATGAGATCGTCGTAGACAAACACGGCGCAACCAATATTGAAGGGGTCTTTGCAGCAGGGGATTGTACCGATAGTGTATACAAACAGATCATCACTTCAATGGGTTCAGGTGCGACTGCGGCATTAGGTGCCTTTGATCACCTGATTCGCTCGTAAGCGCCTTGCATCATTTAAAATCAAAAAACGTCTCAGGGGCTTCTAGGAGCTGCTGAGCGTTTTTTCTTTTTGTAAGGGCAGTTTGGGTCCAGTTGACAGAAGGACAGCTTCTATAATACAATGAAAAAAAACTCGTTCAAAAAAGAAAGAGGTATATTGATGAGTGTCGTAGGTATCTAATCAGCCAATTAAAACAAATAAGCAAAAACAGACTGTTTATTTGTTGTGCCTGTAGATACCGATAAAAATCGTTATTGATGAATCAGGTGATGGGAGACTATCGCTTTTTTTGTACACTTTTTTGGACGGGGATCTGATCGGAATCCTCAGGCACAAGAAAGGATAACTCATGAAGATACCTCAAGCAACTGAATTTGAACAAATTAAAGAACAAGTAAGTAAAAAAATAATCAGCGATTACGGCAAAGCGCGCTTTGCGAATGAAAAACCAGCAGCGACGATCCACTCTGCCCAAAAACGAGTGACAGAGACCACTGAAGCGATGGCACTATTAGCTGCTGGTCGTCAAGTGCCTTTTATGGGGCTGCAGCATGTCTTACACCATACGGAGAAAATTGAAAAAGGGTTTGTTTTAGAACCACAGGAGCTTATCGAATATGGAGACTTTTTACGGTCTTTTCGAATCATCCGTCAATTGTTCGAAAAGAATCAATCGATTGCCCCAAGATTACATCAATATGCACAAGGGTTAGAAGACTTTTCTGAAATCGCCGAAATGATTTTCCAAAAGATTCGCAATGGTCAGGTTGATAGTAATGCCAGCCGAGAATTGCGGAAAATTCGCGGTACGATCGAAAAATATGAAGCTGATCTGAAAAAAGTTTTTGCAAAGTTTTTTAAGGAAAGTCGCTATTTACAAGAAAATCGTGTCATCAAAAAGAACGACCGATATACGTTACCTGTGCGTGCTGAATTTCAACAGCAATTTAACGGAACGATCATCGAACGTTCCAATAAACGAGCGACTGTCTTTATTGAACCGGAGGCAGCTGCCCGTTTAAATGATCGATTGATCTTGGCGCAAGCAGAAGAAACAGCCGCTCAATACCAAGTGTTGTCAGAGTTGACAGGGGCGATCGCCGAACAAATGAACGCCGTGTTTGCCTGTCTTGACATTTTAGTTGTGCTGGATATTATTTTTGCTCGGGGAAAATATTGTCGAGAAATCAATGGGCAGGCGATAACTATGACTGAGGAAGAAGTTTTGCTTTTTGATCAAGTCCGTCATCCTTTGCTGGGGAGTGATGCGGTTCCTCTTTCTTTAAAACTTGGCGAAGAAAACCGCTGCATGGTCATCACGGGTCCCAATGCTGGAGGCAAGACCGTCGTCTTAAAAACCGTTGGACTTGTTTGCGCCATGGCTCATTATGGCTTATTTCCAGCACACAATGGCAAAAGCACTGTTCCGTTTTTAAAAAGTCTTTGGATGGATATTGGCGATCAACAAAGTCTGGAAAATTCTTTAAGTACCTTCTCTGGACACATGTCGAACATTGCTCAGATTATGAAGAATGCTACCCGACACAGTATTGTTTTATTGGATGAAATCGGCAGCGGCACTGAGCCCAATGAAGGGGCTGCTTTGGCGATCGCCATCATGGAATCCATCTATCGCTCAGGAGCTTTAATGATCGCAACAACGCATTATGGTGAAATCAAGCAGTTTGCCGTCGATCATCAAGATTTCGAAACAGCGGCAATGGCTTTTGATGCCAAAACCTTGACACCAAAATATCGTTTGCTGACGAATGCAGTCGGTGATAGTAATGCGTTTTGGATTGCCGAAAAGATGGCGATCCCCGCTGACGTAGTCCAAACAGCAAAGGAATATTTAAAGCATAAAACCTATTCTTTTGAGAAGCAGCTTTTTGAAAAGGGGAAGAAACAACCCCCTCAACAAGAAGCCAAGATAGATCTTATTTTTCAAAAAGGAGACTTGGTCTTTTCAACAGAACATAACCAGCGCGGACTTTTTTATGAGTATTTGGAACAAGGACAAGCGAAAATTTCAATTGAGAAACACTTTTTTGTTGTTGCCGCACGTCGCTTGCAACTCCTCACAAAGCGAGAGGTGCTCTATCCCGCAGGTTATGATCTTGATCAGCTATTCGTTGAGTTTGCGCAGCGCAAGTTTACTCGAGATATTGAACGAGGATCTAAAAAAGCGCAGAAGCAGTTACGAAAAGCAGCGCAAGAACGGCAAACCAATCGACCCGTGGATTGATAGATTAAGAAAACTTTCAATCGATAGACCAAAATCAAGCAAGCAGTCCTTTTTCAGCACCTAGAAAAAGGACTGCTTTTTTTAAATGTTCGTTTTTTTAATAACGTCCTTTATCGATGCCGTCCCTTTGTTTGGATGATTATTTTGGTTGTTTTTTCTTTATAGAGCAGAAAATATTCGAAATATCTAAATTCTTTAAGAAAAGTTAAAGAAAAATAAAAATAACAGAGAATTGGTTGTATCTTTATTCGAGGAAGGGTACCATTCATATTGGATTGAAAAATAACATATAACCTTGTTAGGTGAGGCTCCTATACAAACACAAGCTATTGCGCAGAAACGTCGAAAGACGCCAATGTGTAAAACAGGAATTGTCGGATTAAGGCTTTTCATAAAATAGCTAAGAGAGCAAATGACTTTCTTTACGTTGTATAGTGCTAAAACTCGGACGATGAGATTGCTGCTAAAGTCTGACGTCCTAAGAGAAGTGAGACTTTTTTGCTTTTCTTTCTGATGGATGACGAAGCTCATAGAGCAAAATAACTGGTACCGTCTGAACACCTACTCCAAGGCAAGAGGAGTGGAAGCAATGATAGAAAAAAAGAAGATCGATTGGCTGCTGATCATAGCTTATTTGCTATTGAGCCTTATCGGTCTTTTAATGATTTATAGTGCAAGTTCATACCGTTTATTAACGAGAGATCAACCACCAGCGTCGCTATTTATCCGTCAGTTGGTCTTTTTGTTACTTAGCTGGGTTCTTTTATTCATTATTCAGCGGACGCGAAGAGAGATTTTGCTTAGCAAATACTTAGCGATCGGTCTGCTAGCATTTGGGATCTTTACCTTGCTCTTAGCTCGTTTGCCCTTTTTCGGTGTCTCTGTTAATGGGGCACAACGCTGGGTCTCGATCGCAGGGATTCAATTTCAACCATCAGAGATTGTGAATGTAGGGATGGTCTTGTACCTTGCTCATTACTTTCAAACTGCAAAAACCACCTTGCAGGAAATGAAACGTCCGCTTTTCGTTTTGTTTTTGTGCTGTGTGTTGATCCTGTTTCAACCGAAAATAGCCGGTGTGATGATTTTGCTTTTTTTAGCATTTGTCATGATAACTACGGTACAAGTCCCCGTGAAGCTGACGGCTCTTTTATTTGGTGGCTTAGTGATCAGTCTATTCTTGGCTGCCCTGTTGATCATGTTTTTAGGCGACAATGATTTATTGCCTCATATTTTTATGCACGTATATAACCGAATTCGCCTAGTAGGTGATCCATTCTCCGACCCTTACAATCAGGGGTTCCAAATGATCCATTCTTACTATGCTTTATTTAATGGAGGGCTTACTGGTCTCGGTTTAGGAAACAGTATTACGAAAAAAGGCTTTTTACCAGTTGCGGAAACCGATTTTATTTTTTCCGTTTTAGTAGAAGAGCTTGGCTTGCTTTTCGGGATTTTTGTTATTGGCTTATTATTCGTAATCATCTTACGTTTATTTATTCGTTCCGCAGCTATTGAAAACCCTCAGATTGGGTTGATATTGCTAGGAACAAGTACATTACTTTTGTTGCAAACAAGTATCAATATAGCCAGTATTTTAGGGTTGATGCCGATGACAGGGGTACCGTTACCATTTATCAGCTATGGTGGCTCCAGTTACTTTATTCTTTCATTTGCCTTTAGTATGTGCCTGAAATTAGAGCGAGAGGAGGGCAAACGAAATGAAGTTCCTCAAACGACATGATGCAAACTATGCCTTGCTGCTACCCGTTTTTCTGCTTTTTTTGCTAAGCATTTGGGTCCAGCATCAAGCTTCTGTAATGGATGGCAATGATCCTTCTGGAATCGTTTTTCGACAGATCGTTTTTTGTGTTCTATCCGCCATCGCGCTCTTCGTTACGAGTTTGATCCCAACCAATTTGCTCTTACGCTTTTCGGGTCTTTTGTATGTATTGGCGCTAGGTTTGATGGCTTCTCTTCATTGGTTCTACGATCAAACGATGTTTGAGCAGACGCATACCAAACGCTGGATCAGAATCGGCGACTTTACCATTCAGCCCTCAGAGTTTATGAAAGTGGCCTTTATGCTTTTTATGGTCTATCTCACCTTAGTGTATGAAAAACGAAAAGCCGAACGGACCATTAAATCTGATTTGATCTACGTCACTAAGATCTTGCTTTATAGTATACCGACATTTCTATTGATGTTTATGCAACGGGACTTTGGTACGAGTTTAGTGTTTATTGTGATGTTAGGGGCTTTATTTATTATCTCGGGTGTTCATTGGAAAATTTTGACCGTAGTGATCGGTTTGATCGCAGCCCTCGGCGCTATTTTATTGCTGCTCGTGTTTACGGAATGGGGCAATCGTGTCTTGTTTCGACTTCATTTCTCGCAGTATCAATTAGACCGAGTGCGAGCTTGGGCAGATCCCCTAGCGTACCAAGACTCTATCGCGTTCCAACAAGTTCGCAGTATGTGGGCGATTGGCTCAGGAGGCTTATTGGGAGCGCCTGACACCCATACGACAGTGTACGTGCCGGTTCGTGAATCAGATATGATTTTTACAGTTATTGGTGAAACCTATGGCTTTTTAGGAAGTACTTTAGTGATCTTCTTGTATTTTTATCTCATCTATCAAATCATCTTCGCAGCGTTAAAAACGAATAACAAGGCGTCGGTCTATATCGCCATCACGTACGTTTTTGGCTTAGTCTTTCAGATCTTTGAAAATATCGGCGCGGCGATTGGGTTGCTGCCATTAACGGGAATTCCTCTGCCATTCTTAAGCCAAGGAGGAACCTCGTTGATTGCGATCAGTATTGCGATGGGAATTATTTTTGGGTTAGAAAAATTTCCGACTAAAGCGAAGAAACGATCGTACGCATTAAAAGAAAGTAGGGGATTAACATGAGCAAGACAGCAAAACAAGGGGTGATAGGTGGACTGCTTTGTAGCTGTTTCGCATGGTTGTTTTTCCTTGTAGCATTAGAGCCGCAGTGGTTCCAAACGCTGGATACCCTGTTTTCCCACGTGCCTCAATGGCGGACGGCTACAGTAGAAGCGATTTTTGTTCCGCTTGCTAGCACGGCAACGATCGTCCCGATAGCAGCTATTCATTTTCTATTGGCAGCAATTTTGTTTTTTCGGAAGAAACGGATCGAGAGTTTTTGGTTGATGGGAAATATGATCATAATCAGTGGTGTTGGCCAACTGATCAAGAAATTCGTTGATCGCCCAAGACCGGAGTTTGCTGACAGTATGGAACGGGCGTCCGCCAGTTTTCCAAGTGGGCATACGCTATTAGCGACCACGCTAATTATTTCTCTCCTCTTTTTCTTCGCACAAACAGCGCCTGGCCAAAGAGGCAAACGTCTTATTAGCCAAAAACTAGCTATGTTGTTGGGATTGGTTTATTTACTGCTTATTATGATGAGCCGCTTGCTATTTGGGGTTCACTATCCTAGTGACTTGTTAGCGAGTATCTTGTTGGCAAGTGGAATCAGTTTTATCACATCTGCTTTTGTATTTTCGTTCAAAAAAAGTGTGCGTAGGGGGAAGTAAAATGAGTACAGCGAAAAAACTGATAATTGTCTTCTTAGTACTGTTGATGGGCATCGTATCCGCCGGAACCGCCTATGCTATTAGGGTGTATTTTCAAGTAGAGGATGTCGTGGAGTCTATCCATCGACCGATCGAAGGGCGAGAAGAGGCGGAGGTTATCGAAAACGCCGAGCCCTTAAGTCTTCTCTTGTTAGGGATCGCCAATGACTCTCGTCGCAAAACGGATTACCGGGCAAACACGATCATGGTAGCGACGTTGAATCCTGCTACACGCAAAACGACCCTCACAAGTATTCCTCGAGATGCTTATGTGGAGATCGTTGGGCAAGGCTATCAGGATAAGATCAATCATGCCCATTCATTCGGTGGCGCAAAAATGATGATCGAAACTGTCGAACAATACTTGGATATACCGATTCATCATTATTTCTCCTTAAACATGGATGGGATGGCAGATCTTGTCGATGCGATTGGTGGAATCACGGTTGAAAATGAGTTTGCTTTTACGGCAGAAAAAATCGATTATCCAGAGGGAACGCTCGAATTAGATGGCTGGGAGGCACTTCAATATACTCGTATGCGCAAAGATGACCCCGAAGGTGACTATGGACGCCAACGTCGTCAGCGAGAAGTGACAGAGATTTTGGCGAATGAATTAGTTTCTCTATCAAGCGTGATGCGGATTCAGGATCTGTTAACGATTATTGGGGAAAATGGTGAAACAGATTTAACGTTTTCTCAGATGAGTCAACTATTCACCCAATATCAATCGGCACTCGTTACTGTCGAATCTTACCAAATGGCGGGTACTGGGTTCACTGGCGATGGCTTTAGAGGTGAATACGGTATCTCTTATCAAGAAGTGTCGCCTGAAGAACAACAAGCGACGAGTCAGCGTTTAAAAAGCGAATTAATGCTTGATTAAGTAATCCTTAGGTTTAATTAGTAACAACACCACTTCCTCTTTGTTCCTCTAGTAAATCGTGATTAGAGTTGACAGCTGCTTTTCCTCAGGATACTCTTTAGTCAAGCAAAGCAATTCGGCTTGAAGGGTAGCAAGAGCCTGTTCGGAAAAGGACTGTTAACTCTTTATTTGTTGCTGCATCGTTTGGTTAAAAGTAACGAGGAGGAAAAGAATGACTATCATCTTTAAAGATCAATTACCAGAGGATTCAAATCAGATTCTCGCTTTATATGAATGTGTTGGCTGGGTCGCCTATACGAAAGAGCCAGAGCGACTATTAAACGGCCTAGCTCAGTCACAGGTGATCACTGCCTATGTTGAAGAGCAGCTAGTCGGACTTATTCGATGTATAACCGATGGACAAACCATTCTTTATATTCAGGATCTATTAGTAGCGCCAGCGTTCCAACGTCAAAAAATTGGCCAGCGGTTGCTCAAAAAAATGCTGACGAGATATCCATCGATTCGACAAAAGGTTTTGATCACGGACAACACAGAGAAAACGCGCCGATTTTATGAGTCTTGCGGCTTTTCCTCTGTAGAAACACAGCAAATTGCAGCATTTATTTATTTACCTAAAAACGAGTAAATAGCCAGAAACCCGATCGCTAGTTGAAAATGGTCAATTTATTAACGGTTTTATGTTTGATGAAGGAGTGGGAGAAATGAAGCTGCGATTTGTGTTATTTGTGTTAAGTTTAGTGATTGGTGTTGGCGCATGTGGAGGAAGCATGCTGGCGTTTATGAGTATTGAGCCATTAAGGAAAGGACAGTCATTTGCTGGGTTGGAATCGTCCATGCTCCAAGGAACGCCATTTACAACATTTTTGATTCCCGGAGTGTTTTTGCTAATTGTGTTAGGACTGGGCAATTTATTGGCAGCTATCCGATTGTGGCGCAACCAAGGGTATCATGGCGAATTGCTTTTAGGCATCTGTTTAGTTATCTGGATCATTGTTCAAGTGATTTTATTAAGGGGCGGGAATGTTTTGCATCTGATTTTCTTAGTGTTAGGTTTACTCCAGCTCGGTGTGGCAGCTTACTGTATCAAACACTTGCAACTCTCGGTTCCTTTTTCTGCTCATCAAAATTGATTTTGCAGAAGGGTTTTATTGGTAAAATAATTAAATTACTCAAAAGTTTCCTATGAAAAACGTGGAATTTTGAAAAAATATTCGCAAAAGGATCATTCGCTTAAAAAATTATGATAAACTGAAAGAAGTGAACGTATTTTCTAGAATCAGGAGGATCAATTATTGGAGTTTCTTAAAAAATCAAAAATTTTTGCAGGTCTGGTGATCGTCTGCCTTTTAGGGATCGCCGTCTGGATCTATTCAAATATACTGTTTGTTTTTCGACCATTAGAAGCAATCTTTTCTAGTGTCTTTTTACCAGTACTGATATCCATTTTTATTTTTTATATCTTTTTGCCTTTCTTTAATTGGGTAAAAAGAAGGACGAAAAAGAAAAGCATTGCGCTGTATGCGACACTGTTGTTGATCGTTTTTGCAGCCTATTTGATCATTCAGGTGATTGGACCCGCATTAGCCTATGAGATGGGACGCTTTATCAATCAAATACCCGTTATCATCAATTTGGTGATCGATAACATCGATCATTCCTATTTGGAGGAACTTTTCGGTCCTTTCATTGATTCGATCGATATTTCGCAAGCGAGCAATTTCGCTTTGCAGTTTATTACCGGGGCAACGAATAGTCTGACGAGTTTGATCTCCATCGTTTCTCACTCAGCGATCGTTTTGTTTACGATCCCACTGCTCTTAGTCTATATGTTTAAAGACGGTGAGAAAGTGCCAGACTTTTTAGCAAACAAAACACCGAAAAAGTACCAAGGTTTGATGCGTCAGTTATGCAGTGATTTCCACCAAGCAGCGTCTGCTTATATTGGCGGGAAATTGCTTGTATGTTCGTACGTTGCCGTTTCCAGTTATTTGATTTTTTCTTTGCTAGGTTTGCAGAATGCGTTGCTTTTAGGCCTGATTTGCGGTGTCTTGGATATCATCCCATACTTCGGACCATTTATCGGAGCGGCACCCGCATTTCTATTTGCTTTAAGTTTAGATATCCGGACTGCCATTTTATTGGTAGTGGGCATCACGATCATTCAATTGGGTGAATCGTATCTAGTTTCACCTCTAGTAATGAATAAAGTGTTGCATATCCATCCGATTATTGCGGTGTTCTTATTATTGATCGCAGGCAACTTGCTGGGATTTGTTGGTATGATCGTTGCACTTCCAGTGTATTCGATCATAATGGCGATGTCTGGCACGCTACTCCGTTTTTTCCAGGAACGCAAACTAGAACGTTCTGTGATCGATAAGGAGTCATTGTAACAATAAAACTTGCTGTTGAAGAAATCTTCATCAGCAAGTTTTTTGTTTTAGATGACACATAGCACGGTACAAAGACTCATGCTATACTGATTGAAACGAAAACGACGATAGGAGTGAGGAAATGAAGGTTTTGTGGAATGATCAGATCGTTGATCGAGAGGTAGTGAGAATTGATATCGAAGACCGTGGCTATCAGTATGGTGATGGGATCTATGAAGTTATCCGAATATATAATGGCCACTGTTTTATGTTAGCGGAGCATATGGCTCGATTGGAAAGCAGTGCACAAAAAATTAAGCTAACGTTACCCTATTCGATTCCCTAATTGACTGAAAATCTAAAGTTACTCATTAAGACTGAAGGAATCACAGAAGGAGAAATCTATCTTCAGATCACCCGAGGAATCGCTTCTCCGAGAAATCACGCGTTTCCACCAGCTGGATCGGTCAAAGGGGTGGTGACGGCAAATGTGATCCCCTTTGAACGACCAGATGAAATGCAGCAAGCTGGGCTTTCGGCAACCGTTCTTCCTGATGAACGCTGGTTGCATTGTGATATCAAATCATTGAGTTTGTTAGGGAATCTTTTGGCGCTGGATCAAGCGATCGAAGCTGGCTTCGATGATGCGATACTGCAACGAGATGGCTTTTTTACAGAAGCATCTGCATCCAATCTCTGGTTTGTCATTGATGGGATCGTCTATACTCATCCGGATGGGCGTTTGGTGTTACCGGGAATCACGAAATTGAAGGTCCTTCAGTTGTGTCGCCAATTAGAAATTCCCTATCGAGAAGAACCCGTCCCGATTGAGGCACTACGCAACACGCAAGAGTGTTTCTTGACCAACTCAGCTTGGGAAATCGTTCCGATCGTTGCCATTGATGGGAAACCCGTTGGCACTGGCGTATTGGGTTCAATCACGAAACAATTGCAAACAGCGTATATCGCTGCCACAAAGAATAAAAGCGATTCATTGTGATTATGCAATAGAAACCACCTGAAAAAGCTTTGGCAACACCCAGTATTTTTAAGGCTGGGTGGGACCAAAGCTTTTTCTTGCGTTGAAAATTATTCCTTACCATTCACTGGGGTTCCACAACTTCCCGTCAAGTTCTCCTTGTTTCAATTCGATGCGGGTTTCTTGCTGCTGCAACAACTGTCCCAGCTCTTGCAAAAATGCTTTTTCATGGTAATCAGTGGTTTCTTGAATGGATTGTTCTATCAGCGGGGTTAGCCAATCATGACCCATCAAAGCACCTCCAATTCAGCTAAAGCATCTTCTAATTCGGTCAATGTTTCATGGTTTTCCTGCAATAGGGATAGCAAAGGAGCAAGCTGCGGTTTTTCAGAAACCAAATGTGCCAGTTTCTCAGCAAACCATTGTTGCTTTTGATCAAACGTAAAGGGAGCGGGCATCGATAATAATTGCTGATAGGCAATGACAAAGGCACGCTTTTCTTTTTCCGTTTTATACATCAGTTGGTCAAGGACAACGATGGGTAACACGGTCATTTGGTGTTTTTTTGCCATCAGTACGAGTGGATGCAAAATTTCGTTAAAGGTCGTATTTTCTCGACCACCTAACTGAAATTCTTTGGCAGCAACACCAGTAGAAACGGCGAAACTGATTTCTTTCCCCATCAAAGCAGGCGCGCAATTTTCCCAAACCGTATCGATCCAAGCTTTCATTTTTGCTGGAACACTGTACCAATATAAGGGGAATTGTAAAACCAAACGGTCACAGTTTTGCAGCAGCGCCTGTTCATCGGCAAGGGAAAAGTCAGAAAAATCATCAAGAAAGTGTATGGTGACATTAGAAAGTTTGGCACTTTCACTGAAAAAAC
Source organism: Enterococcus sp. DIV1059_2 (assembly GCF_051713685.1). NCBI lineage: Bacteria > Bacillati > Bacillota > Bacilli > Lactobacillales > Enterococcaceae > Enterococcus > Enterococcus sp. DIV1059_2. The sequence continues at coordinate 2,060,914 of NZ_JBIOQK010000001.1, read as the reverse complement.
GTTGGGAAAGAGAGTTGTGGAAATCTGGGTGGCTAGCCACCACTAAGGTTTTTATCATGAGATTGATCATCCTTTCCTACTACATTTACCATATTTTACCAGAAAGGGAAACTAGTCTGCTTTGCTTTTCGTAGTGTTGGTCCTCTTTTAGTTTGATTTAAGGTACCTCGTCTATATTCATTGTTAAGGAAGTGTCAGTAACAACTTACACGTGAAGGAAATGGGGGAATAGAGGATGGAACCAAACGATCCCTTGATCAAAGGTCTAGCAAATGTAGTAATGTTCGCCGCCAATACAATGGAATATGTCGAAAATAAACTTGTCAGTTGCCGACAACGAATATCTGGAAAGCAACCCTCAAAAGAAAGTGACTATGGCAATGGGCAAGAGTTTACAGAATTGACTGCGCAAAAATGATAGATAGAGAGAAAATAGAAGAAGTGGCTCACCTTTTACCTGGTGAGTCACTTTTTTGCTGTCAAGTTCTTCATCATCAGTTGGTACTTTTCTTGATGGAAGGTATAATGAGTAAATGAAGCATAGTGGAGAGGAGAAGAATAAAGAAACAGTAGAGAGGAGAAGCAGGTGATGAACCATTTATACAAACGAATCCAATACAAAATCCCTGAGCTAAACCGAGTAGAACGAACCGTCCTTAACTATTGTTTGAGAGCGCCTGAGAAAGTTTCGGAAATGACGGCCGATGAGTTAGCTTCTCAAACCTATACTAGTCAAGCAACGATCAGTCGAATGGCGAAAAAGCTTGGCTTTACGGGTTTTCAAGAATTCAAATTTTCATTGAAAAGTTATCAAAGCCTTGAAAGAAACGAGTCTGCTACCCAAGCCTCTCTTGGCTTATCCCCACTGATCAAGCAAATGATTGACCAGCTGACGACATCCTTATCAATGATTGAAGAAGCTGACTTTCAGCGTGCCGTGGAAATGCTGCAGCAAGCACAACGAATCGAATTTTTCGCTTTAGGGCAAAGTGCGCCGGTCGCATTATCTGCAAGTCGAAAATTGCGCTTTTTAGGTAAAACAGTGGGTGCATCAACGGATTGGGATGAATTGACAACCATCGCGAACCAACTATCAAAAAATGATTTAGCTCTTTTTATTAGTCATAGTGGAGAAACGATCGGGATGCTAAATTATGCTACTCGTTTGAAACAAAGAGGCGTGCCGATTTTAGCCTGTATTGGTCAACCAAAAAGCACGTTAGAAAAGCTTGCCACCTTCTCTTTTCCTGTTGAAATGACAGCGATTTATCATCATGAAGTCGATTTGAGCCCGCGGATCTCCTTAGCGGCGTTACTGGATATTTTAATTATTCAATACGCCAATCAAATCGAAGCAGGACTTGATCCTGAATGACCATTCCATTTTGTGAATGGTCATTCTTCTTTGGGGAACTGTATTGTAAGCCTTCTTGATATCGTTTACATTTTAAGAGATAAAAGTGTTAGGAGGAAATGATATGCAAAAAGGAAAGAAAGCAAGCTGGATGGAAATTTTTCAAGGACTTGGGAAAACATTTATGTTGCCAGTCGCTTTACTCGCATTCATGGGTTTATTTTTAGGGATTGGTAGTTCATTTTCATCTTCTTCAACGATCGACGTTTTCCCATTTTTAGGTGCCCCTTGGCTCCAAGTGGTTTTTCGTTTCATGTCAACGATCGGTGGGTTTGCCTTTAGTTACTTACCCGTCATGTTTGCGATGGCGATTCCTTTAGGTCTAGCAAGAAAAGAGAAGGGAGTTGCGGCATTCTCAGGCTTTGTGGGCTATGTCGTGATGCATTTATCCATCAATTTTTATTTACAAGAAACGAATCAATTAGCTGCTGCAGATCAACTACGAGAAGCAGGGCAAGAGATCGTTTTTGGCATTCAAACATTATCAATGGGTGTTCTAGGAGGTATTATCGCAGGATTGATCGTTTATAAATTGCATATGCGCTTCTACCATTTTCAATTGCCAGATAGTTTTGCATTCTTTTCAGGAGCACGTTTTGTTCCAATCATCACCTCGCTTACTTTAGCTATGGTCGGGGTGATCATTCCGATGATTTGGCCGTTGTTTGCTATGATCATCACAGGAATCGGACATTTGATCCAACAAGCTGGTCCTTTCGGTCCGTTCTTATTTGGTTCAGGTGAGCGCTTGTTACTGCCATTTGGATTACACCATATTTTGGTTTCCATGATTCGCTTTACCGAAGCCGGGGGAAGTCAGCTGATCGATGGTCAGCAAGTCTTTGGGGCGTTGAATATTTTTTATGCGGAATTACAAAACGGCTTGAGCATCTCACCAAGTGCAACTGCGTTCTTGTCTCAAGGGAAGATGCCAACCTTCATGTTTGGCTTACCGGCAGTAGCATTAGCTATGTACCACACGGCAAAACCTGAGAATCGTTCAAAAATAAAAGGTTTATTGATTTCAGGCGTCATTGCAACTTTTGTGACAGGAATTACTGAACCAATCGAATTTTTATTCTTATTCATCAGCCCTTTATTATGGATTTTTCATGTCATCATGACAGGTGCTGGATTTATGGTAATGAGTCTATTAGGTGTCACGATTGGAAATACCGATGGGGGCGTGCTTGATTTTCTTATCTTTGGCGTGATGCAAGGCGCATATACAAAATGGTGGCTCGTTCTGATTGTAGGAGCTTGCTGGTTTGCCCTTTATTACTTTGTTTTTAAAACAGTAATCCTTCGCAAGAACTTGAAGACACCTGGTAGAGAAGAGAATAGTGATCAAACGAATGAGTTGGAAGAGGAAATGACCTATTCTGGAAAGAGTGGCTACGATGCCCATGGTATTTTGGCAGCTTTAGGGGGAGCAAGCAATATTGATTCTTTAGACAATTGCATTACACGGCTACGCCTCGTTCTAAACGATGGTACATTGGTTGATGATGAACGGCTGAAAAAACTAGGTGCGCTTGGGGTCGTTCACTTAGATGATACTAACGTGCAAGTAATCATTGGAACGAAAGTAACAACAGTCAGAAATCAACTTGATGCGATTCTTTAGCAAAATTGTCAAGTAGTAGGAGTGAAGAAAATGTTTTTTGATGAACCAATCAATCGTAAAGGAACCCAGTGTACTCAGTGGGATTATGTTGAAGACCGTTTTGGTGAAAAAAACTTGTTGCCATTTACGATTTCCGATACGGATTTCAAGGTGCCAGCTGCAGTTGAAGCGGCACTTATCAAGCGGATGCAGCACCCGGTTTTTGGGTATACACGTTGGAATCATAATGAATTCAAGCAAGCGGTCTGCAAATGGTATTCTGAACGTTTTAACAGCATGATCAAAAGCGATTGGCTGGTCTACAGTCCTTCCGTTATGTATAGCGTTAAACAGCTCGTCACCCTACTCAGTGAACCAGGAGATGGGATCATTGTTCAGACGCCAGCGTATGATGCGTTTTATAAAATGATCAAAGAGAACAAAAGAAAAATCGTACCTAATACACTCATCTATGATGCTAAGTCGTATCGCATTGATTTCGAAGAGCTAACAAGATTGATGGCACAGCCTGAAAATAAAGTTCTTCTCCTCTGTAGTCCTCATAACCCAACTGGGAGAGTCTGGCAAAAGGATGAGTTGCAACGAATCATCGAATTGGCGAAAACCCATGATGTATTTATCATCTCTGATGAGATCCATATGGACATTGTAAGAAAAGGACAAAGGCATCAACCGATCATTGATTTGTTGCAAGAAAATGTAGCCCTTGTTACTTCGGGAAGTAAAACATTTAATTTCCCAGGGTTGATTTATTCTTATGGAATCATTCCTGATCCCAAGTTGCGTGAGCGCTTCTTAACTCAGTTAAAAGAAGCCGATGGGTTGAGCTCCACCAGTATTTTTGGCATGACCGCAACGATTGCTGCCTACGATAATGAAAGTAAGTGGGTGGATCAGCTCAATGACTATCTTGATGGTAATATTGCTTATGTGATCGCTTATTTACAGGAACATCACCCAGAACTCGTGGTCACGAAAAGCGAAGCCACGTATCTTATGTGGATTGATTGTACAGCACTGGGTTTAACGATGGCGGAATTGCAGCAACGAATGATTCGAAAGGGGAAAGTCGCGATTATGTCAGGAGAGATCTATGGGAAAGAGGGGAGAAATTTTTTGCGCCTAAACATTGGCTGTTCGCGAGAAAAACTCATTGATGGCTTGAAGCGATTCACATTGAGTTTAACATAAAAAAAGAACCCACTGAGCGATCAGAAAGATCCTGTATTCTTTCTGATCGCCAGTGGTTTTTTAGTCTTTCGTCGTGCGGGGAGTCATTGCAGTAGTAACGGGGATTGGTTCAACGACATGGAAATAACCTTCTTTGTCTTGAATGATCAGCATATCTTGCTGACTCTTGCTCTTGATGATCTCACCTTTAACAATTTCGTTGGTGACAGTCCGATAAATGCTTGTAGTCATGTTCATTCCTCCCAACGGTTTTTACCAATTGATCTTCAATAGGGGGACTAGTACAAATCAAGTGCTTGATTTGTACCAGCAAGGAAAAAGAAAACGAATTGGTATCTTTAGTATAGGAGAGCAATGTTTAGATTGCTGCAATTCCATGTAAAGTTTTTGTTAATCCTTTTATTTTCAGCGATTGACTAATCGGCTAAAGAAAAACGCAAGGCCATTTTATTACTGCCAGACTCCACCATTTTTCCTAGTAACGTTGTTGCATTTTTTAAATACAGTTCGGCCATCTCAGCGTTGGCTTCTTCAAGCAGACGAGTAGGCTGCTTGTCAACGGAAGCTTTACGATCAGTTTCTTGTTGGATGCGGCGACAAGCCGCCATCGTTTCCATTTCAAAACGGTTGGCAAGATCACTATAGCGATCGTAGTCGCTGTCCCCAATCAACGCCAAGGTGCGTCCTAACCAATAGCTATTTGATGGATCGTAGGTCTTTGTCGTATCGCAATAGCCAAGTGGAGTCTTAGTGATAGCTGCATAAAAGGGCACAACGCCATTGAAGGTATTGGGGCCAAAGGCAAGCCAATGAATGCCAGCGATTGCTGCGGGCACGTGGTTGCGGATCTGTAAAATATGGACTTGCTGGTTGCGATTGAGAGCAATCGATCGGAATTGTGTTTTTTGTGTCTCGCTCCCTGTACCGTAAGGGTCAAAAGGCGTATTTTGGAAGTGGGAGCTCAATGCCCATTTTACATCTTCCACGGATAGCTTTTGTTTTGGGTAGCATACAAACGGGAGCTCTTGATCGATCGGTTCAGCGGCTGTTCCGCTAAAGTGTTTTTGAATGTACCATGCCCGCGGGTTATTGTAACGGGTATCTTTTTCTGAGGAGCTGCCAAAAATATGGCGTAGATTAATGCCTTCAAAATCAGGATTTAATTGATAGTCTTCAATCAACTGTTCGAGATCCTGCGAACACAACGTCATTTCTGAGGCGAAATCGAAGTGATCAATGTTTAAGCGATTTGGTGCCACGACATAGGCATCATCTGGTATGCGAACAGCTGCCCAGTGATGTCCACCGATGGTTTCCATATACCAGATTTCCTTGGCATCAGAAAAAGCGATCCCGTTGGCTTCATAGGTCCCATAGGTTTCTAAGAGTTCCCCTAAGCGTAAAACACCTTCTTTAGCGGAATGGATGTAAGGCAGTACGATGCTGACGAAATCAGCTTCCCCGATACCATCTTCCACATATGGATCAATAGCCAAAACGCGCGAATTGGTTGTGATCGTTTCTGTTGCAGTCATGGCGATATTTTCTTCATTGATTCCTGAAGCTGCCCAAACTCCTTGCGATTCATCTGCTTCAGGGGTTGAAGTATAGCGTAATGATTTTGCTGGCAAACTGATTCGACAGTCGCTTAAAACGGCGTAAAATTCATTTCCTTGCCGTTCTGGAGTGATGACGACGAATTTTTGCGGTTCCGAACCGCTTCCAGAATCTTCATTGCGGGCAATCATGGTCGAGCCGTCGATCGATGCTTTTTTTCCTACTAGTAAAGTGGTACAGGACGCTTTTTTTCTATCCATCTTTCCAACACTCCTTCATTTCTTCTTACGAATGATTGAAGCTAGTATACCCATAGTCTCATGGTTTTACAATGCTTTCTATAGAGAGGAACAAAAAAATTTCGCCTTTTTTATTAATTTTTAGTAGAATAAGGTGTTGTAAAAAAAATCAAAGGAGCCATTATTATGAAGAAAACAGTTGTTTTTAGTTATATTTTTTTACTAAGTCTGGTTTTTGCCGGCTGTGCCAAACCATCGATGGATGCGGGAAACTCCTCCAGTGAATCTTCGTCAGTCCAACAAAACGCCGAAGAGCGCACTGCCCAAATCAGCTTCAATAATAAAAGTGAAGAGCAAGACCAGGAGATCGAAACCAAAACGGTCACTTTTAAAGAAGGGGTTTCTTTGATGACTATCATGAAAGAGAACTTTGACTTGGAAGAAAATCAAGGGATGATCACCAGCATTGACGGTTTAGCGCAAGATGAAAAAGCTGGCTATTATTGGACATATACGATCAATGATGAAATGATTACAACTGGGGCAGATGATACCTTTTTAGGAAACAACGATAAAGTGGTTTTCACCTATGAAAAATTCGAATAAACCACTTGCATTTGCTGGAAAAGAAATTGCTTATTTAGGGCTGCTTGTGGCAGCGGCCGTCGTCGGCAGGTCACTTTTTCAACCCTTACCCAATGTTCAACCAATGACGGTGATCTTTTTATTAGTAACCATCCATTTAGGTCTTAGTCGTGGATTGATCGTTTGTCTGCTCTCGATGCTGATTACCAATTTTTACATGGGAATGGGAATATGGACGATTGCTCAATTAGTTAGCTATGCAATCATTATTTTGGGGATGTATCTGTTGTCAAAAAGCAAGCTGTTTATGAAACGGTTGCTTTTACAAGTCAGCTACAGTGTTTTTGCAGGGTTTGCTTATGGCTTTGTGATATCTTGGATCAGTGTCAAAATTTATGGGTTTCCTAGCTTTTGGGCTTATTATTTTCAAGGATTGAGCTTTGATGCCCTCCACGCAATAGGCAATGGCATTTTTTATCTGTTACTAGCACCGATCTTTCTGCGGCTTTTCCAACACTACTATCCAAAGAACAACAGCGAAGGGCACTAAGCGCTTCGCTTTTTTTGTTGAGTTAGCTAGTGTCGGGCAAAACGTCCATGACTAGAGGAAAAAGTCTTTGACGATCAAATGAGGTGAAAGGGGTTATGTGAGGAAACAAGCAGGCATATTGTTGTGCAAAAGCGGTTTCTGCAGGTATCCTTAAGGTATCTAAGGAAGGATGTGGCTTTTGATGAAATGGATCGTGAAAAAAGATGATTTAGAAAGCTACCGTGCGAAGTTCCATGGAAAACTGGCTGGTTATGCCGAGGAAGCCAAAATGATTGCCCTGCCAACACCAAAGTATTTTATCGTGGTGGTTGACGAAGAAAAAATCCACTTGATTCAGTTAGATCTGCAATTTCATGAAAAAGGGATGCAGACAATTATGATCCACGAGATCACAAAATTACAACTAGGCGGTGTGGTAAATAAAAAAGTCCAGATTCAGACACCTTCGACCACTGTCAAACTAATGATCAAACCGTTGGCGATCGGTATCAAAGAGGAGCAAAAAGCCTTGATCGATCGGTTTACTAGAATGTCGCGATAAACATCGGAGGAACACGCGGGAAAAATCAGCTGGATTTTTTCAAAAAAAAAGCAAGGGCAGTTGCCTGCACTTGCTTTTCGTGAGTCCTGTTATTCTGGCGTACCGACGATTTTAATAAACTCATCGATATTCTTGATTTTCATATGCTTGATCACTAACTGTTCCCGCTTGTTCCATTTTCCTTCGACTTCTAATTGGTATTTATTTAAAGGAAGGCGTAAGACATAACTGGCTAAGTAGCGATCCTTAATAATGCAATTCACGATTTTATGGTCTTCTAAAAGTTGGATACCTGTTAGCATCATTGGCGTTTCTTGAAAAACACGGCTATTGACTAACAATCCAGTGTGGGTTTCGTTCATGGGATCTTCCTTTCTGATAAACCTGGGATAAATCATCTTTCTGTCTGTTATGTTACCTGATTTGCATCAGAAAGGCAATTCCTATAATAAATCCTCGTTATTATGTGCCACGTAAAAAGAAAGGAGGCAAAAGGAATGGTTGGGTATAACCGTTTCTCAAAAGAGTTTCAAAAGGCTTCGAAAGAACTCCGTGAAGGGAAGAAGTCCAAAAATGCCAATAAAGGGCTGCGAACACGACAAAAAATCGCTGCTGAAAAAGAACAAAAAGCACAAAATGCTTTTTCGACTGGTTTTTTGATCGGTTCCTTCAGAGAAATATTCCGCAAGAAATAAGCAAGTTCCGCTGCCAAAGCGGGACTTGCTTTTTGTTTAGAATAAATAATTGAAGAAGACACCGTTGAGAAAGGAAAAGCTCAGATAAAATAGAAAAAGTGTCACGATGTCCAGGGGTAGGCCTTTCAGAATTGGCGGAATTGCGGCAATTTGATTTCGTGTATGAACCCCTGACAAAGCACAGGAAAAGAGAAAATACATGCCTACAGCAACAAATAAATTGGCTGAATAATCGGTATAGGGAAATTGGGTCACAGTGGCGATCGTCAGCAAGATGACACTGACTAGGGTCGCCTTTTTTAGATCATTCGTCAAGAAACGTTTTTTTGCTGGAACGATCAGTAAGCATAAACTGGCAGTAATCAAGGCGATGATGGCAGCACTTACCAAATTGGTGACCACTTGATTGCCATAGACAAAGCGATTTTGAAGCAAAAGATAAAAACTTAAACCGCTCAACAAGTATGCGACTGCAATGATCCCTGACAGGAAAACCACCCGTGTCGTCACGTTCGGTTTTTTTTCTTTGACGGTCGGCGCCAAATTTTGACAGGCGTAATTTGTGAGTAGAATGACTAGGAAGACCACTAGTCGATTGGCGATCATCATATGAGAACGCTCCTTTCTTGCGTTTTAGCTCATGATTTTAAGGTTGAACGGGGTCTTTTTTCCTTCCCCTAAAATGCGAAGGCGTAAGAAGCGATCGATGAGTGGAGTAAAACAATTCATGATCAAGATGGCATAGCTCATGCCTTCGTTTGTGAAACCAAAGAAACGGAAGAGGACAACGAGAAGCCCCACGCCTAAGGCAAAAAGATTTTCTCCTGCTTTTGTTCCTGGAGTCGAAGAATAATCAGTCGCCATATAGATCGCACCCAACATGGCACCACCGCTGATGATATGCCCAATCACCGTTTGCCAACTGCCAGTAAAAAGTCCTTCTGGACCAAGGATAAAAGCAAAGAGCCCGATCGTTGCAAAAATAATCAGTGGGATACGAGGGGAGATGATTTTCTTGTAAACGAGAAAAATTCCACCCAGAAGTAAAAGCAAGGCACTGGTTTCACCGATTCGTCCCCCAGTAAATCCTAAAAAAGCATCCAACAGATCAGAACCGCTTAAGGTGTCCCCGGCCTTCATGACAGCTAATGGCGTAGCACCGGAAACGACATCGTTCGCCGTAGCTTGCGAAACCACATCAGGAGCGATGCTGCCAAAAGGTGGATCTGGCCAACTGATCAAAAACATCTGGTTATAAAACAAGCCAATCAACAAGGCGCGACCGCCAAGGGCTGGATTTAAAAAGTTATAGCCGATACCGCCAAAAAATTCTTTGACGATGATCACGGCAAACGCCACCCCGATCACTGGGAAATACCAAGGTGCGGTCGGTGGAAGATTCATCGTTAAAAGCAATGCCGTCACAACGATGCTTAGATCGAAACGAAATGGCCGTTTGATGAGGTAGGACCAAATTCCGTCGGCGGCAAACGCCGTGGCTAGCGCAATGAAAAACAACCCATATACCTTGAGCCCGAAAAGGTAGCCAGAGAATAAAACTGCTGGTAGTAAGGCTAGTACTACACAGCCCATGATTTTGACTGTTTCGTCATTGCTGCGAATATGGGGGCTTGGTGGTGTTTCTTGGTTTTTTCGTTGCTGAAAGAGGCGCTCGCTATCGGAATCCTTGTAGTAATCAGGCACTTTCCTTCGCCTCCTTCTGCAGCTGTGCAACCTTGCCTTTTGCGGCAGTGATGTTGGCAGCTAAGGAACGTTTGGCTGGACAGACAAAGGTGCAAGCACCACAATTGATACACGCTTCTGCCAGCAATTCTTCACATTTTTGATAATCGCCTGCTCGATAGAATTGATCGATCTCCATCGGCATCAGGCGCATCGGACAAGCTTCGACACATTTATTGCAGCGAATGCAGGGGTTTTCGGCATATAGCCAATCGGTTTCTTCATTAAAAACAACGATCCCGTTGCTGCCTTTGGTGACCGGAACCTTTAATGTTTTGACGGATTTCCCCATCATGGGGCCGCCAAGGATCAGCTTGCTGGGCGCACCTTGAAAGCCGCCAGCAAAATCGATCAACTCTCCTGCGAGTGTTCCTAAAGGATTTTTGACGATGCGTGGATGTTGAACATCACCAGTCACGGTTGTATAGCGTTCAATCAGCGGTTTGTCATAACAGACCGCTTCAGCGATGGCAAAGCTGGTGGCAACATTGATCAATACGATCCCAATATCGGCAGTCAAGCCGCCTAAAGGTACCTCCTGATCGGTCAATAACTCTACTAACTGCTTTTCACCACCGGTTGGATAAACAGTTGGGACAGTAACGACTTCTATCGTGTCATCCTCTGCACTTGCGGCTTGCATCGCTGAAATGGCTAGCGGTTTATCATCCTCGATGCCAATGATGATTTTTGGATCAGCTAACAATTTTTGGGCAATTTTTGCCCCTTGGATGATTTTTTTGGCTTCTTTTTGCATTAAGAAGGCATCACTGCGCAAAAAGGGCTCACATTCAGATCCGTTTAAGATCAAGGTATGGATTTTTTTATTTTCATCAATACTGAATTTGACATGGGTGGGAAACGTTGCACCGCCTTTGCCGGCGATACCGCCTTGACGGATTTTTTTGAGGATCGTTTCGTTAGCAGCAGATTGCCAGTTGAATGGGGTAGACAAAAAATCATTATCGAAGGCATAATCGTTTTCAATGATGATGGTTTTTCCTTCTTCATTGTTTTGATTTGGCCAATCGACAATATCGACGATTTTGCCCGAAACAGATGCATGGACTTTCGCAGATACAAAGGCATCTGCTTCAGCGATCACTTGCCCTTGCTTGACGTACTCACCAACGGAAACCGTCGGTTCGACAGGGGCACCAATATGTTGTGCCAAAGGGATAAAGACCATCGTGGGTGAAAAGGTAAGGATTTCATCTTGTTCGATCATTAATTTTTCTTTTAACATTTGTAACGGGGGACTTAGTGAAATTCCACCAGTAAATGTTCTCATAGCCAACACTCCTTTTTTCTCCTAACTTTATTCTAGCATGCCATCCGCATTCTCAAAACCATAAACGCTTACATTTCACAAGAAAAACTTATTTCGGTTGACATATGATTGTTTGTTCATATATAATCAGGGTATAAACATGATTGATCGTTCATATGTTCGATGGAATAGAGGAGGTTTTGATGATGGCTGAACATACTTGTCAACACGAGCACACAAAAACGAAGGGACATACGCATACCCATGATCATGGGACGTTTCCTCGTAAAGTTTACTTCGCGGGGGTAATCTTCTTTATAGTGGCGCTGTTTATTTCGAATCAATGGGTAAAAGACGGGGTTTATTTTGCTGCAGTTTTATTAGCGGGCTACCACATTTCGTGGGAAGGGATCGAGGATACCGTAAAAAGCACAAGAATCAATCGGCGCTTTACGCCAAATGTACATCTATTGATGTTATTAGCAGCGATAGGGTCAATGATCATAGGCAATTTTAATGAGGCAGCCTTACTGATTTTGATTTTTGCTGGTGCTCACTTTTTAGAAGAATACGCGGAAGGGCAAAGCCGACGAGAAATCACCAATCTTCTCAAATTGAATCCAACGGAAGCACGTTTGATGGGCCCAGATGGGAAAGCCAAAAAAATTGTTGCTTCAGAGATAAAAAAAGGGGATATTTTACAAGTTTTGCCTGGTGATCAGTTAGCAACAGATGGGGTGATTCTTTCTGGCACGAGTGCCATCAACGAAGCTTCCATCAATGGCGAGAGTATACCGCGAGAAAAAACAGCGGGAGACGAAGTTTATGGCAGTACCATCAATGGCAATGGAACATTTTTGATGGAAGTCACAAAAGACAGCTCGGAAACGGTCTTTGCCAAAATTCTTTCAGTCGTTGAAGCGGCACAGTCGAATCAGTCACCAACAGAAACACGAATCAAAAAAATCGAACCAATCTATGTAACCATTGTTTTCATTGCAGTCCCTTTGTTCATCTTAACAGCACCGTTTCTACTTGGTTGGGATTGGTATACCAGTTTTTATCGCGGGATCGTGATGATGATTGCAGCGTCTCCTTGTGCGTTAGCGGCAAGTGCGGTACCTGCTAGTTTATCTGCGATTTCAAATCTAGCGAAAAAAGGGATTCTTTTTAAAGGCAGCAACTACTTAACGAATTTTGCTCAGATCAAAGCGGTGGCATTTGACAAAACGGGCACGTTGACCGTCGGAAAACCAACGGTCACGGATGTCATTTTCGTAGAAGCCATCGATCAAGCAGAGGCCGCTTCCATCATCGTTTCGCTGGAAAAACAAGCCAATCATCCATTGGCAGATGCGATCGTTACTTATTTTGAGAAGAACAATAAAGGGCAGCAAAACGAACAGCTGACGGTTACGAATGAGATTGGTTCCGGTTTAGTAGCCGTCTCAGGAACAAAAACCTATCGATTAGGAAAAAGAACCGAAAACTCCCAGTTAACAGGTTCGTTGGAGCAACAGTACCGTCACCTGGAAGCGCAAGGAAAAACGATGGTCATTTTTTCCATCAATGAAGAGGTTGTCGCAATCATCGCTTTGATGGATGAGCCGAACGAACAGGCCGCTTCTGTGATTCGTTATTTAAAAAATGAAGGGATCCATACCGTTATGATCACCGGAGATAGTGCATCTGCTGGGGAAGCCATCGGAAAGCGGCTAAACGTTGATCAAGTGGCGGCTAATGTGTTACCTGAGAACAAAGCGGAAGCGGTTCGAGCACTCCAAGAAGCCTACGGACAAACCGCCATGGTGGGGGATGGCATCAATGATGCGCCCGCACTTGTTCAGGCAGACATCGGTTTTGCGATGGGGGAAGGGTCAGATGTTGCTATCGAAGTGGGGGACGCCGTGATCATGAAAAATGATCTTTCACGCTTCGCGTATGCCTATCGCTTAGCGAAGAAAATGGATCGAATCATTTGGCAAAATATTTTCTTCTCCATGTTTATCGTCGCATTATTAGTCGGGTTGAATCTATTTGGAAAAATGAATATTGGACTGGGGGTATTTGCCCATGAAGGAAGTACGTTGATTGTATTGTTTAACGGGTTGCGCCTTTTGCGCAAACTGCCAGATGCATAAAAAAAAGCGGCTATCGAAGGATAGCTGCTTTTTTAATGACTGAATTGTGTCGAAGTTGGAAAATCAAAGGCATCGATTTTTTGCAATCGATTTTCGATCCTTCTTAAAATCCCTTCAGAGGAATCCAACGGTTTGATTGCATGATAAGCAGTCAGTAACAGGTCTTTTTCTTTAGCGGGACGGTTTTCGATGCGGTAGATATTTGCTAGTCGTTCCACGTATTCATAATGACTATAGTCTGTTTTGTTGATCAAGAAATGCAAGAGATCTTTTGCTTTTGCGTAGTCTTCTTGAAGATAGAAACTGATTGCTTCACGATACAATTTGATATCAAGTTCTTCGATCTGGTCAGGGGTTGCTTTAAGCGCACGCCACTCATTGATCGAGATTTTTCGTACGACTTTGCCAGTTGCATCGGTCAAAAAAATTACCGGTACATCGTTTGGATGTTTTGCTTCTTGCTTGATTTTCTTCATGTCGCACCTCCCGCGTGTCAATGGACTGACTGTTTGATATCTCCTATTTTAAAAGGAATAGCGGGAAAAGTCTACATGTAGATGTTAGATTCGTAGGAAATTTTAAAACATTCTCATTTATTAGGCTCTTTTTCGTTGAAAATGGTTGACCGCATCGGAGGCACCCATGAAAATCAAGATCCCGCCAAAAATTTGGAAGAATAACAACCAAGTGGCGAAGGGATTCAATACTAGGATGATCCCTGCAGCAATAATCAATAGACTGATGATCAAGCTAGTGATATAAGGTAAGCCAATGCGTTTTTGGTTAAAGCTTGCCATCAATCGGGTGCAACCGCTGATGGTGATCATGATTCCTAAGAAAAATGGCACGATGGCAAGTAATCCTTTGGCAAAAACTAAAATCGCAGCTGCCGCAATCAACAGTAAGATACCAGAGACGGATTGCACATTGCGATAGCCCTTTTGTTTTTCTTTGTAGCTCGTATACAAGCTAATGATCCCTAAACATGCAATATACCCGGCAACAAGATAAACGATCGTGTTGAAGACAGATCGTGGTGCAATCAAGATGATGAAGCCAAAGACGATATATACGACGGCACGAAGTAAATCATAGCGTTGTAATTTATCAAAAAATGCATTCATGATAATTCCTCCTTTTTTTCCTATTGTACCGAATTCTTGTTAAAATAGATATCAAAAAACCTACGAAATAGGCTAAGCCTTTTGTATCAGATGGTTTTTTGGTAGAATAAGGAAAAGAAAACAGAACGGAGAGTATTATGAGTGGGTTAACGCTAGTGATGTGTGCCTTTACGATCGTTTTATACCTTTATTTATTCGTGGTAAGGAAAGACATTCAATTTCTTGCTGTGGAGCGCAAACTAAGCAAGGTCGCCATTACGATTTTTTCAGTAATGATTATCCTATCTATGGTGATGATGGAAGAGGCACTTGATAATCGGGTGCGAGGGATCGTTTCGGGTTTGGTCTTTTTGAGCTTTGTTTTAGATAGCCGCGGCTTAGCACTTGATCGAATCATTGTCCATCCAATGAGTATCAAAGGGGTACTATACCAAGAGATCGATCGAGTCGTTTTATTTCAAGAAAAGGAAGGGCAGCCCATCAAGATGAACTATTTTCGAAGAGGGATGAGAGGCCCATTAATGAAATTCAAGCAGCCATTAGCAGAATTGGTTGTTTTCTTGTCAGAACACTTGAATGAAGGGACACCGATCGATATTTTAGTCGATCATGATCAAGGAACAAAGGACTAAAAGACCCTCGATTACTGCCAGTTTAAGGCGTAATCAAGGGTCTTTTTTTAGGTCGAAAATTGATTAATGGAACACGCGGAAGCGCTCATCGTCACTTAGAAATTCTTTTTCGTTCGGTTCGCTTTCTTTTGAACCAAAGACTAGTTGCGCCCGCAGTTGCCAATTTCCAGGAATTGACCATTCAGCTGCAACAGCGTCATCGATGACAGGGTTGTAATGCTGTAAGTTGGCACCTAATCCAGCTTCTTCTAAAGCGGTCCAAGCGTTCGCTTGAGCGATCCCATTCGATTGTTCTGCCCAAACGGGAAAGTTCTCTGCATATAGAGCAAATTGCTCTTGCAAATTTTTCACGGTATCCGTGTGAATAAAGAATAGAACGGTTCCGTAACCCGCTTTAAAACCAGCAAGTTTTTGTTTTGTCGCTTCAAACGCTTCGGGTGGTGTCAATGGTTCTAACGCAGCCTCTGTTAATGTCCACAATTTTTCGTGGGATTCGCCAAATAAAATCACGGCTCTTGGTGATTGTGCGTTAAACGAAGTTGGACTATTTTTCACTGCTTCTTTCACAATGTCTTCGATTTCAGTGTCGGAAAGAGCCACATTTTTACCTAGCCCATAGATTGAGCGGCGCTGTTTGATTGTATCAAGAAATTTTGTCATCGTATTCCCACCTTTTCTATTGTCATAGAGTGAAGTATACATTCTTACTTAATGTTAGTAAAAGAAAATGCTTGGGACGTCAAAAAGTCAGGCAAACGCACCTGACTTTTTCTTATTGGGCATCGATAGCAATGAATTTAACGGTCACGTATTCTTCAGGGCCATATTTGCCGTTTTCACGACCAAAACCGGAATGCTTGACGCCGCCGAAGGGAGCCGCCGGATTTGAGATCGCAATGTCATTGACCCCAACCATCCCATATTGGAGGTTTTGGGCTACATTCGAGATCGTTTGCAAATTCGTTGAAAAGAAGTAGGAAGCTAGTCCAAATTCCGTATCATTTGCCGCAGCGATGACTGCTTGTCGATCCGTAAATGAGATCAATGGAATCACAGGTCCAAAGGTTTCTTCATAGTAGATAGCCATCTCAGAAGTAATCCCATCGATGACCGTTGGTGCGAAGAAGTTGCCTTTTTCGTATTCACCTTCAGTAAGCTTCTTACCACCGAGTAAAACTTTAGCTCCTTTATTTACCGCATCTTCCAACTGCTCGATGACTTTTTCAACGCCTGCTTGGTTGATCAAAGGACCAACAGTAGGGTTTTCCAGACCATTGCCGACCGTTACGGTTTCCATTTTCGCTAGTAATGTTTTGGTAAAGGCGTCTTTGACGGACTCTTCGACATAAATTCGATTGGGGGATGTACAGACCTGACCGTTGTTGCGGAATTTTGCTGCAATTAATTTTTCAGCAGCTAAATCTAAATCAGCATCAGCAAAAACAAGAAACGGGGCATGACCACCTAACTCCAATGAAACTTTTTTCAGAGTTGGTGCTGCTTGTTCATATAATTTCATCCCAACTTTCGTGGAGCCGGTAAAGGTGATTTTTTTGACTTGTTCATTTTCGGTCAATTCTTTCCCAATCTCAGAAGAATCACCTAAGACGATATTGACGACCCCGTCTGGAAGTCCTGCTTGTTGAAAAAGCTCGCCTAAAGCTAATGCGGATAGTGGGGTTTCTTTTGATGGTTTCATAACAAGGGTACAGCCAACGGCCATAGCAGGTGCAATTTTTCTTGCAATCATGTTAGAAGGAAAGTTCCAAGGTGTGATCGCGCCAACAACCCCGATCGCTTCTTTGCGTACCAGCCAATGATTGTGTTCAGGGGCTGGAATCACTTCGCCATAGACCCGTTGCGCTTCAGCTGCATTCCAACGGAAATTGTCAACGTTGGATTGGATTTCTGCCTCCGCTTCTTTTAATGGTTTTCCTTGTTCCATACTCATGATTTTTGCTAAACGATCGCTTTCTTCCTCCATCAAATCAGCAATGACGTTCATCAAATCGGCACGTTCTCGAGGGGAGCGTTTTGACCATTCGGGAAAAGCAATCGCTGCGGCATCGATTGCTTGCTTGGTTTCCTCGATCCCTCCTTGACTGACTTTTACGAGTTCTTCATTAGTGGCAGGATTGGTAACCGAAACCGACTCTTTTGTTCCTTCAAGCCATTTTCCGTTAATCAATAACTTTGTTGGTACTTGTGGTAACTGTTGGTTCATCTTGGCACTTCCTTTCAATAATGGGTTCTTATTTAACCCTAGCACGGATCAGAAAGGATGACAATTCATATGCAAGACTCTTGATTCTCCAAATTTTTGTAAAGAACCAAAGGGGAAATGTCCTGCTCCTATCATTTTATGGTAGAATAGAAAAATAAGAATGTTTGTTCGATTCTTGGGAAATATAGTAAAATGTTCAAGGAGTGAGGGACGCGTGCAACAAGTAAAAGAGCTTTTAAAAACAGTAGGATTTGTCGTGATCTTCACTTTATTCCTCTTGTTATTAAGACAGTATGTCTTTACTCCTGTGATCGTAAAAGGAGATTCGATGGACCCCACATTACATGATGGTGAGCGGGTGATTGCTTTGAAAAATACCGAGATCGAACGTTTCGATATCATAACGTTTGAAGCACCGGATGAAGCAGGCAAAAACTATATCAAACGCGTGATCGGTTTACCTGGCGATCAGGTTTCCTATCAAAACGATACCCTTTATATCAATGGACAAGCATATGATGAACCCTACTTGGATGAATTCAAAGCAGCTGTCACAGATGGCTTTCCATTGACCAGTGATTTTGATATGGGGTTATTTGGTGTTGAAGTCATTCCTGAAGGTCAAATTTTAGTGTTAGGGGATAACCGCCGAATTTCCAAAGATAGTCGTCAATTAGGTCTGATCGATGAAGCAACGATTTTGGGTGATGTAAAATTTGTATTCTGGCCAATTGCCGATTTTGGTATGCTAGGCAAAGAGTGAAATTCTGCGACCGTTTTTTTGTTTTTAAGGAGATTCTTTTAAAACAAAGACGCATTTGAAGAAGCGTGTCGCTGATTTTTAGTGTTTTTTTAAAAGACGATGGAGAGAAGGAGTCCTTTCATGAGTTTACGATTTATCCTTGGCGATGGCCGTTGTCGTCATGATCAAGCAGTGATAGAAAATGCAAAAAGTTGGTTAGAAAAAGACCATCAAGAAGTATTTTTTCTGGTACCTAACTACAACAAATTTGAACGAGAGCGCGAGATCCTTCAATTACTGAAAGAGGATCGCGTAGAAGATTTTGCTTCTATTCGCGCGCAAGTGTATAGTTTTCACCGTTTGGCTTGGTTTTATCTGCAGCAAACCGGCTTGCTTTCTCAAAATGCCATCACTGAAAATGGTGCCTCCATGATCATGCGTAAGCTGCTTTTGGAACTAGAAGAAGAACTCGTCTTATACCGTGGTGAGATCAACAAAGCGGGTTTTATCCAGCAATTGTTGGCGTTCTATCAAGAAATGCATACAAGTCGATTGGGGATCGAAGATTTATTGGCAGGTGGTGCTGCACCAAGCGCAACCCAAGACGAGGAGAAAAAATACAGTGAATTAGCGAAAATATTTCAACGATTTGAACAAGAACTTCTGGAGCGTGCATTACAAGTCGAACAACCGATCACCTTGATGACACGCTTTCTTGAAGGTTCCTTGCTGGATGATTCTCCAGTGGAGCAAGCAATGCCTAACGCGGTGTCAATGAACAAAGCACCAGATCTTTCCCATGCCTTATTTATTATCAGTGGGTTTTCCGCTTTTTCAACACAGGAACAGCAGCTGATTCAAGTGTTGATGAAAAAAAGTCATGTCATTATTGATCTTTTTCTGGATCGTGGGTATCCACAAGAGCTACCTTCACCGTTAAATTTGTTTTATGAAGCAGGGCGAACCTATTATCAATTGATCAGTTTTGCCCGAGAAAATCAAGTGCCGATTTATTTGGATCAGAAACTTTCGGTCAACCAAGAGGTAGACAAGGAAGCGAAGGGATCGATGCAACAGGCGTATAATGAAATTGAAACATTTTGGCGGCATACTCAGTCACAAGTCAACTATCAGCAACAGTCCTCTGTGAAGGACTTTCTGGCAATTTGGAAAGTTGGGAATCCAGAAGAAGAGATCCGTCAGATTGCAGCGTCGATCCGTGGGATGATGAGCGATAAGAAACGGTACCCAGCATTACGATACCGAGAGATCCAATTATTGATCGCCGAACCAGAAATCTATCATCAATATATCCCTAAAATTTTTACTGAGTTTGAGATTCCTTTTTATATCGATGAAGAGCAGATGATGGCGCAACATCCATTGGTTGAGTTTTTGAATGCTTTTTTTGCTTGTCAATCCTATGGCTTTCGCTTAAATGATATTTTACGGTTGCTTAGAACGGAACTTTACTTACCGGCAGCCTATCGCTCCGAAGCAGATTGGCTCGTTGGGCGTGACCAGTTTCGTAAGTTGGTGGATATTACCGAGAACAAAGCGTTGGCTCATGATTTCCAAGGAGCGAGTTGGACGAGAAACGAAGATTGGGAACTGATCGAGTATTTACAATCGGAAGAAGAGCAGACGGATAAAGTGGATTTGACAGCGTATACCAACCAGTTGCGCAGGGCCTTTAAACAAGATGTTGCTGATACTCTAGACTGGCTGACGGCTGCTAGAACGAACCGCGATGCGGTCGAACTGCTGTATCGCTTTTTACTGAATGCCGGTGTTGAAGAACAACTGCGGCATTGGCGAGATCAAGCGATCCAGCAAGGGAAGTTGGATCAAGCCCGTAATCATGAACAAGCATGGCAAGCCTTGATGGATTTGCTGGATGAATATGCTGCGATCTATGGGGAAGAGTCCTTTGATTTTGCGCTCTTTGAGGATGTCTTATTGACTGGCTTAGAAAATGTCACATTCGGGAAGATCCCAACAGCGATCGACCAAGTCAACATCAATCGCCTTGATCTGGCACGTCCAAAGCAAGCAAAGATCACATTTGCACCGGGATTGAATGAAACGGCGTTGCCAAGAAAAATAGAGAACAAAACGTTGTTGACGAATGAAGAACGTCAGCATTTCAATCAGTTGTTCAATGGTGAAAAATACCTTAGAGATACAGTGGTGGAAGGCAGTGTCAAGGAGCCATTTGCCTTTTATTCTGTCTTGCTTTCAGCAACGGAACACTTATCACTGTCCTATGCCGTTAATTTTGATACCCAGCAAAACATCAAAATGTCGCCTTATTTAGATCGCGTGGTCAAACGTTTGGATGTCCCACTGCAAGAGCGAGGGATATTGACGCTAGTCAGCGATCCAAGAAACTATGTCGGCAGTTACCGTGGCCTGATCTATCAAATCAATAACCTCAGTCAGCAAGCGCAAAAAAACAAAGAGAATTTGCCTAGGGTTTGGGAGCAGCTGAAACAAGCACTGCTGCGTTCGGAATGGACAGATTTAGCTGCCCAAGTATTTGAAAGCCAAACTCATCAAAATATTCCGATTCCTTTGTCTCAAGCACAAGCTGCGGCACTATATGGACCATCGATCTACAGTTCCATTTCTCAGATGGAGACGTTCTATCAGTGTGAATACAAGTATTTCGTCAGCTACGGATTACGGTTAAAAGAACGGGAAGTTTATGGCTTAAATCCAGCAATGACCGGTGAGTTTTTCCATGATGCGTTGGACCGCTTTGTCAAAGTCCTGATTGCTGAAAATATTTCCTTGACCCAGTTAACTGCTGACCAACGCGTGCAATTTGTGGAAGTCGTTTTGCAGGAAATTTTTGGCGAAAGCCGTTATCGCTTACTGACGAGCTCTGCTCGGATGAATTTTATTCGGTATCAATTAGGCAAGACGATTCAGCGAGTAGCGTGGGCATTAGCGAAACAAGGACAAAAAATGCATTTTAGTCCTGAAAAGACGGAGGTGCTATTCGGTCAGATCGCTGGCTCAAATGGAATCAATGGGATCGAATTGCCATTAAGTTCTGGCGGGAAACTGCATGTGCGGGGGAAGATCGATCGTGTCGATACGGCGAAAACGGAAGAAGAACAATGGCTTTCTGTTGTTGACTATAAATCTAGCAGCCGAGATTTTGACCTTTCTGAAGCTTACTACGGACTTGCGATGCAGTTGATCACCTATCTCGATGTCGCATTGACGGATGCTGTCCAACTGGTTGGTTCGCCAAATGTGCGACCAGCGGGGGCTTATTATCTGCATGTGCATAATCCGCTTTTGGACGGACAAGAAGCCAGTGAAGAAGAACGTTTAAAACGTTTCAAGTATGACGGGTTGTTTATTGACGAACCGGCTGTTTTCCCGTTGCTAGATGAGGATGTTGAAGCCAGCAAAAATTCACCGATATTCCCTGTTCGAAAAGACAAAAACGGCAATTATCAAAAAACAACGCAGGCGAAAAACAAGTTTTATACAGAAGAAGAGCTTGAACTGTTAAGAAAACACAATCGTAAAAACATGCAGCAAAGCGGTGAGAAGCTGTTGAGCGGTGAAATCGCCTTAAACCCGTCTTATAAAATAAAAGACAAAAAACGGGCGTGTGAATTTTGTCCGTTTCGCAGCATCTGTGACTTTGATGTATTGTTGAAAGAAAATGAGTACCACCGTTTAGAAAACTTATCTAAAGATGAGATTATCCATCGCTTAAGGGAGGAAGAAGATGAGTAAGATCCCTTTAAAACCGCAAAATGAAACCTTTACGGATACCCAATGGCAAGCCATTTTTGATAAAGGGGATAATATCCTCGTTTCCGCTTCAGCGGGTTCAGGCAAAACCACCGTTTTGGTTCGGCGAGTGATCGAAAAGCTAAAAGCAGGAACGACGATCGATTCTTTACTGATCGTAACCTTTACCGAAGCAGCTGCTCGAGAAATGAAAGAACGGATTCAAGTGGCATTGCAACAGGCCATCAATCAAGAAAGTGACGAGCAAAAGCGCCAGCACTTCGTTCGTCAGCTGCAGCTGTTGCCGACAGCTAACATTTCTACCTTGCATGCGTTTTGTTTAACTGTGATTCGGCGTTTTTATTATTTGATCGATTTAGATCCTAATTTCCGCATGATGACCGATGAAACCGAAATTTTATTGATGAAAGAAGAAATATGGACACAGCTGAGAGATCAACAATATGAAGCCAATGATGAAGCCTTCTTTCGTTTGACGGAAAATTTTTCAAGTGATCGTTCTGATGAAGGCGTCGGGGATCTGATCCTGTCTCTTTATGACTTTGCCCGAGCCAATCCAGATCCAGTCAACTGGCTAGCTCATCTAAGTGATCACTATATCGGCAAAGAAACCTTTGCTGAAAATATCCTGTACCAATCGCAAATCAAACCGACTTTGCAAGAAAATTTGAAGACAGCGGCGCATTTGCTGCAGGCGGCGCAAGACTATGCCCGTTCTGATGAAGCGATGGAAAAAGCGGCACAGTTGATCGATACCGAATTGGGCATGGTGGAAACCTTAAAGGCTCTGCTGGATGCAGACGATGTCGATGGCTTCTATGAGCAGATCCAAACATTGCGTTTTGGTCGTTACCCAGCTTTTCGCAAACCAGAACAAAAGGAATTGTCCCAAGAAATCAAGCCCTTACGCGATGATGCGAAAAAATTGGTCGAGCAATTGAAAGCCACCTTCCCGTATCCACCAGCTGAAATGATGGAGCTGCTTCATCGATCAGCACCTGTCGTTGAAAAAATGGCAGCGATGACCGAAGCATTTATGAAAGCATTTCAAGAAAGAAAGCTTTCAAAAGGCCGTTTAGACTTTAATGATTTGGAACATTTCACCTTGCAGATTTTACAAGGAGATGGCAGTGGAAGTGAGGCGTCGACCTATTATCGTGATCGCTTTGAAGAAGTTTTAGTCGATGAATACCAAGACGTCAATCGGCTGCAAGAGGCAATTTTATATTGGGTCAGACAAGTCGATCATAACCCTGGCAATATGTTTATGGTGGGGGATGTGAAGCAGTCGATCTATTCGTTTCGACTAGCAGATCCGACGCTATTTATCGAAAAATACTTGGCATTTGAAACAGAGAATGGTGGGCGAAGAATCGTCTTAGCAGAAAATTTCCGTTCTCGTTCCGATGTATTGGATTTTACGAATCTAGTTTTTCAACAACTGATGGATGAAAGGGTTGGACAAATCCCTTACGATGAGGCGGCAGCCTTGATTACCGGTTTTCCTGATTTTCCAGAAAGCGAGGCCTTTGCCACAGAGCTCTTGTTATATGAAAAAGAGCATGAATCCGAAGAACAATTGATCGATGACAAAACAGAAGGTGAAATGCAGATCACTGCCTTGAAGATTCGAGAGTTGATTGAATCAAAATTCATGATCTATGACAAAAAAGCCAAAACAAATCGACCAATCACTTACAATGACATCGTCTTATTGACCCCCACACGTAAAAACAATCTTGTCATTTTGGATGTCTTTAAGCAGTTTGGGATTCCGATGGCGGTCAATGATGCTCAAAACTATTTTCAGGCAACGGAGATCCAAACCGTCGTTTCTTTGCTGCAGATCATTGATAACCCGTACCAAGATATCCCACTTGTGGCCGTTTTGCGTTCGCCAATCGTCGGCCTAACAGAAGATCAATTGGCTGAGATCCGTTTAGCGAATCGTTCCAGCGACTACTACGATGCAGTATTGGATTACCATGGGCAACAAGAAGCGTCACCCTTGTGGCAAACGGTGGATGGATTTTTAACAAAACTGGAACAATGGCGAGAGGAAGCACGACGATTACCAATCCCAACCTTGCTTTGGCAAATCTATGAAGATACTGCCTATTTGGATTATGTCGTGGGACTGCCTGCAGGTCAGCAGCGCTATGCCAATTTAGCGGCATTGGTCCACAGAGCGGAGAAATACGAAAAGAGCAGTTTCCGTGGGTTGTACCAATTCATTCGCTTCATCGAAAAGATGCAAGAAAAAAACAAGGACTTGGCAGAGCCATTAGCTACACCAGTAGAAGATGCAGTTCGTGTGATGACCGTCCATGCAAGTAAAGGTTTGGAATTTCCTGTAGTCTTCTTATTGGATACAACAAAATTCTTTAATTACCAAGATTTTCAAAAACGCTATATCTTTGAAGAACAGCTGGGGGCTGGGATCCAATATGTGGAACCCGCAGAAAACCTTAAATTTGAAACACTGCCGTTTCAAGCCATCAAGCAAGTTCGTTTGAAAAAAGCCTTGTCAGAAGAGATGCGAAAATTATACGTAGCATTGACACGAGCAGAGCAGAAGCTTTTCTTAGTAGGCTCCTATAAAAATCAAGCGGATGCCTTTAAGACGTGGCAATCTGGCTTGACACAATCCGAGATGGTTCTTGATCCAGCGTTGCGCCTTGTTGCTCGGGGGAGCTTGATGGATTGGGTCGGACGGACCTTGATGCGCCATCCAGATATGGAAGCAGTATTCTCCGAAGCGTCAGAGCGCAAGCGAACGATCGATCATCCTGCTCATTTTCGTCTGTCATGGTGGAATCAAGAAACGATCACGCAAGAAGTCCAAGAGACGCTTGCGCCAGTCGAGGAGCCTAAACGATTGATTGCGCCAGATAGCAATATCGATGATCTTTTGAAACGCCTAGCCTATCGCTATCCTTATCAAAAAGCGACCCAAACGACTAGTTATCAATCTGTTTCAGAATTGAAAAGACTCTATAACGATCCTGATGATCAACAGACCACTTTGTTGGAATGGCGGTCGGTTTCCGAGAAGACGAATCCTCAGCAATATCGCTACGTACAAGATGAATTGGCGAAACCCAAATTTCTGCAAGAAACGAAGCCTCTCGCCAGCAGTATCGGAACCGCAACACATACGGTTTTGCAAATGATCCCCTTAGGAATGAAGCCAACACAAGATACTTTGGCGCTCCTGATTGCTGAACTCGTGAAAAAGCAATTTTTTTCTGAAGAAATCGCCAAAAAAATTGACCGATCGAGTATTTTATGGTTTTATCAAACTGAACTAGGTGAACTGCTGAACCAATTCTCTGATGTGGTGAAGCGGGAGCAGCCGTTTTCGATGCTAAAAGAGGCCGATACGATCTTTGAAGGGTTTGACGAACCAGATGCGCCGCTTTTGATCCATGGTATTATTGACGGCTATATTGAATTGGCGGATGAAATCATTTTGTATGACTTTAAAACGGATGATGTGTTCGGCAGTCAGGCTCAGATTGAACAGAAAATGCGCGAACGATATTATGGTCAATTAAAACTCTATTGCCAAGCATTGGAGAAAGCATTGAACAAACCAGTGAAACAGACCTATTTAGTGCTGTTAAAACCTAAGATGATCGTGGCATTCTAGCTGATCGATCCTAGTTTCTTACATTTCGTAAGTCATATGCTATAATAGGTAAAAGAGGTGATGGAGAATGATAAAAGTAGAATCGGATTATGCCCTTTGTCCTAAATTTGAAAAAGCTTTTTCTATTTTAGGCAAAAAGTGGAACGGCTTGATCATTGATGTCCTTCTTGAAGACGGCAAACAAAGATTTGTTGAGTTAGCAAACAAGATTCCTCAAGTGAGTGATCGGGTGTTAGTCGAACGCTTGAAAGAATTAGAGCGGGAAGAAATTGTCTGCAAAGAAAACAATCTTTACTGCTTGACGCCAAGAGGTATTGCTCTTGAAAAGAGTATGATGAGTGTGAAGCGTTGGGCAGAAACCTGGGTACGTGAGGAAGAATGCAGTTGATTTCTCAACGGAAATTAGGTAAACTAAGCTTAAATGAATAGTAAAAAAAGCGTTGATAGAAACTAGTAATTTGGCTGGATCAGAAAAAGGGAGACTTGTCACAGACTGAAAGCAAGTCCTGTATTCGAAAAATGAATTTCACTTCTGGAGCTTGCTGAGAACAATCAGTCGGCAGTGTTGCTGTCGTTAGCCGAAGTGAGTGCGCGGAACTTTCCGCGAATGAGGATGGTAACACGAGACGTCGTTCCTTTTTTAGGGATGACGTCTTTTTTTGTCTTTTTATCAAAAGATCGTCACTTTTTCCAGTCAAATCGTTTTTTACACTATTCACTGTATAGAAGGAGGAAACACATGTCTTTACAAGAAAAATTAGAAGCATTGAAGGAAACGACATTGCTTAAAATCAAAGAAAGTCCAACCATGAATGACTTGAATCAGATTCGAGTGGAAGTGCTTGGAAAAAAAGGTCCCATTACTGAAGTTTTACGGGGGATGAAAGATCTTTCTGCGGAAGAACGGCCGAAGGTTGGGAGCTATGCCAACGAGATTCGTGATATCTTGACAGAAGCGATCGAAGAAGCAAAATCGTCTATCGAAGCAGCAAACTTGGAAAAAGCCCTTGCTGAAGAATCCATCGACGTGACTTTGCCTGGTAAAAAGATGGACCGAGGAACACGCCATGTGCTAACGCAAATCATGGAAGAAATCGAAGATATCTTTGTTGGTATGGGCTACCAAGTAGTTGAAGGCTACGAAGTGGAAAAAGATCATTACAACTTCGAACGGATGAATCTGCCAAAAGATCATCCAGCCAGAGACATGCAGGATACTTTTTATATTTCAGAGGAAGTGCTGATTCGGACCCATACGTCACCAGTGCAAGCGCGAACAATGGAGACTCATGATTTTTCTAAAGGGCCGCTGCGGATGATCTCACCAGGGAAAGTTTTCCGTCGTGACACAGATGATGCGACCCATAGCCACCAATTCCATCAAATTGAAGGATTGGTGATCGATAAAAATATTACGATGGGTGACTTAAAAGGAACCTTAGAAGTCATGATGCAAAAAATGTTTGGTGAAGATCGCCAAATTCGCTTGCGACCAAGCTATTTCCCTTTCACAGAACCATCGGTCGAAGTTGATGTCAGCTGCTTCAAGTGCGGTGGTGCGGGTTGTAACGTTTGTAAACAAACTGGCTGGATCGAGATCCTCGGTGCTGGAATGGTGCACCCTAACGTCTTAGAAATGTCAGGGATCGATCCAACCCAATATTCAGGATTTGCTTTTGGTTTAGGTCCTGATCGAGTGGCAATGCTGCGCTACGGCGTAAACGACATTCGCCAATTCTATCAAAATGATGTGCGTTTCATTCGCCAGTTCAAGGGGGAACAATAAATGTTAGTATCGTACAAATGGTTAAATGAATACCTTGATCTGTCTGAGATCACACCAAAAGAGCTGGCGGACAAAATGTCAGTGACTGGGATCGAAGTCGAAGGTATTGACGTGCCTGAAGAGGGTTTAAAAAAAATCGTTGTCGGAGAAGTGACCGACTGCCGACCACATCCAGATTCTGATCATCTATCGATTTGCCAAGTAAATATTGGTGAGGAAGAAGACACGCAAATCGTTTGTGGGGCACCAAATGTCAAAAGCGGCATCAAAGTTATCGTGGCATTACCAGGCTCTCGAATCGCGGGCAATGTAAAAATCAAAAAGGGCAAGATGCGGGGAGAAGTTTCGAACGGCATGATTTGTTCATTGCAAGAATTGGGATACGCCGATAGCGTGATTCCCAAAGAATACGCAGAAGGAATCTATTATTTACCAGCAGAAGCAGAAGTAGGAACACCGGTTTTTCCTTATCTCGATATGGATGATCATATTATCGAATTATCGATCACACCGAACCGTGCGGATGCGTTGAGCATGCGGGGGGTTGCTTATGAAGTCGGTGCCATCTATCGGCAAACACCGAAGTTTCCTGAAATTGCGCTTAATGAAAGTGAAGTAGCTGCTGCCGATAAAATTCAGGTGAAGGTCACGGAAGCAACCGATGCACCCGCCTACCAAATTCGAATCATTGATGGTGTAACGATCGCCCCAAGTCCACAATGGCTGCAAAATCGCTTGATGAATGAAGGCATTCGTCCAATCAACAATGTTGTGGACGTGACAAATTATATCTTGTTATTATTTGGCCAACCATTGCATGCTTTTGATTATCAAAAGCTAGACAGCAAGGAAATACTGGTACGTCGCGGCAAAGAAAATGAAAGCCTGGTTACCTTAGATGGAGAAACACGTCAGCTTTCATCAGAAGACATCGTTATCACCAACGGAACGACACCCGTTGCGCTCGCAGGCGTCATGGGAGGGCTTGATTCTGAAATCACGGAAACAACGACCACAGTCGCTTTAGAAGCGGCGCTGTTCGATCCATTAGCGATTCGTTTAACCTCAAAGAAATTCAATTTAAGAAGTGAGTCCTCTGCTCGTTTTGAAAAAGGGATCAACCAAGCAACGGTTGCAAAAGCTTGTGATGCAGCAGCAGCACTGATTGCAGAACTTGCTGGCGGAACGGTCTTAAAAGGGGCAGTAATAGGTTCCCAAGTAGCAGTAGAACCTGTGGAGGTTACAATCACTTTAGCTCGAATCAATAGCTATTTAGGCACAGAAATCACTGATGAAGAAGTGCAAGAAATCTTTAATGCATTAGGCTTTGGTCATCGTCAAGAAGCAGACAGCTATATTGTTTCTGTCCCACCTCGTCGTTGGGATATTACGATCGAAGCAGATATCATTGAAGAAGTGGCGCGTATTTACGGTTATGATCGTTTGCCATCGACTTTACCGCAAGGAGAAACGGTTGCCGGTCATCTAACCAAAGCGCAACGTCTGACTAGAGAAGTTCGGACTCTTTTAGAAGGCAACGGGGTCAGTGAAGCCATTAGCTATGCTTTGACCACTGAAGAGAAGGCACAACAATTTACGGATAAATCGAGCCAAGTGACTCGATTGGATTGGCCAATGACCGAAGAGCGTGCCGTCTTGCGCTTGAATCTGATTTCAGGCTTGTTAGACGACGTTGCGTACAATTTGGCACGTAAAAACAATCGTGTTGCTTTGTATGAAATTGGTCGCGTCTTCTATCAAACAGGCGACAGTAAGCACGAGCTGCCAACAGAAGTCAATCATTTAGGGCTAGCTTTGACAGGAAATATCCATGAGAAAGACTGGCAAACCCAAGCTCAAAAAGTTGATTTCTTCCATTTGAAAGGCATTTTAGAAAATCTATTTGATTCGTTGGCATTAACCGACCGTATTCGTTATCAAAAAACGGCAGCTATCAAAGAGATGCATCCTGGCCGTACGGCAATGATCCTGCTAGATGACCAAGAAATCGGCTTCTTGGGACAAGTTCACCCATCGATCGCCAAAGATTATGAAGTGAGTGAAACCTATGTTGCTGAATTGAACTTAGATCAACTGTTAGCAGCGAAAACAGAACAATTGGTCTATCAACCAGTTTCTAAGTTCCCATCAGTAACGCGGGATATGGCACTCTTGCTTGATGAAACGATCGATAACCAGTCCGTGATGGAGATCATTCGCGAAAGTGCAGGTCGCTTCTTAAGTGCGATTCGTTTATTCGATGTTTATCAAGGGAAAAACATCGAAGCAGGCAAAAAATCATTAGGGTACAGCCTGACCTTTAGCAATCCAGAAGCTACCCTGACGGATGAAGAGATCAATCAAGCAATAGCGAAAATTACTCGTAACTTAGAAGAAAAAGTTCAAGCAGAAATCCGCTAATCAAATAAGTAGAAAAACGTTCTCCACCATACAAAGAAGTTGGGTGGGGAACGTTTTCTACTATTATAATAGATGCTCAGATGACACAAAAATGTGAGGAGTTGAGTGAAAGCCGTAAAAGATTTCTCTATAGAAGGCAATCCAGTTTTTTTGGTACAACCTTTTTTAAACACTGGCAAGGCTGAAAAAATGCATTTTCTAATCCATATTTTATGAAGATATTTTTTAGGACAGCTCTCTTGGTTTTTGTGCAAGAAACAGCATCAAATCAAATTACACAAAGTGTCAGTCTGGGGAGGAAGGGTTCTCGTGAAATCTAACACAGAGTTGACACATAGGTTTTGTATGAAAGAATTCATTCCGATTTGTAAACAAAAAAACAAGCCGTAAAGGCTTGTTTTTTTAGGAGAAGTAATTGATGCCCATTGCATTTTTGACTTCAGCTAACGTTTGGGCGGCAACTTGTTCTGCTTTTTCACTACCAATTTTTAATAAGTTCATCACTTCACCGGGATCTTTTGCAAAAGCTTCACGGCGTTCACGAATCGGTGCAAATTCGGCTTCTAGAACATCGATCAAATAGCGTTTGATTTTGACATCGCCTAATCCACCACGGGTGTAATGTTCTTTTAATTCAGCAATTTTTTCTTTTTCAGTGCCAAATACATCAAGATACGTAAAGACCATATTGCCTTCAACTTGTCCAGGATCGTTGACATGAATGTGATTTGGGTCCGTATACATGCTCATCACTTTCTTTTGTAATACATCGGCTGGATCAGCTAAGTAAATACCATTGTTCAGTGATTTGCTCATTTTCCCGTTCCCATCGATCCCCGCTAAACGTCCCATGCCTTTTGGCGGTAAAACCGCTTTTGGTTCAACTAATACTTCACTATACGTAGAATTAAAACTATGCACGATTTCTTGCGTTTGTTCCAGCATTGGTTTTTGATCTTCTCCAACGGGGACTAAATTTGCTTTAAAAGCGGTGATATCCGCTGCTTGAGAGACAGGATAGATGAAGAACCCTGAAGGGACGCCTTCGCCAAATTTTTTTTGTTCAATTTCGGCTTTAACGGTTGGATTTCGTCGTACTCGAGCAACACTGACTAGATTGAGATAATACATCGTCAATTCAGAGAGCTGAGGGATTTGCGATTGAATAAACATCGTTGTTTTTGCTGGATCCAATCCAACGGCTAAATAATCCAAAGCAACTTCTAGAATATTCGCTGAGACCTTCTCAGGTGTTTTCGCGTTATCTGTTAGTGCCTGCATGTCAGCGACCATAATATAAAGCTGATTTTCAGGGTCAGCTTGCATTTCGACCCGTTTTTTTAAAGACCCCACATAATGGCCAAGATGCAATTTGCCAGTTGGGCGGTCCCCAGTTAAAATCGTATTCACTTTTTTTCCACCTTTTCCTTTGTTATATGGTTTATCTTACCTTTTTTTAGCAAAAGAAACAACCGGTTCTCCTTGTGATCTGATGGGGTGAGAAAAATTTTCATGGACAAAAACCTCACATCAAAGTAAAATAGCACTTGTCTTTTCAGAAATAAGG
The DNA here is from genome assembly GCF_051713685.1 of Enterococcus sp. DIV1059_2. Lineage (NCBI taxonomy): Bacteria > Bacillati > Bacillota > Bacilli > Lactobacillales > Enterococcaceae > Enterococcus > Enterococcus sp. DIV1059_2. The sequence goes on along the minus strand of NZ_JBIOQK010000001.1, from coordinate 2,029,436 downwards.
GGGGGAACATTGGAAAAGCACCTTTACAAATGAAAAAAGATTGAGCTATAATATGAATCAAATCTTTCCAATTACTCATTTAATTTTAAAAAAAGCTAGGAGTGTGAATCAATGGCAATGATCGAATTTAAGAACGTAGAGAAATATTACGGAAAGTTCCATGCATTAAAAAACATCAACCTTGAATTTGAAAAAGGTGAGGTCGTTGTTGTTATTGGACCTTCAGGATCTGGTAAAAGTACAATGCTCCGTACGATTAATGGTCTAGAAACCATTTCAGGTGGTCAATTATTGGTCAATGGCAAGAACTTGTTTGACAAAGATGTCAAAATGACAGAAATTAGAAAAAACATCGGCATGGTGTTTCAACATTTCAATTTGTATCCAAATAAAACCGTGTTAGAAAACATTACGTTGGCACCGATCAAAGTATTAAAACAAAATGAGCAAGAAGCCATCAATTTGGCGGAAAAGCTTCTTGATCGGGTAGGGATGTTAGATAAAAAAGATTCCTATCCTTCCATGTTATCTGGCGGACAACAGCAGCGGGTCGCTATTGCCAGAGGGCTTGCGATGAAACCAGAAATGCTGCTTTTTGATGAGCCAACGTCAGCATTGGATCCAGAAATGATTGGTGATGTCTTGGATGTCATGAAAAAAATTGCCAGTGAAGGCATGTCCATGATCGTTGTTACCCATGAAATGAGCTTTGCCCGTGAAGTAGCAGATCGAATCGTCTTTATGGCGGAAGGACAAGTCCTAGAGGATCGGCGCGATGTCGATGGATTCTTTGATGCACCAAGAGACGAACGTGCAAAACAATTCTTGAGCAAAGTCAGCAATCATTAAGCAATAGGAGGAACCCTTATGAGAAAGAAAATATTTTCCTTTCTAGTCTTAGCCTTTGCCCTTGTGACTTTCTCAGGTTGTAAAGGACAAAGTGCCGCAGAGATCGATATTTTAGAAAACAGCAAAGAGACGAATCAGATCGTTTGGGGCGTAAAAAACGATACCCGTCTTTTTGGATTAATGGATATCGCGACCAGAGAAGTACGAGGATTCGATATTGATATCGCTCGTGCAATCACTGAGAAAATTTTAGGTCGTGATGGCAATGCCATCTTTGTTGAAGTTACCTCAAAAACCCGGATTCCTCTTTTGAAAAACGGCAACATCGATGCAATCATCGCCACGATGACTATCACGGAAGAACGTAAAAAACAGGTCGATTTTTCCGATGTCTACTTTGATGCAGGCCAATCTTTATTAGTCGCAAAAGATAGTCCAATCCAAGGGATCGAAGATTTGACCGCAGATACCACTGTATTGGTCGTGAAAGGCTCTACTTCAGCTGTCAACATTCGTGAAGCAGCACCAGAAGCGCAAATTTTGGAACTTGAGAATTATGCGGAAGCCTTTACCGCTTTACAATCTGGTCAAGGGGATGCTATGACCACGGATAATGCGATCTTATTAGGGATGGCGAGTGAAAATCCCAATTACCATTTAGTTGGCGAAACTTTTACAGAAGAACCTTATGGGATTGCCATCAATAAAGGACAAAAGCCGTTTCTCGATGCAGTGAATCAAGCGTTGCGGGAAATGCGTGAAGATGGAACCTATGATGAGATTTACAACAAGTGGTTCCCTGAAGACGAATCAGGAAAAGTAGAGTAGGAGGAAACTGAATGGTTGAATTATTTCAAACGTATACCGGTCAGTTTATTGAAGGCTTTAAATACACAGTCATGGCGAGTTTGATCGCACTGTTTTTTAGTCTTTTGATCGGAACCTTAATGGCAATTTTTCAGTTGTCAGACAATCGCCTCATCAAAGGGATTGCCAAAGCGTATGTTGAGTTTTTTAGAAATATTCCCTTATTGATCATCGTGATGTTCTTTTATGTCGTTGTGCCAATGTATTGGGTTTCTTTTGACGGCTTTCAAGCAGGAACGATCGGCTTAACGATCTATACATCGGCATTTATCGCTGAGACGATCCGTTCAGGGATTCAAACGGTCCCTAAAGGCCAGATGGAAGCTTCCTTGTCTTCTGGTTTTACTTACAGCCAAGCGATGCGCTACATTATTTTGCCTCAAGCATTTAAAATCGTCGTACCGCCGTTAGGCAATCAATTTATCAATCTTGTCAAAAATTCATCAATTTTGGCGATGGTCGCAGGATTAGATATTATGTATCAAGGCGATTTGATCGCAAGTGAGACCTTCAATACATTTGATACGTATATCATTGTTGGTCTTTTCTATTTGATCATTACCCTACCATTGTCTTATTTGATGGTTTACTTGGAACGGCGTTGGGCTGTCCGCTCATAGAAAGGAGCTAACGAACTATGGACTTTTTTGAAGCTTTTTCAGCGATTAACATTCGCTTCTTGATCGATGGCTTGCGGGTAACAGTTGAAGTGTCGATCCTATCGATTTTATTTAGCTTTATTATCGGAGGGATCGCCGGTATTTTGCGCTTCAGCTCGATCCCAGTCTTTTCTAAAGTATTAGGTGTCGTGATCGATGTTATTCGTAACTTGCCTTTGCTCTTGATCATCTTTTTCACTTACTTTGCATTGCCGCAGATCGGTATCCGCTTTAATATTTTTTGGTCAGCGGTTGTGGCGTTGACGATTTTTGAATCAGCGATGCTCTCTGAAATCTTTCGTGCTGGTTTGAATTCTGTGCCAAAAGGGCAGATGGAAGCTGGTTTGTCTACAGGGTTGAGCTATGTCGAAGTATTGCGGAGCATCGTCGTGCCGCAGGCATTTAAAGCGATGCTGCCAGCGATCGTCAGTCAGTTGATCTCTTTGATCAAAGATACGTCATTAGCCGTGATTATTTCTTTACCAGAGCTGACTCATCATGCTCGAATCATTTATGGCCAAAATACAAACTATGTTTTGCCTATGTTTTTGGCAATGACTGTTTTATACTTTTTGGTTTGTTATGCCTTGTCATTGCTTTCTGGCTTTTTGGAAAAACGTCAGTATGATTACTAAAACGAATAATCGACAAAAACATCCCCACGATCGGTCTTTCACCCATGCAAGTGCAACTTGTGGGGTGTAAGCCAATCGTGGGGGCTTTTTTCATTTTTGACCGTTTCGTGGTTTTTTTGGAAAGCTTTTTTTACAAGCGAAAGGAATACTTGAAAAATAGTCAAAAAAAGTCCAAAATGAATAAGAGAGAAAAATGCACCAAACTCTTTCTTTCATGTAAAGGATGGAAACTATGACAAACAACAGACCAATTGGTTTTATCGATTCTGGTGTTGGTGGGTTGACGGTCGTCAAAGAAGCAATCAAGCAATTACCCAACGAATCGATTCTTTATCTGGGAGATACAGCCAGATGCCCGTATGGTCCGAGACCTGCTGAGCAAGTCATCGAGTATACGTGGCAAATGACCCGTTTTTTATTAGAAAAAAATATTAAAATGTTGGTGATCGCTTGTAATACAGCGACAGCGGTCGCCCTTGAAGAAATCAAAGAACAACTAACGATCCCAGTGATCGGCGTGATCCTGCCTGGCAGTCGAGCAGCAGTCAAAGCAAGCAAAAACCAACGAATCGGTGTCATCGGGACAAACGGAACGATCAAAAGTGACTCTTACAAGCGCGCGCTTCATGGCAAAGCGCCCCATGCGTCCGTCGTCAGTTTGGCTTGCCCGAAGTTTGTGCCGATCGTAGAAAGCAAACAATACCATAGCTCGGTCGCCAAGAAAATCGTGGCAGAAACGTTGCGTCCATTGAAAAACAAACGGCTAGATACAGTGATTTTGGGTTGTACCCATTATCCTTTATTGCGTCCTTTGATCCAAAATGAATTGGGGGCTCATATCCAGCTGATTGATTCAGGGGCAGAAACGGTGGGGGAAGTCAGTACCTTGTTGGACTATTTTTCCATTGCTGCAACGAGTCAGGACGATCCGCATCCGCAACATGCATTTTTTACTACTGGTTCACCGAAAATGTTTGATGAGATTGCCAATGATTGGCTTGATTTAGACACGATCTCATCGATTCACACTGATTTAGGAGGCTTTTAAATGCGACATGATGGCAGAAAAGAAACAATGTTAAGACCAGTTAAAATTCAAACCAACGTCTACAAACACCCCGAAGGATCGGTTGTGATCTCTTTTGGTGACACAACCGTGATCTGTTCGGCAACGATTGAAGATCGGGTCCCTCCGTTTTTACGAGATACGGGAAAAGGCTGGGTCACAGCCGAATACAGTATGCTCCCACGAGCGACCAACACTCGTAATCGTCGAGAAAGTGCCAAAGGCAAGCTTTCTGGTCGGACGATGGAGATCCAACGGCTGATCGCTCGTTCCTTGCGCGCAGTAGTCGATTTAGAAAAATTAGGGGAGCGCAGTATCGTGGTCGATTGTGATGTCGTTCAAGCAGATGGCGGTACCCGAACAGCTAGTATTACCGGCGCATTTGTCGCGTTGCGTTTAGCTATCGATACCTTGTTGCGTGACAAAGCGTTGACGGAAGATCCAATCAAGGAGCATTTAGCAGCAATTAGTGTCGGGATCTTACCAGATGGCACCTGTGTGACCGATCTCGATTATCAAGAAGATTCTTCAGCTGCTGTTGACATGAATTTGGTGATGACGGAATCTGGTCGATTTGTCGAATTGCAAGGAACTGGGGAAGAAGCGACCTTTGATGGTCAGCAGTTGAATGAGATGCTGATCTACGGAAAAACAGCTATCGAAGAATTGATCGCCTATCAAAAAGAGGCACTGTTTTTACCAGATGAACCCCCTTATGAGATTCCCGAAAAAACGATCGTCATTGCTACAGGCAATCCAGGAAAAGCCAAGGAATTTAAAGCCGTATTTGGCGCAGCAGGTTACGATGTCCGTACCTTAAAAGACTATCCTTCCTTGCCAGATGTTGAAGAAACCGGCACCACCTTTGAAGAAAATGCCCGCCTTAAAGCCGAAACCATCGCCAGAATTTTGGGAAGACCGGTGTTAGCTGATGACTCAGGACTGAAAGTCGATGCACTAGGGGGACGACCAGGGGTGTACTCTGCTCGATTTGCTGGTGAGCAAAAAAGTGACGCTGCCAATAATGCAAAATTGCTCTATGAATTGACGGATGTCGAAGATGACAAACGCAGTGCCCAATTTCACTGTACGTTAGTTTTCGCAGCGCCAGGAAAAGAGAGTTTGGTGGTTGAAGCTCAATGGCCGGGGAGAATCGGCCGCATCCCTCGCGGAGAAAATGGGTTCGGCTACGATCCATTGTTTATTCCTGATGGTTCAGAGCAAAGCGCAGCCCAAATGAGTCAAGAAGAAAAGAACCGAGTGAGCCACCGTGGTCTAGCAATCAAAAAACTGCAGGAACAGTGGCAGGAGTGGTTAGAAGGAGAAAATGTATGAAATACTTAGTTGTCAGTGACAATCATTCAGATCGTGAGATTCTTGTTGATCTTAAAAATGAATTCGAAAATCAAGTCGATTTGTTCCTTCATTGTGGGGATTCAGAACTTCCTGAAACGGATCCTTTATGGGAAACATTCCAAGTCGTTTGTGGCAATTGCGATTACGGTGGTGGTTTTCCGAATGAGCGTATCGTTAAAACGCCGCTGGATACCATCTATATGACCCATGGCCATTTGGCGGATGTTCGTTTTGGCGTAACCAAATTAGGCTTAAAAGCGCAACAAGCAGATGCCTCGATCGCTTTGTTTGGTCATACGCATCAAATTGCTTGTGAGAAAGTCGGGAATCGACTTTTCTTGAATCCCGGCAGTATTTCCCAACCGCGAGGGCAAATTCAAATCAAAAGTTTTGCGATTATTGAAAGTACGCCAGAACAATGGGCAATCCAATACTATGATCGTTCCTTTCATAAAGTCCCAGAGCTAGCTTTCGTTTTTACACGTTAAGTAAGCGGAATCAAAAAGTAAAAATTTCATTATAATTTTGCAGGTTTCTACTTTCTATTCTCATTTTCAAGTAAAATAGAAGAGTAGCTGTGAAATGGAGGCAATTAGATTGATAGGACAGACCGTAGAAAAAATATTACTCGAGAATCAAGAAAATTTCTTGGTGCCGGCAGAGAATGTGGCATCGGTATTTTATAACCACCCTTTGAGTCACGCATTGCTTGTTTTATCAAAAGTGGGCTATTCAAAGATCCCAGTACTAGATAGTGAGGACCATTTAGTCGGCTTAATCAGCCTCTCAAACATCGTAGAACGAATGATGGATCTCACTGGCTTCAGTATGGAAAATATTGAAGGGCTGACTGTGGCAGATGTCATGGAAGTCAATGTGAATTGCATCAAAGAAAACGATGAGTTGGAAAGTATGCTGCATCTGTTAGTGGATCAAGCATTCTTGCCGATCGTTGATGATGACAATGTCTTTGTTGGGATTATCACCCGCAAAGAGATTTTAAAATCCGTCAATCATTTGGCGCATGAAATCGAAAGACGCTATTTGCTGATTTCGAAAGAAGATGCCCCAAAGATGACAGATGAACTGCATGTGGTATAGAAAAAAGGTTATCCCAGTTTCGGGATAACCTTTTTTTAAATACCGACGATCGGCGCATTGGGGATCGTATAGCCTTTGGCAGTTAAAGCATCGATCGATGCGGCCAAAAATTCCTCTTTGATTTTCCATTGCGTACCGTTGGTCACATACATGGTCGTGCGAATTGCAAAGTTGTTGTTCCCTAGATCCACCAGACCGAAGACCGTAGGGGCCGTTTGAATCTCTTCTTCGTGCTGCTGAGCAATCTGTTCATTGACTTCTTCAATGATGGCACGTATTTCATCTAAGCCTTCAGATGGTAAGATACGTACGTCTACCACGACTTGCATATTGGCTCTGGATGTATTACTGATGGTCGTGATGTTACGATTTGGGATATAATGAACGGTTCCGTCAACGGATTTTAATTGAACAGTCCGAATACCGACGGCCGTCACCGTACCTTCAAGCGTCAGGTTGGTCAAGCGGACGTAATCACCAACGTTGATTTGTTGTTCGGTAATTATAAAGAAGCCAGTAATCAAGTCATTCATAAAGCCTTGGGCGCCGAGACCGAGGGCGACACCGACGACTCCGGCACCGGCTAGTAGCGAGCCTACAGGTACGCCGATGGTTGAAAGGAGAGCATAGACAAAAAAGAAGCCTAATGTGTAATGAACCGTATTGCGGATCAGGGTATGGATCGTGTTGATTCGACTCACATTGAAGGTGGCTTTTTTTTCATAGGACCGATAGATCCGGTCAATGATCATGTTGCTTATTTTTAATAAAATTCCGAATAAGATACACAAAAAAAGCAGCATCAGTGCTTTTTGGATCAGTAGGCCAATGATCGATTCCCAGTCGATCGATGCCCACCATTTTTGTAATGCATTGAGCTGAGCAGCTGCTGGTTCGGTAATGCTGGAACCACTTGAATCGGTCGTGCTAGTTGCAAGTAGCAGTTGTTTCATAAAATCCCTCCAAGTCTTACTGCATCTATTTTAACGAAGATAAAATAGAAATGCAAAGGAGGTTTTCTGAAATACCTGTTTTTTTCAGAAAAAGCCTGCTTAGCCAACGGGTAGGCAAATAGCAGACTTTTCTATGACAATTATTGTTTAAGATAAATGAACGCCTTTATCAACGAAAATCACTTCGCCGATAATCCCGCTTGATAATGGACTGATCAAGAAGGCACAAGTATTGCCCACTTCTTCAATCGTCACACCAATATGATCAGGTGTTCGATCTTCTGACAATTGGATCAGTTTTTGATAGTCTTTTACACCAGTTACTGCCAGCGTCTTGATGGCACCGGCTGAAATCGCATTGACACGGATTTTTTGCGGTGAAAGTTCAGCAGCTAAATAGCGGACGCTTGATTCTAAAGCGGCTTTTGCAATCCCCATCATATTGTAGTTCGGTACTGCCCGTTCGGCACCTAAATAGGAAAGGGTAACGATTCCAGCATTTTCAGCTAAGATTGGTTTGGCATATTTGGTGACGGCAATCAATGAATAACTGCTGATGTCTTGCGCCAAAGCATAACCGTCACGAGAAATATTCAAAATATCGCCAGATAGATCTTCTTTATTGGCATAAGCAACGGCATGGACAACACCGTGGATCTCACCTGCATATTCTTTGATCGTTTCAAAGGCGGAAGCAATGCTTTCGTCATTGGCGACGTCACATTCCACTACAAATTCATCAGATTCCAATAAGCGCTCTAAAGGCTTTTTCATGCGGTCGTTTTGATACGTGTAGATCACTTCGGCTCCTTGTGCTTTTAATGCTTGTGCACAGCCCCAAGCGATACTGCGTTTGTTAGCAACGCCCATGACGACAACTTTTTTACCGGTTAAAAAACTCATAATTCCACTCCTTAATAAATTCAACAATAATAAAATACGTATAATGACAAATAGTAAATCAAACTATCTTGATTTCTAATTATTAAGCATAATTGTTTGATTGTCAAACTATTTTTTTCTTAATAAATATTTAGTTGCGAATTTCGCTGAACTATGATACTTTGATAATCAAACTATAATAAATTCTTAAGCAAGGAAGGGAAACCATGAAAAAACTATTGACTGAAACAGAAGTCATGGATTTGATTCCAAATCGCTACCCAATTATATATATTGATTACGTCGATGAAATCGAGTCTGGCAAAAAGATTATCGCAACGAAAAATGTCACCATCAATGAAGACTTTTTCCAAGGACATTTCCCAGGAAATCCAGTAATGCCAGGTGCCTTGATTTTAGAAACATTGGCACAAGCAGGATCGATCCTGATCTTGAAATCCGAGGAATTCCAAGGTAGAACGGCGTATATCGGCGGCATCAACAAAGCCAAATTCCGTCAAAAAGTTGTTCCGGGAGATACCATGAAACTTGTTTTCGAGATCACTAAAATCAAAGGCTCTGTAGGAACTGCTGATGCGGTCGCTACAGTGGACGGCAAAAAAGCTGCGGAATGCGAATTCACCTTTATCGTTGGCGACCAAAAATAAAAGAAAACCGCTGAAATTCCTGAATATCGGAGACTTCAGCGGTTTTTTATTTATTCTTTGGCTTCTTGTAAGACCTTGATCGTTTCGATCTTCACTGGCTCAACTGGTTGAGAATTCTCACCATTGCCAGAGTCTTGGGTTTCTGCTTGCGCAATTTTATCTACGACATCCATGCCTTCGATCACTTGACCAAATACAGTATAGCTGCCGTCCAATCGTGGTGTTCCACCATTTTTGTAGGCTTCGATGATTTTTTCAGGATAGTGTTGGATCGCTAGACCGTCGGATACATCTTGATCATTTTGAACGATGTAGAATTGACTGCCTTGGCTGTTTGGCGCACTTGATTTTGCCATTGCTAATGCGCCTCGCAAGTGATAAAGCTGGTTGGAGTATTCTTCGCCGAATCCTTCGCCCCAAATGCTTTCTCCGCCAGTGCCATCACCATTAGGGTCGCCCCCTTGGATCATAAACTCTTCTACGACACGATGGAAAGTCAAGCCGTCATAATAACCATCTTTGGCATGGGTCAAAAAGTTTTCGACTGCTTTGGGCGCGATCTCTGGGAAAAGTTTGATTTTGATCGAGCCTTCTTCCGTTACCATTTCAACTAAAGCTTCATTCTCTTGCACATCCGTTGATAATTGCGGCAATTCCAGGGCATTCAAGTCAACAGATTCTGAGGCTGACGTGCTTTCTGCCGAATTGCTTGATGAGGGATCGGTGGTACTTGAACCTGTACAAGCAGCTAATAATAAAAGGCTAGCAGCTGCTGTCAGTGTGAATAGAATTTTTTTCATTCTTTCATTCCTTCCAGTTTTCTTATTGATAATCATAACAAAAAAGAGACATAGAAGAAAGCGCAGATTTTGTGGAATGTGAAAGAAACAGACGGAAAGGTGTAGACCACTTTTTAGATGTTTGCTATAATGAAAGAGGATTCATTATAATAAACGGATAGAATTTACAGGAGGTTTTTTTGATGGGAAAATTAGGGATATCGATTTATCCAGAGCGCTCAACGTTTGAAAAGGACAAAGCGTATCTAGACTTGGCACACAAATACGGCTTTAAACGGGTATTTACCAGTTTGCTGCAAATCAACGATGACAAAGAAAAAGTCTTGGCAGACTTTAAGCAAGTCGTAGATTATGCCAATCAGTTAGGAATGGAAGTCATGGTAGATATCAATCCTGGTTTATTCGAACAGTTAGGTATTTCTTATGATGATTTATCCTTCTTTGATGAGATGGGGGCTTACGGTGTTCGGTTAGATATTGGTTTCACTGGTTCAGAAGAAGCCAAAATGACCCGTAATCCTTACGGGATCAAAATCGAAATCAATATGAGCAGCGGCACGAGCTACGTGGATAACATCATGAGTTATTCACCTAATACTGAAAATTTACTCGGTTCGCATAACTTTTATCCTCATCGCTATTCAGGGTTAGGCTATGACCATTTTGTTTTTTGTTCGGAAAAATTCCGCAAATACAATTTAAATACGATGGCTTTCGTGAATTCTCACGAAGCTGATTTCGGTCCATGGCCAACACAAGATGGTTTATGCTCTTTGGAAGACCATCGTGATCTGCCACTAGCTACACAAGTCAAACATTTAGTGTTGACTGGTTTGATCGATGATATCTCTATTGGAAATGCCTATGCTTCAGAAGCAGAATTGGCAGCAATGGCTGAAGCGTTTCATGCTGATTATCCGACATTAAGAGTCGATGTCGTTGACGGAATCACTGAAGATGAACGAATTTGTCTCTTCGATAATCTGCATAGCTATCGAGGAGATCGCTCAGAGTACATCTTGCGTTCAACGATGACGCGGATCTATTATAAAGACAAGGAATTTCCACCTCATGATACCCGTGATATGGTAAGAGGGGATGTCTTGATCGATAATGCTGGCTATGGACAATACAAAGGTGAGACGCAAATCGCCTTGAAAGCAATGAAAAATGATGGTCGCGTCAATGTCGTTGGTAAGATCGCTGATGAGGAACTATTCTTATTAGAATTTTTGAAACCTTGGTCAAGTTTTAAATTGGTCGAAAATAACTAATTATCACGAGAAATCAACCATTGCCAACAAAGCGTGTTGGCAATGGTTTTCTTTTTGGGCGCTTGCAATTGACAAACACGAGCAAAAAACGGTAATTTATGTAGTGGGTTCTTTCCATGAAGAACGATGAAACCATAATAATATTATGTAAACTATATAACAAGAGGACGTGACAAGTGTGAAATTGCGCTGGAAGATTGCCATCGGAGTGGCTGTATTAGCAATTGCAGGATTAGGGTATGCAGGAAACTATTTTTACGATTATGCGGTGGTTCCTTCAGAAAAAGATTTTTTGGAAGGAGATACCCCAGGTACGGATGAAAATCAGACAGGAAATGAATCGCAAAATTGGTTTACAGATCCAGCAAATCGTGAGATGTGGCAGCTGACTTCTGAAGATGATTTAAAATTATCCGCCATTTATCTACCGGCGGAGGAGAAGAATCGAGGAAAAACGGCGATCATCGCGCATGGCTACATGGGGAATGCAGAAACGATGGCGGACTATGCTAAGATGTATCATGATTTAGGCTATAATGTCTTGGTTCCAGACGCTCGAGGGCATGGTCGAAGCGAAGGAGATTATATTGGTTTTGGGTGGCACGAACGTAAGGATTATCTGCAATGGATCGATGAAGTACTCGCAAAAAATGGTCCTGAAGAAACGATCACTTTGTATGGCATCAGTATGGGGGCTGCCACGGTAATGATGACCAGTGGGGAAGACTTGCCGAAAAATGTCACTTCTATCATTGAAGATTGTGGGTATACCAACGTCAATGAAGAATTGGGTTATCAACTCGATCAATTGTTTGGTCTACCTGCCTTTCCATTGATGAATGTCACTAGCCTTGTCACAAAAATCCGAGCGGGGTATTTCTTTGGTGAAGCAGATGCAGTCAAACAACTGCAAAAGAATACGCGTCCAATCTTTTTTATCCATGGCGATGCGGATACGTTTGTTCCTTATTCGATGCTGGAAATTTTGTATAACGCGACCGATGCACCAAAAGAAAAGTGGGTTGTTTCAGGTGCCGAGCATGCGAAAAGCTACAAAACAGATCCAGCGCTTTATAAAGAAAAAATTGCAGCTTTTTTGGACAAATACGATCACCCAGCAAGTGAATAAAAAAGTGCCGGTTCAAAAAAAGAACCGGCACTTTTTGCTTGACCCTTGGCTTATAAACGAGCAAATTCTTCTAGCAAACGAATCATTTGGCAAGTAAAGCCATATTCATTATCATACCAAGCGACGGTTTTCACCAGTTGGAAATCGCCAGCCGTGGTTACTTCTGTTTGTGTCGGATCAAAGATAGAACCTTGAGTGGTACCAATCACATCTCCAGAGACGATCTCACGGTCATCGTAACCGAATGACGGATTATCGACGGTGTGTTTTCTGATCGCTTCATTGACTTCATCGGCGGTTACTTTGGTTTTCAAAATTGAGACTAATTCTGTTAAAGAACCATCGACGACAGGAACCCGTTGGGCGTGTCCTTGTAATTTGCCATTTAATTCTGGGATAACTAGACCGATCGCTTTAGCAGCACCTGTCGAGTGAGGGATCGTGTTATCTGCAGCGGACCGAGCGGCTCTTAAGTTTCCGCCTTTTACCGGACCATCCAATAGCATTTGGGTAGAAGTATAGGCATGTACCGTCGTCATCGTACCAACTTCGATCCCGAATTCCTCATTTAAGAAGTAGGCCATCGGAGCTAAGCAGTTGGTCGTACAAGAACCTGCGGATATGATAGTATCCTCTGGTGTTAACGTGTCGGAGTTGACATTGTAAACGATCGTTTTCATATTACCAGCTGGTGCGGAGATAACGACTCGTTTGACACCCGCATCAAGATGGGCTTGTGCTTTTTCTGCAGAAGTGTAAAAACCCGTGCATTCTAAAACGATATCGACGCCATTTTCTTTTGCCCAAGGGATTTTGCTTGCGTCTGGTTCAGCGTACACACGGGTCTCTTTGCCATCGACAACGATAGCATTATCCGTTGCAGTAACAGTTCCAGGGTACGTGCCGTGGGTCGAGTCAAATTGCAATAAGTGTGCTAACATGACTGGACTCGTTAAATCATTGATTGCCACAACTTCAATATCGGCAGAAACTTCTTTGATCCTACGAAAAGCCAAACGTCCAATTCGTCCAAAACCATTGATTCCAACTTTTACTGTCATTTCTTGTTTCCTCCTTTGATTGTGTCTGGTACATTTAAAAGTTTGCTACGATTTCAAGTGACTGTCAAAGAATAACCCTTAAGAATTCGCGATTTCTTACGGAAACCCATGAGAAAAGATAGACAAAAGACGTTTCGGTCGTTACAATAAAATAGACTTTCTTATTAGAGAAATAGTAACCACTTAAGGTGAGATAACTGATAATCAAAAAGTATAGAAGGTAGTAAAAAAAGAATGGAGGACAAATAATGTCCATGTTTTTAGATCAAGTGACAATCGATGTCAAAGCAGGAAAAGGCGGCGACGGAATGGTTGCTTTTCGCCGAGAGAAATATGTCCCAGACGGCGGACCCGCAGGTGGTGACGGTGGACGTGGTGGTGATGTCATTTTAGTCGTAGACGAGGGTCTGCGTACATTAATGGATTTCCGTTTTAATCGTCATTTTAAAGCGCAACCCGGGGAAAACGGCATGAGTAAAGGAATGCACGGTCGTGGCTCAGATGATACCTACATCAAAGTACCACAGGGAACGACCGTTCGTGACGCTGAAACAGGTGCCTTATTAGGTGATTTGATTGAGCAAGGCCAAACATTAGTGATTGCTAAAGGTGGCCGTGGCGGCCGTGGCAACATTCGGTTTGCCTCTCCGAAAAACCCAGCCCCAGAATTAGCTGAGAATGGAGAACCTGGTCAAGAAAGAAAAATCGAGCTCGAATTAAAAGTTTTAGCAGATGTTGGTCTAGTTGGTTTCCCTTCAGTTGGGAAGTCTACATTACTCTCTGTGATTTCCTCTGCTCGACCAAAAATTGGTGCGTATCATTTTACCACGCTGGTACCAAATTTAGGTATGGTAACAACTACTGATGGCCGTAGTTTTGCGGTCGCTGATCTACCTGGTCTGATCGAAGGAGCCTCACAAGGGGTTGGTTTAGGGACTCAGTTTTTACGCCATATCGAACGGACCCGCGTCATTTTACATGTAATCGATATGAGTGGCATGGAAGGACGCGATCCATACGAGGACTATTTGTCCATCAACAATGAATTGTCGACCCATAACTTGCGCTTACTAGAGCGACCACAAATCATCGTTGCCAATAAGATGGATATGCCGGATGCTGAAGAAAACCTAGCCCTTTTCAAAGAGCAGCTGGCAAAAGAAAAAACGGATGAGTTCGCGGATGAACCAATGATTTTCCCAATCTCTGGTGTCACTCGTAAGGGAATCGATGCCTTGTTGAATGCGACAGCGGATCTATTGGAAGTCACTCCTGAGTTTCTTTTATACGATGAAGAAATGGAAGAAGATGTTGTTCATTATGGCTTCCAATCGGATGAACCAGAGTTCTCAATTGATCGCGATCCTGATGCAACTTGGATCTTGAGCGGTGAAAAAATCGAAAAACTATTCCAGATGACGAATTTTGATCATGATGAGACCGTGATGCGTTTTGCTCGTCAGCTGCGTGGTTTAGGTGTCGATGAAGCATTACGGGCGCGCGGTGCCAAAGACGGCGATATCGTTCGGATCGGCAACTTCGAGTTCGAGTTTGTCGAATAATCGTTTAAAAGAACATCATTTGCCTAAAAAATACCTTTTTAGCTGCAGTGCATTTGACTACCGATCATTGATTTTCACTAAGAAATCAATGATTGGTAGTCTTTTTGGTTTCTTTTTTCATTTAAATGATTTACTGTTAAAATAAAGAAGAGAACAAATAAACCAAAGGGAGCGATTTTTATGTCAAAACGTGTCATTGTAATGAATTTTGATGCCAGTGCCAAAGCGTACCAAGCCTTTTCGGAAGTGAAACGGATGCATATGGAACGGAAGATCAAAGGGGAACAAATGGCAGTTCTTACCCACACCAATGAAGGCGTGCATCAATTTAAAGTCGAGGACTTTCTCGATTTTACTGGGAACAATAAGACATCAACGGGTGGATTGATCGGGATGCTCGTTGGTGTGCTAGGCGGACCTTTAGGAATCATGCTGGGCTGGTTTGGTGGCAGTATGATCGGTGCTACTCGTGATGCAAAAGAGATCCAAAATGCGCAAATGCTTTTTGAACATGTCGGAAACCAAATTGGTGTTGGTGATACGGGGTTATTATTGATCGCAGATGAAGAAGACAATCGTCCTTTGAATCAATTGATCATGAATGAATTAGGCGGTGACATCACGCGCTTTGACTACGATGAAGTGGAAGCAGAGATTGAAACGGCTAAGAAAGTCGAAGAATCCACCAAAGCACGCGTTCAAGAAGACTGGAAAAACTCTCATAACGACGCAGAAGATCGCCAATCTGAGAAATAAAATCCACAAGCTTCAATTGCAACTTGATTTCTTTTCCGCTAAAATTGGAAAGAGATGAAAGGAAAGAAGCTTATGGAATTAGAATTTTTAGGAACAGGCGCAGGTGTGCCTGCGAAACATCGAAACGTGACCAGCATTGCGTTACGACTTTTAGATGAACGGAATGCCGTTTGGCTTTTTGATTGTGGCGAAGGGACGCAAATGCAGATTTTGCATTCTACGATTCGTCCACGAAAGATTGAAAAAATCTTTATCACTCATCTTCATGGTGACCATATCTATGGGTTGCCAGGATTGATCAGCAGCCGCTCCTTTCAAGGAGGCGACACGCCTCTAGAGATTTATGGACCCAAGGGGATCAAAGCATACGTTCAAACCGTTTTGCGGATTTCTCAGACCAAAGTCAGCTACCCCTTACATTTTTTCGAGATTGAAGAAGAAGGGATTCTTTTTAAAGATCAGCAATTTGAAGTATCGTGTCTGCGCCTTGATCATGGCATTGACAGTTTTGGTTATCGGATTGTTGAAGCAAGCCATCAAGGGGAATTGCAAGTGCAGGCTTTACTGGAACTTGGGTTGAAACCTGGGCCGCTCTTCGGTCGTTTGAAAAAAGGTGAAGTAGTTACCCTTGATGATGGACGTCAAATCAATGGGGCTGATTTCTTGGGCCAAGCGAAAAAAGGTCGGATCGTGGCGATATTAGGTGATACGCGTAAATGTCAAAACGCCGTACTGCTAGCAGAAGATGCGGATGTATTGGTGCATGAAAGTACCTTTAACAAAGAAGAAGCCAAGTTGGCTCGCGCTTATTTTCACTCGACGACGCGGCAAGCTGCCGAAGTGGCACAAGAAGCTCAAGCGAAGCGTTTGCTGTTGACCCATATCAGTGCGCGTTACGTTGGCAAAGATATTACAAATTTAGTAAATGAAGCAAAAGAAGTATTTCCAAATACGTTGATCGTCAAAGATTTTGATATTGTCGAGATCCCTTTTGCCGGAGAGGAAGAAACAGATGAATTTAGAGAATAAAGTTGTCGTTGTAACAGGTGGCTCTGCTGGACTTGGAGAACAAATCTGTTATGAAGCCGCAAAACGTGGTGCGATCGTCGTGACTTGTGCCCGAAGAACGAATCTGATTGGAAAAGTCAAAGAACAATGTATGGAATTAAGCGGCAAAGAAGCGTATGCGTTTCAATTGGATGTAGCAAATCCTGAAAGTGTGGAGCGCTTACTAGAAAAAATCAATGAAAAAGTTGGTAAGATCGATGTCTTCGTCAATAATGCTGGCTACGGGATCTTTCAAGAATTTACAGAGATGGACCCGGCGGTCATCCGAAATATGTTCGAAGTCAATGTGCTTGGCATGATGGTTTTGACCCAGCAAGTAGCGATCCAAATGGCTGAACAAAAGCATGGTCATATCATAAATGTTGCTTCGATCGCAGGTAAGATCGCTACGCCAAAAACGGCCGTCTACTCTGCAACAAAATTTGCTGTGCTCGGTTTTTCTAACGCATTACGTTTAGAACTAAAACCATTAGGGATCAACGTAACAACGGTCAATCCTGGACCGATCGAAACGGCATTCTTTGACCAAGCAGACCCAAGCGGTAGTTACTTATCGTCGGTGGGCAGCCTAGTGCTCGAACCGAACAAATTAGCGCAAACGATCGTCAAAGCGATGATCCATCCAAAACGAGAAATCAATCGCCCACATATTTTAGGCGCTGCTGCGAAACTATATACCCTGTTTCCTTCAATCGGCGATTATATGGCGGGAACGATGTTCAACAAAAAATAGGAGTTGAAGCCCATGAAAAATCAATGGCGTGTTATCGTTGGTATTTTACTGATTTTAGTGATCGTTTTATTTGCCGTTGCAAACAATATGACTGTCCCGATCAACTTTGGCTTCGCAACGATTCAATCGCCACTGATCTTAGCCATTATTGGTTCTGCTTTGTTAGGCGCATTGATTTTGCTGCTGGTTTCCACAAGCGCAATGTTCCGCCAAAAAAAAGAACTAAAGCAATTGAGAAAAGAGCTTTCAGATTATCGTTCGAATAACGAGAAGGTTCTCCAAGAACAACGAGAAGCTTTGGAACGGGAATACACGAACAAGCAGGCGGAGTTAGCGGCAAGACAGCAGCAGCTCGATGATCAAGAAGCCCAGCTTTCCTCACGTGCTGCGGGCGCATCCACGCCACCAACGATCGATGAGGAAATGAAGTCTTTTGAATCGCAAGCCTAAAAGAACGACGTTTCACAAAAAAAGAGTTTGCTAGTGCAAGATTTGCTGCAAGCTCTTTTTTTGTGTTGTAAAACGAGTGCTGTTTCTCTCGTTGTTTTTCTTTTTTGCATAAACTTTGCTATAATATCCTAGTTAGGAGTGATTTGGTGAAACGTGCAAATTTTCACTGGGTGCGTCCGCAAGAAAGCGAAACGACCCCAGTATTTAAAGAGCTGATCCAAGAAAGAAAGATCCCTGAGCGGATCGGCGCGTTGCTATGGCAGCGAAATATTCGAACAGCAGAGGCGCTCGATGCTTTTTTATCAACGGACCTGCAATATCTTCATGATCCGTTTTTATTTCATGATATGGCTAAAGCCGTGGAACGAATCCATGAAGCGATTTTAAATGGCGAACGAATCTTGATTTATGGTGATTACGATGCGGATGGGATTACGAGCACTACCGTGTTAAAGGAAACGTTGGAATTGCTAGGGGCGGAAGCTGAGTATTATTTGCCTAATCGTTTTACAGATGGATATGGGCCCAATCTAACTGTCTATCAAGATAAAATTGCAGCAGGGACGCAATTGATCATCACCGTCGACAATGGGGTGTCTGGTCATGAGGCGATTGCTTATGCTCAAGGACAAGGAGTTGACGTGATCGTCACAGATCACCATGAACTACCTGCAGAACTACCGGAGGCGTTTGCTATTGTCCATCCCCGTCACCCTCAAGGAAACTATCCTTTTGGTGATTTGGCTGGAGTCGGCGTTGCATTTAAAGTGGCTTGCGCTTTGTTAGAAGAAGTGCCAGTGGAATTGCTTGATCTTGTTGCGATTGGGACGATCGCTGATATGGTTTCTTTAACCGATGAGAATCGGCTATTAGTCAGCAACGGGTTGAAAATGATTCAGCAATCGGATCGCATCGGACTGAATGAGTTGCTGTCAGTCAGCGATTTAAAAAAACAAACAGTCAACGAAACAGATATTGGCTTCGCAGTTGGACCACGGTTAAATGCGATCGGTCGTTTGGAGGATCCCAATCCGGCTGTTCGCTTGTTGACTACCTTCGATGAAGAAGAGGCAGTCAGCTTAGCGAAAACCTTAGATACAATCAATCAGCAGCGAAAAACATTTGTTGAAGAAATCATGAAAGAAGCACAAGAAAAAATCGATCCTGCGAATCATGTTCATTTGGTGGTAGGAGATCATTGGCACGAAGGCGTTTTAGGGATCGTGGCAGGACGAATCATGCAAAGTACAGGACAACCAGTAATCGTTTTGACCAAAAAAGAAAATGGCTTAGCCAAAGGGTCGGGAAGAAGCATTGCTGCGTTGAATCTGTTTGAAATGCTGTCGACGATGAAAGACATGTTTACTAGCTTTGGCGGCCATCATGCAGCAGTTGGATTAAGTATCCCCATCGATCATTTAGATATGCTGCAAGCCCAAATGAATCGTTACGTTGAAGAAAATGCCATTGACCTCAGTCAGGGCATCCCCTTAGCGATCGATGAGGAGCTACCGTTAACAGAAGTTTCGATCAGTTTTATTGAATCATTAAAAGTCTTAGCGCCTTTTGGAACGGACAACCCCTTACCGAAATTTTTATTTTCTAATCTGATGACTCAAAATGCTCGCCAGATTGGTTCAGAAAATCAGCATTTGAAGTTAGTGATGAGCGATGAGTCTAACACGCAGCTGGATGTCATTGGGTTTGGTTTTGGAAAAGATTTAGTAGCGTTTGAAAACGACCGCTTATCGATCGTTGGTCAGCTTTCCATCAATGAATGGAATGGCAACAAAAAACCGCAGCTCATGTTGGATGATTTTGCAGTGGAAGGGATTCAGCTATTTGATTATCGTTCGAAAAGAAGCCGTCAAGGTGTCTCTCTGGGCAGTCAAACACTAGGCGTTCTTTTCAAGCAGAAACTTCCTCGGGAATTGCAAGGCTTTTGTGGGCAAACCACCATATTTGACTCAGTTACAGCCTTGGAAGATACTTTTCGTGCTGGTCAGTTCCAAGAGATTGCATTTTTAGATTGTCCTGCTGACCCTGCATTGATCAAAGAGATCGTTCAAGCGCTCCAGGCGTCAAGAGTTGCTTTTGTTTTCTACTCGACAGAAGATGCTTATTTAGATGGGGTAGGGACAAGAGAGCAATACAGTCGTCTCTTTCAACTGATCAAACAGCAGCCTCGTTTGGACATTCGTTACAAACTAAAGATGGTCGCTGACTATCTAAAAATTCCACAAAAATTACTTATTTTCATGATTCAGGTGTTTTCTGAGCTGGAATTTGTTACAATACAAGATGGTGTTTTGAATAAAACTGCTGATCCTGTTTCCCGTCCATTGACGGAGAGTCATTTGTATCAGCAACGACAAAAACTGATCAAAACAGAAGAATTTTTATTAATGAGTGATTTATCAACCCTTCGTCAGTGGTTGACAGTCTAGGAGGAAAGAAAATGGATTTAAAAGAGTATATTGCTAGTATTCCTGATTATCCCCAAGAGGGAATTATTTTTCGGGACATCTCGCCATTGATGGCAGATGGAGAAGCGTATCGGTATGCGACACAACAAATCGTTGAGTATGCACAAGAAAAAGGCATCGATATGGTGGTAGGACCTGAAGCCCGCGGCTTTATCGTTGGTTGTCCAGTTGCCTATCAATTAGGTGTCGGCTTTGCCCCAGTACGTAAAAAAGGCAAATTGCCACGGGAAACGATTGAAGCAGAATATGAAAAAGAGTACGGTGTGGATGTCTTGACGCTGCACGCCGATGCCATCAAACCAGGTCAACGTGTCTTGATCTGTGATGATCTACTAGCAACTGGTGGAACGATCAAAGCAACGATCGAACTCGTAGAAAAACTAGGTGGCATCGTTGTTGGCTGTGCCTTCTTGATCGAACTGATGGATCTACATGGAAGAGACAAGATCCAAGGTGTCGAAATCAAGACGTTAATGGAATACTAAAAAAGCAGAAACAAAAAAAGACTCGCTGGAGTCCTTTTTTGTTTCTGCTGCCTTATGGGCGTATGTAGGGGAAGGATCATGGTTCATAACGATAAAAATCATGATCGTGATAATAATGGCGGTTACGTTTGCGCTCTGCTTGGCGGAATTTTTTTTCATCCCAAAGCATGAACCAAAGCATCATTAGAGGGCAAAAAATCAGAACAGCACTTAAAACGCCAAAATAGCCAATAACAATTCCCATCAATAATACCCACAACATAAAACCAAATCGACGAACTGCTTTCATCTCATTCACTCCTTAAATAATACGAACTTATGTTTGTATACTTATTATACGAATGTTTGTTCGCTTTGTAAAGAGGAAAGAAAAAAAATCTTCGTAAAAACGAAGATTTCCTAGTCAGCTCGTTGAGCATCAAAGCAGATGGCGATACAATCCAACAACCAATCCTAAAATCGTTACGTCAGGCAAAATGATTGGTTCTAAATAATCATTTTCTGGTTGTAAACGAATGTAATTCTTTTCTTTATAGAATCGTTTGCACGTAGCTTCGTCTTCATCTGTCATAGCAATCACGATATCGCCATTTTGAGCACTTTGTTGTTTACGAACGATTACTTGATCACCGTCGAGAATGCCAGCATTGATCATACTTTCTCCTCGGATCGTCAACATGAATAAACTTCCTGTGCTATTCGCTAAATCTGGCGGAATCGGAAAGAAATCGGATGCATCTTCCACGGCTAAAATCGGTTCTCCAGCAGTTACGACACCAAGCATCGGAATGGATGCTGGTTGAACATCGATTTTTTCAAGACCGGAAGCAGTTAATTCAATGGCTCTGGGTTTTGTAGGATCTCGTAAGATCAGCCCTTTTTTTTCAAGTCGGGACAAATGGCCATGAACAGTTGAGGTAGAAGATAACTGAACGGCTTCGCCAATTTCGCGAACAGTCGGCGGATAGCCTTTTTCAGTGACACGTGTATGAATGAACTTAAGAATTTCGATTTGTCGATTTTCTGTTCGTTTTGCCAAAACTGACACCTTCTTTCATTTGATAACCTTAGTGTACCATAGCTATATCGATTATTCAAACAAATGTTCGCTTTTTGTGCTATTGTTTTTGCTCGCTAGTTTGTAGTAAAATCAAGAGGGAAAAGGAGGAACAACTATGCTATCTCAAGAAAAATTAGCTCGAATCAATGAACTTGCCAACAAGAAAAAAACAGAAGGATTGACTGAGGCTGAGACCCACGAACAAAAAGTTCTGCGTGAAGAGTATTTAACCGCCTTTCGTGGAGGGATGCGACACCATATCGAAGGAATGAAAATCGTTGACCCTGAAGGTGCTGATGTGACACCAGAGAAGTTAAAAGAGATTCAAAAGAAAAAAGGTCTCCACGGCAGATAATTGTGAATTCCTTTTCATTGCTATTGAAATAAGCTTTTGAATCACGTATAATGAAAGATGTAATAAAGGTAAAAAAAACCTAAATTAGGAGGAACTACCATTGTTTGATAAAATCGATCAATTAGGAGTGAACACCCTTCGTACATTAAGTATCGAAGCCGTACAAAAAGCCAATTCAGGACATCCAGGATTACCGATGGGGGCAGCACCCATGGCCTATGCCTTGTGGACGAAACACTTGAAAGTCAATCCAACGACTTCTCGCAACTGGGTGGATCGTGACCGTTTTGTTTTGTCTGCTGGACACGGTTCGGCGTTATTGTACAGCTTGTTGCACGTGTCTGGCTACGATGTGACCATTGAGGATCTAAAAAACTTCCGTCAATGGGATAGCCGCACGCCAGGACATCCAGAAGTCGATCACACAGACGGCGTGGAAGCAACCACTGGACCTTTAGGACAAGGGATCGCCATGGCAGTCGGTATGGCAATGGCCGAAGCCCACTTAGCTGCAACCTACAATCGCGAAAAGTATCAAGTCATTGATCACTATACCTACGCTTTATGTGGCGATGGCGACTTGATGGAAGGTGTTTCGCAAGAAGCTGCATCCATGGCTGGTCACATGAAATTAGACAAACTGATCGTCTTGTACGATTCAAATGACATCTCCCTAGATGGCCCAACTTCAAAAGCCTTTACAGAAAATGTCGGTGCGCGTTTTGAAGCGTATGGCTGGCAACACATTCTCGTTGAAGACGGCAATGATTTAGAAGCGATCTCGAAAGCGATCGACGAAGCAAAAGCTGAAAGCGACAAACCAACCTTGATCGAAATCAAGACTGTGATCGGATACGGTGCGCCAAATCAAGGCACCTCTGCCGTTCATGGTGCGCCGATCGGTGCCGAAGGCATTTCTGCAGCTAAAGCGATTTATGGTTGGGAATACCCAGAATTTACCGTACCTGAAGAAGTTGCCGCGCGCTTCAAAGAAACCATGATCGATGAAGGGCAAAAAGCTGAAGCAGCTTGGAACGAAACCTTCCGTGCCTATGAAACAGCCTACCCAGAACTTGCTGCGCAATTCAAACAAGCCTTTGCGGGTGAATTGCCAGCAGATTGGGATGCAGCATTACCAAGCTACGAAGTTGGCAGCTCACAAGCTAGTCGAGTATCTAGCAAAGAGATGATCCAAGCCTTATCCAAAGCCGTCCCTAGTCTCTGGGGTGGATCGGCTGACCTTTCTGGATCCAACAACACGATGGTGGCAGCAGAAAAAGACTTTGAACCTGGCCAATACGAAGGCCGCAACATTTGGTTTGGCGTCCGAGAATTTGCGATGGCGGCAGCGATGAACGGCATCCAATTGCATGGCGGTACGCGAATCTATGGCGGAACCTTCTTCGTCTTCGTTGATTACTTACGTCCAGCGGTGCGCTTGTCTGCGATCCAGCATGCACCTGTGATCTATGTCTTGACGCATGACTCCGTGGCGGTGGGAGAAGATGGACCGACGCATGAGCCAATCGAGCAATTAGCCAGCGTCCGTTGCATGCCAAATGTCCAAGTGATTCGTCCAGCAGACGGCAATGAAACCCGTGCTGCCTGGAAATTGGCCATGACAACAACGGATAAACCAACGGTCTTAGTCTTAAGCCGACAAAATCTACCAGTGATCGAAGGCACGCAAACCGGTGCGGATGAAAATGTCGCAAAAGGTGGCTACGTGATTTCAAAACAAGCTGGTGAAACACCAGCGGGGATTTTGATCGCCACAGGTTCTGAAGTGAATCTTGCGGTCCAAGCACAAGCTAAATTGGCAGAAGAAGGCATCGATGTATCGGTGGTTTCCTTACCAAGCTTTGATCTGTTTGAAGCACAAAGCTCAGAATACAAAGAAAGCGTCTTGCCAAAAGCAGTGAAGAAACGGGTAGCGATCGAAGCAGCTTCCCCATTTGGTTGGGAACGTTACACCGGTTGCCATGGAAAAGTGATCGCGATCGATCATTTCGGTGCATCCGCACCTGGTGACAAAGTCTTAGCGGAATTCGGCTTCAGTGTTGAGAATGTCGTGAATACTTTCAAATCAATCGATTAATTGATCGACAATCAATCAAAAATAGCACGTTCGAGAATCTTTTCGATTTTCGAGCGTGTTTTTTTGTCTGGAGCATGGTTAGAGAACCACAAGGGAGAGGAATGAGAAACGCAAGTCACCGATTCAACAGGGAAATACTTTCTATCGATGAGCCAATCGTCAGAGAGAAACTGGATCAAATAAATAATAAACGTCACTTTGTTGTATAAAATTGAATATATATGAATAAAAATGCTAGTTTTCGTTGTTGCAAGACTGGTTCCTGTGTATAGTTAAAGAAAAGGAAACTAAACAATAAGAGCCAAGGAGAATGGCTCAAGAAAAGAGAACAGGGAAGAACGACTACTTGAAGAAAGAGGAATAAGGAGATGAGAAAACATGATGAAAAGGTTGAGGGTTAGTCACACGAACCGACGAAAGAAATGCGGCGTTATGAGTGGAAAAAAGAAAAAAACCATTCTTTTAGTAATACTACTGCTAAAGCTATTTTCACGAGACGTTTACGCAACAGAATTGAATGAAATTGCAACAGGTGATGAAGCAAACGTTGTGATACATACTGATTTTCTCAAGAGTGAAGTGACAAATCCGTCTATTTATCTCACCTATACGGCCGTTCCGTCAAGTGGAAGTGAGATAATTGATGTTCACGTTGAGATCAATGGGGCATACCATAGTCATCTTTATTTGAAAGATGAAAACAATCACGAAACAGTGGAGGAATTCGAATTCGGCAGTGGAATCGTTGTTTTGCCCTATCATCAATCAGAAGCGATGTATCTTGAGCTTGTAGCGGTTGACAGCAGCGGCGCCAGTGG
Source organism: Enterococcus sp. DIV1059_2 (assembly GCF_051713685.1). Lineage (NCBI taxonomy): Bacteria > Bacillati > Bacillota > Bacilli > Lactobacillales > Enterococcaceae > Enterococcus > Enterococcus sp. DIV1059_2. The sequence goes on along the minus strand of NZ_JBIOQK010000001.1, from coordinate 2,004,265 downwards.
GCGATTCAAATTAGAACATCCGATTACTGTGGTAGATCCACCCACTCTGCCGTCACCAACTCCAGATGAAATTAGTACTGAATTCTTTTGGGAGGATGAAAGAACATTTGTGAACAATCGCTTATACATGGGAATCGCTGGAGAAACAGAAATAGATCGATTCCGAGTATCAGAAGCGAAGATCCATGAAGCAGTCGAATCGATTGGCGGGACAATTTTGCAAGAAGCGGATTGGTCATGGCATATTCTCATAGGTGTCAAAAAAAGTACCGCTGAAGAGCTGATCGCCATGATTATGAGTCTGGTGACGAATTATCCTGAGGTCTTCGACGGGGGCAGTTTAGATATAATTGAGAATGTCGGACATGCAGGAGAGACAAGTGAGACATTTGATGTGGACACGAACGAGACCTTAAATGATCCGTTGGCCTATGCACGATCAAATGAGGCTGCAGCTTCTACTGAGCCGTTGGAGATTCCCACCGGAATGACACTATTTCTTTATATAATAATGGTAATACCAGTGCCAAGTTTGGCCGTAACATGGTTTTTACTCAGACACAAACGCTAAATAGGAGGAAAAATGGAAATAAAAAAGAAACGATTGCGCAATAAAGTCGTGGTATTAGTGATCATCTTGCTGTTTACACCCAAAATCAGTCATGCTGAAACGAATAGTAATACAGAAAGAGACGGGTAAACAATTATAAACATGGAAGATAAACCGATCATCGAACTACTCAGTGAAGAGCCTGGTGCAGAATTAAATGTGCCCTTTTTTGAGATAATCTACGCAATAACCCCTACTACAGGTAGTTTTATTGATGAAGTGTTCGTGAAGGTCGATGGGGAATTCGATCTTTATCTTTTTCGAAGTATCACTTCATCAGTAATGATCGAACCCGGTCGAAAAATAGCTGACGCACGTTTATTTCTTCCAACTGAATCTGAAGCGCATCGATTTGAACTTGTAGCCATTGACAGCACAGGAGCAATGGCGACCTATTCATTTGAAGAACCATTTTATATGAACGAATCTCCAGGCCTACCTGCACTGTTTTTGGAGGATATCACTACTTATGAGGCAGACGGCGTAAAAAAGGGTTTTGTGAACAATCGCATACACCTTGAAATCGACCGTGCTGCTCGCGATGAGCAGTTTCCCACATTGACTGAACAATTGTTGGATAGTCTCATCACACGTGAAGCTCAACTTTTAGCTGGACCTGATCAAAATGATCGAGTAACAATTGAAGTAGCACCCTTTTCCTTTGAGGAATTTCATCAGATCCTCTTTGAAATCAGACAATTTTCTTCTGGGTTGATCAAAAGGGGAGCTTTGGAAGAAATTGATCCCGCGACTGTTTCACTTGATCCTAGAGACGAAAAGCATGCAGCTCGGCCCATGACAATTACTTCAGATATGGTTCAGACAGGGTGGGTCCCTGGACTATTTTTGCGCAAATATCAAGCGAATCTGCTCAGGTTTAAGTTTACCCTGAGTGAGGAGAATTATTTGCTGCACAAGTACTTTCCGTCCACTGATTTAGGACGATCATTGTTCTATCAACGTGCGGACGATGCCGTAAGGCAAATCGATGGAATCAGAGTAATCGATCCTCTGCCGATGTTTCCGTATATATGGGTAGAACTCGATGAAAATAGTCCCAATGAATTGATCGAAAAAGCCCAAAAAGTAATGAGAGAATCCGCGGATGTATTTGACCAAGCAGAGATGGTCTTGATCAATGATTTTCTAAATGGCGAACCATTCTACGAAGAGGTGCATAGGCAAGTACCAGTTGTGATCAATGAGAATGGTACCGTAGGCTCGCTGTCTTCGGTAAAATGGATAGGGATCACACCGACTATGAAGTCAACTTACCGCACTATCATAAGTCTCCCCATAATTTACTTATGCTTCATTTTTTGTGTGTATCTTTGGAACCGAGTGCGTTTTCGTCCCAAATAGTTTTAGATTTTTCAGGAATCGACGGCGATCAACAAGGCAGGTTCAGAAAGGAGCTAAGAAAGCAAGGTGGTTGAAGGAAGCTGAGTTGCTGCAAATTTGTTTTTTGATTATTTCTGAAACAGAAAAGAAGAAAGTGAAAAAACTTTTAAAAGTTTTTCGTTTTGTTAAGAATACTAAGAATGTTCGTTTAGTTTTTTAAAAGACTCTTTCCCGAGTGTAAAGTGAACATTGTTTGCACTGTTAGATGTTTTTCCGTATAATAGCTGTATTGATTTATTTGAAAAAACGTACAGTTACTGGAGGAAAAAAATGGGAAGTTATCAAACAAGAAGTGAAAGACATCATCAACCAAAGAAGACGATAAAAAGACCTACTAAAAAGGCGGTGGTCTCTTTGATGGGGGCAGGAATGATGTTAGCGCCAATGACGGTCACTTTCGTTCCTCAACAGGTACAAGCTGCTGAGAATCAATACGCGACGCAGGACATCTCAGGTTTTATTGAGCAAATTGGCTGGTCAGCACAAGATGTTGCTGCCAACAATGATCTCTATGCTTCTGTGATGATTGCTCAAGCGATTTTGGAAAGCGGCTATGGTTCTTCCGCGTTATCCAATGCACCCTATTACAATTTGTTTGGGGTCAAAGGCAGTTACAACGGACAAAGTGTCTATATGCCTACACAAGAGTATTTGAATGGTCAGTGGGTAGAGATGAATGAACCGTTTCGTCAATATAACTCTTACTGGGAATCGTTTCAGGATCATGCGAATGTCTTGCGCAGCACGAGTTTCGCGACAGGAACTGCTCATTACAGTGGTGTTTGGAAAAGCCAAACAACCTCATTTTATGATGCAACGAATTACTTGACGGGGCGCTATGCTACCGATCCAGGGTATGCACAAAAACTGAACTGGTTAATTGAAACGTATCAGCTCACACGCTTTGATACTGGCACAACGCAAAGTACCGCATGGACAAGTACAACGAGCACGACTAGCACCAGTACTACGCAAACTACAACGACGACTCAGGTAAACAGCGGATCTACAGCGCAGAGCTATCACGTTGCTTCAGGCGATACACTTTGGGATATCGCCAATAAATTTGGCACAACGGTCGACGCTCTAATGGCAACAAATGGGTTATCTAGTGAGGTCATTGTTGTTGGCCAAGAATTAATCGTTTAATTATCTGATACCGCCTTAAGAATGATTGCTCTAAATGGCATCATTCTTAAGGTTTTTTTTTAATGGAAAAACAAAATCAAGAAAGTGAATACAAACAAATATAAAAAAATAAGAAAAAAATTGAAATTGCTTACTTTTTATTCGCAACTCGGGGTTATTTTAGGTAGAATGGAAGAATAAGAACGGGAGGGATTTTCAATGACAAAAATCTATCAATCGGTCAATGAGTTAGTTGGGCATACGCCAATCGTCAAATTAAATCACATCGTAGAAGAAGGTTCTGCGGATGTGTATCTGAAATTAGAGTTCTTCAATCCTGGGGGAAGTGTCAAGGACAGAATTGCTTTAGCCATGATTGAAAAAGCAGAAAAAAATGGCTTGTTAAAAGCTGGTGATACCATCATCGAACCAACTTCTGGGAATACTGGGATCGGCTTAGCCATGATCGGTACGGCAAAAGGCTATCGTGTCGTGCTGGTTATGCCAGAAACCATGAGTATTGAAAGACGTAAAATTGTTCAAGCTTATGGCGCAGAGTTGATTTTGACCCCTGGGTCTGAAGGAATCACTGGTTCTATCAATAAAGCAAAAGAATTAGCAGAACAAGACGGCTATTATATGCCATTACAATTTGAAAACCCAGCCAATCCAGAAGTCCATGAAAAAACGACAGGGAAAGAAATTGAGGATGCGTTTGAATCTAAAGGGTTAGACGCTTTTGTTGCTGGGATCGGCACAGGTGGCACGATCACTGGTGCGGGGAAGGAATTGAAGCGCGTCTATCCTAATTTGAAGATCGTGGGCGTTGAGCCTGCAGAATCAGCTATTTTAGGAGGTGGCAAACCTGGTCCCCATAAGATCCAAGGGATCGGCACGGGATTTGTTCCTAAAGTACTAGACACTGAGATTTATGATCAGGTGATTGCCATCGCTAGTGAGGATGCCATGGAAACTGCGCGTCAAGTTGGGATGAAAGAAGGAATCTTAGTAGGAATTTCTTCTGGTGCAGCGATCAAAGCGGCATTAGAGGTTGCTAAGGACTTAGGAAAAGGCAAAAAAGTCTTAGCGATCGTACCAGATAATGGTGAACGCTATTTGTCTACGGCACTGTATCAGTTTGAAGACTAGCAAAGAGGGGGAAAGCAGGCATTCGTTTGTCTGCTTTTCTTTCTCGAAAAACTGAGGGAAGACGGGCTGGGCAAATGCGTTATTCCTTTAAAAAAACAAGGAAAGCTGTTTGAATTTTTAGGTTTTACATAGTATGATAGGTAAGATAAGAGAAATGGAGGAACTCCTGTGAGTACGATCTACGATGAAGCGATCAAACGATTAAAACATGAAAATATTCGTATTACACCGCAGCGAGTAGCGATATTAGAATTTTTAGCCAGTCACGATGCCCATCCGACCGCTGAAGAGATTTATCGGGCGATCGAAGTTCATTTTCCTGGTATAAGTGTCGCAACGGTATACAATAACTTACGTTTGTTCACAGAAATTGGCTTTGTAAAAGAAATGAATTATGGAGATGCCTCCAGTCGTTTTGATTTTACAACGGAGCCTCATTATCATGCTATCTGCCAAAAGTGTGGAAAGATCGCTGATTTTTACTATCCAGGATTGGAAGATGTCGAAATGGCGGCTTCGAAATTAACTGGGTATCAAATAAATAACCATCGACTAGAAGTTTATGGTCTATGTCCTGAATGCCAAGTGAAAGAGGAGGAAACAAAATGAAGATAATTTCTACAGATCAAGCACCACAAGCAATCGGTCCTTATGTTCAAGCAAAAATCGCAAACGGCTTTTTGTTTGCTTCTGGTCAAGTGCCATTAGATCCTGTTTCGGGGGAAGTTGTCGGTACGACGATTGAAGTACAGACTCAGCAAGTATTGAAAAATATCAACGCGATTCTTGAAGCGGCGGAACTTACGCCAGATGACATCGTTAAGACGACATGTTTTTTAAAAAATATGAATGATTTCGTTCCTTTCAATAATACGTATAGCACATTGTTCAATGAAGCGTTACCTGCACGTTCTGCTGTCGAAGTTGCTCGCTTACCAAAAGATGTTTTGGTTGAAGTTGAGATCATCGCAGCAGTCAAAGAAAAAGCGTAACCAACAAAGAATCGTGGGACGTCCGCATTTGCGTCGTCCCCTTTTTATTGATTCGATCCTGATAGGAAGAATCTTAATGTTTCAAGTGAGCCAAGGAGAAGAGGATGTAGTATGGTTTCGTTAAAGGAATATTTGGCAAAAGGGCAAACGACGATTTCAAATTTGCTTTTAGAGAATTACCATCATCTTGGTTTGACGAATGATGAATTTTTGTTATGGCTGCAACTGTATCGCAGCCATGAGCAAGGCAATGATTTTCCAGATTTACGTGAGATTGCCTCGGTGATGGGCAGCGACCAAAAAGAAATCTATCATTGGTTGAATCAATTGCTGAAAAAAGATGTGCTGCGAATGGGTTCTAAAAAAGACGACGCAGGAAAAATGGTGGATTATTATGATTTCACTGGCATTTATGAACGGCTCGAGTTTCTTTTGCAGCAGCAATCCAAAAAGGAAGTCGCTGAAACAAATGAAGAGAAGATACGCGAGTTGTATCGCTTATTTGAAGGAGAATTTGGTCGCCCCTTATCGGCGATCGAATACCAACGGATCGGGCAGTGGTTGGATGAGGACCACTATGATCCCGAGCTGGTCCAGTTTGCTTTGCGAGAAGCGGTCTTGAATCAAGCGTATAGTTTAAACTATATCGATCGTATTTTGCTTTCGTGGGAACGCAAGAATATTACCTCAAAAGCGCAAGTAGAAGAAGAGCAAAAAAGAAGAAAAAAACAGTTTCTTCAAAATGAAACCACGCCACAAGAGGATGGCCCAATGCCCAAAATCCCTATGCATAATTGGTTAGAAGGAGAGTAAGATACAAGGAGTTTAATTCGTCCAATGATCAGTAAAGAAAAAACAATGACTGCGATAGAAATAATGTATGAGATGTTTCCTGAAGCACATGGAGAACTAGTGTCAAAAAATGCCTTTGAATTGCTGATTGCTGTCATTCTAAGCGCACAGGCAACGGACGTGTCAGTCAATAAAGTGACACCGGCACTTTTTGAAGCATATCCAACGCCGCAGGCTCTCAGCGAGGCGCCGTTAGAAGACATTATTGAAAAAATCAAATCGATTGGCCTCTATCGAAACAAAGCGAAAAATATCAAAGCTTGTGCCTCTGAATTGTTGCTGCGTTTTGGAGGCGAAGTGCCTCAAACCAGAGAAGACTTAATTTCTTTGCCAGGTGTCGGCAGAAAAACAGCGAACGTCGTTCTTGGCGATGCATTTGGCATTCCAGCAATCGCTGTCGATACGCATGTCGAGCGGGTATCAAAAAGGCTGCGCATCTGTAAACTAGACGCCAACGTATTAGAAGTCGAACAAACATTGATGAAAAAGATTCCAGATACGTTGTGGGTCAAAACGCATCACACGTTAATTTTCTTTGGTCGTTATCATTGCACAGCCCGGGCACCTAAGTGTGAGGTTTGTCCATTGTTGACAATGTGCCAAGAAGGAAAACTTCGGATGAAGGGGAAGAAAACCATTTAATGGTGAACATAAACCAAAAGTAACTAGGATCAAGACGCTAAGCGAAATCGCTTAGCGTTTTTTTTTTGCACAAATTGATAAAAAAACAGGTAATTAACGTAATACCCTTTATTAAAGCCCTTTCAATTAACTGGAAAAACATAAGCTTACTGAATTTTTTTGATTACACCACTCAAAATTAGGTGTTTTTTCACAAAGAGATCGTGTGAGGGATGATGCTCGATGCGAAATGAACCTTCCGATACGCCTTTTTTTTTGAAACTATTTGTAAGCTTAGTATGATGGGCTTCTTTCGGACAGTTTTTAACCTTTCTTTTTATAAAACAGCATATTTTCGGTCAATAAAACGTAAAATTAATAAGAAAATTCACCCATTGGTGAAAAATAGTATTTCAAATCTGTGAAAATCATCAGTATAGTGAACTTTGTCAAAGGTTATAAGTCTTTCTCTGCTATTTTACGAATGACAGAAAAAGCGTTGCACAGTTCAAATGATTCTGTAACGATCTCAAAATCATTTTTTGTTAACGGGTCTTAGACAAACACAGTTTTGAAAAGATCACTTATAAGATGTGGCAAGTATAGAGGAGGAGGGAGAATGAAAGGAGAAAAGGTATGGAAATTAGTTCGTATGGTTCTGTTTTGCACTCTTTTTTATGGGATAACTATTTCTACGGCAGCGGTGAATGCTCAGGAAGTGCAGTCGGTTGAAACAGAAAGCTCTGTGCTTTTTACCGGTGTTTATGAGCCTATTGGGCAACCCGAACCAGCACCGCCAGCAGGCCCTACAGAGAATATCTCGCCACCAAACGAGGTAGCAAAACCAGGTGGTATTTTACCAAAGACCAACGAGACAAGAACTTACGGCGTAATCTTACTTGGATTACTGCTCGTACTGGTTGTATTGTATGTGCAATATACCAAACATCGATCAAGATTTATGATGGTTAAAAAGAAAAGACAAATAATTTGAAAGCAGGGATGAATTTGAAATTCGTACGATTTGCATCGGCAGCTGTTTTAGCTGCAACTTTATTTACTATTAGCGCGCAAGCCTTCGCTACTGAAAGTGTAACAAACCATGATACAGAAGGGAAAGTTCTCTTTGTACCAAACGATAGCGAAGCGACAGTGGTTCAACCACCAAATCCTGGTCCTAATGGTCCAGATGTAGAGATCAATCCAGTCGGCCCGGAAGGACAAACGGGACCATTGACGATTGCTTACGCACCTACGCTTAATTTCGGTGAGCAAGTGATTTCTAATACCGATCAAGAATATAAGCTAGTGGCTGAATTACACAAGCTAAAAGACGCGGAAGATAGTGAAGAAAGAGTTCCATATGTTTCATTTGCTCAAGTCCAAGATACGCGTGGGACAAATGCTGGTTGGGACTTAAAAGTTTCCTTAAGTGCTTTTGAATCAGGAACACAGAATAATGAACTGACTGGAGCAAGAATTCGTTTTAATTCGCCAAAATTGGAATATAACGGAAGCAACCAAGAAAATGAACCACAAATTCATGCGGATGGATTGATTTTAGATGCTACAAATAGTGAGCGTTCGGTTCTGACCGCTGCTCAAACAAAAGGTGCTGGCGTATCGTCAGTCGTTTGGGGCGATCAGGAAGAAATCAATCGACAAGTGGAAGCAGGCGCAGAGGTTGTTGAAAATGCTGGAATCGAGTTACTTGTTCCTGGATCAACAGCAAAAGACGCTGCTCTTTATGAAGCAACCCTTACTTGGACATTGGCTGCAACAGCTGGACCGGACGGAGAAACGGTTCAATAACTTAGTTTTGTACTGAATAAAAAAGAAAGAAGGAACTAGAAATGAAAAAGATTCGTTTAGCTACGGTCGCTGTATTATCCACCACTTTACTAGCAGGAGGCGTTCAAGCCTTTGCCCAATCTTCATTAGAAACGACTACCGATAACGTTGTAGGATTTACCTCAGACGGAAGCGATCTAACAGTGGTACAACCGCCAGTCGTGCACCCAGAAGTAGAAACGATCGAACCAACACCGCCAGGACAAACGGGTCCATTTACCATTGCTTATGCACCACAAACATTCGATTTTGGTCAGAATGCTATTTCTACCAGTGATCGTTGGTATTCGATCGTTGCTGATGAGCGTAATTTGGCTGATCAATCAGGTACGACACCGTATGTATCGTTTGCCCAAGTACAAGATACCCGAGGAACGCATGCTGGTTGGACATTAAATGTTAGTCTAACTGATTTTACTTCTGAATCAGGGGATGTCTTGACTGGGGCAAAAATCAAGTTGGCAAACCCTGAGATCGTGTTCAACAAAGGTGAGGGTGATCGAGACTTACAGCCAAGTGCCGTTATCAATAATGAAGAACAAAATGCGTTGATCCTAGATGTCAACGATCAAGACATTCCTGTCATGCGTGCTTCGGTCGGTCAAGGCGCGGGCGCTTCATCGATTTACTGGGGAGATCAAGAAAAATTGACGGAACAAAATCTTAATAAACAAGAAGGCGAAATTATCAGAAATGATGATATTCAACTATTTGTACCAGGCTCTACCACGCAGCTAGCAACTAACTATACTGCGGAAATGACATGGACGCTAACTGCTTCTGTTGATAGTAGTGGCGAAACAGTAAATCCGTAAGAAGGATCATAGCTTGCAACAAGAAACAACTGGCAGGAATAGTAAATTATTCCTGCCTTTTTTGGAAGGAGAACCACTTTTGACTGAACAACGTATGAGAATGAAATGGATAAAAACGGTTACCTGTGCGGTCATCCTACTATCATTCTTTTTTTCACCAAGATTGAGCTATGCTCAGACAGAATCAGAATTAAACTTCTATGTGACGCCTATCTTACCTGAAAGTCAGCTGGAAGGAGGGGCGTTGGGGTATTTCGATTTAAATCTTGGGGCAGGAGAACGTGATGAATTGGCTTTAGAGATCGAAAATGGTTCTGATCAAGCGATCGAAATAGAAATTTCTGCCCATACGGCATTTACGAATGTGAATGGTGTTGTGGAATATGGCCGGGATGCAGAATCCCCTGATCCAACTTTACCTGCATCAATTGATGAACTGGTAGAGGTGCCTGAAACCGTATCGTTCGATCCATTAGAAAAACGAATCATTTCTTTACCGATTACGATGCCAGAAGAGGAATTTAAAGGGGTTTTGGCAGGTGGCATTCGAATCAAAGAGGTTATTTCGGAAGAGGAGCAAACACAATCTGCTGAACAAGGATTAGGTATTCGGAATGCATTTTCCTATGTCATTGGTGTGGTAGTAAGCAACAATCGGTCCGCAACGGATCCGGGATTGGAACTGCTTGATGTTTTTGCCGATCAAGTAAACTACCGAAACGTATTTAGTGCTGTTATCCAAAATTATACTTCAACATTTGTCAATCAATTGGAAGTAACAGCTGAAATTCGATCTGTTGGCAGTGAGACGATTTTATATGAAACAAGTCAATCAGCGATGCAAATGGCTCCTAATTCACATATGCATTTCCCAATTCCCTTGAATGGTGATCGTTTTCGTAATGGGGAGTATGTATTGAATCTTACTGCGCGGTCAGGAGAGGAAGAGTGGTCTTGGGAACAGACATTTAGCGTAGAGGCAGAAGATGCTCGCCGCTTAAATGAACTCGATGTCACTGTAGATACGTCACTCAATTGGTGGATGATCGCCACGGCTGGTCTAATCAGCTTGTTTCTATTGCTTGCGATCATCCTAATTGTTCGTCAGAAAAAAAATGCAAAGGAAGGTGGGAAAAGTTGAAATGAAGAATACCTCACACAAGGTAATAATTGCGATCATTATTGGATTACTAAGTGTGCAAACTTTTTTTCCAAGTCTGAGCAGTTTACTATTGCCAGAAATCCACGCCATCGATCACACGATTGAACCATTGGACGAAACGCAGAACATGTCCTTGCTTGATAAAGCAACACAACCGATCCAAACAAAAGAATTTGACATCCATACCCCTTTTTTTCAGTTTCCAGTTAGTGTGATTGAAGGTGTCGTGGATCAACCGATCGATGTTTTCGTCGTATCAAGCCAACCGTTAGATGAGATTACGCTGGTTGTAGCGAAAGAAGCAGCGATCGTGGAAGAAGAATTTGCTGCAGAAGTGAAGAGTAAAAAGCTGTCTGAAGAAGAACAGGAATGGACGCTTACCTTTGATGAAGAGCTAATGGAGTTCGAGATTCCTATCGTCTTTAATAAAATAGGCGATTATCAACTGGTTATAGGTGAAGCGGAACTAACGATCGAAGTACAGGCAGAAGATGACGAGGAAGAGGACTCGGATGATGATGCAGATAATGAAACGATCGAGACAGAAGTCTCACCATCAGAGACGCCGCAGGAAGGGGAACGAACCACGCAACCTTCCAATGACGCGAACCTAAACGAGAATCAGCAAGACACAGAAGCTGATCAAGCAGAAGCGATTGCCCAATTGACAGAACCGGTCACACCGTTAAACGAAATCAGTCACCGGGATGTTTCCAACTGGCAAGAATTTATGGCGGCAATCGTGAATAAAGATGTAAATTATATCAATATCGTAAACGACTTTGAATCTTCGGATAATCCTACTCAAGGAGTTTCTGGAGTGGCTGTGGGAAGTGCAACTTCCAACCCAACAAATGGATTAGCCTATATTTGGACAAATGCTTCTGGAATTTCAAGAACGCTTGTGATCGAAGGCAATGGGTATCAAATCGACTTTAGAGCTGTTGCTGTCGGATTTTATGATAGTACCGTCAATAGTGCAACGCCGTGGGACATCACGTACCAAAATATCGATATCGTTCATGGCAACTATTATGGCTTCATGAATTTTACGAATATGAGCATTCCACAACAGAATCTATCCAGAATGCGCTACCATAATTTGACCAATGCGGGAAATCAATTGATTCACTCGCACGCAACACCTGTCGTTATGTCTGGCGAGGTAACATCGCATCAATCACCGACGTATACGTCCCGATCAGGACGAGTACAAACGATCAACGCAACGAATCAAGTAAATATGGAAATAACCCAATTAGAAGTTCTCGATAACGCAGTAGTTGACATGTCAACGATTAATGCGGGAAATATTTATTTGTACTATGCAACGGGTCGAATGATTATTGGCGATGATGTGAAAATGACCTTGCGAACAGCTGGCACAGGAGGAGAAGCCTATGGGGCAAATATTTACATTCAAAATGGTCGGATCGATATCGGTAATCGTTCCGAGCTTCATTTGAATGCTCGAGCCAACTCCCCCGCAATCAGTATGTATGCTAGCGGCGCCCACTTTGAAATGTCTGAGGATAGCAAAGTGGTAATCAAAGCTGACGGACGTACCACAAGCCTCAATGGATGGGGCTATAACATTATCTACATGGGTGCTGGAAGCACGATGCTTATTGGAAATAAAAGCAGTGTCGAAATTGATGCAGTGAATCAAGGGACCACCACATCCGGAGTGATCCATGTAGCCGGTGCCGCCACATTTATTGTTGCTAAAGAAGGAATCTTGGATATTAAGTCAGACGGAACCAATCCCTCTCATTCCTTGATGACATTTTTGAGCTCGGCCTCAACCTTCACTTTTGCGGATGCACAACGCATCAATTTAGAGAAAACAAGGGCGGTTACCGGAAATGCAGCAAATAGCAGCCTTATTTCGATCTCCGGCAGCGGTGGGCTATTAGATGTGGATATTCAAGCAGCGAAACAATGGCGGCACGGAAACTTGACGGAGGAACCAGACTTCAGTTGGAGTCCAATCTTCAACTTAAAAGTGAATTTTGCCTCTACCTTGTCATCGATTTCGAATGTTTCTTCCATCTCTCAAGCGATCGTTGATCATTTTCGCGCGAATTTTACCACAAGAGCACAACGCATCCTATTTGAATATATTCCAGATGTCGAGGTTCATTTAGAACCATTAACGGAAGACCCGGCACTGGAAGGCTCAAGAATCATTAGGGGAAAAGCCACACCTTATAGTGTGATTCGTTTTGACGGAGATCCAGCGATTCCCGCACCGCAACTGCAATCACCTTCTTTTGATGATAACAGCTTGTTCCATCTTCAAGCAGATGCCAACGGTGATTTCAGCTTGACTTTAGCCGAGGGGGATCGGTTTACAAAACATAATACGGTGACGGCTTACGCTTTCTTAAATGGAAAATTTGATACAGCTGAAACAGTTGTTCAAGAGATTGCCACAATGAATCCACGAGATCCGATCGCACCAGATATTGAAGTGAACCCAGAAAATAAACCGGATATACCAGAACATTTAGGGTTTATCAGTATCGATTTCATCTCCCAGTATAGCTTTGGAGATGTATCAATAAGTGCAGATACCAAACAGTACAAGGCATTGCCGCAACGTCTTAGTAGTGCAGATGGCTCAGTAACTGAGGAACGGCCAAATTACGTGCAGATTTCTGACCGGCGCGCTCAATTTACCGGTTGGGAACTTAACGCGACATTATCCGCTGCAGGATTTCGTAATGATCGAGGAGAAGAACTTCGGGGTGCACGAATTATTTTAGAAAATGCAGTTATGCTGACGAATGCTGCCAATTCAGCAATTCCTCCCACTTATAGTGAATCAATGATCCTTGATCCTGGGGTACCCGCTTTGATCGCTGAAGCAGATGCAAATGAAGGAAGCGGTACCTGGATTCAGCGCTACGGGGATATGGGGACGATGGGGGATAGTGTCAAACTTGAAGTACCCATTGGATCAAATCCGCGTAACATGACCTACCAAGCAACGATTGAATGGGAGTTAAGTTTTGTCCCATCTACCGAATGATCAATGCTCAATCTTATCAAATGGAAGCTGTTGACGCCTATGACAGCTTCCATTCTTGATAGGAAGATAGTGAGTAAATCGCTTGAAAAGCAGTGGGTTTTACCGTTTTTTTGCGGTAGATCACGCTTGCTTCATAATAACCGCGAAGATATAGAGTTCACCTAAACTCGTGCAAAAACTATTCAAGCAGCTTTGAATCAGTTCGTCAGGTTTTGTTCAAAACCAATGATGCCAGCTGAAACAAGAGAAAGGAAACTGTATGAAGAGTAAAAAAAAGAAGTCATATCTGACATTATTCAGTGCTGGGATTTTAGCAAGCCAACTTTTTGTTTCTCCCGTATTGCTGGCGAAAGAAAGCCCTCAGCCTGATAACTATTCAGAAAATACAAATGTCGAACAGCAACTTGATGACCAAGATTCATCGGCAGCAGAAGACCAAGAAAGTCAAGAAGACGTCAGCAAAGAGCAAACGGAGGACTCGACCGAGTTATCCTCCGAATCAAATGAACCGCTTATGGATTCAGAAACAGCAGATCCCGTTGTAGAATCTCTTGATTCGTCTGAAGAATCAGACTCAACACAAACGACCGAGTCAGCGGAAACGACCGAACTAGAGGAATTAGAGTCCACGGAACCTTCCGAGGAAGAGGAAAAAATAGATGCTGAAACGGACGATCTAGAAGTAGAAACAGAGAACAAGCCAAAAGAGACCGACTTGATTGATGAGTCATTGGCACCAAAAGAAAATGAAATTTCAACTGAGAGCAACGAAAATACTGAAAATGCAAAAAAAGAGGAGCCGAAAACACCTCCGATTATTGCACCTGAGCAAGTAATAAACCCTGTCGTTCAATCACCAGATGCTACTTCTCACTTGAAAAATTCTTTTTATGATGGACGTACCATAGATTTACCAGAGAGTTTTCGGGCAGCGAAGATCGCAGATTCGAATCTGTTAGATTTCACCTTGCCGATATTAGCTGATTATGATGCCCAATGGCAAGCGGCATTGGTCTACGAGATCATCGGGCAAATTGGTGAACTAGAAGAACCATCGACAATGGACGAATGGATCAATGAACGGATCAAAGCGGTTATAGAAGGAAAAGCTAGCTGGATAGAAAAAGAACAGCAGGTTGAACAATTACAACCGGGGGATCTTTTATATGACGCAAATCAGTTAATCGGTATCTACCTCGCAGATGGTTACCAAGCAAGTTTAGTGACAAATCAAGAAGAGCCAACGAAAACTGCCATCGAAGTTCAGCGGGTTTCAATCGAAGAGCCGCTATCGATCAGACGGCTATCAAATCCTGAATTGGCTACATATGGCGAAAAGCTAGTTACTGAATATCCAGCCCCTTACGAATTTACAGTGAATCAAAAGACCCAGACGTTTATTGAAACATTGGCACAAGAAGCCCAAAGCTTAGGGCAAGAATACGATGTCTTTGCTTCTGTATTAATCGCGCAAGCGATCCTTGAAAGCGGCAGTGGCGACAGCGGGCTTTCCAGCAGTCCCCATTATAACCTTTTTGGGATCAAAGGCAGTTATCAAGGAAGCAGCGTGACTTTACCAACAATGGAAGATAAAGGCAACGGAGAACTATTCCAAATTCAAGCAGCCTTTCGTTCCTATTCAAGTTATCGAGATTCGATGGCAGATTATGTCAAATTGATTCGCGGAGGAATCACTGGAAATCCAACCTTTTATCAAGACGTGTGGCGCTCTGAATCAAAAAACTATCTTCGGGCAGCAGATGCTTTGACGGGCACTTATGCGACCGATGTTAATTATAGTAAAAAAATCAATTCACTGATTGCGGTCTATGGATTGACGCAATATGACCAAGTGATCGCAACAGAAACAGGCTTGTTTATCCAAGGAAAAGAACAAATTCCAGAAGAGTATCGCTCCCTCATGACATTTCCAGAATACAACGGTCGTGACTACAATCTTTCTGGTTCGTATCCTGTTGGACAATGTACATGGTATGTGTTCAATCGGGTGAGTCAATTAGGCGGTCAAGTAGATGACTACATGGGAAATGGTGGTCAATGGGGCAATACCGGACGACGTTTAGGTTACAACGTCAGTCAAACGCCTAAAGCAGGTAGTATGATCTCTTTTGCACCTGGAACAGCTGGATCTGATCCTCGTTATGGTCATGTCGCTTTTGTTGAAGCCGTTGGTCCAAATGGTATTTTGGTGTCAGAAGGAAATGTCTATGGTGGAACCACAATCTCTTATCGTGTGATCAGCAATGAATTGGCGCACTCATCAAGTGTTTCATATATTATGCCAAAATAAGGATGGAGGGCTGGCAATATGAGTAAAAGGCATAGACAAATAGGTCTTCCTATCAGCGGTATCTTTTTGATGGTCCTTTTGCTTATTGCGTTTCTTCAGCCGTATCGACTGGCGTTAGTCAGAGGAACGTCCATGCTGCCGACGATCGAGGATCGACAAGTTGTGCTGATTCATAAAAAGCGCCAGCCAAATCGCTATCAGCTGATCGCTTTCGAACAGGAAGGAAAGTTTTTGATCAAGAGAGTGATTGGTGTGCCGGGGGATTCCTTCGTTCGTACACAGGAGCGGTTGTTGATTGGGGCGGAGGATACTGACTTTGATTTTTCATTTATGATCACTGTGAAGGATGAAGCCGTTGAGGCGTTGCCGATTCGGGGGTACCTCAAAGAAGATGAGTACTTTGTCGTTGGCGATGCACTGCTCACTTCAAGTGATAGTAGAGAATTTGGAATCATTTCAAGTAAAACCTTTTATGGTGTGGTGACCACGTTCTTCTGACACATCAGCTTTTTGAAAGGAAGTTTGCGATGATTCATTTCTTGCAACATATCAACGAGACTAAGTTTGTATCAAAATGGATGAATAAAACGAATTTTAGTTTTGATGGAAGGAAGAGACTGTGATTTTTATCTATATTGGGATGATACTGCTTGCCATTGGAGCAGGTAGTATCATCGGTTGGCGATTGTATCGAGAATATTTATTAAGAAAAGTTGAAAAGCAGCTGTCGTCAGATGCTTTAGCCAAAAGGAAACTGCGTTTATTTAAGCACAACCTGCGCAGTGGGCACCTGCTAATTGTATTGGGCTGCAGTAGTGCCATAATCGTAAGTGTCTTGCTACTAACAGTTTTTCAGCTGACAGGCGGCATTCATTTGCAAAAGCTGCAAGAAGAAACCAGTCAATTGAAAGAGGAAGTCTTCGCGCTAAGAACTGAACAAACGGAATGGATGCGTATGCCGATTTTTGCATATCCTGAGAACGGCTTTTCTTTTGAAGCGATTGATTGGGAGCATTTACTCGTCTCCAATGATCGTGAAGCACAGTTTGCAGCTGAATATGAGTTGGCCTATCAGTTATCACCATATCTAGGTCGCACTGTAGCGATGATTTTTGTTGATCAGCCTTTGCAAGAAATCTCGATTGTTCTATCTAGCAAATTACCATCAATTGATGACTTAAACGGATGGGAAGAGAATTTTTCTCGTCTACTCCATGATATGCAGAACGTTCCCCTGATCACCCAAGGAACCTTCTCTGTCCAATTTTCCAAGGATTCTGATCAGTCCTTTGAGCAGACGATCATTCGTGACGAGAATGGGGTCTGGACCCTTTTAGAACGCAGATTCCCAAACACTGATGCTCAAGAAGTAGCCAACAACGAGAGGAGCGAGAGCATATCGTCTACTCCTCAAACGGATCAAAGTGAAACGATCAATACAAATGAACAAAAAGGCAGTGTGAAAAATTAATGATGAAAAAGAAAAACAAAGGTTGGTTTTCTGCCCAAAAGCTAATGGATGAAGTGAATCAATTATCCATAGAAGAGCTGAATGAATTTGAGGAGACAAATCAAGAAGAGGGAATCGTTGAGGATCAAGGGTCCGCAAAGGCTACGCCTGAAAAAAAAGAGGATAAGACCAATCGACCAGCGGACAATGAACTCCCTAAAACCCAGAAAGAAGCAGTAAAACCTGTCGCACAAACTTTCGCAAAACCGATTTCTCACCAAAGAGTGGCTGGAGATCAGCAGAAAGAGCAAAGTGTCAAAAAGATAGCAGTGCAGCAAAAGTCCTCTGGCAACCGTGATAGCTACGCCAAGGATAGTCAACTCGTTGAAGATAAAGGAGAACGTATGGAGAAAGAATTGAGTACAAACCAGACAAATAAGCAAGAGTCAAAAGAACAAGAAAAGGATCATATGATTGAAAATTTATCTTTTGAAATCAAAGAATTGATTTTAGAAAATGAGCAACTACAGGAAGAAAAAAATCAGTTAAAAAAACAGCAGAAGGTAGTGGCTCAACAAGAAGCAGAGGCAAAAGAATTAAAAGCTTCGCTAGTAGAAGCGAATAAGAAAGTCAAAGACCTAGAAGAGCAGCTTGCAAAAGTAGATACAGAAAAACTTGAAGTAAAAATCCAGCAATTAGAAGCCAAGTTAGCTGTTCAGCAAGAAAAAGAGCAACAAGAAAAACAAACTTACGAAAAGGAACGCGCTGAATGGACCTTGAAGCGGCAAGAAATCCAGCAGCTGCAAGAGGTAATTGCTGATTTGAAACAGCAATTGGCAGAAAAAGAAGAGCTTGCTGCAAATGTATCAGCTAGCGAATCAAATGAAGAAGTCGCAGAGCTTCAGGCGACAATCGAAGCATTAAGGGAAGAAAATGCAGCCCTACAAATCGAAAACGAGCAGTTCCAAACAGAAATCAGTGAGGTCTTAGTCTTTGCTAGAAGAAAAGCGAATCGCACAATTCAGGAAGCGAAAATCGAATCTGAACGAATGATCCGTACAACAGAAATGCGGATCGATGGGATTCATGATCGTGCCAAAGAGATTCTTTTTGAAGTGAACGAGACGAAAGAAAATGTGATTCACTTGTTTGACGATCTGCATAATCAAGTTCATCAGCTTTCCGATAAAAAATTGCTGTTTGAAGAGCTTGAAAAGTAAGCTTCTACATTTATATGGCAGTTAGTTATAAAAAAACAGTAGATCAGATTTTGATCTACTGTTTTTTTGCGATTCTCCATTATTCGACACTACCATCGTTTGGTTCCGGCGGGTCCGGTGGTGAGGAAGGATTATCCTCACTGCTGGAAGGTGTTGTTGAACCGGGATCCTGACTAGAAGCAGGAGGCGTAACGACCGATGATGAATCATCCTCATCAGGTGTTGTCACTGGTGGTGTTACTTCGCTTGATGATTCTGTTGTACTTGATGGTGTTGATTCGCTACTTTCTGTAGAAGGTGTCGTTGGTTCAACGTAGGAACTGCTGCTGGACGAACTTGGTGCTGAATAGCTTGGTTGGGTGTACGTTCCTTCAAGATAAAGCTCTCTTCCGATCCGTGTCAATCCGTCAGGCATTGTCCAGTCCGTGTTTTCTACAGAAGCAGAAACATAGCGCATCAATTCACGATAGACATCTGAAGCCACATGGGTACTACTATCAGTGATCGGTGTCATTTTGTCGTTGTAGCCTGTCCAAACCGCCAATGAGTAGGAGGGAGTATAGCCGGCAAAGGTAATATCAGGGTAGGCACCATTCGATGTATCCAGTTGTGCTAACTGGTCATCGGTGTAGTTGGACGTTCCCGTTTTCCCTGCTTGGTACAAACCATCGATTTGCGCGTTGGTTCCAGTTCCGACAGAAATAACATCTTTCAAGATATCGGTCACCATGTAAGCTGTCGTATCATCCATTGCTTCTTGACCAGAAACTTTAAAGGATTCTTCGTCTTCTGTACCATCTTGCATGACGATTTTATTGACGTACTGTGGTTCATAATAGGTGCCACCATTTGAAAACGCAGCATAAGCAGCGGCCATTTTCAGACTGGAGATCCCATACTTTGTGCCATCCAATTTATCCGTATTGCTGGAAATCGCATTGGATTGGGTGATCGTATCATATTCGATTCCTAAACCACTGAGAAAGTCTGCGATATTGTCCGCGCCGACTTCATCAAACAGCTTCACTGCCGGCACATTTCTAGACTCTGCTAGAGCGGTCCGCAAGGTGATATTGCCCATATATTGGCGATCCCAGTTGTAAACAGGAATATTCGTCCCTTTATACGTGTAAGGTTCATCTAAAATCATTCTACCCGTGGAATCTTGTAGAAATTGAAAGGCAGGGCCATAGTCTGTGATTGGTTTGACGGTCGAACCAAAGTCTCGTGCGACATTGACAGCCAGGTTATTTGCTAGAACATCATCAACATTACGGGCACCGATCTGAGCGGTCACCTTGCCTGTGTTAACATCAACTAAGGTAGCGGCAACTTGCATCTTGTCATCTGGGTAATCAACGTAGTCGTCACTGTTGACGATGTCATATAATCGTTTTTGTGCATCGATATCGACATTAGTATAAATATCTAAGCCGTCAGTATACACATCTTTCCCAGTTTTTTCTTTGACTTCAGCGATCACTTCGTTAAAGTAGTTGTCAAAGTATTTCCACTCTTGGTTTTCACGGGGATTGTCTTGCAAGCCTTCTTGAATATCCTCGGCAACGGCCGCATCATATTCCGCTTGTGTGATTTTTTCATTTTCCAGCATTGCACCTAAAACCACATCTCGCCGACTTTTCGCATTATCAGGATGCGCAAATGGGTCAAAAGCTGAAGGGGCATTTGGTAAACCGGCAATCAAAGCGGTTTGCGCAAGGTCTAGTTCAGCTAACGGCTTGCCGTAAAACTTCATTGCGGCCGTTTGCATCCCATATACACCATTGGACATATATACTTTATTGATGTAGTAAGTGAGGATCTCTTGTTTTGATTTCATTTGTTCAAGACGAACCGCCATCCATGCTTCTTGTGCTTTTCGACGTAATGTTTGGTCTTCAGCGCTGGTAGAAAAGAAGGACAGCTTGATCAATTGCTGTGTCAACGTACTTCCGCCTTGCATACCGCCGGTTGTGGCATTGGATAATGCGGAACCGACGATCCGAATCGGATCGACTCCGATATGCTGGTAGAAGCGGCGATCTTCGACAGAGACGATCGCGTCTTCCAGCAGTTGAGGAATCTCACTTGCTGTAATTTTTTCTCTGGTTTCACTACCGAATTCAGTGATCAATTCGCCATTTGACGCATAGAAACGAGAAGAAACCGTTGAATCCAAGCGTGTTTCATCAAGTGCAGGCGCATCTTTGGCATACCACCAGAATAGCCCCATCCCGGATAGAATCCCGATACAGCCCAAGAAAAACAGCCCCATAAATACTTTTAAAAGAATACTCCCAATGCTTCGTTTGCCTTTTGCCTTAGGAGGCTTTGGTGCTTTTTTAGCTGTACCTTTTTTAGAATCATGCCGAGAGGTCCTCGATTGTGATCCATTTGCCATACTAATCATTCTCCTTCATCGTTAAAAATTGATCAACTGCTTTTAAATAGGGAATACGCGGCGCAATTGAAGGGATGATTTCAATCCCATTCGTCTCAATATAGGCCAGTGTCATTGATTTTTTCCCCGTTTCTTTTTGCAGGTGCCATTGAGAAATTAAGCACTTGCTATCGAGAAAAAAGCAGCGTTGTAGACTAGAAAACCATAAAAGAACGAAACATAAACCCGCTTGTTCCAAACAGTCTTCCATATGCTTGATTTGGTGTGGATGAAAATTTTTAAAGGGAAATGACGTTTTGTTTTGAGTCTCTTTCGCTTCAAAGTCGATATATTGCCCTTGATAAACCCCATTGTAATCAGTGGTGGATGCCTCACGGAAATAGGCTTCTTTGATTACGGCGGCGCTTCTTCTTGGATAATCTACTTTCACGATTTGAATTGGTGTCGGTTTCTTATGAATGACAGCAAGTTTCCGATTCAAATAATAAAGGTTGCTTTCATTGATTGCTTCTTCAAAACGCATCCCACGATTGGCATACGTTTTTGGCTTTATTAGTTTCTCTTGCATTTTTTGTTTTTTGCCGTCATCATAGGTAGTAGATTGTCCATTCGGGTAACGAATAACCATGTTGTTCACACTCCTAGGCAACATTATACCAAAAAGTCGTTTGGAAAGAAAAGAGATGACCAGAGAAACAATGAAAACCTTATACTTTACTGGCTATCGTAATTATGAATTAGGTGTCTTTCAAGCAAAAGATCCCAAGATTGCAGTTATTAAGAAAGTAATAATGTCGACTTTGACCAATTATGTCGAAGAAGGGTTAGAATGGCTCTTGATCAGCGGGAATCTTGGAGCGGAGCTGTGGTGTGCCGAAGCCGTTGAACAATTAAAACAGACATACCCAGAACTGAAACTAGGAATTATTTTTCCATTTGAAGGGTTTGGTGAAAATTGGAACGAAACAAATCAGCAGGCACTGCAAACAGCGAAGTCATTTGCCGATTATGTCAATGCCACCAGCCATAAGCCTTACCAAGACCCCAGTCAATTAAGAAATCACACGGCATTTTTACTGGAGCATACCGAAGGCGCACTTGTGTTATATGATGACGAATTTCCAGGAAAACCTAATTATTTCTTAAGAGATGCCAAAGCTTATAGTGAGCAAAATCCCTACTTTATTCATCAAATAACAATGGATGACCTACAAAACGCAACATTTGATAGTAATTTACTTTGATTTTCGTATATTTTTTGATAGAATGGTCTAGAAAGTGAAAACCATTTGGAATAAACAATGAGGTGTAAATAATGGCAAATTTAATTTATAGTCCAAAAGATATTCTGCAACAAGAATTCAAAACAAAAATGCGCGGGTATGATCCAGTTGAAGTGGACGAGTTTTTAGATAATATCATTAAAGACTACGAAAGCTACAATAAAGAGATCTTAGCCCTGCAAGAAGAAAATGACCGTCTGACAGCGAAAATCGATCAATTGTCGAAAAACCAAGCGATCGCATCTCGTGTTCAACAAGAAGCGCCGAAAAGCCAAACCGTTACAAACTTTGATATTTTGAAACGTTTGTCTAATCTTGAAAAAGAAGTGTTTGGCAAAAAGCTTGATCGTGAATCAGAACCTGTCACTCGTTCTTCTTCCTACAACAGCAACTATACAAATGCTGATTTTGAAGATGACAACGAAAAAACCCGTCAATTCTAATCTAATGTAGAAAAGATAGTTGTGGTTTTCGGGTAATTGCGGCATAACTCGATTATGCTGAGGAAAGTCCATGCTCGCACAAGCTGAGATGCTTGTAGTGTTCGTGCCTAGCGAAACCATAAGCTAGGGTACTTGAGAAAGTAACGGCAGGAAAAATGGCTAAGGTGTAAGCTATGCCTAAGTATCCTTGAAAGTGCCACAGTGACGAAGCAAGGCGGGAAACCGTCTTGGTGGAACGCGGTAAACCCCTCGAGCGAGCAACCCAAACAATGGTAGGGGCACTTTTTGCACGGAAATGAACGGAGCAAGAAGGCAAGTAATTGCAGATAGATAATTACCCAGTGTTTTCTTCTCCCTGAGGAAAATACGGACAAAACATGGCTTATAGAAAATCACAACCTATCAGGGAATCCTTCCAGCAACGGAAGGTTTTTTTATACCAAGAAGGAGAGCGTTATGACTGAAAAAACATTTAATTGTATTGCCACCGCTGCGAGCGGTTTAGAAGCACTAGTGGGCAAAGAATTACGGGATTTAGGGATCGAGTGTGAGGTTGAAAACGGCCGAGCGCGTTTTAAAGGGACGATGGAGACCATTGCTACCGCGAACTTGTGGCTCCGTACAGCGGACCGTATCAAAATTGTCGTCGGGGAATTTGACGTATTGACTTTCGATCAGCTGTTTGAAGAAGTTAAAGCGTTACCGTGGGAAGACTTTTTACCTTTAGATGCTGAATTTCCGGTAGCTGGAAAATCAATCAAATCAAAATTGTATAGTGTACCTGATTGTCAAGCGATTACCAAAAAAGCAATCGTCAATCGCTTAAGAGAAGTATACCATCGTCCAGCAAGTGTGCCGCTGACTGAAACGGGCGCTTTTTTCCAATTAGAAGTCGCTTTATTGAAAGACCATGCGATGATCACATTGGATACGACTGGCCCTAGTTTGTTTAAACGTGGCTATCGTTTAGAAAAAGGAGGCGCGCCGCTGAAAGAAAACATGGCTGCGGCTTTAGTGATGCTGACAAATTGGTACAAAGACAAGCCGTTTGTCGATCCCGTTTGTGGATCAGGCACGTTGTGTATTGAAGCAGCGTTGATCGGTCACAATATCGCCCCTGGCTTTAATCGGGAATTTGTTTGCGAAACGTGGGATTGGTTCCCAGCAGAAGTATTTGAAAAAGTACGGAAAGAAGCAGATGAAGCAGCAGATTATGATGTCGAATTAGATATTACCGGTTCGGATATCAATGGTCGAATGATTGAGATCGCCCGCAGAAATGCGGAAGAAATCGGTCTAGGAGACTCGATCACCTTCAAACAACAAGCCGTTAAAGACTTTAAAACAGAAAAAGAGTATGGTGTCGTTGTGGCTAACCCTCCTTATGGTGAACGCTTAGGAGAAGAAGCGTCCGTTCAGCGACTGTATCAGGAAATGGGCCAAGTGTTTCGGCCGCTAAAAACCTGGAGCAAGTACTTTTTGACCAGTGACTTGACTTTTGAGACCCATTACGGCGAAAAAGCGACAAAAAAACGCAAATTATACAACGGTGCGATTCGTACCGATCTCTTCCAATACTGGGGACAACGTCCGCCACGCAAAAAGGAGTCTGCTGAATGAAAGAACAAGAATTTCTGAAAGAATTAAAAGAAATCGATCTATTACAACAAGCAATGGGGATCTTAGGCTGGGATAATCAAACAGGGATGCCAGAAAAAGCCAGTGATTACCGTGCGGAAGTTGACAGCTATTTATATGGTCTATACTTTGACAAAAAAGTGGGGGAACCAATCCAAGAAGCGATCAGCTATTTCGGGAAACACCCAGATGAATTATCAGAAGTAGGGAAAGCTGCGTATCAATTAGTCAAAGAAGAATATGAATTACAAAAAGATGTGCCCAATGAGTTGGCGATGGCGGCTTCCGCAGCTACGTCAAAAGCACATACTGCTTGGCTCAAAGCCCGTAAAGAAAAAGATTTTTCTTTATTTAAAGACGCTCTTTCTGAAAACATTCGCTTGACGAAAGAATTGATTCCTTATTGGAAGAAAAATGAGCTGACGAACTATGACGTCTTGTTAAACCAATACGAGCCGAATATGACGGTTGAGATCTTGGATAACGTATTCTCACAAGTGAGAGACGGTATCATGGATATTCGTCGTCAATTGGCTGAAAAAGGAACAGCGCCAGACACTTCGATCCTTTCACGTAAGATGACCGAAGCGCAACAACGTAAATTTATCTCAAAAGTGATCGCCGACTTAGGCTATGACTTTTCTCGCGGCCGTTTGGATAATACGGTCCACCCATTCGCTACGGGGATCAACCACAATGATGTACGGTTGACCACACGCTGGAGCGAAACTGACTTTTCGATGGGACTGTTCGGTGTGATTCATGAAGCTGGTCACGGGATGTACGAGCAAAACATCGATGAGAAATACGAAGGCACGCCTGTTCATGAAGGGGCGTCCATGGGAATCCACGAATCCCAATCGCTGTTTAATGAAATCATTATCGGCAGCAACCGCAATTTCTGGGCAAAGCAATACCCATTTTTCCAAGAATGTGCGGAAGGCACGTTTGATGATGTGTCTTTTGACACTTTCTATGACTCCTTAAAGCACTCAAAAGCTAGCTTGATCCGTATTGAAGCTGATAGTCTGACATATGTCATTCATATTATTATTCGTTACGAGATCGAAAAAATGATCTTTAACGAAACCGTATCGATCGATGAACTGCCAAAAATCTGGAATGACAAATACGAGGAATATTTAGGGATTCGTCCAGAAAATGACTTGGAAGGGATCTTACAAGACGTTCATTGGTCAGGTTCAAGCTTCGGGTATTTCCCATCCTATGCTCTAGGATATATGTATGCAGCGCAATTACTCCACGCCATGGAAAAAGAAATTAATGTCGATGAAGTGTTGGCTTCGGATGATTATTCACCGATTCGTAAATGGCTGACTGAAAATATTCATCAATATGGCGCATCCAAGAAACCAAATGAATTGATTTTAGATGCAACGGATGAATTATTGAATCCTCAATATCTATTAGACTATTTACGCAAGATCTATTTTAGTGTCTATAAAATCAGCGAGACGCAAGATTTCGCTTAAAAGTAACGAGTGGAAAGAAGCTTCGCAAGACGTTGCCGCCCCAATTATTTCATGGGGTGCTCGTCTTGTTGAACTTCTTTTCCTTTTGTATCAATCACCATCGAAAAAAGAAGGCTAGCTGCTTTCATATCGAAAGAAGGAAAAAAATGAAGGAAGAATACAATGTTGCCGATCTTAGCAAAGTAATTGCTTATGCCGAAAGTATTCTGGGGAATGATTACACAGGACATGGGTTTGATCATGTCAAACGAGTGGCTGGGTTAAGTCAAGCCATCATTGATGCCGACGAATTGGCAGTTGATTGCTTTGTCGTACAGGCGGCAGCCTATCTCCATGATACGGTGGATGACAAAGTTGTGGCGGATGTCACAGCGGCGTCTAACGAAGTGCGAGCTTGTTTGACCACAGCGGGAGCCAGTGAAGCACAAACGAAAGAAATTTTTTCTATTATCGAGAATCTGTCTTTTTCAAAAGAACTTTTGCAAGGCGCGCAAGTTGTCTCAGTAGAAGGCCGCGTCGTTCGTGATGCAGATCGTCTCGATGCTTTAGGTGCGATCGGTATTTTACGGACGAGTTATTTTGGTGGCAGTCATCAACACCCGATCCATGTCAGTGACTTAGCCCCAAAGACGTTTCAAAATCATGAAGATTACCGAAAAGGGACGACGGTGATCAATCATTTTTATGAGAAACTATTTTTGCTTCCTGAAAAGATGACCACGGCGTATGGCAAAAAAGAAGCCCAACGACGTGTGGCTTTCATGAAGGATTTTTTAGAAGAATTCTATGCAGAATGGGATGTCTAACTTTGTTTAGAGTTTTTTAAACTAAAATTCGATTATTTCCTTTTTCCTCCTTTGTTCTTTATAATAGTAAGTACAAAGGAGGGATGGAAATGTACTACCAACAGGCATTACAACCGAATGAACTATTGCCAGCGATTTCCAATTCAGGGGAATGCTTTTTTGTCATTCGGGCTGAGCTACCCATCCGGCAATATCAAATCGCAATCTATCTTTACGACGATCAATTCTTTTTGTTGCAAGATGATCGCTTGTTTGATCAAATTGACCAAATCTCTAGTGAAACATTAGGGGATGAAGAAGAGATTTTACCATTTATCGAAGAAGCGCTGGAAGAAAACCATTATTTATTAGTGGAAAAAGCGTTTATTCGTTTAGATCTATCTACTTTACAAAAGATGACCGATCTTACTAGTTTCGATATCTTGTTTTATGAATTTTTTGACTCATGGGGGGAAGAAGGATGAAACGGACTGAATACGTAACGCTACAAGACCAAACATTGATCGACCTATTCCAGCAGTTAGGAGAGGATGTTTCGAATCTCGAGCTGATTGATGAAGAAAAGAATATCGATGTGGTGGTTGTGTCGAATAGTGATTGGCATTATTTATTGGAGCAAGTCAATGATGATGTGAAAGAGTCTTTTGCTGATACCTCAGAGACAGACCTGGATGAAGAACTAGCCGACGAATAAACCTTTTTTTAGTTGATAAACTGTTTTACTACGAAAGTGGCGGATGGATCTTTAGAAGGGGTCTAGCAATCTAGGCAGCTTACCAAAAAAATACGAAGCGATCTCATTTCCCGTCAAGAGGAGCAGGATCAATTCGTATTTCTAGGTAAGTTGTTTTTATTTTGTCCGCAGACGAACGTTTTTGACTTTTAAATAGCCGCGAATCAAGTTGACAATCAGTAAAAGAATGCCCACAATCAATGGAATCGCTAATAAGTAAGGCGAGTAAAGGTGGGTTTCTTGCACGTGTTCAAGAGATGTTTTCTCCACTTCATTGATGGCTTGTTGAATGACTTGTAAACTAAATCCTGTCAGAAAACCAGCAATGATGAAAAGGACGAAGCCTAAATAGGGAATATCGGAAGACCGGCGAAAAAGAGCAAAAGCTGCATATAAAACCAAAAGGAATGCCGGTACGCCAAAGGCAAAATAGGGATTTAACATGATTTTTTAACCTCCTTTTCTTTTATGATACTCCAAAATTTACGTTTTGGGAAATAGCGTGTAAGATAAAAAGAAAACGTGAAGGAGTTCTTTATGTCCGCTTATATTACCCCAATAAAGGTTGCCTTGCTGGTTTTTCCTTTCCTAGCATTGGCGATATCAATGATTTTTTTTGTTATCCAATATCGAAAATACGGTCGTTTTATCTTGTCACGCGCACTGGTTCTGTATTCATTTGTCTTCTATTTATTGTGCGCCTATTTCTTAGTTATCCTACCATTGCCCTCGATCGAAGAGGTAGCGCAGATGACTGGTCCTAAGATGGAATTGCAGTTAGGGGCATCGTGGCAACATTTTGTCCAACAGACCGTCTTAAACATTCACGATCCGCAAACCTATCTTCCCGCTATGAAGCAGGGGGTCTTTCTTGAGCCACTCTTTAATTTATTGTTGACCTTACCATTTGGGGTCTATTTGCGTTATTACTTCAAATGTTCCTTTTTAAAAACACTCGTTATTACGTTTTGCCTGACGTTGTTTTTTGAATTAACGCAGTTGACGGGACTGTATTTTATTTATCCTCGTCCGTATCGCTTATTCGATGTCAATGATCTCTTTGTCAATACAGTTGGAGGGCTTGTGGGCTGGACGATCGCCCCACTTTTTACGTTCTTATTGCCATCAAGGGAAGAGATGGATGCCGATTCTTACGCCAAAGGCACTCGGGTGACTGTGACACGAAGGGTGTTTGCTTGGTTGATCGACTGGGGAATACTGAATGTGGTCAGTTTTATTGTGGTGATCGCTGTTCGTTTGCTCACTCAACAGATGGTACGGGACTTTAGTGGGGACTATTGGTACTTTGCTCTTGAAGTGTTGCTGTACTTTGTGTTGATGGCTTACCTTGCCAAAGGACAAACGATTGGAAAAAAACTCGTACGAATCAAAATCATGCAAGAAGGCCGTGAGCGTGTCAGCTTGGGGGCTTTATTGAAACGCTATGGTTTGTTTTATCTGATTTATGCCAGCATCAGTCGGGTCAATATCTTTTTCGCACCGTTTCTTGAGTCCAACAATCTGCTGCTTTTAGTTGTTAGTTTGTTGATGGTAGTTATTTTTGGGTTGATCCAGTTTGGTTTTTACTTGAATCTCTTGTGGGCAGCAATAAAAAAAGAAAGCCGCTTTTTCTATGAACGCCGCAGTGCAACGTATACTATCAGTACGATCGATCCTCAATCGATTACAAAAGAAAGTTAGGAAAACAAGGCAACATATGCTATAATCCAAAGGATGCTAAAAGAAAGAAGGTGTTTGAATGTCTTTTGAGTCATTTAAATTTCAACCATTTATTTATGAAGCACTTGCTGATAAAAAGTTCTCTAAACCAACAGAAGTGCAAGAAAAACTGATACCTGTTATCCAAAAAGGACGCAGTGTTGTAGGGCAATCACAGACCGGAAGTGGTAAGACCCACACATTTTTACTGCCGTTGATGGATAAAATCGATGCCGAAAAAGATGAAGTGCAAGTAGTGATCACTGCACCGAGTCGTGAATTAGCCACGCAAATCTATCACGCCGCAAAACAAATCGGCGGATTTCATGATCCTGAAATTCGAGTGTCAAATTTCGTCGGAGGAACGGATAAGCAACGTCAATTAAGCCGTCTGCAAAATCAACAGCCCCATGTCGTGATTGGGACACCTGGTCGTATCTTGGATATGATCAACGAACAAGCGTTAGGGGTTCACACTGCCAATGTATTTGTCGTGGATGAAGCAGACATGACCTTGGATATGGGCTTTTTGGAAGAAGTCGATCAAATTGCGGGGCGTTTGCCTGAGAAACTACAAATGCTGGTTTTCTCCGCAACGATTCCAGAGAAATTGCGCCCATTCTTGAAAAAATACATGGCCAATCCATTGATCGAAGAAATCAAATCGAAAGCAGTCATCTCTGATACGATCGAGAATTGGTTGATTTCTACCAAAGGGAAAAATACCAATAAATTGATCTATCAATTATTGACTACAGGCCATCCCTATCTTGCCATCGTTTTTGCCAACACGAAGAGCCGTGTGGATGAAATTACGGATTACTTAAAGGAACAAGGCTTAAAAGTAGCGAAGATCCACGGCGACATCAGTCCTCGTGAAAGAAAACGGATCATGCGCCAAGTGCAAAATTTGGACTACCAATATGTTGTCGCAACAGATTTAGCTGCGCGAGGAATTGATATTGAAGGGGTTTCTCATGTCATCAATGCTGAGATTCCAGCTGATTTGGATTTCTTTATCCACCGTGTTGGTCGGACCGGTCGAAACCAAATGGATGGGACCGCGATCACTTTATATGATCCAAGCGATGAAGGGGCAATCCAAGCCATCGAAGATCTAGGGGTTGTTTTCCAACCGAAGGAAATCAAAAATGGCGAGATCGTTGCGACTTACGATCGGAATCGTCGGCAAAAGCGAGAAAAATCTCGTGACGAATTAGACCCAACCTTGATTGGCTTAGTCAAGAAAAAGAAGAAAAAAATCAAGCCTGGCTACAAGAAAAAAATTCAATGGGCTGTTGATAAGAAGAACAAAGAAAAACGGAAGATCGAACGTCGTCAAACGACTCGAACGGCCCGTAAAAACAAGAAAAATTCGAATAGCTAATGCTTAGCAAAACAGCAGTCAAGGAAGAGAACTACTCTTACTTGACTGCTGTTTTTAATTGTTTGGTCATTTCTACACACAATACGCCATCTTCAGCATAGGGTTCAGATGTTTTTTGATACCCACGGGATTCATAAAACGCACAAGCGTCGATCTCTGCGGATAACACTGATTGGAGGGCACCCTCTTGGACACCACGCATTTCGAGATAATGCAATAATTTGGTGCCGTATCCTTGGTACCGATAGGCCTTAGCTACGCAAAAGCGATCAGGTTGCAGAGTGTTCGGTGAAGAGAATTGATAGCGAATGGTCGCGATCGGGATGCGTCCATCTAACCAAAGAAAGTATGGGCAGGTTTGGTCTTTTTCATCAAATTCCCATTCTATAGGGATGTGCTGTTCTTCCACAAAAACGGCTTGCCGCAGGGCGAAAACCGCTTGTAGCATCCACGGACTGCGTCCAAAATAAAGCATCAGTCGTTTTCCTCCTTTTTCGTGGTATACTCGTTATATAGTAATTGTAGCAGATGAGAGGAGAAATGACGTGGATTTTTTTGAGGCGTTACAATGGTCAAATTGGAAGACACTGTCCTTTGAAATCAAAGAACAGCTGATCCAGCAAATTTTAATGTATTTTGTCAGTCCTTTAAAGGAGATCACCGATGTCCATTTTAGTCATTTGACGTATGCAGGGTTGAAATGTGCTACCTTTGAATTAACGATCGATGGCGAAGACTTTGTCTTTATACCAGGGAACTCTGAGGCGATCTTAGGTTGGGATCTCGGTGTGCAAGGATTACCAGCTACTTGCTGGAGTAAAAATTGGCAGTCACCACCCAACGAGATCATTCGCCAGCTGGAAACAATCTATGAGTTAGAAACCAGCCAGGATTGGGGGATTTTTGTCAATGAGTCTACGAGCCCTTTGCGCAAAGCTGTGATTGATCCTATGCTAGTCCAAAAAAGTTCTCTGCCTGCTGGCGCAAGGTATATCGGGCAGTTAAATACAATCACTGGGGAGTTTCACGGGTTAGTCGATCAATTCAGTGTTTTCGAAAAAGAGCTAAAGGCACAATTCACAGCACCAGCGTCCTTTGAGGAAAGCTTGCGTTGGGAATTACCCGCTTTTTACCACGAAGAGAATCGCTATTTTGCTGCACTCGAGCCGTTATCGGAAACCTATCAGTTATTTACCCACGAATCCGTCAGTCAAACAGAATTGAAACAGCAGTTAGACAAACAAGGCTTTCAGCTGCTATCAGAGGATCAATGGGAATACGTTTGCGGTGCTGCGACTCGGCGACTTTTTCGCTGGGGCAATGAAAAGTCCTGCGACGATGGTGTCTCTTTGTCAACCGCTGAATTGCTTGAACCGAATTTATTTGGCTGCACCTATGGGCTTGCGGATGCGTGGGAGCTGACAGATGGCTTGTCTTTAAAAATGGAGAACTGGCAGATTTGTGGGCATCCTTTATTCGATGCCTTGCCATATGCCAGTTATTACCGATCACGGAAAATGCTGCAGCCAGATCAAAAGCTTTCTCCCCAGAGCTATCGTTACCGCAAAGCGATTCTGATCAACAAAGAACGGATTTGAGGATTGACTTTTTCGAAACATTTCCTTATACTTTGAATGACGAAGGATATGGTCGGTTTGATGATTCATTACAGAAAGTTTTTCACTGCTGAGAGAAAAACATGAATTCGGACGGATTGCTCCCTTTGGTGCTCAACTGCAGCAGAAATGTTGCCGTCCACTCCGCGTTAACGAGTCTAAGAGGTAATGAGTCACATCATTGCAAGCAAGGTGGTACCGCGTATCGACGTCCTTGCTCTGCAATGGTGTTTTTTTATCGTCAAAATGACTCTACAGGAATAAGAGCGCCTTACCAGCAATTTTGTCAGCCCCTGTATCTTAAGCGAACACAGAAGAAAGTAGGAGAATAACGTGAAACAATTATCCAGTGCAGAAGTACGCCAAATGTTTTTGGACTTCTTTCAATCAAAAGGACATTCCATCGAGCCGAGTGCGTCCCTTGTTCCAGTCAACGATCCAACCTTATTATGGATCAATTCAGGGGTGGCAACGCTAAAAAAATATTTTGATGGCAGTGTTGTTCCTGAAAACCCAAGAATTACCAATGCGCAAAAATCGATTCGGACTAACGACATTGAAAACGTTGGGAAAACAGCAAGACATCATACGATGTTTGAAATGCTAGGCAACTTTTCAATCGGCGATTACTTCAAAAATGAGGCGATCCATTGGGCATGGGAGTTTTTGACCTCACCAGAATGGATGGCTTTTGATCCAGACAAATTATATGTCACGGTTTATCCAAAAGACACAGAAGCAAAACGGATTTGGGCAGAAGAAGTCGGCTTACCACCAGAGCATATCGTTGAGATTGAAGACAACTTTTGGGACATCGGTGCAGGACCTTGTGGACCGGATTCAGAGATTTTCTATGACCGTGGTCCTGAGTTTAATGACGTAGCGGAAGATGATCCCGAAAACTACCCTGGTGGCGAAAATGAACGCTATTTGGAAATCTGGAATCTGGTCTTTTCAGAATTCAATCATCAACCAGATGGCTCCTATGAACCACTACCACATAAAAACATTGATACGGGGATGGGGCTGGAACGAATGGTTTCCATCGTTCAAAATGCACCAACCAATTTTGAAACAGACTTGTTTCTGCCGATCATTAATGCAGTGGCAGATTTAAGCGGTCGTGTGAACTACGGCGACAGCAAAACGACAGATATCTCCTTTAAAGTGATTGCAGACCATATCCGCGCGCTTTCTTTTGCGATCGGCGATGGGGCACTTCCTTCAAATGAAGGCCGTGGCTATGTTTTACGTCGTTTATTACGTCGTGCAGTCATGCATGGGAAAAAATTAGGGATCGATACTGCCTTCTTATACAAATTAGTACCGATCGTTGGCGAGATCATGGAAAGCTACTATCCTGAAGTACTAGAACAGCAAGAATTTATTGAGAAAGTGATCCGCAACGAGGAAGAACGTTTCCATGAAACGATCAATGAAGGGTTAGATATTTTAAATCAAGTGATCGCCCAAGTAAAAGCAGACGGTCAAGATACGTTAGCTGGTCAAGATATTTTCAAATTGTATGACACTTACGGCTTCCCAGTTGAATTGACAGAAGAAGTGGCGGAAGACGAAGGGTTGAAAGTGGACCACCAAGGGTTTGAACAAGAAATGGATGCACAACGTGCCCGTGCTCGTGCGGCTCGACAAACGGAGCTTTCAATGGGCGTACAATCCGCTTTATTGACAGATATCAAAGTAAACAGCCGTTTCGTTGGCTATGATTCACTTGAAGCAAACAGCGAATTATTAGTGATCATCCAAGACGAAGCGTTACATGATTCTGTTTCGACAGGTGAAGCAAAACTGATTTTTGCCGAAACACCATTTTACGCAGAAATGGGTGGACAAGTTGCGGATACAGGCACGATCGTAGCAGAAGATGGTACGATTGTAGCGGAAGTGACGGATGTCAAAAAAGCACCGAACGG
Organism: Enterococcus sp. DIV1059_2; assembly: GCF_051713685.1. Classification (NCBI taxonomy): domain Bacteria; kingdom Bacillati; phylum Bacillota; class Bacilli; order Lactobacillales; family Enterococcaceae; genus Enterococcus; species Enterococcus sp. DIV1059_2. The sequence goes on along the minus strand of NZ_JBIOQK010000001.1, from coordinate 1,970,216 downwards.
TCAGTTCTTGCATACTGCTACAATCAAAGCGCCACTAAAAGAAGGCGTGAACTATTTCTTACAAGTGGATCAGCATCGTCGCAATAAGATCATTAAAAATCATACGGCGACTCACTTATTGCATAAAGCCTTAAAAGAAGTATTAGGCAGCCATGCGAACCAAGCAGGTTCATTAGTTGCTCCAGGACATTTGCGCTTTGACTTTAGTCATTTTGGGCAAGTGACCAGCGAAGAGCTGAGCCGAATGGAACAAATCGTCAACCAGAAAATTTGGGAAGCTCTTCCTGTTGTGACGATCGAAACGGATATCGATACCGCAAAAGGCATGGGAGCGATGGCACTCTTTGGTGAAAAATATGGGCATGACGTTCGCGTCGTCAATGTTGCCGATTGGTCGATCGAATTATGTGGGGGAACCCATGTAGCAAATACGGAGGATATCGGTATTTTCAAAATCGTTTCTGAATCAGGGATCGGTGCTGGTGTTCGTCGGATCGAAGCAGTGACTAGTCAAGAAGCTTATACGTTATTGCATGAAGAAGAAGCGCAATTAAAAGCAATTGCAGGGATCGTTAAATCCGCCCAATTAAAAGAAGTCGTTGCCAAAACAGAACAACTGCAAGCGCAGCTGCGTGAATTGCAAAAAGAAAACGAAGCTCTTGCCAGCAAGTTAGCAAACCAGCAAGCAGGGGATGTTTTCAAGGATGTCAAAGAAGTAAATGGTCTGCGTCTGATCACAGCAAAAGTGACTGTAAAGGACATGAACCAATTACGTCAACTAGCTGACCAATGGAAACAAAAAGACCATTCTGATATTTTAGTGTTAGCTACCGCGAATGATGGCAAAGTGAATCTTTTAGCTGCCATGAACAAAGCAGCCAACGAAAAAGGATTGAAAGCAGGCGATTTGATCAAAGAGATCGCACCTAAAGTTGGCGGCGGCGGTGGCGGCCGTCCTGATATGGCACAAGCCGGCGGGAAGAATCCAGAAGGAATCGCAGCAGCACTTGAGACAGCAGCAGCGTGGTTAGCTGCCAAGTAAGCACACTAGCTGGTTGAATCTGTACCCGCGAGTTCCTTTCCTTTAAGAAGATAGGTGAAAGAGGAGCGTAGGTCTTTAACACATTCCTTTTTTGAACGAAGATGACGGAGGGGGAGACCCTTCCGTTATCTTTTTCCTTTTTTCCTACGTGTTATCTGAAAATGCGTTTGATAATTGAAGGGAATTCGCTTTTTTTCGAAAAAACGATACGAATAGTTGTTTAATTGAATTCCTTCGGGGTAAAATAAGAAAGATAGTTTTTTGAGAGGGTGATGATTTGCTAAACTTTTTTTTAAATCGCAGCAAAAAAAATGGTGTCTACGAACGTACAGCCATCGGGAAGTTAGCAGGTAGCCTCGGGTTGCTTTCCAACCTACTATTATTTGCTGGGAAATTTATCATTGGCTTATCTGCCCAGTCTGTTTCGATTATGGCAGATGCCATCAACAGTCTTTCAGATACCGCTTCGTCTATTTTAACATTGATCGGTTTTCGGATCTCTGCGAAACCAGCCGACAGTGAACATCCATATGGTCATGAGCGATTTGAAGCCATCAGTGGGTTTGTAGTATCTTTGATCATCACGTTTGTTGGCGGCCAATTTCTCATCAGCTCTGTGCAACGCATAATGGAACCGACGAGTATCCGTCTTTCCCCACTATTGTTTATCGTTTTGGTCTTATCGATTTTGATCAAAATCTGGCAGGGAGCGATGTACCGCAAACTGGCGAACCTGATCGGCTCTCAAACACTTAAAGCCAGCGGACAAGACAGTCTCAACGATGTGTATACAACGGGGGCAGTTTTGTTTTCAGCGACGATCGAGTGGCTGACTGGCCTACGTATCGATGGCTTTGTCGGCTGTCTGATTGCCTTGTATATTTTGATTAGCGGAATCAAAATGATTCGTTCCTTTATCAACGAATTATTAGGGGCACGCCCAACCCAAGAAGAAGTAGCTGCCATGGAGCAACGCTTGGATCACTATCCGACGATTCTCGGTTACCATGATTTACTGGTTCATAATTATGGACCGAAAAATCGCTTTGCCAGTGTGCATATCGAAGTGGATGAAACGTGGTCTTTACGAGAAGCGCATGAGGTGATTGATGCGATTGAACAAGATTTTCGCCAATCTTTAAAGGTCGACCTGGTCTGTCATCTTGATCCAGTACCAATTCAAGATCAGCAGTATCGGCATTTAAAAAAAGAAGTGTCAAAGATCATTCGCTTCGTTGACCCACAGTTACGGATGCATGATTTTCAGGTCAAAGGAGATCTGTTGGCTTTTGATTTAGTGATTCCCGCAAAATCGGCGTATAGTGATCAAGAAATCGAAGAAATGCTGAAACAAAAAATCAAAGAAACATTAGGGGACTATGAATTGAAGCTTGCTTTCGATCACAGTTACCTATTATAGGGTTACAGGATATAGGAGGAAACTATGATAAAAATGGATATGAGCATGATTTCCACGGTATTATTGGCACTTTTGTTTATTAATACGATCGCTGCCTTTATTACTGTTTTTCGGAAACCACGCTCGATTGCAAGTGTCTTTGCTTGGATGATGACGTTGGTATTCATCCCCGGCATCGGGTTCTTGTTGTACTTGTTTTGTGGTCGGGGGATCGACGGAGAAATTATTTATAAATTTAGTGAGCACCACCAAAGTAGGATCAATGAGTTGAATCAAATCATCAAAGTGCACAATTATTCTTTTCCTGAACATCCTTACTCAGATGACAATCATCTATTAGAGCGCTATTTTAAGAACCTTGATGAATCGCCCTTGACGAAAGGAAACAAAGTAGAATTTTATACAGATGGAAAAGAAAAATTTGCAGCATTGTTTGAGGACATGAAGCAAGCAGAAGATAATCTGCATGTGGAGTATTATTCGTTTTTTAATGATGAGATCGGTGGCCAATTCTTGTCAATCTTGATCGATAAAGCCCGTGAAGGTGTTGAAGTGCGTTTGGTCTATGATCCATGGGGGTCACCGAAGGCCAATCGGAAATTCTTTCAACCGTTGATTGATGCCGGTGGAAAAGTCGTGCCTTTCATCACTTCGAAGAACCTGATCCGCAACACACGATTGAACTACCATCTACATCGAAAAATCGTTGTGATCGACGGTCAAATCGGATGGACTGGCGGCTTTAATGTCGGCGATCAATATTTAGGGAAAAAGGCCAAATTTGGCTATTGGCGAGACACCCATGCGAGAATCGTAGGTACTGCCAGTTTTACACTACAAGAGATTTTTATTCGTGACTGGAACGCATCTGTAAAAAGAGAAGAGGATCAGCTGGAATACGAGGATCGTTACTTTATTCTACCGCCGAAAGAGCGCTCTGGAAATGTCGATTTGCAGATCGTCGCTGATGGGCCTGAAAGTGAGACCCAAATTCTCAAAGGCGGTTTTGTAAAAATGATCTTAGCTGCCAAAGAATCGATTTGGATCCAAACGCCTTATTTGATTCCTGATGACAGTATGATGAACGCATTGGAAATTGCCATCCACTCAGGTGTAGACGTCCGAATCATGATTCCATGTATGCCTGACCACCCATTCATTTATCGGGCAACACAGCATTATGCTAATTACTTGCATCGCCGTGGTGCAAAAATCTACATCTATAACAATGGTTTCCTCCATGCGAAGACGGTCATGATGGATGATACCATTAGTTCCTTTGGGACGACGAATCAAGACATTCGGAGTTATGCCTTGAATTTTGAAGTCAATGCCTTCGCCTACGATCACGATGTCACGCAAACGTTGAAAGGCTTCTTTGAAGAAGATATGGCACAATCAACATTACTGACGGATGAAATTTTGGCGAAGCAATCTTACTGGTTGCGCTTCAAACAAAACTTCTCTCGGTTATTGTCTCCGATCCTTTAATTTCATCGCTTTTGCTAATCCTTGGCGTGCCAAATGGTCGGCACCTTTGTTTTGACTCTCAGGGACCCATTGGATGATTGCTAAAGCGAACTGTTTCAACAAGTATTGAATTTCTGATAAATAATCAGAAAAAGCAGGGTTTTTGGTATAATTCTTGTCGATGGTCTGCGCAACGACTTTGCTGTCGGTATAGAGCATAATTGTCTGTTCCTGTAAACCTTTGTCAATCAGCAGCTGCAACGCGTTGACCATCACAGCGAACTCTGCTTGGTGGTTGGTTGAATCAGGTAGCGGAAACGCAATTTGTTCATGCAGATCAGTACCGACAATGACGATTCCACCGCCACTAGGGCCGGGGTTGCCTTTCGTGGAAGCATCAAGATAAACTTTTAACATTGTCTCACCCTTTTTTGATATGATAAAGATAGTATACTAGAAATTTTATGTTGTGAGGAACTTTTATGAAGCGTAAATTGTATTGGCAACCGGAAGCTGCTACAGCGATCATTTATTGGTCGTTTACTATGATGATATTATTTATCAGTTTGATTCTTTCGTTAGAAAATACCAGACCTTATTGGAAAAGCAACCTCGTTTTAGCCGTCTTTTTCTTTTTTGTATGGTTAGGGATTCACCGAAGCATGCTCATCAGGAATGATTTGCTCCTGATTCGTTATGCGCGCTTATGGAAGAAAAGCCTTATTTCTTTACCTGAGATAGAAAAATGGCAAATTATAAACCGTTTAATAAGCATTACCGATCATCAAAAAACGTATACCTTCACGTTGCGTAAAAAAGATGTGGCATGGTTAGAAACTTTTTTTCAAGAAAAAATCCCTGAAAAAAGGGTGCAGATCGAAACCAACGAGTAATTCATAGGAATCTAGAAAGCAACGATCACTCCTTTTGGCGTTACAGCCTTAGGAGGGACGTTGTTTTTTGTTTACATAAAGGATTCGTGAAACTTCTTGTAAAAGTGTGAAAAATCACTCTTTCTTTCTGAATAAAATCAAGTATAATAAGAGCATAGCAAACAAAATACATTTTAAAGTGCTAAATAGTTCGTGAATTGAGGGTAAAAATGAAATCAGATATCGAAATTGCACAAGAATCAATGCCTAAACCGATTATTGAAATTGCTGAACCACTTGGTTTAACAGGCGATGATCTGGAACTTTATGGCAAGTATAAAGCAAAAATCGAATGGTCGGCAATCACCGAAAAAGCAAACAATCCGCTGGGTAAACTTATTTTAGTCACAGCGATCAGTCCGACACCCGCTGGAGAAGGCAAGTCAACCGTGACCATTGGACTTGCAGATGCGTTAAATCAAATCGGCAAGCAAACCGTCATCGCCTTACGTGAGCCATCTTTAGGACCAGTAATGGGCATCAAAGGCGGCGCCACCGGCGGCGGCAAAGCACAAGTGTTGCCGATGGAGGACATCAACTTACACTTCACTGGCGATATGCATGCGATCACAGCAGCAAACAATGCCTTGTCTGCATTGATCGATAACCATATCCAGCAAGGCAATGAGTTGGGGATCGACGGACGTCGGGTCACATGGAAACGGGTTGTCGATTTGAATGATCGAGCGTTACGACAAGTGATCGTCGGTCTAGGGGGACCGTTACAAGGCGTTCCCCGAGAAGACGGTTTTGACATCACCGTTGCTAGTGAAATCATGGCGATTTTGTGCTTGGCAACAAGCATTGATAATTTAAAAGAGCGATTAGGAAAGATTTTAATTGGTTATTCTTTTGAGAAACAACCGATTTACGTAAAAGATCTGGCGGTCCAAGGTGCTTTAGCCTTACTTTTAAAAGATGCCCTCAAACCGAATCTTGTTCAAACGATTGAAGGAACCCCTGCGCTGATCCATGGCGGACCTTTTGCGAATATTGCCCATGGGTGTAATAGTGTCATCGCAACCGAGACGGCTTTGCACTTAGGCGAATACACGGTGACCGAAGCTGGGTTTGGTGCTGACTTAGGGGCAGAGAAATTTCTTGATATCAAAACACCGAACTTATCAAAGGCACCAGATGCGATCGTAGTAGTAGCGACGATCAGAGCACTGAAGATGCATGGTGGGGTCGCTGTAACTGATTTAGGGACAGAAAACTTAAAAGCATTAGAGTTAGGCTTCAGTAATTTAAAGCGACATGTTGAAAACATGCGTAAATACGGGATTCCAGTTGTCGTTGCGCTTAATGAGTTCTCACAAGACACCGAAGCGGAGCGAACATTAGTCGAAACCATGTGCCAGCAAATCGACGTCACCATCGCACGGACAGCCGTTTGGGCAGACGGTGGTGCAGGTGGAACGGATCTAGCAAAAGCAGTGGTTCAAGTAATCGAGGAAAAACCTGCCAACTATCAACGCTTGTATACCGACGATTTGCCTTTAGCGGATAAAGCTTCTTTGATCGTGCGGGAAATCTATGGCGGGGCAGAGGTTGAGTTTGCGCCGAAAGCCAAGGCACAGTTGCAAAGCTTCAAAGAACAAGGCTGGGATCAGCTGCCGATCTGTATGGCAAAAACCCAGTATTCCTTCAGTGATGATCCAAAGCGATTGGGCGCACCAGATGACTTTACAGTAACGATTCGCGAATTCGTGCCAAAAATAGGGGCTGGCTTTATCGTAGCCTTGACAGGTGCCGTGATGACGATGCCAGGATTACCGAAGAAACCTGCCGCCATCAATATGGACGTGACTTCTGATGGCCAAGCGATCGGTCTTTTCTAAAAGAGCTATCACAAACAAAGAAGGCATTCGCGGCATTTGAAACGGAAAAACGGAAAGAGATGATTTGAAAGGACGGGTGCAAGCGGCATTCGTCTTTTTCTCGTTCATTAGACGTGATGGAAGATAAAAGTAGGGTTTCTTGTTATAATAATCAAGGAAGCAAGCAAATGTCTATTTTCTTTCTTTTGATAATCAAGTATACTTAACCAATTGAGGTGATCTTTGTCAATGGAGCTACAACTAACTAGGAGGACTGGTTTTTATGGAATGGGCAGTCCCTTGGAGGTCATGCAAGGAAAAAAAAGAATCGCTGCCATCAATCATCAGCAAACGATTTTTTTGGGGCTAGCTGAGCAGACGCCGATTCGTGTGCGCATGTTTTTTTTAGAAAGTCAGCCTTTTCAGTTACCAAAAGGCCAATCAGCGCTCAAGCTGGAGGTCGTGATGAATCCTGCGCTTAAAAGAATATATATCGGCTTTTATTTAAGCCTTTTTCTCATGATGGGGGTATTGGGCTTATTATCCATCTCCCTTTACTCGTTGCTTTTTGTCGGTGTGTATTTAGTGGCATATTTTGTCTTTATTTTGATTTATTTAAAAAAAGCGTATCTTATCAAGGAGGTTCCTCATGGCTAGTGGTGCAGATCAATTTTTGAGCAGTTTCAATCGAATTGAAAAGCGGCTTCGTGACGAATTGGATAATCCGCGGAATATGGGTTTTTCTGAAATGGTTCGTCGCTTGTCAAAAAGCAAAAATATCAATGTCAGAAGAGCAGAAGATGATCTATTACAAATGGCTCAGCTGCGCAATGCCATCGTACATGAAAAAATCGGAGAAAACTTTGTCATTGCGGAACCGAATGAATGGGTTGTCAATCGCATCCAAGAAATTGAACGCTCCTTACTGGCACCTGAAAAAGTCATGCCGCGTTTTGCGAAACGAGTGACTGGTTTTGAAAAGCACCTGCCATTACCAGAGTTATTGAAAATCGTTGCCCAAAAGCGCTATTCACAATTTCCGATCTATGATAATGGTCGATTTTTGGGCTTGATCACCTTGCGGATGCTGGGATACTGGTTAGCGAAAGAAAGCCTCCATGGTGAAATTAAGTTGGCAGGCAGAACGGCAGATGAATTATTAGCAGGAGATGGGAAACGATCGAATTATTGTTTCGTGTCGGCTGAAACGACCATCGTAGAAGTGGAAGAATTGTATCAAAAAAATGCCCTGCTTGAGGCGGTTTTGATCACCAAGGATAAAAATCCGAATGGAAATCTCTTGGGCATCATCCGTCCACGAGATATTTTTAAAGAAGAAAGAGTGGAAAATTTATGATCGCGTTGTTTTTTTTGTTAAGTGCTGTTGTCATTGGCTTGGATCAATGGCTGAAAATTTGGATCGTTGCCAATTATCAACTGGGTGAAACACATTCTCTGATCGACAATGTGTTGTCCCTGACCTATCTTCAGAATACGGGCGCAGCTTGGAGTATTCTAGAAGGAAAAATCACCTTTTTTGCGATCATCACCGTTATCGCGGTTGCTGTTGTTGTTTACCTATTGTTTCGCTACCAAAAAAGCAGTCTATGGTTTCGTTTCGGACTGGCGTTTGTTCTAGGTGGGGCGATCGGTAATTTTATCGATCGGTTGCAGCATGGCTTTGTGGTCGATATGTTCCAGCTTGATTTTATCAATTTCCCAATTTTCAATATCGCTGATATGTCATTAGTGTTCGGGGTGATCTTGATTTTTATTTATGCACTGGTAGATGACGAAGCAAAAGGGAAACAAGGAGAATCAAATGGAAAAGCAAATTGAAGTAATCATTAAAGAAGAAAAAGGGCGGGTCGACAAAGTGTTGGCTGAACGCTTGCCAAATCATAGTCGGTCACAAATCCAGCAGTGGCTAAAAGAAGATGCGGTCACATTGAAGGGCGAAACGGTTCGGGCAAATTATAAGGTAAAAGCAGGTGATCACTTGATCATCCAAGTACCAGAACCTGAAGTTGTAGACTTACAACCAGAAAATATTCCTTTGACGATCGTCTATCAAGATGCTGATGTGGCAGTCATCAACAAACCGCAAGGGATGGTGGTTCATCCATCCGCTGGGCATCCAAATGGCACCTTGGTTAATGCGTTATTGTACCATATGGATGATTTATCCACGATCAATGATGTTGTTCGGCCAGGAATCGTTCATCGAATCGACAAAGATACGTCGGGTCTGTTAATGATCGCCAAAAATGATCAGGCACATGAGTCGTTAGCGAAACAATTGAAAGACAAAACATCGTTACGCAAGTACGTAGCATTGGTTCATGGTACGATCAGCCACGAAAAAGGCACCATCAATGCACCAATCGGTCGATCAAAAGTCAATCGCAAAATGCAAGCCGTGATCGAAAATGGCAAACCCGCTGTCACTCACTTCACCGTGTTGGAGCGCTTCGAGCAGTTCACCTTAGTAGAACTACAGCTGGAAACAGGAAGAACCCATCAAATAAGAGTCCACATGCAGTACATCGGTTTTCCGCTAGCTGGCGATCCGCTATATGGACCTAAACGCACGCTAAAAGGCAATGGGCAGTTTTTACATGCCAAGCTTCTAGGCTTCACCCACCCAACAACAGGCGAGTCGCTGGTCTTTGAAGCGCCATTACCAGAGCTGTTCGCCGACACGTTAAAAAAATTGCGAAAAAATGATTGATTTTTTTGTGTGAGAACTGTATAGTAATTGTAACAACTAAATAGCTCCTTTAAATGTAGTCCCGTGAGGCTAAGAAGGAATGAGTAAGCAGACGACTCCCGCGTTGGAGATTCGAACCCTTACTAGATGATAACGTGTACCCAAAATCCACAGAATGGGATTTTAGGCAACGATCGGAAAACATGACTCCTACCTCAAGCAGGTAGGAGTTTTTTTATGTTCAAAATTAGGAGGGAATAACATATGGCAGCGAAAGAAGTAGTAGATGCAGTAACAATGAAACGAGCGTTAACGCGGATCACCTATGAAATTATTGAAAGAAATCGCGGCATTGATAACTTGGTGCTGGTAGGGATCAAAACCCGCGGCATCTATATCGCGCAACGAATAGCAGAACGTTTAAAACAACTAGAAGGCGTAGAAGTACCTGTCGGTGAATTGGACATCACCTTGTACCGAGATGACAAAAAGACAGAAGATGATCCAGAGATCCATTCATCAGACATCCCGACTGCCATTGATGGCAAAGAAGTCATCTTGATCGATGATGTCTTGTTTACAGGACGAACGATTCGGGCAGCTTTGGATGCAATCATGGATATTGGTCGACCAAAAAGAATCTCACTCGCCGTTTTAGTTGACCGCGGTCATCGTGAACTGCCGATTCGGGCAGATTTTGTTGGAAAAAATATTCCAACTGCTTTAAGTGAAGAAATTATCGTGGAGATGGAAGAATCAGATGGTTCTGACCGGATCATGATCAATAAAGAAAACGACTAGGAAGAAGAGTGACAGCAACATGCAGAAGCAAGAATTTCGTAATCCAGACGCAGTTTTAGACATCAAAGATCGGCCCAAAGCACTGCCTTGGTTAGGCCTAAGCTTACAACATCTTTTCACGATGTTTGGGGCAACCGTTTTAGTTCCGATCCTCGTTGGGATCAACCCCAGCATCGCATTAGTTAGTTCAGGTATTGGAACATTGGTTTACTTGGTTACGACGAAAGGGAAGATTCCAGCGTATCTAGGCAGCAGCTTTGCGTTTATCGCAGCGATGCAGATGCTGATGAAATCTGACGGCTACCCAGCTATCGCACAAGGCGCCATCACGACTGGGTTGGTCTACGTGATCGTTTCGATGATCATTAAACGTGCAGGTGCTGCTTGGTTGGATAAGATCTTACCACCGATCATTGTCGGTCCTGTGATTATGGTGATTGGATTAGGGTTAGCCGCTAACGCAGCTCAGAATGCGATGTACAATGACTCAGTCTACGATTTCAAGTACATTCTGGTAGCGTTGGCTACCTTAGGATTAACGATTTTCTTCAATATGTTTCTGCGAGGGTTCTTAGGACTGATTCCGATCCTTCTGGGGATCGTGGGCGGATACTTGATCGCCTTAGCAGCGGGAATCGTCGATGTACAGCCCATCATTGACGCCAACTGGTTTGGCATGCCGAGCTTCGAGATTCCCTTCATTAACTATGAACCAAAACTGTATCTGAATGCGATCACGACGATGGCGCCGATCGCTTTTGTTACCATGACCGAACACATCGGTCATCTGATGGTCTTGAACAAATTAACCAAGCGGAACTTTTTTGAAGAGCCAGGCTTGAACCGAACACTTTTGGGCGATGGTTTTGCTCAAATCGCAGCCGGTCTCGTTGGGGGACCCCCAGTGACAAGTTACGGAGAAAACATCGGGGTTTTAGCCATTACACGCGTCCACAGCGTGTTCGTCATCGGTGGTGCGGCAATTCTAGCCATCGTACTAGGCTTCGTTGGAAAACTAAGCGCATTGATCTTAAGTATTCCTGGTCCAGTCATCTCAGGGATCAGCTTCCTGCTCTTTGGCGTCATCGCTGCCAGCGGGTTAAAAATTTTGATCGACAATAAAATCGATTTTGATCGTAAAAAGAATTTGATCATTGCGTCAGTGATCCTTGTGGTAGGAATCGGCGGGCTTGTCTTCACGGTCGGGACCTTCACCTTATCCGCAATGGCGTTAGCAACTGTCCTAGGAATCTTCTTGAATCTTATTTTACCTGACAGCTCTCGCAGCGAAGAAAAATAACTTGTGCCAACTCATCGTTTAAACAGAATCAAAGGAGGAATTCATTCATGATTATTCAATCCGAAAGAATCAGCTTAAAGCATCTTTTGACGGTCGAAGCATTGACAGACCGTGAAGTGATGGGACTCATCCGCAGAGGACAAGAATTCAAAAGAGGGGCGAAATGGATGCCCCAAAAAGAACAATATTTCGCAACAAATCTCTTTTTTGAGAACAGTACCAGAACCCACAAAAGCTTCGATGTTGCTGAGAAAAAACTAGGGATCGAAGTCATCGAATTTGAAGCCTCCACCAGCTCTGTTCAAAAAGGCGAGACCTTGTATGACACGGTCTTGACGATGTCGGCTTTAGGTGTAGACGTTGCGGTCATTCGCCATGGCGATGAAAACTACTACGACTCTTTGATCCAAAGCAAAACGATCCAGTGCAGTATCATCAATGGCGGGGACGGCAGCGGCCAACACCCAACGCAATGTTTGCTAGATCTGATGACAATCTATGAAGAGTTCGGGCACTTTGACGACTTGAAAGTCGCAATCGTAGGCGACATCACCCACTCACGGGTCGCAAAATCAAACATGCAAATGTTGAAGCGTCTCGGCGCGAAAGTCTTCTTCTCAGGTCCAAAGGAATGGTATGACGAAGAATTTGAAGTATACGGTCACTGGATGCCACTCGACGAATTGGTCGAAGAAGTCGATGTCATGATGATGCTTCGTGTCCAGCACGAGCGCCATGATGGAACGGAAAGCTTTTCAAAAGAAGAATACTTAAAAAATCACGGGTTGACCGTCGAACGCGCCGCAAGAATGAAAGAGCATGCGATCATTATGCACCCAGCACCAGTCAATCGCGATGTGGAGTTAGCTGATGCCTTAGTTGAAAGCTTACGCTCGCGAATCATCACCCAGATGTCCAATGGCGTCTTTGTTCGAATGGCAATTCTTGAAGCGGTGTTGAACGGTAAGGCCTAACAGGCAAAAAGGAATGAATTAGAGGAGGAAGTTTACATGAAAACGCTCATTAAAAACGGTAAAATCATCAAAAAAGACAATCACTGTGTTCCTGCAGCAATTTGGATCGAAGACGGAATCATTCGCGGGATCGGTACAGAATTTCCCGAAACAGATTTTGACGAAGTCATCGATGCCAAAGAGCAATTGATCACACCAGGTTTAGTGGATGTTCATGTACACTTCAGAGAACCGGGCTTTGAATACAAAGAAACAATCGAAACGGGCAGCATGGCAGCCGCTCGTGGCGGGTTTACGACAGTTTGCGCAATGCCAAACCTTGACCCAGTTCCTGATACACCAGAAAAATTAGCAGCTGTTTACGAAAAAATCAACGCAGATGCATCAATCAATGTCTTACAATACGCCCCGATCACCGAAAACTTGCGCAGCGAAACGTTGACGGATGCAGCTGGAATGAAAGCCGCGGGGGCATTTGCCTTAACAAATGACGGTGTCGGGGTTCAGACTGCTGGCACAATGTATTTGGCAATGAAGCAAGCCGCCGAAAATGACTTGGCATTGGTTGCCCATACAGAAGATGATTCCTTACTCTTTGGCGGCGTGATGCATGCTGGTAAAAAAGCGGAAGAACTTGGATTGCCAGGGATCTTGAGTGTAACAGAAGCATCTCAAATCGCTCGGGATGTGCTTTTAGCGGAAGCAACAGGAGCCCATTACCATGTCTGCCATGTCTCTACGAAAGAAAGTGTTCGAGTGATTCGAGATGCCAAAAAAGCTGGGATCCATGTGACAGCCGAAGTTTCTCCCCACCATTTGCTTCTCATCGATGAAGATATTCCTGCCGATGAAGGCTTTTGGAAAATGAACCCACCGTTACGTGGGCAAGAAGACCGTGAAGCGTTGATCGAAGGTCTGTTGGATGGCACGATCGATTGTATCGCAACGGATCATGCCCCACATGGCTATGAAGAAAAAATGCAAAGCTTTTTAAAAGCACCCTTTGGCATCGTCGGATCAGAATATGCCTTCCAATTGTTGTACACTCATTTTGTGAAAACAGGACGCTTTACCTTGCAGCAGCTAGTGGATTGGATGACCGTGAAACCAGCGTCGCTCTTTGGTCTAAGTGCTGGAACGATGATGGTCGGAGACAAAGCCGACCTGGCAATTTTTGACTTAGAATCAGCTTATAACGTGGATCCTAAGCAATTCCTATCAAAAGGAGTCAATACGCCTTTCGGTGGATGGACGTTATATGGGGATACGAGTTATACATTTGTAAATGGTAAAACAGTATGGCAAAAAGGTGGGCAATAATATGAAGCGTTGGCTTATTTTAGAAGATGGAACATACTTTGAAGGCGAAGGGTTTGGTGCCAGTGTCAATGTTTTTGGTGAGATCGTTTTTACCACAAGCATGACAGGGTATCAAGAAGCCATTACGGATCAAAGCTTTAACGGACAAATCATTACGTTTACGTATCCGATGGTTGGCAATTACGGCGTCAACCGAGACGATTACGAATCAATTTCACCGACTTGTAAAGGGGTTGTTGTGAAAGAACACGCGCGTCTAGCAAGCAATTGGCGGAAGCAGCTGACGTTAGACGAATTTTTAAAACGCAAAAATATTCCAGGGATCGCAGGAATCGATACACGAGCGCTGACGAGAAAGATTCGTCAACACGGGACCATGAAAGCGAGTATCGTTGATGCAGGCGATGTCTTTGATCATGCCTTTGATCAATTAAAAGCGGCGGTTTTACCAACCAATCAAGTGGCACAAGTTTCTACCTCAAAACCTTATCCAAGTCCTGGAACGGGTCGCAATATCGTAGTCATCGACTTCGGCTTAAAGCACAGTATTTTACGGGAGTTGTCACGCCGCAACTGCAATTTAACGATTTTGCCATACAATACGACAGCCCAAGAAATTTTAGACCTCGCACCAGATGGTGTAATGCTGACGAATGGACCAGGCGATCCCAAAAGCTTGCCAGAAGCAATTAAAATGATACAAGGGATTCAAGGCAAGGTACCAATCTTCGGGATTTGTTTAGGCCATCAGCTCTTCTCATTAGCGAATGGGGCAGATACCTATAAAATGAAATTCGGTCACCGCGGATTAAACCATCCGGTAAGAGAGATCGCCACTGGTCGGATCGATTTTACCTCACAAAACCATGGCTTTGCTGTGGATGAAGCATCCATCGATCCAGAAAAACTAATGGTGACCCACGTCGAAGTGAACGATGGCACGATCGAAGGGGTTCGTCATCGCCGTTACCCAGCATTCAGTGTCCAATACCACCCAGATGCGGCACCGGGCCCGCATGATGCAGTCCACTTATTTGACGAATTTTTAGAGATGATCGATGCATGGAAGGAGCAGAACTAATATGCCAAAACGTACAGATATCAAGAAAATCATGGTTATCGGTTCTGGACCGATTATTATAGGACAAGCGGCAGAGTTTGATTATGCCGGTACACAAGCTTGTTTAGCTTTACGAGAAGAAGGCTACGAAGTGGTGTTAGTCAATTCGAATCCCGCAACGATCATGACGGACAAAGAAATTGCTGACAAAGTCTACATTGAACCAATCACATTTGAGTTTGTCTCACGGATTTTACGTAAAGAACAGCCTGATGCAATTTTACCGACATTAGGCGGACAAACGGGCTTGAATATGGCGATGGAATTAGCCAACTCAGGTATTTTGGATGAATTAGGAATTGAGTTGCTAGGAACTAAATTAGCAGCAATCGACCAGGCAGAAGACAGAGATCTATTCAAACAATTAATGGAAGAATTGGATCAACCGATCCCAGAATCAGAAATCGTGTCAACGGTGGAAGCAGCAGTTGAATTTGCAAAAAAAATCGGCTTTCCAATCATTGTTCGTCCAGCATTTACGCTAGGAGGAACGGGCGGCGGCATGTGTAACAATGAAGAAGAACTTCGCCAAATCGCTGAAAACGGCTTGAAGCTCTCGCCAGTGACCCAATGCTTGATTGAACGGAGTATTGCTGGATATAAAGAGATTGAATATGAAGTGATGCGAGATTCTGCTGACAACGCGATCGTCGTTTGTAATATGGAAAACTTCGATCCAGTCGGTATCCACACCGGCGATTCCATCGTCTTTGCGCCGAGCCAAACTTTGTCAGACCATGAATACCAAATGTTACGGGATGCCTCATTAAAAATCATCCGCGCGTTAAAAATCGAAGGTGGCTGTAACGTTCAATTGGCGCTTGATCCTCATAGCTTCAACTACTATGTCATTGAAGTAAATCCACGGGTCTCACGTTCCTCTGCGTTAGCAAGTAAAGCTACAGGGTACCCGATTGCCAAACTGGCAGCGAAAATTGCCGTCGGTTTAACATTGGATGAAATGAAAAATCCAGTCACAGAAACGACGTATGCAGAATTTGAACCCGCCCTTGACTATGTCGTCGCAAAAATTCCTCGCTGGCCGTTTGACAAGTTTGAAACTGGGGAACGTCGATTAGGAACACAAATGAAAGCGACTGGTGAAGTGATGGCGATCGGTCGTAATATTGAAGAGTCATTATTAAAAGCCGTTCGTTCATTGGAGATCGGCACACACCATATCGAAATGAAAGAATTAGAAGCTCTTTCTGACAATGATCTGATGGAAAAAGTCATCAAGGCGCAAGATGATCGCCTATTCTACGTCATGGAAGCCATCCGAAGAGGGTACACCATCGAAGATTTGAACGAAATGACGAAAATCGACTTGTTCTTCTTGGATAAGATGCTTCACATCTTTGAGATCGAACAAGCATTAGCAAACGAACCACATTCCCTTGATGTGTTGAAAAAAGCCAAGCAAAACGGCTTTACGGATAAAAAGATTGCTGAGCTGTGGGAAACCACGGAAGCTGAGATCCGCACGCTGCGTCATGAGCAAAAGATTTTGCCCGTCTACAAAATGGTAGATACATGTGCCGCAGAATTTGAATCAGCAACACCTTATTTCTACAGTACCTATGAGTTTGAGAATGAAAGCAAGCGCAGTGAAAAAGAATCTGTTCTTGTCCTAGGTTCTGGACCGATCCGAATCGGACAAGGGGTGGAGTTCGACTATGCAACAGTGCACTCGGTGAAAGCGATCCAAGCTGCTGGCTATGAAGCGATCATCATGAACAGTAATCCTGAAACGGTTTCGACTGACTTTTCTATCTCCGACAAGCTGTACTTTGAACCATTGACCTTAGAGGATGTCTTACACGTCATCGATTTGGAACAACCCATTGGGGTCATCGTCCAATTTGGCGGGCAAACGGCGATCAACTTAGCAGAGCCTTTAGTAAAAGCTGGGGTCAAAATCTTAGGCACCAGCATTGAAGATCTTGATCGTGCTGAAAATCGTGATCTCTTTGAGCAAGCATTACAAGCGCTAGATATTCCGCAACCACCAGGGGATACAGCGACGAACGAACAAGAAGCGATCGCCATCGCTCAAGAAATCGGCTATCCTGTTTTAGTCCGCCCAAGTTATGTCTTAGGGGGACGTGCGATGGAAATCGTGGAAAACCAAGCCGATTTAGAAGATTATATGCGTCATGCAGTGAAAGCATCACCAGAACATCCTGTTTTGGTCGATCGTTACTTGGTCGGTAAAGAATGTGAAGTCGATGCTATCTGTGACGGCAAAACTGTTTTGATTCCTGGAATCATGGAACATATCGAGCGTGCAGGGGTCCATTCAGGAGATTCAATGGCGGTCTATCCACCGCAAAATCTTTCGGATGAACTAATTGCTACGATCGAAGAATATACCAAACGCTTGGCATTAGGTTTAAATTGTATCGGTATGATGAATATCCAATTTGTCATCCATGAGAACAAAGTGTATGTCATTGAAGTAAATCCTCGTGCTAGCCGAACCGTGCCATTTTTAAGCAAGGTAACAGAGATCCCAATGGCCCAAATTGCCACGAAGGCGATTCTCGGGGAAGAGATCACAGCATTAGGTTATCAAGACGGACTTGCGCCAACACCAAATGAAGTACACATCAAAGCACCTGTCTTCTCCTTTACAAAACTTTTAAAAGTCGATACTTACTTAGGCCCTGAAATGAAATCAACGGGTGAAGTAATGGGATCAGACAAAGATTTGGCAAAAGCACTTTATAAAGCTTTTGAGGCATCAGGTCTGCATATTCCTGAATTTGGAAAAGCACTTTTCACCGTTGCAGACGAAAGCAAAGAAGAGGCAGCAGCACTGGCAGCGCGTTTCGTAGAGGTCGGCTTCACCTTATTGGCTACCAATGGAACCGCCGATTACTTTGAAGAAAAAGGACTACAAGTGACTCGGGTTGCCAAGATTTCCGAACAGCAAGCAGAAGAAACGGTTGTTGATTTGATCCGTAAAGGAACGACCCAAGTAGTAGTCAATACCATGGACAAAGATCGCCAAAATGCAACGGAAGACGGATTTATCATCCGCCGTGAAGCGGTGGAACATGGTGTACCGACCTTTACTTCTCTTGATACAGCGGATGCGATTCTAAAAGTGATGGAATCCCGCAGTTTTTCAACGAAAGCAATTTAACGCAGATAAAGGAGTTTTTTGATGAAGCAAGAAATCATGACCATCAGCAAACAGCGTCAACTGGCACCGCGGATTTTTGAAATGACATTGACGGGTGAATTAGTCAATGAGATGAGGACCCCAGGGCAATTTCTACACCTGCGGGTTCTTCAAAATGCCTTTCTTCTTCGCCGACCGATCAGTATCAATCATATCGATGCTGAGAAAAAAGAATGCCGAATCATTTATCGGGTCGAAGGAGATGGCACAAGAATTTTTTCAGAAATGACTGTTGGTGATCCAATCGATGTGATGGGGCCGTTAGGAAATGGGTTTCGCTATCATCATTTAAACCAAGGGGACACTGCATTTATCGTAGGGGGCGGTATCGGTGTACCGCCGCTCTATGAATTATCGAAACGCCTGACGCAACAAGGCGTCCACGTCATTCACTTTTTGGGCTTTGCCAGCAAAGAAGTTATGTATTATGAAGAGGAATTTCGCGCACTGGGAGATACGAGGATCGCTACCGATGATGGCAGCGCGGGTTTACAAGGAAATGTTGGCAACCTGTTATTAGCTGCAGAGCAAACACCTGCGGCGGTCTTTGCTTGCGGAAATAACGGTCTTTTAAAAACCACCGCCCAGCTTTTCGAAGACCTTCCAGATGTTCAATTATCCATGGAGGCGCGAATGGCTTGCGGGATGGGTGCCTGTTATGCCTGTGTTTGCCATACGAAAGATGATGAACAAGGCACAAAAAGTGTCAAAGTTTGTGACGAAGGGCCTGTATTTCAGGCGAGAAAGGTGGTCATTTAATGTCGATCAATGTCGAGCTACCCGGATTGAGTCTAAAAAATCCGATCATGCCTGCCAGCGGCTGTTTTGGGTTTGGTGCAGAATATGATAAATATTATGACATCAGTCAATTAGGTGCGGTGATGATCAAAGCGACCACACCTGAACCACGTTTTGGCAATCCGACCCCAAGGGTAGCAGAAACGCCTAGCGGTATGTTAAATGCCATCGGGTTGCAAAATCCTGGGTTAGAAGCGGTCATGAATCAAATTTTACCCGACTTAGCTCAAAAACACCCCGATTTGCCAATCATCGCGAATGTTGCCGGTTCGACCGTCGAAGATTATGTTCTTGTGTGTCAGGAAATCAGTCAGGCAGAAAATGTCAAAGCGATCGAATTGAATATCTCTTGCCCGAACGTCAAGCATGGCGGCATCACGTTCGGAACCGATCCTGCGGTTGCTGGTGCATTGACTGAAGCGGTCAAAAAAGTCTCGCAAGTGCCGATCTATGTCAAACTTTCGCCGAATGTGACGGATATCGTCCCAATTGCACAAGCGATCGAAGCAGGCGGCGCCGACGGGTTTACGATGATCAATACACTTTTAGGCATGCGGATCGATCTAAAAACACGGAAACCAATTTTAGCTAACCAAACAGGGGGCTTGTCTGGTCCGTCAATCAAACCAGTGGCGATTCGCCTGATCAAACAAGTGGCGCAAGTTTCTCAATTACCAATTATTGGCATGGGGGGCGTGATGTCAGTGGATGATGTCCTTGAAATGTATCTGGCAGGTGCTAGTGCTGTTGCAGTCGGAACCGCAAACTTTACCGATCCTTACATTTGCCCAAAGTTGATTGAAGAATTGCCTATACGAATGGCAGAATTAGGAATCCCTTCTTTGGAACAGCTGATAAAAGAAGTGAGAGAGGAGCACATGTGATGAGTGAACGGCCAATTATTGCCTTAGATTTTCCTAACAAACAGGCTATTGAAACTTTTTTAGCGCAATTTCCTATAGAGGAAAAGTTGTTTGTGAAAGTGGGAATGGAGATTTTCTACCAAGAAGGACCAGCGATCGTTACTTGGTTAAAAGACTGTGGTCATGATATTTTTTTAGATTTAAAACTACATGATATTCCCAATACAGTAGGACGAGCAATGGAACGCTTAGCTTCTTTAGGTGTGGCTTTGACGAATGTTCATGCAGCCGGTGGGATCGAAATGATGACTGCTGCTAAAAAAGGCCTGCAGCAAGGAACCCCCGCAGGGCACAAAGTTCCTGATTTGATTGCAGTTACCCAATTGACCTCCACTAGTGAGGCACAAATGCATCATGATCAGCAGATCATGACGTCACTGCAAGAAAGTGTCATGCATTACGCCACTTGTGCCCAAAAAGCTGGGTTAGACGGTGTTGTTTGCTCCGCTCACGAAGCAAAGCAGATCAAACAAAGGACAACGGATGCCTTCATACGCTTGACGCCTGGTATCCGACCAGCTGGCAGTGAAGTTGGTGATCAAAAACGGATCATGACACCTGCACAAGCTCGTAAAGCAGGGGCTACCATGATCGTTGTGGGACGTCCAATCACCCAATCTAAGGCACCGTATGAAAGTTATCTGCAAATAAAACAAGAATGGAAGGAAGCTAGCCAATGAAAGAACAATCCAATCAAATCGCCAAAGATCTTTTAGACATCGAGGCGATTTTCTTACGACCGAATGAACCATTTACTTGGGCAAGCGGCATCAAAAGCCCTATTTACTGCGACAATCGAATTACTATGAGTTATCCACATGTACGTCGCGCCATTGCGAAAGGCTTAGCTGCAGTCATCAAAACGACTTACCCAGAAGCAGAAGTGATTGCAGGGACCGCAACAGCTGGGATTCCCCATGCTGCATGGGTCGCTGAATTGTTAGATTTGCCAATGGTTTATATTCGCAGCAAAGCAAAAGAACACGGTAAAGGCAATCAAATTGAAGGGCGTATTCAACCAAATCAAAAAATGGTCGTCATTGAAGATTTATTGTCAACAGGTGGCAGTGTCTTAGAGGCTTGTGAAGCAGCCAAAAGAGAAGGAGCCGATGTATTAGGCGTCGCTGCGATCTTTACTTACGAGCTGCCTCAAGTCCAAGAAAATTTTGATCAAGCAGGTTTATCCTATGTGACTTTGACAAACTATACAGCGTTGATCGAGTCGGCTTTAGAAACGGGTGCTATTCAAGAATCTGATGTTGCCCTGTTACAAGAGTGGCGTAAAGATCCTGCTGCTTGGTTGAGTGAATAAGGAATTGAAATAAGAAACGGATATGTGAGGGAATGACCAAGCATATTCGTTTTATTTTTACCTATTTTCTGATAGCATTGGGAGAAAGTTTTTTGATAGGAAGGGCTATACCTTGCTGTCAACTTGAATTAGGAGGCTGTTTTTTTTGAAAAGAAATATGGACGTTCCCTGGAGTTATTCCGGAGACAATGGACCTGAACATTGGCACACTTTGTGCGACTGGTATGCACAAGGTGCCGAATTTCCTTACCAATCCCCAATCGCTTTAGTCCACGATGAGACCGAAGAACCCATCGATCAGGACTTGGCTTTTCACTATAAACGAGAGCGGTTCACGGAAAAAGAATTCAAAAATACGATTCACTTCGTTCCTTATAACAAAGAAAGCTATGTCACATTTAAAGGGATCAACTACTATTTGACGGATATTCATTTTCACATGCCGTCTGAACACATTATCGATGACGAGCAGCAAGAGTTAGAGTTTCACCTCGTTCATATGAATGATGACGGTGAAAACTTGGTGGTGGGTATCTTATTCAAACTGACGGATAAACTCAACTGGATCTGCAATCAGCAAGACGACAGCATCTGGGACTTTGAGAACCACACCCAATGGTTTGATCCGAGCATGTTCTTGCCAGAACGCACCCACCATTTTCATTATGTTGGTTCCTTGACGACCCCACCAACGAAAGGGCCAATCAACTGGTTTGTCTTTGACTGGATTGGGGAGATGAGCCGTCGCTTCATTTTAGAATTCCGCGAAGAAGTATTAGAAAATAATAATCGCCCATTACAAGACCGCAAAGATCGGCCTATTTATTTCTATTGATTTATAAAAATGGTTCCTTTTACGTATTTTTTTTCGGACTTCTCTTCTGATTATCCTATAAAACCCGACGTAGTGGGAACCTTCTAGCAATACAATAGCTTAAAAACGAACGGAAAAAAAGACGAAAATTCTCGTCTTTTTTTATTTTCATAGCCATCGAGCACAAAGGCTATGCTAAACTAATTAATAAGCAGGTTCTAAGCATTCGTTTCATTGTGAAATAAAACACAATTAAATCAATTGAAAAAGAGCAGACACGGTAAAGCTTTTTTAGCGAATTATTTTATAGTAAAAGAAAGGAAATTCATATGCATGCATGGGAGGCAATCCAAAAATCAATCGATTATATTGAAGACAATCTTACCGAGCCATTAGAGATCGAAACGTTGGCGCAAGTTGCATCATTGTCCGTTTTTTATTATCAGCGCTTATTCACTCGTTTGGTTAAAATTTCTGTTAGGGAATATATAAAACTGCGTCGTTTGGCAAGAGGTGCGCTTTTATTGAAAAACCAAAAGAAGCGAGTCATTGATGTCGCTTTTGAAGTCGGCTTTAGCAGTCATGCCGTTTTTTCAAGAACGTTTAAAACGGTCTATAGAATTTCACCCTCGCTTTATCAGAAAAAGCCCATTGGCTTACAAAACTTTGATAAGCCAGATCTTTCATTAGGCTATATTGTGACGGAAGAGGGTATCCCATTGATCAGTGAAGGGGTTGTTTTAGAAATCCAGAAAAAAAGCAATCCGCATCCGCTGGTCTTCTATGGTGTCCTCGGTTACTACCCATTCAACTATGGGAAAATGCTAGGGCAACGAACAGGGATCGACCCGATTGAAGAAATTTGGCATGAATTTCTTCAAAAGATTGCCAATCAACCGGGAAAAGCCAACTACCAGATCGGTGTTTCGTTTCCAGGAGATGCGCCAGAAGGCTATTCGAGTTACTTTGTTGGCCAAGTAGGTGATGACTCACAGGGATCGACCTTCAGTGAATGGACGCTACCGGCTCGGGATTACGTTGTTTGCAGTTTTGATACGATTTCAGAGCAACTGATCATCAATATGGGGAAGGCGATGCGCTATACCCGTTTCTGGTTAAAGAAGAAGGGGTGGATTGCTGAGGATTTTTTCCCTGAGCTTTATCAAGAAAGAGAAAATCATGTCGTTCATGTTGAATTATGGATTCCTTTTAAAAAAAGAAGTGAGATGTAAGGAGGAACAGTACAATGACTCAGTTTGAAGAAGGAGTAAAACTACTTGAAGAAAAATTCGGACATTTTAAAGACAATGTAATCGCCCTTGCCACGACTGCTTGTAACGAGAATGACAAGGGAGAAACACAGCCAGTCGTCCGAGAAGTAGATGCTTTTTATGAAGACGGCGTTTTTTACGTGTCAACTCATGAGCAATCAAACAAAATGAAGCAAATCAGTAAGAATTCAGCAGTTGCGATTGCTGTCAGTGGTGAATGGTTTACTGCGATCGGTCAAGGAGAGAATTTAGGGTGGGTGCTAGACCCTAAAAATGCAGAATTAAGAAGCAAAATTCGCAAAGCCTTTGTCTGGTACGACGAAGTTAACAATGAGGATGATAAAGGCTGTTGTTTTCTAGCGATCCGTTTGACCAAAGGAACGTTGAATATCAATCACTGGGAAAAGCTGTATCATTTTGATTTTGAGAAGAAAGTCACTATGGAGGATGGCGGGATTTATTAGCCAGCAGAGCCTATTAGCCGCAGGTGATGTTCAATTGCCATTCTAGCGGATCTAGCAGATATGTTGATGGCTGAATTCTGAGAAGGCTTGCCTTTTGTGATACAAGCTAAGCAAAATTGTTGCTGAAAGAGCAGTAGATAGAACGAAAAAGCATAAAAACCGATGACAAGCACTGCGAAGAGGCACGCGCTTGTGATCGGTTTTTTGATTGATTACTTTATGATTTTTGATCCGAATAAACTTAGAAACAGCTAGGACTGTTTTAATCTCAAAATTCCCTCATCAGGTGTCACAAAAAGTGTTTTTTGATTCTCATAAATGACGAATCCAGGCTTGGCACCATTCGGTTTCCGAATATGTTTGACTTGCACGTAGTCCACTGGTACTTGGGCAGATTGACGATATTTTGAGAAATATGCGGCAAGCTCTGCAGCTTCCATTAAGGTTGTCTCACTAGGATCATCCGAACGAATGATGACATGAGAGCCAGGAATATTTTTGGTATGCAGCCAGATATCACTCTTACGAGCTGTTTTTAAGGTCAGTTGGTCATTTTGTAAATTGTTTTTTCCGACGAAAATTTCAGTTCCGTCTGAAGAAAGAAATCGTTCTGGTTGCGAAGGAGCAGCTTTTTTACGCTGTTTCGCCCGATTTTTGACATAGCCTTGTGCGATCAGTTCTTCCCGAATAACCGCCAGATCCATGGGAGAGGCGATTTCTAATTGGGCTAACACGGATTCGAGATACGCGATTTCTTCTTTCGTTTCGGCAATCTGCTGATGGATCAGTTTGACTGCATTTTTTAATTTCTGGTAACGTTGAAAATATTTCTGAGCATTTTGATTGGGAGAAAGAGCAGGATCGAGTTTGATCGTCAAAAGCCGATTCTCATCATAATAATTTTCCAAATCAACTGAAGCAGCACCACGGGGGACTTGATTCATAAAGGTCGTCAAAAGCTCACCTTTTTGACGGAATTCTTCGGCGTTTTCTGAATCGATCAACGTTTGTTGGCGTTTCTTTAACTTCAACTGGTTCCGTTTCAGTTCATTCTCAATTTTTTTCAGTAATTCGCCACCTTGTTGTTTGACCCGATCTCTTTCCGCCTTGTCGTGATAAAACGCATCTAAAAGCTCACTCAGACTCTGATAATGGGTGACAGTGGTGGTCGCATCGATCAATGATGGATAGGGAATTGGTGTAAAATATTCCTTTTTCTCTGACTGGAGATAACTTGGTACTAGCTCCTTGGTAAGCTCTGTAAAGAAAGCTTCCCACTGACGCAGTTTTTCATTGGGATTGGCATTGATTCGAGCGATCAATTCTTCTGCTGTATCGCGGCCTAAGCCTTGGAATCGTTGTTGAAGTTCTTTTGCCGTCAATGGATCAAGAGTAGATAATTCTTCAAAAATTTTGGTGCGAGAGGCTGTGAAAGGATTAAGCGTCGATTGCTTTGGTGGTGCAACATAGACAGCACCTGGCAATAAGGTACGATACGTATTTTGGGAATGACCAATGTGTTTGATCGTATCGACGATTTTTCCGCTCGTCTTATTCATTAATAAAATCGTACTGTGACGGCCCATTAGTTCGACGATCAAGACAAGGGCTTGCAAATCACCTAATTCATCTCGTCGCGTGAAATGAAAATGGATCACACGGTCATTGTCGATTTGTTCGATTGATTCTAAGATCGCCCCTTCTAAATATTTCCGTAGCATCATCAAGAAATTCGGTGGGGTTTCTGGATTGCTATAGGCGATCGTTGTGCATTGTACACGAGCATAGGTGGGGTGTGCGGATAGCAAAAGTTTGTGATTTTTCCCTTGGGAACGAATCACAAATACGACCTCATTTTCATAAGGTTGATGAATTTTGTTTACACGTCCACTGGCTAATTGATTTTGTAATTCTTTGACCATTAAATGGGTAAAGACACCATCAAAAGACATATTGTTTCCCTCTTTTCTTTTAAGGATAGTTTGACTGAGGGATTGATCCTTCCAATGTCAAATATTCCTATCTATTATACCGAAGAATCCAAAGAAAAGCCATGTCAGCTAGCTTTCCTTTTTCTTGGTAGGTTGGTGATCGGTGGTTTGCAGTGCACGCTCGATTTCCTTGTTCAAGAAATAAGAGATGACTGTTCGAATAATAACGACGGCAGCTAGACGCACGATGTCTTCGAAAGTAGGATGGATGATCGTCTCGATAATATCTGCTGCAATCAAGATCTCTAGACCTAATAAAACATAACTCCCTAAATAATTGCGGATAAAATTATTCTCTCTGGCTGCCACTAATCGATCCTTTTCTGTTAATTCGTAGCGCACAAAGTCAATGCCTGCGATCAATACACCCCAAACGATGACAAAAATGGAGAGAAAGTTCAAACAGACAACGATGAAATCGAAGATTGGATTGGCTCCAGTCATCAATGAATCAGCTAGATTATGCATAATGACTCCTTTACCGTTTTCTTTTATCTTACCGAATTATCGAAGAAATGTGAAGTTTCTTGACGTTCTAGGAGGGAATTGATAGTATGAATTAATAGTAGGATTTTTAAAAAAGGTGGGCAAATTATGGAACAAGTTAGGAACTTTGTTCATTACACGAAAGAAAAAATAATTGAAAGCTGGCAAGCTTTTTTAGATGATCTTTATCGAGATCAGAAAAAAACGATTTTCACGCTGATCGGGGGAATTCTTTTCGCACTGGTCTTCGCAGGTTTGATCGTCTTTTCTCAAAATCGTATCAATGCTTCTTTAGTGGATCGGATCGCTTTTGACAAGCTGCCGTCAGAAAAAGTACAGCCATTGCCTTATCTGACTGCAGACAAGACGATTCGTGAAACACGAGCGATCTCGGTGATGTTTAGTAAGCCCAACGGACCTCAACTCGATCAAGTATTTGATCTGATCCAAGCGCAAGAAGATGAGCTGAATCGGACATTTTTTTATTATCCAATCGTCTATGATGCGGCTTTTTTCTCCAATGAATACAGCGTTGATCCTGATAAAGTGACGTTTGTTTTTTATGAAGAAGGGGTTGAGAAAAATCGCTTTACCTTTGATTCATTTGAGCAGCCAACGACGGAATTCATCCCAGAATTGAATCGTTTACCGATGTGGACGATTCGTTCTTCTGCCAATGATCGATAAAAAAATCTGACAATTTGACAGAAAATTGTTGACGTTTTTTTATCAATAAGCTAAACTGAATTCAATCAAGAAAGAAAACAAGTTGAGAAGGAGGAACAATCATGAAACTATTTATTCCATTGCAAGTGAAATCATGGCAAAACTGGCATAGATAGTTGTATTGATGGGACCTCATTCCATAGATACAACTTTTTAGAGAACCTTCTAAAGTGCTGTATCTATGCTGGTAGTTGAATTTATCGCCGCATAGGACAAGCTTCTATGCGGCTTTTGCTTACTTGCAATTGCCGTCACATAGGCAGTTGCTTTTTTTGTTCTCAAAAACCATAAAATGAAAAACACGAAAAACGTAAGCAGAAAAAGGAGAATGAAAAATGAAAAACAAGGGATTAATTGCATCGGTTGCCGTTATTTTATTATTTTTAGGAGCGACATTTGTCTATCAGTTAGGAATGAGAAGTGGGACCAATCAAGCTAGTGAGACTTCGGAACCAGTAGAAAAAGCTGAAAAAACAGTCGGGATCCTACAATTTGTCAGTCATGAAGCACTGGATGCGATCACCGAGGGGATCAAAGAAGGCCTTAAAGAATCAGGCTATACCGAAGGGGACAACTTGACGATCGAATTCCAGAACGGTCAAGCGGATCAAAGCAAATTGGCAACGATGAGTCAGCAGCTGCTAAATAAAGATGCCGACGTTTTGGTTGGGGTAGCAACACCCGCAGCACAAGCGTTGGCGAATGTCACTCAGGATGTACCGATCGTTTTAGGAGCGGTCACTGATCCAGTTGGGGCAAATCTGGTGGCAGATATGGATCAACCCGGCGGTAATATCACTGGTGTTTCCGATAAAGCACCAGTTGCTGCACAAATCAAACTAGCAAAAGATTTGCTGCCAGAGGCAAAAACAGTCGGTATTTTGTATTCTTCGACCGAAGACAATTCGAAATACCAAGTGGCAGAAGCAGAAGCTGCTGCCGAAGAAAATGGCTTGACCAGCAAATCGTATGCCGTTCCTTCAAGTAATGAAATTGCGCAAATGGTGCAAGTGATGGCACGGGAAGTCGATTTTATCTATATTCCGTTAGACAATACGATCGCAAATGCTATGCAGACCGTAGTTCAAGAAGCCAATAAATCAAAAACACCAATCATTACTTCCGTAGACACGATGGTGGAACAAGGCGGTTTGGCAACGGTCGGACAAGATCAATTTACGATAGGCGTGGAAACTGGGAAGATGGTGGCAGCAATTCTTGATGGGACAGCAGAACCTGCGACAACACCGATCTATACATTCAGCGATGGCGAAACGATCATCAATGAAACTCAGGCGCAGTTATTGGGCATCACTATCCCAGAAAACCTCAAAGACGAGGCGAAACTGATTACAACGACGCCAGAAAGCGAAGCAAGTGACGAGTAACAACCAAGAACAGCGACCACCTGCGATCATCGAGAGGGTCTTGAAAGAGAAAACTTGTAAGAATATGGAGGAAGAATGATGATTGTTTCAGCAATAGGGCAAGGACTACTTTGGGGAATCCTGGGATTAGGGATTTTTATGACCTATCGAATTTTAAATTTCCCGGATATGACGACGGAAGGGTCCTTTCCGTTAGGCGGTGCTGTCTGTGTGACAGCGATCACCCATGGGGTGTCGCCCGTCTTAGCGACTTGTTTAGGAGTATTGGCTGGGATGTGTGCGGGCTGTGTGACAGGACTTCTTTATACAAAAGGCAAAATTCCCGTGATTTTAGCTGGAATCTTGGTGATGTCTTCATTGAACTCGGTCATGCTGTTTGTGATGCGCTCACCCAACCTCTCTTTATTAAACCAACCGAAAATTCAAGATTTTTTTACTAGAATGAATTTACCGAATTATTATGATACGGTGATCATTGGATTGATCATGGTCTTGTTGATCGGGGGCGTCTTGGTTTACTTTTTCCATACAAATTTGGGTCAAGCTTACATCGCTACAGGTGATAATGAGCATATGGCAAAATCGATGGGGATCAATACCGATCGAATGAAAATCATTGGATTGATCGTCTCCAATGGCGTGATCGCACTCTCAGGCGCATTGATTGCGCAAAATGACGGCTATGCCGACATAAGCAAAGGTATCGGTGTGATCGTTATCGGACTGGCATCAATCATCATTGGTGAAGTGTTATACGGGGAACTGACCTTGCTGGAACGTTTGATCGCTATTGTGATCGGCAGCATTATTTACCAATTATTGATCCTATTTGTGATCAAAGCTGGATTTGATACGACCTACTTGAAGATCTTCTCTGCAATCGTCTTGACGATCTGCTTGTTGATCCCTCAATTTAAACAAGCCTTGCATCTACGCACTGGTTTTGAAACGGAGGACGAATAATGTTAGCCTTAAAAAAAGCCTTTAAAGTTGTCGGCAACGGACCAAATGAGAAAAAAGTACTCTTGAATAAAATCGATCTTTCTTTAAAGCCAGGAGAATTTGTCACGGTCGTTGGAGGAAACGGCGCCGGCAAAAGCACGTTATTCAACTGCATCTCAGGCACCATGCCCTTGACGAGTGGGCAGGTGATGATCGATGATCAAAATGTGACTACACTTTCGGAAGAAAAACGCGCACGCTTTTTGGCGCGGGTTTTCCAAGATCCGAAAATGGGCACTGCTCCCCGTATGACAGTGGCAGAAAATCTGCTGTTAGCCCAAAAAAGAGGGCAAAAACGGTCACTTGGTCTTCGACAACTCCAAGGACAAAGGGAAATGTTCTTTGCACTTTGTAAAGAAATCGGCAACGGGTTGGAAAATCATTTGGATACGCCAACGGGCAGTTTATCTGGTGGTCAACGACAGGCACTAAGTTTATTGATGGCAACGATCCAAACTCCAAAACTGTTGTTGCTAGATGAACATACGGCTGCGTTAGATCCAAAGACCTCCAAACAGCTGATGCAAATCACTGCAAAACGCGTGGAAGAACAAAACCTGACCTGTCTAATGATCACCCATCGGATGGAAGATGCATTAAAATACGGAGACCGCTTGATCCTGCTCAGAAAAGGGGAGATCGTCAAAGATCTTTCAGCAGAGGAAAAAGCGCAATTAAGCTTACCTGAACTATTATTGTTCTTTGAGGATGACTTATAAACCCTTGATAGAACAGTGTTTTCAAAAAAAACAATCAAATAAATGAAAAAAATAAGAAAAAATCATTGACATCTTTCAAAGTTAAACCTATACTTAGGTCAATCTTACATCAGTTTGGAGCGAACGACTATGCAAAAATTATTGCTAACGAACCCCACACAACTGAATAAATATTACTTTAGCTATTTTAGATAGGTTTGTATTCATGAAGGCATGGGTACAAACGCTAAGTTTGTATCTATGATGGCTAGAGCATTTCGTAATGAATTCGCAGCCACGTAGATCGTAAAATCTATAGTGGCTATTTTTTATATTCACATATCGGCTCTGTCGTTATGTAATGTTTGAAGGTGTTCACTGTAGATTCTTAAATTTACGGTGGACATCTTTTTTTGTTGAAAGGAATGAACCAGATGAAACAAATGATAACCGGACACACACGGTTGGCGGCACTATTTGCCAAACCAGCCAAACACAGCATCTCTCCAGCGATGCACAATCTTTCTTTTGAAGAACAAGGGATCGACGCCGTGTATCTGGCCTTTGATGTTGAGCCGGATGATTTAGCCGCTAGTATCCAAACCATCCGTCAGTTGGACCTCTTAGGTGTCAATTTATCGATGCCTCATAAAATGGCGGCTGTAGCGCTGATGGATGAATGTTCACCAGCAGCCGAGTTGATCGGCGCAATCAATACGATCGTCAATCAAGAAGGTCGCTTGATTGGGCACAATACAGACGGCATCGGCTTTATGCGAGCTCTTGAGGACATTCAAGTATCCATCATTGGCGACACCATGACGATGATTGGAGCTGGTGGAGCGGCGACAGCGATCATTAGCCAAGCCGCACTAGACGGCGTCAAAACGATCCATGTCTTTAACCGCAAGGATGAGTTTTATCCAATCATCCAAGAAAAATTAACACAGATTGCACAAAAAACAGCTTGTGAAATTACCTTAACCGACTTAGAAGATCAGATGGCTTTAAAAACAGCCATCGATCAAAGCAGCTTATTGGTAAATGCCACGGGCGTGGGAATGAAACCAAATGATACCGTAAGTCCTCTGAAAGATAAAACACTCCTGCGGGAATCATTAGCTGTCTATGATGTCATCTATAATCCAAGAGAAACGCAGCTTTTGAAAGATGCGAAAGCAGTCGGCGCCAAAACTGCAAACGGCTTAAGCATGCTACTCTATCAAGGTGCAGCCGCATTTGAACTTTGGACTGGCAAAGCGATGCCTGTTGAAAAAGTCAAAGCACTCATCGAATCCATGTAAAAAATAAAAAACAGAAAAAAACGAAAGTAGGAAGAAAAAATGATCGTAATTATGAAACCAGGCGCTACGCCAGAACAAGTTGAAGTTGTTGTAACAAGAATCAAAAAAGAAGGCTTAGATGTTCAAGTCAACCAAGGAAAAGAACAGGTCGTTATCGGATTAAAAGGGGATACCCGCCGCATCCAAGATGTTGCTTTTCGCAGCTACGAGGGTGTCGAAGATGCCATTCGGATCTCAAACACCTACAAATTGACCTCTCGTGAGTTCCATCCGCAAGATACGGTTGTGGATGTAGATGGCGTGAAAATCGGTGACGGCAACTTTGTTACGATGGCTGGTCCATGTTCGATTGAAGGCTTAGACCAAATTCGTGAATGTGCCCGAATCGCTAAAGCTGGTGGTGCACAAATCTTACGTGGTGGTGCCTTCAAACCACGCACGTCGCCATACGCATTCCAAGGGCTGGAAGAAGAAGGGCTAAAATACATTCGTCAAGCAGCGGATGAAACGGGCATGAAAGTCATCACAGAAGTCATGGACGAAGGACATATCGATATGGTTGCGGAATACAGTGATATTTTGCAGATTGGTGCTCGGAACATGCAAAACTTCAAATTGCTAGCTGCCGTTGGGAAAACTGGGAAACCAATCGGCCTTAAACGAGGCATCTCTGGCACGATCGACGAATGGTTGAATGCAGCGGAATACATCGCCGTTCAAGATAAAAGTGAAGTGATTTTCATTGAACGTGGGATCCGAACTTACGAAACAGCAACCCGTAATACCTTTGATCTAAGTGCGGTACCAATCATCAAAAAACTGAGCCACTTCCCAATCATCGTTGATCCTAGTCATGGAACAGGTATCTGGGATCTCGTACCGCCTATGGCTAGAGCGGGTGTTGCTGCTGGCGCCGATGGGATGATCGTTGAGATCCATCCAGATCCAGCCAATGCTTGGTCTGATG
This sequence comes from Enterococcus sp. DIV1059_2, assembly GCF_051713685.1. Lineage (NCBI taxonomy): Bacteria > Bacillati > Bacillota > Bacilli > Lactobacillales > Enterococcaceae > Enterococcus > Enterococcus sp. DIV1059_2. The sequence goes on along the minus strand of NZ_JBIOQK010000001.1, from coordinate 1,937,976 downwards.
GTCCTCAATCACTTAATGAAAAAACGTACATGAACATGATGAAAGAAGTCCATATCATGGAAAAAGCGATGAAAGAAATCAAAGCGTTGCAAGACTAAGCGTCAAGACAACCAATAAAAGAGGTGCAAAAATCAATGTTACACATTCATTTAGAAGAACATTCCTATGATATCCTCATCAAACGAGGGGCGTTTCAAAAAGTCGGAACCTGGGTGCAACAGTTGTGGGACAAACAGCGTATTGCCGTCATTACAGACAGCAACGTCGCACCCCTGTATGGCGGACAAATCGTCGATTCCTTAACCGCTGCAGGGTTTGAGGCAACACTGTTAGTCGTACCAGCTGGCGAAAAAAGCAAATCACTAGAGCAAGCAGCTAATTTATATGATGGTCTTGCCCAACTCGGAATGACCAGAAGCGATGGGATCATTGCCCTTGGTGGCGGTGTGATTGGTGATCTTGGAGGATTTGTTGCTTCTACTTATATGCGCGGTATTGATTTCTTGCAGATTCCAACGACGTTATTGGCACAGGTCGATTCAAGTATCGGCGGAAAAACAGCTGTAAATACTGGCAGTGCCAAGAATCTCGTCGGGACATTTGCACAACCAGCCGGTGTGATGATCGATCCAGATTTACTTACAAGTTTGCCCCTCAAACGCGTCCAAGAAGGCATTGCTGAAATCATCAAGTCAGCCGCTATTGCAGATCCTGAGCTTTGGCAAACGTTAGCAGGTTTGAAAGATGAAGTCGATCTTTTGGCACATGCTGAGAAAGTAATCACTGCTTCTTTAAAGGTAAAACAAAAAGTAGTAGAAGAAGATCCTTTTGATCATGGCAGTCGTCTGACACTGAACTTCGGTCATACGATCGGGCATGGCTTAGAAAGAACAGCCGCGTTTGACACCAGTCATGGCGAAGGGGTTGCAATGGGGATGATCATGATCACCCGTCATGCAGAAGCCATCGGATTAACACCAAAAGGTACGACCCAGCAGCTTACAGAAATGGTTGAGAAGTTTCATTTGCCGATCACACCAAGTGAAATAGATAAAGAGCAATTATACCAAGCAATTACTCATGATAAAAAAGCCCGCGGGCAACAATTGAAGATTATTCTATTAGAAGCGATCGGACAGGCGAAAATCGTGACGATCCCGACTGAAAAAATCAAAGACTACCTATTATAAGAAAGGAAGGTAACGGATCATGCGTTATATTACAGCAGGCGAATCACATGGACCAGAGTTGACCGCCATTATCGAAGGTTTACCGGCAGGATTGCCATTAACAGCAGAAGACATTAATTTTGAATTAGCGAGACGACAAACCGGCTATGGTCGCGGGGGACGGATGCTGATTGAAAAAGACCAAGTCCGTATCACTTCGGGTATCCGTCATGGAAAAACACTAGGCTCTCCTGTAACTTTAGTGGTTGAGAACAAAGATTGGAAAAACTGGACCAAGGTCATGGCGATCGAAGAGGTACCAGAAAAAGACCGCAAACTACGACGAGTGGCACGACCAAGACCTGGTCATGCTGACTTAGTCGGCGGCATGAAATACCATCATCAAGATTTACGAAACGTTTTGGAACGCTCATCTGCTCGTGAAACGACCATGCGGGTAGCCATCGGAGCAATTGCGAAGAAAATTTTAAAGGAGCTTGGCATCGATGTGGCAGGTCATGTAACAATGTTAGGCGGCATCAAAGCGGAAATTCCTGAAGGGTTGACCGTTAAAGAAATCGCAGAACGCTCTGAAGCTTCAGAAGTAAGGGTGTTAGATCCGTCAGTCGAAGAAGAAATCAAGCAGCTGATCGATCAAACGAAGAAAAATGGCGATACGATCGGCGGTGTAGTGGAAGTACTTGTTGGCGGCGTTCCTGCTGGTTTAGGCAGTTACGTGCAATGGGACAAAAAACTTGATGCGAAAATCGCCCAAGCCGTGGTCAGCATCAATGCCTTTAAAGGTGCTGAGTTCGGCGTTGGCTTTGAGGCTGGTGTTTTGCCAGGTTCCAAAGTCATGGATGAGATTTTATGGGACGAACAACGAGGCTATACCCGTCGCAGCAACAACCTTGGCGGGTTTGAAGGCGGCATGACGAACGGTGAACCAATCGTGGTTCGTGGTGTTATGAAGCCGATCCCGACCTTGTACAAGCCGTTGCAAAGTGTGGATATCGACAGCAAAGAACCGTATAAAGCAAGCGTCGAACGCTCAGATAGCACCGCTGTACCAGCAGCCAGTGTTGTTTGTGAGAGTGTGGTGGCGACAGTGGTGGCCAATGAACTATTAGAAAAGTTCCCAAGTGATTCATTCGCAGAATTGACTGCATCTGTTCAAGCGTATCGAGAATACTTGTTAACCTACTGATTAAAGAACCAGCAAAAATTCCAGTAGAAATGAGGATTCTTTTCATGAACCAAAATATCTTTGTCGCCGGTCTAGGATTGATCGGCGCTTCCTTAGCAAAATGTATCAAAAAGGCACATCCGCAAGTGCATTTGATGGGCTGGGATTGTCAGGAAACCAATGAGATCGCATTAGCAACAAGTTTAGTAGACGAAGTGCCCCCTTCATTTTCAGAAGGTGCTGTCCGTGCCGACGTGATTTTGTTGGCATTGCCGGTAGAGATCACCAAAAAATATCTTTCCGAACTGGGGACACTTTCATTAAAGCCTTCGGTGCTGGTAACAGACACCGGCAGTACCAAAGCGGAAATCACCCAATTCGCCGAGTCCTTTTCCTTTGATTTTATTGGGGGCCATCCGATGGCTGGCTCTCATAAATCAGGGATCACAGCAGCCGATGAGAACCTTTTCGAGAATGCTTACTATATCTTCACACCGACGAAAAGTCAGCGGATGGAAGAGCTGCAAGAGCTTTTTCGCGGCACCAGAGCCAAATATGTGGCGCTTGCGCCAAAAGAGCATGATCAAATCACAGGGATGTTGAGCCATTTGCCCCATATTATTGCTTCTGGATTAGTCAATCAGGCAGACGCTTTCAACCAAGCCCACCCCAGAGCGCAACAACTTGCAGCAGGCGGTTTTCGCGATATCACTCGCATCGCTTCTTCAGATCCTCGCATGTGGACCGATATCTTATTGAGTAATCGACAGGAACTACTGCAGCTGATCGATGAGTGGCAAAAACAAATGACGACCATGGCTCACTGGTTGCAGGAAAAAGACGAACGGGCGATCTTTCGGTTCTTTGAATCCGCGAAGGAAACACGGGATCAATTGCCGGTTCATCAAAATGGCGCGATTCCGGCATTCTATGATCTATTCATCGATGTACCGGATCATCCCGGTGTTGTCGCTGAAGTGACGGGGCTATTGAGCGAACATCAGCTCTCTTTGATCAACTTAAAAATTCTTGAAACTCGAGAAGACATCATTGGTGTTTTACAGATTTCATTCAAAACGCAAAATGATTTGCTGCAAGCAGAGCAGCTGATCCAAAACAAGACGACCTATTCGTGTCGAAAAAAATAGGAGGCTGGGATGAAACTAAAAAAAGCAACACATTTAAAAGGGACGATAGCGGTCCCTGCTGACAAATCGATCTCGCATCGCAGTATCATGTTCGGGGCGTTAGCTGAAGGAACAACGACTGTCCGAAATTTCTTACGTGGAGAAGACTGCTATAGCACCCTTCATGCATTTCAATCATTAGGGGTTCCGATCCATGATGACGGTCAGACGATCACGATTGAAGGACAGGGCTTCAATAGCCTTAAGCCTGCCCACGAACCAATCGATATCGGTAATTCTGGTACAACGATTCGTCTAATGATGGGGATTTTGGCTGGACAGCCATTTACAACTACCTTATTCGGTGATGACTCATTGAATAGACGACCAATGAATCGCGTGATGCTGCCATTAAGAGAAATGGGTGCCAATGTGAGAGGGCATGAACAGACGGAGTTCCCACCGATCACCATCAATGGCACGGCTTCATTACATCCCATCAATTATCAGATGCCCGTAGCAAGTGCTCAAGTAAAATCAGCGCTGATTTTTGCGGCACTACAAGCACAAGGTACATCTACGATCATTGAAAAAGAAACAAGCCGCAACCACACCGAAGAAATGATCCGTCAATTCGGTGGTGTCATCACAACACAAGGCAAAACGATCACTGTGACGGGACCTCAAACACTCCAAGGACAAGAAGTAGTTGTTCCCGGTGATATTTCCTCCGCTGCCTTTTTCTTAACAGCCGGCGCGATTATGCCAGAAAGTGAGATCGTTTTAAGAAATGTCGGGATCAACCCCACTCGTACAGGAATTCTTGACGTGCTAGAGGAGATGGGTGCTTCGATTGCTTTTTCTAATCAAGACGATCAGAATCAATCAGCTGACCTTACCGTTCAAAGTTCTACCTTGCAGGCAGTAACCATCGCTGGCGATATTATCCCACGCTTGATCGATGAATTGCCGATCATTGCGTTGTTAGCCACGCAGGCGCATGGCAAAACGGTGATCAAAGATGCGGAAGAACTAAAAGTAAAAGAAACCAACCGAATTGATGCAACTGCCGAAGAGTTGACAAAACTAGGAGCGGACATCACTCCCACCGAGGACGGGTTGATCATCAACGGTCCAACCCCTTTGCATGGCGGTCGAGTGTCAAGTCGGGGGGACCATCGCATCGGCATGATGCTGCAAATTGCCGCCTTATTGACAGATGAAGAGGTAGAATTAGAAAAAGCCGAAGCCGTAGCAGTTTCTTATCCTGATTTTTTTGAGGATGTCGCACGTTTGGCTAAAGGAGGAAACAGCGAGTGAAAAAAGTGATATTAATTGGCTTTATGGGTGCTGGAAAAACCACGATTGGTCGTCTTTTGGCTGAAGAAACGAAACAGTCTCATGTGGATTTTGATGACTTGATCGTTGCTGAGATCGGCATGACCATTCAAGACTTTTTCGATCAACACGGTGAGGAAGCCTTTCGCAAAATCGAAACGGATATTTTAGCTAAAACTTTGGCAAAGGAACAAATTATTTCCACTGGTGGGGGCATCGTATTAAAAGAAGAAAATCGTCAGCTTTTAAAAGAGATGCCGCTCGTCGTGTATTTAAAAACAGATCCCGAGGAACTGATCCATCGCTTAAAGGCGGATACTGGCAGCATTCGCCCCTTAGTCGTCTCAAAATCACCAGAAGAAATATTGGCTGTTTACCGTCCTCGGATCCCTCTTTATGAAGAAACTGCTTCATTGATCGTTGAAACGACGAACAAAACACCAGAAGAAATCGTACAGGAAATTTTGATCAAAGCAGGTGCATAAAATGAAGATTGGTTATTTAGGACCGAAAAGTTCCTTTACGCATTTAGCTGCGCAAGAAGCGTATCCAGAAAATGCCTGTATCCCTTATGGATCGATTCCACTTTGTATTCAAGCGCTAGCTAATGGCGTGATCGATCGTGCGGTCGTTCCGAACGAGAACTCATTAGAAGGGTCCGTTCATGCCACTATTGATACACTGTTTCGTCAAAATCAATTGAGCATCGAACAGGAAATTATTTTACCGATCAATCATCAATTGTTAGTTTCTCAGCAAACAGCAAAAGACTACCGTCCCATCACTAAGATAATTTCTCATCCGCAAGCCTTGGCTCAATGTGCCGACTTCATCGAAGCCCGATTTGCTGGAGCTACTGTTGAGGCGGTTGCTTCCACAACGACTGCAGCAGCGTACGTAGCAAAACATCCAGAAGAAGCAGTTGCGGCGATTGCTTCCAAAGAAGCCGCTTTGGCTTATCAGTTAACGATCAAAGAAACCAATATTCAAGATGTTGCCTTTAATCAAACCCGGTTTTGGGTTTTGACGAAGAAAGCAGCAAACACCCAATTACCAGAGCAGACCGTCGAGAAAGCAACGATTTTTGTGACGCTGCCAGCAAATCGCCCGGGAATCTTGCACAAAATCTTAGCAACCTTTGGCTGGCGAGAAATTGATTTAAGCAAAATTGAATCGCGACCGTCAAAAACCACCTTAGGGGAATACTTTTTCGTGATCGATCTAGTGATGGACAAACCGTGGCAACTGATTGTAAATGCCTTTGAAGAGATTCAGTTGTTGGGTGGACACGTCCATCTTCTCGGCGTGTACTCGGTAAATGTTGTTGAGGAAGTGACAAAAAATGACTCAAGTCAAAATAAAAATTAGCCAAGATGAAACACTTTTAGCAACGTTTCATAAAGAGATCCAAACGCAGCACCATCAATGGTACCCAACGATTTTTAAGCCCTTTGATCAGTCAAGATTTGAACAAGCAATCACACAGCAGCTGCAAGAGCCAAGCCACCACTTTTTTATCGCTTGGTTGGCGGAACAGCCTTGTGGCTTTGTGCATCTTCAAGAGGTCCGTTTGCCACAAAATGCGATGATGCATGAACGAAAGTGGCTGGAAATTGCAGCGATCGCTGTTGACCCTCGGTACCAAGGGATGCATATTGGAAAACAATTGTTGGCATTTGCTGAAAACGTTGCGCTGGAAAAAGGCTTCGATGATCTCTCACTAAACTTTTGGTCGGCAAATCAAGTGAAATCATTTTATGAGCAAGCAGGATTTGTGAGCACACGACAAGGAGCATCAAAGCATCTAAGGTAGAAAAATGAAGAAATTTCCTAGAAAAAGGTTAAAATTTCAGAAAATAGCTTTCTTTCTATAAGGTCTAGGGTATCCTTATAGACAGAGAGCTATTTTTTAGTTGGAGGATCAGAAGCAATGAGCAGGATGGAAAAAAATAAAAAACTGCATGAACGGCTAGAAAAGGAATCCAGTCAGGCAGCCAAAGAAAGTATCTTTGCCCGCCGAGAAGCCAAAAGAAGAAACCAGCGCGTCAGACCGAGTGATTCTACTTCGTCTGCTGATGAGCCAGTAAGAGACATTTTGTCTCAAAATACCGAGCATCCTAGGGCAAGCGACCCTCGTGCGGCTCAAAATTCCCGAAAACAGTCACAAGTAGGAATAAAAAAATCTGAGGGGCGAAAAAGCGCAATCCCCCCGCTATCTGCTCAGGGACCTGCGATGCATCAAGGCCAGGAACAAAGCAAACAAAAACCGCAAAAGCTTAAGAAGAGCAAGCAACCCAAACAAAAGAAAAAGCGGAAGCACCCAGTTCTACGTATTGTGGTCCGGGTACTATTGGTGCTTTTTGCCTATTCATTAATTGCGTTTCTTGTCGGTCAGCAAGTCGCAAGAAGTGACGCTGCTTTTGCTACGACTGATGAAGAGACCTTTAATGGTACGGCCGCTGCTAATGGTGCTCGTAATATATTGCTCATTGGTAGTGATAGTCGTGAAGGAGAAGCTGGGCGCGCAGACACTATTATGGTTTTGCAATTAGATGGTCCCAGTAAGCAACCGAAGCTGCTTTCTTTTATGCGGGATACTTTAGTTACGATTCCCGGTTATGGCGAAAACAAGATCAATGCGGCGTATGCCTTTGGTGGTGCTGATTTAGTCAGACAAACATTAGCTGAGAATTTCGGGCTAGAAACCAACTATTATGCAAAAGTTGACTTTCGTTCCTTCGAAAAAGTGATCGACACACTGTTTCCCTCAGGTGTTGCTATCAACGCGGAAAAAGATATGAGTAAAAATCTTGAAGTTGCCATCAAACAAGGGCAACAACAAATGAATGGGCTTGAGCTGTTGCAATACGCACGCTTTCGGATGGACGAAGAAGGTGACTTCGGTCGTGTAAGACGACAGCAGCAAGTAATGGATGCGATCTTTAGCGAAATGAAAAATCCTTTAGCTATTTTAAAATTGCCTTATGCAGCAGGAAAAGTCTTAGGCTATGCTTCCACCAACCTGCCAATGTCTTTCCTATTAAAAAATACCTTCTCGATTGCTCGAGGGGCGGGAGGAGTCGACAGCTTGACTGTCCCAGTCGCTGACTCTTGGCAATACGGTTCAAGTGCGAGTGCTGGAAGTGTGTTAGTCGTCAATCTTGAAACCAATCAACAAGCGATCAGGAATTTTCTTAATGAGTAAGCAGAATGAAAAGTTCTGAAAACCATTTGAAAGTAAGTAAATTTATGCTATATTATTAATGACGTTTGAAATTTGTTGAAACGAGGAAAAAGAATGAAATTAGCCGTTGTTACTGACAGTACAGCTTATCTGCCGGAACGGATCAAAAACCATGAAGATTTGTTTATCATACCGATTCCTGTTATTTTAGATGGAAAAGTCTACAATGAGGGTATCGACATTGAAGCTGATGAGTATTACGCTTTGCTGAAAAACAGCAAAGAATTCCCAACCACTTCTCAACCGGTATTAGGAGAAGTGTTAGCCTTATATGAGTCATTGAAAGATCGCGGTTACGACACGATCATTAGTATCCACTTATCAAGCGGGATCTCTGGATTTATCGGAACGCTGTATGGAATCACCGATGAAATCGAAGGTGTTCAAATCATTCCTTACGATTCGAAAATCACAAGTATGCCGATGGGTCACATGGTAGAAACCGCTCTTGATCTATCAAGTCAAGGCAAAACCGTCGAAGAGATCATTTCCCATCTGGACACTATCAGAGACAATACCTATGCCTATCTAATCGTGGACGACTTGAATAACTTGGTTCGCGGCGGTCGCTTAACCAATGGGGCAGCCTTGATTGGCGGATTATTAAAAATCAAACCGATCTTGACCTTTGATCAAGGAAAAATTGTGCTTTACGAGCGCATTCGTTCCAGTAAAAAAGCATTCAATCGCGCAGAAGATATCATTGGTCAACGTGAGCAAGAAATCGCATTGCCTGTTAAATTTTATGTAATCCACGCCAACAATTTAGAAGTAGCGAAAGAAGAAAAAGCGAAGCTACAAGCGAAATACCCAAATGCAGAAATTGAGATTGGTCACTTCGGACCAGTTATCGGCACGCATTTAGGAGAAAAAGCCATTGGGATCGCTATTTCAGCGCAATAATTTTTATTTTTTCTATGTTTATCACGCCATTATCTTTTCAAGACGGTGTATGTAAGAACCAGTTAGACGTTTGTCTAGCTGGTTCTTTTTTCTGCTTTTTTGAGATTCGCTTGTAAAAAATCACACAAACTCGTACAATAGGATCAAAATGAAGGACTGACAAAGGAGGAATTGCTATGAAGTGTTCCTTAAGAAGGTGGCAAATGAGCGATGCGCAAGATTTAGCCCATGCGTTAAATAATCAAACCATCCACGCCATCCACGATTATTTACGAGATGGGTTGCCATTCCCCTATACGGTCGCAGATGCACAAGCCTATATTCGATCTGTGGAGGAAGCAGAATTTGCCTTTGCGATCACTGTGGATGACCGAGCAGTCGGCAGTATCCGTGCTGTTCGCAAAGAAAATATCCATTATAGAACGGCTGAGATTGGCTACTCTATTGCACAAGAGTATTGGGGAAAAGGCTTGATGACGCAAGCCGTTCAGCAACTATGTGACTATGTATTTACTACATCAACTATCGTTCGTATTTCTGCTGAATCTTTTGCGAAGAATCATTCCTCTTGTCGTGTGTTGGAAAAGGCAGGTTTTACGTTAGAAGGCGTTTTGCGAAAGCATGCGGAGAAAAACCAACAGCTGTTCGACATGAAGCTCTATGCGTTGGTTCGTCAAGAGAAAGAGGGGCAAGATGACCACAATCAAAAAGGAGAAACCTATGAATGAACTGCAAAAATTACCAAATGTAGGTCAGGTTTTAGCGGATCACCTGGTTCGTATCGGCATCAATACTCCTGAACAACTACGCACAAAAACGGCCGAAGAGGTTTTTCTAGCTATCCGCCACCAATGTGATGCGGGCGCTTGCTTGCATATGCTCTACGGCATTGAAGGGGCGATCCAAGGCATTCCTAAAGCGCAGCTTACATATCAGAGAAAACAAGCGTTACGCCTTTTTTTCAATCAATTGAGTTAGTGAAGTAATGCGTCATAAAAAAGCACTTTTTAAGAGCGTTTGTTTTTAGATGCTTCTTATCAAGTGCTTTTTTACGGCTTGTTTCCTCATTCAGCGAAGACACATTGGTCACATTGGTATTGGTTCCTGAAATCGCCGCAGTCATGGACAGAATCGTTTGCCACTGAAAATCAACTAGACACCTGTCCCTAGCTACTAGAAAAGACCTTTTGCTTGTTCCAAACCAGCTTCCTCATTATACTTACTCTATCTAGTAAATTACTGATTTACTAAACAAGGAGTGAGAATAATGAAAATACCAGAAAACTTGAAACATAAGCCCGTCATTAAAGTGGAAGACTATGATACTGTTGACGGAAAAAATGCGTTACACACAGATGCAAAAGGACTTTCCCTCGGATTAGCACAATGGAATGATCGCGGAAAAGTCGATATCTCAGGCAAGGTTTGGCGCCATACAGGTGAAAAATGGTCTCGTCAGTCAGAAGAACTACCCCTCACTAGAATCTTAGATCTAGCAATCTTAGTGGCGCAATCTAGTTTGTATTTTCAAGAGGCCTATCGCCATGAAAAGTTTTACGATCCTGAAAATCCGTTGATCGAGATCATTGGCCTGCAAGGAAATCGTATGACCGTTGAAGTAGACACCGAAAATCCTAAAATCGATGAAGACATTCTGCTTTTTTATGATTCCTTGCAAAAAGATGGCGAGCTATACGGCGAACGCTTCAAAATCCTAAAGCGGCTTTTAGATGAGCTAGGTTATTAAGAAAAGGAGCAGATTGCCATGACACGAAATCAACCGTCTTTTGTCGTAACGAAAGGACGCGCTTTTAGCAAATTAGAACAAACCATGATTTGGAAAAAACCACAAAGTCATCAGACCAGTGCTGAAGAACTACGAATTGCTTCAGAGATCGCGTTGAATTGGGCGGATCCAGAGATGAAGATCTTCAATGTGTTGCTGGAAGGCGATGCTGGGTCGGGTAAGACCCAGTTGGCAAAGGCACTTTCTGCCGACCTGCAACTGCCCTACACCAAAATCACCTGCTTTGCGGATATGGATAAGTCAGATGTATTTGGTGCTTTATTACCAGTGATCAACACCGACCAAGAAGAGGACAAGGACTTGCTGGATGCGATTTATCAAAGTGATTGTTTTGAAGATGTCTTGGCATTGATCCAGCGGCATTTTTCCTTGACTCGTGAGCGGGCACGGGCGAAATTTGCGGAACTGATCGAACGGATTGAAACCAGTGATCAGCAACCGACGATTCAATACAAATTTTATCCCTCCGAAATCGTACGGGCGCTGGAAAAAGGCTATTTGCTTGAGATTCAAGAACCAACGGTCATTCGTGATGCTTCGGTACTAGTGGCACTAAACTCGGCCCTTGAACAAAACGGGATGCTAAATATCCCGACTGGCTTTGTTCGACGACACCCTGACTGTGTGGTGATCATCACAACGAATCGGAATTACCAAGGTAACCGCCCCTTGAACGAATCCTTGCGAGATCGGATGCAGCACGCTGAAAAAATGGATTTACCTGAGCTAACAGTTATGGTGCAGCGAGGCATTGCCAAAACCAATTATCCGGACAAAACGACTGCAGAGAAAATGGCTGAAATCATCCGCTTACTAGACGTGACCGCCAAAGCCAACGCTATCAAAGGGGTGGCGGGCATGCGTTCCTATTTTTATTGGTTAAATGCAGTCAAACAAGGACAAGATCCCTTTACAGCAATTGATAGCAAAGTGCTCTACAAAATCACTACCGATCCAAATGAGCTTTCTCTTTTACAACAGGCGCTAGAAGCTTCAGGGTTATTGGCGCAATTGCGGCTTTTGTTTTCTGGACAACCGCTAAATGCCTTTAAAGAACAAATCAAAGGACGCAGAATCAGCAGCGAAGAGGCTGACCAACGCAATGTAGTGGGAGAAGGCACACCCGTCTTAAAAAATGAGCAAGTCCTTGAGACCGCCAATCAAGAAACTGAGGCGGAAACGATGGAAACCAGTGATTCTGACAAACAAGAAGCGAAAAGCGCAGCAACTGAGGCGACGTTTTCAGAAGAACTAGAACGCAATAGTCATGATGGCCAAGCAAAAGCTGGGAGTGAGACACAAGAGGCAGCTCCTGCTTCTCATTCTTTGTCGATCGAAGCGTATGAAGCCCAGGAGAAAGAAAAGAAAACCACGGCATCAAAGGCAGCACGACAAGCATTGAAAGAATCGATCCATGCCAAAGAAGGGCTGATCGTTCATCGACCACCCGTCGATTTAGAAAAAGCGACTGAGGCCCAACAGCGTTTGCAGCCGTTGCTGCCGATCGTAGAGTCATTGATCAAGCAAACCCAAGAAGTATTGGAAAACGAACAAGCTTCGGCATACAGTAAAGGTAAGTACAGTGGTACACGCTTTGATGCCAGCAAGGTTGCGTATCAGGATTTCCGGACCTTTGACAAGAAGAATCCACCTCACGAACAGCCTTCCTTAGCTCTTGCTTTGCGCATCGATGAATCAGGTTCGATGATTCGAGAAGATCGGATATTGTATGCCCAACAGGCGGTCTTAGCGGTGAATGCTTTTGCCGAACGTTTATCTTTGCCATTGATGATCTATGGCGATACAGCGGACGTGACCGCTCGTGAAAAAACCTCGCTTTTTGCATACAAAGAATTTAATGAAGGCTTTGAATTTGTGCCAGAGAAACTCATGACAATGAAGCCTCGGCAAAATAACCGTGATGGAGCTGTCTTGCGCGTGCTAGCTGAAAAGCTCGCTCATCAGCCGGCAACCACTAAATTACTCTTGAATATCAGTGATGGCCAGCCAAAAGCTCTTCCTGATTATACAGGGGGAAAAGCCAAAGAAGATATTCAGCAGGTGATCGCTGACTATGAACGACAAGGGGTACTGTTTCTTGCAGCTGCTATTGGGCAAGACAAAGAGGTGATCAAAGCGATTTATGGGGAAGAACGCTTTATTGATCTTTCCAATCTAACAGAATTTCCGCAGCGTTTGTTGCAGCTACTAACAAGGTATCTGTAAACGTCGATAGCGAAAGGGAAAAGAGTGTGGACTGCATGCCGCACTCTTTTTTTGATCATAATTATATTATGTAAACAAGATGATATTTGTCTAAATTTGGAAAGTTCTGTAAAATAGACGCCAAAAGGAGAGATATCATGAACAAATGGCGGTACTTCTACTATCCTTGCCAATTCGGCTGGCACGCGGCTCTTCGTAGGCGCAGTTTGCTGATGAGTGGTGTATTGGCGATTCTTCTACTGATCATCGCCATCTTTGCAGAGCATTGGTTAGTGTTTTTTCATCAATGGCTACAATATGAAACAAATAGCAGTGAGAATCAGATGGATCTCACGTATGCCAGTTGGCTTTTCTTTTTGCAGTTGCTACGCTTCATACTAGGCGTTCTAACTATAGGCTTGATCGCCGCCTTTTTATGGCACTGCAATCACATGTATCGTTTTCATTTGATGGGGGAGGAGCAGCAATCTCTGAGTATTCGGTTGTTGTTAGGACAGTCTCCGTTGTTGATCACCTTTGAAGAACTTTTCTTTGTAGGCATTCAAAGCATTATTATTAGTTTGGTAGGGCTTGTCAGCGGTCTGTGGCTTAGTCAAAAAGCACTGCAGGATTTTTTCCATTTCTTTCATCTTCCCGCAGGCTTTACTTTTGAATTTCCCTTTAAAGGTCTATTAATCGCTCAACTTGGTGTGCTCTTGCTGCTTTTTTTGTTACGATTCCGCGGTACAAAGAGGACGGTTGAAGAGATTCTCGTTAACGGATGCCCGAATGGGTGAGGGGATGATAGGCTGCTTTTATTTCCCTCTTCCAAAATGCGAACATATGTTTTATAATAGGTGAAACAAGACAAAGGTCGTGAATTTGTGAAGACATCCTTAACTTTAGAAATGGAAGAGGCACTTTATTATTATTGTCGGGAAAACAGTGATATTGTGGTAGAAGAGGTAGTCATGCCAGATGATCACGGCATCGTGGATACTTTGAGTTGTCGCTTGACGACTGAAAATACCTTTGAATGGCGTTGCTACGAACTCAAAGTTAGTTTGGCAGATTTTCGCTCAAAAGCAAAACTATCCTTTATTGGGAATTATAATTATTTTGTCTTACCCAAGGCATTGTACGAGAAAGTCAAAGATCAGATTGGACCTACAATTGGTGTTCTGGTCTATCATGCATTTCTTGAAAAAGAAACGGGCAGCAAAGGGTATTTCAGTGTCGAAAAGAAGCCCCAACGGCAAGAGCTGCAGGTTCCAGAAAATGCCTTATTGTTTCGGTTGATTTCGGCACAAGCGCGAGAAGTCGGCAAAGCAAAACAGACTGCTCGAGGATTGCGGGTATTTTCAACAGAACGTTTGTACCAAGAACTGAAGAAACGTCAGCCTGAGTATGACTTGTTCGGTGGTGGAGTCAATTACTATGATCGATTTATTGAAGATACTCAGCTGCAAGCGATCGAAGCCTTGAAAGAAGAATTGGCCGCTACGAGAGCAGCCTATGAAGCACTGGAAAAACGTTTTTTATCAGGCGAGTAAGAAGGAGAGAAGAAGATGTACTTCCCGTATATTCGTGGAAAACAATTTGATTTATTGGCGTTGAAAGCACTGTTGGAACAAGATTGTTTGTCAGACGCGATCCAGCCGATCATTGAACCAGTCAAGCAATCAAAAACGTTTTGGACGACCATTGACCTGTTTCAAAGGAAGCAGCATCCTTTTTATCTGGTTCGCAATCCCCAGGCGGGGGCTTTTCTGACGGCAGAGGGATTAGCTGAGTTGCAAAATGTTGCTGCCCCTAAAGCAATGATCGTAGATCGGCCCATTGAAACAGTGGAAGAAAAGCCTGATCTTTGGATCATCCATCAAGCAGACCAAGCACTCGCTAGTGATTGGCGGGAAAATACACTGCCGGTACTGGTAAGCAAAGAGTTTCGTTTGTTAAATAAAATCAACGGCCCGAAACTACTGATGGAAGATCCGTTTACCCGTTTACCTAAAAATAGTTTTTATACAGAATGTCCAGACGAAGGATTTTCAAAAACCCATCATCTTTATCATAAATTGGGCTATGCGGGATTTAGTGATTTTTCTGTCGATAGCAAAATTTATTATGAGCACAGTTATCCCTCAAAACGGTTGGTTTTGCATTGGATCTATCCGACAGCAGAGCAAGACTTTCGAATCGTTCACTTATTTTCTGAGGAAGAATTACCAAGTCAGAAAGAAAAGTTTTTCGAAGTCATGGAAGCTTTGTTACAGCATGAGGAACAGTATCCTACGCAAACAGCTGGGCTGCAGCTATTAGTTGCTGCCTATCAGCAAAGGTCGTTTCCTGGTATGGGTGTTATTCGGAAAGCTGCCGTTATGAATCACTTGGAACTCGTCAGTCGTCTTATTTAGTCGCTATACGCATACGATTGTAGGCTCTAACAAAATACTGCCATTTATTGTACAAAACACCTTGATTGCACCCATTGTTTTCAGGATAGTGATAAAATCAGGGAAAAGGAGTTGGCGCTCGTGGGAACAAAAGATAGAGAATATTATCGAAATGAAGGAAAAGAATTTGAAAAAAACAAGAAAAACCTGCTTATTCGACGTTTAAATCAACTAATCGTTGTCTTGGTCATTTTGATCATTGTCTTTTCGGCGATCCTGTATTACATAGTTTGAAACTTTCCGTAGCTGTCATTGCTTTATTGGCAGCAACAAAACGAAACTTGTACTTAGATGACTGTGCACCCTTGATTAGGACTCGCTATGGGAATCTGATCCGTTTAGGTGAAAACTGAACGCAACGAAACGTTTCTTGTTTATCGTTGCTGGTTTGCCTGTGATCAAGATTCCCATTAGGCTATTAGTTAGCACAAATTTGCTGGGTTAAGTGCGAATCATTACTGATAAGATCGTGAACAACGATACTTGACTGATTCATTGAGTTTGGCCAGCAGCTTCAAACCAAAGCTTGAATTCAAAGATTCAAGAATCAACAAGATCAAATGCAGACAAAGGTACAGATATAATTTGTCAGTTGATTCTCTTATCAATTGTAGAACAAACAAAAACAAAAACTATCGCTCAAATGACCATTTTTTTGGATTATGCTGCCAATTAGGTGAATTTGAAGGAAATAATCCTAAATAAGAGGGAGGAGAGCCGTAAAATTATCCGCTAAATACGGTGTTCGAAAAATTTTATATTTTAGTTTACATAATATATATTATACAAAGTTGTATTCGAAAACGAGTTCGTGATATTTTAGACAGTTCAAGTCAATTTTGCATCATTTTACCTCCCTCCGAATGACTTTTATCAGGAAATTGTCACTAATTCATCTAAAATTCAACTAAAGCTAAGAACTTCTTATTTTACAAGTTTCTTCAGATTCTTTTTTATGATTTACTGATCAACAGATTGTTAACGGTCTTGTAGCAAGTTACTTGCGGATTCGTCTTTTTTATCTCAGCAAATACAGATTCAAACTATCAGCCTTGATTCACGAACCAATCGGTTTGATTGTATGCTATAATCATTTTGAAAATCTTTGAGCTTTTACCTAGAACTTTATTCATATAGCCAATCCGTTTCAAAATTCTGACACAAGTAGTTAGACGTTGCAAATACCAACAAATATCTACTACATGATTCGATAAAAAAGAACCCTAAAATCATGTAGATAACTTAGGGTATTTCGTTATTTAATATAATTGTAATGTTCATAGGTCACCATAAACGTCCATATTTTGCTAAAAAAGTCTGAATAAAGCGCCGTTGATCATTCCTTGGAATACTAGAACCATGGCAAGTAAAATCAAACCAGCAGCTATCCACAAGCTTATTTTTCCTTTTCGTCGACTGCTGAACGGGTTTTGCTTCAAATTGCCACTCGTCAGGATGAAATACATAATCATGCTGAATGATATGAGCAAAATAATTTCTATCCCTATACCTAACCATAATCGCTGATTGTTTATTATTGTCATTTTATCACCTCAACTCATTTTACCATTAATGAGGTGCAGACTACTGATTTGCCTGGTTTGCAGCTTTTTTTTTCCATTTGTGTAATTAACACCCGATAAAAGCAATTCCATCCGTATAAGCTGACAATTCTAAAAGGAGAATAAAAATGAAAATGAAGAAGCAATTAAAGCTAGTCTTTTTACCAAAAATCTGGGCGTCACTCCTCTACTTGCTTTTCGTGTTCACAGCCCTCTTCCTCTACTTATCAAAGTACTTGGACATTTCTTTCTTTACTTCGATGTATCCTGACTTTTATCTTCATATCTCCAATTTTTCGATTAGTTTGATTATTGGCTTACTGGGGTACTTTTGGCTTCTCGTAGGTGCGCCATTTAAAGCCGTCACACTATTGACCCTGCTCTTACTCATTGCCAATCTATTGAGCGAGACTATCTTTGGCTTCATGAACACCCCTGATCGAATCGATTTACTTTTTGGGATTGCAGGAACACTCGTCGCATATTTTACTTTGGCAATAATCAAAAGACACGGTTTAGTCAAGAATCAATCGGGTTGATTCAAACAGTCGTGACTTCTCCTTATATGATCCTTTTGCTACTTAGGTCCAACCCATTTTTTGGGAAAAGAAACATCTTGCTGCAGTGATTTAGTCGAAAAAAAGCACTCAATAAAGGGAGTGCTTTTTTTCGTTTCCATTGGCGATACTTTCGTATGGCTAGTCACTTGGTAGCCAATACAATGGACTTAGCTGTAGATTTTCCCAATACGGGTTGTGAAACCCTATCAAATAGTGCATAGCTAAATACCCGAAAATCATAAAGCCAAATGACAAAGTCACGATCCGTCCCCACCGTGGTATTTCTTTGATAAATAGACCTAGCATACCTATCAATAAGGGGAACGAATAATTAAACAGTAAATCACTTCTAATATTTTGGTTCCGAGGATCCTTCATTATTTTGTCATTTAAGCCCCAACTTATGCCGATGATCACAAACATAAGCGCCAGAATAGTCAATCGTTTGCGATCAAAAAGCCACTGTTCTTTATCTTTCCTACTTGCAAAGTAGATCGTAAGCAGGACCACAATTAATCCAGACATACTATTCTCCTTTTTCGCCAGCTATTTTCTAAAACGTTCATGATTCCTTCAGGATAAATTATAACATATATAGTATAAAAAAACGATACCCGCCACTATCCCCTTGTTTGATGCACTTTTTAGATGTTTCATAGAAGAATCAGAAATTTAAAAATCTGTTCGCTTTACAAAAGAGAACGTATGTTTGTATTATATAGATAAGAGGTGATTGCTATGGGTATGCTGCAACCATATGAAGATCGGAAAAAGCTAAAGTGGCAAGGATTCTTTTTATCTGAGCATACAACTGAAATTGAAGAAGAGCCGACACGCACGTTTGATTGTCCGCCTAAGCCGTCACTCACAACGGAAGAAATCAATCAATGCTTATTCGAAGCGATGAAAAAGAACGTAACTGTGGCGATCCAACGAGAAGAAATCAATGAAGAAGGCGGCTATCCCCCAGATATTGTCGGAAAAATCAGCGGATACGACACATTGGGCATTTATTTGACGGGAGAAACCATAGAAAAAATCCATTATGATGAGATTCGTCATGTTGCTTTTTATGAAGAGAAAAAATGGTTTGATCTCAACGAATGATCCGCTTTTTACTACTTACTAAAGGAGGAATACCTGATGCAAACACAAAAAGGCGCTGTCTCAAAAATAAGGATCGTCTCCTTTGCCCCCTCCCCTTTGGTCCGCTTTACACTCGGCACCACCAACTGTTTGATTGCGAAGCACAGTTTGAATTTTTTAGGGGATGTTGATGAGGGCATGTTTCTAACTGTGGGTGGCTATTGGAATAAGCGCCACCAATTCGTGGTGCAAAAGTATACGGTGTACGGCAAAACAAAAATCATGTTGGATATCGATGCCTATCGACAAAAAACAGTAAAGGCGGGTTCACTATGAGAGCAAGAGACCTCTTGACAGCACTGACAACGTCGTCGAGTGCTACAGATTACCAAGGAATTTATTTAACTTACAAAGAAAACCTGATTCCTTTTACGACGATCGCACAAGATAGTCATAACCAATTGATTTTATTTTTCGAACCCAAAAAGCCTGCTCTGACTCTGAAAGAATTATATACACAGCTAATGCTGCATAAGAATTTGGACTTGCTCTATTGGGATGGCGAGTCACGACAAAAGGTATTGGGGTTTCGTGAACAAGAAGAAAAAATCATCCTTTAGTCCCCTCGCCTATTTTGGCACACAACAAACGTTGAAAATCTCGGCAAAAAGAAAAAAATGAAGTATACTTTGTGTAAAGACTAAAGGAGTTTATCATGAAAAATCAAAAGATTACCCAAATGAGTTTTGCGAAAGTCTATCCTCTGTATATTGCCAAAGCAGAACGGAAAAATCGGACAAAAGAAGAAGTAGATCAGATTATTACCTGGCTGACTGGGTATGACCAAGAAACACTCCAACAGATGGCTGATGATGTTTCTTTTGAACGCTTTTTTAAGCAAGCCCCTCAGCTCAATCCTGCACGAAAACAGATTACTGGTGTGATTTGCGGGATTCGGGTAGAAGAGATCGAAGAGCCAATAGTTCAAGAAATTCGTTACCTAGATAAACTGATCGATGAATTGGCGAAAGGAAAAGCCATGACGAAAATTCTACGCTCTGCTGAATGAGGCGTTTTTTCGAGTTGCTATTTAAGAATCAACGCTTTATACTAGAAATACCTTGGCAGGGGCAAATCATTGCTCAAAACACAGTGGGACAACACCCCACTGTGTTTTTTTATCCTGCTTTTCTTGACGACAGCTTGTAACCAGGCAGGCGATCTTAGTTTAGTTCAACCACTTAGCATGTAGTGCCCTTTGAAATTGGCCGCCTTTTCATGAAAACACAAGAACATTGGCTGCGGCTCTCCTCTTCTTTACTCAACAAGGCGCTCTTGACACGTACAAAAAAGCACTCCTCTTATAGAAAGGAGTGCTAACTATTACTTTTTCATTTCTTTGATCTGTTCTTTTCGTTTCAAATACGCCAGCTCTTTTTCCATTTTGCGATAGCGAGCGAAGGCTGCTTCTGAAAGCTCACCGGCAGCAATAGCTGCTTTTACCGCACATTTCGGTTCTGTTTCATGCTGACAGTCTCTGAAGAAACAACCTTCAGCATATTGACTGATCGCTTCAAAGGATTGCTCGATCGAAGCTGACCGAACGGTACTGATGCCAACTTCCCGCATGCCAGGAGTATCGATGATCATTGCGCCAGAGGGCAGTGTGAACAACTGGCGACTCGTCGTCGTGTGTCGTCCTCGACTATCCTCTCGTATGTCATTGGTTTTTTGAACGGCTTGTTCCATGAGCTGATTTAATAAGCTGGACTTCCCGACGCCTGACGAACCGATAAATGCACTGATTTTTCCGTCTGAAAAGTAGGCTTCTGTCAGCAATTCGTTCGGTTCATAAATAGAAGTAGCGAATGCTTTCACACCAAAAGCATCGTTTAATGCTTGCAGCAGCTCTGCTTTTTCATCAGCTGTGACTTGATCGGCTTTGGTCAAGAGAATCACTGGGTTAGCGCCACTGTCCCAAGCGATCGTGACAAAGCGCTCTAACCGAGCGAAATTAAATTCTTCATTGGCACTAGTAGCAATAAAAACCGTGTCGATGTTCGCAGCGATCCCTTGTTCATCCGTCCGATTTCCGGCTACTTTTCGTTGTAAAAAACTCTTTCGTGGGAGCAAAGCATCAATCAAGAAATGATCTTGATCATACACCTGCCCTTGGACAAAATCACCAACAATAGGATAATCCTTTGGCGCTCGTGCCTGTTGACGAAATTTTCCTGAAACGGTTGCTAAACATTCTTCTCCTGTGGTCAGGCGGACTTTTGCGATATCCTTAGCCTGAAAGACCACGATTCCTTGTTTTTCCATGATTTCCCTCCAGTTAATTAGGAGGCCGCACTTAAAAAGAGAAACCTCCGAGTTGATGTTGCTTCATTTGATTTGTCATAGGACATTTCCCCTTTCTATGTTGTGCTCATCATGTGATGTCGCTTTATTATACCACTGGAACGGACAGTATGCTAAAGCAAATGACCCAAAAGAACATTTACTGAAACGAAGTAGATAAACAAGCCAGCAATATCTTTGATCGAGGTGATGATCGGTGCCGAACCGGCTGCTTGGTCGATGTTTAGTTTAATAAGTACAAACGGGACTAAAAAGCCAAGTGCTGCCGCTAAGGTCATAGCAAAAACTAATGAAATCCCAACAGCGACCCCTAACATCGGGATCCCTTGCCAAAGTGAAGCAGCGGTTCCAGAGATGATCCCGACGATCAATCCTAGACTCAAACCGATCCAAACTTCTTTAAAGAAATGTCTGGTGAAGGTTGAAAGATCAATATGCCCTAACGACATCCCCCGAACAAATACAGTAGAGGATTGTGTACCAACGTTTCCACCCATATCCATGATCAAAGGAATAAAAATCGCAACGGCTGCCACCGACTCTAACGTTTGTTCAAATTCATCAATGACGACCCCAGCTAAAAGTCCAGCCACTAAAGTGATCACTAAGAATGGCAAGCGGACTTTCCAGATTTGCCACAGGCTGCCATTGATCAAAACATTACTACGGTCTGCTTCGTTGGAGGCGACATCGACCAAACCAGCGGCATTAAACATGTCTTCCGTTGTTTCCAACTCGATGACATCGATCGCGTCATCGACGGTAATGATCCCAACGATTCTTGATTCCTTGTCTACGACTGGCAGCGCAATGATATCTAGTTCATTTAGCAAACGGGCTGCTTCTTCTTGGTCGGTGTCAGTGGTCACATAAATAACTTTTTGGGACATGATCTCACTGATGCGTTGATCCCCTTGTGCCATTAAGAGATCTTTCAGCGACAAAACACCTTCTAACGTTTTCGTTTGATCAGTAACATAAAGCGTATAGATTGTTTCTTTTTCTTTGGCTTGCATTCGCACTTTTTCCAATGCTTGATTGACTGTCATATCTTTTTTCAATGTAATGAATTCCGGTGTCATCAAGCGACCCGCAGTTTCAGCTTCATACCCTAGTAAGAGGTTTGTTGCAGCTCGTTCATCAGGCGCCAACGATTGTAAAAGTTTTTGTGTTACGGTCGCTGGCAACTCATCTAAAAGCCGTACACGAACATCTGGCGCCATCTCATTCACAAATTCGGTTGCTCGTTCATCGGTGAAAGAGCGTAATAAGTGTTGTTGGGTAGCTGGTGTCAAATCTTCAAACAGGATAAGGGCTTTGTCTTTCGGTAACAGTCGGAAAACGATCACTTTTTCATCCGCGGATAAGTTGCTGAATAATTGTAATAGCGGCAGCTCTTCCATTCCTGATACGAGTTCTTTTAACTTTTCAGAGTCTTTCTTATTTAAATAATGTAAGATGGTTTCTTGCTGGTTCATGGGATACACTCCTTCTCCTATAATTTTGGTCAAAGAAAGAAAGGCAATCGTTCAGAAAATTGTCCAGTTTTCTTTCGTTTGAACGTTGTCTGCTAGACAGCTGAAAGTTTGTTCCGCAGCTGGAGATGACTGTTATTAAAACAAGCATCAAAGGGATAGAGCAGCAACTTTATTCATTATATCACATAGTTTTTTTAAAATATGAAAAATATCACTCGCAGACGAAAAATTCTTTTAAAGGACGTCGCTTGTAAAGAAAATTGACTGAAGTTTGTCAAGAACAAAAGGCAAAAGAAGCTAGCAGACGCTGTAAAACATCCCCCGCAAATGGTATGATAAACTAGTTGTGATTTTTTTACTCACCGTTTATTCTAAACCTATATCAATGAAAAGAGAGGCAATAAAGAGATGGCAAAGAAAAAAACATTGATTGGATCGGTCACTGCGCTTCTCGCACTCGCAGCAGTTGGCTTTGGTTTCCTACAAAGCAATGACCTATTTCCAAAGCAGGAAACGCAACAATCAGAGGTAAGCACCCCTTCTGCTAAAGATATTCGCGCAGACGAATTGGCACAGCTAACCTACCAAGGCACCCAAACAATTGAAGTCAATCAAAACATCCCTGAGTTTTCAGAAGACGACCTTTCACTTGAAAATGGTGCCTGGGAAGCATACGGCGACCTTGACCACCTCAATCGAGCGACTTCGGCTGAAGCAATGTTGAATCAATCCTTAATGCCTACGGAAAAACGTGGCGATATCTCCAGCGTGAAACCGACAGGCTGGCGTAATAAACAGCTCCCCAATGGGAAATATTTATATAATCGGACGCATTTGATTGGGTTTGCTTTAGCTGGCGAAAATGCAAACTGGAAGAATTTGATCACGGGAACTAGTCAATTGAACAATCCAGAGATGTTGCGCTTAGAAATGGATATCAACTACTATCTCAAGCAAGACAAAAACCATTATGTTCGATATTCTGTCACTCCAATCTATCGTGATGACGAGCTGGTTGCCCGTGGGGTACAGATGCAAGCCCAATCTATTGGCGACGATACGATCCAATTCAACTATTATATCTTCAACATCCAAGATGGTGTCACGATCAACTATGCGGATGGCAGCAGCGAGATTTCAAACGAAGATATGACGCAACAGGAGAATGCGACAAGTAGTGAGAACAACACGACAACAGCCACTTCTCAAAACAGTGAAACAAAGGAGAAACAGAAAGAATATGTCGATCAACAAGGAAATGGTTTGATCAAAGGATCAAGAAGCGGCATCTATCATTTGCCAGGATCTAAATACTATGATGATACGACGAATCCGAAAGAATGGTTCAAAACGATCGCTGAAGCGGAAGCTGCTGGCTACCGTGCACCAAAATAAAAAAGCCTCTAGGCTTTTTTATTTTGGTGTTAAGCTATTCTTCATTGCCATGCGTTTGTTTTTCGTCTGCTAAAAGTGCTTGTCGCAACGCTTTGACATAGGCCTTCCCTTCGTCTGTAAAACGAACCGAACGTGACTTAAAGCGATAAGCTCGGTAAATTAGGCCTCTTTTTTCGAGACGCAACAAATGACGATAAACCAAAGAGGTCGTTTTTATTTCTTCATTGGCACAGATTTCTCGTATGGTAGGTGCGCAACCTTGAGCTTGCATATATTCATCAATGAAAAGTAAGATTCGATCTTTTCTAGGCATAAGTCCTCCTTTCCGCAAAACAGTCTTCACTGCTGCAAATTCGTAAAAACCGATAAACTGCTACCTGGTCTGCTTTTTGTCCGATCAATACACTGAAAATCTATTGATCTGTCTCTTTTCCCCTTCTTCCAACGAGTAAAAGTTCTTTTTATACGCTGAAATTTTCCCCTTAACGAGAAAAGCATCGGCTAGCAGCGCTCTTTGGTATTGATTTTATCAAATTTAGCAGCAAAAAATAGCAAATTTCAAAATTATTTTCCTTTTTATTGACATAAAAATAAATAGAGCTATTATTTTTTCTTAGAATTTGTTATTCTAAATTTAAGTAAAGGAGGATTTTATGTTAGGGATCGGTTTATTTTTTGTAGGAATTACTTTGATAATCAACGGCTGGGGCAGCTTACTTCACATTGACTACCGCTCACTTGCTTTGATCAATCTTTTTACAGGTACGTTATCTTTTATTATCAATCTAATCTATATGCTTCAAGGCGCTTATTATGAAGTAGGCACTGGCTTTCTCTTTGCCTTCACGTATTTGTTGGTAGGGATCATTTACCTTTTTGATTTAGATCTACGTATTTATGGGATTTTCGCACTATTCGTAGCCATCAATACCTTACCTTTTGCTTGGGTCTCTTGGCAATGGGAGCAAGATCCCCTCTTTGCATTGATTTGGTTAACATGGGGAGCGTTATGGTTTTGCGGCTTTTTGGATACGATCGTGAAGGTAAACTTTGGTCGTAAGATTCATTATTTTGCGATCGCTTGTGGTATCTTCACTACGTGGGTCCCAGGCTTGCTGATGCTAGTAGATCTCTATTAAAAAAGAGTGATTATCTCAATGATAATCGCTCTTTTTTAATAGGAAAATTTAGAAAAATTGTTTTTTTTCTAAAAAGTGTTCAATCTCCTGCATCGCTTTCTGAGGACCATTTGTCGGGAAATCCTTCTTAAACTGATAGGCTTGTTGGCAAATCTTCGGAGCTCCAACCTCAGTCAGGGCAGCTTCCAGCTTTTTCTCAGTTAATGGTTTTGTCAGTGCGATTGCATTGCCATACGCCACGCAGTACTGAATATTGCAGCATTGCTCATAGTGCATCCCAATTCCGATAAACGGCTTCCCAGATGCACAAGCTGTTTGAACAGTCCCTTCCCCACCATGGATAAAAGAAAAATCGATATGCTCATGCAATAAATGACTTGGTAGATATTCGGTCAAGAACAGATTCTCTGAGTCGTTGTGTTTCCCCTTGAGTAGATGTGTAACCGGAGCAATGATCGCTAGTTCCGAACGGTTTCGCAAGAAAGCTAAGATTTTTCGCACCATGCGCGGATTCCCCGAACTGCCCATCGCAAAATAAACGATTCGTTTTCTTTCCCGCCGCTTTTGTTGAATAAAAGTCAACACTTCGTCTGGTAAAGAAGACCCGAGCTTCGCAAAAATCGGCCCAACGATTTGATAATTTTCTGGCAGCTGCTCTTTCGTTAAAAATAAATCAGGAGTGGTGATGAGATTTAAATCAGCGTCCATCATTCGTAAGCTCGTTTCAGGCATAAAAAGTTTTTCTGTTTGAGCAGCGTGTTTGAATGCTCGGGGCATCCAGCGGGATTTTACCAATTGTTTTCTTATCCAATACCAAAGTGGTTTCCTTAGCGGTCCGAAGAAACGCAAACTAGAAGGGATAAATGCGCTATCTGATCGAAAAAAGGGATCGCTCATCGCATAGGGTTTTACGTAGACTAAGGGAATCTGTTTGCTGCGAGCAGATAGAAAGATCGTGACATTCGATCCAGTTACAATGACCTGAGGAGCAAGTTTATCGATCAGCTTTTGTTCGCTCAGAATACGCGCGGCAACCATCTCTTTGGTGAAGGGATTTTTGATTGAGCGTAGTTGATCTAATTTTATGATCTGTTCCTCTTGTTTTTCTGTCAGAGTCGGCGTCAGCAAATGGTACGTAAAGCCACTTTCAGTGATAAGTGAAGCAAAGGTTTTTGAAAAACCAAAGAACTCGCAGTGGTGATTTCCTTGCATTTGTTTAGCGACTTCGATCATCCTTGTCGTTTCAGCCAAGTTGAATACCGCAGGCGCAAAAAGAATCGTTGGCATGAAATCCTCCTTATGTATCGAGTCCATCCACTCGTTTCTTTCAAGTATACTAAAAGTAGGCACATGTAGGAGAAGTTTTTTTGCAGATCTTCTCGTTCATCTTTTTACATTATTTAATTAAAAATTTGCTATAATAAAGAAAACCTTTCAAGGAGTAAACCAATGCGAAAAAAAATATCTTCCTTGCGGCTTAGTACATTATCAAGCGGGCTCATTCTCTTTGCTTTCTTTTTCTTGATTCAACAATTTTGGGAAATGGTTGTTTCTGACTTTGCACTTTTGCCTTCGCTGGCATTCATCCAAATTCTCTTGATGATCCTTTCAACCTTTCTCATTAGCAAGCTTGTTAAAAAACGCTCGTGGCGGCAAGTGCTTTTTGGCAGCTACCTATTCATCATCGGCTCGCTATTTTCTTTCTGGCTAGCAAATAATCCATTGGAGCTGCAAGCAGTCATTCTTTATATGATAGGCGCTTTTTTTGGCGGCATTCTTTGGGAATATTTGGCCCAGCGCTTGGCAACAGATCTTCTGGCCAAAGAACATGAACCTCGTTAACAGAGGTTTTTTTCTTTTTCTGATAGAAAAGGCAAACATTCTTCGTATATAGTGTGAAGGGGTGAAAAAGGTGCAGGATGAAGAAATCATTGAACGAATCAAAAAGAAAGACTATGCCGGCTTAGAAGAACTGTTAGCTGTTTATGGTGATAGCATGCTGAGGACGATTCATAGTGTCCTCTCCCAACCGCATGAAGTGAGCGAGCGCCAAGATGTAGCGAACGAAGTTTTTTACGAGGTTTGGCAAAAGATTGCTGCGTACCAACCAGAAAGAAGCCGCTTGATTACTTGGCTGCTTTTGATCAGTCGTAGTCGTGCGATTGACCACAAGCGGAAATTGAACAAGCGCTCACTGGAAGAAAAACCTGTTGATGAGCAGGAACTAGCTATTGAAGAATCACCTTTGACAAAGGAAACCTTTTTGGGCTTTATTGAAGACCTTGAAGCCCTCGATCAAAGGATTTTTCTGCTCTACTATTTTTACCAAGAGTCACCCGAAACCATCGCAGAGCAGACGGACTTAAATGTCTCAGCGATCTACAATCGTCTTTCCCGTGGCCGCAAACGCTTAAAAGAAAGGATGACTATCGATGGATTTTAAACAGTTAGTCTTAAATGAAAACAATTCACTGACAAAAATATCTGAACAAGTAAAAGCAACAACTTTCGAGCTGTCCAAACAATATGTTTTCTTGCAAGATCTATTAGAGGAGCTTCAGACGCTTTTAGCAAAAGACGAAACGATTCTTGGCTATCTGCCTTTGACGCCAGATGGAAACCTCGCCTTCGCCAATCAAGGGCTTGGCGCCTATGCCTATGCAACAACCGAGAAAGCAAAAGCATACCGTGACATCTTTCATGATACCCGCGGCAATCGTTTGTTAGTTTTCACAGAAACCCGAATGCTTTTTCTGGTCATCATCGACTATTTAGAAAGTAACACCTATTTCAGTTACCCCTATGAGACCATCAAGGCGTTCACGATCAAGCCAAGAAAGCTGATGAAGCACGAATCACCAGAGGATAAAGAACAATTCCATTGGGGCTATTTCGACTTTCAGGCAGGGACGCACATTTTCTCAGAAGTACTGACGAAAAAAGACTACGAATTATTTACGTCCTATCACGAATCGATCCCTGCACTCAAGAAAATTCCGATTCAAAACAAAGTTTACCGAGCAGCGAAATATCAGTATTTCCTGAGTAATTGGCATTTCAGTTTTCGCTTGATGACCGCTTTCAACCTGCTTTTCCTGCTGCTGTTTGTATTAATGATTCTCGGATTTTTCTTACACATTGGTCCACTAAAAGGATTTTATTATAAGGATCTGTTGGACATTGGTATAGTCATTTCCCTTTTTTATAGTAAGAACATCTTGCCATAAAAAAGGATTGCTGCTCCTTCCTAGGCATTTCTTTTATATCAATTGAATAAAGCACCAGATTTTCTACAAAAGAGTACCCCTTGCAGGATTCAAGTCAAAATGAATGCTGCAAGAGGTATTTTTTGTCTCGGACTATTGGGATATTCCTAACCGTTCGTTTTTTCATTTCCTTTTGAAATTCTCAGATTTCTTGTGAACTTTTCAGAAGACTCCACTCATAATTTCATACATGCCTAATGGGATTATTTTTTCCTTCACGCTTGCTTTTTAGGAAGAAACGTTATGATGATTTTACTTGCTAGGAGGTGTGAAAAATCGAACTTATCGGACATTTGGTCTTTTGGATCCCGTTTTGTCTTTTTCTAGTGATTGGATCGTTTTTCATACAATGGCGGAAACGTTTCGTTTCAACCCTTATTGCAGCGATCCCGTTTCTCTTTTTTATGGTAAAAATATTCAATTATCGGCACTATGAGCCAGATTCTATTTTCATCATCTATTTGGTCGGGCTCTTCTTGTCGGCGATCTTACTGATTGCTGCTGTCCGCCGGCTGTCAAAAAAAGCCTAAACCTAGGGTTACTAGAAAACAAAGACATGGCTTAAATGAAACCCAGCCTAACTTTAAGGTTCATTTAAGGTTCACGGACTATAGTCAATACGGACATAATAATTTAGAGCCTGTGCTAGCGGAAACTAGTGCAGGCTTGTTTGATTATTTATAGAAAATAGGACAAATCGCTAGCAGGTGTTGGGTAGGCAAAAATCATTTGGGCCAGCGCTTCTTTCGATAGCTGATTCTCCAACACAAAAACGAAGTGGTTGATCAACTCATCGGCCAATGCAGAAACGATCGTGACCGCAACGATGGTATCAGATGTGTTATAAACCAATTTGATTTTTGCATCTTGATCATTGATTCGTCGATAGGTATACCAAGAAGAAAGATCCATCACCTCGCTATGATACTCTGAGGCATTATCGGCAATCTCTTGCTCACTGATCCCGATTCTTGCTAGTTTTTCCGCACCAAAAACCAGCGTAGGGATCAGCGGATAGCGGATGGGTGTTTTCTGGTCATCTATATGCTCGACAAGATAGGCGGCTTCAAAGCTGGCAACAGGCGTCAGTTTGGGCTGCTTTTTCGCTAGCACATCCCCAATTGCATAGATGTGTCTTTGACTAGTCTGCAAAAACTCATTTACTACGATCCCTTGTTTTGACGTTTCTACCCCTGCCTTTTCCAGTTGCAGCTGATCGCTATTGGGTCTGCGTCCCGTGGCACCAATCACTGCTTCTACGGTGAGAGACAATGCTTGTGTCTGGATCGTATAGTGGTTTTGTTCTTTCGTGATTCGCTGCGTGTTCTGATTAAAGTGGAACGAAACGCCTTGGTCCTGCATTGAACGAACCATTTCTGCGGTCAATTCAGCATCAAATCCTTTTAGCGGCTGGTCATTATGATGGATCACATGAACTTCAGCACCTGCTGCTTGAGCGATCATCGCCAATTCGAAGGTAATATACCCAGCACCTATGAAAGCAATCGTTGCTGGCATCTTTTCAAAGGAAAGAAAATCAGTACTGCTTTGTAAATGCTCCTTGCCGACGATGGGCAGTACGGCTGGACGCTGTCCTGTCGCAATAATTATTTTTTCTGCTTGAATCTCTTCTGCGTCCACGACGACCGTATGGGCATCACGAAAAGCGGCTTGTCCGTAGTAAGTAGTGATCCCTTCTGCTAGTAACCCTTGTTTGGTTGACTCTGGCACCCGATCGGTATACGAGCGCTTAAACGCCATCAGTGCCGGCCAATCAATGGCTACCTGTCCTTGAACACCATTGCCTTGCATACGTTTCGCCTCTGTTTTGACTTCCACGCCTCGCATCAGTAGTTTTTTCGGATCGCACCCGCGATTGGGGCAAGTGCCACCCCATAAATCGGCTTCAACGATCGCGACTGTCTTACCTTTGGCTTTTAACCCGTAGGCAGCAGCCGTTCCAGCTGGACCCGCTCCGATAATCAGTATATCCACCTTTTTCATCTGTCTCCTCCTTCTCCTAAAAAAATATTCCTGCGCTTGCTCTTCCCTTCAAGTATAGCGAATCACGGTCAGCCAACAAAATAATTCGCCTTTTGCGGCTCCTGCGAATGATCACAATCAGACCTTGAAGTTGCGTTTGATGTGGTATACTTTTCTTGTCAGTTTAACGACAAAGGAGAATGAATGACTGTGAGTTTTAAACGTTTTTTTCAGCTCTTTCTTTTTTATTTTCTCTCGATTCTGGTGGCATATGGCCTGATTGCATTTCTAGCAGTAGATAACTTTTGGCTGGTGGTCTGTTTGATGACGATTGTCGGCTACCTCACCTTGGGTATCCCACTAACCTTATTGAGTTTAAAGAAGAAAAAATAAGACAACAGACAAAGACACCAGCAACTTTTCTAAGAAGCTGGTGTCTTTCCTCATTGATGCGATTATCCTAATACGATCTGGGCATCTGCCAATGCTTTTTCCACGACTTCCGTCACCAGCTTGCTATGGGCAAGGCGTTCCTTGACAAAGGCGTGATCATTTTCGTGAATGGCTTGTGCAAAGCGGACAAATTCTTCAAACATACGATGTCCGTGAACGCTGCGATCCTGATGGCTTTTTGCCCCATGAACCGGTTCAACGTCATAACTGGCAAGCATATTCGTCGGCCCATTGACGATGATCGATCCTTTCGTCCCTTGGATCGTTGAACGAATCGTCGCTGTCGAATCTTTGGCGCCGATACAAACGACTTTTGTTTGTTCATAGTCTAAAAACAGCATGCCAGAAGTATCGATCCCCTGTTCGACATTAGCAAAATAGCGGACACTTTTTGGTTTTCCTAAAAGCCCGACGACAAAATGAATATTATAGATATTGATATCCATCAATGCCCCACCACCCATTTTCGGGTTAAATGCAGGTAAAACGGTTCCCTCTTTGAATAAATCATAACGAGAAGAATACTGCGAATAGTTGCATTCAATCACTTTCAGCTCTCCCAATGTTTCAAGCTGCGCTTTTATTCCTTGATAGTTGGCTAAGTACTGATTTGTGATGGCTTCGATCAAAAGCACCTTGTGGGCAGCAGCCAATTCTGCTAATTCTACTAATTCTCGTGTCTGCAACGTAAATGGCTTTTCACAAATGACGTGTTTGCCAGCGAGGATTGCTTCTTTGGCAAAGGAATAATGCAAATGATTGGGCAGTGCGACATACACGGTGTCAACGGATGGATCCGCCAAACATGCCCCTAACTCTGTGTAGACGGTTTGAATCTTGTATTGCTGTTTTAAGTGATTCATTTTTTCTAAATCATTTTCTGTCCCAAAAATAGCGGACAGTTCAAGTTGTGGGACATCCCCTGCCACCGTTAAAAAATCATGGACGATCATGCCTGCCCCTAAAATCGCTAAGTTCATCTTGCTTCCCCTTTTCTATCTTCTTAAATCATTTGTTTCAATACTTCGGTGATCACTTTATGATCCTCTAAATGAGCCAAACCAGACACACAGATAGCACCCGTGACTTTTCTGTCTTCGATAATTGGAAAACCACCACCACAAATTGCATAATGTTCGTCTTGTGCCCATTTAGCAAATTGTATATCTCTATCTTTTTGCGCATAGACGTACAGTGAACTATGCCCGCTTTCTAGTACCGTTCGTTCTTTTCTTTCAAGCCAAGGGCTCTCTTTTCGCCCTGCCATTAAAAATCGAATGATCGGCAAGCCCTGATGAACAACTTTGATCCCTACCGGCTTCGGGTAGTTCCTTTTAACGTACTGATCAATGGCAATAACCAACCGCAATGCGAGGTCATTGTCAAAATGAGCAAACTGCAGCTGCTGTTCTTCTTGCAGGATTTCTGAAGGTTCGATTCGGATCTACTCCTTTACGTTGAGTCAGTTGATGCCTTCAGGCGCTTTGCTTGTCAAAAGCCCCATAATCACCCTGCCTTATGACTCAGTAATCACTTGATTGATGCCTGTTTCTAGCATTTCGATTTGTAAAATCGTTTCTTCGTCTTTCACGATTTTCTCTTTGCCATGGATGATCGTTTCATAGACGCCCTCATACACACGGCTATAATCACCAATTTCAGAGTTGACTTTTTCTTCATGGTAGTTCCCGTTAGCATCCATATAAGTTAGTGTGCCATAGTGCTCTGGCAAATCGATCCCAAAATCGGCATGATCTGGGAGATAAAACTGTTTTAGATGCTCTTCTTGTCGATCCTTGGTTTGTTTCACAAAAACGCCGTTTTCGCCATAAACGACAAAACTAGGCCGCTCTTTTAATCGGAAGTAACTAGATTTGACTGAGACTTTCATTCGACCATAAAACAGATCCAAATCGAAGTAATCATTCATGCGATTTTTTCCAAGCAATTGCCGAACCTCATAATGGACATCGTCTGGTTGCCCAAAATAGGAGATCACTTGGTCCAGTGTATGACAAGCGTGTCCGTACAAGTAGCTAGTATTCAATGAAAATTCGGTCACTGACCGTGGAATCTCTGGACGAAAATAATCATAATGCATCTCTACTTCTAAGAGATCTCCGAGCACGCCGCTTTCGATCACTTTTTGCGTGGTCAAAAAATCGGAATCAAAGCGGCGATTTTGATAGCATTGCACAAACAAGCCTTTCTCCTGCGCCAGTGCGAACAATTCCTTTGCTTGTGCCGAAGTTTCCGTAAAAGGTTTTTCGATCAAGACATTTTTCCCATGGAGCAAGACATCCTTGCCTAATTCATAATGCAAATGACTGGGGGTCGTGACCACAACTAATTGAATTTCAGGATCACGGTAGATATCCTCTAAGTCAGAGGTGTAATGAACACCTTCTAGTGTTGGCCAGGTCAGCTTTCCGCTTGGTGAATAGATCGTCTTTACTTTGATCTTATCCTGCAGCTTGGTTGAAAAAGGCAGATGGTAGCGATTGGTGCTTTTTCCGTTTCCGAGATATGCGATAGTTAACATTGTGACGCCTCCTATGAATTGATAGCTTGATTATTGCTGATATCCTTCGAAATGAGAAGCCTTTTGCCAAAAACAGGTTCTTTTGACCAGACTTTTTCGCAAACTGCTGAGTGGTTCTGAACATTTTTACCAAATTGCCAAAAAGGTACAGTTTTTGCTTTTGGTTTTCTTTGTCCTGGGCTATGATTAGAAAGAAGTGGTTTGATGTTATTAGGAGATAAATTACGGCTTCAAGAAGGATTGACCAATACGGAGAAACGGATTGCCGATTATATTTTGCAAAATATCAATGATGTGCCTTCGTTGACGATTGAAGTCATCGCTAAGCATACATACACATCCCACTCTTCCGTCATTCGTCTAGCCAAAAAGATGGGGTATGAAGGATTTAAAAGTTTTCGCTTAGGTCTGGCTGAAATTGCCCATAATCAGATGTTCAACCCAACCTTTGTTGACGCGAATTTTCCCTTTTCGCCTAAGGATCAAACACCTGACATTTTGAAAAAAATGGCCGATCTAACGATCAACTCGATCCACAAAACCCATGCTCAGGTTGCCCCAGAAACGATGGAAGCAGTCGTGCAATCGTTGGAAGCTGCGCAACGGATTTTCTTATTTGCTCGCGGCGATTCTCAGATCCGGGCAAGAAGTTTTCAAAATAAGTTGGTCAAAATCAATAAGTATCTGATTCTAGCTGATGAATATGGGGATGATGCGTGGAATGCATCGAACGTCACGCAAAATGATTGTGCCGTGTTTATTACCTATCGGGGGAAAAATACGCAATACGAAAAAATCATGCAGCACTTTCGTGAAGTCGGCGTACCAGTGATCGTGATCTCTGGCAACGCCTATGCGAAAATCATCCCATTAGCGACCCATGCGATCATCGCTTCTCATGATGAACGTGATTTTCTCAAAGTCGGCACCTTTTCTTCACAGGTCGCCTTTGAGTATATTTTAGATTCACTGTTTGCATTGCTGTATGTCAAAGAATACCAAAAAAATATAGTCGAGTTAAGAAAAAAACAAACTGTTTTGGAATCAGGGATTCTCTCAGAATACCCGTCAACTGAAGAAAAGAGGGAAATGAAATGATCAATTGGGGAATTATTGGTGCCGGAAATATCGCCAATCGCTTTGCTGCAAGTTTAGAAAATTTTCAAGACGCCCAGCTTTATGGGGTTGCTTGTCGTACGATGGAAAAAGCGCAAGCGTTTCAAGCAAAATTTCCGTGTGATGCCGTCTTTGATGACTACCAAAACCTATTAGATGATCCAACTATCGATGTCGTTTATATTGCTTTGCCACATTTGTATCATTATGAATGGATCATCAAAGCCTTTCAAGCGAAAAAAGCTGTTTTATGTGAAAAACCAGCAACCTTGACTGCACAAGAAATGCGCGATGTACAAAAACAAGCTCAAGCACACGAAGTCTTCTTTATGGAAGCCATGAAGCCACGCTTCACCCCAGCGTATCGCAAACTAAAAGAACTTGTGGATGGTGGTCATATCGGTGAGCTAACAAGTGTCACCACTACTTTTCGCCGCCATTTACCAGTCGAAGGCAGTTCTTACCATTATCTGCCAAAACAAGGGGGTGCTTTACTGGATATGGGGATCTATAACTTAGCCTTTATCCAAGATTTTTCACCAGAAAATTTAACTGCCGAATTGATCGATTACAGCCTGTATGAAACTGGGGTTGATACTTACGTTGAAGCACGCTTTGTCAGTGAAGACTTTGTTGCAGTGATTGAGACTGGATTTGACCAAACAAAAGAGACGGTGGCGGAATTACAAGGAACAAAAGGGAAAATCACGATCCCCAACTTCCATCGCCCCGCTTCTTTTACCGTGACGATTGACCAAGAAGACACGGTCTATGATATTGGGTACGAGATCGATGATTTCCATTCGGAGATTCAAGCAGTTCATACCGCTCTTGCACAAGGACAACTCGAGAATCCCCTGATGTCCTTAACGGATAGTATTGCCTGTATCGCTTTAGCAGATGAACTAAGAAGCTTGCTAGATGCGGAATAAAAAGACAATTAAGATCATGCCCCATCGTTTTTGAATAGAACTGACCAGTGGCTACCACTCGGTCAGTTTTTTGTATCAAAAATTGAGCGCTTTCTTTGACGGTAGCGAAATGGTTATATTATATTTATTGAGTATATTTTTATACAAATAAAAAAAGAAAGGAAAACGCTTATGACTCCAGAAATTATAACGTATCTTATTTGTTTATTGACCTTCGCTTATCTAGCTGTGACGGTTTTTACTTTTGTAAAAAATCGTCGGACAGGTGACGGCTATCGCCTCCGTATTTTTTACGTGTTGGCAGCAGCACTCGTCTTTTTGCTTTCCGTTTATGCAATCGCTACCGGTCAAACCTATGACGACTTAGTGACATCGATAAATGATCTTTTTCAATAAAACAACGACGGCACGAACCCCTGCGGATCTCTTCGTTGGTGAACCTGTGGTTGAGGGAAGGATCAAAACAGAAACGAGCCAATGAAAGACTGCTAATCGATGGCTTTTCCATCAGGATCTGCTAAGCCGAATCAATGTCTTTCAATAAATGATGTCTGATTTTTTATGGAGGTGTGCATGCTCATTCAGCTTAAAGAAGCGAAGCTTTCCGATCTGCTTTCAATCTACTTGATACAAAAAGCGGCCTTCAAATCCCTCTTTCTCCGTTATCAAGACAAAGAAACTTCTCCCTATTTACAAAGTTTCGAGAAGCTAAACGCAAAGTTTTCTGCGTCGAATACCACTTATTATTTAATCATGACCGCTCAGAAAACCGTAGGCTTCCTAAAACTGACGGTTGAGCAGGAACATACGACGAAGCTATCTTCCATCGCCCTTCTTCCCTCCTACGAGAACCGCGGGATTGGTAGACAAGCAATGATCTTGATTGAAAGGAACGTACAAACAGATACGATTCGTTTGAATACGATCCTGCAAGAACCCAAACTGGTTCACTTTTATCACTCGTTAGGGTATTCCCCAACAGGCAGGTTTCAAAGCCCCTCTTCAGCAATCTGCTTTGTCTCCTTTACGAAAAAAATTGCTGCGAAATAAAAAAGCCATCTCGCCTTTCATCGGCAGAGATGGTTTTTTCTATCAATTGCCATCCTTTACAGCAATCATTTTTATTGGTCCTGCAAGGTGTCATCGGTTTTTTTACGCAATCGCGGAATCTCTTTCACATTCATTAAATCTAAAAAGAAAGTGAACAATGGGATCCCGATGATCAAGCCCCACAAGCCAAAGAGATGTTCGCTAAGATACAGGAGAATAAACGTGTAAAACATCGGGATCTCTGTTTTATTAGCCATCAAGCGGGGATTTAAGATATAGGATTCCAACGCATGAACAAACACTATGATTAATAAAATGTAGATCACGTCATTAAATCCGCCGATAGAATAGGCAATAAACGTCAATGGAATACACGAGATGATCACACCAGCTACAGGAATCAAGCTGAGAAAGAAAATCATCAACGCCAAACTCAACAGCTGCGGAAAGCCCATCACCGCTAAGGCGAAAACAGTGATCGCTGTATTGACTAAGGCGATCACCAACTGCGTCTCGATCACATTTCCGAAAGCCCGCGTAAACTTAGCTCCTAAATAGTAAACATCTTCAAAGAACCACGCCCCTCGCCCTTGCAAAAACAGCCGAGAAAACGCAACGGTCTTTTTGTTATCGATCATAAAGAAGAAGCTAAGCAGAAAGGAGATCAGCACAGTCAACGCCAACTCACCGAAATTATACAGATAATTGATCACGACTAGAACGCCGCTTTGTAATTTCTGGATGTATTCGCTGGTCTGCAATAAATTCAAGACATATTCGATCAATTCATTTTTGGAGTCTGTCCGTTGGTAGAAATCAGCAACGGAATTGACTAATTGGACGGATTGTTTGATGATGATGGGTACATAATTTGTTGCTACTAAATAAAGAATAAAAACAATCAAGCTGTAAGTCAGGATGCTCGTAAGCTTGATGGGCAGATGGCTTTTTCGATGGAGCAAAAGAACCAGCCGATAAATCAGATACGTAAAGATAAAGGTCAGCAAAAGAATGGTCATCAGACTGCGAAACAAAAAAAGAATGCCCGCAAGCATAAACAGGACAGTCCAGCGCCGCAACACAAGATTTTGAAGAAAAGCATTATAGTATTTCATCTGTAACTCCTTTATTCGTTGCAATGGAGCAACGAAGCATTTCAGTAGTGCCTAAGAATTATCTAATCATTAAACTATGCAAATAGCAAGAGATTTTATTTTTCTTAATCGAGCGAAAAAATGAAACAAAAAATCCTTAGAAGAATCGTTGCCTTTCTTCTAAGGAAAAGAGTTATTGGTAAACGGTCTTTCCTTCGTTTACGGGTAAAACCGAGTTGATGGACAATAAAAAGAAGCTGGCAGCCAACAGATCAGCACTGCCGCCTGGAGACACATTTTCTGACTGGCAGAAGGCTGCTAGTGCATGAAATGCTGGGTTCGGCAACGCTTGCTGATTGGCTTTTTGTGCGAGTTGCTGAACCAGTGCCAGTACCTCTTGATTGCTGCGGTATAAAATACACGTATCGTCCAGCGTAGCGATGATCGCCAACAGCATGTGGAGCCTTTTTTTGGTCTCATTGGAACAATCCCGAGAAAAATAATCTGCTAGAGCGATTTGAACATGAGGGAACCCAGCAGCAGCTTCCCCATACGCACCGAGATGTCCATATTTGGCTTGAACCGTTTTGCCATGACTTTCTGTTTGTTGAATCAGCGCGCGATCA
Source organism: Enterococcus sp. DIV1059_2 (assembly GCF_051713685.1). NCBI lineage: Bacteria > Bacillati > Bacillota > Bacilli > Lactobacillales > Enterococcaceae > Enterococcus > Enterococcus sp. DIV1059_2. The sequence continues at coordinate 1,899,895 of NZ_JBIOQK010000001.1, read as the reverse complement.
GGAAATGCAGTGAGAAGCTGGATGTCAGAAAAGACTTCTGGTAAAAAAATCCGCTGTTTGCGACTAAGTTGGCTACTGACGGCGCTGATGAGCAAGCCTAATGCCCAGATGGCTCCTTTATGAGTGTTGATGCCACCAGTGGCTGCCAACATCGCCTGTTCTGCCTTCCGACCGATTGCAGCGATTGCTTCCCGCAACTCTTGAGACATGCTGCTTCCCCAAGACACCAAGGCCATTTCTTCAAAGTATGGCGTCAATGCTCGAGCTGATCGTAGAAAGAGTGCTTGATCCATATCGTGATGGGCACCTGAATCAATGGCATCCACTAACCCAGGTTTTGGGGACAATGTCACTTCTGCAATCAAGGCTTCTTCTACCAATTGGGCGAGTCGTCGACAATTTTCTTCTACAGCTAATGCAAACATCCAACTCCTCCTCTAGTTTTTGATTTGACCTTTGATCGTTACCCATAAAACATGCAAAACATAGCTTGTTAAAAAACCACAGCTGGCAGTTGCCAAATAAGCGACGATGATCATGATGCCCATTGGCAGTTGCAGCAACAAATCTTTGAAGCCTAGCAACAAGACTTGAAAGACAAAAACATTGGCAAGATAGGTTCGATACGCATAAGTAGACAGCCACTTAAACGTCCCTAACTGTGGGGCATTGTTTTTGATCATGGTTGATCCAAACATAAAGACTGCAAAAATCAATACTAAGCTATATAAGCTTTGCAATGTATTTAAATACGGTGCATGAGCGAAACTTAGATCACCTGCATAATGTAGCAGATGATTGGCAGATAATAGCCCTAATGCTAAGCCCACTGGCAAGAAAGCGTAGCGAATCTTGTATAGGAAGCGATAGACGGTTTCGTGATAAATCAAAGCGGCCTCGCCATAGATCCCGTAGATCACAAAGCTAAAGACAAACCGATCCAATAAATACCAGCTTTCATGATGCGGTCCTTCAAAAACTTGGCGATCATAAAACACATACCAAACGACATACAAAGCAGTTGCGACGATCAATACTGGCCAAACAGCTTTTTTCTTCGTCAACACTTTGTAGCCTAACCAGACAAAAAACGGCATCAACAATTGGATCTGCAGCATCATGATCGTATACCATAAGTGTGGCGCCGCATCCCCCGTCGCATATTTCAGTAAAAACGTTGCTGTGTCAGTATAAGGTTTTCCTTGTTGGACAGCGGGAAACAGCCATAAATAAGCCGTCGTCCAAAGCACATATGGCACGACAAGTTCAAAAAACTTTTCTTTCAAAAATTCTAGATAAGACAGATGTTGACTAGTCTTAACCATGTTATAAACAATAGCAAAAATAAACAGGGGTGCGGTAAATTTCACCAAGACATAAAAGGTACCGATGAATGCTGCAGTCTTTTCATCTTGGGTATTGGATAAGGCAAAAGTCAAAATCGTTTGCATCATTACTGCTGTCACGGCAAATACTTTTTGGAAATCACTGATGTTGATTTTTAAATCGTTGTTCTCAAACATGTTTTTCGCTCACTTTTCTAATAATTACCAAATCTCAGTGGTGAGTTTTGGCCCTTCGTCTGTTTTTACTAAGATTTTTTTTGATGGATGTTCCAAATACTCCTTTAAGGCAAACCCGCCTTGTTTTGTGATAACTTGAACATCGATCTGTTGAAAAAAGGCTGCCTGCTTTTCCAATAGTTCCAGTGGCAGCTTTTCTTTCGTGTCGGCATAAAGCAACAGATCTAAATCACTGGTCGGCTTGATTGCTGCCTGTTTTGCAGCCAATTCAAAACCCAAGCTGCCACCGATTCCCCAAGAATAGTGCTTCAATAAAAGCCGTGCTTGTTGATAGCTGCGGTAAACTGGATAATTGGCTACTTCATTGAATCGAAAGCTCTCACGAGTGATCAATTCCCAAGGATGGATCGTTCGTTTGATCATGTTGCAGGGTGCCTCAAAGGCAAACCGTTCTTGCCGCTTTTCCCCGCGCAACCCCACTGGTAAATAGCTGGGGTTACGGGGTTTCCCACGACGGACGGTCGCAAAAAGCTGTTCTTTTTCAGAAAACCATTTGGGAATATCAATCATATCAAGAACTTCTTTATCTAATTGAACGATATCGTGGGCACGGTTCATTCGTTACTCATTCCATTCTGCATTCATTTTTTCAAATACGTTATTCGTTTCCAGCCGGCCGCTCTTTTTAGCGATCGGATTGGTGTAGCGACTGGTCAACATCGTGTCATTCGTTTTACGCACATCATCAATCGCCTCATTGATCGCTTCAATTACAGTCGCTTTGCTTTCAGAGGTGACAGACTGATCCGTAATGGAGGATAAGAAAGTGAAGATTGCCCCAAGTTTCGTATAATTTTTGATATCATAAGCAATACTTGGTACTTTTTCCGCCGCGGCTTCAATCGCTGCAATCGACCGTTTGGTGACTCGACTTGCACTTTCTTTTGACATTGCTTGAACAGTGATCTTTTCACTATTTAATGCGATCAGACGACTTGATTGCAAGCCATGCGCTAAGAAAGCCCCAGAGATCGCATTACCAGCGATAAAACCGATCACTGGATGACCCGCTTGGCGTAGTTTGGCATAAGCTGCCGCACTATTTGCTAAAGCTGCATGAATACCAATCAATTCTTCATTATAGCCATACGCTTGGCTAGGGACATCGATGACCGCAACGATTGGCCGTTTGATTGCTTTCTCTTTGTCTTCGTGATAAACAGTTTCTAACAGATGGCCCATCTCGTACCCTTCGACTAAACCAACTTCTCCATTGCGTACCCGATACATCGGATTATTTGGGTTTGGCACGATCGCTGTAACAACGACTTCTTCAGTAAAAAGGTCAGATGCAGCTGCATAGACTGTTGCACTAGTTGAGGTTGGGAACTGCAGATTCGTCAATGCTGAAAACCAATGATAACCGATACTGTCAGCAGCAGCTTCTTGGCCTTCTGTTACAGTAATAGGTGCCACTTCAGTTGCTTTATGCGTTGCAAGAGCCTTATTGTATGCCTCGATAGTCAGCGGCTTTGATAGATCAAGTTCGTTTAAAAGAGAAAGATAAAAACCACTTTTTTCGCTGCGATGACTGTCTTTCTTTTCAACCATCGCCGCAATCACAGCTTCTTGGATCGATTCGACACTGTCAGCCACTAGTTCATCGATCATTTGTGCTTCCAAACGTTGTTTGGCGCCAATGGTATTCCAAATCAAATCTTTATCACTGGAATCAAATTCTCTCACGCCAGCTTCTTGTTCGATGACTTCAGGACCGTTCAAACCGATACGGGCTTTCTTCGTCGCTATCAAGTAGCTCATAAGTGCTGAGGTAATCGACATACCGCCAAAAGAACCCACCCGACCTGGCACTAAGCCAATCACTGGCACATACGATTTTATTGCAACGATCAAATTGCCGATTTCTGCGATCGACAATAAGCCGTAATTCGCTTCTTGGAGGCGTACCCCACCAGTATCAAGGATGATGATCGGTGTGATCGGATTGCCCTTTTGGTTTTCTTCCAACACATGCGTCAATGCAGCGATGATTTTAGCACCAGAAACTTCACCGATACCGCCACCTTGGAATTTTCCTTCCATAGCGATCACGACCACGTTTTCTCCAGAAATCGTTCCACGACACACAACGATCCCATCATCGCTTTGTGGCACGATGTCTTGAGCCACCAGATTGGGTGCGATCATTTGGTCGAATGGATCGATCAATTCACGACCGCTCTTGGCATCCAATAAGGCGTGCACCCGTTCTCGAGCATTTAATTCTACAAAACTATTCTTCATCTGCTAGTTCCTCCATTGCTTGGGTTAATCGTAGGTAAACCACACCGGGAGTGGCGCCAAAGTCGTTGATCACTATTTGTGCACTGATTGGATAGCGCTCAAAAAAACGCGTCAAGACATTTTGCCACACATCGCCAAAGCCGTCACTTCCTGTACAAACTGAAACGGTGGTTTCTTGTTTGTCTGTTGGAAAAAGCAGAATTTCCAAGTCACCAGAACCCACCACGCCAACATGGACTTTTTTGGTGACTGGTTTCGTTGTTTGATACGTATAAGCTAATTTTTCCATCTCTTCTTCTCTCCTCTTGCTCTTATTAAGACCACGTTCTGAATTTCATTGGCGGTTCGTACAACCCATCGGACCATTCGATCAAATCATCAACGGTTTGAGCTGCTAGCAATGATCGTTTGGCATCACTGCGTTTGATCCCTAAGTCTTCTGGTAATTTCACGATCCCCGCTTTGCGCAAGGCATCCAGAGAAGCTTTTGTGCTGGTCATTCCTAGTGGAGTTACACCGCCGATGGCTGCGATGGCTGCTTGTTTTTCCTCTTTTGAGTTTGCTTTATAAAGATAAGCGATGCCTTCTTCTGTCACGATATGCGTCGTATCTTCGCTATAGATCATAATTGGGGCATTGGCTAAACCAGCTTGCTTTTGGACAGCCAACGCATCTAACGTTTCTACAAAAACAGGTTTTTTATTGGACCCATACGTTTCAACCATTTGAACGACTAATTTTTGTCCTTTTGCTAAAGGATCTGTTTCATCCCGCAAGGATTGCCAAGCTGGAGTCGAATGCCGACGGCCCCCCGGATTATGCCCCATATTTGGTGCACCACCAAACCCAGATAAGCGGCCTTTCGTCACTGTAGAAGAATTTCCATGATAATCTAGTTGTAAGGTCGAACCGATAAACATATCGATGGCATATTGACCTGCAGTTTGTGATAATGCTCGATTGCTGCGCATCGTGCCGTCTTTTCCGACAAAGAATACATCGGGTCGAGCGGCAATATATTTTTCCATACCAACTTCCCCACCAAAACTGTGGATGCTTTCGACCCAACCAGATTCGATAGCTGGAATCATCGTTGGATGAGGATTCAAGACCCAGTTTTTCGCTACTTTTCCTTTGATTCCAAGCGTTTCTCCATAGGTTGGTAAAAGTAACTCGATCGCAGCGGTATTAAAACCGATCCCATGATTCAACGATTGTACTTCATGTTCTGCATAGATTCCTTTTAATGCCATCATCGCCATCAAAATTTGTAATTCCGTAATGTTCTGTGGATCTCTCGTAAAGAGGGCTTCTAATTGATACGGTTGGTCTGCTACCACGACGACATCGATCCAATCGCTGGGAATGTCGACCCGCGGCAAACGATCGACCACTTCATTAACTTGGACGATCACAATCCCATCTTTAAAGGCTGCTGCTTCGACGATCGTTGGCGTTTCTTCCGTATTGTAACCTGTATAAAGATTTCCTTGGCGATCGGCTTTGTCCGCCGCCACAAGGACCACATTCGGAATCAAGTCGATAAATAAGCGACCATATAATTCCAAATACGTATGAATGTCCCCTAATTTCATAGTTTTGTCTTCAATCATTTGGGCAACGCGCGTACTTTGTGCGCCTGCATAAGAAAAATCGATTTTCGCTGCAATGCCTTTTTCAAATATCGTCAAATGTTCTGGACGGGAGATACTCGACATGATCATATGCAAATTATTGACTTTTTGAGCATCGACTTGTTCTAAGCTTTTTGATAGGAAGCTTGCTTGTTTTTGATTGTCGCCTTCAAGGACCACTTTGTCTCCCGGACGGATCAACTGTTCTAAGACTTCAATGATCGCTTCCGTTGGGACATATTTTCCATCGAGAAGATGCTCGATTTTTTTCATGGTTTGGGCCTTCTTTTCACGTTTACTTGCCCAGTTTCTTGCAGGTTTTTCCATTCTATTCATCTCCATTTTTGATATAGGAATAAAGCATCATCCAAGCCATGTTGATCCAAATTGATCACACGGATCGCATTGTTTTCACCAAATTTTGCTTGGATCAGTTTTGTTAGGGTATTGCCAGGAGGAAATTCAAGAGCCAAATCAAGTCCTGCTTCGTAGGCAACATCCATGATCTTGTTCCACTGCACCGGATAAGCAATATTTTGCAGCAAATCTCGACGGATCTCTTCAGGGTTCATGGTCATCCGACCATCCGTATTTTTGAGGTAGGGACAGATAGGCACATCAAGGAATACCGTGTTCATAAATGGCGCAAACCGTTTCACGGGTTCTGCCATCAACACACAATGGGACGGGACAGGCACTGCTAAAAGTTTGGCGGTTTGCGCATGATAATCTTTCGCTTGAGCTAGCGTCTTGCGCAAGCCTTTGATATGACCAGAGATCGTATGCTGCATGGGGCAATTTTCATTTGATAAATAGACGGGAGCAGCAGGATCAAATGTTTTTGCCACGAGCGCTTCTGCTTCACTTCTCGTTACACCAACCAGTACCCCCATGGCATAATCAGTCGGATAGGCTTCTTTCATCAATGTCGCCCGATGATAGACCAAGCTAGCGGCATTTTCGAAACTCAAGCTTTCACAAGCTAACGCAGCGGAAAAAGCGCCAATCGAATGCCCCGCCACAAGCTGAGGTTGCACACCAGATGCTTTCATCTGGTCCGTGTAAAAAGCCGCTTTTACTAAAAGCGCCAACTGAATAGAGACGGTATCTTGTTTGAGATCCCCCGATACAGGGTGTAAATCAAAGCCTGTCGCCTGTTCTAGCCGATGGAAATAACTGGCAGGCACGTCCTCAAGCATCTTGCTGGTCTGACTGCCTTGTCCTGGGTATAAGAAACCTGTACTCATGAAACACCTCCTAAACAATTTCTCTTTCCTGTGTCATAATAACGGAAGTTTGTTATAATAAAAAATACCAGTTTCGTGAATATCCATAACCAAAAGGTATGGAAAGAGGAGTATCTGATGAACCTTGATCATTTACGCTACTTTAAAAAAGTAGCCGAATCGAAAAATATTACCCAATCTGCACAAGAATTATACATCTCACAACCTGCCTTGAGCCGTGCCATGAAACACCTAGAAAGTGAACTAGGCGTTCCTTTGTTCTATCATGCCGGTCGGCATATCGAGTTGACGATGTATGCTGAAGAATTTTATCCCTATGTCGTTGAGACGTTAGCACGTTTCGACGAAGGAATGAGTGCGATCCAAGCCTTAAATGGAGAAATGGTCCCTGCAGTGACGATTTACTCTGAAGTCGCTTCTGTTTCCTTGCCCAACTTGGTGGCGACATTCGTTGAAAAGCACCCTGAGATCCAACTTTCGATCAAGCAGCACGGCAGTAAGGAGACCAACAAAGAACAAGCATTCTACATTACCTCTGAGCCAAAGAACGGCTTGACCAATCTGCCAATATTCACGGAACCCATCTTACTGGCGATCCCCAAAAAGCATCCCTTGGCAGAAAAAAAAGACTTGCAAGTTGCCGATATCCAACACGTGCCTTTGCTGATGCTGGTTGAAAACAGCCCGCTGCGTAGAACCATCGACGAAGCTTTTGAAGCAAAAAAAATCAGTTTGGCTATCGGTTCAACGACGGACGATCCGGCGACGTTGCGCTCCCTCATCAATCAAGGACTAGGAATCACGTTCTTTCCTAAAATTACTTGGGGCTATGAAGATGAGGCACCTTTCGTTTTACGTGAACTAGCAGATTTCCCCTTATCAAGGACGATCTATTTAGCATCAAGCTTTACTAAAGGTCATCCCATGACAAAACTAATTGCAAAAACGTTGATTGAATTTTATCTTGGCTAAACAAAAAGAAGCGTCCATTCGCACGTTAGCTGTGCAAGTGGACGCTTCTTTTTTCTCTCCTATTTACAAAGGTTGAATCATCGGCTCGACCGTACATTCATTCACATTGATCACTTCGATCTCTTTTGACTCGCCACACTATTGGCTGCCCCAGTCAGGTGAGACCCCATAAGATTTGTTACATGCCTTCCAGTACGGCTGCCTTATCATCGCTTATGCATCAGGCAATTGATCGTATTCTTCATCACTAACTGCTTCTAACCATTCTGAAGCACCAGCAGTAATCGCGACATGGGCAAACCAACTATTTTTTGATGCACCATGCCAATGTTTGACCCCTTCCTTGATGACTACGACATCACCAACAGTAAGTTTTTGCGGTTTCTTGCCTGCTTCTTGGTACCAGCCTTCTCCTGAAGTCACCAACAACAATTGATACCCACCATCAATATGCCGATGCCAATTGTTGCGGCAACCTGGTTCAAAAGTCACATTGCCAACGTTGACTGGAATCGCTGGATCAGCTACTAAAGGATTCAAGTAACTCTGACCGCTAAAATATTGTGCATAGGCGTCATTTGTGTTCCCTAATGAAAAGATTCCAGCTTCTTTTGCTGCATCGAGTTCTGACATTTATTTTTCCTCCAATTCAGCTAGCTCTTCTTGATAAACCGTTTTGGCGATGTTAAAAGCAGACCAAGCTTTGGGCCAGCCAACATAGAAAGCCAGATGAGTGATTACTTCTGCAATTTCCTCTACAGTGATCCCGTTTTCCTTGCCAATCGTCAGATGGGCAGTCAATTGTTCAAAATTGCCACCCGAAATCAAGGCAGATATCGTTAATAAACTTCTTGTATGAGGAGCCAATTCTTCCTCACGTGACCAAACTTCACCAAATAACACATCATCATTTAATTGCGCAAATTTCGGCGCAAATGTCCCTAGATTATCTCTTCCTGCAGTTTGTTTCTTTACCATATCGATCGACTCCTTCTTCTATTGTGATAAAATGCTGGCTCACCCAATTTTGAATGGCAGTATCCGCCTTATTCACTCGTGACCCACGGATGGCTAATCCAGGATAAATGAGGGCTTCAGGACAAGTTTTTTTAAAGTCTTCTAGGCTATTGCCGAATCCTGAGCCTTCATGAGTACAAAAGGGAAAAATAATCTTCCCATCGAAATGATGGTCTTTTAAAAAACTCGCCACGATCATCGGATAGGTCCCCCACCAGTTGGGAAATCCAACAAATAGTATCCGTTCTTTAAAAAACGCAGACGGTACTGTTTGATAGCGGGGAAAATCATTAGCAGCTTTTTCTTTTTTTGCATGTTCGACCATCGCCCGATAACTTTCAGGATAAGGTTCCACAGGGTCAAGAGTATAAAGGGGGCATTGCAGCTGCTCTGACAGCTTCTCTGCTAGAATCTGCGTATTTCCTATGCCCAGTTTTTTGAGCTGTCCCTCAATCAGATTTTCACCAGCTCGTGAACAAACAAGTATTGCCGCCATTGTGTCACCTCCTACTCTTTGTTTCCTGATAGATTTAATGGTAAGCCAATCGAGTTGGATTGGCTAATGCTTTTTCACACAAGACCTTATGCTTACAAAGCATAGCTGGTTTCGATATACAAAAAAGAAGAGGATATCACCGCTTCTTTTGATGTTTACACTGAGATTATTGAAAGGAATCGCGAAATCGTCGAATAAACTCGATAACGACCGGCGACAGTACACGATTCTTTTTCCAAACCAATACACAGCTGGTCTCGATTTGTGGTACTAAAGGCAGAAACTTGATTGCCTCATTCCTTCGCTGACCAACAGCGCCACTAACAGTCAGTGCCGAACCAACATGGTTTTCTACTAAGGAAAAGACATTGAATATTAAATTGTAGGTACCCACGATCGGCAACTCTTCCACTGGTGTCTTCGACCATTGGCTGAACATTTGCTGTACTTCTGGACGCTTGGAGATCAATAAAGGCACACCTTTGATGTCTTCGGGTGTAATTTCTTCTTTATGCGCAAGAAAAGAATCAGCCGAAGTCAAAAAGCCCCATGTTTCTTTTCGTGGAAGAACGATTTTTTCATACTTCTCGATTTCAATCGGTTCGATCAAGATCGCTAGATCCAACAAGCCTTTCTCTAGACGATCGCTGATATCATCTCCGGTACCACTATGAATATGAAAGCGAACATCCGGATAATCATTGATAAATTCTTCCAACATCAAGGAAAGCGTATCGGAATTATCTGCTTCCACACAACCAATCGTGAAGTGACCGCTAAATAAATGTTTTTTACGATCTTCAAACGCTTGCATTGTCTGGTCTGTCAAACTCAAAATCTCTTCCGCACGGCTTTTAAAAAAACGCCCCGCTTCCGTTAAAACCATTTTACGATTATCACGAGTGAATAGTGCCGTCCCTAACTCGTCTTCTAATTCTTTTAATTGTCGACTCAATGTCGGTTGTGTGATGTGGAGCACTTCTGCAGCTTGAGAAATCGTCCCTTCCTCCGCAATCGTGTAGAAATATTTTAATAACCGAATTTCCACAAAATCTCCTCCTCATTTTTTTCTTTTGCATTCAAGGTGTTCGAAACAAAAGAGAACCTCCCTCTCTAGTCTCCTTTTCAAGTCTTATGATAACAAAGAATCACTGTTCCAGCGAATCTAGCTAAAAAAGCGTAGGAAATTGCAGAATTGTAAAAAGATTCGTCAACAACATGTAAAAACTGTTCGCTTAAACGAACAGTTTTGTCAGCTGCTTGCTTTTTACGGCTTTTGGCGTAGGATGTATGAGTATCTTGGTATGAGTCCTCATACAATGATTTGGAGGAATATGATGTTAAATTTATCAATTCTTTTATTTTGTGTAGCGATCGCTTTACTCGGACTTGGAGGATTCATCTTTAGAGTGCGTGCGTTGCTGAACAAACGTCCGTGGAATGGTCCTGTATTGCCATTGTCGGTTATTGGTGTGATTCTTTCCATCGTCTCTTTGGTCATGATCTACCTTTCTTATCCGAAATAACAGAATTGTAGTCAACCTAGAACGAATAAATCGGAAAAACTGACTATTCTCGGGAATAAGTAGGAGCTTTTGCTTCTAATCCATCAGCGCATCCCCAAATGATTCATAAATCAACTGCATTAGTTTACCATAATTATATTATGATTATTTCGGTTTGTGGTACATCATGAACATGTAGCCAATTGAGAAACGGCTACTAAACTTGAATTTTGCTAATATCCTAGTTCATCGAGCCAATTCAACAGATTCGGTTCAGCCTCTTCAACACTTCCCGCTCTTGCTGCAAAGCCTTCAAGAAAGTCATACGCTGGATACAACGTTTGAAGTTCGTTTTGACTATTGGTCAGTCCACTTCCCCCATGGGTTGCAAAAGGAATGATTTGTTTATCCGTAAGATCATAGGTTTCAAGAAATGTTAAAACGGCTCTTGGGGCACGGTTCCACCAAACGGGAAAGCCGATAAAGAGAACATCCACTTCAGTCATTTCGGCAACGTCAGTCATCAACGTTGGTCGGGCATCTTCTTCCACCTCTCTAGTCGCAAAAGCTGTATGTTCATCGTAAACGTTAGGGTAACCTACTTCTGTTTGAATCGAGAACAACGCACCGCCGGTCTGTTCAGCAATCATTTCTGCTATCACCTGGACATCTCCTACTAAGGTGTCATCGATTACATTAAAACTACTTCCAGAAACTGCTTCGACTGCTGGTTCATGCTCTAAATTTTCTGGTCTTGTGAAGTAGGCGATCAAAATATCGGCATCCCCATCAATCCCTGTTTCTCTCATTTGTTGCGTAATGGTGTCACTAGTACTTGTTTCTGTTGTACCAATGTCTGGCTCGTCATTCATTGAATCACTGCTGCATCCTGCTAGAAAAAGCATTGTCAGAAAAAGTCCTTTTGTCCATTTGTTCATTGAATTGCTCCTTTCTTTTCCCATCAAAATGGTAGTTCCAGTATAATTCTTGAAGTGGACTTTAAGGCAAGGCTCTTGAGCAAACCTTCCTCTATTTTTTACATCTTTCTCACAACTTCCTCACAAAAAAATTTCCTTCCCAGCATACTGAAAAAAGCCGTAAACAAAGCTTTGTTTTACGACTTTTTCATTTAGTTATCGATTTTTCTCAAATTAGCAGCGACAAAATGATTTGTTCCTACCTGAACCCAATCCGGGTCCGCTGTTTCTTCTGTTTTAAATGTGGTGAAATCAAAGACATTGTTTTCCTTACTGTAAAAGTCATCAGGCGCTGTTTTCTTGTTTCGAATGTCGGTTCTTAAAAATGCAGCAAGTAAGCGCCTTGTGTACGGATGGTAAGCATTTTTAAATATCTCATTGATTGGGGCACTCTCGACGATTTTTCCCCCATGCATCACGATCACATCATCGGCCATTTTACTAATGACACCCAAATCATGGGTAATAAATAAAATACTTGTATCCAGCTTGTCTTTTAACTCATTCATTAACTTAAGGATTTCTGCTTGGATGATCACATCGAGTGCGGTAGTCGGTTCATCGGCAATCAATAGCTTCGGATTGCAGGCTAATGCCATTGCGATCATTACCCGCTGACTCATTCCTCCAGATAACTGATGAGGATATTGCTTGGCTACTCGTTTAGGATCTGTGATCTTGACAGCTTCTAACAGCTCATATGCCCGTAAAGTCGCCGTCTTATTGTCGACGTGCTGATGAAGTTTCAAGGCTTCTGTCAGTTGTGCTTTGATTGGAAATACTGGATTCAAACTTGTCATAGGCTCTTGAAAGATCATTGAAATATCATTTCCACGAATTTTTAAAAGCTCTTTTTTGCTTAATTCGAGGATATTTTTTCCATCAAAACGGATCTGGCCTTCCGCTATATACTGATTTCGCTGAAAAAGTTGAAGGATCGACATGGCTGTTTGACTTTTGCCACTCCCACTTTCTCCAACGATTCCTAATGTTTTCCCTCTTTTTAATGAAAAAGTAACGCCTTTGACAGCTTTGACAGTGCCCCGTTTCGTATCAAAATACGTATGCAGATTATCAACTTCTAGTAAATCCATCTGGACCTCCTTTTGATTTTTCCCATTAAATCAATCGTATCATGCTTATGGTTCGATTGATTGACTCATCAACCATGTTTCAATTTCTATGTTCTAAAAAAACTATTTTCGCGTACACTTCACAAAATGATTCGGCTCGACTTCTACCCAATCTGGATCAGCATCCGTTTCTTTTGAATAGTTGAATGCCAAATCAGGATGGGTTTCATCAAGAGCCCATGGGCGATACTCTTCGTCTAGCGTTGGAATGGCATTTAATAATTGCCGTGTGTACGGATGGATCGGGTTAGAAAAAATCGTCTCAGCTGAAGCTAATTCTACAAGATGCCCAAAATACATCACACCGATCCGATCAGAAATAAATTTTACGACTCCAAGATCATGGGTGATAAACAAGTAAGTCAAATTGAGTTCTTCCCGCAAATCATGAAGCAAATTGATGATCTGTGACTGAATCGAAACATCTAACGCTGAAACAGCTTCATCGCAAACAATGAATTTGGGCTTTAAAGCTAAGGCACGAGCAATCCCGATTCGTTGTCGTTGTCCGCCAGAAAATTGATGCGGATAGCGATGAATAAATTCTTTCTTTAACCCGCATTTTTCCATGATATCAAGAATATAGGTTTCATAGTATGGGTCCTTTTTACTAGCAAAAAATTTGTGTATCAACAAACCTTCTCCAATAATATCACCCACTGTTAACCGTGGATCTAGTGAGGAGTAAGGGTCCTGAAAGATAATTTGCAGGTCTTTTCGTAAAACTCTTGATTCCTTTTGAGTCAAAGCAGCTAGATCGATGCCAGAATCAAGCTGCTCTTCATAGTATGAAAATTCTTTTTTGTTCATGACATCTTTTTTTAGTTGTGCGACTTGCTTATCAATAGCTGCTAAGTCATTTTGTTGTTCAGCGATCGTTTTTTCCAAATTTATGAGCTCTGATTGATCCACTGCCCCATTCATTGCTTGTTTTTGCTGATTAAATGTTAACGCTCGCTTACTAGCGGCGACTTTTGCTGCAGCTTCGTAACGAGACGAAAGAAGCTTACTGACCTTTTGTAGATCATCATGCAAAATCAAGCCTCCGACTAATCGTAGGGTATTGCCATATTCATTTTCAAAAGCGATTTTCTTTAGACGCAACCGTTCCGTTGTTACTTCTACATCAGCAGCTGAATCGGTAGCGAGTTTTGATTCGATCGACTGGAGCTCATTGACAGAATCAGTAAACTGTTTCATCTGTTGTGGCAGTTGTTGATAGACTTTTTTTACGTAACGAGGCATGAAATCTTCGATCGTCTCTCCATAGTAAAGGGTCGAGCCTCCGGTTTGTCGTTGGAGCTGAATAATCGTGCGTCCAAAGGTCGATTTTCCACAGCCACTTTCACCGACGATGCCTAATGTTTCTCCTTCATATATATCGATCGTAAGATCTTTATTTGCTTTCACATAGTCTTTTCCCACCCCAAAAAAGTTTTTCTTCTTCACAGGAAAATACTTTTGTAGATTCTTGACGCGCATGATCGTGTCCATAACTGCTTACCTCTCTCTCATCTTCGGATCGATGGCATCTCGGATTCCGTCACCGATCAAATTGAAGGATAAAATGGTCAACATGATCGCGATCCCTGGATAAATCGTCAGGTAGGGATGTGTTCGGATATAGCCTCGTCCAAAATTTAACATCGTTCCCCATTCCGCAACGGAAGCCTCCATACCTAAGCCAATAAATCCTAAGCCAACAGCAGATAAAATTGCTGTGGCAACGCCCATTGATGAATGCACAATGACTGGTGAAAGGATATTTGGCAAGATGTGTTTAAAAATCAGCAATCCATTATTTGCGCCCAGCGCTTTTCCAGCTTCAATAAATTGCTTCTCTTTGACCGCCATCACACTTGCCCGAATAATACGAGCAAAAATGGGGATATTCGCCAACCCGATCGCCAAGATCATGTTCGGCAGACTGGATCCCAAAGAAGCCACGATGGCGATTGCCAACAAAATGGAAGGGATGGATAGTAAAATGTCACAAAAACGCATAATCAGCGTATCGATCCACCCTCTGAAATAACCGGATAAGACACCTAAGATGCCACCAAAAAAGAGTGCCAGTAACACCGCACAAACGCCTACAGTCAGCGATATTCTCGTGCCGTAAATCAAACGAGACAATACGTCACGTCCCAAGTCATCTGTCCCAAACCAATGAGAACGACTTGGAAATTGCAATGCATTGGCTAGATTTTGCTCCCTCATACCATAGGGAGCTATAAAGTCTGCAAAAATCGCAGTAATCGTCAGTAACGTGATAAATAGTAACCCAAACATTGCTCGGCGATTTGCTTTTAAGGAAAGCCAAATCTCTTGTTTCGATCCTTCTGGTACGCCTGCAAGTGCTTGCGTTTTCGCTATGGCCTTTTTTCTAGAAAACATGAGTTCCTCCCTTAATCATATGAGGTTTTAATTCGCGGATCGATATATGCATAGAGAATATCGACACATAGATTAACCATCGTAAAAATAAATGCAATAAATAAAACGCCGCCTTGGACGATCATTGTGTCTCTTGTACGGATCGCATTCACCATCAATGTCCCGATCCCATTGATACTAAAAACAGTCTCGGTCAATACAGCCCCACCTAATAAAGCTCCAAACTGCAAACCAATGACTGTCACTACGGGAATCAAGGCATTTCTTAAGGCATGATGGAACGTCACCTTTGAACCATTTACTCCTTTGGCTTTTGCCGTACGAATATAATCTTGGTCTAAAACGTCCATCATACTCGACCTTGTGATCCGGGCGATCGTGCCAATTGATGAGGAAGCCAATGCAAATACTGGCATGATCATTTGCTGCCAAGTATCAAAACCAGATGCTGGCAACCAGCCCAGGGTAGAAGTAAAAAGAATAATTAAAAGGAGTGCCTGCCAAAAGGTTGGCATAGAAACCCCAACTAGTGAAAGAAACATCACGAAATTATCAACCTTGGAATAAGGTCTCGAAGCAGAGATCACTCCCAGTGGAATACCAATCAGCGAGGCAAATAACACACTCCATACTGATAATTTGATTGTGTTGGGCAAACGGACTAGGATTTCATCCATGACCACCCGGCCAGAAACATACGATCTCCCAAGATCAAATTCGACAACAACATTTTTTATATAATGAAAAAATTGTTCGATAAAACTACGGTCAAGCCCCATTTGCACACGCATGGCCTCATATTGTTCAGGAGTCGCTCCTTCCCCCAACACCATCGTTACAGGGTCTCCGGGTGATAGATACATAATCGTAAATACAATAAAAGAGACGCCTAGCAGGATAGGAAACAACCACAGAATTCGTTTTACAATATATTGGAACATCTATTCATCTCCTCAAAATAAAGAGCCATTGCGGCTCTTTATTTTATACTCTCAATCCAATTTAGTTTTTTGACACCGTATCTAAGAAGTAACTTCCAGTTGGATGATGTTCGAACCCTTGCACCCAGTTGCGGATACCTGAAACATTTTCTCTGGTTTGTAAGTAAACCCATGGCATCTCATCATTGATAATCTCTTGCGCCTCGTGATAATAGGCCAAGCGTTCCTCTTGGTCAGAAGTGCTACGAGCTGCATCAAGTAATTCATCTACCCGTTCATTATGATAGAACGTACGATTTCCAGCTTCGCCAAAGCTACTTGAATGGAACAGTGGATACAATCCATAGTCAGCATCTGTTGTGATCGTTGTCCAACCTAGTAAGAACATATCTGGTTCACCAGCTGCTGCAGCATCTAAAAATGCTCCCCACTCCATTTGGTTGACCTCAACAGTGATACCTAATTCTTCTAAAGCAGCGGAAACAACCTGCGAGACACGGATTCGTTCTTGATTGTTATCACCGACATACAACGAAAGGGAGAACCCGCCATCTGGATAACCAGCTTCTGCTAATAGTTCTTTTGCTAATTCAACGTCATAAGGAGTAGCTTCCAAGTTTTCATTATATCCAAAAACCAATTCATTGATCGGTCCACTCATTTGAGTCCCGATCCCCATATGAACCGTTTGGATAATCGATTCGACATCGATAGCATGGGCAATCGCGCGACGTACCCCTACTTCTTGCAATGGTGTATCATTTCGAACGTTGAAACCTAAGTATTCCGTTCCTAAATTTTCTGTCGCTAATAAAGTCAATTCATCGTTTTCTTCAACCTTTTCATTATCAGAAGGAGCGATGTCATAAACAATATCGACGGTTCCTGACTCTAGTTCAATCAAACGAACACTTGAATCTGTAATTGTCCGAAACTCAATTCTTTCCATTCCCGCTGGCTCATCCCAGTGATCGTCAAATCGATCTAACGTCACGTGACTACCAGTTGCCCATTCAACAAATTCAAAGGGACCCGTTCCCACAACGCTGCTGATACCATAATCTTCACCAGCTTCTTCCACAGCTTTCTCACTCAAAATTCCAACCGCAGGATGTGCTAAATGAGTCAAGAAAGGCCCGAAGGCACCATTTGTCCCGATATGGATCGTATGATCATCGATCACTTCGATCGTATCAGGATCGATCGAACCAATGATATGACTGATCGAAGGTGAGTCAACCGCCCGTCGAAGGGTGTAGGCAACATCAGAAGCTGTCATCGCTTCCCCATTATGAAAGACAACATCTTCTCGCAACTTGAATTCATAAAGGTTCTCTTCAATTTCTTCCCACTCTGTTGCTAACCCTGGCACTAACTCAAGATCGTTCGTCTGTTTGATCAGTGTTTCGTAAATCTGTCTTGCTACCCTGGTAGTTGCTTGGTCGTTCGTTTGATGGATATCTAATGTCACTGGATCCGCACCTGATGCGACCACTAATACATTAGGATCAGAACTAGCTCCCCCTGACACATTCCCTCCCGAACTATCTGTTGGGTCTTGGCCTCCACTACCACAAGCACCTAATACCATCAGACTTGTTAACAATACGAGAGCCCAGCTTGTTTTCCTTTTTTTCATGTTATCCTCCATTTCGTCCCCTGTAACTTAAGGATTTTTTTTTGCGCTCTTCTTCATACCAGCAAATATAGAAATTAGACGCATTGGTGTGTAACTTGGATCGAAAACACATACGCTCGTCCTGTTTTCTATCAACTAACTATAAAAAATTTGCTCATAATGAAGAAGCTTTTATCTGAATGATGAAAATTTTCAGATAATAACAAACTTTAGCTTGAAAATGTGATAGATTTGTGATGAACACCTAAGAAAATTGTCATTTTTTTAGAATAAAATGAAGAATTGCGATTTATTATCATTAATTTGACTTTTTCTTATAAGAACCCATTCAGTTAACAACTACTAATTCTTCTTTTTGTTTCATTTGATTGAAAGTGTGACAACGATTCTGTACTAGGAATTTTGAGTCTCTAAATTTTATTGTTCTCAAATATAAACGTCATATGTCATTATGTGATAAACTATTTTTGAATAAAGATGGGAGTGATTGAATGAACATTTTCTTCAGACCACCAAAAGAAGATGATATCGATCAAATCATGCAGATTGAAAATGCAGGATTTACAGCTGATGAAACAGCATCCAAAACATCGATGATGGATCGAATACATACAATAAGTGACAGTTTTATTGTTGCTATAAATGAAAAGGATTGTCCGATTGGCTACGTTGTAGGGCCCATTATTTCTAAACGTTATCTCTCTGACGATCTCTTTGAAAGTACTTGTCCTAATCAGCCTTTTGGTGGCTACCAAAGTATTCTGAGCTTAGCTGTCGCTCCTGATTATAGAAACTGTCAGATTGGTAGTAAACTACTGTCAGCCCTCGAAGAACAATGTCGTCTTCAAAACAGAAAAGGAATCACCTTAACTTGTTTAAAATCATTGATTCCATATTACAAAAAGCATGGCTATCAACTAGAAGGGCTGTCAGATTCCCAACATGCAAATGTTGCTTGGTATAATATGGTGCTGGAATTGGACGATTCGCCTAGTGAATTCTAATAAAAACTGCATACTAAATGAAACGCCATTCAAAAGTAAGATATTTAGTCTAACTTTTGAATGGCGTTTCATCTCAAATTAATATTATTTAGGAATTTTTCTAAAACTTACTCTGATTTTTCTTGCTAACTTTTCATCCGTCAACGCTTTTTTAGTATTTGAAAGCAACATAACTCTTGATTCAGTGGGATCCATAATATATTTTCTCTCCCACTGATCTTGATCTGGACCATCGCCAATGATGCGAATGTAAGACAACAGACTTTTGATCATCTCTTTTGTCAATGTTAGGTTGGTATAGCCATCATTTTCATAAAAATCATACCATGTATCACTAGGATTTTCCTTCAGTATTTGAATTAGTTGATGGATTTCTTCTAATGCATCGAAAACTTTTACAAATACAAAGACCATTTCTTCCCGATCAATCATCTGATAAGCGTCTAACAAATGGAGCAGTGCTTTTAATGTTTTACATTGAACGGCTACTGAGAGGTAAATATCATTAAAAAAGCGAGCATTTTGTGCATGTTTATCCTGAAGGGATAATGTAATCTGCTGGCATCTCAGCAATAGATTCTCCCAGGCTGCTATCTTTTCTCCTACCATAGAGAAAATTTCTGTGACTTGCTCCTTGTTTTTCCGATCACCCGTCAACCATTCTATCCTCGGAATTTTTGTTTCTTGCTTGAGCCAGGATTGAATAATTTTTCGAATCAAATAACAGGCAAACTCGTCCCCAGCGGTTTGATCCTCATGTGTTCCATAGCGAATAATCGCTTCAAAGTAAGCTTCATAGACAGCTTGGATCTCTTCTTGCTGATTTTGATAATATTGTGTTACATGCTCTGAAATTATCTCTTGATTGGTTCGTAACTGATAATCTGCTCGCCAGAAATTCGCTATTTCTTGTAAGAACAAAATATGCGGTTTTATGTTGCCTGTATTGACTAAGACAAACTTATCCATCTTGACTTCTCTAACCGCCATTAACTCTCTAGAAACAAATTCTGGGCTATTAGGCAAGATCGTCAAAAAATTAGATGCTTGTAAATCATGAAAGGCAACGTGATAATAGATTCCTCTTGATTGATTTGGTTTTGATGTGTTTGTTAACACTTCATCTCGTGGATCGTGATTTTCTTGTCTACGAGAAACCATTTTGCCATAACCATTATCCGCCCAAATCTCAATCACATCATCTGGAAGCTCAAGTAAGCCAAGATTAAATAATTCCGTCATCTCCCCATAAATGTTCATTGAGCATACTGCATGAGGATCGACTTCTTTAACCATATGATATTGCAGATGAACGATTTCGTTGATCACTGCTGCTTTTTCCGCTGCTGACCACTGTCGATCAAGATCTTCTACCCAAAAAGGACAATCCCCTTGTCCGCGAAAACCAAGTGTGTAGATAACCTTGGTACCTTTTTGCTCGTGTAGGGCTTTTTTCCATAATTCCTGAAACAATGCAAAATGTTCCTCGTATGAAGCCTTCAAACCAGGATACCTTCTAGCAAACATCTCAGCGCCTAGTGGCTCGGCATGATGATGTGTATAGATCAACCCCATCGCTTGCGCACTTTCTCGATGTCTATCACTGTTCTTATCTGTTCCAGGGATGATGACATTTCCGCCTAAACGTAACAATGTTTCATAAATACGTTCCCATACATATTCATTTGAACCATTATCTTCCCATTGATCCAGCAGCAACTCATCATTGACGAACCAGCCCCGATAGTCCGTTGCAAAATCAGGCAATGTTAAGTCAAAACCTGTCCATTCAATAAATGGCTTTTTTATTGGGGGAATCTCCATGAAATACCAAAAGGGTTGAACACCTAAAATTTTATGAGAGATTTCAAGAACCCCATACATTAATCCTAACTGTGTTTCAGCACACACTTTTACTTTATCAGGCGATACGAAAAGTATATGAAAAGCATCCGTTTCATTTTTTCCATCAAGTAAAACCAATTCAATTTCATTTGCCTTCCTCGTGTCTGTCACAACGGTTAAAATGTCACGCTGCAAGATCTTGCAAGCATGTCCAATCACTTCATTTTCCAGCTGTTTTGACGTGACAGAAGTATTTTTCGAAATGAAAAATGTTGTTTCCATGTAATCACCCGTTTCATCTGTATAGTTTATCATTTTATCTTCAATAAAGAACTTTCTACTATGTTGTAATAGACAATCGAATTGCTTATCAGCCATAAACCTCTCGTCACTATTTTCTGCAAAGATGTTTTTCAGATGGTCTAAACGTTTTGTTAACTGTTTACTATGGTACCGCTCATAAATTTAGAATAAGCGAAAAGCTTGTCTAAAAAAATAGAGAAAGTCGATGAAAAATACGAAAAAACAGACTTTCTTTGTTTTTGGATTTTTCCCCGTCCCCCTTTAACTAATGTTTTATCTTGTCGTTGTAGAACATGATCTTCCATGCCTATTCAGCTTGGGGTGGTTAATCATATGTACAGGAAATAAGCCCACACTCATCAGAGCATGGGCTTAGTGAGATCATTGTCAATTCTAAATCTTCAATTGAAATCTGGCTTTTATCAATTCAGATTTCAATTGCTGAATAATGGTGACAATTTCTTATTATTCTTCAATTACATATACTTCTCAACTTCATCAATTTCTTTTTGTAGTGCTTTTTCATCGTACTTTTCATACTTACCGGCTTCGTGTGCGATCTTTTTGATTTCATGAATCGCTTTTTTCTCAACGATCCATTTCTTCATACTATGTTTTTTGGCGTCTGCATCTAGTGTGTCTAATTCCGCTAAATTCTCATCTAACTTATCAAGAACCTCTGCAATCTTTACCAATGCTTTTGCTTCCTTTTCTTCATAGTTTGTCATAGATATCACTCCTTAAGTATTTGATATATTTATCTTACTGCTGTAATTAAATATTTTCAAATTAAATGTACTGTTTATCACAAAGTTTTATCTTATTCTCACTGAAGAAATAGA
Organism: Enterococcus sp. DIV1059_2; assembly: GCF_051713685.1. Taxonomy (NCBI): domain Bacteria; kingdom Bacillati; phylum Bacillota; class Bacilli; order Lactobacillales; family Enterococcaceae; genus Enterococcus; species Enterococcus sp. DIV1059_2. The sequence goes on along the minus strand of NZ_JBIOQK010000001.1, from coordinate 1,878,116 downwards.
AAACATTAGATTCTTGCAATATCCTATTCATTTTACATTTATTTTTATCCTTAAAGATGTATCAAAAGAGAAATATCGATTATATAAAAAATGAATTAGTGAAACATCGAACATTCGGTGTATCGTTTGCAATAAAATCATTTAGTTTTGTTACTTTCTTATGGTTGCAGCAAGATTTTCCCGACACTTTTTCCAGATTCTAGATAATCATGGGCAGCTTTTCCGTCAGCTAATGAAAAAATGGTTGGTTGACTGATTTTCATTTGATCCTTGCTAAAGTAGCCAAACAATCGGGTGCTTCTTCTCTCCCGCTCTTGAAAACTTGTCAAGTAATCCCACAGATCTCCTGTCAAAATACTTTTTGATTTAGACAGCAAGGGAATAAAGTCGATCGCTGGCGGATTTCCGCCGGCCATGCCAAAAAAGACAACCTTCCCTCTATTTTTGAGCAAGTCGACACTTTCGGCTAATGTATGCCCAATGCCATCATAAACGGTATCAAAGAAAGAAGTGTAGGTATCTTGCCATTTTGTATTTCTTAAAAAGACTTGTTTTGCGCCTTGGTCTAAAGCCAGTTGTCGCTTTTCTTCCGTAGAAGTGACGCCATACACTTCTAGACCATCTGCGGTTAATAATTGCGATAAAATTTGTCCGACACCACCACTTATCCCATGGACGAAGACCTTACTACGATTCACATTATTGCCAAGATCATGAGCTAAAAAATCAGCTGTCAACCCTTGCAGACCAATACTGGCTGCTAATTTAGGTGGTATACCTGATGGAATACGGATGGCATTTTCCTCAGGAACAGCCACCAATTCTGCATTAGCAAAAGGAACATCCACAAAAAGAATCGTTTCCCCTAGCTGAAACTTGGAGACAGATGTTCCTTTTTGAATAATCCTCCCTACCCCTTCATAGCCATTAATAAGAGGGTCTCGGGATTCAATATGATAGCTACCCTTTCTCCGATAAATATCTGCATAATTCAACCCAATATACATCATCTCTACCAATAGCTCATTTTCATGAATGATGGGATCAGGCAGATCCCCATATGTTAAAACAGTTGAATCACCGAATTCATTAAAATGCAACGCCTTCATGCGCAAATCATCTCCGATCTTCAATCTATCAAAAGCCACGCATCAATCGATTGAAACTATCTACTAAACAACCAGTGTATGTCCCTTCGGTCATTTTAGATTTTCCTTTTATTCAAAAAAATCACCTTCTCTCGAAGGTACTTTCATTTTATTCCTCCTGTTGATATCCGTCAAAACAGATTATTTCTTCGGTTCGTCTAATACATTTAAAAATGAATAATGGTTATTTATATTATACGAATAAAAAATTTTAGATTTCCTCTCTCGAATAATCACTCTAAGATAATATTATGATAAACGAATTTATTTCGATAGATTTTTAACTTTATTAAATACATAAACCTATTTTTCACTTCACTTTATGTATTGGAGCCATATTTAAAGATATAATATAATTCATTTTATCACGTTTTGTGATTTTTTTGTTTTTATCTATGCAATCACATTTAGTGATAGTAATATAATATTTAAAGGAGTTATTTTTATGCAGACTGTAGGTGAGCGATTAGCTATTTTAAGAGAAAAAAGAAATCTTTCCCAGCCACAATTAGCAAAAGAGCTTAATGTAGCAACTAGCACTATAGGAATGTGGGAGATAGGAAAACGTGGACTTAAAGACGATGTAATACGACAATTGTCAAATTATTTTAATGTTTCTACTGATTATATTTTAAATGGGCACCAATCTAATTTTTCTGAACCAGACAATCAAGTGTCTTTTTTAACCAATAATATTACATCATCTATTGATGATCTGTCACAAGCCCAATTGATAGAAATATTAAATTATATTGAATTTGTTAAAAGGCGAGATTCAAGAAAATAAATTCTTATTAATACCTGGTACATGAAACGGGAAGAGAAAGTATCGAATTTCTGCGTTATTTATCTTCATTTGCATACCTAAATTAAAGTGAATAAATGTTTTTCTTTTTGATATGAATTGTACGTTTTTAAACAAACCGATCATCACTTTTTTACATTATTCAATATGTTCAAATAAGACAATGATCAACTAGTAGTTAATAAAGACTTCTTTCGAGTACTTTTCGTTATTGAATGATCGAATGATTTAAAATTGCTGATAATTTCTTTGTAATCTGTATATTTATAAACTAATGAAGATGCCCGGGTACTTGCTCTTCAATTAGTTAGAAACGTTTTCGAGCAGTAAAATGAAAACAACTACACTCTCCTATTAAATCTTATAGGATTGTAGCAGTTTTGAATTATTATTTTTTGGAGGGTTTAATTTGGAAATCGAAAAATTTAGAGATGATTTAAAAAATCTAGGTAAAAGAGTAACAAGTTTGAAAGACAATATTGCTACGGAAGAAGCTACAAAAACATCTCTTATTATGCCATTTTTTGCCGGTTTAGGTTATGATTTGTTCAACCCTACTGAGTTTGTTCCTGAATTCACAGCAGATGTCGGTATAAAAAAAGGAGAGAAAGTTGACTATGCAATAGTTCTAGATGGCAAACCAATGATTCTTGTTGAAGCTAAGTCTATTAATGAGCCACTAACTAAGCATGATTCACAACTTTTTAGATATTTTGGTACTACTGAATCAAAATTTGGCATTCTCACAAATGGAAAAGAGTATAAATTTTTTACAGACTTAGATGAGCCTAATAAAATGGACTTAACTCCTTTTTTAACAGTAGATATTACAAAAATTAAAGATTCCCAGTTCCCTGAATTAGCTAAATTCCATAAAGATAATTTTGATGTTGATAAAATTATCAGTAGTGCTTCTGAACTAAAATATTTGAACAACTTAAAAAGCTATTTAAACAAAGAATGGGAAAGTCCGAGTGATGGCTTCGTCAAATACCTTTTAGGAGAAATATATGATGGAATGAAAACCAAGCAAACAATTGACAAATTTCAACCTGTTATAAAAAAAGGGCTTAATCAATATATACAAGAAAAAGTGAACGATAAGTTAAATGCAGCATTAAAAACTTCTGCTTCTCCAGATGAGGTAATAGTTGAAGAAAATGATGAAGAAGTGATAATAAAAGATGGTGGAGATATTGTTACTACACCTGAAGAATTAGAATCTTACACAATAGTGAAAATTGTTTTAAAAGATCTTATCTCTTTGGATAGGCTTTTTTATAGAGATAACAAAAGTTACTTTAATATACTGCTGGATGATAACATCAGAAAATGGATTTTACGTGTGAGAATCGGTCAAAATTCGAGTAAAATCGAACTTAATAATGAAGAAAAAACCATTCATGATATAAAGTCACCCATTGATATATATAACTTTTCTAACGAGATTATTGAGGTTACAAAAAAATTTTTATAGAAGACTGTCATCGTTCCTGTAAAAAAAATTTAAAGAAAATGTCTAGCCAATTTTCGGCTAGACATTTTTCTTTATTTCTTCGGTTCGTCCTCATCCATCTTCAGAACTGCCATGAAGGCTTCTTGCGGTACTTCGACGGAGCCGATTTGTTTCATCCGCTTCTTCCCTTCTTTTTGTTTCTCTAGGAGTTTGCGTTTTCGAGAAACGTCACCGCCGTAACATTTCGCCAATACGTTTTTACGCAAGGCTTTGATGTCGGAACGCGCAACGATTTTTTGTCCGATGGCTGCTTGGATCGGTACTTCAAATTGTTGTCGTGGGATCAGTTTTTTCAGTTTTTCAACGATGGCTTTACCGCGTTCATAAGCAAAGTCACGGTGAACGATAAAGCTTAACGCATCGACTTTTTCAGTATTCAGCAAGATGTCCATCTTCACTAGCTTGCTAGTTCGGTAACCAGACATTTCATAATCCAGTGATGCGTACCCTTTGGTGCTGGATTTCAATTTATCAAAGAAATCAAAGACGATTTCCGATAGTGGGATCTCATAAACGACGTTCACTCGATAATCATCCAAGTAATCCATCGTGACAAAGTCTCCCCGTTTGCGCTGGGACAATTCCATTACAGCACCGACGTAATCATTAGGCACCATGATTTGTGCTTTGACGTAAGGCTCTTGCACGTTGTCGATCGTGACTGGTTCAGGAAATTCTGCTGGGTTATCAACGACGACCATTGAGCCATCTGTCTTGTTGACGTGATAGATTACGGAGGGTGCAGTCGTAATCAACTCAAGGTTAAATTCACGTTCTAGCCGTTCTTGCACGACATCCATGTGTAATAGGCCTAAGAAGCCGCAACGGAAACCAAATCCTAATGCTTGAGAGGTTTCTGGTTCAAATTGCAATGCTGCATCATTCAATTGTAATTTTTCCAATGCTTCTCGGAGGTCGTTGTAGCGTGAAGTATCGATTGGGTACAATCCGCAATAAACCATCGGATTCATTTGACGATAACCGGCTAAGGCTTCTTCTGCTGGATTGTTGGCTAACGTCACCGTATCCCCGACTTGCGTATCTTTAACGGTCTTGATGGCAGCAGTGATATACCCAACATCGCCCACCATCAACGCATCTCGTTGAATGGCTTTTGGTGAAAAGACACCAACTTCCGTAACATCAAAGGTCTTGCCATTGCTCATCATTTTGATTTTATCTCCAGGTTTGACCATCCCGTCCATGATGCGGACGTTTAAGACCACCCCACGATAGGAATCGTACACGGAGTCAAAGATCAACGCTTTTAGCGGTGATTCAATATCACCTGCGGGAGCTGGGACATACTCAACGATTTGTTCCAAAATGTCTTCGATCCCAATACCTGCTTTGGCACTTGCTAAAACAGCTTCACTGGCATCGATACCGATCACATCTTCGATCTCTGTTCGTACTCGCTCAGGATCGGCAGCTGGCAAGTCTATTTTATTAATGACTGGTAGGATCTCTAAATCATTGTCTAACGCCAAGTAGACGTTTGCCAATGTCTGTGCTTCGATCCCTTGAGCTGCATCAACGACGAGCACGGCGCCTTCACAAGCAGCCAAACTGCGGGAAACTTCATAGGTGAAATCGACGTGCCCTGGGGTGTCGATCAAATGGAAGATGTAGGTTTCGCCGTCTTTGGCAGTATAGTTAAGTTCCACGGCATTTAATTTGATTGTGATTCCTCGTTCACGTTCAAGATCCATGGAGTCTAATAGTTGGTTTTGCATTTCTCGTGACGTCACCGTATGGGTTTGTTCCAAAATACGGTCCGCCAGTGTTGATTTCCCATGGTCGATATGGGCGATAATGGAGAAATTACGAATCTTCTCCTGTCGTTTTTTCATTTCTTCTATGTTCATGGATACGTTCCTCATTTCTTTTAGTCAGCTTTTCTATTATACCAACGAAACGCCAATAGATAAAGTATTTTTCTTAACCGTTATTTAGACATATTCATTCAGGTTTTGCTATACTAGAGCTAGCAAATAAATTGGAGTTGAAAGAATGGACAATAATTTTCATCAAAATCTACATATTCGAGCGGTGGAAGAAAAAGACGTTGATCAGTTCAACGAACTGTTAAGCTATGTTTTTCAGATCACTGAATCGGATATTGAAGAAAGCGGCTATGAGAGCAAACGGGAAATGATCAAATCTAAGCGCCCGATCTTAGAGCTTTCCAAGGTCTTTGGCTGGTTCAATGAAGACAAGTTGATCTCGCAAATCGCCGTTTATCCTTGTGAAGTCAATATACACGGCAAATTGATCAAAATGGGCGGAGTGACCGGTGTTGGGACCTACCCTGAGTATGCCGGGCATGGCCTGATGAAAGACTTGATCAAGCTTGCCTTAGAAACGATGCGGGAAGATCAGCAATGGATCTCCTACCTTTACCCTTATAATGTGCCCTACTATCGTCGCAAAGGCTGGGAGATTATGTCCGACAAGCTGACCTTTAAAATTCGTGATACCCAGCTTCCGAAAACCAAAGAAGTCCCTGGGATCGTAGAGCGCAAAGAAGTGGATGACCCTGATGTCTTTACTGTCTACAACCAATTCTCCCGCGACAATCATGGTGCCTTGCAGCGGACCTCTTTTCACTGGGAAGAGTATTGGCGCTATGAAAATGAAGAAGAGCGCACCGCGGCTGTTTATTACAATGCCAGTGGTCATCCGACTGGTGTACTTTTTTATTGGGTAGCCGAAGAAGTCTTCCATGTAAAGGAAATGTTCTACTTGAATCAAGAAGCCCGCAATGGTCTTTGGAATTTTATCTCTGCTCATTTCTCAATGGTTTATTGGGTCAAAGGAGACATTTATTCAAATGAACCCCTGTCCTTCTACTTGGATGACAGCCAAATCAAAGAAACCATCGAGCCTTATTACATGGCGCGGATCGTCGATGTTGAACAGTTTTTGAAAAACTTCCCATTTGAAGCCTTCCAAACACCCTTTCACTTTGTTGTTTCCGACCCAGTTGCCGATTGGAACAACGGGATCTTCGGTGTCCAATACAATCACGGGGAAATCGTGGTTTCAAGAGAAGCCATCGGAAAAGCGGTCCAGCTGGATATTCAGACATTGTCTTGTCTATTGATGAATTACCGCCGCCCAGCTTACTTAGAGCGTGTGGAGCGGCTAAATACCGATTCAGAAACACTGGCATTACTGGAATCGATCATCCCTGATATGGAAGCCTATTTCAGCGATTATTTCTAAACAACGAATCAACAAAATGTACAACTATGAATGATTAAGGAGTGTTTTTGAATGAAACTATATTTTGCTGCTCCCCTGTTTGCTGCTAGTGACCTGCGCTACAACGCCGAACTTGTTGCGTCGATTCGTCAGCAGTATCCGCAGCTGGAGATTTATTTACCTCAAGAAAATGCCGCGATCAATGATAAATCCGCCTATGCGGATAGCAAAATGATCGCTTTGGCAGATACCGAAAAAGTGCTGGAAAGTGATTTAATGATCGCATTGCTGGATGGTTTGACCATCGATGCTGGGGTTGCCTCTGAGATCGGTGTCGCTTATGCTAAAGGCATTCCTGTTTTAGGGCTTTATACGGATAGTCGCCAACAAGGTGCCGACAATCAGCAAAAGCTGGCAGCATTACAAACCGTTGCGGAAAATCAGTTCCACTATGTCAATCTTTATACGGTGGGTTTGATCAAGCTAAACGGGGAAATTTACTCCTCTGAAGCAGCCCTTTTAGCTGGCTTAGCCGACTATCTTTCGGAGGACAACTAAATGGGGCAAAATTATCAGCGACTGCAAAAGGTATTCACTATTTTTGGTATTCTCGTGTTTTGTTTTTCTTTGTGGGAATTTTTCCGTGGGGTCTATCCGCAAACACAAGGATTGATTTTCCTCGCCCAAGCCTTGCTTGGGATTTTATTGATCTTCGTCCCAGAAATGAGTAAAAAGTTCTTGAAAATCCAGCTACCAAACGCCACCGTCTACTTTTATTGGTTTTTCTTGCTGATCTCTGTATTTATGGGGACGATCTTACATTTGATCGAAACCATTGCTTTCTGGGATAAAATTCTGCATGCGGTAAGTCCAATGGTCTTGACGGCTGTCGGCTATGGATTGATCTGTCTACTACTGAAAGAAGTCAAAGTTTCAAACGTCTCTCCCTGGTTATTCTTATTGATGGGCTTTGCTTTTGCTGGCTTGTGTGGTATCTTCTGGGAGTTTTGGGAGTTTATCTGCGATTCTGTTGGTGGAATGAACCTCCAACGTTATGCAACCTTAGATGGCACCCCGTTTATCGGTCGCGAAGCATTGATGGATACGATGGGTGATTTACTGACCAACACGATTGGTGCTGCCTTAATGGGCGTGATCGCGTATGTGCAAGGTCGAGGCAAACCTGATTACTTTGAAAGTTATCGGATTAAAAAATTATCATAAACGACCTTTAAAAGCTTGTTGAAACCAGCGTTTTTCAACAAGCTTTTTTCTTTTGTTCTTTTATTCATAAAGAAAAATTTATAAAAATACTTAAATAACACATCTTATTTTTATAGATTCGCTGTCTATCAAGGTTTGACCTTTCTTACACTTCCCTATAAAACGATTACAACCACAAAAAAATTCCCTCGTTTAATCATTTTTATTTCCCCAAAAAACCATGGTCTGTTATAATTACATTATTCATTTGACGTTGCGTCAGTAAAGGAGAGGCTTATGGTTCTAACAGTGTTTTTTATTTTATGCTGCTTGATTTTTTCATCGATCACCTATGCGTTCTCTAAAGATGCTCGAAAATTTGTCCAACCTTTATCAATCAAAATTATTTTTATTGCATCAGCTATTATTGCGGTTTGGACAATGTTCTTTTCAATGGTTGCATTTGTCGCTTGGGTCATCTAAAAAACATTCTTGTCAGTTGCGATCGTTTTCGCTGCACTGGCAAGAATGTTTTTTCTTTTGATTAAAATAGTTTGATTTGATTCAATGGCCAAAAGCGCAGCAGCACTTTCCCTTCCATTTGATCTTCCGTTACAACCCCGAAACTGCGACTGTCTCTAGAGATCAAACGATTGTCTCCCATCACAAAATAGCTGCCTTCAGGCACCGTTACTGAGAAATCTTCCGTAAACTGTTCCGCACCAGCGGCGATTTGCTGAAACATTTCGCGATAAGAATATTCGTCTTGTAATTGATCGTCTGCAAATTTCTCTTTAAACTCATCTAAATAGGGTTCTTCGTATACTTCTCCATTGATCGTTAGGACATCATCTTTCATCTCGATGGTATCACCGGGTAAACCAATCAACCGCTTGACAGCGATTTTACTTGGATCATCTGGTTCAACACATATCACGATGTCTTGTCGGTCATAGGAGGAGATTTTTGATGCAATCAAACGCTGTTTATCTGCCAACGTTGGGTCCATAGAATGGCCACTGACTTGAACTGGGGTCAGGACAAACAGACGGATGAGAACCACGGCGACGATAAAGAAAAGCAGTAACCAATTTTCTTTGAGGATTTTTACCATAGCTGCTCTTTCGCTCCTTTACTGCATCTTTTGTCATCGGCGAAAGCTTGTTCTGCCATTTTGACAAAAGATATCTTCCTCAATCTTACGTGGAATTTTTGCTTTGAGCAAGAGAAATCATCGATTTTAAAAAATTTATGATATTTCTCGTTGAGAAAAGAATCGTTTATGTTCGATCACGACTCAAGAAAGCAAACACATCTTTTCGACGTAGACTCCCTATCAGTTGGTGATTTTCTTCGATCACCAACGTCTCATGACTCGCAAATAAAGTATACAACTCATTTAATGGCGTAGATGCTGCAATTTTCGGGTCAGCTTGATTGATGTCATTGCTGAAAAAGTTCATCCGTATCAAATCTCCTGCTGTGACCAGTTTCGCTTCATCTTCCCCGGTTTCTTCAAAGAAGCTTTTCACAAAAGCGGTTTTTGGTTGTGAAACAATGACTTCTGGTGTATCGCATTGAACGATCTTCCCTTGATTCATCACAGCGATGCGCGTCCCTAATTTTACCGCTTCTTTCATGTTATGCGTGACAAAAATAATCGTTGTCCCAAGCTCTTGGTGCAGATCGAGGACTAGCTCCTGTAAGGAATTACGAGAAATTGGATCAAGGGCACTAAAGGGTTCGTCCATCAGAATGATTTCGGGATTGGCAGCTAATGCGCGCAAGATCCCGATCCGTTGCTGTTCTCCACCAGACAATTCTTTCGGCATTCGATGACGGTACTGCTCTGGGTCAAGTTTGACCTGTGTCAGCAAACGATCCACGGCTTCTGAGCGATCTTTTTTTGACCACCCTAACATCTCTGGGATCACTTCGATATTTTGTTTGACATCCATCGTCGGAAACAGAGCGATCTGTTGGAGAACATACCCCATTTGCCAACGCATCTTTTGAATATTGTATTCTTTGATGCGTTTTTCTTTGAAGTAAATATCACCATCTGTCGGTTCTGACAACGCGTTGATCATCTTCAAAGTCGTCGTTTTCCCACTCCCAGAAGGACCGACCAAAACAAAGATTTCTCCTTTATTGATACTCAGATCTAATTGATCGATCACTAGTTTTTGATCAAACTTTTTACTGACGTTTTTAAATTCAATAATTGGTGTCATTCTTGTCCCTCCTTAATTAATCCTTCGTCTATCAGGAAGGTACGTGCGACTTCTGCTGGATTTTTTCCTTCGACATTGACCTGATAATTCATTTCACTCATTTGTTCTTCGGTGATTTTCCCTGCCAACTTTTCCAATGCACGGACGACTTCTGGATGTTCCTCGGCAAAGGCTTCTTTCATCAAAGGCGCTCCTTGATAAGGTGGAAATAGTTCCTGATCGTCTTCTAGAATAACTAAGCCATATTGACGCAATTCACTGTCCGTGGAATAGGCATCCAGTAGATTGATATCACCATTATTGATGGCTTGGTAACGCAATGCTGGTTCCATACTTTGGACACTTGGAAAATCTAGCCCATAAAGTTCTTGGATCCCCGCATATCCGTCCGTCCGATCAATGAATTCGAGAGTGAAGCCAGCTTTGATTTGATTTTCGATTTTCTTCAAATCAGAGATCGTGGTTAGTCCATTTTCCTCAGCAAATTCTTTTTTGACAGCCAACGCATAGGTATTTTGATACGCCATCGGCTGAAGCAAGGTCATCTCAAACTGATCCTTCAATAGATTGACTGCTTCGGTATAGGTTTCGTCGGAGTCAAGGTTTTGACTCGCAAGCTCTTCTGGTACCTCAACTAAGCTCTCCAACACGGTACCAGTAAACTCTGGATATATATCAACTTGACCATTGTCCAATGCGCTGAATAAGAAAGAGGTTTTTCCAAAATTTGGCTCTAGTTCAACTTGGGCATCAGGGTCTTCTTGTTCAATCAATTCTTTGTACATGTTGATCAAGATATCAGGTTCAGACCCTAGTTTCCCTGCGATCGTAATGGTTTTGGGAGCAAAAAATCCGCTTTGTGAGAAGGAAACCCCACCAATCAGCAAGATGATTGCTGCCAACGTGATCAAGGTATAGCGCGGTTTTAAATGTTGCAGGTAACGGATCAGGGTACTGAAAACAATCGCCAACAAGGCAGACCCGATCGCACCAATCAACGTTAACTCAGGCGCATTTCGATCGATCCCTAACAAAATAAAGGAACCTAACCCGCCAGCGCCAATCAAAGCGGCTAAGGTCGCTGTTCCGATGATCAAGACCAGCGCCGTGCGAATCCCAGAAATTATGACAGGCAAAGCAATCGGCAACTCGACTTTGATCAATCGGCGCATCCGAGACATACCAAATGCCGCAGCAGCTTCTTCGATTGATGGATCGATCTCCGAAAGGCCAATATAGGTATTTTGAAAGATCGGCAATAACGCATAAATAACTAATGCGATCAATGCAGGTGGCGTTCCGATCCCCACGAATGGGATCAATAAACCTAACAGTGCCAGTGATGGAATCGTCTGTAACACACTCGTTATTTGTAGGCCGACTTCCGCTGCTCGTTTATGATTAACCAGCCAAATAGCTAAAGGAACAGCAATAACGATCGCCACGAGCAGCGCAATGATCGACAATGACAAATGTTCAAAGACAGCTGTCAGCAATTCCCCTTTTCGCTCATTCAACGTTTCAAAAAAAGTATTCATCTTTTCATTCCTCTCCTACTCCATAAGAACAGTATAATCGAAGTGCGAATTTCCTCCAAACAACAAGCAAGGGGAACTTTTTTGTCATATGTTGAGAGACAAAAAAAGATGGCTGCCAATGAAATGGCAACCATCTTTTTGCATTTATCCATTTGTTCTCTTTTTATTATTCGGTCATTGGCGTATTTTCAAAAACCAGCTGATCGTTCAATAGTTCGATCGTGACTTGGGTCTTTGGTAAGACTCTGCCAGCAACAATTTCTTTTGCCAATGGGGTTTCGACTTCTCTTGTGATAAACCGACGGAGAGGTCGCGCACCATACGCTGGCTCATAAGCATTTTCAGCGATCCAGCGTTTGGCTTCTTCAGTGATCGTCAACAGTATATCTTGGACTTCCAGTCGTTGTGAAAGCTGTGCGATGATCTTGTCGACGATGCCTGTCACATCGCTTAGACTAAGCGGTGTGAATAAAATCGTATCGTCGATTCGATTTAAGAATTCTGGTTTGAAATGGCCTCTCAAGAGATTACGGACAGTTTCTGCGACAGTTTCTGGGATCGTCCCTTCTGCGGTCACGCCATCTAGCAAGACTTGAGAGCCGATGTTGCTAGTCATGATCAAGACGGTATTTTTGAAATCAACGACGCGTCCTTTTGAGTCTGTCAAACGGCCATCATCAAGCACTTGCAATAAGATATTGAAGACATCTGGATGGGCTTTTTCGATCTCATCCAATAAGACGATCGTGTATGGATTGCGTCGAACGGCTTCGGTCAATTGTCCGCCTTCTTCAAATCCAACATAGCCTGGAGGGGCACCGACCAAACGAGACACCGAATGTTTTTCCATGTATTCGCTCATATCGATCCGAACCATATGCTCTTCAGAGTCAAAGAGGTTGACCGCTAGCGCTTTCGCTAATTCGGTCTTACCAACACCGGTCGGTCCTAAGAACAAGAAGGAACCTAATGGTCGATTTGGATCTTGCAGACCAGCTCGGGAACGAATGACTGCGTCACTGACGGCATCGACTGCCTCGTCTTGTCCAATCACTCGTTGATGCAAGGTCTCATTTAATTTCAACAGTTTTTCTCGTTCGCCCTCCACTAATTTCGCAACAGGGATTCCTGTCAAGCGGCCCACGACTAAGGCGATCTCATTTTCTGTCACTGACTCTTGAACCATCCGAATGCCTTCGTCTTGGTTTTTTTCTTCCAATTCAGCGAGTTCTTTTTCCAGTTGGGGAATCGTCCCATGACGAAGAACAGCTGCCCGTTCCAAATCATAGTTATTTTCAGCATCTTCCAACTCATGCTTGGCTTTATCGATCTCTGCCCGTTTATTGGAAACTGCATTGACTTCTTCTTTTTCCGTTTCCCACTGCATTTTCATGGTATTGACTTCTTCACGCAATTCCGCCAATTCTTCTTGTAAAATGCCTAAACGTTTTTTCGATGCATCATCAGATTCTTTTTTCAGTGCGGCTTCCTCGATCTCCAGTTGCATCAAACGTCGAGTGACCTGATCGAGCTCGGTAGGCATCGAATTCATTTCCACCCGAATCGTGGCACTTGCTTCGTCGATCAAATCGATGGCTTTGTCTGGTAAAAAGCGGTCCGTGATATACCGATCAGATAAGGTTGCAGCAGCAACAAGCGCATTGTCATGGATATTGACGCCATGATGGATCTCGAACCGTTCTTTCAAGCCACGTAAAATCGAAATCGTATCTTGAACGGTTGGTTCCTGTACCAGCACTTTTTGGAAACGACGTTCCAAGGCTTTGTCCTTTTCCATGTATTGACGGTATTCATCAAGGGTGGTTGCGCCAATCGTATGCAATTCTCCCCGTGCCAGCATTGGTTTTAGTAAGTTTCCAGCATCCATGCTGCCTTCCGTCTTACCAGCACCTACAATATTGTGGATCTCATCAATAAAGAGAATGATCCGTCCATCGGCTTTTTTCACTTCTTGTAAGACGGCTTTCAAACGCTCTTCAAATTCACCTCGGAACTTGGCACCTGCGATCAAGGCACCCATATCCAGAGAAAAGATCGTTTTGTCTTTTAGGTTTTCTGGGACGTCTTTTCGCACGATCCGTTGAGCCAATCCTTCAACAATGGCTGTTTTACCAACCCCCGGTTCACCAATCAAAACGGGATTGTTTTTTGTTTTCCGAGAAAGGATGCGAATCACGTCGCGAATTTCTTCGTCTCGTCCAATAATGGGGTCCATTTTTCCGCTGCGGACTTGTTGGACCAAGTCAACGCCGTATTTTTCTAATGCTTTATATTGTTCTTCTTGATTTTGTGAGGTCACACGATCCCCTCCTCTTAATGTTTCGATCGTTTGCTTGATTTCTTTCGCGGTGATTCCTTGTTTCTTTAAATACACCGTCAATGGATGATTTTTCAATTTCATCAACGCATAAAGGACGATTTCTGTGGAAAGATACTCGTCTTGAAATTCATTTTTTAATTGATCTGCCTCAGACAAAAGATGAAACAGATTTTGACTCATGGATTGACCATAACGAACATTTCCTCCTTCAACCGAAGGCAGTTCATCTAGTAGCTGGTCGACTTCCTTTTCAAATGCATCGACATCAAGGCCTGTATCCGTATAAAAATTGCGGCCGAATTGATTGGCTTGCAATAAAATCTTCCATAAATGCGGAATATCGATTTCTTGGTGGTGACGCGTCATGGCAATCTGCTGTGCTTCCGCGATGGCACTCTGTAATGTAGTCGTCATTTTTTCTGGGTTCATACTTTTCCCTCCCAAAATGGTAGTCAGAAAAATTAGTACACTGCAAGCAGCATCCTTTTTTCTACTCTTCTATTATACAATATTGGTCAGTAATGGTCAAAAGATTTCCCTCGAAGATCAAGATTTTTTTCAGTATTCTTTCATGAAAATTGACAGATAGGAAGCCGCAATGGTATGCTAGGTCCTGATTGGTCAGGAACAATCGATTTTCCTGATCCTTTTGATCGCTCTTTGGCGATAGTTATTCAGTAAGATTATCTACTTAGCTGTAACGTCTACTGTTTACAGCTTTTTTATATGGAGGAAACGATGTTAACATTAACGAATATTAGCCAACAATTTGGCGACAAATTGCTTTACGAAGATGTTTCCGTTCAAATCAACCGTGGGGAAAAAGTCGGGTTGATTGGACGGAACGGCGCTGGCAAAAGTACTTTAATCAAAATCATTACAGGAGAAATTCTCCCAGACGATGGCTTTGTTCAATTTCCGAAAAATTTGAAAATGGGCTATTTGGATCAATACGTCAATGTTGATGAAACGCAATCGATCCGTGATTTTTTGCGCTCTGCCTTTGCAGAAGACTTCGAAAAAGAACAACAGATCGCAGATCTTTATACTGCTTATGGCGAAAGTCTTGACGATAAGCTTTTAGAAAAAGCCGGCGAATTGCAAAATCAATTGGATCAAGGAAATTTCTACCAAATGGATACATTGATCGATGATTTAGCAGAAGGATTAGGTATTTCGGTTCTCGGCATGGATACCCCCCTTGCTTCCTTAAGTGGTGGTCAACGCTCAAAATTGATCTTAGCAAAAATGCTGCTAGAAAAACCCGACATGCTGATTTTAGATGAACCGACCAACCACTTAGATGATGAGCATATCAAATGGCTGGTTGAGTTTTTACAGGACTTTACTGGTACCTACTTAGTCGTTTCTCATGATCGTCAATTTTTGAATGAAATCACGACCCATATCATTGATATCGAATTTGGCAAGCTTTCTAAGTATACGGGGAATTTAGACAAAGCATTAAAGCTAAAAACGCTGCAAAATGAAAGTTATATGAAGCAATACGAAGCACAACAAGAGCATATCAAGAAAACCGAAAGCTATATCCGTAAATACAAAGCTGGTTCTCGTTCAACAATGGCAAAGAGTCGTGAAAAACAATTGGCAAAAATAGAACGTTTGACCCCACCCCAAGATGTCCCTAAACCGCATCTAGGATTTGATTTGGCACCGATCGTTACGACCTTGGCATTAGAGACGACCAATCTAGTGATCGGTTATGACCAAAAGCCTTTACTATCGCCAATCAACCTAACGATCCGCTATGGCGAAAAAATTGCGATTCGGGGATTTAATGGGATCGGTAAATCGACGTTGATCAAAACAATACTTGGTGTGATCCCTGCAATTGAAGGAACCGTTTCTTACCCACAGCATACAAAGTTTAATTACTTTTCTCAAGATCTTGACTGGGAGTATCCATTACAGACGCCTCTGCAATACCTCGAGGATCTTTTCCCAAAGGCAACCAACAAAGAATTGCGACGACAACTTTCTCGTGCGGGATTACCTAGCCAGCTTGCTCAAGAGGAATTGAAATTATTAAGTGGTGGCGAGCAGACAAAAGTGAAGTTAGCTGAAATGATGTTGATCAAAAGCAACTTTTTGATTCTTGATGAACCGACCAACCATATCGATCAAGACACGAAAAACAATTTGGAAGAAACCCTGGCAGCTTTTCCCGGAACCGTTCTAATCGTTTCCCATGAAGCTGAATTCTATGAATCCTTTGTTGATCGGATCATTGATTTGAAAGACTAAAAAAAACGCTTATCCTCTACTCGAAGATAAGCGTTTTTTTAACTTTCCACTTTTTCTTTTCTAAGCTCTGTCAGCTCTTGGCTAATGTCTTTGCGCTTTTCTTTCATTACATATGCAAAGCCAATAATGAAGGGCCAAATGAATGTCGCTAAGCGATACAGCAGCATAGAAGATGCTGCATCGACTGTGCCGACTAATGGACCAAAAAGCAGCATATAAATAAATTCAAAGGAACCGATCCCTGCCGGTGTTGGAATCACCCCGGACAAGACGACGGCAAAGCTGATGAAGGATAACGTCAACAAGAAATCGATCTCTGGGTGCTGCACGACAAGAATCACATAAGGGATCACGTACCAAGGCAGCATCTTCAAAAGATTCCAAAGGTAGATGCGTAAGAAAGCGGTCCGGTCGGTAATGATTGCATTGACCGTTTCTCGCAAAGAATAGATCTGGGTGTTACATTTGTCAACGATCCCTCTTAACGCTGCACTTTTGAATAGCTTATTGCTGACGATCACAAAAAAGACTTGAATGTTGATACTGACAGAAAGTGCCAATAAAGCGGCAATGATCAAAAAGACGAGTACGATCCCCGCCAATATCACCCAAATCATATTCGGCGCATTGTCATAGAATAACGAGAATTGAATGATCAACCCAGCGATCGCATAAGTCAATATGGCAAACTTATACATCACCATGTGTAAGGTGGTGACCCCA
Source organism: Enterococcus sp. DIV1059_2 (assembly GCF_051713685.1). Taxonomy (NCBI): domain Bacteria; kingdom Bacillati; phylum Bacillota; class Bacilli; order Lactobacillales; family Enterococcaceae; genus Enterococcus; species Enterococcus sp. DIV1059_2. Next base: position 1,861,136 of record NZ_JBIOQK010000001.1, on the reverse strand, counting down.
ACCCCTTGTGACAACTGCAAACCATTTTTACGATAAAAATTCACCTCTGAGATCAAGGTGCCCGCGCCAAACGTCACGATCCGATAAAACCCACTGTAACAGACGGTTAGAAACCCCGCCTTGGTGGTGAATTCCGGTTGAAAAGTCACTGCGATCTCTTTAACTGTTCGTCCTTCAATCACTAGGTACAATGTGCCAAGCCCCATAACCAGTAAGACGACGAGAAAGCTGGTCTCTCTTAGCCCCGCTAAAATTTCCATCATCGAGTTACGGACAAAAAAATACATCACACCCAGAATGCCTACTAGTAAAAGTAAATTAAGGGCGAACTTCACTTTAGTTTTCATATTAACTCCTTGCTTGTTAAACCGAATTTATGCAAAAAAGACCATCAGCAGGATAGCAAAAACGGTGCCGAAAGCAAAAAAGAAATAAAACTTCTTCTTTCTTGTTTTGTGGCGAAACACGCGTTGCGCGATCAAACCGCCTAATCCGCCGCCAATCGCCCCCATAAAAAGGAGATTTGCTTCGGGAACCCGCCAACCTTGTTTTACTGCCTGATATTTATCATAACCCATCAGACAGAAAAGATAAAGATTGACTGCAATTAAATAAAACCACAATGGATTGTAAATCAGTGCATCCATCCATTTCCTCCATATGATTGATCGTAGGGACCATTATTTTGATTCTTGTGCTTCCTCAGGTACCAACATCGTCAACCCGTGCTTGATGACTTTCATCTCGATTGGCAGATCATCCGTTGGATCGCCGTCGGTCCGAGTATGAACCGTTTTTTCTTTCGCTTTGATCGAGACCTTTGCGGCAGTGAAGTATTCAACACTTGGTACTTTGGCAATTCTACCCCGAATAATTCTTGGCAAATACAAAATAAACCGTAAAATATTCAATTTTGGCAAAAGAATAACATGGAACAAGCCATCGTCAGGTTTTGCTTCTTCATCAAAGTTCTTAAACCCACCTGCTGAATTCGACATAACGATCGTCAGTAATTGACTTTTCCCCTGCCATTTCCGTTCGTCAGCAATGATTTCCAATTTGTATTGTTTCTTTTTGATCAACAGATGAATGAACCGTTTCATAAACGCCAACGGACCGTACTGTTGTTTTTCTTCTTGGGAAGTTGCGGCGGCGGTATCTGCTAAAAGACCAATGGTCATCGTCGAGATCATTACTTGATCATTGACCATCCCATAATCGATCGGACGTTCAACCCCTGTTAAAATATTCTCAAACGCTTCTTCTGGCTTGACTGGTATACCCAACATTCGAGCGAAGTTATTTACCGTTCCTCCAGGAATGATCCCGATCTTCAGTTCATCCAGCTTTTCTTTGAAGGTTTGCAGCCCATGATGGATCGTGCCATCTCCACCAATAATAACAATCGTATCGACCGCATGTTTCTTGGCTGCCTCTTTAACATCCTCAGGGTCAACATCGGGATTTGATGCTTGTAAAAACACTTGATGCTCATCGCCTTGTTCGTTCACATAGGCTTGGAATTTTTCTGCTGTTTCTTTTGCTTCACTTTTCCCCGCTGTATCGTTGTATAATACGAGAATTTTCATCCTATTCACATCCTAATAAAAGGCCGGGCCTTACGCAAGACCTGCGTGAAGAGTTCCCAGCCCTAAAGTTATTCTTTTCTTTCAATGAAGAAGCTGCTGCTATGCTTGCGCATTCAGTTCGGCGATTTTCACGATCACATCGGTCGCTTTCATCATTGATTGTAGTGAGACGAACTCATAACGTCCATGCATATTTTCTCCACCAGCAAAGATATTCGGGGTTGGAATCCCTAGATAGGAGATTTTCGAGCCATCCGTACCACCACGGACAGGTTCTGTCATCGGTGTGATTCCAACTGCTTTCATCGCATCTTTCGCTAAATCAATGATGCTCATATCTTTTTCGATGATTTCTTTCATGTTGTAGTATTGATCGTATAGATGAACGTGCACTCGTGGTTCATCAAAGCGGGCATTTAAGCTTTCTTGAACCGCTAATAATTGTGCTTTTCTTTCTTCGAAACGACTCCGGTCATGATCTCGAATAATGTATGCCATTTTCGCTTCTTCTACTGAACCACTAAGGCTCATCAAATGGAAGAACCCTTCTGTCCCTTCGGTTTTCTCAGGAACTTCATCAGCAGGTAGCGCATTTTGAAAATCGACTGCTAGTTGCAAGGCGTTGATCATGGTGTCTTTAGCTGTTCCAGGGTGGACATTTTTTCCTTGAATCGTAATTTCAGCTTGCGCCGCATTGAAGGTTTCGTATTGCAATTCTCCTACTGGACCGCCATCCATTGTATAGGCAAAATCAACATTGAAATCTTCAACATCGAATTTATCGGCACCAACACCAATTTCTTCATCAGGGCCAAAAGCGACTTTGATTTCCCCATGCTTGATCGTTGGGTTTTTCAGTAAAATTTCCATGGCTGTCATGATTTCTGCAATACCTGACTTATCATCAGAACCTAATAAAGTGGTACCATCGGTAGTGATCAAGGTTTCGCCAGCATAATTTTTTAAATTCGGAAAATCTTTTGTGTTTAATGTGTATTTTCCTTCTTTATCTAATTTAATGGTCGATTCGCCATCGTAATTTTCGATGATCTGTGGATCAACATTTTCTGCATTAAAATCGGCGGTATCCATATGGGCGATAAAACCGATGGAGCGCACGTCATGATCGACGTTACTTGGTAATGTTGCGATCACGAAACCATTGGATTCATTGTAATGAACATCGCTTAATCCTAATTCTTCAAGTTCTTTTTGCAGTTCTTTAGCAAACGCGACCTGTGTTTGGGTGGAAGGGGTTGTCGTGCTTGTTGCATCCGAGCGAGTTTCTGTTTTGACATATTTTAAAAAGCGAGGCAATAAATTTTCGTACATAAAAGATTCTCCTATCTATAGTCAAATGGATTTGTTGAAGTGGTGGAAGGAACAAAGGTCACAGCCCAGTTCTCTTCTGCTTTCCACTGATTGAATTTCTCAATAAACCGAGGAATACATTCCTTTTCGATGTTGTGCCCTGGATCGATCCCGATCAACCCATTGGCTTGCATGTCATGGGCGAAATGGTAACTGATATCGCCAGTGATGTACACATCCGCTTGATGGCGTAAGGCATCGGAATAAAACGATTGACCACTGCCGCCACAAATGGCGATTCGCTGAATTTTTTCAGGTGCATTAGGAAAACTGACAATACGTAAAGCAGTCAAACCAAACCGCTCTTTGACACGTGCGACAAACTGATCAATGGAAAGAGGCTCAGCGAGGTTGCCAACCCGTCCGATTCCATAGGTCTTCGGCAAATTGTCTAAGGCATACAGATCATAAGCTGGCTCTTCGTAAGGATGAGCAGCGATCATTGCCGAAAGGACCTTTTTCTCGATCGTTTCTGGAAAAATGACTTCGATTTTCGCTTCTTGCACCTGTTCTTCTTTTCCGATCTCACCGATGGCAGGATGCGCCGCTTGCTGTGGTGTAAAGCGACCGGTGCCAATCAATGAATAGCTGGTGTTTTGGTAATTGCCTTGCTGACCAGCACCAGCTTTTCCTAATGCCTTTCGCAATGCTGGTGCCGATTCAACAGGTGTAAATACAGCTAGTTTCTTCATTTTTACTTGATGGGTTTGCTTCAAGTACGTATCTGGTTCAACTTCTAGCAGTTCACAAAACCAATCGTTCAAACCGTCTTCAATAATATCCATATTGGTGTGGGCGGCGTAAACGGCGATATCATGCTTGACGAGATCCATCAACATCTTTTGTTGCGGATCATCGGTCAGCAAGCGGTTCAAAGGGCGAAAGATCGGTGGATGTTTCGCGATGATCAAGTCGATCTTTTTCTCGATGGCTTCGGTTACCACTTCTGGACGTACATCAAGGGTCATCATGACTCGCTCGAGGGGTTTGTTTAATGTACCAACATGCAGACCAACAGGATCGCCTTCTTCTGCCAACCATAACGGGCAGTATGCTTCAAAGCGTTTGATAAATTCTTGACCAGAAATCATGCCAGTACCTCCTTGATCCATTCGATTTGTTCTTTCAATTCATTCATTTTCTCAGCAGGTGGTTCTTTGGCTTTCTCTAACTCTTTGACCACTCGTTGACGCTGCTTCAATTCATGCTGCCATTTTTTATAAAAAACTGGATTTTTTTCTTTTAATAAAAAGGGACCAAAAAATAATTGCTGGGTCGTGTACGTCGCTTTTCCAGTTTCCGCAACGATGATTTCATAATTTTTGTCATTTTCTTCTAACAGCACTTCATGAGTGATCGTAAAATTGTGATCAACGAGCCATTCCCGCAAGGTCCTTTCGCCAACATTCGGTTGTAAGACCAAACGTTTGACCCCCGCTAAGCGATTTTTTCTGCTGCCTTCTTCTAAAATAGAGCGAATCAAAGTTCCCCCCATTCCAGCAACAACAACCGTGTCGATCTTATCTGCTGGCTGAATAGCGTCCAATCCGTCTGCTAAGCGCACCACGATCTTCTCTGTTAGCCCGTTTTTACGTACTTGTTTACTGGCAGAATCATAAGGTCCTTGAACGACTTCTCCAGCTACAGCATAAGTGATTTTGTTCTGCAGCATCAATGCCACAGGTAAATAAGCATGGTCGGAGCCGATGTCGGCGATACGTGCTTGGTCGGGAATTTGTTCGCCCACGCAAGCCAAACGATCCGATAATGCATGTTCGTTCATATTGTCACTCCTTCTTTCGTAGTATAACACGCTTTCCATAAATAGAAAAAAATGTGCGTCTTGACTGTGGTGCCATTGCCAAGGCGCACATTGCATTAATCGTTCACTAATTCAACCTTTTGAATCGAGTTACCGGGAATTTGCGGTGGGATCGACATCGTCATGATCGGGACGCCTTGCAGCGACACTTGGACTTTGTCTCCTTCAACTAACTCCTCGATCTCTCCTGAATAGGCCTCGATAGGGACATGGAGAATGACCCCATCATTTTGAAAACTTTGGACGACTTGATCCTCATCTTCAACTGCCGCTACGTCTTTCAAAAATAATTGAAAGGTATCATCTGAACCTGCTCGGGCATCTTCTTGAATAATACCAGTAAAAACCGTCGCTGTTTCGCTCTCTGAAGAACTATTGGCAACGGAACTAGCATTCTCACTTGATTCAGAAGGCGTGTTATCGCCACTTGATGCATTGTTGTTTTCGGGACTGCCACAAGCCGTTAACAGCAGCACTGCTGCTAAGGACAAGCCTAGAATCACTTGTTTTTTCATCATCTTCTTCCTCCAATAATGGTTTTTTAGGCATCATTTCGTCGATTTTTGCCCGTCATTTGGATCTCTTGTGTCAAGTAACGAATACGTTCCATAATACGTTTGGCTTTCAATGGTTCCGATTCGCCGCGTTGCGTTACTGAAAGATGCTGCTCCAACTCATGCATAGTAAAATTCGAGGTAAAGAACGTCGGGAGTTGCTCTTGCATTCGGTATTGTAGAATCACACCGAAGACTTCGTCACGAATCCAACTGCTCATCGCATCCGCACCGATATCGTCCATCATTAAGATTGGGGCTTTTTTCACTGCATTCAGCTTATCCCCCACCTGATCTTTGCCGATTGCTTGTTTCATCTCTACTGCAAATGTCGGGAAGTGAACCAATGTCGTCGTGTAGCCTGCCTCCGCTAAATCTCTGGCGATCGCGCCAAGCAGATAGGTTTTTCCGATCCCAAAACTCCCCACAAAGTAAAGTCCTTTATGAAACTCCTGTGGATTGGCTGTCAACTCACTAATAAAATCAACGGCAGCTGCGATGGCCTCCATTCGGCCAGGCGTTTGCTGATAATCTGCAAAACTTGCTTCTTGTATATCTTTAGGCATATCCATCGCTTTGATGCGGCTGCGGATCTCTTCTTGTTTCTGATATGCCAGTAGTTCTTTCGTTGGTACATAGGTGACGTCAATAAAATGAAAATTTAACGCTAAGCGCGGCTCATAGCCCGGTGCGATCATGGATGGATCATTGATGCGGAATTTCCGCTTTTCTTGGACGAACTCATATAGTTTCGCATAGCTTTTTTGAATATCTGCTTCGGTCAATACCTCTTCATTTTCGGCAATAAACGCTTTGACATCAGGATCTTGTAAAACCTCTGCCATCATTGCTGAAAACTGATCACGGTAATTGCGTTTATCCAATAGTTTTCCTAAGTTTTTCCCTACATCTTCCATTACTTGTCACCAGCTTTCTTATGCAAGTAGTTTTGCAGTTTTTTATCTAATTCTGCTTGTCGCTCTGGCGTTAAGGCTGTCTCTTCCACTGGTTTTTCAGCCCAAGAAGGCAGCTTTTCTTCGCGAATGATTTTTTTGCCGCTGGTTTGTGGTCGGCTGCGTTTTTCCTTGGCACTTCGAACAAGGCTCCGAACATGTTTGATGGCATCTTCTGCCGTACCAATTTTTAATTCTGACCACTGGGCGGCGATATTGTTCACATAATTCCCTGACAAAGCGGCATTGTTTTGGACCACCAAGACATAATGAACCAGAACATTGATCACACTATTTGGCAATGGTGACCGTTCGACAAGGCTCTTGATCAGCCATTGTTCTGAATCCGTCATGAAACTGTTTTTCTCCGCTTTGATCGCCTTGAGAAAAGCGATCGGTGCATTGTTCTCACTTTCTTGAATCAATAAGACATCATTTTCTGAAAAACCATTCTGTTTTAAGGTATTGAAGCGACGCAACTGACTTTCCGCTTGGGGATCTTCTCTTTTTGATGTTTTCGTGAATGTTTGTCGTGATTTCTTCATGATGGCTTGTTCCAGCTTCTTCTGGTCGACCTCGCCTGTTGTCAAAGAAACATTGTCCGCCATCAAATCCAACAATTCCAACACATCATAGCCATATAAAGAATGGTATAGAACTAACTTTTGTCGAAAACTTGGTGTGAAATTAGCGGCACGGATATACCGACGCTGCGCTTCATATAAAAGAAAGTCCCAATCCAACTGCTTTTCATCAAGCACCAAGTTCGCATTGGTTTCTTGAAAGGAATCACTGACTGCCTGTAACGTTTCTTCATGTGAAGCAAAACGTGCGGTATTTAACCCATAGGCGGCTGAGAAGGATTGGGTCACTTCCTGATAATCGGTCAAGGAACACTGCTTTGGTTGATACAGCTTGACCAGCTGATCAAATTTACGCTCCCCGACTCTTTCCAACAACAGATAGGCATACAATTCATCTTGAAAAAACGCTGCTGGATGGACCGGTTCTTGCAACCAATACAGATACGAGCTCCCGTTTTGAGCATCTGCTTTCTCATAAGACTTTAGCAAGCCGATGCCCTCTAAGTTTTGCTTGGCTTTTATGAAGCGAGGCATTCCCGCATTCATGGCATTCAAGATATCTAGATGCACGGTCGTCATCGACTCCTCGCCAGAAAAGCTTTGGGCTTGGACATCACTTGCGAGTGTCAAATACAACGCTAAAGCATCACTTTCAATAATTGGTTGATACAAATAAATGAGGGCGTCTTTCCCTTCCGTTGTAAGTGGACGGCTTTTGAACACTTTGTACGATTGATTCGGTAAACTATTGCCCACTTGTTGTCCCCCTCTATTCTTGTGGTTCTTTCGCTTTTTCGACGATGTCTTGTAGTTCTTTCAAGAAAACTGACATGTCTTTAAACTGGCGATAGACACTGGCAAAACGGATATAAGCGATCTCGTCTAAATCAACTAAATCCTCCATCACATACTCACCAATCTGTGTTGTAGAAATTTCATTTTCACCAAGAGCACGAACACGACTTTCCACATGATCGACGATCGTTTCCATTTGATCCATTGTCACTGGTCGTTTTTCAGCAGAACGAATCAAACCCCGTAGGATTTTTTCGCGATTGAATTCTTCACGGGCACCATTCTTCTTAATGACAAGTAGGGGTGCCTCTTCGATACGTTCAAATGTTGTAAAGCGATAGCCGCAATTTTCGCATTCACGACGGCGGCGAATCACACGTCCATCATCGGCTTGTCGACTATCAACTACCCTAGAATTGTTATGATGACATTTTGGACATTGCATAGTTCCACCTCATTTTCTCTCTTATGCGCTTACGTATTTACGTAAAGTCATCGGTTTCTATGATTAATTATAACATGAAATCCGTTGGTACAATAGCCAAAGTGGTTTATTCTGTTCATTTATTACAAAATTTAAATAATGTTATAACTACTGTTTTTTTGAATTTGAAAAAACGGCAGAAATCTTTCTGCCGTTTCATTTCGTTATTTATCTTTCATTTGCAGCAAAGAAACAAAGTCATGCAAATTTGCTGGCTGTTCCATCTGCTGATTGCACCGTTGGCTATCACGACAAATATAGTTCCCCCGTTTGGTATACGTTCCATCGCCATTGATTTTCGTCAGAGAAAGAAACATCGAGACATTCCCTTCATGCTGACACAAGGGACAGATTCCTTTCTTGACCTCGGTTGAGACATGACCGTGAAGTCCTGTAAACCCTTGTTCAGTGGCAATGATCATAAACTTGCTTTGACTACCGATATCATCCCAAGAAAGATAGGTGGTCTCTTTTAAATCAACGGAAGCAAAATCAGGTATTTTCAGTTTTTTTACTTTCCGAAACATTTTTTCAATTTGTTTTGTTGTCGGTACCTGAAAGGGTCGGACGTACTCTTTGAGCTCTGTTAATAGCTCATTGCTGCGACTGATCGTCATCCCCGGTTGAAAGAAAGCAGCTAAAATTTCTCGTGGTGCTGTTTCTTCTTCAGGAAAAAATTGTTCTATGGCGTCTTTTGTCATCGTTTCAACCGTTTTGATCGTTCGAGGATCATTGACCGATTGATACGTTCGTACTAATTGGTATACTTGATGTTTAATTGAATGAAATTGGTAAGGTTCGATCATAAAAAAGCCTTCTTTCTAATTTTCCGTTTCCTATTGCGGCTGTTCTACTTTCTTGACAGTCGTACACAATGCATAAATAAGCATTTGATGACCACCTCCCAATATCTTTGCTGCTTTCCATGCGATCTTAATGGATTATAATGAGAGGTTGAGAAATTGTCAACTGTGTAGGTGGTTGTCTTTCAACCTCTCTTGTCTCATTAACCCAAAAATGCCTCGTCTAGAAGACGAAGGCATCCATGTTTGTTTATAATTTATCTTCAATTCCTGTGTAATGCTTCAGCTGGTCTGCATCCCGTCGATCATTCGAAGAAATTTTATTTGCATCGGGATTTTCAGCTCGCAATAGTTCTTCGCTGCTGACATTTTCAGGGGTGGTTCGATCATTGCGGGCATCACGCTCATCATTTTGATCATCTAGTTCATTGACTCGTTTTTGATCGTGCTCTTTCTTGATTTGACCTTCTTGTGCTTGTTCTTTTCCAGAGTGGGCAAGTTCTTCATTGTTGGTCCACTCACCGATTTTTTCTTTGGCTTTGCCAACGATCACATCTTTTTCATCTTTAAAAGTACCCATAGTTATCATCCCTCCTGTATAGTTTCATCATAACAAGCATTCTGTTTTCTGACAAAAGATATGAATGCGATACCAAACAGTCAGCAAAATGTTTTTCTTTATGCTATAATATGAGCGATTATTTTCTGAATATTCATACAACTGGAGGTGAAGAACCTGTCTAAGGTTCGACAATAGATGACAATCCTCGATTTCCAACAGGTTTCTTTCGTTCGCGACAAGAACTATTTATTAAAAGCAATCAATTGGCAAGTGAAAAAAAATGAGCATTGGGCGATTTTAGGTCTGAATGGTGCTGGCAAAAGTTTATTACTCCAAATGATCACGGGAAGTTTATGGCCTTCTTCTGGTCAACGAACGGTCTTAGGTGAGCGTTACGGAAAAACGTCTGTGCCCGATCTTCAACGGCGCATTGGTTGGGTCAGTTCAGCGCTGCAAAGCAAGTTTTATGGTCGCGATCTTGCCGAAGAAATCGTTCTTTCGGGGCTTTATTCCAGTATTGGTCTTTATGAGTCCTACGAAGAAGAGCAGCTGATCCAAGCAGAAGAGCTTTTGGCTGACTTAGGTTTGTCGCATCTGATCCATCGTTCCTATCACGTCCTTTCTCAAGGGGAAAAACAATTTGTCATGATCGCACGTGCCATGATGGCACAACCAGAGATCCTCATTTTGGACGAACCTTGTACGGGCCTTGATTTATTTGCGCGAGAAGAACTGCTAAGCCGTCTGGAGGCTTTTTCACAGCTGCCGAATACGCCGACTCTTCTTTACGTTACCCATCATACAGAAGAGCTACTACCGATTTTCACTCATTTGCTGATGTTAAAAAACGGCGAAGTCCACGCCGCTGGTCAACGAGAGACGATTTTTACTGAGGAGGTTCTCACCTCTTTTTATGATCAGCCGATCGTTCTTCACCCCTTTTCCAGCAATCGCGTGATCGTGACCCCAAAATAAATCAGGGCTGGTACTTTGATATTTAACCATTCATACACGATCGTCTTACTTTCCAAACCAAACAGTTTCCGACGTGTTTCAGCGCCAGTTGTTTTTGGAAATGATAGGGCTAGGTTTGCTATTGAAAGACAAATAGCAGGTTCCCTTTTGCTGAAGGGAACCTGCTGTCTTATCTATTTGTTTAAGGATGCTAACCAATCATCGATCTGCTGATTGAGTTGGGCGATCGTTCCTTGATTATCAAAGACAATATCGGCCCGTTGTTTCTTTTTCTCAATGGAAAGCTGACTGTCGATTCGTTGTTGCGCGTCTTGCTCACTCAATTGATTACGTGCCATCAACCGCTCTTTTTGAAGCGCTTCTGGCACATAAATGACTGCGGTTTGATCCATGTATTGGTCGTAGTCGGCTTCATAAAGCAAAGGAATGTCAACGATCAACAAGGGCACCTGCTGCCTTTTTTCTTCGATCTGAGACAAAATCTCTTGTCGAATAAATGGCGACAGCGTCTGATTCAGCAAGCGACGTTTTTCTGGGTCATTAAATATCAGGGCACCGAGGGTTTGCCGATCCAGGTGTCCGTCATCGGTCAAAATTTGTGGACCAAAGGCTTGCGTCACCGCCTGCAAGCCCTCCGTATTCGGTTCAACGACTTCTCTGGCGATGATATCGGCATCAATAATCGGTAAGCCCATTGAGCGAAAATGCGCGACTGCGGTACTTTTCCCAGTAGCGATCCCGCCAGTGACCCCTAAGACAAAGCTCATTTGCTGGACCTCACATGCAATTTTTGGCACTGAGGACAAAAGTGCGTCCCCCGTTGGGCAACTTTGGTCTTGACGATTGGTGTCCCGCATCGCCCGCAAGGATTGCCCGTCTGGCCATAGACATTTAATGACATTTGGAATTTTCCTGCTTCGCCCAATGCATTGAGATAGGTCCGAATGGTGGTCCCCCCTGCTTCAACGGCGCGTTCCAAGACATCGATGATCGCTTGATGCAACACGTTGGCTTCTGCTGGGGTGAGCGAATCTGCTGGTTGTTCAGGATGGATCTTCGCTTGCCATAGCGCCTCATCTACATAAATATTGCCCAAACCAGTCACAAGTTTTTGATCTAACAAAAGGGGTTTGATGGCTTTTTTAGACCGCTTCAATCCTTGCTCAAATGCTTCTAATAAAAACAATTCAGGCTTAGGCTCAGGACCTAATTGCATGATGCCTTTATAGGCTGCGCTTTGGTCTTTATCCACTAAAGTCATACGACCAAATTTTCTTACATCATGGTAATTTAACTGACTGCCATCCGTAAAATGGAAAATGACATGTGTATGTTTATCGACAACCGGGTCTGACTCAAAATACTCGTACTTGCCTTCCATTCGTAGATGAGAGATCAGATCATAATCTGTCAATTTAAAAATCAAAAATTTTCCACGTCGTTCAAATTTTTCAAAACGTTGCCCTTTCAACAGTGCCGAAAAGATCGGCACTTCAGGACTTTCGATGATTCGCGGCCAAAGGATCTCGACCGATTCGATCGTTTTATTTAAAACAAGTTTTTCAAGTCCTTTGCGGACCGTTTCAACTTCTGGTAATTCAGGCACCTCTGTTCACCTCATTTATTTTGCATCGTACCATGTTTTGCCCCAATTGCTGTCTGTCAGTAAAGGGACATGCAATGCAACGGCTTGCTCCATCACTTCTTTCACTAAAGCGTCAAGACGAGGCAATTCAGATTCAGGTACTTCAAAGACTAGTTCATCGTGTACTTGCAGCAGCATCGTTGCTGCTAATTTTTCTTCTTTCAAACGTTTCGCCAAATCGATCATGGCAATCTTTAAGATATCCGCCGCACTGCCTTGGATCGGTGTATTGATGGCGGTTCTTTCCGCAAAAGTCCGAATATTGAAATTGCGCGAATTGATATCAGGTAGGTAACGACGGCGATGATACAAGGTTTCAACGTACCCTTTGTCCTTCGCCTCACGAACCACTTCCTCCATATACGTTTTCACACCAGGATATTTTTCAAAATACGTATCAATGTATTGTTGGGCGGCTTTTCTGGTGATTCCTAGATTCTGGGATAAGCCATAATCGGAAATACCATAAACGATACCGAAGTTGACCGCTTTGGCTTGACGACGCATATTTGGTGTCACATCTTCTGCTTTTTCGATACCAAAGACTCGCATCGCTGTGCTTGAGTGGATATCTTGACCTTCGATAAAGGCTTCTTTCAAATGGGTATCATCTGAAATATGTGCCAACACTCGTAATTCGATTTGAGAGTAGTCAGAAGAATAGATCACCCAATCAGCTTCTCGTGGCACAAAGGCTTCACGGATTTTTCGACCTTCTTCTAAACGAATCGGAATGTTTTGTAGGTTCGGATCGACAGAACTTAATCGACCAGTTTGGGTCAAGGTTTGTACATATCGTGTATGGACTTTGCCATCCCCTTGGATCACTTTTAATAAGCCTTCTACATAGGTTGATTGGATCTTAGCGATTTGACGATAAGTCAAAATGTCTTCAACGATCGGTGCTTGCTCTTTTAGTTGTTCTAACACATCGACGGCTGTCGAATAGCCAGTCTTGGTTTTTTTGATGACTGGTAAGCCCATTTTTTCAAATAAGATCACACCCAGTTGTTTCGGTGAGTTTAAGTTGAAGGTTTCACCAGCTTCGGCGTAGATTTTTTCTTCAATTTCATGCAACCGTTGCGCAAATTCGCCCTTCATCTGATGCAAGCGAGACGCATCAACTTTGATTCCAGTAATCTCCATATCAGCTAAAATCATTGATAAAGGCAATTCCATTTCTTCAAATAGCGCTGTTTGATTCTTCGCTGCCAATTCTTCCGTAAGCTTTGGTGTTAGGTTCGTAATCGCTGCTACTTTACGGGCTAAATGAGCAAAGAAGTCTTCCTCATCCGCTGGCAGACCTTTTTTCGCACCTTTTCCATAAATCGCTTCATCCGATTGGATCGCATCATAGCCATAGTGAGCGGCAACACCTGCGATGTCATTATTCGTATCATTCGTGTCTAAAAGATAAGCTGCCAATAAAACATCAAAAGCGATTCCTTTTGGTGCGGTCGTGTATCGGTTTAATGCCACGTACGTGCGTTTGGCATCATAGACGAACTTTCTACGCTCCTCGTCTTTTAACCAATTGGTAAAGACTGGACTTTCAAACAATTCTTCACGATTGCTGACATAAATTTTTTCTTGATTGCCCCAAGCAACACCGACGATGTCTTCCAAATGATAGTTATCCCCCATCATCTCGACATACAATGCTGTGTCTCCTTGGAACATATCTTCTGTTACTTCTTCAACGACCGAAAACAAAATGTCTTCCATCTCAACTGGTTCAGCTGTAATCTGCAACTTCTCTAAGAAGCTATTAAAATTCATTTCTTGGTAGAATGGCACCAATTTCTCTAAATCTTTGCCTTCATATTTCAGTTTGTCGACATCGACCTCAATAGGCGCATCCACATCGATGGTTGCTAATTGTTTTGAAAGAAAGGCGATCTCACGGTCATTGATCAGGTTTTCTTTCATCTTGCTTTTTTTCATTTCATCGATGTGTTCATAGATCCCCTCAACGGAGCCATATTCCTTCAATAGCTTGATGGCTGTCTTCTCACCAATTTTGGTGACACCAGGAATATTATCGGAAGCATCACCAGCTAGTCCTTTCATGTCGATGATTTGTAAGGGCGTTAGGCCGTCATATTTTTCAGCCACATGAGCGGGCGTATAACTTTCAATTTCGCTAACTCCTTTGACCGTAATGTCAACTTTCACGTGCTCCGTTGCCAGCTGGGTCAAATCGCGATCGCCAGATAAAACGACAACGTCAAATAGCTCCTTGTCGACTTTATTCGCCAATGTACCAATAATATCATCGGCTTCGTAATTATCTAATTCGTAATATTGAACACCTAACGCGTTGATCAATTCGCGAATGTAAGGCATTTGTTCTTTAAATTCCCCAGGGGTTTTTGAACGTCCGCCTTTATAGTCTTCATACATCGCTGTCCTGAAGGTGGTTTTTCCAGCATCAAAAGCCACTAAAACATGTGTTGGCTGTTCTTTTGCCATCACATTTTCAAACATAGTATGAAACGCATAGATGGCATTTGTGTGCAGCCCATTGGCATTTTTAAACCGTTCTAATGAATTATGCAACGCAAAAAACGCGCGAAAAGCCACACTATTTCCATCAACGAGTAGTAATTTATTTTTTGGCATTTGATTACTCCTTTTCTCAAAAAGTTCCTCTTTATTCTATCAAAGAACGGGCACAAAAGCGATGAATTGCTTTGTTTTCTCTCTCATTTTATACAAAAAAAAAGGCGAGTTTCCTCGCACTTTTTTTAGTTGTTTTTTCCAAAGATTCGCAATAACGCAAGGAATAAGTTGATAAAGTCCAAATACAGTTGTAATGCCATGAAAACGGCCACTCCTGTATTTGCGCCACCATTCGTTGCGAAGTATACATTGCGGATTTGCTGATTGTCATAGGCGGTGATCCCCATAAAGACAAAGACGGTCACGATCGATAAGAAAAAGTCAACCGGTTGACTGCGTAAAATAAATACATTCAAGAGCGTCGAGATGATGATCCCGAGCAACAGACCATAGCCGATACGACCAACCACACTTAGATCACGTTTAGTCATGATCCCAAATGCTGACATGACACCAAAAGTGACAGCTGCTGAAACAAATGCTCCCACGATCGATCCAAAGTCATAGATCATCAGTGTCACAGACAAGGTCAATCCATTCAAGAGCGAATAGACTAAAAAGCCAGCAACGGTCAAGGACGGATTTTTCTGCGCCTTCACCCCTAATACAATAACTAGAATGATCTGTAAGATCCAAAGACCAGTAAATCCTAGCGGAAAGTTGCTGATAAATTGTAGGGTTTGCGCTTGAAAGACTTCCCCAAATATATAGGCTGAGATCGCACTGATCGCAAGCCCAACGCCGAAGAATAAATACACTTTTGAATAAAAGCGATTTAAGCCTTGGGCTTGGACAGTTTCATTATTTAAATTATTCATCTTGTTGTTCCTCCTCATTTTCTGCTACTGCTTTTGGTGGCTGGACCATGACCACAGCATCTAAAATACGATGATCTTCTGTGTTGATCGCTTCAACCGAAATAGTTACCACGTCTTTCATTTTATCCACTTTGATCACTTCGAATTCAAAGGTCAACGTTTCATAATGATATACAGGTTCAATAAAGTTTACCGAAAAATTGACTACATGAGAGCCAGGACCAGGCAAATGTTTCGATACGGCACTGGTGATGATCCCCATCAACATAATGGATGGTACGATGGGACGCTGGTACTCAGTTTTTTGCGTGTAGTCATGTTGTATATACAAAGGATTGGCATCATTAGTCAGCCCTAAATATAACAACAGTTGATTGTCTTCGATCGATTCTGTTAAGGATAACGAATCGCCTTCCTCGATATCTTCAATACTTTTTCCTATTTTTCGCGGTTTCCCTATATTCAAAATTTAATTCCTCCAAAAAGAATAGTTTCATCTGAGTATATTCTATCAGATGCCGACAAAAGTGCAAGTTCGCGGTGCTGCTTTTGCAAAAACTTCAGATGTAAAAAACTCTTGCAGCAAACACGCCACAAGAGTCTTTGATTACAATACGTTACGAGTTGTATTGCTTAATAGTTTTTCATAGGCTGTTTCAAATTTTTGCACATCGCCTGCTCCCATGAAAATCACGACAGCATTTTGATGATCCAATAGCGGAGATACGTTCTCTTCTTTGATCACAGTTCCGCCTTTTTGGATTTTCTTGCCTAGATCTTCAATTTTAACATCTCCTCGTGATTCACGAGCAGATCCAAAAATGTCACATAGATAGACATGGTCTGCAAGATCCAATGCTTCCGCAAATTCATCCATCAAAGCGATCGTGCGGGTAAAGGTATGTGGCTGGAAGACAGCAATAATTTCTTTCTCTGGATATTTTTGACGAGCGCCATCGATCGTTGCTTTGATTTCTGCAGGATGGTGGGCGTAGTCGTCCACGATCGTCATATCCGCCACGATTTTTTCGCTAAAGCGGCGTTTCACTCCAGGAAATGAAATCATCTCAGCGGCAACTTCTTTCATATCCAATCCTTCTTTGTAAGCCACAGCGATCACACTTAATGCGTTGTTGATGTTGTGCTGACCAAACGCTGGCAAGACAAAATGGCCAATATTTTCACCATGGATAAAGACGTCGAACTCTGAACCTTGGGTGGTGCGTTCAATATTTTTTGCTTGGACATCGTCGTTATCGTTGACGCCGTAATAGTAGATTGGGACATCGGCTTCAAGTTTACGCAAGTATTCATCATCACCAAAAGCAAAGATGCCTTTTTTCACTTGACTTGCCATCGATTGAAAGGCTGAGAAGACATCCTCGATCGAGTGGAAGTAGTCTGGGTGATCAAAATCGATGTTGGTCATGATTGCATAATCCGGTGAATACGCTAAGAAATGACGACGGTATTCACAGGCTTCAAATGAAAAGAATTCCGCATCAGGTTCCCCATGACCAGTCCCATCGCCAATCAAGAAACTTGTTGGACGGATGCCGCTTAAGACATGAGAAAGCAATCCTGTCGTACTGGTTTTCCCGTGAGAACCGGTCACCGCAATACTCGTATAGGGCTGAATGAATTGGCCAATAAAGTCATGATAACGAGTAACTTCTAAACCAAGTTCTTTTGCCCGTACGATTTCTTCGTGGGTGTCAGGGAAAGCATTCCCTTGGATAATGACCATTTCTGGTTGAATGTTTGCTTTATCGAAAGGCAACAATTTGATCGCTGCTTTTTCTAGATCACGTTGAGTGAAGAAATATTCTTCCACATCAGAGCCTTGTACTTGGTAGCCTTTTTCGTGCAGAATCAAAGCCAATGAACTCATACCGGAACCTTTGATTCCAACAAAATGATGTATTTTGTTTTGATTTTCCATTATTATAATCCTCTTTTCTCAAATCCGCGTCGTAAAAAAACGCGTGTATTGACAAATATCAGGTTGTCACACGACCTACATTATCATACAAAATGAAAAAAATAGCAACGAGTTTTATTTTTCGACTTGACTTTTCTCATCATTTCCTATTTCTAGCAAACGTCCACGACATTTTCCACAAACATATTTTTTGATATCCACACGTCGCTGCCGCCGAATCTCGCAGCCGCAATTTTGGCATCGATAGCGATGTTTGGCTGTCCTTTTGGCAGGAGGTGCATAACGCAAGCCTCCCGTTCTTGCCAGCAATGCTTTAAAGGCAGGATCTTGGTGACGGTGACCAAGACCTGCTAAGTGCAAATGATAATGACACAATTCATGCTTGATAATGCCGATAAAAACCTCCATCCCGTGTTCTGTGAGCATGGTTGGATTGAAATCCAAGTGGTGATCACTTAGATGGTAGCGGCCACCGGTTGTTTTTAAGCGAGAATTAAACACCGCTCGATGCGTGAATGGTTTGTTGAAAACAGACAGCGACAGCTCTTCCACCAAATGATGCAGTTCTTGTTGGGTCATTTTGCATTTCCCGGATCGACCATCGTTAAACTGATACGGCCTTTTTTGACATCTACTTGCTCGATCCAAACGGTTACGACATCACCGACGGAAACAACGTCTTTCGGATGCTTTACAAACGAACGGCTCAGCTTCGACAAATGCACCAGTCCATCTTGTTTGACACCGATATCGACGAAAGCACCAAAGTCGATCACATTTCGAACCGTTCCCTTCAGTTCCATTCCCGGTTTTAGGTCCTCCATACTCAGCACATCTTTGCGCAATAATGGGGCTGGCATTTCATCACGCATATCGCGTCCAGGCTGCATTAACGCCTTTAGGATATCCGTGATGGTTTCTTTGCCGACTGACAATTTTGCGGAAAGCTCCGCTGGGCGTAGTTGGGCAAGTTTCGCTTTATTTTCTTCCATTTGCTCTTTCCCTAGCTCCGCTAAAGAAATACCTGCGATCGCCAAAATTTCTTTGGCAGTGTCATAACTTTCTGGATGGATCCCGGTATTGTCCAAAATGACTTTTCCGCCAGGTATCCGCATAAAGCCGATCGCCTGTTCATAAGCTTTTGGTCCTAAGCGAGGGACTTTTTTCAGTTGATTCCGCTGCGTAAATACACCATTTTCTTCTCGATAAGTCACGATATTTTGAGCAGTGGTTTTATTTAAACCAGCTACATGCTGCAAGAGTGCCGCACTTGCGGTATTGACGTCAACGCCAACTTGGTTGACAACAGTCTCAACAACAAAATCCAATTGTTCAGCGAGGCGTTTTTGCGAAACGTCATGCTGGTATTGTCCGACGCCCACGGATTGTGGATCAATTTTGACTAATTCTGCCAAGGGATCTTGCAGACGGCGACCAATACTGATGGCGCTGCGTTCTTCCACTTGCAGATCAGGGAATTCTTGACGAGCGATCGGACTGGCAGAATAAACAGAAGCGCCTGCCTCATTCACGATCACATAATATACTTCTTGATCGATCAATTTTAATTGTTCAGCGACGAATTGCTCTGATTCCCGACTCGCAGTCCCATTACCGATTGCGACCATCTCGACTTTATAGGTTTGTAATAAGCGACGAAACGCTGGTCCGGCAGCTTCTCGCTTATTCATAGGCGCTGGTTTATGAGGATAGATCACTTCGATCGCTAGTACTTTTCCAGTCTCATCAATGACAGCTAGTTTACAGCCTGTACGATACGCTGGATCAAAACCTAAAACGACTTTGCCCTTCAATGGCGGCTGCAGCAACAGATTGCGAAGATTTTCTCCAAAAATCGCAATTGCTTGTTCGTCAGCTTTTTCTGTCAATTCATTGCGGATCTCTCGTTCGATGGCTGGTGAAATAAACCGTTTCAGCGCATCAGCAGCTGCAGCTTCAACAAAACCGGCTGCGGGTGAATCCCTATTCGTGATCAATTTGCGACGTAGGTAATCCATGATTTTTTCTTCATCTGCCACAAGGGCGACCTTCAAGATGTCTTCTTGTTCCCCACGATTAGTGGCTAAAATTCGGTGGGATACCATCTTATTGATAGGATGCTGGAAATCGTAATACATTTCATAAACGCCTTTTTCATCTTTTTCAGCATTTTTGACTGTGCTTTGATACAGTCCTTTGTTTGTGTAATAGCTGCGGATCCAACTACGAAACTCTGCAGTATCACCAACGCCTTCTGCAATGATCTCGTGCGCGCCTGCTAAGGCATCTTCTACAGTAGGAACAGCATCACTGATAAATTCGGCCGCTTTTTCTTGAACGTCACCTGCTTTTGGGAAGCTTAACAGCCATTGAGCAAATGGTTCCAAGCCGTTCTCTTTGGCGATCGTCGCTTTGGTGCGTCGTTTTTGTTTATAAGGACGATACAGGTCTTCGACGGCCTGCATTTTTGTCGCAGCTAAAATCGCCTGTGATAGTTCAGGCGTTAGCTTTTCTTGTTCTTCTATCAAACGCAAAACCTCTTGCTTGCGTTTCTCTAAGTTTTCTAAGTACTGGTATCGCTCTTCAATTTCTCGAATCTGAACTTCGTCAAGTCCATTCGTCATTTCTTTACGGTAGCGGGCAATAAAGGGGACGGTATTTCCTTCTTGCAATAACTGCAACACCGTACTGATTTGTTTTTGGGTAAAAGCGGTTAATTCTTGTTTTACTAAATCAAGTACCTCTTGATTCATTTCTGCCATTTGTTCTCACCTTTCCTTTGTTGCTTTTGCTATTTTAACATAAAAAAGACAGCCATTGAGCGAACAAGATTGCACGAAAACAATGTTGCTTTCGCGACTCTTGTTATGGCTGCTTTTGTCTTTTATCAAAAAGACTTTTAAAAGTCTGGTTGCCAAGGAACTGCTAAATTTTGGTATTCGATGTCCTGAACGATCCCTTTATCATCAAAAATCACGCCATGCACCGATCCACCAAATACTGCCCCGCCATCGATGCCGATTTTGTCGTCTTGTTGCCATAGATCCGTCGTCTGCATATCTCCATGCAGCATGGGCGTGATGGTATGGCCAAAAACGATCGTTTTTCCTGTACGGTTTTTTCCTTTATGAAACGGCTCGCGAATCCAGATAAAATCATGGTCTGCGGTCTTACGCCAATCTTTTTTACTTAAATCCACGCCCGCATGAACAAAGAGATACTTTCCCCATTCGTAATAAAGCGGTCGCTCCATCAAAAACTCTATTAAGTCTCGATAGCTACTGCGGATCATTAAGGCGATTTCCGTCGGCGAATACTCCTCAGTAGCGCCTGTATGCAAAAGACTTTCAATCGTTTCTTTGCCGCCGTTGCGTACGTAAGCGGCAAACCAATCCTCAGGGGCATTTAGAAATTGCAGAAAATACTCCTCGTGATTGCCGCGTAAATAAATCGCTTGGTATTCTTCGACTAACTTTTTTCCCAGAAAAAAACACTCTTTTGACTTCGGCCCCCGATCATTTAAGTCACCAATCAAAAGCAGCTGATGGAGCTTAGGGTCATAATCGGTAAGAAGTTTTTTAAACAGATCGGCCATTCCATGAATATCACTGATTGCATATAGATAGTTTTGCATAGTCATTTCCTCCTTAAAGGCAATTGATTCTCTTGTTATCAATTTTAGACCTTTGCCTGTAAAATGTCTTGCAATAAAACGAAAAAACCAACCATTTGTCCTGAACAGTACGACAACATAAAGTCGGGTTCAAAAGGACGAATGATTGGTTACGATCGACAAAAGCTATTTTCCTGATACAGCAAAATAATTGCCATCCGGATCGGCAAAATTGAAAACCAGTTGTTCTTCCATCTGAATCAATTCACCCACTTCTGCTTCCATCTCTAAAAGCTTCTTATAAAGTATCGTAATATCTTCTGCAAAAAACATGATCGATGGGGAATTCAAAGCGACTTCAGGTGAATGTGTTTCGATAAACTCACGGTCATATAAGACAAAATGTGCCTCCGCCTCTTTTGATGGCGCGATTTCAACGACGGATGTTCCATCAACGGTTTGTTGTTCAATGATCACAAACCCTACTTCTTGCCAAAACTCAACTGCTTTGGTCACATCGTCGACGTATAGCATCACTTGCATTTGATTGGAAAACAATGGGCATCCCTCCTATTTCTCGTTATTCGTCTGCTTCCTTCGCTTCTTGCGCAGCGTTCGAATTGGTATTAAAGTTCAATTGTAAACCTGGTTTGTCGGTCACGATCTCTGTCACTTCATAAGTCAAGCGTTTGACGATATCAAACAAGGGCTCAACCAAGCGATCAGTTTCGGCTTTCGTCAAATCCTCTCCAGAATTGACTTTGCGATTCAAAATATGATTGACTTGTCCGACACGTCCTGACAAAACGTAATCAGGGAACACCAATTGGAATTCTAAGCGGGCACCAATAATACTGTTTTTTTCCATATATTCTTCATCTTTGACTTTTAACGGCGCAAAGCCGACATTCAATTTTGTTTCCATTTCTTTGTCTTTCGGTTTCATATCAAAATGATATGCTTCAACGATCGGTTGTTGTCTTTTTAATTCCACTAGATTCACACTCCTTACCTAAAAGTATAGCATAACCTTTTCTTTGAGCCTACTGTATTCTTTAGACAATAAAAAAAACGGCAAGTGCCGTTTTAATTTGCTTCTTTTAGTGTTGCTAGGTAGTCCAATGCATCTTGAACATTGGTGATCGGAACGATTTTCATGTCTGTGTCTAACTTCTTCGCTGCTGCCACTGCCTCTTCGTAATTCGTTTTAATGGAAGGATCTATTTCACGCTCTTCGTCAGTGATTTCATCGTCCGGAGCAAAAAAGATTTCTGCTCCACTTTCGCTGGCACTCGCTACTTTTTTGTCAATCCCACCGATTCGACCAACCGTCCCATCAGCTGAGATCGTTCCGGTTCCAGCAATATTATGGCCTTTACGCAAGTTATCTCCAGTTAGCTGTTCATAGATTTCAAGGGTGAACATCAACCCAGCTGAAGGCCCACCGATATTGCCAGAATCGATCACGATCTCTTCATCAGAAGTGATCTCTGTATGATCGACGAGTGAGATACCGATACCTGCTTTTTGATTGCTTTCCAGTTCAATTAATTTGCCTGTTGCTTCTTTTTCTTCACCATCTTGCAAGTAAGTTACGGTGATCTCATCACCAATGGTTTGACTTTGTACATAGTCGATAAAGTCTTGGCTACTTTTAAATTCTTTGCCATTGACAGCGGTGACGGTATCTCCAACGGATATTTTCCCCGCAAAACTGGAATTTGGATCGATCCCCATGACATAGACCCCTTTATAGGTCATTTCATAAGGCAAGTCTGCCAGCTTTAATGCTTGCTCAATCGCACTATTTTGCGAGGATTCCATATAATAGCGCTGGATGCGATTGTACTCCTCATCTGTCGCACCGCCTAAAAGTTCTTCCTCACTGATCAAGTCTTGAAATTCATTGAATTTTGTTCCAATCGCCGTAAACACGGTAGCCTGTCGAATCCCGACACTGGTTAAAGAAAAGGAGCCAGCTGAGGTGTCTTCTTTTTGATTGACGGTAATCAATTCTTTTAAATCGATCGTTGCACCAGGTTGCTCGATATAATAAGGAATCGGCAAAAAGGCACAGGCTGCGATGATCAGTGCTAAAACAAACAAGAGAACATATTTGATCGTTGATTTAAGATTCATTGGTATCACGCTTCTTTACTATAGCATCGTAGATATTTTGTGGTAAATATTCCGCAACATCGCCGTTAAAGGTTAAGATTTCTTTCAACAAACTGGAGCTGATGAAACTATGCTTTGCATCTGCTAAAAGAAAGACGGTCTCCAGGGAAGGTTCTAAGTGATGATTCATTTCCATGATGTCCCGCTCATACTCATAATCTTTCACACTGCGAATGCCTCTAAGCAGAAACTGTGCGCCTAGTTTTTTCGCGATCGTGACCGTCAGCTCCGTTTCTTGCGCCAGAATCTTGACGTTTGGAATATGAGCGAGGGCTTCTTCAATTAGATGAACTTTTTCTTCACTTGTAAAAAAACTTTTTTTATTGGTATTTGTAAAAACACCCACGATCAGTTCATCAAAAAGCGTTGCGCCTCGCTCAATCAGATCCACATGACCTGACGTCAGCGGATCAAAACTTCCTGGAAATAAAGCAATCTTTTTCATGTTATCCCTCATTTCTATAGATCGTCACCGCAGATATGCCATAGGTTTGGGCGCGCATCAAATGCAAAGAACCAATCTTTTCTGGCAAGACGATGGACTTATCTGTTTCGCAAACCACATAAGCAAACGGACGAATCAATTCATCCTTCAGCATAGCTTCTAGCTGTTGCAGGATCTCTTGCTTTGCGTAAGGTGGATCTAAAAATAGATAGTCAAAGCTTTGTCCCTCAGCTGCAAACTGGCGTAAGGCTTGATTGGCATCCATTTTTAGTACCGTGAACTTTTCTGGTTCTTTGGTTATTGCAATATTTTCACGGATCACTTTGATAGCTGGAAAACTACGGTCGACACAAACGGCATGCTCCGCACCACGAGAGACCGCTTCGATCGCTAAGCCCCCGCTCCCACTAAACAGATCCAGTACAACTCCTCCATCTAAATATTGCCCTAACATGTTAAAGATCGCCCCTTTTACTTTGTCTGTGGTGGGGCGAGTGTTATCTCCAGCAAGACTTTTTAATCTGCGGCCACCATATTCTCCGGCTACTACACGCATGCGTTTTTCCCTCCAAGATCTTCGTAAATACAAATATAGCACTGTTTCTATAAATAGCAATAAAAAAATGGCGGTGACTCAAGGCACCCCCACTTTTCTATTACACGTTTTCTGCCAATCGAATCATCGTATTTTTTTCTTCGATATCAAACCCTTCATCTTTCACTGGATAGGCTGCTGATGTACCAATTTTTTCAGCAAAATCCATTTCGACATCTGGTCGATAGGAAGCTTCAACTTGTCGAACAAAGTGAAACTGCTCGATTTTTGTTTTTTTGCTTTCGTATTCTTCTTCGTTCAAATACATGACCACGTATTTCATTTTGCGTGACACATAATGAACGAAGCCAAAACGACGCAAATTTTTTAGTTGACGTAGGCTGTAGACCCATACGATCAATCCTCGACGCTTCTGCATCGTAAAAGGCGTTTTATCCTCGTGCATGACAATTTCCTCCACAACTTGATTTTGATTGAAAAAAAGGACTTCCAGCATCCACTTTGACAGTTGGTGAAAAACACGTAGAAATCGCTACGGTCAGTTCATCCAGCAAACGCTGCAGCTGCGTTTCACTCCAGCGGTACTCGCTCACTTGCTCATTGAGATCCAGCTGTCGCTTAGCTGTGCGCATCGCACGCTTTTTCTCTTTGAAATCAGGGGCATATGCGCCGTACGCTTCAATTCTTTCAAAATCCAGCTTTTTTTCTAAAAACGTTCGCATCAATTCCTGAGCAACAGGATCTTGATGCATGGTTTGTTTCGCTATTTGATAGTTTCTACACGTTTCACTCGCTTTGATTGCCGTTACAAGTGAATCGATTTGATCTTCAATCTCAAAAAAGGATTCATCGTAAATCATCTGATGTACTATCCTCGGTCCCTTCTACATCTTCTTGCACTAAGACTACCATATTTGCTTCAGAAAAAGCAATTCCTATCTTTTCTGATTGTTCATGGGTCAAACGTTCAGTAAATCTTGGGTTACTGAACCAAGATAAAATAGTAAAGGTTGGATCATAGACAGGCGCTTCAAAAATCGAAGCAGAAGCCTCTAACTCCTTCGCTGCTAATAACTCCTGCCACTCATCGTTCGTCAAAACAAAATTACTCGTTTTTTCCGAAGAAAGAGCACGTTGATAGGAATGGATGCGTTGAGAGGTCAAATGATCCGATAGATTATTCGTCAAATCCGCTAAAAGTCCGACAGCATCTTGATGCGTCTGGGTATCTTGTACAAAGCTTTCCAAACCGATTTGATTACGAAGCTTATCAATAATGACAAAGGCTAACGTCTCTTTTTCAAGATCAGCTTGTGCTTGGTCAATCGTTTGCGAAACTTGAAACAGCGGTCGTTCTCCTTCTGTCAAGGGATAGGGCGCTAACTTAAGCAGGGTCGTCTGATCCAAATAAGTGATCGCCTGCAGTTGAGCCGTCTCTTGATCAAAGAATAAAACAGCAAATGTCCCATTATCAAACGCTACTAAGGGTCGGTAGTTCATATCTTCTTCCATCAATTCAAAACTGATGGTGCGATCATTTTGTGTCAAGGTAAAATTTGGATAAATCATGGTCAGCTCAGTCAAGTCAGTCAAGGTCATGCCCATTGCAAAGGGCGCTAGGGAAGATCCCCCGGCGCCGATCACTTTGATTGCCTGCACACTCTCACCATCAGTATTGATCTCAACATATTGCTGATCGTCTAATTGATTGTAGACCCGAATTTCAAACTCGTAGCCCGAGCGATACGTTTGAACTGGAAGCCCGTAGATTTCTTCAAAATCAGAAACAGGCTCCCCAATCAATTCAGCTAATCCTTGGGCTGCGATTGGTTCATAATTCATGGTCGTTGGTGCTTTGATTGGGTTCTCGATCGTCATTCTTGAATCTGAAGCGTTTTGCATGAATACTGGCTGCAAATACACGATTATCAGGGCTAGGACAAATAAGCCGCAAAATAATAATCCCCTTCGCTTCATCTGCTGATCGACTCCTTATTTTTCTTTGACTTCAATCAGAAGGTCTCCTGACTGGATTGGTTCCCCATCGGTTACGTAAACATGCTCAACTACACCAGAAAAGCGAGCTTCGACGGAAGTTTCCATCTTCATCGCTTCAGTGACCATCAGCGTCTGTCCACGTGCTACTCGGTCACCTTTTTTGACTAATACTTCTAAAACTGAACCACTCATGGAGGCACCGATTTGTTCTTTGTTCGTTGGCTCTGCTTTGCGTTTTGTTTGAACAGAACTGATGATCGAACTATCTTTCACAACGATTTCTCGTCGTTGACCGTTCAAGTTAAAGAAGAGGGTCCGATTGCCTTCGATATCTGGTTCACCGATTTCATCGAGACGAATGATCAAAATTTTGCCTTTTTCTAATTCGACATTGATCGTTTCGCCTAAACGCATACCATTAAAGAAGGTTGGTGTATCAAGGACTTTTACATCGGCAAACTGCTCATACGCTTTTCGATAATCAAGGAAGACTTGCGGATACATCAAGTAGCTCAAGACTTCTTCGTGTTTTGGTTCATAGCCGATTTTTTCAGCTAGTTCTTGTTTCACTTCAGCAAAATCAACTGGTTTGGCAAAGGCTCCTGGACGTTCCGTAAAGGCTGGGCGTCCTTTTAAGATAATGCGTTGCAATTCTTTCGGGAAACCACCGACTGGCTGACCTAACTCGCCTTGGAAGAAGGTGATCACTGATTCTGGGAAACTCAATGTATCGCCTTTTTCAAAAATATCTTTTTCTGACAAGCCATTTTGTACCATGAAGAGCGCCATATCGCCCACGACTTTCGAAGAAGGTGTCACTTTCACGATGTCTCCAAACATCATATTGACTTCATGATACATTTCTTTGATTTCATCCCATTTTTCGCCTAAACCAACGGCTTTGGCTTGTTGCTGGAGATTGGTATATTGTCCTCCTGGCATCTCATGCTTGTACACTTCCGTTTGAGGGGCGTTCAAGCCATTTTCAAAGGAATGATAGTACATGCGGACATCTTCCCAATAGTGATTCAATTGTTGGATATTATCCACATTGATCTCTGGGCAACGCTCGCCGTTTAAAAGAGCATAATACAAACTACTCATACTTGGCTGACTCGTTGCGCCACTGATAGCTGACATAGCGACATCCACGATATCAACGCCAGCTTTGGTAGCTGCTGAGTAAGTGATAATCCCATTCCCGCTGGTATCATGCGTGTGCAGATGGATCGGTACATCGATCGTATCTTTTAACTCACTGATCAAACGATAAGCCGCTTGCGGTTTTAATAATCCAGCCATATCCTTGATCGCAATAATATGGGCACCAAGATTTTGCAATTCTTTTGCCATATCTTTGTAATATTGTACCGAATATTTTTGGCGGGATGGATCATTGATATCCCCTGTATAACAAATCGTCGCTTCTGCAATTTTCCCCGTATCACGAACAGCTTGGATACTTTTCTCCATTTGTGGGACCCAGTTCAAACTATCAAAGATTCGGAATACATCGATTCCTTGTGCCGCAGATTCTTTGATGAATTCTTCCAAAACATTGTCTGGATAATTGGAATACCCGACAGCGTTGGAGCCTCTAAACAACATTTGTAAGAGTGTATTCGGCATTTTTTTCCTGAACATCCGCAATCTTTCCCATGGATCTTCTGTTAAGAAACGGTACGCAACGTCAAAGGTTGCCCCACCCCACATTTCACTTGAGAACAATTGTGATAGGCCAGCTTCCGTCATCGCGGCAATTTTCTTAAAGTCATGGGTTCTTACACGAGTTGCCAACAAACTTTGATGGGCATCTCGGAAGGTTGTATCCGTCAGTAAGACATTCTTTTGTTGACCGATCCATTCAACGACACCCTCGGCACCTTTCGTATCTAAAATATTTTTGGCGCTGACAAAATCAGGCGTTGCTTGGATGTGTTGTGGCATCCGTGGTTCATTGTAGAAAGGTTTCTTTTGTTTTTCGATTCCCGGGAATCCATTGATCGTGATTTCACCGATATACTTCATGGTTTTGTTTCCACGGTCACGAATCCGAGGGAAATTGAATAATTCCGGCGTATTGTCGATAAAGGTGGTTTTGGCTTCCCCTGAACGAAAGGCTGGATGAGAAACAACATTACGCATAAAGAGAATGTTTGTTTTTACACCACGTACTCGGAATTCTTTCAGACAGCGCATCATTTTTTGAATTGCTTGGTCGAACGAAGCAGCATGCGTACAGACTTTTACTAGTAGCGAGTCGAAATAAGGGGTTACCACTGCACCAGCATAAGCATTTCCGACATCTAAACGAACCCCAAACCCACCCGGAGAGCGGTAGGTATCGATCTTACCAGTATCTGGCATAAAATTATTCGCTGGATCTTCTGTCGTCACGCGACATTGGATCGCAACACCCTCAAAGCGAATGTCTTTTTGTTCAGGAATTCCGATTTCTTTATGCAAGTCTTTGCCTTGTGCAATCAAAATTTGTGTCGTCACGATGTCTAAATTAGTGATCATTTCAGTGATCGTATGTTCCACTTGGACCCGTGGGTTTACTTCGATAAAGTAGAATTTGTCGCCCTCTACTAAAAATTCCACGGTTCCAGCATTGATATACCCGACATGCTTCATTAGTTGAACGGCTGCTTGGCATATTTTTTCCCGTTGTTCATCAGTCATTGACACACAAGGTGCCACCTCGACTACTTTTTGGTGGCGGCGCTGAACCGAGCAATCACGTTCAAATAAGTGAACGACGTTTCCGTGCGTATCTCCTAAAATTTGGACTTCAATATGTTTTGGATTACTAATGTATTTTTCAACGTAGACTTCATCGCTACCAAATGCCGCTTTGGCTTCACTTTTGGCACGTTCGTAGCCGTCTCTTGCTTCTTTTTCATCATGAGCGACACGCATGCCTCGCCCACCGCCCCCAAGGGCTGCTTTGATCATGATTGGATAATCATGTTCGTTTGCAAAAGCTAAAACGTCATCGATCGATGCAACTGGACCGTCAGAGCCAGGAATTGATTGAATTCCGGCCTCGATCGCTGCTGCTTTTGCTTTGATCTTGTCGCCAAAAATATCTAAATGATGGGTGGATGGTCCGATGAAAATCAAACCTTCTTCTTCACAGCGTTGAGCAAATCCCAGATTTTCTGATAAAAAGCCGTATCCAGGATGGATTCCTTCGGCACCGGCTTTTTTCGCCGTGCGAATGATATCTTCAATGTCTAAATACGCATCGATCGGACGTTTGCCTTTCCCCACTAAATACGCTTCGTCTGCTTTAAAGCGATGGACGGAGTATTCATCCTCCGCAGCATAAATTCCGACAGTTTTGATCCCAAGTTCCGCACATGCGCGGAAGACACGGATCGCGATTTCTCCACGATTGGCAACAAGAATTTTCTTCATCTAATCCACTCCATTCAATTGATCAATAATTCAAATAAACCTGTTTCCTCTTTTCTTCGGCACTGATATTTAACACAAAACCGATACAAATCGATAGCATCAGCAAGCTTGATCCACCTTGACTTAGAAATGGGAAAGTGATTCCCGTCAATGGGATCAAACCAGTGATTCCACCTAAATTGATAAAAATCTGAGACATAAATAATGTCCCTATACCTATACACATCATGGAATTAAAGGGATCTCTTGAACGAATACCGACAAGAAAGATCCGTCCCACCATATAGAACAAAACACCTAAAATGATGATCGATGGAATCAGCCCTAATTCTTCCATAACGATCGAAAATATATAATCGGTGTGCGCTTCGTTTAAGAAGCCACGTTTTTGGATACTATTTCCAAGCCCGCGCCCGAACAGCCCACCGTTGAACATTGCGTAATACCCATTAACCATTTGATGACCTGTATTGTATTCATCAGCAAACGGGTTCAAAAAAGATGAAAAACGACTATAGACATAGTCGGGTAAAAGCTTACCACCGGTTAGATTCACAAACAAGACGATCAACATACTACCGATAATACCTGCCACACCTAATATTAAGGTATAAAGGTAATTCAATCCGCTAGACAATAACACGACAAATGCCAGCAACATAACGATTACAGCATTCCCTAAGTCGGGATAAAGTGCCATGATCCCGGTGTAGACAAAAACGATTCCGATTGGACGCCAAACCGTTTTCCAAAATTCTTGTTGGATACCTTTTTGACGATAAGATAGCGTCACCGATAAAAACCAAATCACAATAAACTTTAAATACTCTGCTGGTTGAATAGAAAAGCCAGCAATCGATAACCAACCGAGTGCCCCATTTCTTCTTGGGAAAAAAAAGGCAGCGATCAATAAAAACAAGATGACGATCATGGCGATCTGGACAAATTTTTTGTTCCGAAAAACATCCGTTTTCATTTTATACATGACAGTGATCGCTATTAGGCTCACCAACCAAAATAATGTTTGATTGATGACGTAAGAAGCAGCTGTGGTCGGTTGTGTGGCGGTCATCGCAACGTAAGATGTGGAACTATAAACCATCATCAAGCCCGTGACACACATAACAATATATGGTAATAAAATACTATAATCTAATAAATGTCTTTTCTTTACTTTCTCTGGCAAGTTTATGCCTCCTTGCCGATGTCAGGTGTCCGCTGGTCCTCGTAGACCTCGCTATACAATTGGTTCAAATCTTTTTCAAGATCCGCCATCAATTGCTGCCCTGTTTGATTATCAACGATCCCCAAGCGGATCGCAAATGCCACTTGTCGTGATAGACCATACATCTGGGTATCAACCACTTCTTCAAATGCTTTGCATTGTGCGATACATAAACTATTTTCTTGGTTTCGGATCAGCTTTTTGATTCGTTCTGCGTCATCTCTCAGCAGATCAAGCGCTTTTGTAGAATCGATTTGCTCCATTCCGGTCCCCCCATTTCTTCGTTTCACCATTATAGCATATTCTTATTCGCTTTTGCATCCATAGATTGGATAGAAATACGGAAATAACGAACTTTAATGAGCATATATTCGAAAAGTTCGCTTTTTGATGATTATCATTCGTGTTTTGGAAATTTTATTCGTTTTATTTATATGATCCGCGCCCGATCTCGTGAAACAAAGGCAGATCGTGAAACACTTTATAAAAAACGTCCTTTACTAAAATTTAAGAAAAGCTATTCTATCAAGTATTCGAAAAAAAATCGGTGCCTGCTTTTCCACAATTACGTTTTAAAAAAAGAACAGGTCCAAAAGTCCCTGTTCTTTCAACTCGCATGAAAAGAAAAATCGTTTACTTTGTTTCATCGCCGATCTTGCCATCCCCATTGATGTCCTCATCGGAAAGACGTTCGACTTCTTTAATAAAACCTTCGCTCATCTCTTGATAATTTTGCTCACCAACGACCGCATCGTCAGGGATTTGATCGACATTTGCAAAAAACTCAATATGATTGTGTAGGTTTTCAAAGCGCATAGGAGCATCTCCGCCGTATTCGCCATCAAGGTTGATCATTAAACGATTGACCTGTTCTGGTGCGTCTACTTCAAGAAAAGATGTTTTCGTATAAATCAGACGACGATCGTTGATGTGTTTTCCACCATTCATCATTAAAGCAACTAAGTGGACGATCTCAAAAATATTGGCCGTTTTGACAATGATCAACGAAAATTTCCCATCGTCAAGCTTTGCATCAGGCGCAATCTGTTCAAAGCCCCCCACTGAATTCGTCAGCCCTAAAAAGAACATCGACGCTCCGCCAATGTATTCTCCGTCTTCATACTTTAGATGCATTTTGATTGGTTTGACACGAGGGAGTAATTCCGCTCCTTTTGCTAGATAAGCTAAGTAGCCAAAAACACTTTTCAGTTCAGAAGGAACATCGTAGGTCAATTCCGTTAAGTGCCCACCAGCAGCAATGTTGATAAAATACGTGTTGGGTGTTTTTCCGACATCCATTTTCACTGTCTGCTGCTTCAAAATCACTTCCGCAGCTGCTTTGATATCCGTACGGGGAATCTTTAGCGCTCGTGCGTAGTCATTGGTCGTGCCTCCAGGAATGATCGCCATTTTTGGTCGCTTTTCTAAAGGAGCGATCCCATTGACGACTTCATTGATCGTGCCATCCCCACCGGCAGCTACCA
This sequence comes from Enterococcus sp. DIV1059_2, assembly GCF_051713685.1. Lineage (NCBI taxonomy): Bacteria > Bacillati > Bacillota > Bacilli > Lactobacillales > Enterococcaceae > Enterococcus > Enterococcus sp. DIV1059_2. Next base: position 1,828,695 of record NZ_JBIOQK010000001.1, on the reverse strand, counting down.
CCAAATCAAAACCAGCTTCGCCGGCTCTTCTTGCTTCATCACGAGCGGAAAATGGCGCAGCGGTCGTGGCAAATGCACTCGCCTCATAACCGCCAGTTTCCAAAACATCTAAAATATCTGCTAAGTTTTTTCGAATCAATTCTTTCCCAGATGTCGGGTTGTAGATTACTCTTGCTCTTTTCATCGCTTGCCTCTTATCGCTTTGCTAGTTCTTCTTGCAACAGCTTGTTCACAACGCCTGGATTCGCTTGTCCTTTGGTTGCTTTCATGATTTGACCAACTAAGAAACCGACTGCGCGGTCTTTTCCGTTTTTGAAGTCATCGACGGATTGTTGGTTATTATCTAATACTTCATTGATCATTGGTAGTAATTGCGCAGGATCTGATAATTGGATCAATCCTTTGGCTTTTACGACTTCTTCAGCGTAGCCGCCGTTTGTGATCAATTCTTTGAAGACTTTTTTCGCAATCTTCGAACTGATCGTGCCATCGGCAATCAAACGAATCATTCCCGCTAAATTGTCTGGGGTTAATTTCGTTTCTGGCAGTTCCAATTTCTCGCTGTTCAGATACGCTGAAACTTCACCCATCAACCAGTTAGAAGCTTGTTTAGGATCAGCACCAGCATCGATGGTTTTTTCAAAGAAATCGGACATTTCTTTTGATAAAGTCAAGACCATTGCATCATATTCTGGTAAGCCCAATTCAGAGATGTAACGGGCACGACGTTTTTGCGGCATTTCTGGCAAGCTTTGACGTACACGTTCGATCCATTCATCATCGATCACAAACCGTGGGATATCTGGTTCTGGGAAGTAACGATAATCAGAAGAACCTTCTTTGACACGCATCAATAAGGTTTTGCTGGTTGCTTCATCAAAACGTCGAGTTTCTTGTTGGATCTCGCCTCCAGAAAGCAATACTTTGGCTTGGCGTTTTTCTTCAAATGCCAACCCTTTTTTCACGAAGGACATAGAGTTTAAGTTTTTCAGTTCTGTTTTTGTTCCGAATTGTTCTTGGCCGTAAGGTCGCAACGAAATATTCGCATCACAACGCATGGAACCTTCTTCCATCTTCACATCGGATACTTCTGTAAACAAGATGATTGAACGCAACGCTTCTAGATACGCATATGCTTCTTCTGGTGAACGCATATCCGCTTCGGAAACGATCTCGATCAAAGGGGTTCCTTGACGATTTAGATCAACATAAGAATAACCGCCTTTGCCGTGCATGTTTTTCCCAGCATCTTCTTCCAAATGAACTCGCTCGATGCGAATCTTTTTCTTTTTGCCTTCCACTTCGATCTCGATCCACCCATCATGACCGATCGGTTGATCGAATTGCGAAATTTGATACGCTTTTGGATTGTCGGGATAGAAATAGTTTTTGCGGTCGAAATGCGTTTCTTTTGAGATTTCACAATTCAGCGCAAGCGCAGCTTTCATCCCAAATTCGATAGCCGCTTTGTTCATTACTGGTAAAACACCTGGATAGCCCCAGTCGATCACATTCGTGTTGCTATTTGGTTCAGCGCCAAAGTGAGCAGGTGCTGGAGAAAAAATCTTTGATTCTGTTTTTAATTCTACGTGGACTTCAAGCCCAATGACTGTTTCGAAGTTCATGCCTTATCCCCTCCTAAAATCACTGGTTTTTTCGTGTGGAAATCAGTTGCTTGTTCAAAGGCATAAGCCGCTTTATACATGGTTGCTTCATCAAAATGTTTCCCAATGATCTGCAAGCCGACTGGCAGTCCTTCAGAAAAACCTGCTGGGATCGACATCCCTGGCAGTCCTGCTAAGTTCACAGGAATGGTTAAAATATCATTCAAGTACATGGTGATCGGATCATTGATGTTTTCTCCAATACCAAATGCTACCGTTGGGGAAGCTGGGCCAATGATCAAGTCGTATTGGCTGAAGACCTTATCGAAATCTTGTTTGATCAACGTCCGTACTTGACCGGCTTTTTTGAAGTAGGCATCGTAGTAGCCAGCACTTAGTGAAAACGTACCTAACATGATCCGGCGTTTTACTTCTTCCCCGAATCCTTCACTGCGAGAATTGACATAGACATCTTCTAGATTGCTGACATTTTCTGAACGGAAACCATAACGAATACCGTCAAAACGTTGCAAATTAGAACTTGCTTCAGAAGAAGCGATGATATAGTAAACGGCTACCCCGTATTTTGAGTGTGGCAAGCTGACTTCTTCCACAGTCGCTCCTAACTCACGGAAAGTGTCCGCTGCTTTTAAGATTGCTTCTCGAACGCCTGCTTGGATCCCTTCACCTAAGTATTCTTTTGGCAAAGCGACTTTCATACCTTTGATATCACCCGTCAAACCTGCTGTAAAATCAGGAACAGCAGCGCCTGCTGACGTACTATCTCTCGCATCAAACCCACTGATGGCATTTAATGCAAAGGCATTGTCTTTCACACCACGCGTCATCGGACCAATTTGATCTAAAGATGATGCAAACGCGATCAGACCAAAACGAGAAACCCGTCCGTAGGTTGGCTTCATCCCGACGATTCCATTGAAAGCTGCTGGTTGACGAATCGAACCACCCGTATCGCTACCTAATGATAGGGGGACTTGTCCAGCTGCAACGGCAGCCGCCGAGCCACCTGATGAACCACCAGGTACTTTTGTTTCGTCCCAAGCGTTTTTCGTTTTCTTAAAGAACGATGTTTCGGTACTTGCGCCCATGGCAAATTCATCCATATTTAACTTACCAACTGGAATCATGTCTGCTTGATAAACTTTGTCCATAACGGTCGCATCGTAAATTGGATCAAAATTACCTAAGATTTTAGAAGCAGCTGTTGTCCGCAAATCTTTGGTAACGATGTTGTCTTTGATTCCGATTGGAATTCCCGCCAACACATTGCTTTCAGTGATGCCTTTTTGATCGATGGCTTGTGCCAATTCCTGCGCTTTTTCTTCATTCAACGCTAGAAACGCATCGACTTTCGGCTCTGTTTCTTTAATGCGAGCAAAGGTTTCGCTCGTTAAGTCTGTTGCAGTAATTTCCTTTGACACTAATAAGCTGTGTAATTCTTCTAAGCTTTTTTTATATAATTCAGTCATTAGGCACCCGCCTCCCCATTATCAATGATTGCAGGCACTTTGATAAAGCCTTCTTCGGATTCTGGAACATTTTTCATTAATTCATCACGGTCCCAGCCGCCGGTCGTTACATCTTCACGCATCACGTTAATCGTTTCTGCGACATTCGATGTGAATGGTACTCCTGTGGTGTCCACTTCTTCAAGTGTTTCAACCATATCAATAATTTTCCCTAGCTGAGAGGTAAACTCATGTAATTCATCGTCTGAGAATGAAAGTTTTGCTAGTTTGGCAACGTGTTTGACTTGTTCTTCGCTGATCGCCATAAAATCCTCCTCTTTCTCGTATCCGTAATCTACGTTTACGTTTTTCCAATGTATTGTATCATTTTTTTAACAAATCATGAAATAGAATTTGAAAATTATCAAATATAATTGTAAATAAAAGCAGAAATCATTTCTTTCCTCGTAGTGCAGGGAAGAAATGATTTCAATTAGACAAGAAAAAACAACTGCTTCTCGTCTGTGACAATGCTTAAAGGTTATTGATCTGCCGAATGACTGCCTTCGATCGCAGCCACCATTTGAGCTTCATCCCAAACGGTGACACCTAGGGATTGTGCTTTGGTCAGTTTGCTGCCTGCCTCTTCCCCAGCAACAACGATATCGGTCTTTTTCGATACACTCCCTGTTACCTTCCCACCGAGATTTTCAATTCGTTCCTTGGCTTCTTCACGAGTGAAGTGACTTAATTTTCCTGTTAAAACGACGGTTTTCTCTTTAAATGGTGATTCGACGTCTTCCAACTGTTCATTTCTAAGCCCCAAATAAGCAAAGTTGACACCCGCTCTTTCAAGTTCATCTAACAGGTCGTGAACTTCTTGATTGTCAAAATACGTGACGACACTTTCAGCAATCGTTGCGCCGATAGCTTCTAGCGAAATGATTTCTTCTTCCTTGGCTTTGCTGAGCGCCCGCAGATCACCGAAATGTTCTGCTAAAATCCGAGCCGCTTTCGCACCGACATGACGGATGCCTAGCCCAAAAATCAAACGTTCAACCGAATTTCCTTTACTTTGATGAATCGCCCGCAACAGGTTATTGGCTGATTTCTCTTTGATTTTATCAAGGGTCAACAATTGTTCTTCTGTTAAAAAGTACAAGTCGGCCACATCTTTAACTAAGGATTTATCGAACATTTGCTCTAAAACACGGGGCCCTAAACCGTCAATGTTCATAGCATTCCGTGAAACGAAATGGCTGAGTCCTTCTTTGATCTGTGCTGGACACTTTGGATTGATACAACGCAAGGCAACTTCTTCATCTAAATGGATCAGCTCACTCCCACATTCGGGACAATGTGTAGGCGATTCAAAGGGTTGACTTGCTTCTGTGCGTTTTTCTTCCAAGACTTTCGCAACCTCTGGAATAATGTCCCCCGCCTTATAGATGATGACCGAATCGCCAATGCGGATGTCTTTCATTTTAATGAAATCTACATTATGGAGACTGGCACGGCTGACCGTCGTTCCAGCAACACGAACAGGTGTCATAACAGCGGTCGGTGTCACAACACCCGTCCGTCCCACGGTCCATTCGATCGTTTCGATCACTGTTTCCGCTTCTTCCGGTGGAAACTTATATGCCGCCGCCCATCGGGGTGCTTTTACGGTAAAGCCTAGCGCATCTTGATCTTTGAAATTATTGACTTTGATGACTACGCCGTCAATCTCATAGGGAAGCTCACTGCGCTTGTCATGAAACTCTTCGATATATGCCCAAACCTCATCGATGGTGTGACACACTCTGCGTTCGTGATTTGTACGAAAGCCTAATTGATCCAGTTCATTCAATGCTGAAAATTGATCATCGGCTTCAATTGGTCCAAAGTCAGCTAGTGTGTACAAGAAGGTGCTTAAGTTTCTTTGGGCTGCGATCCGTGTGTCTAATTGTCGCAAGCTTCCAGCCGCTGCGTTTCTAGGATTGGCAAAAACTTCCGCCCCTTCTTCTTCTCGCTGTTGATTCAATTTCAAAAACGAAGCCTTTGGCATATAGCATTCGCCACGAACTTCCAACGAGATCGGTTCTTTTAATTTCAGTGGAATCGATTTGACGGTCTTTAGGTTTTCTGTAATGTTTTCACCTACCGTACCATCTCCTCGAGTTGCTCCACGAACAAAGCGCCCTTCTTCATATTTCAAGGAAATTGACAATCCATCGATCTTTAACTCGCAGACATAATCTACCGCTTTCCCCAGTGCTTTTTGAACACGGGCATCAAAAGCCACGATTCCTTCTTTGTCAAAGACATCGTTCAGGCTATACAGCGGAATATCATGCGTGACCTTTTCAAAGCCAGGTAAAATGATACCGCCTACTCGTTGGGTGGGTGAGTCTTCGGTTACTAGCTGCGGATAATTGGTTTCAATTTCAACCAGTTCTGCATATAGCTGATCATAGAGATAATCTTCCACGGAAGGCTGATCTTTTACATAGTATTCGTAAGCATACTTATTTAATTGTGTGCGCAGCTCTTCTGCTCGTGATTGGATTTCTTTTGAAGGGACATCCATCCTAATATCCTCCTTATTTTTCAACTTTTTCAATCGGCGCAAAGGCCGCCAACAATCGTTTGACGCCTTGTTGTGGGAACGCCACATCTAATTCAACATCTTGCGCGCTGCCAGTCGTCCGAACGACGGTACCGATTCCCCATTTTTTATGTTGAACTTTCTCGCCTACTTGCCAAGTATTACCAGCTGCAGAAGTCTGTTGTTTAGAAGCGACGGTCGTTTGACGCGGTTGTGTATAGCTCGGTTTGAACACTTTTGGTTGAAACGGTGCAGCAGCTTTCGGCTGTGAACGCTCGCCTAATGATTGCAGCAGATCTTGTTCGATCTCTTCGATAAACCGAGACGGACGATTGTATTGGGTCCGACCGTATAATGTTCTGGAAAAAGCGTTGGTCATAAAGAGCTCTTCCTCGGCACGAGTGATTCCCACGTAAGCAAGGCGCCGTTCTTCTTCGAGCTCGCTTTCTTCCATTAAGGCACGAGAAAGCGGGAAGATATTTTCTTCCAACCCGATCAAAAATACCACCGGAAACTCTAGTCCTTTTGCAGCATGCAAGGTCATCAAAGTCACTTGACTACTTTCTTCTTCATAACTATCGACGTCTGACAATAAAGCTAAGTCATTTAAGAAAACACTCAACTTCTCATCTGGTGCATCTGCATCGTCTTCATTTTGCGCCTCAAATCGTTTGTCGAATTCTTGGGTAACCGATAAAAATTCTTCCAAGTTTTCAAGTCTAGCTTGTGCTTCTAAATTATTCTGGTTGACTAACTCTTGACGATAACCCGTTTTTTCTAATATTTCTTTCGTCAGTTCGGTTACTGATAGGTAAGGAACCATCTGGGCGAAGCCATCCATCATCATCCCAAAGCTCCCTAATTCTTTGCCAGCCTTTCCAGAAATATTCGCTAACTCGACATTCATGGCTGCTTCTAACAATGACCATTCATGAAGATTCGCAAACGCTCGTAGTTTCTCGACGGATGTCGCACCGATCCCACGTTTTGGTACATTGATGATACGCTCTAAGCTGATGGAATCTCGCGGATTGGCGATCGCCGATAAATAGGCCAAAATATCACGGATTTCTTTGCGGTCATAGAATTTTCTGCCGCCGACCATCGTATAAGGAACGTTGGCCTTTAAAAGCATTTCTTCAATGATCCGTGACTGGGCATTGGTCCGATACAATATCGCAAAATCACCGAATTTACGGTTCTTTTCTGCAATTTGTTTTTGCATTTCACTGACGATAAATCGCGCTTCATCTCGTTCACTATCCCCGCGATAATAAGTGATCTTTTCCCCATCATGATTTTCTGTCCATAGATTTTTATCTGGACGGTTGCGGTTATTTTTGATTACTTGGTTTGCCGCATTTAAAATCGTTTGCGTTGAACGATAGTTTTGCTCTAACAAAATCGTTGCGGCATCTGGATAGTCCTTTTCAAAGTCTAAAATATTTTGCATGTTGGCACCACGCCAACCGTAAATACTTTGGTCCGCATCCCCAACAACACAAAGATTTCGAAAACGAGCGGCCAATAAATTGACCAGCGTGTATTGGGCGTGGTTGGTATCTTGGTATTCGTCGACATGGATATAGTGGAATTTCCGTTGATAAAATTGCAGCGCATCTTCATTGTCTTGGAAGAGGCGGATCGTATTCATGATTAAATCATCGAAGTCCATGCATTGATTGTTTCGCAGCTCTTTTTGATATTTTTCATAGCAACGACCTACGATCTGCTCAAATAGACTACCTTCCATGGCTTGGTAAGCTTCAGGTGTCAACAGCTCGTTCTTTGCATGAGAGATCGTTCCCAAAATAGAACGAGGATCATATTTTTTGGGATCGATATTCAATTCTTTTAATACCCGTTTCATCAGTGTATTTTGCTCAGAAGAGTCAATGATGGTAAAATTCTTCGAATAGCCGATACGATCAACATCCCTGCGCAAGATTCTGACACACATCGAGTGGAAGGTTGAAACCCAAACGTCTTCTCCACCTGATCCTAAAAGTTGACTGACCCGTTCCTTCATTTCACGTGCCGCTTTATTCGTAAATGTGATGGCTAAAATATTCCATGGATTTACATTTTTTTCTTCTATTAAATAGGCGATTCGGTGGGTTAGGACACGGGTCTTCCCGCTTCCTGCACCTGCCATCAGCAGCAACGGTCCTTCCGTATGCATAACGGCTTCTTTTTGCCGTGGGTTCATGCGTTCAAGTAATTCACTTTTGGATGACATGATTTTAAACATCCTTTCTTTCTCAATCTTCTCAATTATAGCATTATCCGGGAAAGTGGAAAACCGAACGCTTTGAAAACTTTTAATTAAAAGCGCTTTGATTTTTTCCCTTACGATTCATGCGATTTTTCAAGAGAAAGCAGGCTTGGTTTGTTTACATAATAAAAAGGCTGTAAACCTACCAGCCTTTTTATTCGTTTGAAGATTTTGGTTAACTAAAGTACTTCTCTACTAGTTTTTCATTTACATAAATCGAGACTTGCCCATCATTGACCGGGAAAACACCTTTTCCGGTATCATCTAAAACAACTTTCGCTTCATTGTTTCTCAATATATCCACGAATGTCTCTCCACCATGGATCGCACTGATAGTCATTTCTTTTTCCGCTCCTTGGGCATTGGTCATCACGACCGCTAATCCAGAAAGCTCATGTTCATAATCGCCAGTTAATACCCAGCCAATGCAATTAGGATCATCGAAATAATCGACTTGATTCCCGAATGCAAGCTTCTCCCGAAGTTTCAGCATATGGACCAGCGCATCCCCGACAGGGGCGATTTCTTGCGCGGGAATCCCAAATAAATCCCCCCAGAAAACTACTGGTACGCCAGCTTTACGTAAAAGGATCAATGAATAGGCATGGACTTTGAACCATCCGTCTATCCAAGATTGTAAACTTTGCCCAACCTGCGTGTCATGATTATCCACAAAAGTCACTGCGTAATCTTCGCGAGCGGCGGTCAACGTACCTGCAAAAATTTGGCTCATATCGTATTCGCCATTTGAGTGAGATGCTTCATATAAATTGTAGTGCAATGGCACATCAAATAAATAAATCAAATTTCCTGAAGAATCTAAATACTCTTCTAATTTTGGCAGATCCCCTGACCAATATTCTCCGACAACAAATAGTGGTTTGCCTTTTTCCTCGCGTCGGTTTAAGATCCAATCCGCGTAATAGTTGAACTCAATGTGTTTGACCGCATCTAGTCGATACCCGTCAACGCCGGTCAGTTCTTGGTACCATTGGCCCCATTTATTGAGTTGTTCCACTGTTTCGGGATTTTCCATGTCCAAATCACAACCCATTAAGTAGTCGTAATTGCCCATCTCATCATCCACTTGGTTTTCCCAGCCCTTGTCAGCGAAGTTAAAAATCCCGTGGTCTTTGTTGCGGTCATCATAATCGACACCAGAAAAATTATGCCACGTCCAAACGTAATCATTGTACGTCCCCTGACGTCCTGGGAATGTGAACTTGGTCCAAGCTTCGATTTCTTCCTCATCACTGATCGGTTCATTACGGTTTTCGGTATTGTATTTAACCGCTGGAACGACTTCTTTTTCATCGGCACCAATCAAGTGATTGAAAACGATGTCGGCATAAACCTCTATTCCTTGTTCTTGCAGTGCTTTGATGGCTTCTAGGTATTCATCCTTTGTCCCATATTTTGTTGGCACCGACCCCTTTTGATCGAATTCGCCTAGATCATAATAATCATAGACACCATACCCAACGTCTTCGGACCCAGCTGTCCCTTTATAGGCAGGCGGCAGCCAAATTGCGGTAAATCCATACTCTTTGATTTCTTTACTCATTTCTTTCAATTTGTTCCAGTGCTGGCTATCTGCCGGCAGGTCCCATTCGAACCCTTGTAAAATGACTTTGTTATTCATTTATTTATCCCCCCTTAGTTCAATTAAGCCAAATAATAGTAAAAATTGTCAAATATAAGGATAGCTATTAAATCAAAATGACGGTTATCATGACCGTTTATGACCGATTCCATTTATTCACGCTTTCATTTTGAATGTTTTTTACTGTTTATGATTGATTTTGAACGAATCATATGGTATCATGGCAGGTGAAGAGGTGATGAAAATGCTTACAGAGGAGCGTCATCAAGCGATTTTGGCACGATTGGAACAAGAAGAGATCGTCAAGGTCAGTGAACTGATTCAACTGTTAGATGCTTCAGAATCAACGATCCGTCGAGACCTGCAAGAGTTGGAAGACAAAGGATTTTTAGTCAGAATTCACGGTGGAGCCAAGAAAAGTCAGCAATTAGGCTTCGAACCAAACATGTCAGAAAAAACGGCGAAGTTTCAAACGGAAAAGCAAAAGATAGCAAGAGCAGCTGCCCAGACGATCAAAAATGGTGAAGTCATTTACTTAGATGCTGGAACAACGACCCTCGAAATGATTCCTTTCCTATCGGCTATCACAGGCCTTAAGGTGGTCACAAACTCCGTCAAACACGCTTCCCTATTGATCGATCACGGGATCGACACCATGATTTTAGGGGGAACCATTAAGATATCGACGAACGCTGTGTTAGGGATCAATGCTGGTGAACAACTGCGAAAACTACGCTTTAATCGTTGCTTTATGGGCATGAACGGGGCTCATTCTGAGGCTGGATTCACAACACCTGATCCTGAAGAAGCCCTGATCAAGCAGATCGCTTTAGAGCACAGCCAACAAGCCTATGTCTTGCTAGACCATTCCAAATTTCAGCAAACGACTTTTGCTCAAGTTGCCTTTATCGAAGGTGCGACGATCATCACCGATTATTGCCCAAAAAACTATTTAGCGAAATTCAGAGCAAAAACAACCATTATGGAGGTAATACAATGATTTACACAGTAACACTCAATCCATCGATCGACTTTATCGTCCATGTCGATCATTTGGAAATCGGCGCCCTTAATCGAATGAAACAAGACTTTAAACTACCTGGCGGCAAAGGAATCAATGTCTCACGGATTTTGAAACGCATCGACATCGCCTCGACTGCCCTTGGTTTCGTTGGCGGATTTACTGGTCGTTTTATTGAAGAGTGGCTGACCAAAGAGGAAATCAACAGCAACTTTACCCAAGTCGCTGCGGACACACGAATCAATATCAAACTAAAATCCGGCGAAGAAACAGAAATCAACGGTCTTGGTCCAGTCATTCGCCAGCAAGAAATTGCTGAATTGAAACACCAATTAGCCACTCTTTCTGCCGAAGACATCGTCATCCTATCAGGAAGTAAACCAGCTGGTCTTCCAACCGACTTTTATAAAGAATTGATCAAAATCGTTAAAGAAGCGGGTGCGGAATTTGTCATTGATACGACCGGCGCGGAACTTTTTGATGCTTTATCCGATCAGCCTTTGCTGATCAAACCAAATAATCATGAATTAGCCGAACTTTATGAAACTTCTTTTTCAACAATCGAAGATATTTTGCCTTATGGTCAAAGAATGCTAAAGGATGGCGCTAAAAATGTCATTGTCTCTCTAGGCGGCGATGGCGCCCTGCTCTTTACTGGCAATGAGATCTATCGATCCAATGTGTTGAAACGACCTTTGAAAAATTCAGTCGGCGCTGGAGATTCCATGATTGCTGGATTCATTGGGCGTTATGCAAAGACCAAAGATGTGGTTGAAGCATTCAAATGGGGAGTCGCTTGTGGCAGTGCCACTGCGTTTTCAGATGATTTAGCTGAGGCGTCATTTATCGAAGAATTACTACCGGAAGTCATAATTGAACAAGTGAATCTATAGGAGGATGGAAAAAATGAAAATCAATGAGTTGATGCTGAAAGATGCCATGATTATGGACTTACAAGCAACAGACAAAAAAGGTGCCATTGATGAAATGGTAGCAAAATTATATGCTGTCGGACGAATTTCAGATATCGAGGTCTACAAAGAAGGAATTCTTGCCCGAGAAGCTCAAACATCAACAGGGCTAGGTGACGGCATCGCAATGCCTCATGCCAAAAACAGTGCGGTCAAAGAAGCAACGGTCTTATTCGCAAAAAGTAATGCGGGTGTTGACTATGAGGCGTTAGATGGACAACCAACGTACCTCTTCTTTATGATCGCAGCACCAGAAGGAGCAAATGATACTCATTTACAAGCATTAGCAGCGCTATCTCGCTTGTTGATCGATCCAGACTTCGTTGCTAAATTAAAAACAGCGACGACTGCTGATCAAGTACAGCAACTTTTCTCAGAAGCTGAGGCACAGCAAGAAGCCGATGCTTTAGCAGAAGAAGCGGCAAACCAAGAAGCAGCACCCGCTAGCGAACGTCCCTATATCGTCGCAGTTACAGCTTGCCCGACAGGAATCGCCCATACCTACATGGCAGAAGATGCTTTGAAAAAGAAAGCCAAAGAGCTGGGTGTTGACATCAAAGTCGAAACAAATGGTTCAGAAGGAATCAAAAATCGTCTAACAGAAGCTGATATCGCCCGAGCTACTGGTGTAATCGTAGCTGCTGATAAAAAAGTAGAAATGGATCGCTTTGACGGCAAACATTTAGTAAACCGTCCTGTCAGTGATGGTATCCGTAAAACCGAGCAATTAATCAATGAAGCAATGAGCGGTACTGCTCCTGTTTTTCATGGTAGCGGCCAAGCTTCTGATAAAGAGGACGCTTCTGCTGATGGTTCAGTCGGTCAACGAATCTATAAAGATTTGATGAATGGTGTTTCTCATATGCTGCCATTTGTTATTGCCGGTGGAATCATGATCGCTATTTCCTTCATGGTGGACCAGTTCATGGGTGTCCCTCAAGATGCCTTGAGTCAATTAGGAAACTACAACCAAGCAGCTTCTTGGTTCAATCAAATCGGTAGCGCGGCATTTGGTTTTATGCTACCTGTCTTAGCTGGATTTATCGCTTCAAGTATAAGTGACCGACCTGGATTGATCGTCGGTTTTGCAGCAGGTGCGTTAGCAAATACAGGTGGTGCTGGTTTCTTAGGTGCCTTGATCGGCGGTTTCTTAGCTGGTTACGTCATCAAGTTCTTACGTTCATTATTCAAAGGCTTACCAAAATCATTAGAAGGAATCAAAACGATCCTCTTCTACCCTGTTTTCGGCCTATTGATCACTGGCTTCTTGATGTTACTGATCAACGTGCCAATGAAAGCTATCAACGACGGTTTGAACAGCTTCTTGACTGGCTTAAGTGGTACCAACGCAGCTTTACTTGGCGCTTTGTTAGCAGCGATGATGGCAGCCGATCTAGGCGGCCCAATCAACAAAGCCGCTTATGTTTTTGGTACTGCAACATTGGCAACGACCGTTGCTGAAGGTGGTAGCGTCGTGATGGCATCTGTAATGGCGGGCGGAATGGTTCCTCCATTAGCAATCTTTGTCGCAACGTTATTGTTCAAAAATAAATTTACAAAAGACCAAAAAGAAGCAGGTTTGACAAATATCGTCATGGGGCTGTCCTTCGTCACAGAAGGTGCGATTCCATTTGCAGCAGCAGATCCACTGCGAGCGATCCCAAGCTTTATCGTCGGTTCTGCCCTGACTGGTGCACTTGTCGGTGCCTTTGATATCCAATTGATGGCGCCACATGGTGGGATCTTCGTTGTCCTATTATTATCTAAACCAATTTTGTTCTTGCTATTCATCTTGATCGGTGCGATCGTTTCTGGCGTCGTATTCGGTTTGTTGAAAAAAGCGCCTGAGCAAACAGCTTAATTGAAAAGACCCACAAGATCCTCGTGATCTTGCGGGTCTTTTTCATTCTTGATTGGTAAAAAGCTGCTGCTCGACTAGCTTTTGGGTGTTCATAAAATACACTCGTAGTTTTTTCCCATCCTTCTTTAGATTGACCCATGTATATTTGCGCGTGCGGTGCAGATAGCCAAAATGAACATCAGGCATGGCCGCTTTCAAAGCATCTAGCGGTAAGTGCTTCAAAGCAGTCTCTGGCAAATAAAATTGCAGGCAAGCAGTATAGTCTTTAAAACGATCCTCTGAATATTCAATCTCAAGATGACTACGAATATAGAATGAATAAGCCTCTACCCCATCGTCTATCGTTAGTTCTGGCTTTAATACGATATAATCCATCATGCGCAACCGCTCTTGATCCACCCAAGGAAAATACGCTTGGGCATTCAGATACCCTTTCACTCGCCGCTCTTGATACTCTTCGTTCACGAGGTCGAAGCTTCTGGTGACAAAATGTGTCGCGCTGCGTTTTGTTGTTGGCTGCAGTCGATCATTTTGGTATTGAATGGTTTGGATCAAGTGATCGCCAAAGGCATATTCAATATATGGTTCTCTCAAAATACCCACCCCGTTATCCCAAGTCAATTGATCGATTCCAGTTTGATCGCGAAACAATCGCTGGTAGGATAGGTTCAATTCGTGATCCCACTGGAAAGGATCTCGATACAATTCCACCATCACAACCCCTTGGTCTCTTACCTGCACTTGCTCCACCTGCTGCGCATCAGTAATGATCACCTGAGGAATGATATGTGCGTAGAATGCCGAAAAGTACATGCGCCAGCAAGAAGTCAGTGTATAGCCATTGTAAAAGACGTCGTAACCAGAAAACTGATTGCAGTCGATGACGATTTCTTGTTCAAAATTTTTCCGCTTCGGTAACGCGTTGATTTCAGCAATCGATTGAAAATTTTGCCTTTTCTCGATTCCCTCGACGTTATGCATCAAGTACTCATCATATGAACGCAAATAGCCGAACAAGCCCTCTCTTTGCATCGTTTCATCGAAGTAACTTAAAATCACGGGTTTTTGCGTGGAAAATACGTCTTTCGTAAACAGGTGCCGTTGTAAAACAGCCTCTTGAATAATATGGATACTGGACTCATTTTGGCCGTCCGTCACAATCAATTCCGTATTGATTTTTTCAGGGGCGCTATGCAGTAGTTGACTGACCTCATCCAAATCATAAGGTTTCTTTGCTTGCTGATTGTAGTAGTATTCCGTCGGCTGATAGCTAAGACGAACCAAAGCGAACCAATTTTCAATCAACAAACGCAACTGTGCTGCTTCCATTTGGGTTGATTGTAGAAAGCCATAGATTTTTTCAGTTTTGATCATCGCTACCCCTCTTTTCTATCCCCTTTCTTTAATTATAGTAAAGGGGGAAACGATTGAACACTATTTCGCTTTTTTTTGATGAAATCTACCACCGTTCGTGGTAAACTTAAGGCGCTTGGAGGTGAACCTATGGGCTTAAAATTCCAACGAGAAGACTCGCTAGATAAAATGTTTGATGATTTTGCCTTTCTTCCCGATAACGACAAAGACAAGAAAAAGCAGGAAAACGATATTGAGCGTTTCTTGAAAAACGAATCTGATGAAAAGAAAAAAACACAACCTAAAGATAGTAAGAAAGCAGACTAATAAAAAAGGCAAAGGACGCGTCAGTCCCTTGCCTTTTTTTACTTGTCGAAATAGAAAATGAGCCACTGAAGCTACATAAGTTCAACGATCAGAATCATCATCTAAAGGTTTTCTTATAGCTCTTCATACAACATGCTTTGACGTAATCGCACCAAGCCAATGGTCAACAAGCAAAGAATAAAAAAGATGGTTGCTAAGATCGTCATCACGAAGATCACCACAAAAATCGGTGAGCTTGTAAAACGAATCATTGGTTCAAAGATAGTGGTTTTAATCAAGTCAGGGATCTCTGAGACTAAGAGCTGTTGAATCGCTTGGTTAAAATCTTCCGTGGTTGAATTTGCGGGTAAAACAGCCATAAAGCTCCCTACACCATAATTAGCAACCCCAATCCAAGCAATTGCGACATTTGCTAGAGCGAGCCAGCCAATGCCAAGATTACCAACAACGATCGAGCCGACAGCAAGATTGCCAATCCCAACTAAAAAGCCAAAACAGAGGTTCCCTATTGCAATGACACCGGTGCTGACTGTCCCAATTCCCAACATTCCGAAGGACAATAAGCCAATCGATAAAAAGCCTAAACTGACAACCCCCAAAGCAATAACCCCTTTGGCTTTGACACCAAGGCTAAACCAGCCGCTGGCAGTTGGTAACTCTTTCATTAGAACAAAAAACTCTCGAACGCTCGTCACTTGATTCAGTAATAAGAATAAATTAGGAATCAAAATGTGCATTAATGGAAGCCGCAGAACCGTCCGTTCACTTTTGTATTCATAATAGTAGGTTTCTTTCTTTTCTTTCAATAGGTCTTCCACTGGTGTGCCTAATAAATCGGCTAGACGGACCAATGTCTCGATGTCTGGCAACCCATTTCCTCGTTCCCATTTTGAAATGGCCTTATCAGAAACAAATAACCTCGCAGCTAATTCCTTCTGTGTTAAATTATGTCTTGATCGATACTCTTTTAATTTTTTACTTAATGATTCATGCATTCGACCACACCTCCTTGTTACAAGTTTAACAAATAACAAGAAGATTTTCGCTAAAATGGAGCAAATTCAGCACTCTACGCTGCGTAGAATAGCTTAAATCAGCTGATTTCCAATGTAAAATGAGAAAAACCGAAGCAAAGGACTTTCTTGCTTCGGTTTCCTAAATGATACTTATTTTATTGCTGCTTCAATCGCTTTCCAAGCTTCTTCTTTTCCTTGTTTGGTAATGGAAGAAAAGAGGATAAACGTATCTGCTGGATCAAAGGATAATGCTTTTTTGATCATGCTTTCATGCTTGTTCCATTTCCCACGAGGGATTTTGTCTGCTTTGGTGGCGACCACGATCACTGGAATCTCGTAGTATTTCAAAAACTCATACATTTGAATATCTTCTTGTGAGGGGGCATGACGCAAATCAACAAGAGATACGACTGCACGCAGTTGCTCTCTTTGTTCAAGATATGTCTCAATCATTTTCCCCCATTTCGCTCGCTCTGTTTTCGATACTTTTGCATAGCCGTAGCCGGGGACATCGACAAAATGCAGCGTATTTTCAATCAAATAAAAGTTCAGCGTTTGCGTCTTCCCAGGTTTTGATGAGGTACGGGCTAAATTTTTACGATTGATCAATGTATTGATGAAGGATGACTTTCCGACATTTGAGCGGCCTGCTAAGGCAATCTCCGGTAAAGGTGTAGCTGGATATTGTGCTGGAGAAACGGCACTGATGACGATTTCAGCATCATGTACTTTCATCGAATCGCTCCTTTCTATTTTTTTCAAAAAGAAAGCCGGATAGCAATGAAACTATCCGACTTGGTCTCGATTAGACTGCTTTTTTGGTCTCTTCATTGTAAATGATTTTTGGTTCACCAAGTCCTTTTGCCGCTTCTTCCGTGATGGTGACTTTTTGGATCGACTCATCAGAAGGGACATTGAACATGACATCCATCATGATATTCTCGATGATCGAACGCAACCCACGAGCACCGGTATTTCGCTCAATGGCTTGCGCAGCAATGGCACGCAAAGCCTCTGGCTCAAATTCCAGCTCGGTGTCATCTAATGCCATTAACTTTTGGTATTGTTTGACCAGCGCATTTTTTGGTTCAGTCAAAATATGCACTAAATCATCTACTGTTAATTTCTCTAGCGCAGCCATCACTGGCAAGCGGCCAATAAATTCAGGAATCAAACCGAATTTAAGCAAGTCTTCAGGAATGATTTGCTGCATCACGCTTTCGCCTTCTTCAAGGCGCTTATTGTTCGTGCCAAAACCAATTGTTTTTTCACCTAAACGGTTTTTAACGATGGTTTCGATTCCGTCAAACGCCCCACCAACGATAAAGAGAATATTGGTGGTATCAATTTGGATCATCTCTTGATGTGGATGTTTTCGTCCACCTTGTGGCGGTACACTAGCAGTCGTTCCTTCTAGGATCTTCAGCAATGCTTGCTGCACACCTTCACCGGATACGTCACGAGTAATCGATACATTTTCACTCTTACGGGCGATTTTATCGATCTCATCAATATAGATGATTCCTTTTTCTGCCATTTCTACGTTATAATCAGCAGCTTGTAACAGTTTCAAAAGAATGTTTTCCACATCTTCACCGACATAGCCGGCTTCTGTCAAACTGGTTGCATCAGCGATTGCAAAAGGCACGTTTAGTGAACGTGCTAACGTTTGTGCCAAAAATGTTTTCCCAGAACCTGTTGGTCCGATCAAGCAAATATTGCTTTTTTGTAATTCTACATCTTCTGCTGTCGTTTCTACATTGACCCGTTTGTAGTGATTGTAAACCGCCACAGCCAATGTCCGTTTCGCACGATCTTGTCCAATCACATATTCATTGAGAACATTCAGTAGTTCTTGCGGTTTCGGCACTTCGGTAAATTCACGAATTGCTTCTTCGTAAAACTCTTCATCAATGATTTCTTTACACAAATCGATGCATTCATTACAGATATAGACCCCAGGACCTGCAACGATCTTTTTCACCTCTTCTTGCGTTTTGCCACAAAAAGAACAACGAACAGCTTCATTACCGTTTGTATTATCGTACATACTGTTCACCCCTTGAAAATTTTCCAACCTATTTAAAGGAGTGGAATTTTGTTTACTAACTTTGCAGTCTTAAACAATCATATCATAACTTTTTTGAAAGAAAAAGTTCTTTTTACGTTGCCTAACGTTTTCTTATCATTTGTTAGTAATTGTTAAACTAGCCCCTCTTACTCCCAAGAAAAAACGGCAAACACCGCTAGATGTTCGCCGTTTTTAAGCATTTTGCTTACGCTTCTTTTGCAGTACCTGTGACAAGTTCAACTGCTTTCTTCATCGTGATATCATGTTTCAACATGTCTTCTGTTAAGACGCGTTTGATTTGATCCACTGGCATGTTGTAAGCTTCAGAAAGTTCTTTGATTTCGTTTTCGATATCTTCTTCTGTTGCTTCCAAACCTTCTGCTTTAGCGATTGCTTCAATAACAAGGTTTGTTTTCACGCGGGTTTCTGCTTCACCTTCAAATTGTGTGTGCAGATCTGCTTCAGTTGAACCAGTTAATTGATAATACATTTCTGGTGAGATTCCTTGACGTTGCATGTTGTTCAAGAATTCATCCATTGAACGGTGTACTTCATCATGAACCATTGAATGTGGTAATTCAACGATTTCTGCGTTTTCAACTGCTTGACGGATCGCAGCTTCATCTTTTGCATCTTCAGCTGCTTTTTCTTTTGTTTCAGTCAATTCAGCACGGTATTTTTCTTTTAATTCAGCTAATGATTCAACGCTGTCATCAACGTCTTTTGCGAATTCATCATCTAATTCAGGAAGTTCTTTTGCTTTTACTTCGTGAACAGTTACTTTGAAGACTGCTTCTTTACCAGCTAAATCTTCTGCTTGATAATCTTCTGGGAAAGTAACGGTAACGTCTTTGCTATCACCAGCTTTTGTTCCTACTAATTGTTCTTCAAAACCAGGGATGAATGAGTTTGAGCCAAGTTCAAGTGAGTAGTTTTCACCTTTGCCGCCTTCAAATGTTTCTTCCCCTAAGAAGCCTTCAAAGTCGATAACGACTGTGTCGCCATTTTCAGCTGCTTCGTCTTCTTTGATAACTAATTCAGCTTGCGCTTCTTGTTCACGTTTGATGCGTGCATCCACGTCTTCTTCTGTGACTTCACGGTCTTGTTTTTCAACTGTTAATTCTTTGTAATCACCAAGTTTTACTTCAGGTTTTACAGTAACTTCTGCTTTGATAACCCAATCTTGGCCTTTTTCCATGCTGTCAACGTCGATTTTTGGTTGCGCAACAGGATCGATCCCTGCTTCTTTTACAGCAGCTTCATAAGCTTCTGGAAGAACAGCGTTCAATGCATCTTCATACAACGCTTCTTCGCCGTACATACGGTTAAATACTTGGCGTGAAACTTTCCCTTTACGGAAGCCAGGTACGTTAAGATTGCCTTTCACTTTATTGAATGCAGTCGTCAAGCCTTTTTGGATTTCTGCTTGAGCGATCGTAAATGTCAAAACACCATCATTGGTGCCTGTTTTTTCCCATTTTGCAGTCATTTATTTCCCTCCGAATATTAATTGATTTACATATGAAATAGCTTCATGCATACCTTTAAATAGTACACTAACGTTGTTTAATTGTAAACATTTTACCATGAAAGTTGCGAATTTTTCTTTCAGCGAATGCTCAATCGTAGGATATTGCGTAGGTGTCGTTTGCGTTCTTCTATTTCATTCACTGCTTTTGGCTGTTCTTTTTCTTCAAATAACCCACGATAATCTTCAATGTAGCTTGCCACCCATGCTTTTGCCTCCTCTTTTGCAGGTAAAAATGGGTAGCTGATGGCTAAATGATCATTGATCTCTGCTGAGACGCTTTCTGCTAAAATCGGATCTTCTTGGGCGATCGTTTCGTCAATCTCTTTCTGGATCGCTTTAACAGCGGCATCTTCTTGCAAAAGTTTTAACTCTTTCGGAACGATTTGCTGCATATTCCCAAGGTAATCGATCAGTTCAAAAGGTTCGTCCACTTCAAGACGCACGAGCTCATCCACTAATTTGGGCAGTAAATATGGATTTTTGATGGAAGCTAACGTTTCATGCATCAGCGTGACAAATTGTGGTTTGGTAATGGCTTGGGTAAAAACGTGCCATTCTGTTGCACTCACCGGTTGATTGGCTTCATCTAATGCACGTAAATGCTTGCGTTTCCCATGAAAATCTTCCAGCCCTAAAATTTGCTGCACTTCTTCTACCTTTGCTAATTCACTTGCTAACTGTTCCTGATAGCGGCTTGCAATTTTTGTTTTTTTACCTAATGTAAGCCAGCGCCGAGCTTTTAAATACTGACCATCCAAGATCAGCAGATGACCAATTTGTAAATACCCGTCGGTTTCTTTTAAATAGTCATCCAAATAGTCTTCCGCCAGATCTAACGCTTTGGCAAAATCATTCAACTGCTGCAGACATTCAACCAGCCATTGATTGATCTCAAAACTGGCATTTTTTTGATAGAGTTCATTGTACAGGCGAAAAGCTTGCAAAAACTCCTTTGACTGGTAGGCTTTTTCTGCCGCCAGCCGAAGCCGTTCATTTGGTCCTGGGAAATCAATCGTCTCACCCATTCTCGATCCCTCCTTTACTACTTGCTTGATCTGCTACTTAGTTTTGTGCGCCAATCATTACGTGATTGGCATCCACTTGTTTATTGAAAGCTTTGATCAGATTAATGGTCACCACACTGGTTTCTGCAAAATAATCCGCAGCCTGCTGCTTATTTTTATTAAAGGCGATCGGTAAATAACCAAGATAAAAGAAAAGATTAAATTGTAATACGTAGCGTCCGCAAAGCTCGCGAATCAACACAGTTTGCCAGCTGAGTTCTTCCTCTACAAAAGAAACCACTCGAATGCCAAAAAGCATTTTTCCAATCGTTTGACCATGATTTAGCTTTGTCATTAGAACAAAATAGCCTAGATAGATTGCTAAGGCACAGATGTTGTAAAGGCCGAACCGCTGATTGGTTGCCGTTAAATTCGCTAGATTGTAGATACTACCGATCGTTATTTGGGTAATCGCTCGGATCACCAACACATCAACGAGATAAGCAAAGAAACGAATCCAAAACCCAGCAAAAAAGTAGCTAGGAAAATCATTGAAGAACCGTTTGTCTTCTGCCTGTTTTTCAGGTTCTTCATACCGTTGCCAGGCTTGTTGTTTTTCCTCGATCTCGCTTTGGGTATACTCTTCTTCTTTAAAAGACGTTAAGACTTGTTGGTAAAAATCATCGGGATGATTTACTTGTGCGTTCCTCATCGCTTTGTTGGCACTTACTGGTTCGGTTGTTTCTGAAACCTGCGCTTCAGTTGGCACATCCGTATGACCGGTTGACGGTGTCGAGGTTTCCCGCTGTTCCCTTTGATCGATTGACGTACTTGTGTGATTGTCATCCGTTGACGATGTGCCAGCGGAATACTTGTTTTTCTCTGTCATAGTCATTCACCTCCATAGTAATAAAGAGGTTTCGGAGCATCGCTGGTTCCAAGGCTTTCCATCAATTGGATCACTCGCTCTGTGTTTGATTCTTTTAATCCTTGCAGTTCGGCTAAACTTGAACCTAACCAAGTAGAAGCAAATCCAGTAGAGGAAACATCATAGCTGAAAATCTCGGCATCTTCCAAGCCTAGATCTGCTTGCATTGCTGCTAATGTATCTTCAGGAAAACCGATTTCATCCACTAAACCAACGGACACTGCTTGCTGCCCATCATAGATGCGGCCATCAGCGATCTTTCTAACGGCTTCTTCTGTCATGCCACGTCCTTCTGCTACGATTTTTACGAACCGACCATAGGCATTGTCGACATAGGTCTGCAAGACTTCCTTGTCGGCTTCTGTGGGTTCTCTCGTTGATGAACCTACATCTTTTAGTGCGCCACTTTTATACGTATTGTCTTCGATCCCTAGCTTTTCGAATAAGCCAGCATAGTTTAGCCCTGACATGATCACCCCGATTGAACCAGTAATGGTTTCATCCGTTGCAAAAATTTTATCAGCACCTGCCGAGATATAATAACCGCCACTGGCTGCCATGTTTTTCATACTGACATACATTGGAATCCCTAACTCTTTGATTTTTGCTAACTCACGAGCGATCTCCGCACTTTCATAGACGCCGCCTCCTGGGGTATTGACTTCCATCAAGATGCCCCCAATAGTTGGATCTTCTTGGATCATCCGTAGTTCTTCTAAAAATCGCTGATGATCATAAGATTCTGTTGTGAATAAGCCACCACTGGAGCTGCTGGCGATGGTTCCTTCTAAAGATAAGCGAACAATACGATTGTCTTGATCTCCGGCAACTAACGTTGTCTCTTCGATCGCATTACTTCCATAGAACAAAGCATTTAACCCTTGTAGCGTCTGAGTTTCCTCTTGCTCTGGACGATTTGTGATTACTGAAAAAACCCCCGAGCAGATAAATAACCCTGCTGCGATCGCCGCTGCGATCCATCTTCTTTTATTCATTTTCCCACCTAACTTTTCACCTTTCCCATTTTTAGTATAGGTTTTTGATGACGATCACTGCTTCTTCGTCTCCAACCGCATCAAATTTCTCGCTTTTTTCAGCTAAGACGTAGCCACCAAAAAATTCCTTTGTCAGTTCATCCTGGACTTCGAATGTTTGCGCGGTTTCCACGGTGACTGATCCAGGCAAAATTTCTTGCAAGCTGTCCCAGCCCGTATCCAACATGACCTTTGTTTCATCTGTGACATTAGGATCTTTTTCTATCGCAGCTACCATTTTCTTTAGCTCTGAAAAAGTCATACAATTTACAAATTCTGGCATTTCATTCCCTCACTTTCTTACTTTTTTATTGTAGCGAACTTAAAAAAAAAAGCATAGCTTTATGAGGAAATTTCTTGGGAATCTTATTCGACAAAGCTATGTCAGCTGTTTTGATTTCCTTTAAATAGGTTCAAATCAACCTTACCAATAACTATACCAATTATTTTTATATAACTTTGAGTTGACAGAAACAGGAATAAATATTATGATATTGCTTGTATTTCTATAAAATATCTCACAAGGAGGATAGATAGACCAATAAGGATAGCGCCTGATCTGGAAACAGATGACGAGGAAAGAGTTTATCGAAATATTCGGCGGATGACTCTAGGGACTGCACTCTACAGGCAAGAACAAATCTCATCGTAAGGTGATGACAAAGACTTGCTACGCAGATAGAAATACATAATGCCAAACTAAATTTTTTGAAAGTAGGATTATCATTATGTGTGGAATTGTAGGAATCGTAGGAAAATCAAATGCAGAACGAATTATTTTGAACGGATTGGAACGCTTAGAGTATCGCGGCTATGACTCAGCAGGTCTTTATGTCGCTGATCGGACTTCGGATCACTTAATTAAAGCCCAAGGAAGAATCAAAAACTTGGAAGAAAAAGTGACTTCTGAAGTAACAGGAACGATCGGTATCGGACATACCCGTTGGGCGACCCACGGCAAGCCATCAGAAATGAACGCTCATCCTCACACTTCAGCAAACCAAGCACTCGTGTTGGTTCATAACGGTGTGATCGAAAACTTTGAAGAGCTTCATCAAGAATATTTAAGCAACCACCAATTTGAAGGTCAAACAGATACGGAAATCGTTGTTCATTTGATTGAAGCATTGAAGGAGCAAGACAACAGCACGACCAAAGCAGCCTTTAAAAAAGCTTTGTCCTTGATTCGCGGCTCTTATGCCTTTGCCTTAGTAGAAAAAAATGATCCAGAAACCATTTATGTTGCCAAAAACAAAAGTCCTTTATTGATCGGTTTGGGAGATGGGTTCAATGTCATCTGCAGCGATGCCTTAGCAATGCTCGATCAAACGACTCACTTTGTTGAGATCGAAGATGGCGAAATGGTGACCGTAACAGCCGATGCGATCGAAATCGAAGATCCAAAAGGAAACCTTGTGTACCGTGAGTCTTATGAAGCACAACTAGATCTGACTGACATCGAAAAAGGAACATACCCTTACTACATGTTAAAAGAAATCGATGATCAACCAACTGTGATGCGCCGCTTGATCCAAGAATATCAAGGAGAATCTGGTGAAGTAGTGATCGATCCAGCGTTAAAAAGCGAACTTTTAGCTAGCGATCGGATCTACATCATTGCTTGTGGTACTAGCAATCATGCGGGCTGGGCAGCAAAAGCCATTTTAGAAAAACTAACACAGATCCCTGTTGAGGTTCATTTATCTAGTGAGTTTGGCTACAACATGCCATTGTTGTCAGCAAACCCCTTCTTCTTGTTCTTATCACAAAGTGGTGAAACGGCAGATAGCCGTCAAGTATTAGTGACGATCAACCAGTTAGGTCTTCCTAGTCTAACGATTACCAACGTTGCTGGTTCTACTCTTTCTCGAGAAGCGAACCATACCTTATTGCTTCATGCTGGTCCAGAAATCGCTGTTGCCTCTACAAAGGCGTATACTGCACAGATCGCAGTGATGACGTTATTAGCAAAAGCCATTGGTGATGAAAAAGCTGTTCCTGAAGCATTGGACTTTGATGTTTTCCATGAACTAAGCATCGTTGCTTCTGCAATGGAGGCTTTAGTGGATGAAAAAGCTGTTATCAGTCAATTTGCTGAGGATTTCCTTTCCGAAACCCGTAATGCGTTTTACATTGGACGTGGAAATGATTACTATGTATCGATGGAAGCGGCATTGAAATTAAAAGAAATTTCTTATATCCAAGCGGAAGGCTTTGCGGCTGGTGAATTAAAACACGGCACCATCGCGTTGATCGAAGAAGGTACACCAGTGATCGGTGTGATCACGGAAGAAGTGACCGGCTCTCATACGCGAGGCAATTTGAAAGAAGTCGAATCTCGTGGGGCTCATACCCTTGTGATCGTTAGCCAAGAATTAGCAAAAGCGACTGATCAAATCATTTTACCAAACGTTCACCCATTGGTAACCAGCTTAGTGGCAGTCGTTCCAACACAGCTGCTGGCTTACTTTGCCACTTTACAGCGCGGATTCGACGTTGATAAACCAAGAAACTTAGCAAAATCCGTTACCGTTGAATAAGTTTTTTAAAAGATTGAAACCGAATTGGTTATCTTCTGTATAATAAAAAGAACTCCTCGTTCGATGACTCGATCGTTCATAGGGGTTCTTTTTTTCTTGTCTACTGCACAACAAATCCGAAAAGACTTTTAAAAGCAACTATCCTTCGCAAGGCTTGCCCACTGCGTCTCCTCTGTTACGCGTTGCCGACAAAATCGTTGACAAGTTTCTCTAATTCGCAAGTTGGCTTCTTGCTGGTAAGTAGACAAAAAAGACGACCAAAGACATCCTTTGGTCGTCTTACTTCTTTAATTATTCCGCACCGATTTCTTCTCGAACGACCGCTGCGATTTTTTCTACATAGTAATCGACTTTTTCAATGGTTGGCGCTTCTGCCATCACCCGAAGCAATGGTTCTGTTCCTGAAGGGCGAACCAAGATACGGCCTTCGCCGTTCATTTCTGCTTCTGTCTCTTCCACGATTTTACGGATAGCTGGAACATCCATCGCGCCATTTTTATCTGTCACTCGAATGTTGACAAGTTTTTGTGGATAGATCGTTACCTCTCCTGCTAATTCCGACAGTTTCTTGCCCGTTTGTTTCATGATATTCAATAGTTGAATTCCTGATAACAAACCGTCACCTGTCGTATTGAAATCCAAGAAAATCATGTGACCTGATTGCTCGCCACCAAAATTATAATCGTTTTTACGCATTTCTTCGACGACATAACGGTCACCGACTTGTGTGATGACATCTTTCAGTCCAATTGCTTCCACTGCTTTATGGAACCCTAAATTGCTCATGACTGTTGTCACGATCGTTCCTTGGTTCAAGCGCTTTTGCTCCGCTAAATATTTCGCACAGATATACATGATTTTATCGCCATCAACGATGTTTCCTAGTTCATCTACTGCGATGACCCGATCACCATCTCCATCAAACGCAAGACCAGCATCCGCCCCTTTTTCAACGACAAATTCAGCTAACGCTTCAGGGTGAGTCGATCCCACACCATCATTAATGTTCAACCCGTCTGGAGACGTCCCCATTGTGAAGAATTCTGTTTCTAGATCGGCAAACAAACGATTGACACTTGTTGCTGTTGCGCCATTTGCAGCATCAACACATACCGTGATCCCTTCCAAATCATCAGGAATCGTTTGACGTAGAAATTGAGAGTATTTCAACAACCCTTCTGGAAACTCATCCACTGTTCCTAAGCCATCGGCAGAAGGACGTGGAAGTGTATCTTCCGGCGCATCAAGTAATGCTTCAATTTCAGCTTCTTGTTCATCGACTAATTTAAAGCCATCATTCCCGAAAAACTTGATGCCATTGTCTTGTGCAGGATTGTGAGAGGCAGAGATCATTACACCTGCACTCGCTTTTTGCACTTTCGTCAAGTACGCAACACCTGGTGTAGAAATAACACCCAATTGGAATACCTCGATCCCGACAGATAATAGTCCAGCGATCAATGCATTTTCTAGCATCTGTCCAGAAATCCGTGTGTCCCGTCCCACCAAAACGCGGGGACGGCGGTCACCAGTTTCATGTTGACTTAATACATAGCCGCCGTAACGACCTAATTTAAATGCTAATTCAGGTGTCAACTCCTTGTTTGCTTCTCCTCTAACACCATCAGTACCAAAATATTTTCCCATTTTAATAACCTCTCTTATTCATTCTCTACAGTCAAACGACTAAGAACTGCTTGTCGTCGTGCTGCTTGCGGAATTCTCTGTTTGTTCTTGCGTCGTGTCGACTGTCGAAGAATTGGCTTGAGAATTCGCACTGTTCGTTGCTTCATCGCCATCATTGTTTGATTGATTCTCAGTAGTTGTTTCTGCAACCGGAGTGATTTGGATCGTCACAACTGTTGGATTGATCGTTGTTCCCTCTGGTACTGGAATCGTTACTGTCCGTTCGGTCGTGGTTGTGATCTCACTAACATCCACTGGGACACCGATCTGCTGGGTCTCATCCAAAATACTTTGTGGTCCTGTTAGCACCGCACTGATACTACTCATCCGGTAGATGTAATGAGAGATCCCATCTGGTGTTGTCCCCTGTTGAGTGACAAACAATTCAATTTCTTTGCTTGGTGCTTCCATCATCAATGCCACATCGACCGAATCTGGCTCAGGAATGATCGCTAAAGGATTGTTTTCACTATCCCAAGCCTCGATCGTTCCATCCACCGTGATCGAATCGCCAGTAATATCATCTGGATTCACGATCGCTACCACTCGGTCGATTTCTGCCAGTGTCTTGTCGCCAGTAGTGATCTCTACTTCTTGCGGTTCAACACTCATTGAATCAACGCCGTAACCACTCGTTGCTCCATCAGTCGAGATGACTGGCTCAACGGTAAACGTTTGGGTGACTTTTTTCTCGATCGTCACAGTGACGGTTTTGGGTTCGATTTCGGCTGTCACACTTGAGCTAAGATTTTTCACTTCTAAAGGGACCTCATGGGTTCCTTCATCAAGTCCAGTCAAATCAGCAACTACTCGAAAGCTCCGCGTTTCCTCGCTACGTTCAGCATTCAATTGCACCCGATTTCGACTAGACAAAGTCACGTCTACTGTTGTTTCAAATCCTTGGATAAAGTATTCATCTGTGTCATAGGTGGTCTGAATCGGTACATTATCGATCTCTTCCTCATAAGGATTTGAAGTTCCTGCAAGGTTGACTTGCAGGCTTGATCCGCTGGCGATGAAAAACAGAACCAGACTAAAGAACAGCGCTAGTATACCATAAAATACGTTTTGACGACGTTCTTTCTTGATCATTTTCTTCCTCCTTTGTTGACCCCTTCAAAGAAAGATTGCAGCAAGTTGCGTTTACCAGGCTTTTCTTCTGGCACTAATTCGCGATTCAACACGTCGAGATACTCTTGTCGCGAAAGCTCAGTAAGCATCCGATTATTCAGGGTAATACTGACGTCTCCCGTCTCCTCTGAGACGATAATGGTCAACGCATCACTAACTTCTGAAATCCCGACAGCCGCTCGATGGCGCGTCCCAAATTCTTTGGGGATCAGCGGACTTTCTGACAGTGGTAAGTAGGCACTAGCAACAGCGATCTTATCATCTCTTAAGATGACTGCACCATCGTGTAGCGGTGTATTGGGAATAAAAATATTGATCAGTAATTCGCCCGTCACGTCCGCATCTAAAGGAATCCCCGTTTCAATATATTCTTCTAACCCCGTCGTCCGTTCGATCGTGATCAATGCACCAATTTTTCGTTTTGCCATATATTGAACAGCTTTGTCCAACGCTTGGACCAACACTTCATCCCGTCGTTTTTCATTCTTAGAAGTCTTGAAGAAAGAGCTACGGCCAAGATGCTCCAGCCCTCGTCGAATTTCTGGTTGGAAAATAACAATCGCGGCGATCACCCCATATGTGATGACTTGATCCATCAACCAAGATAGCGTCTTTAATCCTACGATACCTGCCAAAAACCTTAGAACAATGAATAGGCCGACGCCTTTAAACAACTGGATCGCTTTTGTTCCTCGCACAAGCTGGATCAGCTTATAAACCAAGTACCAAACAACGATCACATCTAAAACATTTACTAAAAATGACCAAGAAAATATATCAAATGAGAGCAATTCTCTCCAATAATCTAAATTAAAAAAATCCCTGAAATTTATCAACATAAACAGCCTTCCTTTATTCTTAAGACTTCAGATAATAGTATAACATAGGACCTCTTCAAAGATTTGAAAAAAAACAAATTTATGAAAAAGTTTTGAAAAAATAAACAGCTCTTTTACTTAGTTTACCATTATCCTGAAATCATTGTTTGTCAAAGGTCTTAGAAGATTTCATCTAAACGAGCTTCTTGCACTCATTTCTTAGGAAAAACAACAAATGACCCTGAAAAACGGGTCAAACCGTTTTTCAGGGCCATCCCTCAGCGAGCGATTACTCTTGCTGACGGCGCTTTGCGCGCGCTGCACGCCGTGCTGCTCTTTCAGCGAGCTGTTCTTCGCTTAACGGCTGTTTTTCTCTTCGTACACGCTCCGTTTTTACTGCCGTTGGTTGTTCTGCATCAGTACTTACCTTTTTTTCAAGCTTTGCTCGTATTTTTTCTTCTTGACCTGCTAAGCGGGCATAGTTGTAGAAACGAGTTTTCGCATCTGAAACGGTTTTTTCAAACAATGCTTGCGCCGCATTCGGATTGGCAGACTGCAAGGATGCAAATCGAACTTGTGTCTGCATAAAGGCAGGCATTTGATCAAATGCTGGCTTTTTGAAGTCGAGTGTCATTGGCTGTTTCCCTTTTTCTGCCAACAGCGGGTTATAGCGGTAGAGACTCCAATACCCCGATGCAACTGCATCTTGTGCTTCTTTCAAGGATTGACGCATTCCGCCTGCAAGACCGTGGGTGATGCATGGCGTATAGGCAATGATGATTGACGGTCCTGGGAACCGCTCGGCTTCTTCAAAGGCTTTGATCGTTTGCATTTGATTGGCACCAGATGCGATTTGTGCGACATAGACATGTCCGTAGGTCATCGCCATCATTCCTAAATCTTTTTTGGAAACAAACTTGCCACTCGCAGCGAATTTAGCAATGGCCGAAGTCGGTGTCGCTTTAGAGACTTGCCCCCCTGTATTAGAATAGACTTCATTATCTAACACGAGAATATTGACGTCTGCACCAGAAGCGAGGACATGATCGATACCGCCAAACCCAATATCATATGCCCAGCCGTCACCGCCTATCATCCATTGGCTTGGCTTAACAAACAAATCTTTCTCCTGCAAGATTTTGTTCAGCTGAGGTGTTGTGGCAGCTTCAGCTTCTAAGGCGGCGATCAATTTTGCTGCTCGCTGTTGCGTCCCAGCACTTTCTTCTCGATGAAGGTCCCAATCATCAATCAAAGCCTGCAATTCTTCTGATACATTGGCTTTCAACGACTTCAGCTGGGCCGCTAATTTCTCCCGTCGGGTTTGGTTGGCTAAGAACATGCCATAGCCATATTCGGCATTGTCTTCAAACAACGAGTTTGACCAAGCTGGCCCTTGTCCTAAGTGATTGGTTGTATAAGGAGATACTGGTGAGGTTCCACCCCAAATCGAAGAGCAGCCGGTCGCATTGGCGATCATCATGCGATCACCAAACATTTGGGTCAATAGTTTCACATAGGGGGTTTCCCCACAGCCCGCACAAGCACCAGAGAACTCCAACAAAGGTTTATTGAATTGAGAGCCCAAAACAGTTCCTGGTTTTGCTGGATTTTCTTTTTGACGTAAAGTCATCGCAAAAGCCCAATTTAAAGCTTGTTCTTTTTGTTCTTCGTAAGGACGCATCGTCAAAGCTTTCCCTTTGGCGGGACATGCTTCCACACAAAGGCCGCAACCTGTACAATCTTCAACGGAAACTTGAATTCGATATTTTTGCCCATTCGCGCCTCGCATCTCTCTGACTATAAAGCCTTCAGGTGCTTCGGTTAATTCATCTTCATCTGCCAAAAACGGACGGATCGCCGCATGAGGACAGACAAAAGCACACTCATTGCACATGGTACAGCGATCTGATAGCCACTCGGGCACTTCAACAGCGATGCCCCGCTTCTCAACCGCTGTTGTCCCGACAGGGATCACCCCTTCAGTCATTTGATTTCGTACGAGGGTACCCACGCTTAGTTGGTTGCCTTCTTGACGGTTGATGGGTTCCACGATTTCCCGCACAAATTGTGTTGTAGCAGTGGATGTCCTCTTCGGTACTTCGATCGTTGCCCACTTGCTTGGAACAGGGATTTCTTGTAATAATTCGATGGTGCGATCGATGGCTGCTTGGTTCTTTTCAACGATCGCCATCGATTTGTGCCGATAACTTTTCAGCGCCTCTTCTTTTAAAATCGGCAAGATTTCCTCGGTCGGAATGATGTTTGCCAAGTAAAAGAAGGCTGTTTCCATCGCGGTATTGATCCGCCCACCTAAGCCGACTTCCATTGCCAACTGCATGGCATTGATGGTATAAAAGCGAATCTCGTTTTCAGCAAGATAACGTTTCATTTTCTTCGGTAGATTTTTTAAGATTTGCTCTTGTGACCAGGTCGTATTTAATAAAAAGGTTCCGCCTTTTTTGAGTCCTTTCAGCAAATCATACGTATGCAAATACGCAGGCGTATGACACGCAACGAAATCCGCGTGTTCGATCAAATAGGTAGAACGAATGGGGGTATCCCCAAATCGCAGATGAGAAACCGTTAGACCACCAGATTTTTTCGAATCATAATGGAAATAGCCTTGTACATATTTTTCGGTATGGTCACCGATGATTTTGATTGCTGACTTATTTGCCCCGACGGTCCCGTCAGAGCCGAATCCCCACAATTTCGCTTGGAAGGTGGATGGATCAGTTAGATCTAGCGTGCCCTTTGATGGCAACGACAATTGCGTCACATCATCCGTGATCCCAATGGTGAAGCGTTTCTTTTGGCTCGCTTTTGGCTTGAGCAATTCGTCATAAACGGCAACGATTTGATCAGGCGTCACATCTTTTGACCCAAGACCATAGCGTCCACCAATGATCGTCGGCCGAATCGCTGCATCATACATGGCACTTTGCACATCCAAAAGCAAAGACTCGCCATTGGCACCAGGCTCTTTGCTGCGATCCAATACAGCGATACTTTTAACGGTAGCAGGCAGTTTTTCTAAGAAGACTTCTAGTGGGAATGGTCGATACAAATGGATCGACAAGACCCCCACCTTGCGGCCTGAAGCGCATAAATGATCCACCGTTTGCTGGATCGTTTGCGTCGAGGACCCCATCGAAACGATGACTTCTTCGGCGTCCGAAGCACCATAATAATCCACTAAATCATAGTTGGTTCCTCTTAAAGCATTGATTTTTTTCATGTAAAAACGAACGATCTCAGGCAATGTTTGATAATGCTGATTGATCGTTTCCCGCTGTTGAAAATGGATATCAGGATTTTGATTCGTTCCACTCGTCGTCGGGTGATTCGGGTTCATGGCTTTTTGTCGAAAGGCAGTCAATTTTTCATGATTGACCAACTGTGCCAATTCCTCATAATCTAAGACCTCTATTTTTTGAATCTCATGACTGGTTCGAAACCCATCAAAAAAATTTAAAAATGGGATATTGGCTTCGATAGCTGCTAAATGAGCGACTGGCGCTAAATCCATTACTTCTTGAACACTGCTTTCCGCTAACATAGCAAAGCCTGTTTGTCGGGTGGCCATTACATCGGTATGATCTCCAAAAATATTCAAAGCATTGGTGGTCACTGCTCGGCTGGCAACATGAAAGACGCCTGGCAGCATTTCCCCAGCAATCTTGTACATATTTGGTACCATTAATAAAAGTCCCTGGGATGCCGTATAGGTCGTCGTTAAGGCGCCCGTTTTTAATGAGCCGTGAACCACACCGGCCGCCCCTGCTTCAGATTGCATTTCAACCACTTTCACCGGCTGCCCAAAAAGATTATGCTTTCCTTGAGCAGACCACTGATCCACTAATTCAGCCATGGTTGAACTAGGGGTTATCGGATAGATCGCCGCAAGTTCCGTAAAGGCATAGGAAATATAGGCTGCTGCCGTATTGCCATCCATTGTTTTTCTTTTTCTCATCTATATAACTTCCTTTAATCATCATTTTGCACAATAAAACACAATTCATTATAGCTGAAAATCAAGGAATATAAAAGTACAGTCAGGGGATTTTTCTTAATTTCGTGAAACGAAATACATAGTATTTAGCTCATTCTCCTCCTCTTTTCACAGACTTAAATCAAAAGACCTGAGGCTTTTCTTTCAGTAGAAACTTCGGTAAACTATAAGAAAAAGGAGGAATCTTAATGGATATTTCAATCATCAAAGCACAGGAAACAAATGCGGTAACAGGGATACATATCGGAGACCCTTCCGCTAAACCGATCGTCGAATTTATGAATTTGCGCTGTCCTTATTGTCGGCAATGGTTTGAGGAATCGTTACCGATCTTAAGTGAAGCTGTCGCAGCTGGGAAACTACGCCGTGTCATCAAATTATTCGACAAAGAAAAAGAATCATTGCAACGAGGCAATGTGATGCACCGCTTTGTTTCCAGTACAGATCCTCAGGCAACGATCGCTGAGATCACAAAAATTTATCAAACACAAGATGAATGGGGGCATTTATCTTTACCTGAAGTGGCAGAATATGCGAAAAATACCTTAGGGCTATCTGAACAAAACCATCCTGCGATCGCAGGAGAAATTGTGGAAGAAGCGAAAAACGCCAACATTCAATTTGTGCCAACGATTATCTTAGATGGGCACATTTTTGATGAATCGATCTCTGCTGAGGAATTAACTGCATTGATCAATGAATAACCTCTAACAAAAAACAGGAGCTGATTTGACACTAAAATCCATGTCAAATGCAAGCTCCTGCTTTTTTGATTTCATTCACTACTTAGATTAACTGACTTGTTCACGCAAATGATCGGCAAATTCATTGATTTTGCGAATGCGATGATTGATTCCTGATTTCGAGATCGCTCCTGATGGAATCATTTCCCCTAGCTCTTTCAAGCTGACCTCGGGATGTTCCAAACGCAATTCGGCGATTTCTTGCAGCTTTTCAGGTAAAGCTTGCAAGCCAACTCGATCTTGAATAAATTCGATATTGTCGATCTGCTTCGAAGCAGCGTCGATCGTTTTGTTCATATTGGCGGTTTCGCAATTCACCAAACGGTTGACTGAGTTACGCATATCACGCACGATCCGCACGTCCTCGAATTTCAGCATGGAATTGGTGGCACCGATCAGTGTCAAAAAATCAGCGATTTTCTCAGCGCCTTTCAAGTAAGAGATATACCCATTTCTGCGTTCTAATGCACGGGCATTCAATCCATATGCGTTTAGCATATCGCAAATATCTTGGTTATGCTCCTCGTAGATGGAATAGATCTCTAAATGATAGCGGCTGGTTTCTGGATTGTTGATGGACCCAGATGCCATGAAAGCGCCTCGTAAATAGGAACGCATTTTTTGAGTATTGCCCATGATCTCATCAGAAACATGGCTTTGAAACATCAGCCCGTCCATGATATCTAAGTCCAAAAGCACGCGCTGTGTATCTTGCTTCAAACGAACGATGTAAACGTTGTTCTTTTTTAATTTCATTTTACGACGGACCAGCAATTCGCTGCGCACGTCGTAATGATCTTTTAGTAACGAATAGATGCGTCTGGCGATCGCCGCGTTTTCTGTTTGAACGTTTAAAACAAATTGTTGGTTGTTGATACTTAATGACCCATTCATCCGAATCAAAGCGGCCAATTCTGCCTTGGCATGTTCGCGATGAACTTCTAATGCGGTCAATTCTTTTTTTACTTCTGCTGCAAAGGACATAAAAAAATCCCTCCTTTCTTAGATTTTGGCCCCGTAAACGATACGTAGAAGTTCTTCAATCACTTTATCTCCGTCATGAAAAACTCCGCCATCTCTAAGCTCCAGAAAGTCAGCTGAAATGACACGGCTGGCTTCTTCTCGCAGTCCTTGGAAATCGTGTTTCACTTGTACAAGATATTCATCATAAATCTCTGGGTCCATATACCCTTCTGGAACTTTCTCGGTGTTGACTAACACCGTATCAATAAAGGGTTTGCCTAAATGCTTATGCAGGACCCGCACATGGTCGGCATCACTAAAGTGTTCAGTTTCACCTTTTTGGGTCATGATATTACAAATATAAACCGTTTCAGCTTGTGTTTCCAACATTGCTTGGCCGATCTCGCTAATCATGAGATTGGGCAAAATACTAGTAAAGAGACTACCAGGACCCAAGACGATCATATCTGCCTCCATAATTGAAGAAACAACTTTACGAGCTGCTTTCGGCTCATCATTATTTTCTTGATTACGAACAAAGACCCGATCGATCGTTTTGCGATCAACCGCGATCTTGGACTCTCCTACCGCTTCGGTGCCGTCTTTAAAAACAGCGTGCAACACCAATGGCAGATCTGACGAAGGATAAACTCGTCCATCGATATGCATGATTTTTGACAAAATTTGAATGGCTTCATAGGTACTGCTGCGCATTTCAGCAATCGCCGCAATTATCAAGTTCCCCAGGGCATGATTGGCTAAAAATTTGTCTTCGGCTTTAAAACGGTATTGAAAAATATCATTATACAGTTGCGGCATATCAGATAGAGCCGCCAAAACATTGCGCAGATCCCCCGGTGGCGAGATAGAGGAAACCAAATTGCGAATCTCTCCGCTGCTACCGCCATCATCAGCGACCGTAACGATCGCTGTGATGTCGACACCCTGATTCCGCAAGCTCTTCAGGATGACTGGTAACCCAGTTCCGCCACCTACCACAACGATCTTCGGCTTTCTGATTCGGTACGTTTTCATTTTCATGAACGATTCACCGTCTCTTTACGCTTATCTTTGTCGCGATGAGTAATATTGACGCGATAGTCTTCTGCCAAAACCGCACCGATGCGCTCAGATAATGCAACTGAACGGTGTTGGCCCCCAGTACAGCCGATAGCCACCGTCAAGCTGCTTTTGCCTTCCTTGACATAGCCTGGCATGATCGTTTGCAGCAGTGTACTAAATTGCTGATAGAATTCTTCCGTTTCTGGAAAAGACATGACGTACTCATACACGGGTTCATCTTTACCCGTTAAAGGACGCAACTCTGGAATATAATGTGGATTCGGTAAGAAACGAACATCCATCACAATATCAGCATCGATCGGCAAGCCATACTTGAAGCCAAACGAAAGTATTTCAATACGAAACCCTGTCTCATGAGAAGCACGAAATTCTTGATTGATTTTTTCTCTCAATTGCCGTGGGGTCAGCGTCGTTGTGTCGATAACAATACTGGCACGCGTCTTCAAATCGTTTAAGATCGCTCGCTCTTTGCGAATCCCTTCCGTAACTAAGCCATCCATCGCTAATGGATGTGCTCTTCTCGTTTCTTTGTATCTTGACACCAATTCATTGTCCGATGCATCTAAAAAGAGCATCCGTGTGTCAATAAAATTCGTGTTTTCAATATCGATCAGCATACTTTGGATTTCTTCAAAAAACGATCTTGAACGCAGATCGACAACTAAGGCAATTTTTGTCACTTTTCCTGATTCTTTGATCAGTTCCCAAAATTTAGGGATCAAGCTTGGGGGCATATTATCGATACAAAAGTACCCCATATCTTCAAAACTCTGGATCGCGACCGTTTTGCCGGCTCCGCTCATCCCAGTAATAATGACCAATTCTAAATGATCCACTTCAGTCATAGGTAAAACTCCTTTCTGAAACAACTCTATTATATCATGCCGGGCGTATCATTGGAACACTGGCATAAAAAAAGACGTTAGCTCAAAAAATGCCGCTAACGTCGCTATCAGCTTTAGATTGCTTGGCGATTTGCCAATGCTTTTTCGATCGTCCGATCAACTAAAATCGATTGGGCATCGACGACTGGATACGGATTATCAGTCACAAATTCATCCATCAAGGACAACTCGGTACATCCAAGCACTACGCTTTCACAGCCGATACGTTCGGTGACTTCTTCCAGTATCTCAAAGTAAAGTTCTTGATCCAAATGATCATTTTCTTTGATTCGATCATAGATCAATGTATTGACCTTTTTTTGGATCGTCGGCTCTGGAAGATAGACGTCAAGTCCGAACTTCCGCAATTCTTTTTCATAGATGCCAGCTTTGACACTGCCTTCTGTCCCAAGAAAGGCCACTTTTCCAGTGACGCCTTTTTCAAAAACGACTTTCGCAGCCTCACGAGGCATATGCAAAATCTCGATCTCAGTGGCAGCTTGCAGCTCATCAAAAAAATAATGGGCAGTGTTACAAGTCAACACAATAAAATTTGGCTTTAACAAATTTTGTTTTTCGATGTCGTCCATTAAATATGGAACAGGGTTTTCTAACGTGTTGTCTAAAATATATGCCGTCCGATCTGGGACTGTCGCATGATTGAATAAAACATAGTTCAAGTAATCTTGGTCTTTATGGGTCTGTGTCCGTCGGTTTAAAATGCGGACAAAACTTTCCGTCGCTAACGTTCCCATGCCGCCTAAAATACTAAAAAAATTCTCCATCTTCTAGCCTTCTTTCGTATGGAAATACGTTTTGAATCGTTTGTTGTACAGATGGAACATTCTCTTTAATAGAATCCAACGCTTTAGAGATAAGTCTTCTTTGTAAAAGACAGTCGTTCCCCAGCGATTCTCTGCTAATAATTTTTTTGCGCGTTCTTTCGCAGGATTTTCTTTTGCATAAGTCAAGAAAATGTTTTTTGGTACCCCTAGCCATAATTTCGCTTCAGGCGCGTCAGCTTTGCCATAAACCGTTTCTGTGTAAGGTTTTTCGAAGACTAAATCCTCTGTGATGAACTTCGCCAGATTCAATCCGCTTAAGGTAATAAAGAAACTGCTTCTTCCTTGACGCAAGTTGATTTCAAATAATTTATATTGACCGTCTCGCGCATCATATTTCAAGTCAAAATTGGCAAATCCAACATATTCGATCTCTTTTAAAAACTTACGAATCATTTGATAGATTTGATCATTTTCATCTGGAATGATCACGACATAATTCCCAACAGCTCCAGGCGTTGGATCCTCTAACAAAGGATGACCTAAGCCCATCACGCGAACTTCGTGATTCTCATCAACATAGGCATTTAAGACCCGCATGTTGCTGTCATCGCCAGGAATAAAATCTTGGACGATCATTTCATATTGATAACCCGCTTGATAAATGCGAGAAACGATTTCTTCAAATTCTGTTCGATTGTCAATAATGAAGGCTTTTTTGCGACCTTCAAAATCAACTGACAGCCACGCGACACTATTTGCTGGTTTCAAAGCCACAGGAAAATCAAAAGGCAGCTCTCCTTTGAACGTTCCTTCCGTCAACAGTTCAGGTGTTAAAATGAAGGTCTTAGGATAAGGCAAGCCATATTCCTCGCAAACTTCGTAAAAACTGACTTTATTGATCAACCGTTTTAATAAGGAATAGTCATTGGCAATAAAGGTATAATAAGGCTTCAATTCTTCTTTATGCTTCGCTAACAGTTCTGCATAGCCATCGCCGCAGGGAATCAATAAATATTTCATGGCAGGATCGTTGTAAGTATTTTTACCTAACTTGATCAACGTCTCAGTGAATCCTGGATCATGGTCAAAACCTTCCACTTGATTGATTGTAACAATTTTACTAAAGCGGGTTGGCGCAAGTTCCGCACCAGCATAAGCAACTGATTGAATGCCATATGCTTCGTGGAATGCTCTGGCCATACCATAAACATTCATATCGCTTCCTAATAATATGGGAAGAAAATTTTCCTGACTCATCAAAAATCACTCTCTCTTTTGAATACGAAAAACGACCTCTCTCGTTTCGTTTAATTACAATAGAATTATAATACCACAAAGAAAAAAGCAATCAAAGTATCTATCTTTGATTGCTTTCTCCCACTTTGAACGGATAGAACTTATAGGCAGTTTATTCAATGCGAATATACGTATACCTATTGCTATTCTATCAAATAAAATTTTGATTTCAAGCCCTTATCATGAAATTTGCAGATATTTCACGCTTCCTTAAACTTTAGCGAAACCTATTGACAGACAAGTAAAAAAGTGAGTGCTCTTTTCCTTGCTTAAAGGACTTTTTTCAAATAATGACCGGTGTAGCTTTCAGAAACCGCAGCAATTTCTTCTGGTGTACCAGTTGCAATGATCGTTCCACCGCCTTCGCCACCTTCTGGACCTAGATCAATCACATGGTCCGCTGATTTGATGACATCCAAGTTGTGTTCGATCACTAAAACGGTATTGCCAGCGTCGACAAATCGTTCCAAAACTTTCAACAAACGGGCAATATCATCCGTATGCAGACCAGTCGTTGGTTCATCTAAGATATAAAAACTCTTGCCATTGGAATTTTTGTGCAGTTCACTGGCAAGCTTCATCCGTTGCGCTTCCCCACCAGACAAAGTAGTCGCTGGTTGTCCCATCGTGACATAACCTAGACCGACATCGACGATCGTTTGCAATTTTCGATGGATTTTAGGAATATGTTGGAAAAATTCCACTGCATCTTCCACGGTCATATCTAAGATTTCCGAAATATTTTTTCCTTTGTAATGAACTTCTAACGTTTCTGAGTTATAACGTTTGCCATGACAAACCTCACAAGGTACGTAGACATCAGGTAAGAAGTGCATCTCGATCTTGATGATTCCGTCCCCTTTACATGCTTCACAACGTCCACCTTTTACATTAAAACTAAAGCGGCCTTTTTTATAACCACGGACTTTCGCCTCATTGGTTTTAGCAAATAAATCGCGAATGTCATCAAAGACACTGGTATACGTTGCTGGATTGCTTCGAGGCGTCCGACCGATAGGGCTTTGATCGATATCGATCAATTTCTCAATCGCTTCATAACCAGTAATGGTTTTAAAGCGACCAGGCTTGTTCGAATTCCGATTGATTTTTTGCGCCAAGGCTTTTTTCAAAATTTCGTTGACTAATGTCGATTTACCAGAGCCAGAGACCCCAGTAACGGCGACGAACTTTCCTAATGGAAAATCGACCGAAATGTTTTTCAAGTTATTCTCAGAAGCACCGGTCACACGAATCTTTTCACCATTGCCTTTGCGGCGTTCCGTTGGTGTCGGGATTTTTCGTTTTCCTGATAAGTACTGACCTGTTAAGGAAGACGCATTGGCTGCGACTTCATCAGGAGTGCCTGCAGCGACGATCTCGCCACCTGCGTGTCCTGCACCTGGACCGACATCGATCAAGTAGTCCGCTGCCCGCATCGTGTCTTCGTCATGCTCAACGACGATCAGGGTATTCCCAAGATCACGCATTTTCCGCAATGAATCTAGTAAGCGATCGTTATCCCGTTGGTGAAGACCGATCGATGGCTCATCAAGAATGTAAAGCACCCCAGACAAATTGGAGCCGATTTGTGTTGCCAAACGAATCCGTTGCGCTTCCCCACCAGAGAGTGTGCCTGATGCACGACTCAAGGTCAAATAGTCCAATCCGACATTTTTCAAGAAGCTTAAACGATCATCGACTTCTTTCACGATCGGACGTGCGATCATTTGCTCTTGTTCCGATAGTTTCAATTCTTCGACAAAGTTCAACGCATTGTTGATTGCCATCTCGCTCATTTCACCAATGTGTTTTCCGTTGACTTGCACGCACAGCGCTTGAGGGTTCAAACGATAGCCATGACAAGTTTTACAAGTCAATTCCGTCATATACAAACGCATTTGATCACGGGTGAAATCAGAGTTGGTTTCATGATAACGGCGCTTAATATTTGGTAAAATTCCTTCAAAA
This sequence comes from Enterococcus sp. DIV1059_2, assembly GCF_051713685.1. Taxonomy (NCBI): domain Bacteria; kingdom Bacillati; phylum Bacillota; class Bacilli; order Lactobacillales; family Enterococcaceae; genus Enterococcus; species Enterococcus sp. DIV1059_2. Next base: position 1,788,128 of record NZ_JBIOQK010000001.1, on the reverse strand, counting down.
GCTACCTCAACATCACGCACGCCACCGAAATCATTCTCATAATGGAAATGGAAAATTTCGCCATTCGAACCATTCAAAATAATGTCTTTGTGTTCTTCTGGCAGCTCTTCAAAGGGTGTGTCCATATCGATATTGAACTCTTGACAGGCTTGTTCCAGCATTTGCGGATAGTACTGTGAACTGATTGGGTTCCAAGGTAATAGTGCGCCTTCACGCAACGTTTTGCTTTGATCGGGAATCACTAGGTCGACATCGACTTCTAGCTTCACACCAAGACCATCACAGTCTGGACAAGCACCAAAAGGCGCATTGAATGAAAAGAGCCGTGGTTCTAATTCACCAACTGTAAAGCCACAATACGGACAAGAATAATGTTCACTGAAAAGCATCTCTTCTTGACCAATCACATCGACTACCGCATAGCCATCAGCTAAACGTAATGCCGCTTCAAAGGAATCAAACAGACGAGAACGGATGCCTTCCTTTACAACGATTCGGTCAATGATGATGGCAATATCATGCTTTTTATTTTTTTCTAATTCAGGCGCTTCGGAGACATCATAGACTTCGCCATCCACCCGCATCCGAACATAACCTTCTCTTTGGATACGTTCGAAGACTTTTTTGTGCTGCCCTTTCTTTTGATAAACGATAGGTGCCAACAATTGGATCTTGGTGCGTTCTGGTAATGCCAAAACTTCATCCACCATCTGCTCAACCGACTGACTAGTAATCTCAATATGATCATTGGGACAGATTGGGTGACCGATTCTGGCGTAAAGAAGCCGCAGATAATCATTGATTTCAGTAACCGTCCCCACTGTTGATCGCGGGTTCTTGCTGGTGGTTTTTTGATCGATAGAAATCGCTGGACTAAGTCCATCAATGCTATCTACGTCGGGTTTATCCATTTGCCCTAAAAACTGACGGGCATACGCCGATAGACTTTCGACATATCGGCGCTGTCCTTCGGCATACAACGTATCAAATGCTAAGGAGCTTTTCCCTGAACCCGAAAGACCAGTTACAACAACGAGCTGGTCTCTGGGAATCGTCACATCGATATTTTTTAAATTATGGGCCCGTGCCCCATGGATCACGATTTTATCATTTGCCATATTGTTTCTCCTTCTAATCAGCAGCTTTTAGCTCAAGAATAGTATCTCTCAAGGTAGCAGCCGTTTCAAAATCCAGTGCTTTCGCAGCATCTTTCATTTCTTTTTCTAATTTCAACAACAAGGTTGCTTTTTCTTCACGACTCAGCTCTTCATAAGAAGTCGTGGTGTATTCGCCAGTTTCTTCCGCCACTTTCGTGATTGCGATCAGATCGCGAATCTCTTTGATGATGGTTTTCGGTACGATTCCATGTTCTTCGTTATAGGCTTCTTGAATACTTCGGCGTCGCGCTGTTTCGTCGATCGCTCGCTGCATCGAATCGGTCATTTTATCGGCGTACATGATTACTTTTCCTTCTGAGTTACGAGCTGCTCGTCCGATGGTTTGGACTAATGAACGCTCGCTGCGCAAGAAGCCTTCCTTATCGGCATCAAGGATCGCAACCAGGGAAACTTCTGGGACGTCTAACCCTTCTCGCAATAAGTTGATTCCGACCAGTACATCAAATTCACCGAGACGCAGGTCGCGAATGATCTCTGTTCGTTCCAATGTTTTGATGTCACTGTGCAGGTATTTGACTTTGATCCCTAATTCTTTAAAGTAATCCGTCAAATCTTCAGACATTTTTTTCGTCAAGGTCGTGACAAAGACCCGTTCATTTCGCTCGACTCGCTCATTGATTTCTCCTACGAGGTCGTCAATTTGACCCATAATCGGTCGTACTTCGATCACCGGATCTAACAGACCAGTCGGACGAATGATTTGCTGAATGACGGTATCGGTTTGATCGTATTCATATGGTCCAGGTGTTGCTGAAACATAGACGATTTGGTTGACATGCTTCTCAAATTCTTCCAAGCGTAGCGGACGGTTATCCAGTGCAGAAGGCAAACGGAAACCATAATCCACTAACATTTGTTTTCTAGCACGGTCACCATTATACATCCCACGAACTTGCGGCATGGTCACGTGGGATTCATCAATAACGATCAGAAAGTCATCAGGAAAGAAATCTAATAACGTATAAGGCGGTTCGCCTTCTTTTCGTCCATCCATGTGGCGAGAGTAGTTTTCGATCCCTGAGGTATACCCCATTTCTCGCATCATTTCAATATCATAGTTGGTTCGCTGCTCTAAACGCTGTGCTTCCAACAGCTTATTTTCTGCTCGCAAAACTTTCAGTCGTTCATCGAGTTCACTTTGGATCGAAGCAATCGCATGTTCCATATGGTCTTCATTGGTCACAAAGTGAGTTGCTGGAAAGATCGACACATGTTCGGTGTCACTCATGATCTCGCCCGTCAAGGCATCGACTTCACGAATCCGATCGATTTCATCGCCAAAAAACTCAATGCGTAACGCTCGCTCATCACGAGAAGCTGGGAAAATCTCCACAACATCGCCACGTACGCGAAAACGTCCCCGTTGAAAATCGATGTCGTTTCGTTCAAATTGGATCTCGATCAATTCTTTTAATAGTTGATCGCGAGACTTTTCCATCCCTACTCGTAAAGAAACAACCTGTCTGGCATACTCGATCGGCGAACCTAAACCGAAAATACAAGAGACAGAAGCTACAACGATCACATCGTTTCTCTCTAATAAAGAACTTGTGGCCGAGTGACGCAGCTTATCGATTTCATCGTTGACACTGGAGTCTTTCTCGATGTATGTATCACTGGAAGGAACATACGCTTCTGGTTGATAGTAATCATAGTAACTGACAAAGTACTCGACCGCATTATTTGGGAAAAAGTCCTTGAACTCGCCATATAATTGTCCAGCCAGTGTTTTATTATGGGCAATGATCAATGTCGGTTTATTGACTTCCTTGATTAGATTAGAAATCGTATAAGTCTTACCGGTCCCAGTGGCTCCCAACAAAATCTGTGCTTTTTTTCCACCGACCACCCCGTCAACCAATTGATGGATCGCTTCTGGTTGATCCCCAGCTGGTTGATATTTTGATACTAAGTCAAATTCATGGGAAGTTGTTCTTTCGATCATCTTCATTCCCCCTCGATTATTCTAAACGACAACAAAAAAAGAAAAACTCGCTGCCGCTTTTCCATAAATAAGTATATCATAGCGAACATACTTTCGCCATCATTTGCTTTGAAAGTTTCATGCGATTAAGCATAACTTAACATGTTTGATTTTCTAACATCTGATGTGAGGTTTAAGCAATTTTGTCATATTTTTAAAGAGAAAGACTTGTGTGTTGAAGAAAAAATCCATATAATCTATAAATACGTTATATCTAAAGGGGGAATTTTCTTGAAAAGAAAACACATGTCCTTCGCTTTAATCGCGCTGATTATCAGCATTTTTACGCTATCAGTAAAGTCAGCAAGTGCGGAGGAAACTACGTATAAGATAGGAACAGATTTAACATTTGCTCCTTTCGAATTCCAAAATGAAAATAATGAATACGTTGGGATCGATATAGATTTATTAAACGCGATCGCTGAAGATCAAGGTTTTGCAGTTGATTTACGTCCTTTAGGTTTTGACGCCTCCATTCAAGGCGTGCAATCAAATCAGTTAGATGGCATGATTGCTGGGATGAGCATCACTGATGAACGTAAAGAAACGTTTGATTTCTCAGATCCTTATTTTGATAGTGGGATTCAAATGGCGGTAGCTGCTGACAATGACAGCATTACTAGCTACGAAGATCTTGAGGGCGAAACGGTCGGTGCAAAGGTTGGTACCGAAAGTGCCCGCTTTTTAGAAGAAAATAAAGACCAATATGGCTACGACATCAAACTTTATGATGACGCTACTGGGTTGTATGGCGCTGTACGCAATGGTACTGTGGCAGCCGCTTTTGATGATTATCCAGTGCTTGGCTATGCCATCAACAACGGCGAACCGATGAAACTTGTCGGCGAACCTGAAAAAGGTGCTTCTTACGGATTCGCTGTCAGAAAAGGCCAAAATCAAGAACTACTTGAAAAATTCAATGCTGGTTTAGCCAACATGAAAGCTTCTGGCAAATACGACGAAATCGTCAATACTTACATCACAACGTCTGATTCAGATGCAGACACCAGTGAAATGGTGAAAGTCGAACCAAAGAAAGATGTTTACCGAATTGCCAGTGACTCCGCCTTCGCTCCATTTGAATTCCAAAATGAAGACAATGAGTATGTAGGGATCGATGTGGATTTAATGAATCGGGCGGCAGAATTGCAAGGGTTCAACATTGAATTCAATTTCATCGGTTTTTCAGGAGCTTTGCAAGCCTTGGATGGTAACCAAGCAGATGGGATGATCGCTGGGATGACGATCACTGATGAGCGTCGCCAATCCTACGACTTCTCAGACTCTTACTTTGAAAGCGGCATTCAGATCGCTGTTAAAGAAGGCAATGATTCCATCAATTCCTATGAAGATTTAGATGGAAAAACCGTTGGTGCGAAAGTGGGAACAGAAAGTGCAGACTTCTTGATCGCCAACGAAGAAAAATATGGCTATTCGATCAAATATTATGATGCAGCCGATCAATTATATGCAGCTGTTAACGGCGGACAAATCGATGCCATGATGGATGATTATCCAGTGATCGGTTATGCCATCAGCCAAGGTCAAAAACTAGTGACACCGATTGAAAAAGAATCTGGCGGTCAGTACGGTTTTGCGGTGAAAAAAGGCCAAAATCCTGAACTGATCCAAATGTTCAATGAAGCATTGAAAGAAATGAAACGGACTGGCGAGTACGATCAAATCATCAATAAATACATTGAAGATGGCTCTGCCACAGAAAAACGAGTGGATGAATCAACGATCACTGGTTTGATCAGCAACAACTATAACGTCTTATTAAAAGGTTTATGGAATACCCTTTTACTAGCATTGATTTCTTTTGCCTTAGCATTAGTGATCGGCATCATTTTTGGACTATTTAGTGTTGCTCCAATCAAAGCATTGCGGGTTTTTGCAGGGATCTATGTTGATATCATTCGTGGTATTCCTATGATGGTATTGGCTTTCTTCATCTTCTTCGGCCTTTCCGATGCCATTGGTATCACGATTCCCGACTTTGCAGCCGGGGTCATTACATTGACTTTAAATGCCAGTGCCTATATCGCTGAGATCGTCCGTGGCGGGATCAATGCGGTGCCAAAAGGTCAGATGGAAGCCTCTCGTAGTTTGGGGATGACCTACACTCGGACAATGCAGAAAATCATTTTACCGCAAGCGATCAAAATCATGATTCCATCTTTCGTTAACCAATTCGTTATCTCGTTGAAAGATACAACGATCATCTCGGTTATCGGAGTCGTAGAATTATTGCAAACTGGGAAAATCATCGTTGCTCGGACTACGCAAAGTACCTATGTTTACTTGATCATCGCGATTATTTACTTAGTCGTGATCACAGCTTTAACGAAACTTGCAAAAGTTTTAGAAAAGAAGGTGAAATAGCATGAAAGAAAAAATCTTAGTTGAAAATCTTGTAAAAAAATACGGCGATAATACCGTATTGAACAATATCAATGTTTCAATCGCTGAAGGAGAAGTCGTTTGTGTGATCGGTCCTTCAGGATCCGGGAAATCGACGTTCTTACGCTGTTTGAACCGCTTAGAAGAACCAACCAGCGGCGATATTATCGTTGACGGCGCACATCTGATGGATAAAAACACCAATATCAATGCTGTTCGTCAACATATCGGCATGGTGTTTCAGCATTTCAATCTCTTCCCTCACTTGTCGGTTTTAGAAAATATCATTTTAGCACCGATGGATCTAAAAAATGCTTCTCGGCAAGAAGCGGAAAAGAACGCAATTCGTTTATTAGAAACGGTCGGTTTGGCAGATAAAAAAGACATGTACCCTGACAATCTGTCTGGAGGACAAAAACAACGGGTGGCGATCGCTAGAGCTTTAGCAATGAATCCCGATGTGATGTTGTTCGATGAACCAACCTCCGCACTCGATCCAGAAATGGTTGGCGATGTACTCAATGTTATGAAGGATTTGGCAAAACAAGGAATGACCATGGTGATCGTTACTCACGAGATGGGGTTTGCCAAAGAAGTAGCAAACCGTGTGATGTTTATTGACGGCGGGAACTTCTTGGAAGACGGTACACCTGAGCAAATCTTTACCAATCCTAAGCATGAGCGTACCAAAGACTTCTTAGACAAAGTATTGAATATTTAAAAAAGCCTCTGCAACAGTCCGACGAAGGAACTGTTGCAGAGGTTTTCTTTATTGTTTGTTCCGTTTCGATTCATCTGCGATCCGCTTTTGATTTTCCCCCAAAAACACTTTTGTATCGATGGGGTTTGCTTTGTTCGCCCCGCCGATGCCAGTATCAACCATTTTCCCCCAGCCCTTCAACGGCTCTTTCCCCGCTGCACGAAGCTTGGCATTTTTTAACCGTAGTGCCTGTTTTTTTGCTTCTTTTTTCGCTTGATGTTTTGCTTGCCAGTCCCTTAAAATCTTCATTCCCTCTTCCTCTCTTTTCTATTAAAACAATGCCACATTCAAATGCTCGAAAACATTCCCAACGATCTGTTTGCGTCAAATGCCCTTTACCACTGAAGCCGTATTTTTTTATCTTGTAGTTGACTATAGTATATCACGTGAATTTCATAATCATCAGGAATAGAGACTAAATTTTATTAAAACTATGAAATGTAGTTTGAAATCGAGTAGTCAGATCAGGAGTGGCATGTTACACTTATTAAAGAACACTCCCTCCATAACTGTATAAGCTGTAAAAATACATTGATTCTTTTGTTTAAACATCGGTTAGAACCCTTCTTATAAAAAACCAACCTTAAAATAACAACAAAAGAAAAATGCAGAAAATTACTTTGGAGGCATACATCGTATGAAAACCATCTATTTCTTTCCCTTACTGATTTTCCTTTCCTTATCACTCACAGGCTGTACCCTGATTGACGAACTCCTGGATGAAACGCGACAAAGCAGTTCTTCATTAGAAACAGCGGTGACTTCTCAATCATTGCCAAAAGATTCGGAAGTTAGAAGCTCTTCCTCTACTGAAAAGCAAACAACGTCTACTACAATTGACATAAGCAGCTCTTCTGACAGCCTTGATCAACAGTCAGTAAGTACCGAAGAATCCACCTCTCACTTCTCCTATTGCGAGCAATTGCAGATTGGATTGCCACGACGTTGGAATAGAACCGTCACCAAAGATTTGCTCCACCAATTGCAAGAAGGAATGTCCTGCGATCAAGTATTAGAGATCATGGGTGGGCTGCCTTCTTGGCGACTAGCGATTCTAGGCGTGGAATCCAATGCCTGGATCAATCAAGAGGGCGAAGCGATCATCGTTACCCTTTCCAACCGAACCGTTACTGGCGTTACCTGGCATGATCAGTTTTCTGAATCAGAAATTGAGTAATCCATTAAGCGATCTCTCGTAACTAAGATTGGCAAAATGCGTGATGAAATTCAAACACCTCTATTATCATGAGTCGTCTAAAAAACTTAGGAGTTGAAGGATAAAATGAAACTGAATCGTCCTCAGAAAAAAATCCGGGAGCATCGCAGAAGAAGTCTTTTGCTTTGTTTGGGCATTAGTTGTTTTTTACTCGGAGCTGTCCTCTTCTACAGCGAAAATCAACCAGCAGCTGCCTACGAGCAGTTTTTAGAGATTGATTACTTAACTGCTTTACTGGAAGAAAGACCTTCCCCTGAATCCATCAGCGATCTTGGCCTCGATCTCATCAAACGTAGTGATCGGGTAAACCAAGAGCGCAGTGCCATTAACCGAAAGCGGCGCCGCGAAAATGTGATCGTCACGGAAGAGACTAGAAAAGTTTTTTCTCCCGATCAAGGAGCAATGGTTGATGAAGTAAGAAAAGTAACCACTCGTTTACCTGATTCAGCCATTGATTTGTTATCAACGATGGCTGACAGCAGCGCTCTCGAGACAAAAAGAGTTCCTTTAGGTTCAAGGGACAAACTGTCCAAAATCAGCTTTGATTTTGACTCCGATAACGCGGGAAATGAACATTTATCTAGAATCACATTGGTTGATGTCCCAGAATTTTTCGGTATTGATTTCTCACAATTCGGGAAAGAGGATGATATTGAGGAGATCAAAGAGACATTGATCGAACAGTATGGTTTAGATGCTCACATCAGAGACGTTAGCGCCATTCGGAGACTTTTCTTTGTTCATGAAGGATTTGAGTTTTACATTAGTCAAACCTATAATCCAAACGGAGTCGGCATCACTGTCCAAGCAGTAGAACCATAAACAAAAACTATCGAACCCCCGTCTCTTTGCGGGTTTAACAAAAAAGGCGTCTGCGAATCCAAACGCTGGCACCTTTTTTCTACTTCTATTTTTATTTAGGCAAAAACGGTCGACCAATTGTCACGTTCATCAAGAAATTCTTGCGCTAATTTTTGCGCACCCTCTAAGGTATGGTTCGCCGCCCAACCGCATTGCACTTCATTGCTGGCAGGTACTTCAGTTGCTTGCAAAACGTCCTTCATGGTTTTTTCTAGGACGGTCAAAATCTCTTCATAATCGTCGTGATTCAAGACAGTCAAATAAAAGCCGGTTTGGCAGCCCATTGGTGACCAGTCCACGATATAATCCGCATGATTACGAATCAATTCTGCCGTCAAATGTTCTAGCGAGTGCAGACTTGCCATATCCATATGCGCTTGGTTCGGCTGCTTCAAACGGACATCATATTTGATGATGGTATCATTCGTTCCTTGTTTTTTATCGGCAACCCGTACATAAGGTGCTTTGACTTTCGTATGATCCAAATTAAAGCTTTCAACATTCATTTTCATTGTACTTCTCTCCTACTCTTTTTGTGCTTCCACAAGCCAAACATACTCATTGATCTGCTTAAAACGACTGGTAAACCCATGCTGACGAAAGTATCGTTCGATATCCGCTATAACTGGATAGTACTCTCTTTGCAGATCAGCGGCTAGTCGCTGGTGACCAGCTTGCCGTGCTTCATCGATTCGTTCCATTTGGTGGGCTAGAGAAAGAAACATCGTATCCCCGAAAAGCACTTTCCCGCCTTTGGGCAGCATCGCAGCATATTTGCCGATTGCCCGTTGTTTTTCGTCCTCCGTAAGATGATGAAAAACATAGGTAGAAACGATCGTATCAATCACATCCGTGATCTCGGGAAAAACCTCCATATCACCATCTACAAAAATCACTTTAGAAAGACTGGGTTTTGACTTGGCGATTCGCCGCATCTCTGGCGATGGCTCGATTGCCAGCACGTTTTTTCCTTGATCAAGCAGAGCTTGTGTTAGATTTCCAGTTCCACTACCAAATTCTACCACAGACTGCCCTGCTTTTTCAGCAATTTCAGCGAGTAACTGTTCATATTTGAAAAAAACCGCTCGATACTCTTCATCCTTACCTGCAACTGTTTCATCGTACTCAGCTGCCCAGTCAGAAAAAATTGGAATAAACTCTCTCCCCATCACTAGCTACCTGCCTTTTCAAACGCTTGCTCTAAATCTGCCTGCAGATCCTCACCGTCTTCGATGCCGAGAGACAACCGAATCAAGCCATCTTTGATCCCAGATTGCTCACGAATTTCTTTAGGGATCGAGGCATGGGTCATCACGGCTGGCACTTCTACCAAGCTTTCCACGCCACCTAAGCTTTCTGCTAAAGTAAAAATCTTTAATGATTCAACAAATTCTGCTGTTTTCGATTCATCGTTTAGTTCAAAAGATATCATACCGCTATACCCAGACATCTGTGATTTGGCGATCTCATGTCCTTCATGGGCAATCAATCCTGGATAATACACGTTTGCGACAGCTGGATGTGCTTGTAAGTAGTGAGCAATTTTCATCGCGTTGTTTTGATGTGCTTCCATCCGCAAAGCAAGAGTTTTGATGCTTCGTTGAATCAACCAGCTATCATGAGGCCCCAATACACCACCAATGGCGTTTTGTAAAAAAGCAATTCTTTCGGCGATTTTTGGCTCTTTGGCAACCGCTAACCCAGCTACTACATCACTGTGTCCACCGAGATACTTGGTAGCACTGTGAATCACAATATCTGCGCCTAATTGTAGCGGCTTTTGAAAGTAAGGGGTCGCAAAGGTATTATCCACGATCGTCAAAATGTCCTGTTTTTTAGCTAGTTGGGCAACGATTGCGATGTCCGTGATCTTCAATAATGGATTAGTCGGCGTTTCCAGAAAGATCGCTTTGGTTTCTGGAAGGATGGCTGCTTCAACGGCAGCTAGCTCATTTGTTTTGACAAGTGTATAAGACAATCCGCTTTTTTCTAATACTTGATGGAGCAAACGAAACGTCCCGCCATATACATCATCCCCTAAAATGACATGGTCTCCAGTCTGAAACAGCGAGAAGACCGCATGGGTGGCTGCTAATCCAGAGGCAAAAGCAAACCCTTGGGCGCCTTCTTCCAGATCCGCAATCAATTCTTCTAAGGCAAATCGAGTTGGATTGCCTGAACGACTGTATTCATATTGCTTTGGCTGACCAAGAGCATTTTGCCGATAGGTTGATGTTTGGTAAATTGGCACACTAACAGCACCAGTCATTTCGTCTTCGCTGATACCGCCGTGGATTACTTTTGTATTAAAATGCATGGTTTACTCCTCCTATGAATGGGGTGATTGCTGATTCACCCGCATAAATCTGTTTTGATAGATAGCGATCGCCACCATCTGGAAAAACGGTAACGATCGAGCTTCCAGTTGGTAATTCGAGGCTTTCTTTTACTGCTGCTGCCATCGCCGCTCCACTTGAACTTCCAACAAGCAAACCATAGTTTCTTGCCAAGTAACGAGTAAAAGCAAAGCCTTCCGCATCACTGATCGTATAAATTTGATCAATAAGCAAATCGTCAAAAAATTGTGGAATGAACTCAACACCGATCCCTTCAATCTCATGTCCATGGGCAGGCCCGCCATTTAAGATCGATCCTTCTGGTTCAACGACAGCAAGTCGAGTGCTTGATTTTTGCTTCTTTAAGTATGTTGCGACACCCGCGAAGGTCCCCCCGCTGCCAGCTCCAGCAACAAAGCTGTCAATTTTTCCAGATAACTCCTGAAAGATCTCTGGGCCTAAGGTTGCTTGGTAGGCTGCAGGATTGTTTTGATTGTGAAATTGCATTGGCATATAACTATTTGGTAGCTGTTTTGCTATTTCCTTTGCTTTTTCAATCGCCCCTTGAATGCCTGCTTCAGTGGGCGTATGAACGATGGTCCCGCCCAACGCTTCAATCAGTTGCTGCTTTTCAAGGCTAAATTTTTCAGGAATGACAAAAATCATTTTTAAGCCATACTCGATTCCAGCTAAAGCTAAACCAATTCCAGTATTTCCCGCTGTCGGTTCGATAACGGTTGTCTCATGATCGATCACATGCTCGCGAAACGCTTCATCGATCAAATACTTTCCTAAGCGGTCCTTGATACTTCCACCAGGATTTAAATACTCAAGTTTCGCATAGATGGTACTTCCCTTTTTGCCGCCAAATGCTGCGGCATCAAATTCAAAGAATGGGGTGTGCCCAATCAATGCTTTTATATTATTAACGATCATCGCTCGACTCCTCGCTCAACTTTGTTTGGCACAACTCGTATGCTTCATGTACTCATTTTCATTTGCAATCATCAGCCGTCGCCAATGAAAGCGGTAAAAAACAGCAAACAAAAAGGGGTACTGACTATTACATCAGTACCCCAAAAAAATGTCGTCTTATCCGGATAGAAGTGAATCACTAAAGAAACTTCAGCGATCTTCTGCGACAAAGGAACTAATAATAGGCATGACAAATCGGTATGCTGCTTTTTGCACCATACAACAACAACAGGTAGTTTGTGTGTTGACGTTTGTCATGTCTTGTTCCCTCCTTTAATTTGCTTGTTATCAAAATAGCACGACTCTTTTTTATTGTCAAACGTTTTTTGAAATCACCGAGCACACATTGATGATCTTTAATAAAATAACATCATAGAGGATAGTAAGCACTCACATAGGCATCCACGGCTTTGATCGCTGCTGCAACATCTTCTGCAGAAACCGGAAATGGCATATTGTGGATCGTTTCCCCTTCGATGGTTGCTTGCTCGCCAATTTTTAATAGGTCTGCATCGCTGGCTTGCGCAAGATGCATGTCGGATAATGTCGTCGGTAATTCTAATGCCTGATACAATTCTATATATTGGTCGAGCTCTTCAGGATCTGCATTTTCCAGCATCAATTGAGTGAGTGTTCCGTAAGCAACCTTCTCACCATGGGTCAGATCATGAACGTCTCCTTCAAGGGCTGTCAAGCCATTATGAATCGCATGAGCTGCTGCCAGACCTGCACTTTCAAAGCCTAATCCACTAAGCAAAGTGTTGGCTTCCACGATTTGTTCAAAAGCTTCGGTAACGACTTGTTTTTTATTCGCTTGATAGGCTTTTAAGGCATTCTCAAAAAGGATCTCTTCGCATTTTTCAGCGATCGCCATGCTGGCAATTGGTTGCACCCCGCCGACCATATTTTTACTATGGCTTCGAGCAACAGCACGTGCCTCGACATAGGTTGCGAGTGCATCCGCAATACCAGCGGCTAGCAATTTGGCAGGCGCTTTGGCAATCACAGCGGTATCCACTAAGACAAGTTCAGGATTTTTGTTATAAAAACGATACTTTTCAAAACGACCTTCATCAGTATAAATAACAGAAAGTGCCGAAGTTGGTGCATCAGTGGAGGCAATCGTTGGCAAAACAGCAATCGGTATTTTCAATTCATCCGCAACAGCTTTCCCAGTATCGATGGCTTTCCCACCACCTAATGCGGCAATCACTTCGATTGATTCACTTTTGGCTTTAGAGACGATACGATCGATTTCATTTGCAGAAGCTTCTCCACCAAAAATTTCTTTTACCGGATCTAACTCGGCTGCTTTCAGGTTCTCAAATAGTTCTTCACCGGCAATTTTCCAAACAGTTTCATCGGTCAAAAGAAGCACTTTCTTTCCTAAATCTTTGATATGGGATAACCCATGCTTCAAGACCCCTTTTCCTTGAACGTATCGTGACGGACTCGCAAATATTCTTTCCATTGTATCTCCTCCTTTAATTGGTCTACTTTTATTGTGACACACTAAGCAAGCGATTTCAAAGGAAAAGAAAAAAAGATGGCCAAGAAGATTCGATTCTTGCCCATACTGCACATTTATAGCCATACAAACACTCATGCCCTTATAAAACGGATGGTTTTATAAGGGCATGAGTTGGATTTTTTCATGGTTATTTCTTTTTCCCACCAAAAGCATCTTTCATTTTATCAAAAAATCCTTCTGGTTGTTGTTCGTTCGTTTCATGGCCACTGGCTTTTGCATAAGCCCGCAATGCCTCTTTTTGTTCCTCATTTAAGTTCTTAGGTGTGATCAGCTTCACTTTGACCTGTTGATCGCCATTGCCGCCTCCCCGTAAGCGAGGGGCTCCCTTACCGCGTAAGCGGAAGTTTGTGCCTGTTTGCGTACCAGCTGGAATTTTTAATTTCACATTCCCATGAACCGTTGGTACATTGACTTCGTCGCCTAAAGCAGCTTGGACAAAGTTTAACGGCAGTTCGTAATAAATTTCCGACCCATCACGGTCAAAAATATCACTTTCTTCCACTCGGAAAACAACGTACAAATCACCATAAGGACCACCATTGGTGCCAGCTTCTCCTTGACCAGACAAGCGCATTTGTTGTCCATCTTCGACACCTGCAGGTACGTTGACTTTCACACTGTGTTTTTTCTTTTCATGGCCAGTACCATGACATGTTGTACATGGTTCTTTGATTTCTTTCCCAGTTCCATGACAAACATCACAGGTTTGACGGCTCATCACACGACCAAGCGGTGTTTGACGTTCAACATTGATGGTACCTGCACCATGACATTTATGACAGGTTTCTGGTGAAGTACCTGGTTTTGCCCCGTTCCCACCGCAGGTATGACAGGTTTCTTCACGATTGTATTGAACAGTTTTTTCCACTCCGAAAATCGCTTCTTCAAAGGAAAGATCAACCGCATATTGCAAGTCCGCTCCTTGTCGAGGTGCATTAGGATTGGCTGCTCTGCCGCCTCCACCACCGAAAAACGATTCGAAAATGTCTTCAAATCCACCAAAACCGCCACCGGAGAATCCGCCACTGTTAAAGCCGCCGAATCCACCGCCATAACCGCCTCCGTAGTTCGGATCGGTACCAGCATGACCATACTGGTCATAAGCAGCTCTTTTTTGGGAATCACTTAATATTTCATAGGCCTCAGAAATTTCTTTAAACTTTGCTTCTGCATCAGGTTCTTTATTGATGTCTGGATGATATTGTTTTGAAAGCTTACGATAAGCTTTTTTGATTTCGTCATCCGAAGCCCCTTTTTGTAGACCTAAGACCTCATAATAATCTCTTTTGTCTGCCATTGGCTTCCCTCCACTATATTCTTGCGTCTCTCGTATTTTAGCATATAATTCGCTCTAGAAAAATACGTTTCGCAAATTCATAAGAAAAAGCCAAAGCGGTGACTTTGGCTTTTTCACAAACAGCGATTATTTATCGTCACCGTCTACTTCTTCAAAGTCGGCGTCAACCACATCGTCTGCGCCGCCTTGTGCAGCTTCTGGATTTTCTTGTGCTTGTTGTTGTGCTGCTTGTTCGTATAACTTAACAGTTAAGTTTTGTACGATTTCATTCAAAGCATCACGTTTCGTTTTCATTTCTTCTAAGTTGTTTGCTTCAAGTGCAGCTTTCAACTCATCACGAGCATCTTCCGCTTTTTTGACTTCGTCTGCATCCACTTTGCCTTCAAGCTCTTTCAATGTTTTATCAACAGTGAACAACAAAGCATCGACGTCATTGCGTAGATCAACTTCTTCTTTGCGTTGTTTGTCGGCTTCAGCGTTTGCTTCAGCATCTTTTACCATGCGTTCGATTTCTTCATCTGATAAACCTGAAGATGATTTGATCGTGATTTTTTGTTCTTTTTGTGTACCTAAATCTTTTGCAGAAACATTGACGATCCCATTTTTATCGATATCAAATGTTACTTCGATTTGAGGGATGCCACGAGGTGCTGGTGGAATATCCGTCAATTGGAATCTACCTAATGTTTTGTTGTCAGCTGCCATTGGGCGTTCCCCTTGCAGGACATGGATATCAACGGCTGGTTGATTGTCTGCTGCAGTTGAGAAGACTTGTGATTTACTTGTAGGGATCGTTGTGTTACGATCGATCAGTTTTGTGAAGACGGCACCCATTGTTTCGATACCTAATGATAATGGTGTAACGTCTAGTAAGACGACATCTTTCACATCACCTGTGATCACGCCACCTTGGATCGCAGCACCCATCGCTACCACTTCATCTGGGTTTACTGATTTGTTTGGTTCTTTATTGGTTTCTTTACGAACAGCATCAACTACTGCTGGAATACGTGTTGAACCACCAACTAAGATGACTTCATCGATTTCTGATTGTGACAAGCCAGCATCTTTCAAAGCTTGGCGTACTGGAATTTTTGTCCGTTCGACTAGGTCTGCGGTCAATTCATCGAATTTCGCACGAGTCAAGGTCATTTCCAAGTGCAATGGACCAGCATCACCAGCTGTGATAAATGGCAAGCTGATTTGAGTACTTGTTACACCTGACAAGTCTTTTTTTGCTTTTTCAGCAGCATCTTTCAAACGTTGCAAGGCCATTTTATCTTTTCCAAGATCAATGCCGTTTTCTTTTTTGAATTCTGCTACCATGTGATCGATGATTTTGTTATCAAAGTCATCCCCACCTAGGTTGTTGTCCCCAGCAGTTGATAATACGTCAAAGACGCCATCCCCTAATTCAAGGATCGATACGTCAAAAGTACCGCCACCTAAGTCAAAGACTAGGATTTTTTCATCTTTATCTGTTTTATCTAACCCATAAGCTAAAGCTGCGGCAGTTGGTTCGTTGACGATCCGTTCTACTTCAAGACCGGCAATTTTACCAGCATCTTTGGTTGCTTGACGTTGTGCATCGTTGAAGTATGCAGGAACAGTAATGACTGCTTTTTCAACTTTCTCACCTAAATAGTCTTCAGCAAATCCTTTGATGTATTGAAGAACCATTGCGGAAACTTCTTGTGGTGTGTAAGATTTGCCTTCAACTTCTACTTTGTATCCAGCTTCACCCATATGGCGTTTAATAGAAGAAATCGTATTCGGGTTTGTTACTGCTTGGCGTTTTGCAACTTCCCCTACTTGGATCTCACCGTTTTTGAATGAGACAACAGAAGGTGTGGTACGGTTTCCTTCTGGATTCGTAATGATTTTTGCTTCGCCGCCTTCAAGGACAGCAACAGCTGAGTTTGTTGTTCCTAAGTCGATACCGATAATTTTACTCATAAGTAATACACTCCCTTTTTTAATTTAAACATCTACTTATAGATAGAAAGAACTATTGTGCAACGATGACCATGCTTGCACGCAAGACACGATCATGCAATTTATACCCTTTTTGCAAGACAGTAACGATTGTGTCTGCCGGTGTTTCATCAGAGGCAGGTACAGTCTGCACCGCTTGATGCAAGTTCGGATCGAACATTGCACCTTCAGCAGGAATCTCTTCGATTCCCTCTTCTTTTAAGGCTTGACGCAGACTTTCAAGAACCATTTCAACGCCTTTTTTCAAATTCGCAGCTTGGTCTTGATCGACATCTGCTGCCATCGCTCGTTCCAAATTGTCGATTGCTGGCAACAGTTTTTTGCCAAGATCTTGCGAGCGGTATTTTTGTAAAAGTTCCCGCTCGTTGCGGTTACGTGAAGTGATATTTGCGATCTCTGCACGAGCACGCAGGAATTGATCTTCCAATTCGTTATTCTTTTCTTGCAAAAGTTCCAATTCGCTTTTTTCCACTGCTTCTTCCTCTGGTTGAGGAGTCTGTGCTTCAGTTTCAGTTGATTCATTTGAAGATTCAGTTGTTTCTGCGGTTTCTTCAGCAGTTTTATCTAATTCTTCATCTAAACGCTCTTCTTTTTCCGTCACGTTTCAACCATCCCTTCTACGATTTGTTTCATTGCCGCTTATTCATTGGCAGCGTCTAATGCGCGATAATAATCGGCCAATTTTTTTGCTAACTCGCCTCGAAAAACTTCCATCAATCCAAACATCCGTGAATACGGCATACTTGATGGACCTAATAAAGCGATCGTTCCTTGTCCATGACCTTCGATTTCATAGCTGGCTTGGATCAAACTCATATTTTGTAACAAGTCGTTGCCAAGCTCAGAGCCGATTCTGATTTGAATCGCAGAATCTCTTGGCGCCAGCAGCTGTGTCAGCTGATCTGCGTTTTTCATAAATGAATACATCGATTTGAACTGACTAACATCTTGCGTCGGTTCAAAATCCAGAAGATTCATTCGCCCGCCGACGAAGATTTTTTCTTCAAAAATATGGCTCAGCATCGTATCAAAGAGATCAACGATTCCGTCAGTCGTTTGAAAATACTTATGCAGAATCATAGGAATCTCGGTTCTTAATCGATGGTAGACCGTCATTAAAGGTTCACCGATCAATTTGTCGTTGATGATCCTTACCATTTTTTCCAAATCTTCGCTGCTCATCGATTCAGGAAGAGCAAAGACTTGATTTTCGACATTTCCTTTATCCGTCACGATGATCGCGATGATCTGTCGTGCATTCAAAGGGACGATTCGAAAGCCCGTCAATTTCCTTTCCTTCATATCTGGTCCGAGAGACAACGCTGTATAGCTAGTCAAGTTGGACAAGATCGTGGCAGACTGCTGGATGATTTCATTGATTTCATGAAAATCTTTTCCAAAAGAATGACGAATGGTTTGAATTTCGTTTTGGTCAACTTCAGATGGCTTCAATAAGTGATCAACGTAATAGCGATACCCTTTTATTGATGGCACACGCCCTGAAGATGAATGTGTTTTTAGCAGAAGTCCAGCTTCTTCCAGCGCCTTCATCTCATTACGAATGGTGGCAGAGCTAGCTTCAACCCCATCTTCCATCAATCGCTTCGAGCCCGTGGGCTGACCAGTATTCGTATAGTTTTGGATGATGAGGTGTAAAATCATTTGTTGTCTAGGTGTCAACATTTTATCCACTCCTCCGTTAGCACTCATTCCTATTAAGTGCTAACACGATTATAAATATACCATATTTGCTAGGAATGTCAAGTATTTGCATCACTTTTTTAGCACTCTTTCTAAGAGAGTGCTAAAAAAAGAAATCAAAAAAGAAGCAGCGCGAAATGGCTACTTCTCTTCCTTGTTCTTTCTTATTTTTCTCCATCCAAGAGAAATGCTTCAAACACTTCGTTGCCAATGAACATCCCAGCTTTCGTTAAAAAGACACGATCACCTTGACTAGCCAACCAGCCTTTTTGAATCAACTGTTCGCTAGTTGAACCATAGATTTCCTGAAAAGACTTCCCGAATTTTTCTGCAAAGCGTATTTTTGAAATGCCAGCCTTTTTACGAAGGCCTAAAAACAGTTCCTCTTCCATTTGATTACTGGTTGTCAATTCTTCGGTTTCATGGATTGGCAATTGATTTTCCTGTAATGGTTTCAAATAATGCTGGATTGGACCTTTATTCTTGTAGCGGGTCTGTCCAAGATACCCGCTGGCGCCTGCCCCAAAGCCAAAATAATGTTCATTGTTCCAATACACTAGATTATGCAAGGACTCATACCCTGGTCGTGCAAAATTACTGATTTCATATTGATTCAAGCCAGCTTTTGTCATCGCGGCGATCGCCTCATCAAACATCTGCGTTTCAGCTTCTTGAGAAGGCAGCGCCATTCTCCCTTGGCGAACCCAGTTCATAAACATGGTTTTGTTTTCTAAAATCAAGGAATACATCGCATAGTGAGGCAACCCGAGATCAATCGCTCGCGTCAGTGTATCACGGAAGCTTTCTATGCTTTGTCCCGGAAGTGCATAAATCAAATCGATCGTCACATTCTGAAAATCATGTTTTTCCAGCAGCTGAATGGTTGAATAAACATCTTCAGCGGTATGCTTGCGGCCAATTTTTTTAAGCAAGCGATTATCAAAGGTTTGGACCCCCATCGACAAGCGAGTGACTTGATGGTTTTTCAAAACCAGCATTTTTTCTTCACTCAAATCACCAGGATTTGCTTCCACGGTAAACTCTTTGGTTGTGTGGGTCGGCAGCAATTCATGCACACCTGAAAGCAATCGATCCAGCTGGTTCGCCGAAAGCGACGTTGGCGTCCCGCCGCCGATATAAATTGTTTCCGCCTCATTGATAGGCTGACGCAAGAGGCTCAGCTCAATTTCTTTTAGTAACGCTTCAATGTACTCATCCACTGGCTGCCCTTCTAAAAACACTTTGTTGAAGTCACAGTAATAGCAGATATGTTCACAGAATGGTATATGTATATACGCAGAAATATTTTGCGCGCTTTTTGTAGATGGATCGTTTATTGTTTGACCTTCAGGCATTCCTAAGTGATTCTCCTCTACCTTCTTTTTACTCCCATCGCTGAGAGCATCGGCACTCATTGTAGCATAGTTCTTAGAATTCTCCTATCACTTGGACTATTTTGGGCAAGAAAAAACACCACTTCCAAGAAGTGATGTCTTCAAATAGTCATAGCAAAAATTAAGAGCACTACTCTTATTAAGTACGGTAAAATACCGCTTTTGTTCTTATCCCACCCAGAAAAAAATCTGTTTGTTACAAGAACTAACACTTCCCCCAAACTGTTAGCGCCACAATAGATAAGCTGTTGCTGACGGCTTACTTAACAAGAGCAGGACTCTTATTCTTGAAAGACAATTGCTTGTCTTATCTGACTTAAGTATACCTTTTTTAAAAAATTAAGTCCTATCATCTTTTTCACCAGTCTATGAAAACGATGAGAATTATCCCCTTGGCGACCGTTATAGAATGTGCAGCAAAATATCGATCAGATAGCGGATCAACCGATACGCAATAAATAAGAAGAAAATATTTCCCAGCAAGAATTGAAAAACATTGCCGATTGATCCCTTAAAGGAGCGAAAGCTGAAATAACGCGACCAACGATTGAACCCGTTTTGGCGATTTCGTTTCAAACGATACGCTTCATCATACTTCATTTCCAAGAGGTCATAGTAAAAAATCATCAAGGGTTGTTGCACAAAGAAAACTTTTTTATAGCCTGCCATCAACGTGTACTGTTTATTATTGGAAGGGAAATTGCGATTGCCGTTTTTCTTCACGCGCATCGTTGTTCCATCGTTCATTGGGAACGCATAATGATCCTCGAATTCTGTCAGTTGATGAATTTGCGGCACCTGATTTTCTTCTTCAAAAGCACGTACGACCTCACTCGCTTTCTGAGAAAGTGAAACCAGCCACGCCATCATCCCTAGCAAAATACCTAGCAAGATGATATTTAAAAGCAAACTTTCTTGTAACAAAAATAAATAACCTAAGATAATCAAAATTGCTACACCCAGGGCAATCATTCTTCTACGGAAATAACTGCGATACATCAATTCAAAAGAGCGCCGATAATAGGCAAAATCTTCTTTTACAAAATCCATTTTTTCCACATCTTTCTGCGTTTAGGTTGCTGATAATGTATCAAAGATCCTTTTGAAAGTCAATTTACCGAAAAAGTTTCAGCGTCTGATTTGTTTCAAACAAGAAAACGTTTTATAATGGAAGATGTAACAAAAAAAAGCGATGAAAGTAGGTTGAGATACGTGATATTACAAGAAACATTTACCTTGCAGAACAAACTGACGATTCCTAAGATTGGCCTTGGAACCTGGCAATCTTCTCCAGAAGATGCTTACAACGCCACAAAATTTGCCATTCAAAACGGTTATCGACATGTCGATACAGCGGCAGCTTACAAAAACGAAGAAGCGGTTGGGAAAGCTGTGCGCGATTCAGGCGTTGCCCGCGAAGAAATTTTTGTTACCACGAAAGTACCTGCTGAGTTGAAGACCTATCAAGAAGCGGTTGATAGCATTGATGCTTCTCTAAAAAAACTTGACTTAGGGTATATCGATTTGATTTTGATCCACGCTCCTCGTCCTTGGAAAATCATGGGAAACAATCCAGAAAACAAAGATTTTTATCTTGAAAACATCGATGTTTGGAAAGCACTAGAAGAAGCCTACTTAAGTGGGAAAGTAAAATCAATTGGTGTTTCCAACTTCGATCAAAAAGATTTACAGAATATTTTTGATCATTGCGATGTGAAACCGATGGTCAACCAGTTTGTTTACCATATTGGACGCACAAATGAAGAGTTATTGGCATTTTGTAAAGACCACGAAATTTTAGTGGAAGGCTATTCTCCAATCGCCACCGGTCGTTTGCTCGATAACGATGCAGTGAAGACGATTGCGGAAGCTTATGGAAAATCTATTCCACAACTTTCAATTCGCTACTTGCTACAAAAAGACATTCTGCCATTGCCAAAATCCGTTCATGAAGAATACATTTCTGACAATGCCAAAGTTGACTTTGAAATTTCTGAAGAAGACATGAAGAAATTGGATGCGTTGCAAGCTTAAGAATGCTTGCGTTTAATTGAAAAAAGCAGTCCGATCAAGTCCAGTAAATGCTGGTCATGGATCGGGCTGCTTATTTTGTTCTAAAACTCTGTTTAGAAAAACAACCGTTTCTTAGTTTGTCAAAGCTGGAATCTTCTTACGTTAGTTGCTCAAAGGTACCCCACACTTTCACTTCTTGTTTTTCTACCATCGTTCTGCCTTTCGCTAGAACCGTTTCTACTACTAATGTTTCTTTGTTCAGCAAGCAAATATCAGCATCCATCCCTGCTGCAAGCCGTCCCTTTTGATCAAGCTTCAATACTTTCGCTGGATTAGAAGTGATTGCTCGAATGGCGATCTCCAATGGAATCTGCTCTTTTTGGACTGCTTCTTTAATGCCTACCATCAAGGCTCGCGAACTACCGACACCCAGACCTATGAATTGATTGTTTTCATCAAAGTACGGGAGGCTGCCTTGCCCATCAGAGGTCATGGTAAATTGATCCAGCCCGATCCCTTCTGCTAACAAACGCTTCAATCCTTTACTGAAGCGAACCTCATCGTCTTCTTTTTCCCAGAAATCAGGATCCTCACTCGCTGTAAAATCAATCGTTCCACCCATTTTTGCAAAAGCAATACTTGCTTCGAAAAGCTCGCTGGTCCGATTGGCATGTGTCGGTAAAAATTGGCTGATTGGAATCTCTGTTTCTTCGATGGTTCGTAAAAGCAGCTCATATTTTCTCTTCCCTCCACCTAAGTGGACGTTTACGATGCCTGCTTTTCCAGAAAGCATCCCACCAACACGGGCATCCGCCACCGCGCGGGTAAATTCTTCGAAACTCGGTTGTGAAGAACGATGGTCAGAAACGGCAATTTCACCGATACCAATGATTTTGTCAATAGTCAAAAAATCTTGAATGATAGAATCGGTGACCGGAGTCAATGGCAATCGATAAGAACCGTCATACAAGTACGTCGTGATGCCTTCTGCCTCTAGTCCACGGGCCTTACTGATCAAGGCAGTCATATCTCTGCCTACTCCGTCAGTACCCAAACACCCAACCACTGTCGTTACCCCCGCTGAGGTCAGCTGAGACAATTTCACTTCTGGTGTCCGGTTCTGAAAGCCGCCTTCCCCGCCACCTCCTAAGATATGAAAGTGGCAGTCAATAAAGCCGGGAACAGCAAGTAACCCTGAGCCATCGATTTCTTCAAGAGGAACCCCTGAGAATCCTCCTTCGATCGAATCTTCAATAGCAATGATCTTGTCTTCGCTTAAAAGAATATCTTTTTTTCCTAAATAGTCAGGCGCATAAACCTCCGCTTGTCGTATCACCTTCATGAGTGCTTCCTCCTCGTATCTGATTGCTTCTTATTGCAAGCCGATCGCGACTGCAATAAAGATGAAGATCGTTCCTAATACAAATAAGAACCCTTGCATTTTGATCTGGAATTTCGCCCATTTCACCCATTCGATTCTTGCGACACCTAGCACACCGATCAGACTTGCCGATACTGGAGTGAAGGCATCCATGAAGCCTGAGCCTAATTGATAAGCCAATACAGCGATCTGTCTGGAAACACCTAAAAGATCAGCTAATGGCGCCATGATCGGCATGGTCAATGCAGCCTGACCTGAATTGGAGGTCACGATCAAATTGAAGAAGCTTTGGAAAATGTACATGAACCATGCCCCAATAAATGCTGGAACATTGCTTAACAAACCACCGATGCTGTGCAAAATCGTATTCAAGGCTGACGGCACGTTGGCATCAGAACCGCCGAGAACCAGAAGAATCCCTTTGGCCATCCCTACAACGATTGCAGTTCCCGCTAATTCTGAGGCCCCTGATTGAAAGGCACTCGCCACATCATTCAAGCCCATATTTTCTAATTTGAAAAGAACCGCTATGATTCCTGCCCCTAAGCCCATAACAAAGAATTGAGAAGCGATCTCGGGAATATAATAGCCTTTTTGTGTCACACCCCATACGATCCAGATCAAGACCGCCAGCATTTCAACCAAGATCAATTTATGACCTAATAAAAATGGTTTTTGCTCACTGGAGGTTTTTTCAAGATGATTTCGAAAATACGCATCTGATTGATACGTGAGCGATTTCTCAGGATTCTTGCGAATTCTTTCGGCATAGATCATGAGGTATCCTGCGGATAATGCGGTAACCACGACCCACATG
Organism: Enterococcus sp. DIV1059_2; assembly: GCF_051713685.1. Classification (NCBI taxonomy): domain Bacteria; kingdom Bacillati; phylum Bacillota; class Bacilli; order Lactobacillales; family Enterococcaceae; genus Enterococcus; species Enterococcus sp. DIV1059_2. The sequence continues at coordinate 1,764,286 of NZ_JBIOQK010000001.1, read as the reverse complement.
ATGATTCGGAACGTTGCGCCTGAAAGAACGGGAATACCTGCGATCCCTTGAGCCACTGCCACACTAAATGGACTCATCCACGAGGTGGCATTCCCAATCTGGGAGGCGACATAGGTGACAGTGACCGCCACGATCGAGTCATACCCTAATGCGATCACGAAAGGCACCATGACCATCGAAAACGGAATGACTTCTTCTGCCATTCCAAAAGTAGCACCACCAAATGAAAAAGCAAAGAACAACAGCGGCAATGCCAAACGTTCTAATCCACGGGTTTTGCTGATAAATGCAAAGATCCCCGCATCAATCGCTCCGGTTTGCATGATAATACCAAATGCACCACCGACCACTAAAATCAGTGCTGCGATCCCAACTGCTGATCCATATTTATCGCCAGAAACCAACCCTTCAAAAACAAAATTTAAAAAGCCGAAACCGCCAAAGTCATCGGTTCCCCAAACCTTGGCTATTTTATGCAGTTTTTCTGAAGTATCATAAATCTTTTCGCCATAAAGGCTGTAAAGGGTGTCATCCGTTAGCCCGACCTCATCTAATTGACTCTGGGACAACTCTTTAGGCCCTTCAGCTAGAACAGCTGCTAAAGCCTCAGGATCGACATCTAATTCTTCCAGCTCTTGTGGATCGTCTTCCAATTGATTCAACTGTTGATAGACGTATTCGTTATCTAACGGGTAGGCATAACGAAACGAATCTTGCATCAAGACCGTTCTGGTACTTATGTCCCCATTTGCATCGGTATACTCGATTTCTTGTGTACTAAATTTCCCAGCAGGAACTAAGAAAGTCAGCAACCATGCCAACAGCACAACCCCAAAAATGATGACATACGTATGCGGCGTTTTCATTTTGGTTAAATCTTTCTTTTCTTTCCCCTTTTTCGCTTTTTTTCCAATTGTCACTTTTTCTCTCCCTTTCCCTTTGCAGCGTACTGCATAAATTATCATTTTAGCCTATTTTTTAGTATATCGAAAAAACGTTTTTTCCTCATGGGGAAAGCATTAGAATTCAAATAAACTACGTTATAAAAAGAGAGAAAAAGAAAAAGTGAAAAGAAGCCAGAAACGCTTCTTTTCACTACGAATGACTAGTTTTCTTCAGAAAGCCCATCAAAATAAGCTTCAGTGTCTCGTTCATCCTGCTTTAATTGCTCGATCAACGCTTGTGCGCCATTGAAAGCGACTTGATCACGTAAGAAATGATGCCAACGGATCGCCACGGTTTCACCATAGATATCTTGGTGAAAATCGAGAATATAAATCTCTACTGTTAACTGGCGACCTTGACCAAACGTATCATTGTGACCAATCGATCCCATCGATGGATACCACTTGTCACCAACTTTGATTTCCGTCACATAGACGCCTTCTTTTGGCAACCGAACGGTGCTCTTCACTTTGATATTTGCGGTTGGAAACCCAAGTTCTCGTCCTCTAGCATCACCGTGAACGACGGTTCCTTCAAATTCATAAATATACCCTAACAAGCGATTGACTTGCGTCATATCACCATTTTGTAGTGCAGAGCGAATGCGTGTGGAGCTGACCTTTTCCTCATGAAACGATTCTTGCGCGACAGTCACGACTTTAAAACGTCCTTCTGCATAGGTTGGCAAAAGCGCCATGTTGGCTATCTCTTTCTTGCCATAGGTATAGTCAAAACCTGCAACAACAACTTTTGCATGCAGTCCGATCATGTATTCATCTACAAATACTTGCGGTGCCAAATTTGCAAAAGCAGAAGTAAATTCAATGATATAAAGAATATCTACCCCAAGTTGTTCCATGTGCGCTTCTTTTTGCGGCAAACTGGTCAGGTATTGCATTTTTTCAGGATCAACCTTTTGAAAAACGATCGAGGGATGCTGATTAAAGGTCATCAACGCCAATTTTAACCCTTTCTCCTCTGCAATCTTGCGTCCTGTTTCAATGACTTTTTGATGACCTAAATGCACGCCATCGAAAAAGCCTAAAACTAAGACGATCTCCTCCTCAGGAATCGCTGCGTGATCATAAGGGTGTCTTATTTCAATGATTTCCATATTCATTCTCCTATTTCTGTACGGATGACTTTTACCGGTTTCATCATATCCTGGTATTTGTCATGAGCTTTATAGATACTGATCAATTGTTCTCGATAAAAAATCGCCACTAATTCCTCTGGGCGCTTTGGTAATCCAAACGCGCTGAAGGGCAAACGCATGCCATTTTTTACTTTCTGCCAGAGGTCTGCATCGATCGTCACTTGAAGAAATTCTGATACCCCGTATTCTAAAGGTAGTAGTAGTTCCGAAACACGTTGTTCATCGACTGCCTTTTGCACCTCTGCAATCGTGTAGGATTGTTCTTTTGAAAAACCACCGCTTTTTAGGCGAGTCAAATCAGACATATGCGCGGGTACACCCAGCAATTTCCCTGTGTCGACCGCTAATGTGCGAACATAGGTCCCTTTTCCACAAGCAACTTCAAAACGCCAGCTTTGCGTATTGTCCTCATGAATAATCGGCTCTGAAATTCGTTCAAAGGAATAAATTTCTGCTTTGCGCTGTGGCCGCTCGACAGTTTCATTGTTACGAGCATATTCGTAAAGTCGTTTGCCATTGACTTTGACCGCCGAATACATCGGCGGGATCTGGGTAATCGTCCCCGTCAACTGTTTCATTGCCTGATCGATCTCTTCCTTCGTAAAAGGACGAGTTAGTGCTTGTTGTTGAACGATATCCCCCGACCGATCTTCTGTAGTGGTACTGAAGCCCAAAGTGATTTCCCCGGTGTAGACTTTTCCAGAATCAACCAAGTATTCGACGATCTTCGTTCCTTTTCCGATACAAATGGGCAAGACACCATCCACGTCAGGATCTAGTGTGCCGCTGTGTCCGATTTTTTTTGTCTTTAATATTTTTCGTAATTTAAACACGCAGTCGTGACTTGTTTGTCCACGCTCTTTCCATAATGGTAAAATCCCGTCCATCGTATTCCTCCATTTCACTTCAACTTGCTTATTATAACATATAAAAAAAATTCATTGCACGACAAAATCCTTTTCGCTCTTTCTCATTACATGATAAACTAAGCATATAAGGAGGTCCTAAAATGGTTGTTTTAACGATAGGGTCATTTATTGGATTTGCCATTTTTTTGATCATGATTCAGCTCGGCACGATGCAGCGTTGGGAAGAAGCGTTTGCTTTGCAGATCATCCAAAGCCGTACGCCCTCTTTGACGCGCATGATGCACTTTTTTACCAATTTAGGAAAAGCCTTTCCGACAGTTGCGATCGCTTTACTGTTGTTTGCCTTTCCATCATCGCGGGCGGATCTTGCACCAAAAACAGCAGTCGGTATCTTCATAGTATCAGCAGCTGCTTACTTGATCAAACGAATCGTCCGACGAGATCGTCCTATTGATCATCGTTTAGTTGAAGAAAAAGATCACAGCTTTCCTAGTGCTCATGCTGCCACATCCGCTGCCATGTATGGAACGATCGCCTTGAATCTTGGACAATTGGTTCCCTCAGCTGTCATCCCGATGACCTTACTGGCAATTTTGCTTAGCTTTATGATTGGCTTTAGCAGAGTCTACTTAGGGATCCATTTTTTAACAGATGTGATCGGTGGTTGGCTCTTAGGGGCAGGTGTTGCTGGACTGGTTACTTTACTGATGAATTCCTGATGCTTTTTCCAAATAAAAAAGAACAGCTTCGACTGGAAGCTGTTCTTTTTTTTATTCTTCTGAGTGCAATGCGCGAATCATTTCATCAATTTTATTCCCGTATTGTACAGATTCATCCAACTCGAATTGGATTTCTGGAACTTTGTAGAGCGTTAGCGCTTGGCCTAGTTCACGACGAACCAACCCAGTTGCTTTTTCCAGTCCTGCTTGGGCTTTTTGCTTATCTGAAGCCAAGTCCGTCAAGGTGCTGTAAAAGATCGTTGCTTGCTGCAAATCTCCAGTTACTCGTACATCTGTGATCGTCACATCTTGCACGCGAGGATCACGAACTTTTTTACGAAGAATTTGATTGACTTCTTTTAAGATTTCTTGCGCCACTCGGCGATCTCGATAGTTAGCCATTCAAAAAGCCTCCTTGTATAGTTGTCATTTCGTTTATTTTGTTGGTACTTCTTCCATGACATAGCCTTCGATCACATCATCGACTTTTACGTCGTTGAATTTCTCGATCATCGCGCCACATTCAAATCCTAGCTTCACTTCTTTGACATCGTCTTTGAAGCGTTTCAAGCTGGCAAGTTTGCCTTCATAGATGACGATACCGTCACGAATCACCCGTACACCACTGTCACGGCGAATGCTGCCTTCCGTCACATAGCAACCAGCGATCGTACCAACTTTAGAAACTTTGTAGGTTTCACGAACGATCATTTGACCGGTGATTTTTTCTTCAAATTCAGGATCAAGCATCCCTTTCATCGCTGTTTCGATTTCTTCGATCGCTTTGTAGATAATGCGATGCAAACGAATATCGACTTCTTCTGCTTCCGCTTGCTGTTTGGCTTGCGGTGTAGGGCGGACGTTGAATCCGATGATGATGGCATTACTTGCTGCTGCTAGCGTTACGTCACTTTCATTAATGGCACCAACGGCTGAATGGACGATGTTTACTCGCACACCTTCAACATCGATTTTCTTCAATGACGCAGCTAACGCTTCGGCTGAACCTTGTACGTCTGCTTTGATGATGACGTTCACTTCTTTCAGTTCGCCTTCTTTTAGACTTTCAAACAAGTTATCCAATGTCACACGACTGCTTGATGCACGTTGTTCCATCAAGGCACGTTTTGCACGTTCTTCACCTGCTGCCCGAGCCGTTTTTTCATCTTCAAAGGTAACGAAACGGTCACCTGCTTGAGGGACATCGTTCAATCCTGTGATTTCGACTGGCGTTGCAGGTCCAGCTGCTTTATCACGACGACCTAAATCATTCGTCATCACGCGGACACGACCGAAAGTGTTCCCCACAACGATTGGATCACCAACATGAAGAGTTCCTTGTTGTACCAATAGTGTTGCTACAGGACCTTTGCCTTTATCAAGGCGCGCTTCAATAACGGTACCGATCGCCCGTTGGGTAGGATCAGCTTTCAAATCTTCGACTTCTGCTACTAAGAGGATCATTTCAAGCAATTCTTCAATGTTTTGCCCAAATTTCGCTGAGATTTCAACGAAGATCGTATCCCCACCCCAAGCTTCTGGGATCAACTCATGTTCACTTAATTCTTGCATCACATGTTGAGGGTTAGCACCTGGTTTATCGATTTTGTTAACTGCAACGATGATTGGCACTTTTGCTGCTTTCGCATGGTTGATCGCTTCTACCGTTTGCGGCATGACACCATCATCAGCTGCGACAACTAAAATCGTAATATCAGTGATACTTGCTCCCCGTGCACGCATACTGGTGAACGCCGCGTGTCCAGGAGTATCTAAGAAAGTGATTGGTTTGCCATTGATGTCGATTTGGTAAGCCCCAATATGCTGCGTGATTCCTCCAGCTTCACCACTTGTTACGCGTGAATGACGTAACGTATCAAGCAATGTTGTTTTCCCGTGGTCAACGTGACCCATGATGGTAACAACAGGTGGTCGTGATACTAAATTCTCTTCAATTTGTTCTTCTGCTTCGAAGAATTTATCGATGTCTGCGATATCCACTTGAACTTTTTCTTGTGGTTCGATTCCGTAATCGGTAGCAAGCAGTTCAATCGTATCTTTATCTAAAGGTTGGTTTTGATTGACCATAACCCCCATCATAAAGAGCTTCTTGATGATCTCTGCTGGTTCACGGTAGATTTTTTTCGCGATATCCGCTACGTTCATGCCTTCTGTATATTCCAATACTTCTGGCAGTTCACGGAATTTACGTGCTGGAACTGGCGGTTTCTTTTCCGTCTGCTGACGGCCTTTTTTCCCTTTTTTGTTAAATTTATTGCGATTGTTGTTGTTGAAATTGTTATTGCGTCCACCGTAATTTGACTTGCCGCGGTTTTGATTTCCTCCACGGGAATCATTCGAGCCTTGCGTACGGTTGTTGTTGCGGTCTGCCCCTTGCGTATTTCCTGCAGATTGAGCGGCTGGACGGTTTTGTTGCCCTTGATTGTTCGGACGATTTTGTTGTCCTTGGTTGTTTGGACGGTTTTGCTGTCCTTGGTTATTCGGACGATTTTGTTGCCCTTGGTTGTTTGGACGGTTTTGTTGTCCTTGATTGTTCGGACGATTTTGTTGTCCTTGGTTGTTTGGGCGATTTTGTTGCCCTTGGTTATTCGGACGGTTTTGCTGTCCTTGATTGTTCGGACGATTTTGTTGTCCTTGGTTGTTTGGGCGATTTTGTTGCCCTTGATTATTCGGACGGTTTTGTTGTCCTTGGTTTGTTGGGCGGTTTTGTTGCCCTTGATTGTTACGATTCTCTTGGTTATTCACTCGATTATGACTTCCTTGGTTATTTGGTCTGTTACTTCCTTGACTGTTCGTGCGCTCTACTTGTCCTTGACCAGCAGGACGGTTATTGCTTTGCGTAGTTCGCTGTTGACTTTGATTGTTATGACGGTTTTGGAAGTTAGGATTATTTCTTTGCGTTTTAAATTTCTTTTGTTCTTGTTTTTCCGGCTGGTTGGCTGGTTTCTGATTTGCGGGATTTGAGTTTGCAGATGTTTTACCATTTGGATTGCCGCCTAATGACTGCTGCAATTTCTGCGCCTCTCCATCTGAGATCGCGCCCATATGATTTTTGACATCAAAGCCTAAAGATTGTGCTTTTTCAACAACCTCTTTGCTCGATTTGTTCCATTCTTTTGCAAGTTCATAAATTCTTTTTTTCCCCATGCAATCACCTTCCTAACCTAATATTAATTCCTGCACCTTCCTTGCAAATCCTTGATCTAAGATGCCAATGACCATTCTTGGTTTCCCAATGGCCGCACTGATTTCATCAGCAGAAAATGCATCTAGGAGCGGAATTTCGTAATAAGAACTTTTGTCCTTAATTTTCTTTTGTGTATTTTTACCAGCATCACTGGCGACAATGACCAAAGCAGCTTTCTCATTGCGAATTTCTTTTAAGGTCATTTCTTCACCAGTCACTAATTTCCCAGCACGCATGGCTAGTCCTAACATATTTAATGCTTTGGTTTTATTCATTTGCAAATAACTCTTTTCGCGCTTTTTGGTGCGTTACATAGTCCAATAGTTCTTGGTAAAATTCATCTGTTAATTTCGTTTCCAGCACCCGATCCAAGATCCGCTTATCCCATGCTTTCTGGGCTTCAGCCGGTTCGATCGCTATATAAGCTCCTCGACCGGGCATTTTTCCTGTTGGATCGATGGAAACAACGCCTTCTTTTGAACGAGTGATACGAAGCATTTCTTTCTTAGGCAACATTTCGCCTGAAATCACTGATTTTCGTAAAGGAATTTTTCGTTTTTTCATCACGATCTCACCTCAACTATTTTTCGTCAAACTCAACATTTTCATAATCATCCGCAGTCATGTCTGATGAAAGGATCGCTTCATCAACTGTTTCCGCAGATTCTGTTACTTCTGTGCTACTTTCATCAGCAGCTTCTGAAGCAGTTGCATCATACTCATCGATATAGTCGCCTTCATCCAGCTTCGCATAAAACTCTTCCATGTCTGTTTCTGATTTGATATCGATTTTGAAGCCAGTCAATTTGGCTGCTAGACGAGCATTTTGTCCGCGTTTACCGATCGCCAATGATAATTGGTAATCAGGAACGACAACAGTACATGCCTTCGGATTATCAACGTCGAAAATAACGTCGCTGACTTCTGCTGGATTCAACGCATTGGCGATAAAGATCGCTGGATCTTCATTCCATTCCACGATGTCCATGTTCTCGCCTTTTAATTCATTGACGATCGCTTGAACCCGTTGACCTTTAGGACCAACACAAGTGCCGACTGGATCGACGTTGGCATCAAAGGAACGAACAGCAACTTTGGCACGATCCCCTGCTTCACGAGCAATACTTACGATCTCTACAGTACCATCATATACTTCTGGCACTTCTTGTTCAAATAATCGGCGTAGCAAATCTGGATGGCTACGGCTAACGAATACTTGAGGGCCTTTCGAAGTATTTTCAACACGAGAAACGAATACTTTGATCCGATCATGGGGTTGATAAAACTCATTTGGCATTTGGTCTTGTTTTGAAAGCACGGCTTCAATTTTGCCTAAGTTTACATAGATATAACGATTGTCTTGGCGTTCAACGATTCCTTGCAGAATGTCTTTTTCGTACGCACTAAATTCGTTATAGATAATGTTTCTTTCTGCTTCACGGACCCGTTGCAAAATGACTTGTTTTGCCGTTTGCGCCGCAATACGACCAAAGTCTTTAGGCGTTACTTCAAAACGGATTTTGTCGCCGATTTCATAAGCGGGATTGATTGTCATCGCTTCTTTTAATGAAACCTCTAGTTGCGAGTCCATGACTTCTTCTGTCACTTCTTTGACTGCATAGACGTGGATGTTGCCTTTTTTCTGATCAAATTCAACTTCCACATTTTGTGCTTGCCCGTAATGACGTTTGTAGGCTGAAACCAATGCCGCTTCCAAGGCATCGATGACAATCTCTTTTGAAATGCCTTTCTCTGCTTCTAATGCATCCAATGCATTCAACATTTCTTTACTCATGATTCTTTCATTCCTCCGTGTTTAAAATTGAATGGCTAAACGAGCTTTGGCAATATTTTTCCGGTCGATCGTTCGTTCTTTTTCTCTGGTTTTAATTCGGGTCTTAATAACTAGCTGATTTTCGTCGAATGACTGTAAAAAGCCTTCGAACTGTTTTTCTCCATCAATCGGTTGATATAAAGAAACATGAATGTACTCGCCGACTGCCCGTTGATAATCTGCTTCTTTCTTCAATGGACGCTCGGCGCCAGGGGAAGAAACTTCCAAGAAATAGGCCTGTGGAATAGGATCAGGTTCGCATTGGTCTAATTGTTCACTAAGTTGTTCACTGACAAAGGCACATTCCTCGATATCGATTCCGCCTTCTTTATCGATGAACACACGAAGAAACCAATTTTTCCCTTCCTTCACGAATTCTACTTCAACTAATTCAAATTTTTGCGCATCCAGAATAGGGGTCACTATATCTGTAACAGTTTCCACTACCGTACTCACAACATCGCCTCCTTTATTTCTCAACGAAACGAACTTCATTCCATTAAAAAGAGTGAGCGAAAAAACCGCTCACTCACTCTAAGTATCATTACATTGTAAATATAACACAATTTTCATAAAGATTCAACTACTGTCGCATGTTCCCTTCGCTTTCAGAAAAAAACAAAGCATTTTCTTAAAGATTTTTAATGCTTGGGTGAATGGCTGTTAGTGAATCACTTGACCAATCCGGCGTAGTAGTTGTGGGAAAATGCTCTCTGGATCAAAGTCCATTGGCGCGTCATGTGGGAAATGAAGCCAGAGCCGACCACCATAAACCACTAATACCAAAAGTGTCAAGGTCAGCCACAGGTTGTGACTGTGGTAAAGTTTGCTGATTTTCGGATTTTTTTTGAACAAAACGATTCCGAATACGATCGGCACTAACCAAAACAAGGGATGAAAATGCAGCGCACCTTCAAGATCACCCTGAAATAAGTGCAAGTAGGCGCGCGTCATGCCACAACCTGGACAAGGAAACCCCGTTAACCATTTAAACGGACAAATCAATAATCGACCCAATCATCTGAATCAGACGAATCGTTTGATGTAGCAGATGACATCATGGCATTTTGATCAGCAGCTTCCCACATTTGATTCATATCACCTTGTAAAATCGCCATGTTGATGAAATCAAAAGCAAAAAGGCTCAAGACGACAAAAAGGATTTTGTTGTCACTCAGACGAGGCATATTCGCTCGTTGTTGTGCACTCATAAAGATATCCGCAATTCGATACCACCAATAAATTTGGTACAATCCGCAAGTAAGGATCGATAATAAGATCGATGTTTCTGGCGAAAGACGATTATCCCCGCTGTATTCTGCCAGCTCTTTGGTTGTTTGGTACATCCAAAAGAATGTATAAATGCCACAAGTAATAAATGTTAATAAAATGACCGATACAACCGATTTCTTTCTAACTCCGTAATTATAATTCATCACAAACTCCTTTTCTTTTTTTCATTTTTGCCACTTATCAATTATACTACAATATAATCACTATAACAAAACGTATTTATTTATTTTTATAGATTTAGACAAAAAAGCACCGTCTTAAAGAAGGTGCTTTTTCGCTTCATCCATCATAAAACTATTTGCGACTATAGTTTTTCACTTCTGCAGCCATTACATCAACAAACAGATTCAATTCTTCGACTTGGGTCTCTTTGCTGCCGTAGCGACGGATATTGACTGTCGCGTCATTGACTTCTTGATCCCCAACAACGATTTGGTAAGGAATTTTTTGGGTTTGTGATGCGCGGATCTTATACCCCATTTTTTCGTTGCGGTCATCCACTTCTACCCGCAGTCCTTGTGCCTGCAAGCGTTCTTTGATTTCGTAAGCATAGTCACTGTGAGCTTCGACTGAAACTGGAATGATCGATGCTTGGATCGGCGCCAACCAAGTTGGGAATGCGCCTTTATAGACTTCCGTTAGATAAGCCACAAAGCGTTCCATCGTTGAAACGATGCCGCGGTGGATCACCACTGGACGGTGGTTGTTTTCACCATCTTCACCAACATACGTTAGGTCAAACCGTTCAGGCAACAAGAAATCTAATTGGATCGTTGACAAGGTTTCCTCCATGCCTAAAGCTGTTTTCACTTGGACATCTAGTTTTGGTCCATAGAAAGCTGCTTCGCCTTCTGCTTCAAAATAATCCAATTCTAATTCATCCATAGCGGCTTTTAGCATCGTTTGCGCATTTTCCCACATTGCATCGTCATCAAAATATTTGTCTTTGTTTTGTGGATCACGATAACTTAGACGGAAACGATAATCGGTGATATTAAAGTCTTCATAAACACCGATCATTAAATCAAGTGTCCGTTTGAATTCTTCTTTGATTTGATCCGGACGGACGAATGTATGCCCATCGTTTAAAGTCATTTCCCGAACCCGTTGCAATCCAGATAATGCCCCTGATTTTTCATAGCGGTGCATCATGCCTAATTCAGCGATCCGAATCGGTAGCTCACGATACGAATGAATGTCATTTTTATAAACCATCATATGATGCGGACAGTTCATTGGTCGCAATACTAACATTTCCCCATCACCCATATCCATTGGCGGGAACATGTCTTCATGGTAATGATCCCAGTGCCCTGAGGTTTTGTATAGATCCACGTTTGCCATGATTGGTGTATACACATGTTGGTACCCTAAGCTGATTTCTTTGTCCACGATATACCGTTCGATCGTACGTCGGATCGTAGCTCCTTTTGGAAGCCAGAAAGGCAAACCAGCGCCGACTTCAGGTGATAACATGAACAATTCTAATTCTTTTCCTAATTTGCGATGATCGCGTTCTTTTGCTTCTTCCCGTAAACGGATAAATTCCTTCAAGTCTTTTTTATCGAAAAAGGCTGTTCCGTATACCCGTTGCATCATCTGGTTGTCAGAGCTTCCACGCCAGTAAGCACCTGCCACTGATAACAATTTGTACACTTGGATACGACCAGTTGATGGGACGTGAGGACCGCGGCAAAGATCGACAAATTCACCTTGCTGATAGGCAGTAATCGTTTCATCAGCTGGTAATTCAGTAATCAACTCTACTTTGTATGGATCTTCGGCAAAATGGGTCAACGCTTCTTCTTTTGTTAACACGCGGCGTTCGATTGGCAGATTTTCTTTGATGATCTTCATCATCTCTGCTTCGATTGCTGGTAGATCTTCTGCAGTTACTGGGTTTTCCCCATTGTCTGTGTCATAGTAAAAACCAGAATCAATTGCAGGTCCTACCCCAAAATGGATCGATGGATAGAGTCTGCGCATGGCTTGAGCCATTAAATGAGCTGTCGAATGACGAAGTAAGCCTAAGGCGTCTTCATGATCGGGTGTCACGATCTCAATCGTTGCATCTTCTTCGATCGGACGTGAAAGATCGATCAGTTGTCCATTGACTTTTCCAGCTAAGGCTTTCTTTGCAAGACTTTTCGAGATACTTTCAGCAATCTCTTTGGTTGTTACCCCAACAGCAAATTCTTTTTTTGCGCCATCAGGAAATGTAATAAATAATGACATATGAATGTCCTCCTTTGATGATTTCAATCAATAAAAAAAGTCCTAGTATCGGTTACGATACTAGGACGATCACTCGTGGTTCCACCTATTCTTCAAAAACAGAAAAAGTCTGTTTTCCTCTTCATGAGATAACGGTTCAACCGCCTCCGTTTCAACAGAGGTCTAAAAAAAGTGGTCATCCTTTGGTTTTCTTCTAGGAAATTTTCAGCCAAGATTTCCCTCTCTTATCGAAGACTCTCAAATTCAGGTGTCTTTTTTATTGATCGATTATGGCTCAATTAAACCACTCTCTTGATAAAAAAGCAAGAGAATTATTTCCAATCGCCATTCACAGCATAGGTTCCTTGCTTCATTTCATTGATGATAACATGGATATGCTCTTTAGGGGCGCCTGTATTTTTATGGACCGCCTCAGTGATTTCTTTCATCATATTCGTCAGTTGCTCTTGCGAACGTCCTTCAACTAGTTCGACATGGATAAATGGCATACGATTTCCTCCTTTGTTTGCTTTTGATTATACACCTTTTTCAAAAAGACAAAAACTATTACCTTGGTTTCCATAGAAAACCATGACTTTATTCTTCCTGATAAACGACACAAAACTTTTCGCAAACACACAGCATTTGATCGTGAAAAGACAACCCCGCTGAGGCATAAGCTCGTCGAAAAAAAGCTTCATGAACACGGCGCCAATAAGCCAAAGTGCGATCTCCTTCCCCTTCTAAAAAGGCAAAGTCTGCTGTCACCTCATCAAAAGGCACGATCGACACTGACTCTAAGTAAAGAACAGCTTTTGGTACATCCGACCCATTTAAAAGGACACTATAGGTTCCTGATTGCGGCAATGCTTCTTGCTCGATTTCATAGAGCGCAGCGGCAGATGTCGTTGCCGTCTTTTTGCCAGCTAAAACCAGTGCTGCCAGTTCATCGGCCATTTGTGGAGTATCACCAAAGGACCAAGCATCTTCATAGGTCAAAGGAGATTGATTTCTTGGATTTTCTTTTAAAAACCGCTGCCAAAACGCCTGAATCTGACTGTCTTTTATTTTTGATTCTCTGGTTCCATCTGCCAATTTTTTTCACTCCAATACTTCGTATATGCTTGGACATTCTCAGCTTCTTGCCAATCATAGGCCAACCCTAATTTCTCGCTGATGTTCTTTGCTTGCTTATCAAAACGTTTTTGCATCTTCAAGAGGGACTGACCGCAGGCAGTGATCGTTGAAAAATCAAGCAATGAGGTCAATTCCCGCCACTCCTTTTCCGTTAGAAACGACTGTAGGTATTTATGATTTTTCCCAGTACTCACCTGAAATTGCTGAGCTTGGGCAACAAACAAATCTTCAATCCATAACAATTCTTGCCAACAAATAGTGTATAAATGATCCGCAGCATAAATCAGCTGCTTTCGAAGCAGCCCTTTGACGACATACGTGCTTACCCACCAAAATTCGTTGCAGTGTTCCTGAAAAGCGGCTTGGGTCGGGCGCTTGATCCAGTAATGCGAATGATTTGCTTGATTAGCAAAACTTAGTAATTGGTCTGGATCAAGCAGCGGCTGCAAGCCTGGTTCGTTAGCCAGACGATCGACCAGTGCAAGAGGACATAGCATGAGATCGATTCTTACTCCGTCTAAAAAATGCATCAAGTACGTAAAACACCCGCCCAAACTTGGCGGATAGATGGTGCTAGCTTCCGGTGTTTGCCTGATCATGATCGGTCCAAAGGCTTCTAACCATGAAGGATCATCGACCAAGGGCTGAATATCATCCATTACGTAAACCACATCAAAGTCTTGCAAAAAATCTTTTGGCGCCTGTGGATCGGTCCGTGAACCAGATAAACCGATGGCACGTGCCCCAACACGTTGCCCCACAGACAGGATCAATTGGTGCAATTCTGCTTCTTCCCTCACCGTCTCCACCTCTTTTTCGTTTCGTTTTTGAACACCTAAGCTCTTTTTATAAATATTAGCATAGTTTCTTTTTTTCCACGACATTCGCAGGGAAAATATGCTATAATTTTATGTCGCAATTTTTTTAAGGAGGATCCTTCGTGAACGAACGTCAAAAAGAACAACAACATGTCAATGAAACCATTGCTCTGATCCACAGAGAACAAGCGATCCTTTCGCAGCAAAAACAAGAGTTAGCCGCTAAAATGGATGATCAATTAAAAGAAATCGCCGATAAGAAAATTCGCGGGGGCGACAGTGAAGCCTTTTATGAATCAGTTATCGAGTACCAGCAGCATGAACAAGAATTGCTGATAAAATACCAAACCGCAGAATCACAAGAAAAACGCGTCAAAACCTTAACAACGATGGCGGGCAATCCGTATTTTGCTCGAATCGATTTCAAAGAAGAACAAGAAACCGAGACCCTCTATTTGGGGATCGCTTCATTGCGAGACAAAGATGAAGAAACGATCGTCATTGACTGGCGCGCACCGATCGCCAATCTTTATTATGAAGGAGAGCTTGGTGAAACCTTCTACGAAACAGACACTGATCGGTTTACGGTAGAATTGCTTTTGAAACGCCAATTTAAAATTCAAAATGGGGAAATCTTGTCGATGGTCGATACTTCGGAGATCATCAATGACGAATTTTTGTTGGAAATATTGGATGAAGCCTCTTCTTCTCAAATGCGTAACATCGTTTCGACGATCCAAAAAGCACAGAATCAAATCATTCGTGATACCACCAATAAATTCTTACTGATCGAAGGAATTGCTGGAAGTGGGAAAACCTCTGCTTTGTTGCAACGGGTCGCCTTTTTACTTTATCGGAATCGCAAATGGTTGGACGAAAAACAAGTCTTGCTTTTTTCACCCAATCATTTGTTTTCTGACTATATTTCCATGGTCCTGCCTTCTTTAGGTGAAAGTGAAGTGCCCACAAGAACCTTCCACCACTTTATCCAATTGATTCTGACTGGCTATGAAGTGACGAAAGAAACCCAACAAGAAGAAACCTTTTTAAGTGGCGACGATGATGCCATTGAAAAAATCAAAAGTAGTCTTTTCTTGGTGGAAAAAATCAACCGTTATGTCCGTTCGATTGCACCGATCGGTCCCTTGTTCCGTGATCTAAAAATCCAAGGGCAAACCTATTTGACAAAAGAACAGATTCGCCGCTGGTATCAAGAAACCAATAACGAACTGCCGATTTACCAAAGAACCCAACTGCTTCAAACGAAATTATTAAAAAAAATCGGCGGCTTGGAAAAAGATGAAGCCAAAAAAGACTGGGTCAAAGAAGCGACCGAAGAACAATTGCAACAAGTATTTGCCAATGATCCTCATCAAGAATACAGCGAAGAAAACGAACGCCGTTTGCGGAAGAAACTTAGACAGCAGATCGTCCGCAAGAAGTTCCGTTCCTTGACGCGGGGAGTGAAAAACTTTCAGTTTATCAACCAAGCCAAGCAATACTTACACTTTTTACAATCGGTTGAGTCTGCTGCAGTCAAAGAAACTGGCATCGAGGCTGCGGCTTGGCAGCAAAGTATTGCCGATATTCGACAAGGCATGCGCCAAAGACAGATCAAACAAGAAGACGCAGTTTTGTTTTTCTTACTGATCAAACAGCTTTATCCTGTTCATGTCGAAGAAAAAGCTCGGTTTATCTTTATCGATGAAATGCAGGATTTTCCACCAGCACAAGTGGCTCTACTGCGTCAGCTTTATCCAAAGGCTGGCATCACCCTATGCGGCGATTTGAATCAAAAAGTGTATGGCAATGAAACGATCGTCGGGGCATTAGCAGAATTATTCCCCCACGAAAGTGTGAAACGTTATCAATTGAAAACCAGCTATCGTTCGACTAAGGAAATCACAGATTTCGCCAATCAATTTTTAGTTGGCAGTGATCAAGTGGAATTGACGGCTCGTAAAGGGGCGGTACCAACAATTGTTAAAGGAACTGCAACTGAAAATCTGGCTTTCCTAGAAACCAGTATTCGTGACGCAGCTGAGAATCAGCGTTGGCGCACCGCGATCATTTGTAAAACCGCAAAGGATTGCCAGCAGTTATATGCCCAGCTGGCAGAAACAATGCAGGAACAAGTGCAGCTGATCACCTCTGAAGAAGACTTCATGAAACGCAATGTGATGATCTTCCCGGCCTTTTTAGCAAAAGGGCTAGAGTTTGACCAAGTATTTGTCTGGACACCAGGTGCCACTTTCGTGACTGAACAAGACCAATTGATTTTTTATACAATGGCGACACGGGCGATGCATCAGTTGACCGTCCTCACCCAAGAGGAATTGCCGCTTCTGGCAAAAGCTGATCCTACCACTTATCAGTTCCAAGAAGCATCAACGATCGGATAACAAAAAACATCACTTTCGGCGAGTTCCCAAAGGAAACAAGCCGATCGTGATGTTTTTTTAGCCTTTTAACTCGCCAATAAATAACCGGGTTTCTGGATAGCGCATCCCTACGATGGTTAAAATCATTTGCAGCTCAGAAACGTGTTCGGGATCTTCTGGAACGAATAATTTTGTATGTCGTCCAATACTGCCGTTATCGATCAAGCGATGGGTACGATTCCACTCACTAAATTCTTCAATCGTCGTAAAGCGACTAAGAGGAAAGCCAGCGCCATCTAGAATTTCTGTCAATCGAAAAAGTACATAGGAACTGTCGATGACAAATTCTTTTTTATGAGGCAAAGCACGCGTTCGTTTATAATCAATAATTGCTTTTTCTGGTCGGTGCTCTAAAAGCCAATCCAACAGCAAGAAGAACCCTTCCATTCGATACTCATCGATAAAGAGCCGTTCAGAGTATTCCGACATGCGAAAGACTAAAGGAATCAAGAATCGCTCTTTATATATTAATAAGGGTGCGCGATCAACGACGACATTTAAATAACGATTCAAATAAGAAGAGCCGCGATAATCACCTAGACGATACCCTTCCACCCCATACTTTTGATATTTCCGACAAAGAGCCGAGCAGTCAGAAATCGATACAGACACTTCTGCTAGCTTTTCAAAACCACTTAAGATTCGATTAAATGGCTCTAAAACGATTTTTTCTTCCATGTCTGCCCCCCTAACGATTTGTTTGCTTATGTAGTAAATCATAACACATAAAATGTATAGAAACCAACTGAAAAGATGATCAACACAGAAGAATTTTCAGTAAATGAGCAACGCTACCGCTTCATTATTTCTCTTGCATAAGCGACAAAGCCTCTACATAAAAAAACATACTAAAAAAATGGCAGCCAGATTGTCTCTAGGCTGCCAAGTGACACTTATTCTTCCGCGTCTGCCACATTGTGATAGACGTTTTGTACGTCTTCAAGATCTTCTAACACATCGATCATTTTTTCGAATTTTTCTAGATCGTCTCCCGTCAAGGTTACTTCATTTTGAGGAATCATTTGCATTTCTGCAATTGAGAATTCAGTGATTCCTTTTTCTTTCAAGGCTTCTTGAATGGCATGGAAGTCACTTGGTTCACCGTGAACGATGATTTGTCCATCTTCTTCAACAACATCACGAACATCGATCTCTTTGTCCATCAAGTATTCTAAGATTTCATCCGCATCGTCACCGGCAAAGCCAAAGAGTGCCGTGTTATCAAACATATAAGCAACGGCCCCTGAAACACCCATATTCCCGCCGTTTTTACCAAAAGCGGCCCGAACATCGGCTGCGGTACGGTTGACGTTATTTGTCAACGTATCGACGATCACCATTGATCCATTTGGTCCAAATCCTTCGTATCGAAGTTCTGAGTATTGTTCATCGCCAGAACCTTTGGCTTTTTCAATCGCACGGTCAATAATGTGTTTTGGCACATTGTAGGTTTTCGCACGTTCGATAACAAAGCGTAATTTTTGGTTCGCGTGAGGATCAGGATCACCCGATTTTGCTGCTGCGTAGATTTCGATTCCAAATTTTGCATAAACTCGGCTATTGTTTGCATCTTTAGCAGTTTTTTTCGCTACGATATTTGCCCATTTACGACCCATGATTTCACTTCGCTTTCTTGTTTTTAAAAATCCTTATTCATTATACTTGTCAAATGGCGTTCTGTGAAGTAATTTTCACTTATTTATCAATAAAAAGCGGAATTCTTCGAAAATTTTGTTCTGTGATTTGAGGATTCCCTTGCTGATAGATCTGGTCGATCCGCAATGACAAGCCATAGCGCTGTGCTTCTTGCTTACCAAATTTAGCGATCAGCGGCAGGGTCAGCTCTTTTTTGATCTCTTTTAAATAGTGCTGCCCTTGCTTCGTATACCCTAAGACTCGAATAAAGGAATGTTCTTGAGCTTCCTTCATTTCAGCTTTTGTCACTTGGAACAATACATAACAAGCAAGACGCTGCAGCCGCGTTTGGGTATAACGTTTCGTCTTTAACAACTTGATAAAATCTGCAAAAGAATCCGCCGCCGTCACATATTGTTTTAGTCGATATTCTAATCCTTCTTCCATCTGGTAAATAGCAGCTAATTTTTCGATTGGGGCAGAGATGATCTGGTATTGAAGATACGGCCAAAAGGCTTCCCAATCGACTGTTGCTTGTGAAAGAAAGTTTTGTGTTGCTTCAGGAACAAAATCCGCAACAGCTGCACCTTGTTTGATTGCTTGGCGAATGGCTGTTGCACTGGCGATCGTGGGATGATCGAATTGTTCTGAATGATAAGACGCCGCAACGCGTTGGATGGGGACCAAGCGCATTGGTTTTTCATAATGCAGCACTTCCCGTGCATACGCCATACCCAACAGATGATTGGGCTGGTCTTTTTCTGCATGGTACTCAGGATATAGCTCACTGAGGACCGCACTCATTTTTTGACTATAGGTAGCATTTTGCCTAGCTAAGCGTTGAAATGCGTCATCGATCATTAGTTGATTTTCTTTTTCAAAGTGAGCAAACTTGGCATAGTCGAAGGGGTGTTTCGTATCTGTGCCAAAGCATAACAACTCACATTGCAGATCCTGCAGAATCCTGATCGCTCCCGATGCAAAAAAATCAGCAGAGTGGACGGCCCAAGCGGGGGGCAATTCGACGATCAAGTCTACCCCATGTTGTAGTGCTGCTTGAGCTCGCTGCCATTTATCGATGATTGCTGGTTCGCCACGCTGTAAAAAATTTCCACTCATCACCGCAACTACGACATCAGCATTCGTTACTTGCCGTGCTTTTTCCACATGGTATTGGTGTCCATGGTGAAAAGGATTGTATTCTACGACTAGTCCGCAAGCCTTCATCGACATCCCTCCTGTTTTACATAACGGTTACTTATGGCAGACAAAAAACCAGCGACGGCTTTTTTCATTTGGCTTCGTATCGATAAAATCAGCATAGCATTCAACATTAGCAAAACCAGCATTTTCTAACATTCTTAAATAGCTTTTAAGAGGATAGGTTCTTTCTTGATGAAGCTCATCTAAGCGTTCAAACAACCCATTCTCTTGTGCAACAAAAAAGGTCAAGAAGTGTTCAATGCTATGGTCTTTTTCGCCTTGATAGCTTTCCCAAAGAAAGGCAAATTCATCGGTTTGGTAATGATAGCTATAATCAGGAAAGACTTCATCGATTTGATATAAGGAATGCACATCAAATAAAAAGACGCCATCTTCTTCTAAACAACTGTAAACACCATCAAACACTTGCTGCACACTCTGCTCGTCTTCCATGTAGCAAAGGGAGTCAGAATAGCAGGTAATTGCTTGATAGGTGCCAACATCTACGAGATCCAGCATGTCACCCGCAACAAATTGCACAGCCGCCTCTTCTTTTTCAGCCCGTTGACTAGCGATCATCAGCATCTCTTCTGAAAGATCTAACCCAGTCACGTCAAAACCAGCCTTGGCAAACTCAACGGCTAACGCACCAGTTCCACAAGCCAATTCTAACAGCTGTTTTCTTTTTCCTAAATGACGACAAGAAAAATCCAGCCACTTTTTATAGAGACTGGAATCCATTACTTCGTCATAGACAAATGCGAAGGTTTCGTAAGCCATTACGCCACGACCCATTCATTAAGATCCACAAGCGGCGCATCAGACCATAATTTTTCTAGGTTGTAAAAAGCACGTTCTGAGGCACTGAATACGTGAACGATCACGTCACCTAAGTCGATCAAGACCCATTTTCCACCATCTTTTCCTTCGACACGACGAACAGATACTTGATTTTCTTCTTCTTTATCGATGACTTCATCAATGATCGCATTGATTTGACGTTCGCTATTTCCTGAACAGATCACAAAGTAATCTGCTAGCAAAGAGATTTCCCGCACATCTAATGCCATAATATCTTCGGCATGTTTTGAATCGGCGGCTTTTACAGCAATTTCTAATATTTTCTGACTATCTATGGTAATTCCCTCCTATATTTGGCTACCCAAAAATTGTAGGTTTCGATCGTTTTTGGGTAGATAACTGCTTCTGTTTCAATCAAATGAAGCAAGGTATGTTTCGTTTCGTAAGCAACAGCGGCATCTAAGTCAATCATTGCGATCTCTCTGGCTTCAACGACTCCAGGAAACGTACGTCCGGGTTCGATATAATCTGCCACATAGATGATTTTATCTAACAGGCTCATCTTAGCAGCTCCGGTGGTGTGCAAACGGATCGCTTGTAAGATTTCTTCGTCATCGATTTCTAATTCTCGTTGAACGAAATCAGCACCGACAAGTCCATGCCAGATGGCATTGTTCCAGTTCAAGAGATCCAAGTCGAATCCGTCTCTACGAATGACTAATTGAAATTCTTCATCGCTGCGTTCTTTCGCATAATCATGCGTCAAGGCGGCGATGCTGGCTTTGATCGGTGAAGCACCATATTTTTCCGCAAGGGCAACGGCCGTTTTTTCGACACCTAACACATGCTCAAAGCGCTTTTGACTCATCTGCATTTGGACCTTTTGCATCAAAAGTTCCCGTTCTGCTTGTGTGTAGTGTTCACTCTTCATCCAAGTACAACCCCTTTTCTTGAATATAGTGTAACACATTATCTGGCAATAAGTAGCGAACCGAACAACCTTGTTGCACTTTTTTACGAATTGTTGTTGAGCTGACATCCATTAGCGGGATATCGATCCAAATAATCGGGTATGGGCTATCGATCGGCACTTCTGGACGACGAACCCCCACAAAAGTCACCAATTCCATCAGCTCATCGATTTGATGCCATTTTGGTAAATAGTTCACCATATCCCCGCCAATGATAAAATAATAATTGGTATCTGGATTCTTAGCTGTCAATTCCCGCATCGTATCAACCGTATAACTCTTACCTTTTCGTTCCAACTCAATGGTCTCTACAGCAAATCGCGGATTATCGGCGATCGCCAACTCCAACATCGCCAAGCGGTGCTCAGCTGGGATCGTCTTTTTCTCATCAACATGAGGCGGTAAATACTCAGGCATGAAATAAACTTTATCCAGCCCTAATGCTTGCCCTACTTGCTCACCCATGACCAGATGTGCGTAGTGTACTGGATTAAAATTCCCACCAAGAATGCCCACTTGCTTTTTCGGTACAAGTTCTTGTGTTTGTGTCTCTAAAACCGTTTGTACCTTTCCAAATGTTTGTCCTTGCATGCCTTCTCCCTCCTAAATTGAACGAACTTTGCTTGAAATCGTTTGGTATTTTTCTTTGCTTGACGGTTTGAATAAAACGATCACTCGTCCGATGATCTGTACCACTTCACAGCCGACTTTCTCACGGATCGTTTCAGCTGCTTCGTCAGCAACCTCATCGGTATTTTGGAGCAATGAGACTTTGATCAATTCTCGTTTTTCTAGCGCTTCTTCAATTTGCGCCATCATCGCGTCATTCAAGCCGCCTTTGCCGATTTGAAAAATCGGGTTTAAATGGTGCGCTTCACTTCGTAAAAATCTTTTTTGTTTTCCTCGTAAGTCCATATTCTTCCTTCTTCCTTATACTAATGCTTTACGTCTAAGCACATCGACACCCTTTGGCGCCCACCCAGCGATGACACACGGTTTGGTGATCGTGATCCAGCCAAGTCCAGCAAAAACGATATCGGTTTTTTCTTTGATTGAAAATTCGAAACGGACGAGTTCAGGAAAATCCGCCACTTCATCTGCTCGCGGCGGCTGCAGCAGCCCACCAACATGTTTCTCATAAAACTCATCGGCTTTCGTTAATTTGGTCCGATGGATCGCCACATCATTTGCTACATAAGCAATAAATGAACTGCGTTCTCCTTGAATGAAATCAAATCGGGCAAGTCCTCCTAAGAACAAAGTTTGTTCTGGATTCAACTGATACACCTTTGGTTTGATCTCTTTGGCTGGTGCCACGATTTTTAGATCTTTTTTACCTAAATAATGCGCCATTTGATGACGATGAATGATTCCTGGTGTGTCGATCAAGAAGTGTCCGTCATCCAATGGAATCTCGATTTTATCCAATGTGGTTCCTGGGAAACGCGAAGTCGTGATCAATTCGTTGATCCCCGCTGTTTGTTTGATGATTTGATTGATCAATGTTGATTTTCCAACATTCGTCACACCCACCACATAGACATCGCGTCCTTCACGATACGTTTCGATCGCTTGCAGTAAAACTTCCGTTTCACCTGGCTTCTTGGCACTCGTCAATAATACATCCACTGGTCTTAAACCAGCTTCATGAGCACGTTCCTTCATCCATTGGGTCATCTTCGATTTTTTCAAAGATTTTGGTAAAATATCCACCTTGTTGCCCACTAATAAAACAGGATTATTGCCGACAAAGCGGTGCAGTCCTGGGATCAATGAACCATTAAAATCGAAAATATCAACGACATTAACGATCAAGGCTTCTTTTTCCCCGATTTCATTCAGTAGACGCAGAAAATCATCGTCGGTAAGGGAAACATCTTGGATCTCATTGTAATGGCGCAAACGGAAGCAGCGTTGACAATAGACTTCTCCTGATTCAAGTCCTTTTTCTAATGCGGATTGCGGGGTGTAGCCCAATTCATTGGGGTTCGTTGTCTGAATCACTGCCCCGCAGCCGATACAGTGAATTTCTTCGATTCCTTCTGTCATATTAAATTCCTCCACGCCATTTTAACTCTGGGTTGTGCTTCAATAAATAGTTCATGATTTTTCTTTCTGCGGCTCGATTAAATTGGGTTTTCCAAGAATCCGTTGGGATCACTGGTTTCACTAAAATACTGCGAACACCGGCACGATTGGCACCTCGTACATCCGTCATGATTTGATCGCCGATCATCACGACCTCTTCTTTTTTCAAGCCTAATTGTTGATAGCCTTGTTTGATCCCTCTTGAAAAGGGTTTTAATGCGCGGTGTACGTACTTTAAACCAAAGGGCGCAACTGCCCGTGCCACTCGTTCACTATTGTTGTTGGAAACGACAACTACCGGTATCCCAGCATTTTCCATTTCCAGTAGCCAGTTTTTTAGTTCTTCGGTTCCGTCAGGATTGTTCCAAGCAATCAAGGTATTATCAAGATCGGTCAAAATCCCTTTGATCCCCTGTGCCTTTAGTTGGCTAGGGGTGATTTTATAAATCGCATCGACCATCCAAGTCGGTTTATAATTTGAAAACATAAAATCTCCTTTGCTGCATGATTTCTTCACGTATTAAAAATCGGCGACTAGTCATCGATCCAAATTGTCGATCCTTAAAAAGAAACAGTCCGATCTGCCTACAATCACGCAGATGGTTTCTATCAAGATCAGACCTCTTCAACCTGTAATTATACAATAGAATCTTTTTGAATACTAGCAAGTGCGCCAGTTTCTGCAGGTTTCTTGTAAAAGAACTGAAAAAGGAACCTGCCAAGACAACCGTTTGTCCTATCACTTCTTTAAAGTAGTCTTTTTTCCGTCAAAAAAGCATCCTTTTACTGAAAGGATGCTTAGGAAAGGTCCAAATTTATCACTAACAACTGCGAACTTCTCGCAGTTTACAATACTTTACTCAAAAAATCAATGGTTCGTGGATTTTTCGGATGATCAAAGATCTGTTCTGGCGTTCCTTCCTCCATAATGATTCCCTGATCCATAAATAAAATCCGATCCGCGACTTCTTTCGCAAAGCCCATTTCATGAGTGACGATGACCATCGTCATTCCTTGCTGAGCCAAACGCTGCATGACGGACAATACTTCGCCAACCATTTCTGGGTCTAACGCTGAAGTCGGTTCATCAAAGAGCATCACGTCTGGTTCCATCGCCAAGGCACGTGCGATAGCGATTCGTTGCATTTGTCCACCAGAAAGACTTTGAGGATAGGCTTTTGCTTTGTCTGGTAAGCCAACATCATTTAGTAGTTGTTTTGCCAACTGATCAGCCGCCGATTTTGCTACCTTCTTGACTTTCGTCGGGGACAAAGTAATGTTTTCTAAAACCGTCATATTCGGAAAAAGATTAAAATTTTGAAATACCATACCCATTTTTTCACGCATCTTATACAAATCATTCTTTGGATCGGTAATATCGGTTCCTTCAAAAAAGATTTTTCCGCTTGTCGGTACTTCTAATAGGTTCAAACAGCGTAAAAACGTGCTTTTTCCTGACCCAGATGGCCCAATCACCACTACGACTTCTCCTTGATCGATCGTCGTTGTGATCCCTTTTAGCACTTGATTGCTGCCAAAGGTTTTGTGTAAATCTTGAATATCTAACATCATAGCTTGTCTTCTCCTTTTAACGACGATAGCCTTTGCCTAGTTTCTTTTCCCATAAACTCAATAGTCGCGAAGTCGTAAACGTCAAGATGAAGTAAATGACCGCCGCCACATAGAAAGGCGTTAATGGTTGGAAAGAACTGGTGACAACGATCTGCGCACTGTTCATCAGCTCGTAGATGCCGATCGTTGAAAGCAAAGAGGAATCCTTAATCAAAACGATAAATTCATTGCCTAGTGGCGGCAAAATGTTGCGTAGTGCTTGTGGCAATACGACATAACGCATCGTTTGAAAAGGCCGCAACCCTAAAGAACCAGCCGCTTCTGTTTGACCGTAATCAACGGCATTGATTCCCCCTCGGACGATCTCAGCAACATATGCCCCAGAATTAAGCGAGAGCGCAATGATCCCAGGAAATAGCCGCCCAAAATCAAGACTCAACACGCCGATCGAGACCGTCGGCAAGGCAAACATTCCTTGCAAAAGACCAAAAGCGATCAATATCTGCACCAGCATCGGTGTGCCGCGGATGACTTCAATATACGCATTAGCAAACCAGCGCAAAGGCGTCACTTTTGATAATTTCATTAGGGCGAAAATCACCCCTAGAATCGTTCCAAAGATCACGGTGATGATAGAGATCACGATGGTGATCACCACACCAGAAAGAAAATAAGGGTAATATATCGCTAAAAAGGATAAATCCATAATTGTGTCTACTCCGTTCTATCTATTGCGCCGCATTTTCGTTGGCTAGATCTGTGTTCTTTTGTACATACTCATCGATTGTACCATCTTCAATCAATTCTTTCAAAATACTGTTTAGTTCTTCTTGTAATTCGGTACTCCCTTTAGGTAAAGCAATTGCATAAGAATCGCCTTCAGATGCTTCTAATGCTACATCAGTGATCACGAGGTCATCATTTTGTGCAACATACGATTCAGCAACCGCACTTTCAAGGACCAAACCGTCGATCGAGCCTTGTTTCAATTCATTGACTAGATTCGGAACTTTGGCGATGGAAACCAATTGCGAATCAGCTAATTGATCTTGAACGATCATTTCTTGGATCGAGCCTTTTTGAGCGCCTACTTTTTTGCCAGACAAGCTTTCGATTGAATCAAATGCCGATTCATTGTTTTTATTAACAACTAATTTTTGTTCTGGTGTAAAATAGTTATCGGTGAAATCAAAAGTCTGTTTACGTTCGTCAGTTGCTGAGATGCCTGAAACAGCGATATCGGCTTTCCCTTGTTGCAAAGCAGTCAAAACAGCATTGAAATCAAGGTCCAAAATATTCACTTCGACACCAAGACGATCAGCGATCTCATTGACCATATCGATATCTGCGCCCACGATCGTATCTTTGCCATCGATCAAGGCATGAAATTCAAACGGGGCAAAGTCAGCAGAAGTTGCCACATTTAACACACCAGCTGCTTTGATGGCTTCCAATTGATTATCCGCCGAACCGCTGGCACTAGAACTTCCAGTACTCGATGAGCCGCCATTCCCACAAGCTCCTAAAACCAAAATCCCCGTCAATACAACAAGTGCTCCAAATAATTTTTTCATTAAAAACGCTCCTCTTCAAAACAAATATTTATGCAATATAATCTTCTTATATTCAGAATGTATACATAATAGCACAGAATAATTAAATTTTAAACTAAAAACTTCGCCATTTGTACGATTTATTCAATAACACTTTTAATAAAAAAATACTAGGATACCCATCCTCTAATCAGAGTGGATATCCTAGTTTTTAAAATCGGCGAAAACGTTGATACCTTGCCTCAAGCAATTCATCTGTTTGCAAGGTAGAAAGTTCGGCAAGTTTCTTTGAAATTGCCGCTTTCATCTGTTCCATCAATTGCTCTTTCGGTAAAAAGGCCTCTTCATGGGTTTCAGCAATCACTTTTTCAATAACACCGAGTTCATATAGTTCTTGAGCTGTGATCTTCATCAAGCCAGCAGCTTCTTTGGCACGGCTGCCATCTTTCCATAGGATCGAAGCAAAGCCTTCGGGAGATAAAATGGCATAGATCGAATGTTCCATCATCCAAACCTCATCGCCTAATGCCAGTGCTAAGGCACCGCCGCTGCCGCCTTCACCAATGATGATTGCCAAGATCGGCACCGTTAAATCGGACATTTCCATCAAGTTACGGGCAATCGCTTCGCCTTCTCCGCGCTCTTCCGCGCCAATACCGCAAAACGCCCCTGCTGTATTGATCAATGTGACCACAGGTCGCTGAAATTTTTCTGCTTGCTTCATTAAGCGTAACGCTTTGCGATAGCCTTCAGGATGTGGCGAGCCAAAGTTTCTGCGTAAATTTTCAGGCAGATTACGGCCTTTTTGAATACCGATCACGGTCACTGGCTTGCCATCTAAACAAGCAATGCCGCCAACAACGGCTTCATCTTCGCCAAACAGACGGTCTCCATGAAACTCTTCAAACTCAGAAAAAATGCCGTCAAAGTAATCCAGTGCCGTCAAACGGTCTTTGCTGCGAGCGAGTTCAACGATTTCGTGGGCTGCTCTAGTCATTACGATCCCATCCTTTCCGCGTATGCAAAGAAATCAAATGATGGATTTTCTCCCGCAAGTTCGTCCGCGGAACGATTTGATCGACAAAGCCATGATCTAACAGAAACTCTGCCTTTTGAAAGTCTTCAGGTAGTTCCTGACGAATGGTTTGTTCAATCACACGTCGTCCAGCAAAACCGATCAAGGCTTGCGGTTCTGCCAGGATGATATCCCCTTCCATCGCAAAACTAGCGGTGACGCCACCGGTTGTCGGGTCCGTTAAAACCGTTAGATAAAACAAGCCAGCTTTACTGTGGCGTTTTACCGCGGCAGAGATTTTTGCCATTTGCATCAGTGACAAAATTCCTTCTTGCATCCGTGCACCACCTGAAGCGGTAAAAAGAACAACTGGTAGCTGTTTTTCGATCGCACGTTCAAACAAACGGGTAATCTTCTCCCCCACGACCGTTCCCATACTGCCCATGATGAAATTCGCATCCATGATTCCGATCGCTAACGGCAATCCTTGAACTTTTGCTTCTCCTGTGAGGACAGCCTCATGCAACCCAGTTTTTTCTTGCATTTGGGCGACTTTATCCAAATATCCAGGAAAATCAAGAGGATCTTTTGTGGTTACATCTGTGTCCCATTCTTCAAAACTTTTCTCATCAATCGTGATAGCGATCCGTTCCCAGGCACTGATTCGGAAATTATACCCGCAGTGAGGACAGACTTTCTCTGCCCCCATCTCCTTCGTATAAAGCGTTCGTTTGCAACTAGGACATTTCGCCCAAAGATTATCTGGTACGACTGGTTCGTTCGTTGGCAGCTGACCTCGATTAGGATTGATGCGAATGTAGTTTTTCTTCTTAAATAAAGCCACTCATCTTCCCTCCTATTGTTCAGGTGTCCAATTTGGCAGAAATTCCTCTTGTAAAAAGGCGGTTGTATAGTCTCCCGCAATCACTTTCGGGTGACTGATCAAGTCCATTTGGAATTCTGCATTTGTAATGACACCATCGGTCACTAATTCGGCTAACGCCCGCTGCATCTTCATCAACGCTTCGAAACGGTTCTCGCCGTGAACGATCACTTTAGCGATCATAGAATCATAATAAGGTGGAATCGTGTAGCCAGAATACATGGCACTGTCTACACGAACGCCTAGGCCGCCACTTGGTAAAAACAAATTGTTGATCTTGCCTGGTGACGGTGCAAAATTGAAGGCTGGATTTTCTGCATTGATCCGACATTCGATCGCCGCGCCCGTCATCTTGATGTCTGCTTGCGTCAAGCCTAGCGGTTCGCCACTAGCGACTTCAAGTTGTTTTTTGACTAGATCAATGTTTGTCACCATTTCGGTGATCGGGTGTTCCACTTGAATTCGAGTGTTCATTTCCATGAAATAAAACTCCCCAGTGTCCGCCATTAAAAACTCGATCGTGCCAGCATTACGATACCCTACCGCTTGTGCGGCACGTACCGCTGCTTCTCCTAGTTCTGCTCGCTTGCTTTCAGAAATCACCACAGAAGGGGATTCTTCCAACACTTTTTGGTTGTTGCGTTGTAGCGAGCAATCGCGTTCACCAAGGTGGATAATATTACCAAAAGAATCACCTAACACTTGCACTTCTATGTGTCGAGCAGGATAAATGATTTTTTCAATGTACATTTCATCGTTGCCAAATGCCGCTTTCGCTTCTTGCTGCGCCGAAGCAAAATGATGAGGCAATGCTTCTTTATCTGCGACTTTCCGTATCCCTTTACCGCCACCGCCGGCCGCAGCTTTGAGCATGACTGGGTAACCAATCTCTTCAGCGATTGTTAAAGCTTCTTCCACATCAGAAATCGCGCCTTTGCTTCCGGGAATGACCGGTACTTCTGCTTCGATCATCAAGCGTCTTGCATTGATTTTGTTTCCCATTGCATCGATAGTCTCACTCTTTGGCCCAATAAAGACGATATTGCATTCCTCGCACATCGCAGCAAAGCGGCTATTCTCTGAAAGGAAGCCAAATCCAGGATGGATCGCCTCAGCCTTTGTGACGATCGCAGCGCTTAGGATCTGCTGTACATTCAAATAAGAGTCGGCTGCTTTGGCAGGTCCGATACAAATCGCTTCATCGGCAAGCTCTGTATGCAACGCTTCTTTATCTGCTTCTGAATAAACGGCGACCGTTTGAATACCTAATTCGCGACAAGCGCGAATGATACGTACGGCGATTTCGCCACGGTTTGCGATCAATACTTTAGAAAACATGTCTCACCTATCCAATCATGAAAGTCAATTCTGCTTCCGCCACTTTTTTCCCATCAACATAGGCAATTCCTTTGCCGATGCCAGCTGCAGATTTCACTTTGATTATTTCTACTTCTAAGATCAAGGTATCGCCTGGTGTTACTTTTTTTCTGAATTTCGCTTTGTCTAAACCGCCAAAATAGGCAGTTTTCCCACGAAAATCTTCCAATGATAGCAATGCCACAGCACCTGCTTGCGCCATTGCTTCCACGATCAATACTCCGGGCATCACTGGTTCATGGGGAAAATGACCTTGGAAAAACGGCTCATTGATAGTAACGTTTTTCTTCGCAACGACCCGTTTGCCTTCTTCTAACTCCTCTACCCGATCCACTAAAAGCATCGGATAACGATGAGGGATGATTTCTTTGATTTCTTGAATCGTTAATGCGCTCATTGCTTTACCCTTCTTTCACACGGAATAATGGTTGATTGTATTCAACGATTTGTTCGCTTTCAACTAAGACTTCAACTAATTCGCCATCGACGTCACTGACGATTTCATTCATGACTTTCATCGCTTCAACGATACAGAGAATATCACCTTTTTTCACGTGATCGCCGATTTGTTTGAAGTTGTCTTTATCAGGACTTGGTTTCAAATAAACGACACCCACTAATGGAGAGACAACTTCTTTGCCCTCTAAGACAGGTTTTGCCGTTTCTACTGTGTCCGGTGTTGCTGAGACAGCAGGCGTTGGTGCAACAGGAGTTGGCGCAGCATTCGCTGCAGGAGCAGATGCAGGTGCAGAGGATGCACTTTGTAGCCCACTTGTCGTATTTTTATTAAAATAAAGTTCAAATGTCTCTTTTTTTAATTGAAGCTCAGTTAACGTCGATTGATCGAATTGGCTGAGCAGCTCTTTTACCTCATGTGTTTCCAATTACGCTTCCTCCCAACGTTTCAGCAAGATCACTGCATTATGACCGCCAAACCCAAGTGAATTACTCATGGCATAGGTCAATTCTGCTGGTTGGCTTTGATTGATAACAACGTTCAAGTCGATCTCAGGATCTTGTTCTGTCACGTTGATGGTTGGTGGAATAAATTGATGTTGTAATGCTAATAGTGAAGCAATGGCTTCGATTCCACCAGCCGCCCCAAGCAAATGACCAGTCATTGACTTTGTACTGCTAACATATGGTTTTTTATAGTCTTCGCCCAATCCGTATTGGATCGATGTCGCTTCTGCACTGTCATTGGCAGGCGTGCTTGTACCGTGGGCATTGATGTAGCCAACTTCAGCCGGGGTGATCGCTGCTTCTTGCATCGCCAATTTCATTGCTTTTCCAGCACCTGATCCATCTGGATTTGGCGCAGTCATATGGTAGGCATCACAGTTCGCACCATACCCTACGACTTCACCTAAAATCGTTGCCCCACGTTTTTGCGCATGCGCCAATGATTCTAAAATGAAGACACCAGCGCCTTCACCCATGACAAACCCACTACGATTTTTATCAAACGGAACGGATGCTTTGTCAGGATCTGATTCAGTGGTTAACGCCGTCAGAGACGCAAAACCAGCGATACCGATTTCACAGATCGTCGCTTCTGAACCACCAGCGATCATGACATCTGCGTAGCCATGCTTGATGTTCCGAAAAGCTTCACCGATTGAATGGGTACCAGAAGCACAGGCGGAAACAGTCGTCGTACAAATGCCTTTCGCACCTACCCGTAATGCAATGTTGCCGGCAACCATATTTACGATCGACATCGGTACGAACATTGGTGATACCCGATTTGCTCCTTTGTCATGCATCCGAATCACTTGGTCTTGAATCGTTGGCAAGCCGCCGATCCCTGAACCAACCATCACGCCAAAACGATCCACATCAATGGTTTCTGTATCTAACTTCGCCATTTCCATCGCTTCTAACGCCGCATAAATTCCATAAATGGAAAAAAGATCCATCCGCTTCGTATCTTTTTTAACGAAGTACTTTTCTAACGGAAAATCTTTGACTTCAGCGGCAACTGAGATCCCTGTTGCTTCTGCGTCAAATTTTGTAATCGGGCCGATGCCGTTGGTCCCGTTTTGTAAACTTGCTAAAAATGTTTCGGGGTCATTTCCGATTGGAGAAGTGACGCCGTATCCTGTAACTACTACTCGATTCATCTATTCTTCCTCCTACCCTTGCATTGCCATCCCGCCGTCTACACTGATCACCTGACCAGTGATGTAGGGGCTTTTTGCTAAAAAGACTGCTGTTCGCGCAACATCCTGTGTGGAACCAAAACGCTGTAACGGAATATTTGCCAATGATTGTTCTTTGACTTTATCCGACAGCACTTCAGTCATCTCTGTTTCGATAAATCCTGGGGCGATCGCATTGCAGGTGATCCCCCGAGCGGCACCTTCACGAGCGGCAGATTTCGTAAAACCGATCACGCCAGCTTTACTTGCTGCATAGTTGGCTTGCCCAATATTTCCCGTCAAGCCGACCACACTCGTCAAATTGATGATGCGGCCTTCTCGCAGCTTCATCATTTTTTTCAACGCGTGCTGCGTCATATTGAAGGTACCAGTCAAATTGATTTTGATCACTGAATCAAAATCTTCGGGTTTCATTCTCAACAATAATTTGTCATTCGTGATCCCGGCATTATTGACTAAAATGTGGATCGGTCCGACTGCCGCTTCTGCTTCTAAAAGCATGGCTGCCGCTTGATCAAAATCAGAAATGTCCCCATTGATCGCTACACATTTCACGCCGTAGCTGGTGATGCGATCGATCAGTGACTGGGGAATTTCTTTTCGTCCATTTAAAACGATATTCGCTCCTTCTTTGGCAAAGGCTTCCGCGATGGTAAAACCGATCCCTCGCGAGCTACCAGTTACAAAGACGTTTCTATTTTGCAGATCCATAAATTCCTCCTAGTTGAATCGGGCTAGTGTATCTGCCAACGTTTGGCTATCTTCTACACGCGCAGTCTGGATTTCTTTGTCTATTTTCTTCATAAAACCGCTCAATACTTTTCCTGGTCCGATCTCGATGACTTGTTGGATGCCAAGCTGCTTCAGTGTCGCAATGCTTTCGTAAAAACGCACTGGCGATTTCACTTGCAGCGTCAACAGTTCCTTGATTTGGTCTTGCTGCATTGGCTGCGCGGTCGTATTGCTGATGACAGGTACTTGTAACTCATCAAAGGTGATTTGAGCTAATTCCTGTGCTAATTGCTGCGATGCGGGTTCCAACAAAGCAGTATGGAAAGGACCGCTGACATTTAAAGGAATCACCCGTTTGGTTCCAGCAGCTTGTAACAATTCCACCGCTTTATCCACTGCCGGCGCTTCACCGCCAATGACGATCTGCTGCGGCGTATTGTAATTCGCTGGTGTCACGATCCCCACTTGACTTGCTTCTTTACAGATTTCTTCAATCGTTTCAGCGGGTGTGTTCATCACAGCGACCATTTTCCCAACACCTGCTGGCGCCGCACTTGCCATATACCGACCGCGCTTTTGCACCAATGCGACTGCTGTCTGGAAATCAAGTGCACCACTAGCGACTAGGGCTGTATATTCGCCTAAACTCAAGCCAGCAACAGCATCTGCTTTGATTCCTTGCGCATCCAAAAGTCGCCAAAAAGCCGTACTTACCGTTAAGATGGCAGGCTGCGTATATTCCGTCTGGTTTAAACGTTCGTTTTCAGTAAAGCATAGCTCGGCCATATCATATCCTAGAATGGTGCTGGCTTGTTCAAACGTCTCACGAACGATGGCTTCTTGGTGATAGAGCTCTTCTCCCATTTGGGGGTACTGTGCGCCTTGACCGCTAAATAAAAAGGCTGTCTTCATCTTGCACTCCTTCATTACTTTGATCGTTGTCGTTGGAGAACATGGCTTCTTGCAGTTCGTCTATGAATCAGCAAAAACACGTTCTTAAAAAGGAAAGGCTAGGCTGTCTGCCTAGCCTTTGTTTTATGCTTGTTGTTTTTCTACATATTTAACTAGATCTTCAACGGTTGTGATACCATCTTCTGTTTCGATCTTCACATCGAATTCATCTTCGATCTCGTTAATGATTTGGAAAAGATCCAAGCTGTCTGCTTCTAAATCTTCTTGGATGTTTGTGTTCAATTTGATTTCTTCTTTTTCTTTTCCTAATTCTTCTGCTACGATTTCTTGAATTTTTTCGAATACCATGTGTATATTCCTCCAATGTGTTTTTCAATAGTAATTTTGTTTCGTGAACAAGTTATAAGGTGGCTAACATAGTTCCCCATGTCAATCCGCCGCCAAAACCTGAGAACACCACTTTTTGACCACTGCCAAGTGACAGTGTACCTCGTTTGATTTCTTCATCTAGCAATAACGGAATCGAGGCTGCCGAAGTATTGCCATAATCTTGCATATTTTGCAAAAATTTCTCACGGGGCTGCTTCAGCTTGCGAGCAACTTTGTCTAAAATACGTGAATTTGCTTGGTGAAGCAAAAAATAATCGATTGCTTCATCTTGTGTCAGATCATTGATCGAGGCGACCACATCACGCGTCGCAAAATCAAAGATTTCTCGTCCAATCATTTGCATACAAGCACTATACGCCGGAGCGTTTTGTGAAAAAGGATTCTCATTCGTTCGAAAACCAGATGTTAAGGACATGCCTCGCGTCCCATCTGCTTTTAAAGACTCTTTGAGCAAATGCTGCTCTGAAGATGCTTCCAGCAATAGACCGCCGGCACCATCTCCGAATAAAACAGCCGTCGAACGGTCGTTCCAATCCAAGACTTTTGAAAGTACTTCTCCACCGATGACCAATCCTTTTTTAGCGCCCGTTCGAATCAGTTTTTCAGCCATAGACAATGCATACACGAAACCAGCACATGCTGCACTGATATCAAAAGCAAAGGCATTGACTGCCCCAATCGCCCCTTGGACTTGGCAAGCAACCGCCGGTGTATTGAAATCCGGTGTGATCGTCGCTACCAAGATGAAATCTAGACTTTCTGCTGAAAGCTGAGCATCTTGCAAGAGCGTTTGAGCGACGCGAATACAAAGGTCTGAAGTGTTTTCGCCAACAGCGACTCTTCTTCGTTTGATTCCCGTGCGAGAATGGATCCATTCATCTGAAGTATCCATCAAATTTGATAGATCATCATTTGTTACGATTTTTTCTGGAACATAACTTGCAGTCGCGGTAATTTTTCCAAACATATTCATCCATTATTCTCACTTATAATCTTGTAAAAAGTCATGCAGATTTTTCAGTGCTTTCAACAGTGCCTGTTCCTCTTCAGGAGACATCTGACTCAAGACACCCTTCACCATCTCACGATGAAAATGCTGATGAACACGATAAAGGAGTTTTCCTTTTTTCGTCAAACCTAGTTTGACGACTCGCCGATCATCTTCACTGCGAATCCGTTCTACATATTCTTTTTTCACCAAACGATTGATCGCGATGGTCAAAGTCCCAACAGTGATCGAAAGCTCTTTGGCAACTTCAGTCGTGGTCTTTTTTTTGTACATCCCGATGGCTTCGATGGTATGCATTTCGGTAATTGAAAGGTCTTTGAATTGAGATTTTTTCAATTCAGATTCTTCAATCACTAAGATGTCATTAAAGACGCTGACTAAGTAGTCATTAACTGTTTCTAAATTGGGTTCCATAACCTTCACCATCCGAATACTTTGATAATCAAATCATTTGATAGTCAAACTATATCGGAAGTTATTGAGAAATGCAAGAATTTTTTCGAACTTTTTTTATTTTTAAGCGCATTTTTATTTAAGAATTGATTTTCTAAGATTTTAAAAGCTGCGAGTTGACAAAATAATCCGTTTCCGTTATAGAGAAATTTCCTTTGAATGTCAAAGTTTATCATTTTGTTGCCTCCACTCTATTTCTAATTTTTTCTTGTCGATAGCCAACAAACGTTGCTCTCTTACGCTTCATCTGCTACTCTTTGAAGGAAGGAGAGGAACGATCGATGAATCCGAACAAAGAGTTTCTAAAAAACAAAGCAAATGCACTGCCTGAAAAGCCTGGTGTTTATTTAATGAAAGATCAGCACAACGAAGTCTTGTATGTAGGAAAAGCCAAATCATTGAAACAGCGTGTCGTTTCTTACTTCCGAAAAAATCAGCAGCATGCCAATAAGGTGCTTCGACTTGTTTATAATGTCGTTGATTTTGAAACGATCGAAACAGATACAGAATTGGATGCACTATTACTTGAATGTCGTTTGATCCAAGCTTTTCATCCTATCTATAACCGACAAATGAACCATTCAGCCAACTATTGCTTTGTTGACTTGACGAATCATACCTTCACGATCACTCAAACACCACAAATTGGCAGTTATGGTCCCTTTCGGCAAACAAAAAAATTGCCAGCATTGTTTCAAGTATTGTCAGAAACCTTTCAATTGCCGACTGTCAACGAACTGACGCTATTGACCTTGCGTAAGCAACTCCCTCAAATGGATGCGTATCCCTTGGAACAGAAGTGGCGAGAAATCGGCTGTTTTTTTGCAGGAAAGAAGACCGACTGTTTTTCACTCCTTAAAAAACGCTTAGCATATCTGATTGATCACCTATTGTTTGAACAAGCTAGTGTACTGCAGCCCCAGATCCATTTAGCACAAAGCTTTTACCAAGAAATCGTGAGGGTCAATCAGTTTATTCAAGAACCAGAAGTGATTTTTTCTATTCTCCTTGACTTAGAGGAGCCAGGATCACAGACGACTCAAATCAAATACTATCAAGTTAGCTTTGGCAAGTTGATCCAAACAAAAGTTCTTTCTCCCGAGGAAACATTCCAGCCACTCCCGCCAGCAAGCGCTGCGCTTCCTTTAGCCCCGGAAGATCTCGATCCATTAGGGATCATCCTTAATCACTTGTATCGCCAAGAAAAAGCAGCAGATAAATAAAAAACAGCAAGCCCAAGTAGGCTTGCTGTTTAGAAATGAGAAAGCGACGACGAACGTCCCACTCATTCTTATTGGATCAAATCATAGATTTCCATGGCTACAATATCAACGTTATCAAATTGATAAGATTGACTTGATTCTGCTTCCGTTAATTCAAACGTTTCTGTCGAATTGTCATAAGTAACGGTACATTTTTCGACGCCTTCTTTTTCAAAACGACGTACTTGAACTTCATTGTCTTGCGCTTCGACCATCGCTTCTAAACGTTTGATGATAGCGACTAATTGCGAACTTTTCATTCGTAAGCCTCCTTTTTCTGTCCGTTATATTGTATCAAAACATCCTCTATCTTGCATTGATTTTTCGTATTTTTTTTGTCATTTTAAGATTTTTTTCCATCTTGCCACCAAAGTTTAATCAGCGCCTGCGTTCCGTCATTTTCGAAGCCTTTTTCAGCCAACTGATCATACAATTTTTTAGCTAAAGTGGTGCTTGGCAAATCCAATCCCATCTTCTTAGCCTCATCCAAAGCGATCCCCAAATCTTTGATGAAATGTTTGACAAAAAAGCCTGGTGAATAATCCTCTTTTAGGATACGAGGACTATAATTCGTCATGGACCAATTGGCTGCCCCACCACCAGAAAGCGTGTCAATCACTCGTGGTAAATCAAGACCCGCTTGGTTCGCATAGACCAGCATTTCTGTCATCCCCGTCATGGTTCCGGCAATCATGATCTGATTGGCCATTTTCGTATGCTGACCCTTCCCTGCCCCTCCTTGAAGTTGAAACGTCTTTCCTAATACTTCAAAAAGTGGTTTTACTTGTTGGTAAGCTTCTTCATCGCCACCAACCATAATCGTTAGCGTGGCGTTTCTCGCACCAAGATCACCACCAGAAACTGGCGCATCGATACTCGCTGCTCCTTTTTCCTTCGCTGTCTGGTAGATTCGTTCTGCCAAATCAGGTGTACTGGTGGTAAAATCCACCAATGTTTTGCCCGTCACAGCCGTTTGAAAAATCCCTTGAGGCCCATAGTAAACCTCTTCAACATCGGATGGATAACCAACCATTGTAAAGATGATTTCACTTTCTGATGCAACTTCTGTTGGGGTGTCACACCAAATTGCTCCATTCGCAACGAGTTCATCTGTTTTTGCTTTCGTCCGATTGTAAACATTCACTGTATGTCCTGCAGCTAAGAGATGACCAACCATCGCTTGACCCATGACACCAGTACCGATAAATCCTAATTTCATGCAGATCCCTCCAAAATAAAAAAGTTCATGTCTTTAGTATACGCTAAAAACATGAACAAGGGAAACAAATCCACTGCTATCAACGGTTACAGCCCCTTTATTTTCTCGTGAGAACATTCGTGAGAACATTTCCCAATATTTTGCTTCTATTATAGTACGTTATTCTCTACCGCTGATCGTATTTAAACGATCAACAATATCAAAATTCTCTGTCGGATACAAATGAGAATATATATCTAATGTCATTTCAATCTTGGCATGACCTAATCTTTCTTGAACCATTTTAGGATTCTCTTTCATATGAATAAGTAAACTAGCATGTGAGTGCCGCAAATCATGCAACGTAGCTCTAGGAAGACCAAACTTCTCTTGCAAGCGTTTGAACTTGACTCCCATCCAAGCTCCATCAATGAATACATCGTCATGGCTAAACACTAATTTTATGTCACCAGAACGATGTTGATAAAATCTCCAATTTTTTAATAATAAAATCGTCCTGTTATCAATAAATAATGTTCTTTCACTACTTTTCGATTTTGGAGTAGATAGATATTGTTCCGACTTTTTTTTGGATCGATTACCAACTGTATATAGCACCTTTATTTTTCCTTCTTCTAAATCAACATTTTCCCACAATAATGCAGCGCTCTCCCCAAATCTTAAGCCAGTGAAAAACAAAAAGCGATAAAATAAATAGTGAAAAAAATCATAGTATTCAGTTTGCGATAGATTTTCTTGTAACATAATTTTATTCTCGAGATTAGTTGTAAAAATACTTTTCTCAAAAAATTTGAAATCATCCAACGTCCAAAAATTGATCTTTTTCTTTTCAACCCTTATTCTTCCTAATGCACGAAATGGATTTTCTTCAACAAACCCAAAGATTTTTGCTCTATCCCATATACCAGCCATTAAAGAGCACAACAAATTAATATATGATCCGCACACACCACTTGATAAAAGTTTATTTTGAAATATCTGCACATCCAAAACACTAATATCACGCATATTCTTGTTTTCAAAATCTTTAAAATCTTTCAGCAAACAGTATTTTCTTGGATTAAATGTGTTCGGCTTAACTCTCGATTTATACCAATCCAAATATATCTGATCCCTAAAATCCTTAAAAGTCATATTTTCTTTACTATCTGAATCA
Source organism: Enterococcus sp. DIV1059_2 (assembly GCF_051713685.1). NCBI lineage: Bacteria > Bacillati > Bacillota > Bacilli > Lactobacillales > Enterococcaceae > Enterococcus > Enterococcus sp. DIV1059_2. Next base: position 1,725,259 of record NZ_JBIOQK010000001.1, on the reverse strand, counting down.
GAGACCACTTGATCTTTAGCTTGTGTCTGATTCAACATAAAAACCATATACGCACGATATGCCTCTGCCTCTGTCTTAAAACCTCTTTTCGTTTTAGTAAGTCTTTTTCCAGTAATTGGATCCTTCCCTAGATTAGCTTTGAAATAAAATCCATTTGAATCCTTATAAACATTTTGCTTTTTACCCATTTTGAGATACCTCACCCGTCTCAAGTTCGTAACCCAAAATTTCCTCAATCGCCCACTTCGGAACTCTCCCTCTCCCTTTACTTAAATAGAAAGGGCAGCCCCTTTTTACTAACATTAACTTTGCTTCACGAATTATTTCTCTTGCTTGATATTCACGATATCCTTTCTTCATCAAATCTTGTTTTGTACATGTTTCCATTATAAGACACTCCTCCTAAAAAAAATACCAGCAAGGATTAATTTCCTCACTGGTACTCACTTCATTTATTTTATTCAACAAATTTTCCACTACGATAAACTTCCTCATAGTTGCCTTCTTTCAAGATATTTGATAATTGGCTTATAGAGCCATTCCTATCTAGTTCTTTCAACTGGTAAGAATATAGAAAATCCATTCTGTTCGGCTCACCATTATATGGAATAAAAGCATGTGCCATATAAACATCTAATAATTCACTATAGTATACTTTAAAGCTATAGTCATCTTCCGAGTATTCATATTCGTCCTGTCGCTCTTTTTCCATTATTGCATCAATAACCTCTCGAACATCATTGTTCGGTTTATTACCACACCCAACCAAAACTACAATAAAGATCATCAAAACCAGAACAACCCTTATTTTAATTCTCTCCTTCATAATTTTCTCCTTTTTTTTGAAGATATTATACGCTTATTTTAGTTTACACATAAATCAATTCAAATTTCAAGCCTATAATAACCCATTTCCCTTCTAATTCTAATTCTGTTGTCACTAAAAGCCTTTGTTCTAAACCATCGACTACTAAATCTAAAATATTTACAACTGTCGCTCGCCTTTCATCTTCTTCGCTATGAAATGATCGATAAGTCATTTCTGATATATTTCCCGAATATACTTCTTCATCTTCCGAAAAAAGATGATCACTATGGAGAGATTCTGATAAGACATTTCTCAACACCTGATTTCTCTCCTCAATTGACCATTCACCATAATATGCATCGATCATCTTCCGATTAGTTTCTAAAAAAGACAACGTATGATTTATTTCGCCATCTTCGTCAGCTCTATTTTTTTCTATAAAAACTGTATCATCTGTTTGATTTATAGAATCTTCTGAGTCAGAGATTGATTGAGGCGGACTTGGTCGAAAATCAAAAAATTTTCTCGATTCTTCCTTTTCCTCAACACCACGCCCTGGTTCAAGATTTTCATTAGAAAAAATTAAAGCTGTAACCCCTCCTACAATTAAGACAAAAACAATAATTAAGCTTATTTTTTTCACACAACCCCTCCTCACTTCAAGCCCAACACTTCCGCTGGGTCTAGTAGACTAGCATTTGATAAATCTCTTGACGTAGAAATTTCAAAATGAAGGTGCGGTCCCGTACTTCTACCAGTACTTCCAACCAAAGCTATAACTTCTCCTTGCTTCACTCGGTCACCCACTTTTACATTATTCGAGACATTATGAGCATATAGACTACAATATCCATTGCCATGTTCGATTCGAACATAGTTGCCCCATGAATCATGCCAACCTGAAAAGATCACTTCACCATCCGCAATTGCTCTGATTGCTGTGCCCTGTGGGTGAGCAAAATCAAGTCCTCTATGAAATTCGGGTCCCGCTCCAATATTGCGCATACCAAACCAAGAACTTATATTTGGTGGATCAATAGGAAGAATAAAACCATCGACGCCACCAGTAATTATAAATTGTTGGACAAGACCAACATAATGGAAGTTACCACCATTCTGGTATTGATACGTTCGTCCATCTGCAATAGATACAGCATTGATATACACATTTTTCACACCCGTCGTGTTTCCCAAAGATGGTGCCACCACACTTCTCGAATATCGCTCCGCTAAGTCAGTTGTATGACGTTTGCCGTTATTAGCGATAAATGAAATGTAAGACAGTCCAAAGTTATAGCTTTGCACAGCTGACCATTCATCTACTTCGTTTTCTCGAGCCATCGATAAAGCTTGCGAATAATACTTCACTCCTTGCGCAATAGACTCTCGTTCGTTTAACGTATTGACAGGCAAACCTAACGATTCACTTGCTTGAAATAAGTCTGGATACCTACCGCCGCTTTCAACCATCATCATTGCTAGTAAAATTGGTACTTGATCCAAAACATCATGTTCTTTTGCTACTAGCTCGACTTCACTTTTCCATCGTAAAACAGCTTCACTTAAACCGACATTACTATAAGATCCATCGAAGAAAATATCTTCACTTTTATTTTGTGATTGATCATATCCTCCTGCAACAAGAATTAAAAACGAGCTAACAAAAAACAATGGCAATAATGCTGAAACCATCCATTTTTTTATCATTTACTCACCTCGAACTTCTGCTAATAATGCATCGAATGCAGTTTTTTCATCCACTGACATTTTATTCGTTTCTAGTTCTTGCTTTTTAATTTCTGCACCAAAATCTGTATTAACAATCATATTCTGACTATCTGTAAAACTGTGTGATTCTACGATATGTGGCATAACCGCTTCTTCCGACTGATAAATCGAATTAGCTTGTACTAAGGTTTCATTTTCCAACTGTGCAAAGAACTCATTTGTTTGCTGATCTAGGTGTTCTAGGTATATATCAGGCGCATCATAATCGATTTCATTCGCACTCAAGACATTTTCGACACTTTGGTATCCAGTGACTTGATCAGTCTCTAATTCTCCTGTTATCTCCAAATCGGTAGCTTCCAGCCCATTGACCTTTGCTTGTTCCACTTTCCCTGTTTCTGCTGTTTCAATTTCTACCGTATCAATCTTGTGCGCTTCATCGTTTGTCGTTTGAACATCAGTAGATTCCAGCTCATTGATTTCTGCTTGCTCCACATTCTCTGTTTCTGCTGTTTCAATTTCTACAGTATCAATCTTGTTTGCTTCATCGTTTGTTGTTTGAACATCAGCAGCTTCCAACTCATTGATTTCTGCTTTTTCTACGTTCTCCGTCTCTGCCGTCTCAATTTCTACAGTATCAATCTTGTCTCCATTCTCACTCGTTTCCTGAACATCAGTAGCTTCTAACTCATTGATTTCCGCTTGCACATCATCAACATCCAAGTCCATATCATCCAATTCAACAGACTCTTCTGTTGCCCCTACATACTGACTTCCATTATCAAACACATTTTCTGATTGTTGGTTATTCGCTTGTTCTTCCCCATCAATAACACCTTTTGCACGATCAACCGTATCAAAGTAATCATCTACTGCAAATTGTGTCTGATCGTCTTTTTCCTGCTGTTTGAATGCTTGTCGATCGGCATAAATATCATAAGCATTTTCTCGCATAGAATTTGCCGCATTCTTACCTGCATTCGGTATAACTTCTCCTAAAGGAACGCCGACTGTTACCAAGCCTGCCACATCTGCACCAAGCTTTGCTGTATCCTTAGCTTTTTTCTTGAATGGTGCACTGGCTTTATTCCATAAGCCGCCATCAACACTTGAAATCATTCCACCAGAAATCATTTTAAAAATTTTATCTCGATTTTTCCAAACAACAACAATAGTTACAGTAATTGCAATCACTTGTAATAAGTAATTGGCAACGCCATCAGCTGGAATTACACCACGAATGACATTTATTACAGAAACTAACATCATAAAGGATATTCCCAACAATACTCGAATTGCGAATAAGCCTATCAAAGATTGTAAAGACTTCAAAAAAGCTCCTCTAAAACGGGGAATCATACTGATAAACATTGCTAGTCCGATGAAAGCAGACACAATTAACGCCATAATCCCTGTCAATAAATTTAGCACTTGCAAGATTAAAATAGGTGTTCCTAAAACGATAGTCGTAATTGGTGATAAAAAACCAACCACAAACTTCCAACCAGCTTTGTCAGTCGTCATAAAGACATTCTCGTCCGCTCTTTCCTTTACAACTTTTTCAATCTCTGCATCTTTTTCTGGAGTCCATTCTCCCGAGAACATCAAAGAAGAAATAGCACTTGCGTCATAAGCAGAAATAACTTCACTTCGGCTTGCGACACCAAAATTCATTAGCAAAAACGGCTCCTCAATCGCTAATTCAAATAACGTATTTTGTGCATGAGTCACAGGTGTTGTGGCATTCGTTGATTGAGCATTGCTTGTTGTACGAATTAAGTTTCCTTGAACCTCTTCTGTTAAAGAGTTAAAATCACGAATAATTGTAGTTGCACTATTATTCCAAACCATACTTATAATCACCACAGCCGAAAAAGCAAAAAACTGCTTAGCGGCTTGCTGGGGCGATTTCATAATGTACAAATACAAGCAATACAACGCCATCGCTACAATAATAGTAAGTCCAAAGTCACGATACAAGGAATCATACATTGATTTTGAATAAGTCGTAAAAACAGAAACATAATCATTAATTACATTAGCATTACCAAACAAATCTATCCCCGTTCGAAACATAGAAAAAATGATTTTGTTCAAGTCAAAAAATAAGTTTGCACCACCATTTAGCCAGTTTGCAATATCTAAACTTTGAAACCACCTTTTCCGTTCGACCATGTAACTCTGATAAGAATCTAAGTTATATTGCTCTGCTTTGTCAGTGACACTTGTTTCTTGATCGGGATTAATCGGTGTCGGAGTAGCATCAGCACTAACCGTTGTCAACAAGATAAAAAACATCAAAAATAACCCTAGCCATTTAAATACTTTTCTTTTATTTTTCACACAAACCCTCCTTAGGCAAATTGTTTTTCAGCCTGACTGGATGCGGTTTTCTTCACTGTCTGCAGAGCATGATGCCATTCAGGAAACAAATTATGAACACTTAATTTTGCTGTTCTACCATAGATATCTCTGAATAAACACTGTCCTTTTTTCATATTTTCAACTAACGTCATATTTCGCTCATTTACTTCGATCCCGATATGACTCAAAATATCACTTCGCTCAGATTGCCAATCAAAGGCAAACATCGTACCAAAACTATTTGTATCTTGATCATCTCCAACGTCTTTGACTGATTGAGTAGAATAGACAAGGATATTACAAAACGACCGTCCGACGCGCTGCATGGCTTTCAACACTTCACGTCCGCCTTTGGCTTTAGCTAATATCCAAGCTTCATCAAAGAATTCGATCGTATATTGTTCTTCATTTTGATTTCCAAACTTTTCACAGAACTTGCCTAAAGGCAACATCAAACAAGTAGATTTCTTATTCGCTTCTGAGTAATCTTTAACTGGCACGTGCGGTTCAGGGAGATTTAATCCTGCAATCCCAAGAACTGTACATTTATGATCTAAATCCAATCCTTTGGAATCGCCATCACTAAAGCCAAGCTGTAAGACACTGTTTTGGATTTTAGACAACAATAATTTTGCCGCACGTTTGATTACTTGATCTTCGTAGGCAAATAAGCGACGAATGACAGTGAGTAATCCGACTTGTTCTCCCAATTCTCGCTCCTCAATCGCTTTATCCAGTTCCTCATTTATCGCAGTTTCCACTTCTTCACGATTATCTAAATTATAGATAGATTGGATCATAGCTTGTGCGGTGTCTTTAGCTTCCACTCCATGGAGGAAAACAATCGGATCTAGGACACCATGTTTTTCTTTTTTAGAGGCATCTAAAGTCACGTAATTAATAGAGTTCAAATATGTCACAAAACTCGGGAATTTTTGTTGAATAACTGGATCATTGGCAGTTCGTTTAAACTGCTTGGCAACTTGATTCTTCGGATCGATATACAATACTTTTGCATCTAATAAAGACGAATAAAAGAACAATAAACCTGTCAGGTATGATTTCCCTTTCCCAGTCTCACCTGTGATTGCGACGTGTGGACTATCCGTAATTGCTCCTTCTTGACCTTGATTGGCAACCAACATATTGTAAAAAACACTGTTTCTTGAAGAATGAATACTATCCTTCAAGGTTTCTGACTCAAGAAACGGATCAATTCGACCAAGGTACCACCCTGATCGGGTGCCAGCTCGATTCGTCACTGCAAACAAGGTTTCCGCCAAACCATACCCATTAGTTACTTGCATCCAATCAGACATTGATTCGATTGACGCACCAAACAAACAGCGATAGAACAATTGTGCTTGTTTCGCACTCGGGCGTACTACATTGATCTTCAAAGTCTTCATCGCATTCATTAATGCATCGCCTCGCCGCTTGTTTTGTTCACGACTTTTTCCAGTTATAACGAAGCACCCTAGCCATCGCAAAATCGGCTCATTGTTTTCTAGTTCATTTGCTAGCGATTCTGTTGCCTGAAAATTTGCTTTTATCCGTGAACTGATTGACTCTCCTGCTTGACGAGCTTCCTTTGCTTCCGTCTTATGACGATTTTTTTGAATCATAACCTTAGAAGAAAAACCTGTTACTCCTTTTGGATCAGGATAATGCGCTTTAATACGAAATCGGCAAGGAAAATCCATTTGTTGAGCAATCTGATACAAATGATTATAGGCAATATCGTTTTCTTCAAAATCCGCTATTGGTAGATACGAAACTACACTCTTGCCAACATCCGATTCTAAATGAATAAAACCTACATCTTTCCCAGCATCAACAATCGCCTGAGAAATTCGCTCCTTAGAGTAATCTTCTTGATTTTTTTCATGCGGCAAACCACCGATAAAATTCAACCGATTCAAGTAAATCAGTTCATCTTCTGTCAGACGACTTGCTTTTCTACTTCGTAAAGAGCGATATAGCTCCTCCTCAACTGGTTTGATTTTTGCTAATTCATCGTCAGCCGTTAATACTTTTTTCCCCAACAGCGACAGTATCTGATCACTTACATCTTCGGCAACTCGTTTCATCGATTCAATCGGATTTTCGTTCGAATACATATCTTTAAGACGAACACCCAGTATAAAATCTGGTTCAGTGATTTCCCCGAGCTCATTTTTTAAAGTAACTACCGTTCGCCCCATATACTCTAGCCCTAACGAATGGTGCTCAGGTGCTAAATCCTTAGAAAACTCTTTGAATCGTTCCGCTAGCTGTTTATCCTTGGGGTACATATCTAATTCAAATTCACCATACTTCGGCAATGTCTTCCGAAACATCGTTGCCCAACGTTTTTTGTATTTTTCTAATTCTTCTAAATTATTCGGATTCGTTTCTTCAGCGGTTATCCGATAATACGCCCAAATATAGCCATCTTTATCGAACAATAGATTCTCTTTGATTGATTCGATAGGAATTTTTGCTAACTTGACCATTTCTTTTACTGCCTTCATTTGTTCCTCCTTTGCAAAAAAGAAAGAGCCATTAGACTCTTTCTAGACTCTTTCTTCTTCTCTCACTTTTTCAAACATAATTTTGGAAACATCTTGAACAATCTCTTCTTCGCAATAACGTATTTTCAATCCCTTGAAAATAATCAAATATAGACTCAAATCCCTTAGATATGGGAAAATCTTTTGACCATCTGGGTTTAATCCCAAGAGCTTTCCCGAAACCCAGTACGGAAAGAAAATATAGATCGCAAATTTCGACCCACCTAGAATTTGATTGACCCCATCAATTAATCCGCTAAATAATAGGTAAGTGATTCCTAGAAACACACCCCATAATACGAGACGGTTTAATTGCAGTGGCATTGGTAAGGAGAATTGTCCAAATGTACGTACTCGAATTGGATCATCAAATATTTTTTTGTAGTTATAACAAACCTTCACTTGCTTCCTCCTCTTATCTGAAGAATAAGTTGCTCACCGCTTCAAACGCTTGAGAAACAACTCGTGGATTGTTTACTACAAAAGCCGTTGCGCCCGCCGCAAGTAGAAAGATCACAAATTTACTCCATTTTTGTTCAAACAGGTATTTCAATGCAAAACCGACCATAACGATCCATACGGCATTAATTCCTTCTCTTTGTACCCAATCTAAAAGTGCTGATAATGTTGGCATTAGTTCATTCCTCCTAAAGTATGTGTAAGTTTTTCAACAAAAAAACGATCCCCATCGTTTGAGATCGTTAGTGTCATATGTTCTTTATGTGTGATTTTTGTATTAACCAATTGGAACTCTACCACCGATTGAACGATTGTCTCCTCACTGTCTTCGAATTGATATATTTTATTTTCAGATTGAACATAGTCAAACTGTCCATCGAGCGAGATTGGTTCTTTCATCATATATGCGATATCTTCAACGCTACTAGAAGAGTAATTCGTAAAGAATTGTTCAAGAAACTCTTCCAGTCCTTCTACTTCTACTAAAGACACTTGATTTCGTTCCGATAAGCTACTTTCAACCGTTGAGACAATCCCTCGATTTTCTGGTGCTAAGGTGAAATAAGGAAATTCCGTAATTGCAAACACGCCATTTTCTTCCACAAAGGGAATATTTATCAAGTGCTCAAATGTTTGAGGATTCTTCCCTTCGATTTCACTAGTCGTATAGCGTACAAAATAGCGAGCCACAAACCCTTCATCCGCATGATTAAGTTCATACAAACGGAAATCTTTTAATCGACGATTCGTGTCATTTCCGACCATGTGATCACTCGTAGTTTCAAAATAGTGTGCTAATAACGCTTCACGTTCCACTCGTGCATCATAGTCTTCTGCATCAAAGTTCATAAAAATCGGTAGGAACTCAGAAAAATAGGCATCTGCCTTCTTTTCATCTACCGAAAATGCCGTTAAGGTTGAGAGCTGTTTCGCCAATGTCGTAACCTCTTCTTCCAACTTCACGTTTTGACTAGAAACGTTTGTCGCTTTGATAAACGCAGAAACCCCACTAAATCCTAAGAGCACAATCACGCCCCACACAACATAACGAGTGCGTTTAGCAATCGTTCGTTTTCCAGCAGGGATTGCCGTTTGTTTTTGACGATCTTTAAACAATTTCTTGTCGTTGACAACTGCTGTACTAGGAGCAGATTGGCTCGTGTTGCTTGATACCTTTAATCCCATCTCACCCCTCCTATTCTGGTAATTCACTTAAATTTTCAAGTATGTTACCTTCTTCTGGCAAACTGAAAATATCCACAGGTTCAATTTTTTCCAACCGAATACTTTTCAACTCACTCGCTAAAATCTTCTCATCGTCAACTATTAGATAATTGCCTTCGATCGGAAAATATTTTTTGAGTGCGCTATTTCGTGTCTCGTTTTGTTCGCCCGACTGAAATTCACAACTGATTTGCACACCGTCAACTTTTGTAAAAATCATTTCATAATCATAGACCGATAATACAGGTTCTTCGCTTTGGTCAACAACTTCATCCATAATTTCTTTTGGTGGGAAGATTGGTTGATTATATGGCGCATCTTTACTATCGACCACTGTTGGTTTAAACAACCAAGGAAACAGCTTAGCCACTAGTCCTTTTGAGGATCTCACGTTGGAACTCATTTCTGGAAATTGAGTTGCTTCTGTATTGAACTGGCGATTAATTTCCGTATAAATTCTTGCGCCATCAATTTCTTCTCCTGCTTCTAACAGTTGCTTTTGTAATTCATCTAACAACTGTATTTCGCTTGCACTTGGATCAATATAAACTTCCTGAAACTCATACTCTTTTAACTCTTCCATGTCTTGCACAAAGACTGTTAATTTGGTAATTCCGCTAAGCTTCTTTTGTAACTCAACGAGTGACTGTTGTGCCTCATACGCACCATACGTCCCTCGTAAAAAACGATACTTTCGATAAAGTTTCTTCTCTACCTCTCGAAATTGAAATGAATATTTTTTATTCAAACACTTTTTCCTCCTACATTTTTATTTGACGATTACTAAACCATTGTTGCCAACGATCTTGAATTACTTCCCAATTGCTCATCACTATTGGAGTGATTAGGATTACTATTGCAAACGCAAGTACAAAGAGCCACAAACGCCCTGTTTGGTTTTCTTGATTCACCTATATCACCTCACCTGTGAGATTGCCTGACCACCGGTTGCCATATACACAGTAGGCATCGGCAAAAAGACAACTTCATAACTACCAATAATTTCATAAGAAACTGTATCGCCAAAACTTACTTTTTCACCTACTTGTGGACTCTTGACACTATATCGACCTTGAAAATACTCTTTTGAGTACGTTTCAATTTCTTCCATTGCTTCTTGCGTTAAACCGCCACGCCGCTCAATACGATAATTGACTTGTTGTCGAAACGTATTCACATCCTGTATTTGATAACAAAAAATCGCTACACTTAGAATAAAACACGTAAGGATCAATCCAAGTAAATAGCGAAAGATTTCACTGACTGGTTGTTCTAACATTTTAGATCACCCCTCCCGATTGAAAATATGTGATACAGCCAATAAAACTAAAATCATCAACAAAACACCTGTACTACGAAAAAAATAAAAACTCACACCCATCACAACAAGAAATAATACAAATACCAATAAAACTCGCCACAATGGATACTCCTCAGATTCTTGATTCACGTAAATCCCCCTCAAAAATAAAATCCGACTTGCCCAATTTGATAGATAAACAAAGCAAGTGCAAAACCGACAATCAGTACCACAATACTAGTCATCATTTTCGTAAATAATAATTGGAATCGTTTGACTTTCAACGAAATAATTTGATCAATTCCTTGCATCATTTCTTGACTTGCTAGTTGTCCGAGCCGATCAATCACTTGTAAGTTAATCGCTCCTTGTTCCAGATCATAGAGTGTTGACATAAACAAAATACTCATCTCACTTCCAGAGACAGCTTTTGCATAATCTTCATAAGGCTTTATGCTGTTTGGAAAATCAGAAATATCTTTCATTAATGCCATCAATAATTTCTGATCGACTTCGTAGGATAAACGAGGAACAACACGGCTAAAAATTTTATACAGATTAATCCCAGATTCTGCTTGTTTTAAGAGAGGAATCAATAGTCGAGCAAATTTTGCAAATTGCATTTGTCGTTCAAAGCGAAATTGCATGTACACTCGTTTGACCGTTTGTAGTTGGTTTCTATATAGTATCAAGCCTAGCACTAACCCAACAGGCGCTAACCGCAAATCTATAAAGTAACCTAGAGGCAAACATAACCCCGTCAGTAATATAATCCGTTGGATATTTTTCTTTTGCCACTTCGATATCGCACGGGTGCTATTATGCATTTCTCTTAATTGTTGCACGATGTCATTAGGCAATAACCGAACAAAAAAAGAAGGTTTTACATCGATTGAAATTTGCTTCTCTATACTTAGACTCATTTTGTTCGAACACCTACTTCCATCACAGAATCATCAAAATAATTTTTCAAAAATCGGTTAATGATTAGAAAGTAAATTGGTACATAGATTCCAGTAGTGACATAGCCAATAATGCTTCTTGCAAAGCCATCAATATACATTTCAAAACTGTTTCCCATGACATAAGACGATAGGTGAAACATACCAATCAAACCAATAATCATCGTTGACATCAGCTTCACACCTCGCAAATAGTCATCTTTTGCCGCAAAAAATAACTTGCGCTTTTGAAGCATATCGTTGTGGTGTTTGGTCAAATCTTGCATGGACGATACATTATGCTTGCCTTCATGAATTGTCGTTTCCAATTGTTCCAGATATTGGCAAAACAAGACATCTTCGTCGTATTTTTCATTCAGCTTTGCCATTGTCTCAATCACTAATTCCATATCTGCACCAATCATTAACGAGGCAACTAATTCTGCCATATCGGTTTGAAGTTCACCACGCATACGTGGCAAGATATGCTCAATCGATCGTATTACTGTTTTACTTGGATCTGCCATAACTTGCGTCATCGTGTTCATAAAATGATTGCGAGCAGATAAAGCTTCTGTTTCATAACGTCTTTGTACAATCTTAGGCAAGATTTTACGATACCCATACCAAGCACCAAAAGCCATTCCAATTAACACAACCCACCAAAGATATGTTAATAATCCCAGCATGACTCCTATCACTAGAGCTGGCATAGCAATCAGTCGCATCACTTCTTTTCGCTGCATTCCATTTCCATACGCCGCACTTAGCGCATAAAGTTCCTCTAAATCTAAGTAGTTCTTTTTCTGTGTTTCAATCTGACTAATTTTCATAACGCTTCACCACATCTTTGATAACCGCTGTTAACTCCGCAGATTTTTGAATCTCTTCATCCTGCATTTCTGGAAATTCAAACGACAAGAATTTTTCTGCCATTCGTTCCTGAAATTTTTCCGATAAAACACCTGTCGTTACATAAAAATGCCCATGAGCAAATGTTTGTTTAAAAATAGACCGTGACCCATCAGGAGAAAACTCAACGATCTCAGACAAATAACGAACGACTTTGAATATGTTCTTTTCTTTGTCTACTGTTAATCGAAGCGTTTTAATATGAATGCCAAAATCAAAATAACTCAACACGTCTTCGGTTACCGCATCCTCATTAATGGCATATTTTGAATTACACATATTAACTAACCGCCTAGGAATCGACCATGCATCTGTCGCATGAATTGTTGTGACAATTTTATGATCTGTCAACGCCGCCTGAATCATCTCATAGGCTTCTGCTCCTCGAGTCTCAGAAACATTCACATATTTGGGATAAAACCGCAAACTCGCTTTCACCAAATCCTCAATTGATTTTTCTTGTGAAGTAACCCACGCGAAAACATCATGTTCAGGTAAAAGCTCCTTTATATGCGTTTCTTGAACATCCTCGATCACAATCTGTCGTGTTTCCTTTGGAATAAATGAGAGAAGTAATTTTAGCAGCTCTGTTTTACCTGAACCTGTTTCTCCTGCAATTGTCATACACACGCCTGCTTTCATAACCACTTTAAAGAAGTCAAGAACAAACTCAGGGGCAAAGTCAATAAAATGTTCTTCTGTTAAAGCTAATCTTGGTCTTACAACCCTTAATGAAGTTGTTGTTCCATTCGGGCTTAAGCTTTTATCAACGGCACTTAAACGTAAGTGATTAAACACTCCATCCAGAATCGGTCTTGACGGATTAAATGCTTTGCCTTCTGAATTTGCAAAACGATTAATGATCCGCAATACTGCTCCTTCAGGATCATTTAGTTCCAAATCCTCTTTTGAAAAAATTTTGTACGAATCACTGCCTTGAACAGTCAAAAATGTACCATTCCAGCCAATATCAGTAACAGTATCATCTAAGAGAATCTTTTCAATGAATCCAGTACCTACAATTTCTTGTGCAACATATTCCGCAATTTCTTTGCCATGCATGCTTAACCGCTGTTCTTTTTTTACTATTTCCAACAATTCATTTCTCGCATCCTTATTAACAGCCGCATCTAAAATAAGTTTTGTATGGTGCTTGACTAAATCCTCACGTATACTTATCAATTGCTCGTCAGAAATCCTTCGCTTAAAATCTTTCTTGCTTACTGTTTCATCTTTTTTTGGCAAAAAGCCATTCGCCTGAACATCAATCACTTTACTCGTGATTGCATCTTGAACAGGCTCCATCTTCTTAACAATTTTTTTCACTGTCGTAGACTTTTCATTAACATTATCTTTCCCAGCTTCAGTAACTTTTAATGCCAACTTATTAGCCCTCCTCCTTGTCGTTTGTTGACGTGCTTAATATACAAGTCGCCTGTTCAACAGAGTGTCCATCATTTACGTACACACGAATCGCTTTGATTCCTTTCTCATTCGTTGACATCAAATAATCAAAATCAATTGTTATGGTACGATTACGATAAGTACCTTGTTTTTTTATTGATTGTTCAAACTCTTTCTCAAAATTTTCCTTGTCTAAATAAAATTCTCCCTGTTTTACTCGTGCAGAATCATCTCGATTCGCAAGAGCTGTTGCTCGTAACGTTTCCGTTAAAGTAAGGGACTCAACATCTGTTTGATAGTTGCCTAAAACAAAGATAACGAGACCTGCAACAACCAAAAAGATAAGAGACATCAAAGCAACTTTTCTAGGTATTCCTGATAACATTTGCCACCTCCTATATAACAAGCAAAAGGCAAGGGGTATCCCTTACCTTTGCCTTTTCCACTGTTTAGTTAGGCACTGTAATTCCGTTGATATAGTTCTGCATTTGTCCAAAAACACTATCCATCAATTCTGGAAAGAACAGCAGAGCTGCACCAATGACTAGTGAACACAATGCAATCACGCCCAAGGTTGCCCAAAAGCGATCTGTATTCAATTCTAAATTCATTCAAATTCCACCTTTTTCTAGTTATTTTTATTGTGCATTTTCAGGTCGTTCGGCTGTTTCTTTTCTTAACAACGCTTCTTTTTCATTGATCAACGGATAGACTTCCTGATCGAAAATCCGCCGTACTCGTCGATCAATGACAGACGCTGCTAGTGGTTCCGTCACCGACTCCAACTCTTTGTTTCTTCGATTGCGGCTAAATGCTTTCAATTCATCTAACTTTTGATCAATCCATTCAAATGGTACATTTTCAGCTTCCATTTTTTTGACAAACGATTCTGAGCAAGTTGAAAACAACTCTTGCCAAATTTCTTCATAAATACTTTCAATATTCATGGTAGTTCCTCCATTTCCCTAAGAACAAAAAAAGGAAGATCGCTCTTCCTTATGTCCTTAGTTAGGCACTGTAATTCCGTTGATATAGTCCTGCATTTGTCCAAACACACTATCCATCAATTCTGGAAAGAACAACAACGCTGCACCAATGATTAGCGAACACAATGCGATCACGCCCAAGGTTGCCCAAAAGCGGTCTGTATTTAGTTCTAGGTTCATCTATCCTCACCTCCCCTCGATAAAAAATAATTCTACTTAGAGAACAACAACTGCCGCAGTGATTTGAAGAAAGTCGCAAACACAGTGATTAATCCTGTTAGAAAAACCACTACCGATTGAACAAGATCGTTTTCTAGAGCAATTTGTTTGAATGACAGATTTTGAGAAAAATCGCCAGACATCAAATTTTGAGAAAGTCCGTCCATAAAGGAAAAAGGAATCTTAAATAAATGACGAGCCAGCAATATGCCTAAACTAACAAGAAACAAAAAACGAACGAAGCGCCAAAAAGCAGCACGACTTCGAGCAAACTCGCCGTAAATGGAATAAGCATGTGTACCATACACAAAATCATCCCCCCTTCAACCAAGCGATTTCGTCATCCGACCATCCATCTGGTGCGTCGGTTTCTGGAAAGACTGGTGTTAACAACAACTCGTCTAACTCTTTTGTGTCGCTATCCATTGTTGCGTACATATACGCAAAGACATCGACAGTTTTTGTCATTTCTAATTGGATATGATTCTTCCCTACGATATCGGATTCAATTGTTACATTGTAACTTCCGAGTTCAAGCCAAATCGGCAAATAGAAGTTACGACCACCATCAAGTAATTCATGATTGGCTCTAGTCACCTGATTCTCTGTGAAGAGATTTCCTGTTATTCTCTCAACACGTATTTCTGGAAATTCATAAATGAAGGAACTATCCGCTCGACTATCTCCTGAACGAGTTAGCGCCCATGTTTGATCAAGAGGAATAGTTACTTCATTTCCTCTTGCGGCAAAAACTTCGTGTATTTGACTATCAACTAACTCTTGCGGTACGTTTACTCGAAGATCAAAAGCTTCCAAGGAGTCGTGAACTTGACTAGAAAAGTGTGGCGCTAAGTCAATCGCGAAACCATAGCCTGTTTTAGAACGGATAGTTGGATCAAAACCAAAACGAATGGTCTCATTGAATTCTTGAACTGCTTCTTCGTTACGCAAGCGTAGTGTACGAGCCACCGCTTCATAATCTACTGCATCATTAACTACATCCTGATTGGTCAAGACCTTTTCAGTAGCTGTATAACCGTGAGTCGCTACATCTTTGGTGTCCGTGACAAATTTGTTCTTGTCAGGATTATCCACTACCTTGATTGTCACCAGATAATCAATTTTTTCTGCTTTTTCAGCTGCATCCGTTGGTAGCAATAGCTCCAAAACATCGGCTTCATCTTTCACAGTCAGTTCTTGTTCATACACCACACGATTTGTTGCTTCTTCGATAATTTCGATAACATAACGCAGTTTCGACAAATCCTCTTCGTATTCTGCTTCTTTTGTTAAAACTAATCGCGTTGGTAGTCCACCATCCTTTTCTGCTTTAGAAGTATCAATTTGAATGGATTCGACATTTACTTCCAGCAATGGAATATGATACGGAATCACAAAGTATAGATCACGACCATTTACTACACCTGAGTGAGTAACAGTTGATTTGTACCGATTGCCCTCGTCATCTTCTAAATCATTGAATGGCTCATATGAGTACGACTCCCCATCGAATTTCTGTTCGACTACTTTTCGGAGCAATTCTTCACTGTATTTGTCAATATGATCAACAATAATCTCTCTTCGAAATAATTGTGTTGTCACCTCTTCTGACACTTTCGGTTTATCATCCACGCTTACACGAACGATATTACGAAAAATCACATGATCGGACTCAATAAGTTTTTCCAACTCTTTTGCATCCTTTGCCTTCACTTCAACTTCGATCCGATAATCCGTATCATAGAAGCGTGCTGTTTTTAGCACAGCTGGTTTCGCAACAAAATGAATTTTGTCCTTTGTCGAATAATCGTCAAAATATAATGAGACATCTCTGTCTTCTTGATCAAGGATTCGATAGTTCACAACTTCAAGACCAGCTGGCAAATCATCTCTGATTTCATACGAGCGATAGTAAAATTCATCTAATTCATCAGGTACTTTATGAATTAAGAGATACGTAAAGGAATCATGAATTGATTCAAGAACTGAGCTGGTTTTCAAACCATCATCCGATTGGATATATTTTTCAGGTTCAATCGTGGCAGTACGAGCAAGTTTTTTACCAGTAAATCCAAAGAACTCACCGCCTCTTTCATGAATATTCGGTTCTCCTATTGACAAGTGACTAGGTAAATTCTTGAGATTCCAATCAAATTCGACAAAACTTGTGTCTTTGTACAAAAACGTGAATTGCGCCCACAAGTCGCTAGGATCAGCATTTACACGAAACGGATCATAAACAGTTAAAGAACCATCACTCTCTTTTTTGACACTAATATTACTGTCTTCTGTTACGTAAATCGTTCCTAAATGAGGGACAGTATTTTTGTCGAAAGTCACTCCTTGATGAAAATCGATATCCGTAATAGTCATATATCCGCTCAGCTTCACAGGTTGTCCTGTTTGAGCATCGATAAATTCCCATCGCTGTTTAACGTAACGATAACTTTGTTGGATATGAGCGATTGCACCAGTCGTATAAAAAATATAACCATAGTTATTCGCTCCTTTCTCCCAATCAGTAACCGTGATTTTTAGATCAATTACCCGACCATTGTTCATTCCAACGTTATGATAGATTACGCCAAGATTTCCTTTTCCACTATCATTTGTAGGCAAGTGTCCCAAAATACCTGTAGCACCACCATAGCTATATGACCAACTATCCCAGCGACCCCCGAACGTGGAAACTGTCGTTACCCCATCGATCCATCGTGCAATAAAGGAATAATCGCCACTGATTTCTGTTTCATCATTCACAATTTCACCATATTCAGAACTTCCTAAATTACCGACTCCCCATGTATTTACATTTCTAGAAGCATCAGCAGTTGTAGTTTTAACAAGCAACAGAACAAGTAACAATCCTATCGAAGCAAAAAAATGCACACTTACTTTTTTAAACAATGTTTTCACATCCTCTCTTTCTTTTTTATGAAAATAGCTTAGGCGGCGAACGTATACTCATCCAAAAACTTCCTTTTGTCATTTATTTTTTACCCACTCTACACAGCGTAACAATTGATTTCTTGTCATGTGTCGACCATACATTTTGATATTTGATCCTTGACTTTGTTTAGGAAAAAAAGTGATTTTATAAAAGTCGTAATAATACACATTTTTCTTCGCACAGCCTTCAATAATCAATGACGTGATTCTCGAAAGCTGTTTTTCATAGCAAACGGGCGTGTAGGGTTTAAACTTCATGTTCTTGTTGCCAGTCTTTTTTTGTAGCTCACAGAATTTCTCGTACTCCTCTTTTGAAGGACTAGATACATAACACATAAAGCCTTTTTCTTTTAAATGATCCACTAGACGAATTGATTTCATAAATTCACCTTGCTTGTAGTCCAATATAAAAAGACCCAAAATCTCGTTCAAAACGCAATATGAGCGCTTGTAACAACCATTCTTGGGTCTTTTTAGACGTAGTAATATTCAGTTCATCGTATCCCGTTGCTGGGTTCGTGCGTTCATCAAATTTTTTTATCGCAATATATTTCTCACGATCCATAATAAACGTACGATCTTCTGCTTCAAATTTTGTTTCTTTCATTAAAGTGTGATTTTTGATTTCGTTTAAGTAAAAGTCAATAAAGTCAGTCTTTGACACTTCTCGTTGATTAGCATCAAATAAATCAGTACGATTGACACCAAATCGATGAACATTCTCGAACAAGAATGCACGATCAGGCTTCTTTCGATTGTCATTCACATAATTATACCAATCTTGTTCAGCAATTTTTTCTTCTTCCGTGAGTAAAAAAATCGATCTTGAACAATTTTGGTCATAATCAGGAATCATTTTTCTTAATACCTCGCCGATTGAGTCCATATAGCAGTCAACGTATTCCCGAAACTCCAAATTAAACACCTACTCGTTCTTTTTGTCTTCAAATTTCTCAACAGAGAAATCATCAAAAATTCTCGACACAGATTTCACCTCATTACATTAAAAATCGCTCAGTATACTTTGCATCAAGTCCCCACTTATCACTCCTCTTGCATACATGCCATACAAATGATTTTTAGCATAAACATAAGGTTCCATCGGGAAGAAAGGATTCCCATCAAAAATTCTTTTCAATTCACGCAAGCCATCTCTTGCCTGTAGCGATAACTCATATTTTTCTGGATTGCAGAATACTTCATTTAACCGATCCATGCATTTCCTCCTGCTTATTATTATTCGTACTCCATCTCGGCATAAATCACAATCTTCACGTTTTTTCTATTTTCATCAAAGAATCATATCCTCAATTCTTGTTGTTTGTGCTTCAATCATGTGTAAATGCTTGTCACTAAGTTCAGCTTCATCGATAATTTCTTGCACCTCATCTGTTTCTTCAATCTCATCTACTTCCATCAACATCTTCACTGTCGGGGCTACAGATCGTTTAAACCAGTTCTTCGAACGTTCATATAAAGCATCGTTGGGTTCTGTTACTAACTTTACTTTTTCAACACCACCCAAAAAATACGCCCACTTTTTATTTACAGACCAATATTTTCTTGAAACACCAGCTTTTCTATCTACAAAACATAGATAATCACTAAGAATACCAAGCAAAAATTCTGTTAAATCTCCTGTTTTCGTATATCCATGAATGGCTTGTTCCGCCCGTTCATCTTTAAAACGCAATTCATAGCGATTTTTAATCGGAACATCTTCCACAGCAACACCTAATTTTTTCGCTTGTTCAAAATTCTTTTGATAAAATGCCATATAAAGCTCACTTTTCTTAGACCCTAGATAGATCGTAACGCCTTCTCTTTTCTTTTTGGAGATTGATCCAGAACCATTAAAATCAAATCGTTCAAAACGTGAAATTAGCTCTTGCCGATTAATTTTATTTAATAAAGCAGGAATACTTAAATATTCTTTATAGTCATTGATTGCTAAATCAACTCGAGTAAATTTCGCTTTGTAGTCAAAACAAACGTGAAAAAAATCAAACCAAGTACGACTTTGCGCTTTCAGAAATGCTTCAAATTGTCGACAACCTTTCCCCGACAACTGAATCATCGTCCCTCGAGAATCACCTTTTTCAGAGTACAACACCATCAAATAATCCAACTGATAACCACCAACATAGCCATAGAGGTGACTAGTTATTTGCGCAAAAAACTCTTTTTTGATTTTCAAAACGTCATTAAAAATAATGTCAACATTGTGCGTCTGAAACGTTATCCGAATATAGTCAATAATACTCTCCAATGGCTCATGACGATTTTGTTCTGCAATATAATCATAGATTTCATTCATTTTGTTTTCTGACAATAAAGAAACACCTCTTTCGAGGTTCCCTATAGATTTTCGAGACAAACCAAACTTTTTAGCAAAATCATTTTGAGTCATTCTTAGCTTTTTTCTTGATGCTTGAATACTTTCACCAATTATTTTTAAATCAATAGTTTCCATCCTCGCTCCTTTCTATAGATTACTTCCCATTTTCGACATTTTTTTTAAACGCTATGGGAAGTAGAAAAAAAGCTTTATATCAATGCTCAATCACTACATTTTGTAATTATTGCATCTTCATTACCCCCCTGTTAGAATGCGGGGGTTATAAGGGCACACGGCGGTGCACAGCACCACCTATGCCCAGAAAAAGCCTATCAGCGCCTTACTGCTAACGCAGCGGCGCCTGCTAAGGCTGCACAGCAGCCTTGCCACGCCTTTTTTCTTTAATTAGATTAGCAATAATATTCTATTGTTCAATGGCAAAGTTCTTTTATCTACCTTAAGAATTTTTAATATAAAAATTTCCTGTTTAACATTCATTTTAAACAACTTAACAAACTTAAAATAACAAGAGAAAATTACAGCGCCCGTATATAAAAATTTTAATCTTTCAAAAATGTATAACTTGATATAAAATAAAAATAAAAATATTTTACTCAGACTTTTTAGGAGGGTATTTATCTAATGATGCCAACAAATCAATATACTCAAACTTATTTCAACTTAATAATTGATAGTCGTAGTGAAGCATGGGAATATGGTGTCCATACTATTGATAGAGATAGGTTTCTCGAATCAACTTATGGTAACAAATATGAAAGTGTTGATCCATCTCTCCACGGTAAAATCCTTGAAGAACTTATACAATATCCTTGCCTTTTCTTATACGAAGAACAAACAGTAAGACGAGAAAATATTTCTTCCATGGGATATATCGGTATCATAACTTCTTACAACATTAATTCTTCATCCATAACTATAAATTACGTAACAAAAGACGAATTATCGATGGAAGATATTTTAACTATTAAGGATAGTCTTCAGATAAATAGAAAAGGATTTGGTTTAAATAGAAGTCATTGGTCAGTAAAGGATGGAAATATTTTCAATATAATTGAAAGTTACAGGCCATTATTACAGAATAAATCAATAGCTACTAAACCAAGAGTCTTTTTCTCCTATAGTTGGGATAAAGCTGAAACAAAAGAAAAAGTAGATAAACTTGAAAGTACACTATCCAACCATGGGATAGAAGTAATTTATGACAAAAATAGCTTAAGACCGGGTCATAGTTTAAATTATTTCATGGAATGTATTCAACGTGATAAATTTGATAAAATTTATATTTTTTGTGATAGTTCCTATATAGATAAGGCGAACAATAGAACTGGTGGCGTTGGTAAAGAAGTATCTCTATTAAGTGATTATGTCTATAATCATCCAACTCAAACAAAAGTAATTCCTATATTTATTGAAGAAAATGTTAGTTCACCATTTTTCTTAACTGATACCTATCGTCTCAATCTACATCATAATAACTGGAATAATGATGTAGATAAAATTTTAGAAGATATATTTTACTAGTTACATGCTATTTTTTAATTATAAATTCCCCTCATCCCAATTTCATCTAATTGAAATTGGGATTTTATAATTTATCTTCATATTTTTAATTCAATCATACATTCAAGCTTCTTAAACTCATCCAAAAAATTGTACGTCTTAGGTACAAACGGTGAATAGAATTCTCTAACAACACCACTTCCATCATCAATATATCCACGGCCTTTAATTGGCTTGTTAAAGAACGCCTTGTTTTTACTTTCTTCACCATATACCATATAGTACCCTTGAACTGAAAGTTTACCTAAAGTGACACGGCACATCATATTGTCACGTACCCCACTTGGAAAATCACTACTATCAGGTTTCTGTGTACCCAAAATCAAAAAAATCCCAGCTTGTCTGGCTTTCATAACTAATTGTTGAACAGCAATATTGACACGCTCTAAATTTTTATAGTCACGGCCAAGCATCCCATAAAAAGCTTTCCACTCATCGAAAATAATAAATTCTGGAGGCATTCCATAAAAGGCATAGTTTCTACCAGATTCATACTTTTCTAAAGATTTCATATATTTGAACCTCTGCTCCATCCGCTTGATAGCATCTTCTAGACATCTAATCATAGTTTCTCCTTGCCCAAAGAAAATCTTACCTTTAAAAACTGGTAAATCAGATAAATCAGATAAATCCGCTGATTTAGGATCACAAATATATACAGTACCAACGGATAAAATTGCTTTAATCAATGAGTACATGAAATAGGTCTTACCGCCGCCTGTTCCACCAGCGATTAGCATATGTGGTAATTCATCATATTCCCATTTCACTCCGTTCATGAGTGTAATTGACCCATTTCGAGCTATTACTTGATCAATCGAAATCCTCTTTGAAATGACGTCTGTCATAAATGAATAAGTAACAAATCCAAAATCCATTTGCTCTGCAACCAAATCGGCCATAAACATTTCTTCTAATCGTTTGCCTAACTGCAAAAATCGATCATGATGTTGTCCCCCGTCAAGCGGCAGCGTGACATCAGTAGTATGCTTGCCTTTTTTTACATATACTTTAGGAAATTTTTCCTTAGGTTTTTTCCCAGATTGGCGTGATTCTTTTTTAATTACAAAACCACTTAGTTTTAACATCTTAGCGATCATGTCATAGTATTTGACTTTTAAAAAGTAGCCACCTTTCAATCTTGACCACACCATGAACAAATAGACAACAAAACAAGCGGCTAACAATAAGATTGTTATCACTAGAAACGGTATGATCAATTGTTGCGCTTTTTGAAAATCAGACACGACTGGTTTCAATAAAATAAAACCAATAAAACCGATTCCAATAAAAAACGGACTAAGCAAGAATAAAAAATGAAGCCACCAATCATAAAGGTGGATTTTCTTTATTCGCCGTCCGCGATACTTAAATATTTCTTTCAGCATAATTTGAATCCAACATTTTGGCTTTTTCTTCTAAATCTGAAACACAACTTCCATAAATATCGTTTAATTTTGATTGAAATTCCTTCTCTACATAGTTTTTAAGCGTCTCTTCTTGTGTACCATCGTCCGTGAACGCACAATCATACCACTTATCTACAATCGTTTGAGTTCCTTCATCATGTAAATTAGTTAACCTTCGCAGCCTATTATAAAAGAAACATTGGAATTTATCAGTCTCTTCCTCTAATATTTGCTTTTTCCTTTGGTAAAAATTCTCACGAAAATTATTTTCTTTTTCGACAGCTTTTTCGGCCAATCTATACAACCATTTTCTTAAAATTGGATTCAATTCATTGTCCTCCTGTCCTTATTTTAACTAAATTTGTTACTTATAGAACGCGCCATCATCTGTATATATGATCATAACGTTGACTCTTTCATCTCTACCCAAAGCCTCATAATCAATATAATTTTCCACAAATGAAGAAATTACTGAAGCATCCCCTTCAACAATATGCATACCATAATCTTTATCGTTTTTTCACCTCTGGCAAAAATGTCGCATCTTTCCAATTTTCAATAAAATCCTCTCGACTCTCAAAAAGATTAAAAATCAAATCTTCCGTATTTTTGACAAACTCTTTCGGTATTTTTGCTAATTCTTCTGCCCATCGATTAAGTTTATGAATCGAATCATATTCTCCAATAGAAAATGGTCCTTCATAGTCAGTTATCACATATTCATCACCTTCGCTTATTTCAAGTTTTTGGAATATGCTTTCAATTTTAACTGATAAATCAAACCAACTGCTTTTCATATTTCCCTGTCTATTAGTTTTTAAGCTTTCAACAAAAATTTTTATCAATTATTTCACCTCAATTAGTTTTATCAAACCTTTTATTCAGAGATTCTATATATCGTTGTAAATGAAAAAAGCGTACAGTTAAAGTTGTACGCTTTTAAATTAAATGTATGCTATTAGGATTTGAGTTCTTGTTTTTGCTGCTCTGGCTTTCTAGAATCTACTTTTTTATGAACCTTTTCGATTCCATCAGCAATGATTTTCAAATAGTTATTTGTTCTATTTCCTTGTCTAAAGGAATAATATTCAATTCTGGGATTAATCAATTTCACTCGATCTCCGAATTCAAATTCTATCCGCTCATATGAAACATCAATACTAACGATTTCTTCCGATAGTTGACGGCGAGATTGAACAACATACCTAACTTGTGTAGAAATGAGTTCTCCATCATCATTTTCCCTCTTCTTATCTTCCTTCATACGTAAAAATTGCAGCTCTCCAAATGTTTCATCAATATTCAGACAAATACCTTGATTTAATTCATTAATTTTCGCCATAAATGCTTTCTCCTTTATTTAACTTTTTCGATCCCTTGGGCTTTAATCATCCATCCTGCAACAGCACCATCAGTTCCAGCAGCTTGAGAAAACGGTTCACATCTGACATCTCGCAATTGTACTTCATCACCAAAACTTAAATCAGACGTATTCACACGATTCGGAATGATTATTTCTATTGTTTCCTTCTGTTTAACAGACATTAGTGCATGATAATACCCAACAGGCTGACGACGACCATTCACATATTCAGCGAATTCTTCTTTTCTACCAACATATTCTAACCGTCCAAATGTTTCTTTTGGTTCACAAATAGCAAACTCCATAAATTTAATACCTCGTCTTTCTCCAAATAATTAATTTACTTGTCCTTCAATCAAGATATACCTGACATACTCTTCTAACGGTTTCAAATCGTTTTGTACAAAATACCAGATCTCTTTTAAATCTATTGTATTATATGCATGTACTAAATCATTTCTGAATAAACGATAAAGATCCCAAGATATATCTGCATACTTTTCTTTTAGCTCGCCACTCAAGTTATGACGAATTATTTCACCAACTTGAGTAAGACTAAATGCTACTGATTTTTGATAGTCACTATCATTTTCAAACGAAAAAAAACTGTTACCAAATTTAGTAACAGTTTCTCTAATCTCACCTATAATTATTATTATATTAGTTAACGAAAACTTTTCTTTCTGATCCATAAATCACCTTCATGTCTTCTTGAATATTTTCCAAAAAGAAAGGATTTCTTTTACGATTGCTACGATTATCCAATGAAGATTTTAAGATAACATCAATTTCCTTCTCTAATAAATTTTCCAACTGATTCTTAAATGCCATCTTATCTAATAAAGAAATGATCTTAGAATTTTCTGTATCTACAACAAAATCAATGTCACTTGCCTCAGTTGCTTCATTTCGTGAATAAGATCCAAAAATATAGGCTTCATTGATTCTGTATGCCTCACAAATAGGTTTAATGACTGATTGTATTTCTTCAATAGAATAAATCATATAATCATCGTTCCTTTCTTATCTGAGTTTATTTAAGACACTTTCACAAATACTAATTTCATTCTCAATATCTACTTTACACGATATTGAACTATTTGAAAACTCCCTTAATAAACCTTTCAATTCTTGTAATCTTGATTCAACTAAATCTTTTAGATACGCAACTTCTGATTTTTTTAAATCGTCCATACTAATCCCCTGCCAATACAATTACATCAAAATCATCTAATATATCTAACAAGTAATCCATCAAATCCTTAAGCTCATTTATGCTATATGCATTCCTCAAATAATAAAATAAATTAACTTCCGAATGATTTTTAGCAAAACATATTCGTTTATCTTTCCAACCAATTAAACAACCAACTATCTTAATTAAACGAGCAGTCCTTCGAACTAGTTCAACTTTTGACATCTGTTAATCCACTCCTGTTTCCTTTTTTCTGCTGCTAAGAATTGTAAAGAAATAGCCTCCTGTCAAATTATATTTCTGATTGTTCATTCCGCTGGTCATGACATGCTAATGCTATTATCAGATAAATTCATGGCACTAACACGCTCTGAACGGAAATATAGATACACTTATCTCAAAGCTCTTTATCAGTCAAGCACTCACTAGTCTTGTTACCAAGTCCTAGCAATCCATCTAGTGCTATCAGCACTCCCTCTGACCGTGTCAGGCGAGCGTCTTATGGATTTTATAAATGGTTTCCACTACCAACCAAAGCGTTTTTCCCTTATAATGAAATCAACCACGATTTGCAAAGGGGAGACTCTTTGTATGGGACCTACAACCTTTCCAGCCTCTAACCTCTTTCGAGTAAGTCCGCTGGATAGATTGCAGGTTCCTATTTATTTTTCAATGGACAATTAAGGCTAAGTGCCTTAGCGAAACAACCTAAAATCCGACACATTAAGTTGCTTCTCTAAAACGCTATCCTTTTAAAACAATTTACTAAAATTCAGTTTCGTTTTCGAAACCTAGGTTTTAAAAAAAATTATCTATTTTTTCCTTTAATATTTCCGATAATCCTTTCGCTTCTCCCAATGAGAAATCTCTTCCATTTGTTCTATTAATCTTGAGATTAAAGGTTGAGCGATTCATATCCATTTCATCTGCAACATCTGTTTGAGTCCGGCCTTGCTTCTCGATTAAACTTTTCAAATTATTGTATGGATTCTTGAATTGTTGTGCTGTGACCATATCCCACCTCCGTGTTTCGTTTTCGAAACTTTATAGTTATATATTATCATAGCAGTTTACCGTGTCAACAAAAAAATTATAAAAAAACACACTTGTTGCGTTTTCGCAACAAGAAAGATATAATATCAGATAGAACATAGAGGGG
Organism: Enterococcus sp. DIV1059_2; assembly: GCF_051713685.1. Taxonomy (NCBI): domain Bacteria; kingdom Bacillati; phylum Bacillota; class Bacilli; order Lactobacillales; family Enterococcaceae; genus Enterococcus; species Enterococcus sp. DIV1059_2. Next base: position 1,698,368 of record NZ_JBIOQK010000001.1, on the reverse strand, counting down.
AGGAGCTTAAATTGATTGGGGATAAGTTGAAACAATTAAGAATTGAACGACACTTGACGTTAGAGGAATTAGCAAAGCAGCTCAATGAAAAGTATCCAGATACAGCTAAATTCAATAAAGGAAAACTATCTAAGTGGGAGAATAACAAGGAAGAACCAAAATTATCATCTGCTAGAATTCTTGCTGACTTCTACAATCTGAAAATCGATGACTTTTTTTCATAAAACGATGATAAAAAAAACAATTCATCTTAAATTTTTTAAATTGCTAATAAGATTCTAAAGAAATATAACGTCAACAAAGAAAGCATATCGAGTGATATGCTGCCCTCTTTGACAATGAGTTAGTTTTTCATTCATACGACTTAAGCTAAAACAAAGAGTAATTATCCGAACTGTTCTTACTCTTTGTTTTATTTTAATTAGTCGTTTTGATTTACCATTCTAGTATTTCAGATAACTCAACAAATTCCATTCTATATTTAGAAGCATCAATTTCATTTTTTATTTTTTTGTCATTAAATTCAATAACTTCTCCATTGTAATCGTACTTAAAACAGTCTTCATGATTATTTTTTAAAAAAGTCGCAATATGTCTAGGAAAACCGAAGTTTTGGATTTCAAGTATTAAACTATTTGTTGTACCATATTCTAGATAATCCGACCAATTGTTTTTCGGAGTCATCTCTTTTGCACTCATTAAAAGAATGTAGTTATTTACATAACTTTTAATTTTAAAACGAATGGTGTTTTCGATATCAGACATAAGGTTATTTATTAATATATTAATATGATTTGGATTATTCTTTTCAAATCTCACATATTCATTTTGGCTTAATTGAAAATTTCTGCTTATCCCTTTGTTATCATAATACTCTATCGTTTGTTTAATAATATAATTTAACGGTTTCGAATTAACCCAATGGTGCATCAAAACTGCATAATATTCCAATTTAGTCGTACTATCTTTGTTGACTAATGGTTTTTTCCCACCGCTCTCATCATCTTTCCAATGATAGCGATCATACAATATTTCTAAGAGCTTTAAACATGATTTATAATCAGTTTGACTCGGCAATTCTTGAAGATCATCAGAATTGAAAATTTCATTTTGAACATCAACTCTTATTGTTGTGCTTTGAGCTAATATTTCTTCTGGTATTTTTATTTTACTATCTATTTCTTTAAGAGTTTCTCTTCCATCTGGATTTTTTTCTAAAAAAACATTCCTTAATAAAGAATCACTTTTTAATGAATTATGATAAGTTAAGATATTCCCATAATTCTCAATAGATTTTCTTTTTTCGAAGTCTTTACCTGTTCTTAATTTCTCTGTAGTATAAGGCTTTTGGGCAAGAAAATTTTGAATATTTTTATACAGATTTTGATCATTTTCACGCATTATCGCTGGTTTAAGGCTTTCAATTTTTTTAGTTTGTAGAACTTCGATATCCCTTGAGTTTTTCCAATAACCATCTTTATCTATTATATGACAACAAAATATATTTCCACTTAAGTCCTGAGCTAACCTTCCTGCTCGTCCGGCAAGATTCCAAAAGTCTATACTATTCATTTTTCGTATACCAATTTTAGAACTAATAATAAAAATATTTTTTGCTGGTAGGTTTACTCCTTCTAATAATGTCGATGTACAAAACAAATATTTTATATGTCCTTCCTTAAAAAGACGCTCAACTCGTTCTCTAATTTGTTGTGGCATTCCGCCAAAATGAAATGCAACACCTTTTTTCAAGCAATCAATAAGAAAATATTGTTCGTGAATCGAAGATCTTATGTCGGTTATTAAGTCTGAAATCTCACTATTCTCTATATCTTCTAATGACTCAGAAAAATAACGAGCATGGTTAATGGTATAATTTATAGTATTACAATAAACTATATTTTGATTTGATTCACCTAGCCTTAATAAAACTTCTCGTAGGTTCTCTATTTCTCTTTCTTGTTCATCTATTTTTCTAGAGAATTGTAATCCTTTAAGAGTAATTGACTTACCAAAGTCAGAAAACATTATTGACTTCTCATTTAAGCAATCAATAAAAAATCGATTTTGAGTAACAGGAGATTCAGTAATCGCAGTACTCTCTTCTGTACTATTATTAAATAATTGCAAAAAAACCTCTACATTAGGAATATTAGGGGAAGCAAAATACATTTTTACACTTTTTCTTTTAGCCTGCGTGAGCGCATGATATAGAAGAGGCGTTCTTGAATCATCATTTAATAGTTTGTGTGCTTCATCAACAAAAAGGTAATTTATTGTTGGGTTATCACTGTCTGAAAAATAAGATATCAATCTCTCAGCTGTGAAAACAAAAATATATTTCATTTCTTCACTCTTATACAGTAAAGGAACCTTTGGATGAGAAATTATTTTATAATTTTTGTTTTTCATTTCGGTTTTCAATTTTAGTGAAACTTGATTTATTAAAGCTCTTGTTGGAACTAATATCGCTATATTGTCTGAGGCATTTCTTTCGCTAATTATATATTTCATAAAAGCCTCAAATACAAAGGATTTACCAAAGGATGTTGATCCAGAAAAACTATAATGATTACTATTCTTTAATTTCTCAAATATTTTATATTGAGAATCAGTGAAGATTTTATCTGATTCAGGAGCTTGTTGCATAACCTCTTTTATTATTTTTTCTCTTTGAATTTCCTCTTCATCAAATTCCAGGTTATTTTCAGATACTTCTAAAGAAGGAAAATTACCTAACTTTGTCAATACGCTCGTAGAAAAAAGTTTAAAGTAATCTTCGTTTTTATATTTACAATTTTCATGAAGTAAACTGATTATTTTTAATGATAAATTTCTAGCATTTTCATCTCCTGATCGAGACAAAATATCCGCAAATCTAAGAGAATCCCTATATTCTTTTTCGGTTAAATTTTCTCCATCCTCATTTCTAAAAACAGCTTCTCCATAGACCTTTTCAGACTTATGAATAAGTCTTTTTAAATAAGAATCATTGAGAGCTTTGTTTGCCATCTCTTCAATAAAATTCATATTAGGTAATCAACTCCTTAATCATCATTTTCCTAGAATCATCTAGCTTGGAGAAAGGAAGAACATAAATATAAAATGAATGCCCATGTAAATCATAGGTATCGATATATTTTTCAATATTTTCCTTTCTACTTTCAACCTCAGCCTTGACAGTAGTATTGATATAATCTCTAAACTGATCATTAGTTAGTGTTTTTCTTTGTTGGTCATAATTCATTTCGTATCCCACAAAGATACCAAAAGCATCGTCCACAACTGGAGCATCTTCTTCACTGGTAGGATAAATTAATTTTTCAAGAAAATCTTTTTCTTCTGCAAGAGTTACTTCTTTTTCTAAATTACTAGTTAATAAACCTTTCTCAAAAGATATACCACTTTTTTCATTTCCTTTATCGTTTATACCCTCTTTAAAGTTCTTAATAGAGATAAAAGCTTCTCTAAGACCTGTTGTAAGATCTAAGTTCAGCTTGGATTCACCAAATAGAAGCTGATAATTTCCATTAGGTAATCTCAAATAATGAAGGCCATCAGCTCCATGAACATACATTTCACTAGAGGTTTTCAATTCTAATTTAGATAAAATTTTTGGGGCATTTAAATGTCCCTCAAGAAAACAAAAAAGAAGAAACTCTCCAAGTTCTCCTGTATTTCTTTTCCATTCAATGAATTTGTTTCGAGCTTTCTTAGCCAAAACAGCAGGTCTATCTCGATATTTAACTCTAATTTCTCTAGATAAGGCAAAATTACAAATAGAACCTAACAGAAATTCACAAGCATTTGTATAATTGAATTCATTCGCGTTAATTAGAAATGTGAAAATCTCTAATTTATTGGCTACAGGAATTTCAACTGTGTGAACGTGGTTAGTTACCTTGGTAATATCATTAGATTCATTGCTAACATCCATATTTTCAACTCCTATTTAAGATATAATTTAATTAAAATAATTATACCATTCAGGAAAGAAATAACATGGTATTTTTTGAAAATTAAATCCTTTTGCGAAAAAATACAATTACAATTATACACTAATGGGAACTATTGTTCTATTTTTATCTTAAGATTATATAAAAAAAATTTTCAATTATAGTGGGAAATTATAAAAAAGAGCGTAACCGAAGATATAGCCGATGTGATATTGTTTTAATTACGAAACAATTTGACAACAAAATGCCAAATATTTATTTCTGTACAAAACAGATATCACGAGACCATTGATATTAAATTTTTTTTCGAATGATTAATTTGTGATTTTTTTCACGTTAAGAATAAACTAATATCAAAATGTCACCTTTAAAAACTTCCTTATTTTTGAAACAAGCTTACCATATCAATCATTTTTAACCGCAAAAAATTTTGAACTTAAATAGAAATATGGTGCAAAAAAAAATGACATGCTATAATTTAGATAGTATCACTTAACCTTGATTAGATTGGAGTAAAAAATGAATAATGCCACAAAAATTGCTATAAATCATATTAACGATGCCGTAAAAAATGACTCTTTAATCGTTTTTGTAGGTGCTGGTGTATCATCTAACTCTGGTCTACCTAGCTGGAATGATTTAATTGACGAATTAAAAAAAGAAATATTAATTGATTCTAACGAGAGTGATTATTTGAGGATTGCTCAGTATTATTTTGATACCGTTGGACAGTATAAATATTATCAGAAGATAAATAGTATTTTTAAAGACTATATAAATGCTGCCCCTAATGAAATTCATGATCAAATACTTAGACTTAAACCTAGGCATCTAATTACTACAAATTACGATACTTTATTAGAACGTAAGATGAACTCAGGTATTGTAAAGTATGAAGTGATTACACAAGATTCAGATATTCCATACTCTAGATCAGATCATTACCTCATAAAGATGCATGGTAGTTTAGAAAATAAAAATTTTGTATTAAAAGAAGAAGACTATCTTGATTATGAAAATAATTTTTACATGATATCAACATTAATCAAATCATTAATAATGAATAATACCGTTTTATTCATTGGATACTCTTTAAATGATTCAACATTTAATTCAATTTTTAGATTAATTCAAAAAGGATTTAGCGGCCATGCCAGAAAAGCATTTTTCTTTACGCCTCTTCCTTCAAATACAACTGTAGTTGAATACTATAAAAACAAAGGTATTCAAGTAATTAATGGAAATGACACAGGCGAAGATTTAGGGAAAAATACAGCAGATTTTTTGTATAAAATTCAAAATGACCCTAACAGAATTTCTCTTACTTCTGATGAACTTTGGGACAATATAAGCTTTCTAAATAACTTATATTTTGTAGAATCACATGATGTAGCTTCTTTCGCAAAACTTGGAAAAAACGTTACTCTCAATCCAGATAATACTTGTAACTGGCGAAATAAGAATGAGAACGTTATAAAAGTATCTACTAATAAAAAGTTCATTGAATTCTTGAACTCAAAAACTTCGTTACAATCCTTTTTAGATTATGAAAGGGATAATGATCAAACTATTTCTCAAAATCCAGTCTTATCCCCAGCCTATGAGCTATTTTTACAAAAAAATTATTCCGATGCCAAAGTAAAATTTAGAGAAATTGCTAATATGTCTTTTGAGAAAAAAGATTACTGGAATTATTTAGTTTCAGAATTTAATGTTATGCATATAAGATTCGGTTTTCAAAAAGAGATTCCTTTACCTCAGTCATCAACTGGCTATGAGAAATTAAATAAAGTAATTGACTCTCTGATTTTGAATGGAGATGACAAAACAAAACAGCTATGTACTTACTTTAGAGACGAAGTTTTAAGCTTTCGATTTATTTATCGAAAATTATTTAAGTTTGATGAATTTTTAGATAAATTTAGAAATGAAAGAAGTAATTATAGAAATGGCGGTTCTTCCTCTAACAATAATTTATGGAGCTTACAATATAATTTTCAATCTCTAATAAATTTTGTTGAATCAAACTGTATAACCATTCAGCATCATAAAGAGTTTTTACAAATTGTTAATCGGTATTTTGAATGTCTTCTTATTGCTTATGATAATTCCAATTATCAGCCAAATGAAAATGCTTTTTTTGGCGAAACATCATCAATAATAAAAGAGCTAACGCTAGAAAATATAAAAAATATAATCCCCTATTTAAATAAAAAAAATGTAGCAACATTATTGGACAACTATACCTTATCTAAAATAAAGATATCTATCGATGCTAAAAATTACATTATAAAAGAAATCTCATCACTTTTACGGGTAATGAAAGAGCAGTATACTTATTATGTCTCTGAACAAATGATAACCTACATAAATTTTCTATCATTTGTAGATGATATCGATCCTTCAAAAATAGTATCATTATTGGAAAATTTCACTATAAGTAAAAATAATTCTGATGAAACAAAAAAATTACTTATTATTCTTATCAATGAATTCGACTCCCTTGAAGAAAATAATTATAATAAATTATTTCTAATAATCACCCGACAACTGAGTGACATAATCACTTTAAACGTTAATGGCATCCATAGAAATAACTTCTACTTATACTCGTATATTTTAAAACGAATTATAAAGAATAATAAAGAGTTAAATATATCGGATAAAAATTTAGAAGATACTCTTTATTTAATCAACAATATCGAGAATAGATTATTAGAAATCGAACACTTTGGTAAGTTATTAGTTAATTTTTACGATTTATTTGACAATGACTTAAAAGGTATAGTCAAGAAAATACTAAGAAAATATGAGAAAAAAGATGAAATAGATCTAAATGTGCATTTTATTATAGAAATAATTCTTGCTGACGTTTATAAGTTCAAAACTAAAAAAACATATGTTTTACAAAGTATAAAAACTACCTTAGAACAAACAGACAATCTTACCATAGAAGTTTTTCCTAACCCCAAAGAAACAGCAATATCAAATTTATACTCATTGATTCAAAAAAAATATTTTACTATAGACCAAGTTAAAAGTGTTTTAAATTTCGAAAGCATCAAAGGAATTTTTCCAGAAGTAGATTGGACATTATTTAAAGTCTATGATGACAACACAATAGACAAACTATTAAAACATAGGACCTTTAAAGAAGTGCGTGAAGTTTTTGGGAAATCAAAGAAGGAAAGACAGATTCTGGATAGCTGGATAATAAAACAAGCAATGTCAGAGAAAGTTACTTTTCAGAAAAAATAAATTAATCAAAAAGCCAGAATGAAACATTTACTAAGTTTAGTTACTAAATTTTTAATCTGCATTATGTTTCACTCAATGATTGTTCCAAACATCATTGATTAACATATAATGAGGTACTATCTCTACAAAAAAAATACAAAGAGTACTATCATTTCAGATAATATTCTTTGTATTTTTTTAATAATAGGCGTGAGAACATTTTGAGAACCAAACTGATATTTTCTTTATTTTTGTACAAAACAGATTTTATAGAAATGTTGATATTAAAGGTTTTTCATAATAAATCACCTAAAAATAATATTTACGCTAAAAACATGAACTTGCGAAAATTTTCTGTTTAATCGATCGTTCGGCGAAAGGCCTTTAATTTTACTTTGAATTTTTCTAGCGTCTGCTCGGTTTCTTTTTCGATGCGTTCTGTTTCATAATAAGCGACCATGTCATGGTAGAAAGATAGCATCGACTCACCGAAGCGCAATGCCGAGATCTCGTACATTTTTCTAGCAAGAACTTCGGGATCAGCAGGAATCTTTCGTTCATAATAATCAATAAATGCTTTTGCGAAATCCCGATCACTCTCATAGGTGACGCCTAAAGACGGATCATCGATCAAGGTGTTTAAGTAGTCATTGCCTTCAACGACTAACGGTGTTCCAGCAGCCATTGCTTCCGTGTAAGTCAGTCCTTGTGTTTCTGATGTGGAGGCACTGACGAAGTAATCCGCAGCATGGTAATAGATCGCCACTTTATCATTTGCCACTTCACCGACAAATTGAACATGGTCAGATAAAGCCATATCCACCACTTTTTCTTCTAATTTTTCTTTATGCGGACCTTTCCCAACGATCACTAATTGCGCATCAGGAATCTTCGTTAAAATTTCTGGCATGCCGTCGATGATTGCTTGGATATTCTTTTCATAAGAAATACGACTGAGGGAAAGCAGCATGGGTTGATTCTCAGTGATGTCCAATTTCTCCCGCAATTCTTTTTTCATGTCAGTTGTAATATCCGGTCGGCGAAACTTCTCAACTTCGATCCCTGTGGGGATGATCCGCATTGGTGAAACCACACCATACCCTCTCAGCGTATCGATGACCCGTTCACTTGGACAAACAACACCTGTCGAGTGGTTGGCAAATAGCCGTGAAAGATATTTCACGTGAGATGGTCGTAAGACTTTCCCGTTTGCGATGTAGTGCAAGTAATCTTCATACATTGTATGGTAGGTATGGATCACAGGAATTTGCAATTTACGCCCCACCATTTTCCCCAACATCCCAGAACCAAACTCTGTATGGGTATGGATCAATTCCAATTCTAATTCTTTGGCGATCAAATAGGCATACAACATGCCGCGAACCACGATTCGCCGATCTTTGAAGGACACAAACGGGACACTTGGCATGCGAATGATATCTTCTTCGTCCAGATCAGCATTTGGATCGGTCGTTGTAAAGATATACACTTTATGGCCTTTTTTCTCAAGCTCTTCTTTCAATGTCTTGATCGATGTCGCCACACCACTTACCTGGGGGAAGTAGGTGTCTGTAAAAAATCCGATTTTCAAAACGGTACCTCCAAACTTTACATTAGTTTCTTCATTCCGTATTCATCACTTTTGTATAAACCTCTTGTAATTTAAACCCAATTTCATCAATACTCTTTTGCTTTGCTGTTTCATAACCCGCTTCACTCAACGGTGGCAACGTGCCCTCCACGATTCCTTTGATTTTCTCAATAAATCCTTCATTGGTTTTTTCCATGTATGCATTGTGCCCATTACTTAGCCACCCTTTATAAACAGGAATATCCCGAACGAGCACATTTTGGCGGCTGGCTAACGCCTCAAGGACTACGATCCCTTCTGTTTCTTCATAAGAAGGAAAGAAGAATAAATCGGCAGCGGAATATGCGCCTTCGATAATGTCTCCTTTGATATAACCTGGAAACAACACATTTTCTGGATGGTCTTCATTGACGAGGTCGCGGATCTGTTTAGGAATCGTCATCATTGGTGTATGACCAAACCAGATAAACGTATACTCAGGCAACTGTCTAGCTATCTCTACAAAATCAAGAATGCCTTTTCGTTCAAAAAATAAACCGACGGATATAATGACTTTTTGATCTGGTAAGAGATTGAAATACTCGCGAAAGGCTTTTTCTTTCTCTTGATCCGGCTGATATTTGTCAAGATCGATGCCGTTTGAGATCGCTTCGATCGGTACTTGGATACCATACCCTTCCAAAAGTTCTTTCGAATAAGGAGTCGGGGTGATCAACTGATCGGCTCTAGAATAAAGATTGATCAAATATTTTTTATATAATGGCGAAAGCTGGTTTGAGCCGATAAATGAATTCCGAAAATCCTCTTCTGTAGAATGGGCATGGTAAATCACTTTTTTCCCTTGTCTTTTGGCTTTGTTGACCATGTGCATACTATTGATCCCATACGTGTTGATATGAAGGATATCATAGTTCTCATCATTTTTATCAAGAGTAAAAGGAATCCCGACAGATGTCAGTGCTCGTTGCTGATGGGCCAACGCTCGACCGATACCTGATTTAGCTAATAATTTTTCTCCTTCAAAATAAAGAAGTACTTTCAAAGATGATTCCTCCTTGGAAATGCTTATATCTGATATTAGTATACCATAGGCAATCGGAGACATACTCCTACCATGGTCCTAGATTTTGTTCCCCATTTAATCATGATACGTGAAAAACTTACGGAATCATAGCTTTATACAAAGATATGACAAAATTGTTCGTTTTCTGAAAAAACGAGCAGGCTATTGCAAGTCAAATCGAACAAGAAGGCTTCTTATAACAAAAAAAAAGGCAACAAGCTAAATTGCTTGTTGCCTAGAAATGATTAGTTTACATACTGTTCGATTAGCTCAACAACTTCTTCCATTGTATCGCAATCTTCTAAAGCACGTTTTGCTAATTCTTGCATGTCAGTCGTTGACAAGCGTTTCATTAAGCTACGTGTTTTCAGAACAGATGTTGCACTCATTGAGAACTCATCTAAGCCCATACCTACAAGAAGCGGCACAGCAGTTTGATCGCCCGCCATTTCTCCACACATACCAGCCCATTTGCCTTCAGCATGCGCTGAATCGATCACGTTTTTGATCAAACGTAAAATTGATGGGTTGTATGGTTGGTACAAGTAAGACACGCGCTCGTTCATGCGGTCTGCAGCCATGGTGTATTGGATCAAGTCATTGGTACCAATACTGAAGAAGTCAACTTCCTTCGCAAACTTGTCTGCTAAGACAGCTGCTGCTGGAATTTCGATCATGATTCCGACTTGGATCTCGTTAGAAACCTCAACGCCTTCGTCAATCAATTTTTGACGCTCTTCTTCATACATTTTCTTCGCAGTACGGAACTCTTTCAATGTTGCAACCATTGGGAACATAATACGTAAGTTTCCGTGAGCAGAAGCACGTAACAACGCACGAAGTTGGGTACGGAACATGTCATCCCCAAGTTCAGATAAGCTGATACGCAATGCACGATAGCCTAAGAAAGGATTCATTTCATGAGGCAATTTTAGGTAAGGAAGTTCTTTATCGCCACCGATATCCATTGTACGGACAACCACTGGTTTGCCAGCCATTCCTTCTAAAACTGCTTTGTATGCTTTGTATTGGTCTTCTTCTGTTGGGAAATCAGGAGAATCCATGTACAAGAATTCAGTACGGTATAAACCGACTGCTTCTGCACCATTGTTGTGGACACCTTCTAAATCTTTTGGCGTTCCAATGTTCGCAGCTAATTCAAAGTGCTTACCATCAGCGGTAACTGTTTCAGCATCTTTCAATTTTTCCCATTCTGCTTTTTGTTCTGCGTAGGCTTTCCCAGCTTCAACAAATTCAGCTGCTTGGTCATCTGTCGGGTTGACGATAACGTCACCGATAATACCGTTAACAGCTAAGATGTCGCCCGCTTTCACTTTTGCAGTGATCTCCATTGTTCCAACGATTGCTGGGATTTCAAGAGAACGTGCCATGATAGCGGAATGAGAAGTACGTCCACCGATATCTGTTACAAAAGCTTTTACAAAGTTGCGGTCTAATTGTGCAGTATCACTTGGTGTCAAGTCATGCGCAACAACGACTACTTCTTCGTTGATCATTGAAGGATTAGGCAAAGTCACATTCAGCAAATGCGCCAAGATACGTTTTGCGACATCTTTAATGTCAGCTGCCCGTTCTTGCATGTAAGCATTGTCATCCATTGCTTCAAACATACCAATATACATGTCAGTAACTTCTTTCAACGCAGCTTCTGCATTGACTTTGTTATCTGTCACGTTTTGTTTGATTTGACCAATCATCTCAGGATCTGAAAGAACCATTAAATGAGCATCAAATACTTGTGCTTCTGCTTCACCTAAAGTTTGCGCTGCTTTGTCACGGATTTGTTGTAATTCCGCTGTTGACTTCGCTAACGCATCATCTAAGCGTGCTTCCTCTGCTGCAGTATCTTCAACTGATACTTTTGAAAAAGATAAATCAGGTTGTACTAACAGGTAGGCTTTCGCAACGGCTACACCATCACTAGCAGCAATTCCTTTTAGCATCTCAACCATTATTCAGACAAACCTTCTTTTTTCATTGTTTCTACGATTGCAGCGATTGCATCTGCTTCGTCAGCACCTTCAGCAGTGATAGTTACATCAGAACCTTGGCCAACGCCTAATGACATTACGCCCATGATTGATTTAAGGTTTACTGATTTACCTTTGTACTCTAAGTTGATATCAGAGTTGAATTTGCTTGCTGTTTGAACCAATAATGTAGCTGGACGTGCGTGAATCCCTGTCTCAGCAACTACGTGAAAATCTTTCTTTTCCATATTGATCAATCTCCTTTATGATACGTTTTTTTGTGTGAAGGCAAAATTTCCATGCATGCAATGACACCCGAAAAAAATCGCCCTTTCAACTGTTAAGATTACCATTTTTTTCCTCGATAGACAACCGTTTTCTCTTAAATAAACGATTGAAATAAATGTCCTATTTATTTTCTTGCACATAACGGTAGATGATCTTCCCATTTAAGCCCGCTTCTCCGACAAAAGAAGACCGATCTTCCAACTGGAGCCAGACATCTCTAAACGCCAGGAATTCTGGCTGTTGGACAATCAATTCTTGGATCTCTCCATTGCGCAAACGCGTTATTTCTGAAGCAAAATCTCTGTTCTCCATTCTCAATTCTCACCTCTTTCTTTCTATTATAATGGAATTACTTTTTATTTAAAAGACGCTTCTGCTAATGAAAGAGCGGCAAAAATTTTTACGAGTAAAATTCTTGCAGTCTGACAAAAAGTTAGTATAATAGAATTATGGTCAGTAAAGGTCAATAACACATTACCTCGAAGATGACCGTTTCTATGCACACAGCCCCTTTTCTTTTACAAGTGTAAAAAAGCGCCGTAAAATAAGGGTGTTGGAACAAATATGAAAGGTCGTGAATCTATGCTTTGTCAAAATTGCGGCAAAAATGAAGCGTCTATTCATTTATATGCCAGTGTCAATGGTCAAAGAAAACAACTCGATTATTGTCAAAGTTGTTACCAAAAATTAAAAGCTCAATCTGGGAATGCTGCAGCTGCAATGGCGCAAGATCCTTTTGGATTCGGCAATATTGATGATCTATTTCGTCAAATGTCTCGCCAGATGCAGCAAGGAAATACCCCTTATGAACAAACCCCTCCGACGCAAACCGGCGGTAACGGTTTTGTCGGCGGTCAGCCTCCACGCAATAACCAAGCAGCTGCAGGTCTGTTAGGAGAATACGGTATCAATATTACCCAAATGGCTCGTGATGGCGAAGTCGATCCAGTCGTAGGTCGTGATTCAGAGATCAAACGAGTGATTGAGATCCTTAATCGTCGAACAAAAAATAACCCTGTGCTTATTGGTGAACCTGGGGTTGGGAAAACTGCCGTCGTTGAAGGGTTAGCCCAAAAAATTGTTGATGGTGATGTACCACAAAAACTGATGGATAAAGAAGTCATTCGTTTGGACGTTGCGTCTCTTGTTCAAGGCACAGGTATTCGTGGACAATTTGAAGAACGCATCCAAAAATTGATTGAAGAAATCAAGCAAGCAGAAAACGTGATTTTGTTTATTGATGAAGTCCATGAAATCGTTGGCGCTGGTGCAGCTGGCGACGGAAATATGGATGCTGGAAACATCTTAAAACCAGCTCTTGCTCGTGGAGAACTACAAATGGTCGGAGCAACGACGTTAAATGAATACCGCATCATCGAAAAAGATGCTGCTTTAGAACGCCGTTTACAACCAGTACGTGTGGATGAACCTTCTGTGGAAGAAACGATCCGCATCTTAAAAGGTTTGCAACCACGTTATGAAGATTATCATCATGTGAAATATACTGATGAAGCGATCGCAGCTGCCGCTACCCTTTCTAACCGATACATCCAAGACCGATTCTTGCCTGATAAAGCAATCGATCTACTAGATGAAACAGGTTCTAAGAAAAACTTGACGATCCAAATCGTTGATCCAAAAACGATCGAAAAGAAATTACAAGAAGCAGAAGAACAAAAACAAGCTGCCTCTCGAGAAGAAGATTTCGAAAAAGCTGCTTACTATCGCGATCAAATCAATAAATTGCAAAAAATGAAGGAACGCCAAATCAGCGAAGAAGAAACGCCAGTCATTACCGAAAAAGACATGGAACAAATCGTTGAAGAACGGACGAATATTCCAGTTGGTGAATTGAAAGAAAAAGAACAAACGCAATTGAAAAATCTTGCGGATGACTTGAAAGCTAAAGTTATCGGACAAGATGAAGCGATCGATAAAGTAGCCAAAGCGATCCGCAGAAATCGGGTCGGTTTAGGCAAACAAAATCGTCCGATCGGCTCTTTCCTATTCGTCGGGCCAACCGGTGTCGGGAAAACCGAATTAGCAAAACAATTAGCCTATGAGATGTTTGGTTCTGAAGAATCGATGATTCGTTTCGATATGTCAGAATACATGGAAAAACACAGTGTATCCAAACTGATTGGCTCTCCTCCTGGTTACGTTGGCTACGAAGAAGCGGGTCAATTGACTGAAAAAGTTCGTCGGAATCCATATAGCCTGATTTTATTAGACGAAGTGGAAAAAGCCCATCCTGATGTATTGCATATGTTCTTGCAAATTCTCGATGATGGTCGTTTGACGGATGCCCAAGGACGTACAGTCAGCTTTAAAGATACCTTGATCATCATGACAAGTAATGCTGGAACTGGCAAAGTTGAAGCCAACGTCGGCTTTGGCGCAGCGCGTGAAGGCATCACTCGTTCCGTGTTAAATCAATTGAACAATTACTTTACGCCAGAATTTCTCAATCGCTTTGACGGGATCATCGAATTCAAGGCACTAAGCAAGGAAAACTTGTTATCGATCGTGTCCCTTATGCTGCATGATGTCAATCAAACACTTAGTCATCAAAAATTGCATATCGATGTTCCACAAGACGTGCAAGAAAAACTGGTCGATCTAGGTTACAGCGCAACGATGGGTGCTCGCCCATTGCGCAGGACCATCCAAGATCAAATCGAAGACGGGATTGCTGAATATTATCTTGAGCATCCTCAAGTCCGTCAGTTAAAAGCACAATTGGAGGATTCCGATAAAATCGTTGTAACTTCAGCTGAATCCTCTGCACTTCCTGAAGAAACACCTTCTGCTGAAGACGAAAAACCATCGGAAACAGATGAGCAATAACGTGTCAAAACGGTGACCAATCCGTTCGTTTTGCCAGACAACCATGTTTTGCCAAAAAATTGGGTAATTCCGAGTTGTCTGGCTTTTCTTTTGAAAAAAAACGACCTATAATGTTATTAATAAATACATAGAATGTGAGGTGAGTCTGGTGAAATTAATCAACGTTACAAACAGCCATTCTCGACTAGTATTGAATCAACTTGAAAATACCGACGCAGAACTTGTAAAGGTTTACACTGCCGGAGACACGACCGTGATCTTTACCTCAGCGCCGAACCACAATGAAATTTTGCTGATCAATAAAAAACGGAATATTCGCCCGACGGAAGTAGAAGAAATCAAAAATTACTTCTTGAAAAAATTACCTGATGGCTCCTATGATCCTGCTACGATCTCTGTGATCCAAATGCCCGAAGTGGTAGAAATCTCCATCAAAAAAACGTTGTCTTCCTCACGTTAGCTTTGCCTAATCACGTGTTTAAAAAATATCTATAAAAGGTGACTGTCGCAGCCCTCTTTTATAGATATCTTTTTTTGTCTTCTCTCCTCCTTCTTTCGCCTAGTACTTCGACCAACGCTACCTGATAGTCAAGCAAAAAAAGAGAGCGTTACGCTCTCTTTTTCAAGTATATTTATTAGAAATCATCGACTGGATCATCACATGTAGATTGTGCCAATCCTTGGTACTATGAACATTGCCAAAAAATGTAAATTTCTGTGACTCATTATGGATCAGCACGCCATCAGAAACCAGTATGTCTGAGTCTCCTAAGTTCGAACTAAAGTGAATCACATTTTCATTGTAAATTTTCAATAGTTTGTTCTTAATGACCGGAATATATTCTGGGTGGTTCAAAAGAGAAATACCAATGCGAATCGGTTCCTCTTTTTGGATAGGTAAATAAGATGCTGTAATCTGAGCGATTTTCCTTAAGAAAAGGGCTTCTTTTTCTATTACAAACGAATGGCGCTGCAAGACGGTCGCAATCAGCTCCTCCACCTCTAATACGCGTTCGTTCGTAGAGGACAAATCTTCAGTAGACACAAAACTATCCAAAAAGAGATGAAGACAGCCCCATGTATTCATCACTAATTCATAGGTAAGAAACGCTTCGATCGCTTTGGAAAGATCATACTTTTGCGACAAGACAGCCACAACATCGGCAGAAAATTCGACCAATGGATTCCCCGAGAGGTTTCGCAGCTGTTTCCCCAAAAGAAGTTTCTCTTGATCCGAGATCGTTTCAGGTATGAAGAGAAAAACCCAGAAATGATAAAAAATCTGTTCTTTCTCGATATCTTGCTGACTTCTGATCGGCAGCAGCTTGATCACTTGTTTTTCCCCATTGAGTTGCTTGATTTGCTCATAAATAGCGATGGAAGCTTCGTCTAATTCATTGACGATATAGCCCCTCAACACCGCATTTTCAATGATTGAAAACATAATGTCGTGCTTCACTTTTGTAGTTTTCAACGGCTCATATTCTTTCGCAGCTAATTCAACGCTTGCACGGGTGCGCTGATTGATGTAAACATTACAAGCCATGATCTCAACTAAATAGTGGTACATCCGCACACAAGGCTCTGCCCCTGTCAGATCAATGGAATCTGTATTGTTATTGATAGTAATCGGGACATTTTGGATAACCAGCATTTTTTTCAGATAGCTGATCAATTTATAACAATAAGAAATACTAAAAATCAATTCTTCTGAGATGTCCACCATACGGGTCTTTCTTTTTCTTAACAAATAGGATAATAGACGATAATAAGGAGATTCTAAGAAATACTTCTTCTTTAGATTCACAAAAATATGCAGGCTTTGTTCTTCGTTTAATTCTCGTGACAAATAAACGGTTCTCTTTTTCAACAAAAAAATAGACTCGTCAAAGGTCGTAAACTCTCTCATATCTTCGGCGATTTCATTGATCAATATTTTCACCTGATACAAAGATTTGTTTATCGTTTCACATATTTTATCAAGAGACAGCTGCTTCTCCAAAATGATATTTCTAATAATAGTTAATTTATCTACCTGTTTTTTGGTTAAATAAAACCTATACAACTTTTCTATATACTCCAAAATTTTTTACCCGCCTTATTTAAAAAGTATCCTAGTTTCCAATTATAGTAAAATAAACTTAAATTTGAGCCTCTTTTTTCATTAAACGGACAATTTTAATAAAAACTTCAGAAAAATCCCCGCTTCTTTAAAACAGAACGGGTGAGAAAAACTTGTGAAACGATTCTTACCTTTTGTAACAAAAAAGTGTTGGAAACCATTAAAAAGATCCTGGGAATTAGCGGTTTCCATAGACTTAGAAAAAATTCGTATTCTTTCATTGATTGGTAAGTAACTTGGAGAATAAAATCATTTTCTAGCTGGACAAACTTCTTTGAGGAATCAAGTTCATTTCAAAGAGCTTGTAATAAAATATCTTCTCTTTTTAGCCAGCAATCTTTGTATTCATAAATGTTGATAATCGACAATTCATCGCTCATCTCATTAATTGCCCGCATAATTTCTTCATCATCCGAATCAACATTGCCAATGACATGCAAATCATAATGAATACCCGATTTATCCACGCACTCAACGATATAACTGATGACATCTCCCCAAAAATGTTCCAATCGATGCGTGCCTCCTGCTTTTTCTAGCCTTGAACGTTCAGCGATACACAAAACGTTTTTCGAAGAGTATTGCAAGATGTTGATTTCCCCTAGTGATTCTGCTAAGTAGTCAAGAACCGATTGCCGATCATCCTCTTGATCCACAATTAAATTTCTCTCTAAAATCGTGTTCGTCTTGTTGCTGAAAAAGCGCACAGTCAACATGGTAGCATTCTTTTGTCCACTGAAATTTATTCTGGTTTGCAGCATTTTGATTCACTCCTTAAAAGAACTTTGATCCTCTGCTATTAAGGATATAGTAAGAACCAGCTGATTTTTATCGTCTTTTTTTCAAAAAAACTACAAATAAAATAATCATTGTCACTCTTTTTCTTTCTACTAACTAAAAGACCTGACGATTAGAAACGAGGGCAACTTCATAAAATTAAGAAAGACAAAAAAACTCTTTCAAAGCTTTCTTCAAAGAGTCTGATTGTATATTCCTAAAAAATTATGCTTCCTATTAAAATCTAGGGTTCATGAGATAGCCATCCCACACAGTTAGTTTTTTTGAGATTTCTTTATAATGAAACAAACATGAACGTTTATTAACACAGGAGTAACCTTGATGTCTCTGTCGCGTGAAGCTAGAAGAATTGTAGGTGCAGATTACTAATTGAATGAAAACGTTAATTGATATTTTTTCATAAGTAACTTTGATATACCTATCCAATAGGAACGCATAAATAGAATCATACTTTTCAATCCCCACCCTACGCAACTGTTCATACGCGTAAAGCTACTGCCAAAATAGTTTCTTAAAAATGATAGAAAGTTGATTTCTATTGAATTGCAGGTGTTCACTGAAGAAATATCAGACATGAATTTTCAGAACTACTTTTGCTGATACTACTGACCCAAAAAAATTCTCAGAGACTACGAATAATATTATATTTCTTTTTAGGTCCAATCCTAGTTGGAACGACAATTCTTTCAACTCTGAGAAGACTTTGACTTAAAATAAAAGCCAAAATATAACCTGCAACAAATTTACTTTCATAGTGATTATTACCGAATTGATAATTCATAGACAGAAAGATCGGTCGACTTGATAATCAACATCATTTGACCACTAGAATATTTTATTAAATTATTTTATAAAAAAATCAGATTAATAAAATACTTTCTACTTTTTCATTAAAAATAGCGAAAAAACGGATAATAACATAATACACCATCATTGTATACTTTATTTAAGCAGTAAATCATCTGCAAAAATTAAAGTGAGGTTTTATTATGAAAAAAGTTATTTTGGGTACTACATTCATTGCATCTTTGTTGTTAGCTGGGGGAGTCAACGCGTCTGCTGTGACAGGTGTCCCTGACTCGAAAACGATTCCGATTGAACTTGCCTATGAAGAAACAGCAACATTCGAGTTTAATGACGACATCGAATTGGAAGAATCTGTACAGATTACTAAAGATTTATTAACCGACGGAACTGTGGAAGGAACTATCTTAAATGTAGGTGGTACTTTGACCAATTTAACTGCTTCTACAGCAATCGTTACTTTTGTTGTAGAAGCACCTGTTGGTTTTAATGGAATCCAAATAGACTCCTATAATCTAGACGATTTGACTGCTGCACCCGTTGAAACTGCTTCCACTCCTGAAGGAACAAACATAACATTTACGATCAATCGAGAATTTGCACAAAAATTTGCTGAATTAGAAGAAGGTGATGAGAAACCTGTAATTACAATAAGAGCACAAGAAGGTAATCCTGATAACGGTGACAATCTATCACTATAAATTTTAAAAGGAATAATTTCATGAATCATACATTCAAACACAGAAATTCTTTTCTAAGGATTTCTGTGTTGCTTCTCTTACTGACACTGATCAGCAATACAAACATCCGTAATGCAAATGCCGATGAGACGACGAACTCACTGAAACTTACTCTGAGAGAAACAGAATACAAAACTTCTGATAATACCTTGAGTATTTCTCCTGAGATGGAGACGACGTATATTGTTGAAATTACACTAGAAAATGTTGGATCTGGTGACTCATCCATTGTTGTCACGCCCTACACCTCTACTGCTCTCTCACGAGAATCGGCTATCATCTATAGCGATGACTTGACTTTACTGCTAGATGATAAGTATAACTTTTCAAATTATGCATTGATCGAATCAGAAGCATTAGATGATGATGATCAAATTGAGATTCTCCCAAATGAATCCGTTCTTGTGACCGTTACAATCACTCTTCCAGAGGAGCCTGCACGTGAAGGAACCGTGATGGGGGCAATCAATTTTAGTCAGATCATGGGTCTTGAAACAGCAGAAGATTCAGTTGGTATCAAATCTGTGTATGAGTCACTTATTTTTATCAACTTATTTTTTAGTGAAGTGGAAGAGCTCAAAGACGTCGTTTATGAAGACTTCTCCTTTGTTGCTCTTCAGGACACGGTAAATCTACAATTTTATGCCCTCAACTATAATCCTATTTTAGGCAACTTGAACAATGCACTCTACGAACTAATAAACCCAAATGGAGAAACAATTGCCTCTGGAAAGTTAGCAGATTCCGTTCTTTTAACGCCGTTAACCAAATCAAGAATGCAGATTCCTTTAATAGACAATAGTGAACTTATTGAAGGCGAATACCGTTTGACAATAGAAACAACTAGAAAAGCGATCACCACTACTTTTTCTTATGAGAAAGAAGACTTGGATAACTTCAAAAAAGAGAACCGTCCAACGAACACTGCCGAGGTTCAGACAAATAATCAAATCCTTATCTGGATCATCTTTGTTCTTGTTGCAGCGTTGGCAGCTGCAGTCTTTTACATTTTAAAATCAAAAAGAAAAAGAGAGGGCTAGTTCCTCTCTTTTGTGCTGTTTCTGCTTATTCCACTGCTCATCAATTATTGATAGCTTCCTTTTTAAAGTAATGTTGAGTATCTCCTCGCCGAAGTGGGACAAGAAAAACCGCTCATATCAAATAAGCGGTTTTTCCTGATATATGCCTAAATATTTTTTCTTCAACGATCATTTCTTTTGAAAAAAAAGGTGCTGTCTCGTACTGGCTTTTCTTCCCTAAAAAAAACTCAGCACTAGCCTCATCCTCGACATCACTGATCGAATCTTCTAGTTTGGTAGAATCATTATCAAGGGTGTCTTCTTCCAAGTTTGCTTGCTCGTCGTAATTAGATTCTGCTTCTTCCTTTTGGCTCTCGGATTCATCTTCGATGCCATCGTCTTCTTGTTTTCCATCGTCTTGGTCTTCATCTGTCAGATTTTCATCCGGAATCTCTTCTTTTTCCTCATCCGTCTGATTCATTTTTATCTCTTTCGTAAAGGTCTCTGAATCATCAATTGCTGTAAAAGTGACTGATAGGTAGTACTCAGAGTTAGAATCAAGATATTCCTTTATGTTCAATGTTGCATCTACATTAAGAATCATTGATGCTTCATCAGCATCCTCGATATGAATGATCATCTCTTCCGATCCGTTCACGCTGTTTAGTTCTGCTGAAAATGCTTCCCCGACAGCCGTGATCGTTACGTCAAAAGCACCTTCACTGCCGTTGCTATCGACGGTCAGCTGAAGATCTTGTGTGGTTTTTAACAAATAATAGTGTTCATCCTTAAAGTCAATCGTGTTTAAATCAAAAATCAAAGTTTCGGAAACGTCATCAGCCATAGCCTCTACTGTTGGAAAGAAAAACATCACCGAAAAAATGAATAACAAACTTTTTAGCACTACCTGGTCCCCTTTCTTCTTTCAGAAATCACTTTTATTTAACAAATAATCATTCGCTTTAGCAAAATCGATAGATAGATAACTAGTAGACTAGCAATGAGACTAATTCATTTTAGAGTTATAAAGCCATGGTTCATCAACTGAAAACTTAAACCATCTGTTAGAAGTGCTTCAAATGAAGTTTCAAGGGCTATAAACAAATCCTACACAGATATCTTCACTAGTAGCATCTGACAAAAAGAACATGTCCCTCGATCAAATGATTAAACGACCTCTATCACTGGCAATCTATTCTCTGCTTTCCCCCTACTTTCAAACAAGGAGAAAATTTCCTGAACCATCAAATGTGCCTATGATATTTTTCTATTCATTTCAAGTGTATTTCCTTGTGGTCACCTTTAATACTACGCTCTTTTTCCAACTCATTTTATCTTCTTTTAAAAGAATGGTTATAAATTAGGATAATTGTCTGATCATTGGACGATTGCCCCCAATCACGCAACCTTCCTTCTGTATCAAAAGCACGTTTTCAGCAAAAAAAGCCCCTTCTTATCCATTTGGATAAGAAAGGACTTTCTACGATCGTTCAATTAAAAAAGATCAGCCTTACGTACAAAGTTGCGCATACCTAGACAGTCTCGCGGGAAACGACTCTTACATCAAACTCTTCAACTCGACATCTGGGTACTTGTCAGCGAACCAGCGCATCGCAAATTGGTTCTCAAACAAGAACAATGGCTGGTCGAAACGGTCTTTCGCTAAAATGTTACGACTGGAGCTCATACGCTCATCCAAGTCTTTCGGATCGATCCAGCGAGCGATCTTGTGGCCCATAGGGGTCATAATGACTTCGGCATTGTACTCATTCATCATGCGGTATTGGAAAACTTCAAATTGCAGTTGCCCGACAGCACCGATGATATACTCATCACTAAGATACGTCTTGTACAACTGGATAGCCCCTTCTTGGACCAACTGATAGATTCCTTTGTGGAAAGATTTTTGCTTCATCACATTTTTTGCAGTGACTTTCATAAAGAGTTCCGGAGTAAATGATGGTAGCTCTTCGTAAGCAACTTTTAGTTTTCCTTCATAGATCGTATCGCCAATTTGATAATTCCCCGTGTCATAGACACCAATGATATCTCCAGCGACTGCTTCTTCAATATTTTCTCGGGTATCTGCCATAAATTGTGTCACATTGCTGAGTTTCATTTTTTTGCCAGTACGCTCAAGTGTCACGTCCATGCCTCGTTCAAAGGTTCCTGAACAAATACGGACAAAGGCGATCCGGTCACGATGGGCAGGGTTCATATTTGCTTGGATCTTGAACACAAACCCGGACATTTCTGGTTCATAAGGACTGACTTCATCACCAGCCAAAGTTTTGTGACCGTAAGGCGCTGGTGCAAAGGACAAGAAGGTTTCCAAAAAGGTCTGCACGCCGAAATTCGTAAGGGCGGAACCAAAGAACACGGGTGTTTGATCGCCTCGTGCGATTTTTTCTGTATCAAAGGCATCGCCAGCTTCTTGCAACAATTCCACTTCTTCTAAAACTTGTTGGAACAGCCCATCTTCGGCAAATGGATGATCTGCAGGAAATTGACCATTTTCATCTAGGGCAACTAAACGTTCCCCACCGTGATTGTCTGGACGATAAAATTCGACCCGTTGGTTATGGATATCATACAGTCCTTCCAAGCCTTTCCCCATGCCGATCGGCCAATTCATTGGAAATGATTCGATCTCTAAAAGATCTTCTAGTTCTTCTAATAATTCTAATGGTTCGCGGCCATCACGGTCGAGTTTATTGATAAAGGTAAAAATCGGAATACCGCGTTTTTTAACGACCTGGAAGAGTTTTTTCGTTTGCGCTTCGATCCCTTTTGCGCTATCGATCACCATGACGGCACTATCCACCGCCATCAAGGTACGGTAGGTATCTTCAGAAAAGTCCTCATGCCCAGGGGTATCTAAAATATTGACCCGTTTGCCTTGGTAATCAAACTGCATAACAGAACTGGTAACGGAGATCCCCCGTTGTTTTTCAATTTCCATCCAGTCGGACTTTGCGAAATTCCCAGTCTTTTTCCCTTTGACCGTACCAGCTTGGCGAATCGCGCCACCGAATAATAATAATTGTTCTGTAATGGTTGTTTTCCCCGCATCCGGGTGGGAAATAATCGCAAAGGTACGGCGACTATCTACTTGTTGTTTTAATTTTGGATTATCCATTGATTTTATTGCTCCATTTCTTGTATTTACAATGCGAACAGTGTCCATTTTAGACTGTCGCTAGTTTTCTGACCAAATCAGTATATCATGGATAAGGGTGATAAAAAAGCAAAAAAAGACAAGAACCCCCTTCGACTACTCTCTTTTACAGAGTTAGGCAAAGGGCGTTCTTTCCATTTGATAGAAATAAATTAAAATGCTGGCAATAAGGTATCGCTATGGTCGTTTTCTAAAAATTCGCGAACTTTATCGCTAGTCATGGCACGGCGCAAGACGGCGATTTTTTCAGAATCTTGATTGTCTTCTCGAGCAACCAATGAGATAGCAAAGCGATCATCGATCGTTTTTTCTAAGAAAAGGGCATCGGCTGGTTTCAAACCGATTTTCGCAATATAGGTTGGGTAGTTGTATACCAAGGATACATTCGGCTCATCATAGGCTTCCGCAAGATTCAGTAAATCAACAGATAACCATTCAAAATTTTTCGGATTTTCGGTAACGTCTTTAAGTGTTCCATTGACACCAACGCCTTCTTTAAGAGTGATCAATCCTTCTTCTGCTAAAATCGCTAACGCTCGACCTTCATTGGACACATCATTCGGCAATGCGACTTTCGTTCCTTCTGGAATATCATTGATATCCGTATACTCTTTGGAATAAAAACCGACTTTTGCGTTGTAGATTTTATCTAACGCCACTAGGTTTGCATCTTTTTCTTCATTATACATTTGCATATATGGTTCATGTTGCGCAAAGTTGGCATCGACCTCGTCATTATTCAGCAGCTCATTGTACTGGATATTGTCATTGACTTGGACCAACTGGATTTCCCAGCCATCTTCCACTGCTTCCGCTGCAACTTTTACGACATCGGTCATTGGCGTCGTTTGCGAAGCGACCTTGATGATTTTCTCTTCGCTCACCTCATCCGAACCCGTACCGCAAGCCCCCAATACACCTAATGCCAATACACTCAATCCTAAAACAAATCCTTTTTTCACTTTCATTCCTCCTATTTTCGTTTATCAAGTTTTCTTGCTGCTTGATTGCCAATCCCTTGCAGGATAAAGACCAAAAGAATCATGATGATAATTGCAAAATACATGACGCCATATTCATAGCGTTGATAGCCATAGCGGATCGCAAAATCGCCGATACCACCACCGCCGACGATCCCCATCACCGTCGAATAAGAAACCATACTGACTGCTGTCGTCGTTAAAGATAAAATCAAGCCGCTTCTAGCTTCCACTAGTAAAAACGACCAAACGTATTGCCATTGACTGACGCCAAGGGATTTCGCCAAATAAGAAACTTCTTCTGGGACATCCAGCAGTACTTGCTCCGTCAAGCGAGCAAAAATACTCATAGCAACGATACTCAAAGGGAAACTGGCGGGAATCGGTCCAAATGAGCTGCCTAAAAGCATTCGCGTCAGTGGAATCAAGGCTACGACAAATAATAGAAACGGAAACGAGCGGATGATCGTCACAACGAGATTCAAACCCTCATAAAGAAATGAGATTTTTTTTCCACGACTGCGGCTAAGGAAGAGCCAGACACCTAGCGGTAGTCCTAAGACAATGGCTGCGAGCATCGAAATCCCCATCATGATCGCTGTTTCTTTCAAAGACTGAAGTAATTCAGGCAGATAATACAAAATACTCTCACTGATCGTCATGCAGCAAACTCCTCTCCACTTTGTCCACATAAGAGCTTTCTTTGCGGACAATTGGCTGCGGATGATTGACAAATTCCGCCGCAAAGACGGCATCTTCCAATACAAACACACGTTGACAAATTTGTCTGACTGCGGTTAGCTCATGACTAACGAAAATGACTGCTGGCTGAAACGTCTGTTGAACTTTTTGCAGTAAAGCAAGTACATCGGCTTTCGTATCTTCATCCAGCGCACTAGTGGGTTCGTCACACAGCAGGATTTTCGGCTCACGGATCAACGCCCGTGCGATAGCTACTCGTTGTTTCTCCCCACCGCTCAACTTGGCCGGATAGATATCGGCTTTGTCTTCCATCCCAACAAATGAAAGCATCTCCAACACCTTCTTTGATGATTTCCCCATTAACTTCAAGGGCAAATAGACATTTTCAAAAACGGTTCGATTGTGTAGCAGATTGTAATTTTGAAAAATCATGCCGATTTCCTGCTGCGCATGTAGCAGTTGCTTTTTGTTTAAGGGATCGATTCGTTTCCCATCAAAGAGCAGCTCCCCACTGTCAGGTGTCTCAATTAAGTTCAAAAGCCGAAGCAACGTTGATTTCCCCGAGCCGCTTTTGCCGACGACCCCAACAATTTCCCCCGGCTGAACAGCAAAAGAGAGACCATCTAGGACGCTTCGATCGTAACGCTTTGTGATGTTGATCGCTTCTAGCATCTTTTTTCCTCCTAATCAAACAGCAACGCAAGAAATTCAGCGTTAGTCATCTGATGGATAAATTGCTCGATGGCAATATCCTTTAGCAAGCGGCTAATGGTGTTTTGTTCAAAATCAATACCTCGTAGCATCGCTTCAAGTTCACTGATCTCTTTTTGTCCAAAAAAATCACCGGTAATTTGAATCGCTGCAATCTTGCCTTTGTTGACAGTAAAATCGACTTCAACGATCCCAACCTGCGCAAACCGCTTTCTTTTTTGCCATTCAAAAGCAGGCGCTTCATTAAAAATCCACTCATTGTTCGCGTAACGTTCTTCAAACAACGTTTGGATCGCTTGGCGATCCGCATCCGTCAAGACGATCTCTTGCTCACTGATTTCATCAATCGATTCTACTTCATAGATTCGGCAAAGGAGTGTGTCTCGAAATGCCTTGGTATCCATTGATTGGTATTGTTCTGCCAAATACGGTTTAATATTCGTCACACTTTTCCGTACGGATTTCGTTGCTTTAGAGGCAATTTTTTCTTGGGCAACGTGTAGGACTTTTGTTAATTCTTCTAGATCCACATCATACATCAATGTGCCATGAGAATACGTTCGACCTTTTTTTGTATACATCGCATTGCCAGAAAACTTTTTCCCATCAATGAACAGATCATTGCGGCCATGTACTTCTACCTCCTTGGCTCCCATTGCCGCTAAGCCTTTCATGATCGGTTGTGTTGCACTTTGGTAGTCACCAAAACTCGTGGCATCTTTTTTGGTGACAAAACTAAAGCTCATGTTGCCTAGATCGTCATAAACTGCTCCACCGCCAGATGTCCTGCGAGTCAACACGATATTGCGACTCCTTAAATAGTCAAAATCAATCTCTTGATACGCATTTTGATTTCTGCCGATTATAACACATGGTTTTTGTATGTATAACAGAAGACAAGGTTCTGAAACATCTACGTTATTCATTAAATACTCTTCAGTTGCCAAATTGTAACGGATATCATCACTAAGCATACGGTAAAATTTCATTTCAAGCCCCTCGTTCTCATTAGATTTCTATGGATATTCTCGCTTTTCTTACGGAAAATTGCAATCAAACTGCTTAACGATAAGATACACATGTTTTTTTATCTGTTTTTAAACTGTATTATTGATTAGATTTATCGTAACCGTTTCTTACAAACAAATCAAGGGGAATAAGTAAAAAAAAGGAACAAAAAAGACCAAAGCAGTTGCCTTGGACTTTCTCATTTCATTCATGCGGAACTTTAACGGCGAGGCTCATCTTCCTCAAAATCTTTGCGGAAATAGCGGCGTTCTTCTTCTGGTTCCACTTCGCCTTCTTCTGGATCATGGAAGATTACACGGATCTTCAAGACACGTGATCCTTCCATTTCTTCAGAAATCAATTTCACGTTATCCACTTCAAAGGAAAGTTTCTCTCCTTCGTCTGGAATCATTCCTAAAGCAGTGATCAAGTAGCCTGCCATCGTATCGACGTCGCTCATATGCAAGCTCATATTGAAAGCTTCATTGAAATCATCGATCAGCATCCGACCTTGGATCACGTATTCTTTATCAGAGATTTTTTCATAAAGCTCTTCGACCTCATCGGATTCATCATCGATCTCACCGACGATTTCTTCAAGCAAGTCTTCTAACGTAACTAACCCAACGACTCCGCCGTATTCATCAAGCAAGATCGCCATTTGGTTTTGGGTTTTCTTTAATTCATAAAGCAAATCATCGATAAAGACTGTTTCTGGCACAAACAGTGGTTCTTGCAAGATCTGCTTGATGTCCATTGTTTCAAAGCCGTATTTGTAGGCACATTTCAAAAGGTTTTTGGTATGCAAAATCCCAACGACTTTGTCTTTATCTTCATTATATACAGGAATACGAGAATAATTTTCTGCTAAAATTTCAGTCAAAATTTCTTCTACTGAGTCATTGATATCCACCATAAAGGCAGAGGTTCGAGGAACCATGACTTCACGGGCGACTTTCGTATCTAATGAAAAGATCCCTTGCAGCATCTCTAATTCATCTTCTTCGAAGACTCCTTCTGTTTCCAACATATACCGCATTTCATCACGGGTCATCTTTGTGTCTTCATCGTCAAATTCCATTGGAGTGATCCGCGCCAATAAGCTTGTTGAAGCAGATAAGAACCAGACAAAGGGCTTTGCAATAATCCCGATCGTTCGAATCACACCAGAAGTGAACTGGGCAACTTCTTCTGATTTGTTCATGGCGATACGTTTTGGATACAACTCACCGAAAACGATCGACACATAGGTCAAGATCGCTAAAACGATAATGTTCGCTAAGCTTTTAGCCGCCGTTCCTCCACCTAATAAAGGTGCCAGACGGGTCGACAAGGTATCTGCCAGAGATGCCCCAGATAAGATATTCACCAAGGTAATCCCAACTTGGATCGTTGACAAGAAATTTGTTGGATTATCAATGATTTTCAATAATTTTTGTGATTTGACATTTCCTTCTTCCGCTTTTTGCTCCACACGGTTTTTGTTGACTGAGACGACTGCGATCTCAGAGGCCGCTAGAAAAGCGTTGATCAATGTCAAAACGATCAATAATAAAATTTGCGCTAGAAGCGACTGACTCTCGGGGTCAGCATTCATAATAGCATTCTCTCCTTATTTTTTCATATTCTAAAAAAAATCGTGGGCTTAGCCCACGATAAAATCCTATCACAAAGTTTTTTTCTTTGCAATAAAAAACACCAGTCATTGATTACTCGATCAGCCGTTCTTGATTTTTCTTGATTTTGTCATCTTTGATCAGACGAACAATAAAGACCACGATCGTCCGACAAATTGCGTAAAACGGTACTCCTAAGAAAATTCCCAGCAAACCTGCCAGATTTCCAGCGACCAATAAAACCAAGATGATCGTTAATGGATGGATCGCTAATGATTTTCCGATCACATTCGGGTAGATAACATTTCCATCTAATTGTTGGACGACTAGTACCACGACACAGCACAGCAATGCGCGGAACGGTTCATCAAACACCGTCACTAAGACTGCTGGAATCAAGCCAAGATACGGACCTAAATAAGGAATCAAGTTTGTGACCCCTGCGATCACCCCAAAAAGAAAGGCATAGTTGACGCCGATCATCCAGTACCCAATAAACGTGAAGGTAGCGACAAAAATACATTCGATCGCTTGCCCACTGATGTAATTGGATAGAGTCTTGTTTAAGTCACCTAGCAACCCAACAATCTGGTCTCTTCTTCTTTCTGGAAAGACAGTTTTTAGATTAGGAACTAGCTTTTCTCCATCCTTCAACATGTAGAAAAGGATGAATGGGACTGTAACGATGATCATCGTCGCGGAAGCAATCGTACTGACGATCGATCCTAAGCTAGTGGATAACCCACTAAGAAACTGCTGCAGCAAAGAACCATAAGAAAGATTTAGGTTTTCTAACTGCTGCGCGATATCGATTTGTTTGAAAAATGGATCATCTGCGATCCTTGAGATCCAGCTTTCCATATTTTTGGCAAATGTTGGAATATTTTCCGCCAATGAAGTAATCTGACTCACCAGATTAGGAATAACGCTGACGAAAATCAAGATGATTGCTGCTACTAATAACAATAGAACCAATATGACAGCAAACAGTCGTTTTATTTTTGTCGTTTTCATCAAAAATAGGACGATTGGATTTAGCAAATAATACAGAAAGCCAGCAATCAATACTGGTGCAAATAAAGTAGAAAAAAACGTGCCGATCGGTGCAAATAGAAAATTGACTTTACTTAACACAAACACGAGTGTCACTAAAACCAATGCTTCCAATGACCAAAAGAACAGTTTTGATTGTTTGAATTTGTCGAACAAAAGATTCCCTCCCTTTTTTATAACATTATAGTTGATTTTGTAAAAAAAAGCTTGCGACTTTAGCCGCAAAAAAAAGAAATTTGTAAAAAAAGTGGTATACTAATAAAAATAACGGAGAAATCATAGCTGAGGTGAGTTTTTTTATGCATATCGCACAAACAAAAGATACGCTAAGTGAGATCTATTTGGCGTCATTGAAAATACGAAATCAAGTGTTCGTGAAAGAGCAAGGGGTTCCATTAGCATTAGAAGTAGATGAAAATGAGGCATTGGCTGTTCATTTCGTCTTATATGACGATGACAATGAAGCAGTCGCAACCTTACGTTTTTTACCGATCTCTGATCATGAGGTGAAATTACAGCGAATGGCGGTGCCAGCTGCTCATCGAGGATCAGGCTACGGCAGGCAGTTGATCGAGGGAGCGGAAGCTTTCATTCAAAAACAAGGAATCAAAAAAGTCACGTTAGGGGCACAGTTAACTGCCAAAGAATTTTACTTGAAGTTAGGCTATCAGCCTGAAGGCGATGTTTTTTTAGACGCGGATATGCCCCATATCAAAATGAGCAAAACCTTTTAACGAGCAGTGATTACTTCAAACAGCGACCACAAAACAGATCCTTTCTCTGTTTTGTGGTCGCTGCTTTTTATTCCTCTGCTTCAACGATCTCTTCAATCGCTGTCAGCAACGCTTGCGCCACCCTTTGATCATAGCCTTCACTTGTAATCACTGCCAGATCAGTGTCACTGTTCAAATAGCCTAACTCCAACAAAACTGCTGGAATATATTGCTCTCGTAAAACATAATAGTTACCAAAACGAGTGCCGTTGGAACTCAATGCCACTGAACTACTCAAACTGGAAGTGATCGTTTCTGCCATCTCTTTTGCCCCAGTATAGTAATAGTAAGTTGTCAGTCCTTGAATGCTATTTGGTAGCTCTGAATTATCGTAATGAATGCTGATAAATAGATCTGGTTCCTCCGAGAGTGAAGCTGCAGTAATTTCAGACAGCGCTAAATAGCGATCTTCGGTGCGTGTATAACTAACTTGAATTCCCGCTTGGGTCAGTACTTCGCCAATCGTTTGGACGGTGGCTAACGTCAAATCTTTTTCCATGATCGTTTGATCCGTTGACAGTGCCCCAGAATCTTCGCCGCCGTGCCCCGCATCAAGAACGACTTTAAAGTCTGACAATTTTTTCGGCGTCTCCGAAAGTGGAACTTCTTGGATGGATGCAGAATGCTTTTCAATGTAACCCGTTATTCCATCGTCTGTTTGGATTTCAACCATCTCTTCTGTTTGACTAAGTACGGTTGCCCAACTTCCGCGGTGGATCTTCCCGATGACGGTTTCTTGACTTGTTGTCTGATAAATCGATACATAATCGTTCTCACTTTCAATCGCTGCATCGTATTCTGAGGGATCCACGTAAATTTGGACCATGCTTGCCGTTTGTGCGACCTCTTCTGCTTGAGCGTCCGACTCGGTTTGAGCCGTGCTTTCTTGGGTCTCTTCTTGAACAAAATGATCATTTCTCAACACAGCAAAACCTGCCGCAAAAAGTAGAATCATGGTAGTACCGATAACAAGCTTCCCTTTTTTCTTCATTTGCTTCCCCCACTTTTTTCTTGGTCTTTCTATCATGGGACTAGCAGCTTAAACAGAACTTAAAGGCAACTGCTAGAAGCAACCCTCTCACAGCACAAAAAAACTTCAACCGAAATGGTTGAAGTTTCTCGGGAAAAATGAGCGATCCGACCCATTTCACTTATTTTTGAGACAACTGCTTGTAGCGATCATACCAAATGTCCACATACCCTTGCGAAAAGGGTCCTTTGCCATTATTGATCCAATCTACTAAAATTTTGACATTTTCTTTCAAGATAAAATCAATGTCTTGCGGATATTGCATAATCTTACTGTGCAATTCATACTCATCCACATCTAGTAAACGTTTCTCGCCATCAGGAAATACTTTGATATCAAGGTCATAATCGATATATTTCAATGCCTCTTCATCAAGTAAATACGGTGAAGCAAGATTACAATAATAGGAAACCCCCTTTTCTCGAATCATTGCAATAACATTAAACCAGTATTTTTTATGAAAATATACAATTGCTGGTTCACGGGTAACCCAGCGTCTTCCATCTGATTCGGTCACTAATGTATGATCGTTGACCCCTATCACTGAGAATTCACTGGTCTTTAAGACCATCGTATCCCGCCACGTTCGATGCAAATTGCCGTCATGTTTGTAGCTTTGAATGCTGACAAACTCTCCTTCTTTTGGAACTCGCATAGCAACCCTTCCCTCAGCAAGAAAACTTGCGTTTTGTTTGGGTGTTCATTACACCGACATCGTTAATATTATAGCAATAAAAGAAAGCTTTGCCTAGAAATCTTTATCGAGTTTCTGATATTTCTTTAATTGATCCACCAATTTCTGCTGGGGTTTTGGGAAAACATAGTTTTGAAAGGATTCTTTTGCTGCCCATTCGCTGTCTTGTAACGTGAGCTCTCCACGTTTTCTGCCGTAAAATAAAAGGACGTGCCATTTCAAATGACTAAAGATATGAGTGATTTCGCCAAAATGTCGTTTTTGCCAAACGACAGGCAGATCAGGAAAAATCTCGAGCGCATCATCTTCGGCAATCAAATCCAACTGCAGCTGCTCCTCTTTTGCCCATGTTCGCTGCAGAGCCTCGTACTGTTCTTTCGTCACTTCCACCAAAGGAAAATGCCACATAGAAGCCAATAAGCCTGTTTCAGGTCGCTGCACGAGTATAAACGAGCCTTGATCTTCGATGGCGCCTGCGATGTAATAGACATCTTTTGGCTTTGCTTTTTTCGATTTCACTGGAAAGTCTGTTTGTCGATTCTCCGCATAAGCAAGACAATACTGACTGATGGGACACTCTTCACATTTCGGTGTGGTGGGTGTACAGATTCGTGAGCCAAGATCCATCAAGGCTTGATTAAACTCACCAGGTTCATCGGGGGAAATGATCGTTCTCATCGCCTCGTCGAATGGTCTTCGGCTGCTGGCTTTCGCAATATCTGCTTCGATACAAAATAACCGACTGACGACCCGCATCACATTTCCATCGATTGCCGGTTCTGGCAAGCCAAAAGCAATACTGCCAATCGCTCCAGCTGTGTAGGGACCAATTCCTTTTAATGAGCGAATCTCTTCAATTGATTGGGGCATTTCTCCGTCGAATTCGGCAACGATTTGCTGGGCGGCAGCCTTAAGGTTACGGGCACGAGAGTAATAACCTAAACCTTCCCAAACCTTTAAAAGCTTTTGTTCTTCGGCTGCCGCCAAGTCTTGGATCGTCGGGAATTGTTCCATAAAACGATAGAAATAGCCAATCACTGTTTCCACTCGTGTTTGTTGAAGCATGATCTCTGAGATCCAGATTGCATACGGATCGTTGGTCGCCCGCCAAGGCAGATTGCGTTTTTCTTTATGATACCAAGTTAAAAATGTTTCTTGGAACGTCTTGATTTTTTCTTCATCCCAAGTTTCCCATTGCTTACTCATCCACTACTTCCTCATCTAAGAATCGTTGTATATCATCGATGGCAAACCCTTTTTGATAAAGGCCTTGCTTGATTTTCATTTTTCGTTTCATCAACGGTAACCGCTGATGCCGCCGCATAAGTCGGGCCCCTTCTCTTTGGAGCGCTTCATTTTCTTGGTCCTCATCTTTTTCCATCGGTAATTCATCCAAAATCATCTGAATGACTCCTTGATGAAAACCTTTTTGCATCAAATGCATTTTTATCTTTTGGATCATTTCTTTATGGCTTTTGTTGTGAAAACGACGCATCGCTTTTTCAGCCGTATGATAACCGACTTCAAACTGCATTTCCTCGGTATACAAAGGCAATACTTCCTGAATCACGGAATCTTTTAATCCTTTTTTTCTCAATTGCTGACTGATGACCACGGGTCCTTTATCACTCATGCGGACTTGGGTGCGAATGTAGCTTTCTCCGTAGTTTTTGTCATCGATCAAATTCAACTCTTTCAGACGTTCAACGACTAAGTCTCGGTCTTGTTTTTCGATTTCTTTGTCTTTCAAATAGGTACGGACTTCCATTTCAGAACGCAGCTGATAGCTGATATAGTTCATGGCTTGCTGCAATCCTAAATCAAACCCCGCACTTTTTTTGATTTCTTTTAATTCTTCTTCACTCAGTTCCTTGCCTTTTAATAGCCGAAAACGGACCAAAAGATCTTCTGAGACCCGCAGCGTTTCACCTTCTGATGTCGCCACTTCATAAAATGGTCCTTTTCCTTTATTGATACGAATAATTGTATTCATCTTCTTCACCTCGCGAACGTACATTCTATTTTACCACAACTACGATGAAATTCCTTCTAATCAAGCTGAAAAAATGTGGTAAAATGAACTGACTATTTTATTTAAGGAGTTCACATGGCAAATACACAAGTCCAGCTTGGACAAAAACTACAACTAACGATCAAACGCTTGGGGATCAACGGAGAAGGCATTGGGTATTACAAAAAGTTGATCATCTTTGTTCCCCGTGTTCTACCGGGGGAACAGGTCATTGCCGAAGTCACCAAAGCATCTCCCCGCTTTGCTGAAGCTAAGATGACCAAAATCATCAAGCCAAGCAGCGATCGCATCCAACCACCCTGCAAGTTTTACGACCGGTGCGGCGGCTGCCAATTGCAGCACTTAGTCTACGACAAACAATTAGACTTCAAAAAAGACCTATTGAAACAAGCACTTGAAAAATTTAAGCCAAAAGGCTACCAACAGTTTGAACTAAGGGATACTTTAGGCATGGATGTTCCTTGGCATTACCGCAACAAAGCACAATTTCAATTGCGTTACAACAGTCAAACCAAACGAATCGAAGCGGGTTTATACGAAATGGAGTCTCATCGCTTAGTCGCCATTGATGATTGCCTCGTACAAGAACAAGATACGCAAAAAGTGATCAACGGCATCGTCCAATTGTTGAATAAATACCAGATCCCGATTTACGATGAACGCAAGAACAGCGGGATTCTACGGACATTGATGGTTCGTATCGGGATCGCGACTGGCGAAGTTCAAGTCGTGTTTATTACCAACTCTGTCAAACTGCCGCAAAAAAATGCGCTGATTCGCGAAATCAATCAGCGCTTGCCGCAAGTCGTTTCCATCATGCAAAATGTGCAAAACAAAAAAACGTCCGTCGTCATGGGAGAGGAAACGATTCATCTTTGGGGCAAAGAAGCGATTGAAGAACGGTTGAATGAACTGACCTTCGACTTGTCCGCCCGCGCATTCTTCCAGCTGAATCCACAGCAAACCAGCATCTTGTATCAAGAAGGGTTAAAAGCCCTTGACTTGAGCAAAAATGAAACAGTCGTTGATGCCTATTGCGGTGTGGGAACGATTGGGTTGAGCGTGGCTCCTTATGCCAAAGAAGTCCGCGGCATGGACATTATTCCTCAAGCAATTGAAAATGCCCAAGAAAATGCACGCCGCATTGGTGCCCAAAATACCCATTATGAAACGGGAACTGCTGAGGAGCTCTTACCAAAATGGTTCAATGAAGGCTTCAAACCTGATAGCATCATTGTTGATCCGCCAAGGACAGGCTTGGATGAACGATTATTGCAAGCTTTGCTGAAACAACCACCGAAGAAGATGGTCTATATATCTTGTAATGTTTCTACTTTAGCAAGAGACTTGGTCCAATTAGCCAAAGTGTTTCACGTAGAATATCTGCAATCAGTAGATATGTTTCCACAAACCGCCCGCTGCGAAGTAGTGGTAAAATTGACTCGCAAATAATCATTCGCCTGACAAATCATCTTGTGATTTGTCAGGCGAATATTGTTTTCGTTGTCTTTTAAGCATAACGATTAATTGATTTGTAAGACGAGGACTTTCGTGGCAATAAAGGTGTCCCCTACTCGCTGCCCATAAAGACTTACCGATCGTTCAAGCTGCAGATCCGCACGTGACCCCTCCACGATTCGAGAATTATGCGATTGTACATCATATAGAATTACTTTTATCTCAGTCTCGCTAGTAATCGTAAAGGATAATCTTTCCTCAGATGCGATCGCCATATCAAAGACTTCGCCGTCTTCCCCTGTTCCTTGAGAAATGTTCGTCAATTCCATCTCAAAACGATCACCATCAATAAGAATGAGTGTGCCTGTTTCATCTGCTTGTGCCAATTCCTCATTCGCTCGCTCTGCATCAGTCTGAGTCACTTGTTGCGCTTTTGTCTGATCGGTTTGATCGTGATTATTTTGGGTCTCGTCTCCACTTTGACTTGTTTGCGTTTGCGGCGTATTGATTTGGTTGTTGATCGGTACGTTGTCGTTGTTTGTCTGTGGGTCATTCGCAGCAACACCACAACCACTAAGTAATGCCACAAACAAGATAATTGCTGTTTGTTTTTTTATCATAAAAAACACCTTCCTTTTATTCATAGCGTAATGCTTCGATCGGTTTTAATTTCGACGCTTTATAAGCGGGTAAGTAACCAAAAATAGTACCGATCAGCATTGAAAATGACACACTGATCAAAATGGATAACAATGAGATTGTCATCGGATACTCTAACAGACGCAAGGCGATCAGACTGATCAACAGACCGACGATGATGCCAATCAGCCCGCCGATCACCGATAAAACGATTGCTTCTGTCAAAAATTGCTGCAAAATCACTTTACGTTTGGCACCCAATGCTTTCTTCAAACCGATCTCTCTGGTACGCTCTGTCACACTGACCAGCATCGTATTCATTACACCGATCCCACCGACGAGTAAGGAAATGCTAGCAATCCCCCCCAGTAAAATCATATTCGATCGATTGATATCATCGGTCATTTTCTGCACTTCATCATAGTTGCGGATGGAAAAAACAAAATCTGAAGGCGGAATACTCTTGGTCAATTCATGGCTGGCTTGAACGACTGCTGATTCTAAGACGTCCGCATTCGTTGCCTGAAACAGCACTGTTGGCCTTTGGTTGAGCTTTCCTTCGACGAAACTTTGGCTGCCTCGAGGGATGAAGACATATTTCCCTGACAGTTGCTCCGTGTCAGAAACAGCTACGCCAACGATGCGAAAGGGCGTCCCATTGATTTCGATCAGTTGATTGATAGGATCACGATAGGAGAAAAAAATTTCCGCCAAATCTTTCGTAATCACCGCAACTTGCTTTTGTGTCTGCAATTCGGTTTCAGTCATTGCTCTGCCAGCAAGGATCGTATGGGGCAAAATTTCAAAGAACCCGCCATCCATGCCTAGCACTGTCGTATCGGTTTGCTGGTCTCTTTGGAAAACTGTCAGATTGGCTTCATAGAACAAGCTAACGTTCTTGGCGTGATCAATGGTCAGCAACTTTTGCAGCTCTCCTTCTGATAGTTGCGGGGCATAATCAGGCAAACGATCATTTCTGCCGCTTTCGCCCGCTAAAAAAGCACTTCTGGCGTCATATTCAATCCGCATCGCGTTAGTATCACCACCAATCAGCTGCTTTTTCATGTTCTCAGTATTTCCGTTGATGATACTCACAATGGAAATGATGGAGGCAATCCCGACAATGATTCCTAGCATCGTCAACAAGGAACGCAAACGATGCTGGTAGATTGCGTGAATGGCTAAGCGAATATTTTCGGTCATCTTGTGCCCTCCTCAACAACTTCACCATCTTTAATGACGATTTGCCGCTTTGCATAGTCCGCGACTTCTTGTTCGTGGGTAATCAAAACCACTGTTTTTCCTAGATGATTCAGCTTAGTAAATAGCGCCATGATCTCATGACTATTAGCGGTATCTAAAGAACCTGTCGGCTCATCTGCTAAAATCACATTTGCTTCTCCTGCTAATGCCCGAGCGATCGCTACTCGTTGTTTTTGCCCCCCTGACAACTGATTGATCCTAAAATCGATCCGATCCCTCAATCCGACACTTTCTAAGGCGTGAATTGCTCGAGTCGTTCGTTCTTCCTGATTGACACCAGCATACAAGAGCGGTAAGGCAGCATTTTGTAAAACGGATAGTTTGGGCAACAGTTCAAAATTTTGAAACACGAAGCCGATTTTTTGATTGCGGATTTCGGACAGTTCATCTTCACTCATTTGACTGGTATTTTTACCATCAAGTAGATAGCTGCCCGTTGTTGGCGTGTCTAAACAGCCAATAATATTCATCAAGGTCGACTTGCCTGATCCTGATCGGCCCATGATGGAAACAAACTCGCCAGCATTGATTGTTAAGTTGATTTTTTTCAAAACGTGAATCTCACTAGTGCCCTGTGGGAACGTTTTGCAGACATCAATCAGTTGGATCATTTGGTCTCACATCCATTCCTTCTTGGATCCGAACTGTTGGGAAGACGAGCGCCACTTGCATATCCAGTTCACTTTCTAACAGATACATGGCATCATCCGTTTCATCTTCCATGATTTCCACGGATAGTTTACTGATTTTATGGTCCTCAACGACGTAGATGAAGGGCCTATCTTCTTCATAAAACACGAAAGATTTGGGCAGCTTGATCGCGGTTTGCTCTTCCTCAATGCGTTCTACAAAACAATGGATGCCAATACTAGGTGGCTCTTCACTTTCATCCAAAACGACCTCAAAACTAAATTGCGACAAATTGGGGTTTGCGCCTTGTTCTTCAACCACTACCGAAGGCTCTTTCATATCACCAACTCGGGTGATCTTTCCAGTCCATCGCTGACTGCCGCCATTACGGTCTCTAAGTTCAACCTTTTGACCAGGCTCAAGTTGATTGCGGCGAAATTCATCCACAGTCCCTTTTAAAAAGAGCCGACTGGTATCAACGATCGTCATAAAAGGATTCTCTGGGGCCGCTTCACTTGCGCTTCGATTCATTTGTCGCTCGTCCACGTCTTTAACGATTCCATCAATTTCGGCTTCCACGACGTCTGAGCCATGTTGCTCTTTGACTGAACGTAGTTCTAATTCTGCCCGTTCCAGCTCTAATTCGGCATCGCCAATGCTGCTTTCCAAGTTTTGCGCTTCTAGCAGTAATTGACTTTGCTGCATTTCCAAATCGGTTTTACGATCTTCCAGCCCTTCTTTGTCCTCTTCTTCCGCACTGGCAATTTTTTGTTTCGTCTCCTCCAGCTGATTCGTGACCTTATTGTATTGTTCCCATTTTTGATTCGTTTGCCGTCTTGCTTGTTCCACAGCTCTCGAGCGATTTGCCGTCGCCTGTTCTGCTTCTTTAATGGCCAAAGCCCCCTCAGGGTTAGAGTAAACAAAAAGAGCTTGCCCTGCTTTGACTTGATCCCCTGCCTCTACTTTTTTCTCAACAACTGATCCTCTTGAGCTATCCACCTTGACTTCAACCGTTCTTGCTGGTTCAACGACTCCTACTAAGTAAAAATCTGCTCTCGGTTGCAGATCTTGCAAAGTTATTTGAGTGATGGAAGGTTCTTCACGACGAGCAATCCCCCAGGCACTCGTCCAGCCTAAACTGCCGATGATCAGTAAACTACTGATGATCATGAAACTCTTTTTTGATTTGTTCATATGCTTTCTCAAACATCTCACCTTCCTGATTGGTTAATCGAATGACCACCTTTATTTAACCATTGAATCAATTTACGTTTTGAACGTTTCTCTTAATATCCGCTGAAGATTTCTTAAGAAAATAGAATTTTTCCATTCTTTTTTTATTAATATGAAGAATTCTTAAGAAGAATTAGCTATTCGCTCTTACTCCTCTTTGCTATAATCAAGAAAGAATCAAGAACGAGTTAGAAAGGACTGTTTCATGCGTAGTAAATATTCTTCATTTGTCTTTTTTCTGGTTGGCTTCTTCTTATTGGTAGGAGCCTTATGGCTATTAAAGGAAACGAGACTCATTCAAATGGTGCTGGATAATTTTTTTTCAAACCTCGTTTTACAGGAAGTTGTGGAATCAAGTGATGGCGAAGGCGGGATGATCCTTGGTACATTTGTCGACTGGCGCCCTGTTAAACAATTGTTCTTGGCATTCTCCCTCTTTCTCGTTTTTGCCGTTACCTTGATTTGCTATTTTATCTATCGTTATGTTTCAAGGAAAAAAATTGCAAGGATCGCCGAAGGAATTCAGCTCTTTTTCTCTCAATCGGAAGCAAGTTCGACGGGCAGCCTAGCGATCGATCATGAATTATTAAAAATAAAAGATTCGATGAACCGCAATGAGGCTCTTTTAAAGGAAGAAACACAGCGCACCAAGGACTTGATCACCTATTTGGCGCATGACTTAAAGACTCCCTTAGCTTCAGTGATCGGCTATCTCAACCTATTGTTGGATACGAAAAACTTGACCAATGAACAAATGACGCAATCCTTGACGATTGCTTTAGAAAAGTCTGAGCGTTTGGAAACGCTGATGAATGAATTTTTCGACATCACCCGTTTTAATCTGCAAGACATCCAATTGTATCAACGGGAACTTGATTT
Source organism: Enterococcus sp. DIV1059_2 (assembly GCF_051713685.1). NCBI lineage: Bacteria > Bacillati > Bacillota > Bacilli > Lactobacillales > Enterococcaceae > Enterococcus > Enterococcus sp. DIV1059_2. The sequence goes on along the minus strand of NZ_JBIOQK010000001.1, from coordinate 1,658,033 downwards.
CGTCTTCTTACTGAAGCAAATCCAAGAAGAATTCTATCCGCTGCTGAAAGAAAAAGAACAAACCATCTGCTACTCTGGACCAGAGAGCTTGAAATTAAAAGCCGATAGTGAACAGTTGGCGCGAGTGTTAAACAATCTGTTAAAAAATGCCATTGCCTATGCGCCTGATCAAACCACGATCACAATGCAGCTAACCATGGACGAACAAGCAGCAACTTTTATCCTAGCGAATCAAAGTGAGCCGATCGAACAAGAACAAATGGAGGCATTATTTGAAAAATTTTATCGTCTGGATCAAGCTCGTTCAACCAAGACAGGTGGAGCAGGTCTCGGATTGGCGATCGCCAAAGAAATTATTTTGGCCCATCAGGGAACGATCCGAGCTGCTAGCAAGAACAATGAGATTCAAATGATCGTCACATTGCCTTTAGCGACAAATCAACATGAAAAAACTAGAAAGTCAGTTAACTGAAAAGGAAGGTCAATACGAGTGGAAAAGATACTTTTAGTTGAAGATGAAAAAGAAATTTCAGATTTGATTGCCTTTTATTTACGAAACGAAAATTTTTCTGTCATCACTTGTGCAGATGGGAATGAAGCTCAGGTACAGATCGAGCAAAACAGCTTTTCTTTGGCGATTCTTGATGTCATGCTGCCAGATATCACAGGCTTTGACCTGTGTAAAATCATCCGCAAAAAGCATCATTACCCAATTATTATGTTGACAGCTAAATCCGAGGAGATCGATAAGATCACTGGTTTGACAATTGGTGCCGATGATTACATCACCAAGCCCTTTCGTCCGTTGGAAGTGATCGCTCGGGTGAAAGCTCAGATACGCCGCTCGACTCAATACAACGGCTCAGATCAAAACAAATTGATCGTGAGGGAGTTGGAATTAGATGTCAATAAGCGAAAATGTTTCTTGCAAGAAGAAGAACTTTCCCTGACGCCGATCGAATTTTCCATTTTAAAATTATTGATGGAGCGAAAAGGCCAAGTGGTAAGCTCTGAGGAAATGTTTCAAGAGGTTTGGGGCGAAAAATATTACACGTCTTCCAATAATACCATCATGGTCCACGTTCGAAACCTTCGGGAAAAAATGCACGATACCCATAAGAAGTCCTCTTATATCAAAACCGTTTGGGGGATCGGCTATAAAATTTAACACCAAAAACCGTCCTTTCATTGTACGAAAAGGACGGTTTTCTTGGGACTGAACACAAGTAAATCGAGAAACATAGAAAAAAGCCAGAACTGATTCTGCTGGGCTCCCCGTCAAGTGGACAATGAAATAGAATAAAATTATTTTGACGACTGTCTACCGAAATTCGGTAGGCAGTTTTTATGTTTTTTACTTTGTTTAACCTCAACTTTGCTCGACTGGCCTCCTTCTTGGTTAAGCGGATTTATTCTATTCGCTTGTCCAAGAGGGGGAGTGATTAAGCTGCCATTAATAATTCTTGATGAACTTGGATCGGTGTTTTGCTCTTCAAACATCGTTGATAGCGACCATTGTTGTAATAGTTCATGTATTTCTCGATCATTTCAACGAGACTTTCTCTACTGATAAACTTTCGCCGATAATATTTTTCTCGCTTAAGCATTCCCCAGAAGCCTTCCATTGGACCATTATCGGTACAACGGGCGACACGAGACATACTCTGCTTCATTTTCGCTTTCTTTAGCTTTGTGCAAAAAACTTTACTTGTATATTGAAATCCGCGATCGCTATGAAATAGCGGATGAGCGGTTGGCTCGGCGGCGACTGCTTGATCGAAGGTATCAAAGACTAATTTATTGTCATTTTTGTCGCTGATGACAAATGAAACAATGCGACGATCGGCGAGATCGAGAATAGCGCTCAAATAGATTTTCTTCACTTCGGCCCCTTCATAATACTTGAATTCACTCACATCTGTTAGCCATTTTTGATTCGGTTGATCCGCATAGAACTTTCGATTCAAATAATTTTTCGCAATATGATACGGAGTCTTGGATGCCTTAGTGATACTATTGCCTGAATGCTTGATGGTTGATTGGATTTGAAGTTTGCGACAGATTCGAAGAATACGCTTGTCATTCACTTGAAAGCCATAATCATTCACGAGATCTTCACAGATTCTGCGATATCCTTTATCGTTGTCTGCTTCATAAATATAACGAACAAGGTCTGCCAACTGTTCATTCAATACCACTTCAGGCAGTTTGGGATTTTTTAACCAACGATAATAGGCCGATCTTGTGACATGGAGCAGGGTACACATGGTGTTAATTGGATAGCTTTTTGTCTCGTGCAGCTCTTTGATCGATTGGTATTCAAACGTATGACGAACTAATTCAAATCCCGCCTCCTTTCTAACTCGCTGACTTTTTTTAACAGGTCATTTTCCATTTCAAGCAACTTGATCCGTCGTTCTTGTTGAGCCAGTTTATCGCGCATTTCTTCTTCGGGTGTTCTGGCAGGTTTACTTCCCGCTCGTTGCCCTCGACGGTCTTCTAAGCCTTTTTCTCCCATCTCGTCGTATTTCAACACCCAGTTCCGAACTTTTTGGTAAGAGACTTGGTACTGAATTGCGGTTTTCCCATAGTCTCGACCGTTGATAATACAGTCATGCACAATTTTAATTCGTTCATTCAATGTTGTTTTTCTGGATTTACTCATTCTACTTCCACCACTTTCTGATTTGAAGTTTCTATGAGTATTATATATCTTTAACCAGTCTTCTAATTGTTTTTTGTTACGAAGCCCGTATTTCTTGGCGACAGCTCTTAAGCTACCATGTGTTCCAGCTAAATAATCATGGACCGCATTCAGTTTCAACTCTGTTGAGTATGATTGATTCCTTTTTGTAGGGAGTAAACCTGTGGGTCCTTCATTCTCATAAAGAGTGATCCACCTTTCTATCGTACTGAAACTTACTTGTGCTTCTTTGGCCAGGCTGTTTATGCTAGCTTCATTTTTTAAAGCTCTTTCTACAAAAGCTAGCCGTTCTTCTGAACTTAATTTCATTTTTCCTCTAGACATACAAACTCCCCCTATATAAGCCACTTTATATTTCAGTGTCCTATATAGGGGGAGCATATCATTCTTTCAGTTCCAGCTTTTTTTATTTAGAAACGTGCAACTGCAAGCTTCTTTTATTTCGTAATCAAAGCATCTAAACTAGCCACTGCCAGACTCATCTTCGCGATTTTATCCAACAAGGCAAAACGGTTGCGACGAATCTGTTCATCTTCCACCATGACCATTGTTTGATCAAAATAAGCTTCGATCAATGGGCGCAGTGCCACTAAGCTTTGGTAGTTTTCTTCCATCGTTTGATGTGGGAACTTGTCCTCTACTGTTAAGACCGCGTCATACAAGGCAGTTTCAGAGTCGTTTTCAAACAAGGCAGGATCAATTGCTGCTTGATCCAATTCGGCTTTTTTCGCTAAATTGATCACCCGTGTCAAAGCTTCCATCGATGGTTTGAAGTCGTTGTCCTGCAGATGTTCTCTTAACATTTGAGCCGTTTCAAACAACGTACTGATGTCTGCTTGACGTGCGCCTAAGACAGCTTCGATGACATCATGACGCGTATTTTTGCTGAGTAAGAATTGACGCAGACGACCTTTCACAAAATCGGTCACTTGTTCTTGACCAGCGGCAAGTTGAATCCCAAAAACTTCTGGTTGAGCATTAATGGCTTCCCGAATTTCTTCTTGCAACTGAGCAAATGGGAAGTACCAGCGCTTTTCAGCTAAGATGCGGATAATCCCGTAGGTTTGACGGCGTAAAGCATAAGGATCGTTTGAACCGCTTGGAACCATATCAACAGCGAAGAAAGCAAGTAAGCTGTCTAATTTATCCGCAATCGCTAAAACAGCCCCGATTTTTGATTGTGGCAGCTCGCCTTCTGCTGAGATCGGCATGTAGTGTTCACGAATCGCTTGGGCAACTGCTGGTTTCTCTCCTTGGATCAGGGCATATTTTTCCCCCATGATCCCTTGCAACTCAGGGAATTCCCCTACCATATTGGTCACTAAATCAAATTTATAGATTTGAGCTGCCCGTTGAAGGTCGGTCAGTTCTTCTTGTGTTAAACCAACGGTCTTCCCGATGATTTGCGCTGCTAGTCCGACACGTTGCATTTTTTCATATAAGCTGCCGATTTTTTCGTGGAAGGTGACTTGCTTAAGTTTTTCTACGCAATGGTCAATGGTCAGCTTTTTGTCTTCATTGTAGAAAAACTCAGCATCTTCTAGACGAGCGGTCAGGACTTTTTGGTTTCCTTTGATAACATTATCGATCTTCACAGCATCCCCGTTGCGGGCAGAGATGAAGTGCGGCAGCAATTCTCCGTCAAGGGTGCGGACATCGAAGTAACGTTGATGTTCTTTCATAGAAGTAACTAATACTTCTTCAGGGACAGAAAGATATTTTTCTTCAAAGTCCCCTACAAAGGCTGTTGGGTATTCAACTAGATTTGTCACTTCTTCTAGTAAGTCTTCATCTAAATCGATCCGCCAGTTGTTTTCTTGAGCGATCGCATTGATTTGTGCGGTGATCATTTGTTGACGTTCGCTTGGATCAGCGATGACAAATTGATGCTTCATTTTTTCCAAATAGTCGTCCGCATGATCAAACGTGACCGCCTCACCTAAGAAACGATGACCTTTTGACTCGCGACCGGTAACAATATCAAGGATTTGGAAAGGAATGACTTGCTCACCAAAGAGTGCTACGATCCAATGAATTGGTCGGATATATTCAAAATCGTAGTCTGCCCAGTGCATCGTTACTGGGAACGTCAAACTCGTGATTACTTCCTGCAATCCTTTCAATACCTCAACGGTTGGTTGACCTTGAGTATGTTTCGTTACATAGACATACTCAACACCTTTTAATTCACGGAAGGTGATGTCATCGGTTGTCAATCCTTGTCCACGAACAAATCCTTGAGCTGCTTTCGACCAATTGCCTGCATCATCTAACGCGATTTTTTTCGCTGGTCCTTTGACCTCTTCTTGCGTATCCGCTTGTTTTTCAGGAATACCGGTGACATAGACAGCCAAGCGGCGAGGTGTGGAATAGGCTTCGATCGTTGTATAAGGCAACGCATGAGCATCTAAGAAAGCTGCCGTTTTTTCTTGTAATTGTTTCATACTTGGGCTTACGACATGCGCAGGTAATTCCTCTAAGCCGATTTCTAATAATAGGTTTTGTGCCATCTTATTTTCCCTCCTCAATCAGTTTTTGCGCCACTTCTGGATCAAGCAATGGATAACCGAGGTTTTCCCGTTCTGCTACAAATAGTTTTGCTACTTGACGTGCCATGTTACGGATACGTGCGAGGTACCCAGCACGTTCAGTGACGGAGACTGCACCACGTGCATCCAACAAATTGAAGGTATGGCTGCATTTTAAGATATAGTCGTAAGCTGGATGAACTAAGCGTTCATCGATACAGCGTTTTGCTTCTTTTTCAAAACGATCGAAGTTCCCTAAAAGCAAGTCTTGGTCACTGACTTCAAAGGAATATTTTGAATGTTCATACTCAGGTTGGCGGAAAATCTCACCATATTTGACACCTGCAGACCATTCAAGATCGTAGACACTTTCAACTTCTTGAATATAAGATGCTAGACGTTCTAAGCCGTAAGTGATCTCTGATGTCACTGGCTTACATGCTAAGCCGCCGACTTGTTGGAAGTAAGTAAACTGAGTGATCTCCATCCCGTCTAACCACACTTCCCAACCAAGACCTGCACAACCCATCGAAGGATTTTCCCAGTTATCTTCGACAAAACGAATATCATGTTCTAATGGATCGATCCCTAAAAGACGCAGGCTTTCTAAATAAAGCTCTTGGATATTTTCAGGAGAAGGCTTCATCACGACTTGGAACTGGTGGTGCTGATACAAACGATTTGGGTTTTCCCCGTAGCGGCCATCAGCTGGACGGCGAGAAGGTTCTACGTAAGCGGCATTCCATGGTTCTGGACCGATTGCACGTAAAAATGTGTATGGGCTCATGGTTCCAGCCCCTTTTTCTGTATCATAGGCCTGCATCAGCATACAGCCGTTTTCGGACCAGAATTTTTGCAGGGTCAAAATCATCTCTTGCACAGTTAGTTTACTCATCTTTTTCTTCCTTTCTTATAACGCATTGACGACAGGATAAAATTCGACAACTGATCCAGGGATCAATTTCACTTCGACCACGACATCTGCTTCTAAAACATCCGATAAGTCGTAAAGCATTTGGTCTGGACTCGTTGTAAATTCATGTAAAAGCTGTTCATCCTTTAAAAGGCGAACTTGCAGTGGAATACTTGCTAATACTTTGAGCTTTTTTTCGGTAAACGCACTTGCTGGAATCGTCATATCAAATAACATAAAAACCCTCCTTTGTTTTTGACTATTCTTGGTGTGAAACATAAAAAAGTCCCTATATCTATACAAAGTGTATAGATATAGGGACGATAAATTCGCGGTTCCACCCTACTTCCGACAAGTCGGCAGCTTCATTGATCATGCTCACGGACGCCTGCGAAATAAGGTTCCAACTTGGCTTTCACTCTCCCAAGTTCGCTTCATGGAATGGTCTTCTTTCTTTCTTCCGATCATAGCACGGATTCGATTACCCTTATGATAGTAGTTGAAGCTAGGGTTTGTCAATGATTAATTTGAACTTTTATGCTTCTGGACCTAAATCCGCCTGATCATGAAAGACGATCTCATCAGCGATTTTCCCATCACTTTCAAAAACGATGATCTCATTCATTCCGATTTTTAAAAACGGTGCTGGGACGTACAAGCGCTGCTGCGGTCCTTTTTCCCAAAAACGGCCGATCGTATGACCATTGACTTGGACAAACCCTTTACCCCAGCCTGGCAATTCGATAAAAGTATCTGCACATTCATCAAAAGCACATTCAAAGCGTGAGAAACTTGGTTGTCCTTTTTGCCATTTTCCTTGGAAATCAATGGCATGCAAATTATCCATCGGTAAGGGATAGATTTCCCAGTTGCTTTGGAAGGCGCCATTGATGATCACACCGTCTTTGATGCCTTTGTGCTGATGGTTCATTTTTACGGAATAATTGACCCGCCCCATATTCTCCACCAAGATCCCCAACTCGTTTTCTGATTCTGATAAATCGAAACTGTAGGTTTGACCGATTTCTTGATCGTAATCGATGCGCAAAAGTTCCTGGTTGATAAACGTATGGGCACGATCCATCGTATTGATCAGACGGTAGTCGGCAATCTTCCGAGCAGGCCCAATCAGTGAGCGATAATAGATATAACCTGTCGCTTGATTGCAGGCTTCCATCGATAACGGGTAATTACTTATAATCGGTTGACTGATCGTGTCGATCGTCGAAAACAAGGAGACTCGTTCTTTCACTGAGAATGTTCCATAAGCTTTTCGCTCAATTTCCATACTCAATGGAAACTCAGGAATTTCCGCATAGTCAGCGATCACCTTTTTGAAGGCTTGGTATTTGGCAGTAGGTTCTCCCCATTCTGTCAACAAGGCATCGTAATCATAGCTAGTGACATCCGGCGCTAAGCGTTCATAATAGTTTGACCCGTTCATAAAGCCAAAGTTGGTCCCGCCATGAAACATATAGATATTGACAGAACCTAATGCTAAACAATCCTGCAATTCCTTTACTGCATCTTGTGTTGAGGTCGTATGGTGCTGGTCGTCACCCCAGGCATCAAACCAGCCGATCCAAAATTCCATGACCATCAGTGGCCGTTTTTCTCCGTGAAATCTTCGAAGTTTTTCAAAGTTTTCCTTGATGTTGGAGCCGCAGTTGATCGTAGGCAATGCCAAGTCTTTGATACTGCCGTTTTCTAGCATATCGTGCCAAGGTCCGTCGGAGGTCACTAACGGCGTTTCTACACCATGCTGCCGCATCGCAGCCACCATTTTCCGCAAATACTCTTTATCATTGGCATAGCTGCCGTATTCATTTTCTACTTGCATCATTATAATCGGACCGCCTTGGGTGATCTGCAGATCCCGCACTTGTGGAAACAAATGGGCGAAATAACGAGTGATTTTTTCCATAAATGGGGGATAATCAAACCGAAGCTTCATCATAGGATCTTGCAATAGCCAATAAGGCAGTCCCCCAAATTCCCACTCCGCACAAATATAAGGTGCTGGTCGCAAAATGACATAAAGCCCTACTTCTTGTGCCGTTTGGATAAATCGCCGCAAATCAAGGATCCCATCAAATTGATAGACACCTTCCTGTGCTTCATGAAGATTCCAAGGAACATAGGTTTCGACGGTATTACAGCCCATCAAACGTAGTTTCTCTAAGCGATCTTGCCAATATTCAGGAACGACACGAAAATAATGGATCGCTCCAGAGATCACTTTAAAAGGCTTGTTGTCTAAATAAAAGTCATCTTCAATAGCAAAAGTTCGCATCAGTTACGCCCCTCTTTGACGATATAGGTGGTGTATTGCGTCAGCATCATTTCTGAAGAAAGAACCTTACCCGTCAGAAGATCCGTTTTTCCAACAAACATTTCTGGCAGCGGTTGTGCTTCTTCGTGGAAATTGATGATGACGAAAAATTTCGCCTCTTCATTTTCACGACAGGCAATTTCTAGTTTTGTTGCCTCCTCGATCACTGGGGTAATATCGGTCTCTTTGACGATCGTTTTGAAAAGCTGATCTTGCAGCTGATCTTCCAACTGTCCACCAAAGTAATAGACGGTTCCATCGCCAAATGTATTTTTGGTCACTGCCGGCATTCCTGCATAGAAATTGCTCGTGTAATGCGCTAGCGCTTCGGCGTTTTCTAAATGGATCAAATCGCTGACTAAATTACTTCTTCCTGTAAGTTCTTCATTAACTAACGAAACCCCGTTTGATTGTTCTGGCGCTAATGCATCGATTTCTTCCACCCAGATGCCAGCTAACTCCCGCAAGGGGCCAGGGTAACCGCCTAAGTGAACATTGTCTGATTGATCAACGATGCCACTCATATACGTTGTAAGTAAAGCACCACCTTGCTTAACGAAATCAGTTAGCCGCTCTTGCATCCCTTCTTTGATCATGTACAGAACCGGAGCTGCGACTAGCTTGTATTTTGATAAGTCAGCATCCACGGGAACCAAATCGACCGCAATATTTTGTTCGTAAAAATAGCGATAGTAGCGATGGATCTGTTCCACATATTTCAGATCAACGGTTGGACCACTCGTATATTCTAAAGCCCAATAATTGTCCCAATCGAAAATCACAGCAACCTGTGCTTGGGTTTGCGTGCCAATGATGTCTGAAAGCTGCGCTAATTCAGCCCCAAGAGCTGCTGTTTCTCGGAAAACCCGCGTGTCTTCATGACCGACATGTTCGATGACCGCACCATGGAATTTCTCACAAGCACCAATGGAACGTCGCAATTGGAAGTATTGGATCGTATCTGCCCCATGAGCAATCGTTTGATAGCTTTGCGCCCGCATCTGTCCTGGTTTTTTTAATGAATTATAAGGCTGCCAGTTTTGTTGGGAAGGTGTTTGTTCCATCAGCATAAAGGGTTGCTGTTTTAACCCGCGCATCAAATCATGGGTCATGGCTACTAAGCTCCATGGCGTATTGTACGATGGATAATTATCCCACGAAACAAGGTCCATTTCCTTTGCCCACTTGAAATAATCCAGTCCTTTAAAGGTTCCCATCAAATTCGTTGTAATCGGTGTTGTGGGATCGATTTTCCGAATAGCGTCCCGCTCCATCATGTAGTTTTTTAAAAGACTATCCGAGTTGAACCGCCGGTAGTCAATAGAAATTCCTGCAAATGCCGTCTTGTCATAGCCGATTCCTTCTGACAGCGCATTTGGCAACACGATTTCATCCCATTCATACACGGTATGACCCCAAAATTCCATATTCCAGGCTTTATTCAGTGCTTCGATCGTATGATATTTATCCTTTAACCAGACACGAAACGCTTTTTCACAGTTGTCGCAATAACATTCGCCGCCGTATTCATTATTGATGTGCCAACAAGTCACTTGTGGATTTTCGCCGTAACGTTCGGCTAATTTCGTTGCCAAGCGTTCTGCGTATTTTTGATAAACCAAACTGTTGGGACAGGCATTGTGCCGTTGCCCAAACTTATGATGGCGTCCATCATAATCGGTGCGAGCGACTTCTGGATACTTCTTAAACATCCAAGCTGGCAAAGCAGCTGTGGAAGTGGCTAAGACGATGTCGAAACCTTCCGTACTTAATTTTTCGATGATTTGATCCAATTCCTCAAAATCATAACAATTTTCAGAGGGTTGGATCTTTGCCCATGAAAAAACATTGACGGTCGCGCTATTGATACTTGCTTTTTTAAAGATCCGAATGTCTTCTTCCCAAATCTCTTTCGGCCACTGATTTGGATTATAATCGCCGCCAAATAGAATTCTATCAAAAAATTTTGTCATGTAAGTGAACGCTCCTTTAAAATAAAATGATTTCTACTCTCTTATTGTAAGGCTTTTCATTCTGTTGTAGTATAATACATGAAACACTATTTTATAACTTTTCGAAACACGGAGGTACACTATGCCTATCTACTTTTATCAAACCAATCAGCAGCTGCCTTTATCTCTGGAAAGCATCGGCAACGATTGGGCGCAAGATGACGTCGCTCGTCCTGATGGCTATCCCTACTTCCATTGGCTGCAAACCGAGCAAGGGGAAGGCCGAATCACATTTGGTCAGGAATCGTTTATCTTACGTCCGAATGAAGGCATTTTGATTTTTCCTTTTACGCCCCATCGCTATTATCCATTGACTAACTGGAAAACATCCTTCGCCACATTCCTAGGCCCTTTGGCAGCTGAGGTGTTAAAGCAGTACACGAATCAGCCCTATATATTAGCTGAAGAGTCAGAAACCTTTTCTTATGTCACCTGGATCAATCAACGGATCAAAGAAGACCAACAAATCAGTTGGGACCCGCTGCGGGCTTCTAGCGAATGTTACCGCTTTTTATTGGCGATCATGCAAGAACGCTCAGGGAATCCAACAGAAAAACACCCGCTGTTCCAACAATATCTGGTTCCCGTTATACAAGAAATCGAAACGAATTACGATCAGGCGATCACGATCAAAGAACTAGCAGGGCTCGTCTATGTGTCACCACAGTATCTCTCACGTTTGTTCCAACGTTTTTTGGGGCAATCTACTGCACAATATTTATTGAACTACCGCATGACCCGAGCCAAAGAGCTTTTGGTGGCACAGCCAGATCTGCCCATTCAACAAGCTGCCTTCGCAGTGGGGTTTCAAGATGCAAGTCACTTTACAGCATTATTCAAAAAAAGAGTCGGCTTAACTCCATTAAAGTTTCGCCAACTCTATCATTGATTTTTCGGTTTTAAGACGTCTTGCCATTGCCCCATCTGATCGATAAACTTCTTACTTTTTAAATGAATGCCCACATATTCATCATATAATAAATCAATCACTCGTCGGATCGCGGCTTTCGTTTCTGGCTTTAATTTGATTGAAGCAATCTGCTCGTAGGATATTTGCGAAAATAAGCGAATAAAATGGATCGCCCGAGAATCAGCATGATAACGACGTTCGTCCATCCCCCAGTGCTGTTCACATAAAATACCGCTATATTTTGAGGAATAGTCAAACCGACCGTCGGTTTTTCCGCAGATCGCACAATGGGTCCAATTCGGGGTGATCCCGAAACGGTGCAAAATCTGGATCTCAAAGATATTGGTGATGATCTCTGCGTCGTTTTCTTGGTCCATTAATTGCAAGGCCTCATGTAAAAATTGGTATAGATGTGGGTCATAGACCCGATCATCAATAGCAGAATCAGCCAAATTCAATAAGTAGGTTGCATAACCAGCAATAAAAATATCACTTTGGATCGTACGAAAAGGATGGATGTCTTTGGCATTGTTTAAAAAGGACAAGCCTTCCGTTTTGATGGTTCCCATGTAGGTGGCTTCAGTATAGGAGAGCAGCGCTGGTGCCAAGGGGTTGTTTTTCCGATGGGCACCCTTGACATAAAACATTTGCTTCCCAGCAGATTCCGTAAAGATTTTGACTAGCTTGTCTTTTTCTTTATGGTCTTTTGAAAAAAGTAAGATTCCTTTTGTTTCAACAAGATTCATCGTCGCACCCCATTTCTTTAAAAAAACTGATCCAGTTCGCTAACTGCATCAGTTTTTCTTCATTAAAACAGATCATGTTTGATCTGCATGTCATCAATACTCATCTTTGCGATAGCCATAATCTGTTAAGAATGTTTGCTTGTCGCGCCAATCTTTTTGCACTTTTACCCATAATTCCAAGAAGACTTTGTCATCTAACAAGTGTTCAATGTCTAAACGAGCTTTCGTACCGATCTGTTTCAGCATTTTTCCGCCTTTGCCGATGATAATGCCTTTTTGACTGTCACGTTCGACAATGATCGTCGCTTGAATATGCACCTTGTCATTGTGGTCTCGTTTCATGGAGTCAACCACGACCGCTACTGAGTGAGGTACTTCATCTCTGGTCAGTAGCAAGACTTTTTCCCGCACCAATTCAGAAACGATAAAGTATTCTGGATGATCCGTGATTTGATCCTCTGGGAAGTACTGAGGCCCTTCTGGCATTTCATCGATCAGTAGCTTCATTAACGTTTCGAAATTATTGCCTTCTGTTGCGGAAATCGGTACGATCTCAGCAAAGTCCATTTGTGAGGAGTAGTCTTCAATAATTGCCAATAAGGCATCTGGATGGACTTTATCAATTTTATTGATCACGAGGAAAACCGGTGTCTGACTTTGGCGCAATCGTTCGATAATAAAATCATCGCCCTTGCCACGTTTTTGGTCCGCACTGATCATAAATAGCGTCACGTCAACTTCTCGCAGTGCACTATAGGCGGTTTCAACCATAAAATCGCCTAAACGGTGTTTGGGTTTGTGGATCCCTGGTGTATCGATAAAGATCAGCTGTGCGTCATCCGTTGTGTAGACCCCTTGGATTTTGTTACGGGTCGTTTGCGCTTTGTCACTCATGATCGCGATTTTTTGTCCTACGACTCGATTTAGTAGTGTTGATTTCCCAACATTTGGCCGCCCGACGATCGCAACGAAGCCTGATTTGTGTGTTGTCATTGTTGTTCCCCTTTATCTTGTGTTTTGGTGCGCATCAGAAGAGCTGCAGCAATTTTGGCAAGAAGATGATCGCTGCGACGACTAACGCAAAAACTGCAGTCATCAGCACGGCACCAGCAGCCATATCTTTGATTTTTTTTCCGATAGGATGGAAATGGAAATCTGTAAACATATCTACGACGTTTTCAAAGACGGTGTTGATGATCTCAACGATCCAGACTAAGAAAACAGCTAGCAGCAACCAGAGCCATTCCATTTGACTCAAACGGAAAATAAAGCCTGCAATGATCGCAACGATTCCTAGTGCAACATGTTTACGCATATTGCGTTCCTCTTTAAAGACGGTTTTTATACCAGTGAAAGCAAATTCGATCGACGAAATAAATTGTTTGTTTTTCCCAATATTCTTATCTTTTGAGTCCATAGGCATCCAGTATTTCCTTTTGCAATCCAAACATTTCCTTTTCATCTTCAGGTGTCATATGATCATAGCCATTGATATGCAAGAAACCATGTAACGCCAAGAAACCCAGCTCCCGATCATAGGTGTGTCCGTATTCAGCAGCTTGTTCTTTCGCTCGTTCAATGGAGATCATAATATCTCCAAGATCACGCGGCAGCTCTTCAAGGGCTTCGTCAAAAATGATCGACAGCTCTTCGTCTGTTTCTTCTTCAAAGGCAAAACTAATGACATCTGTTGGCATATCTTTGCCGCGGTACTCCCGATTGATTTCTTGGATCGCCGCATTGTCCATAAATGTGACGGACATTTCTGTATCCTCTGGAAGTTCTAAATGTCCTGCAGCAAATTGCAACAGTCCTTCGATCTCTTTGATCTTGGTTTCCCCCACTGAATTTGTCTCATCTAAAAAGGTAATCTCCATTAGCGCTCTCTTCTTTCTTGTTCTTCTTTCATTTTCTCTGCTTCCGACTTCATTTTTGGATATTTGATCCGTGAATGGAAGGTACTGCAAAGTCCGTTGACCAGTGATTTTTCAATCATTCGGATTTCTTTCAAAGTCAGGCCTGTTTCATCCAGTTGACCGTCTAAGATCCGATCATTGATGAGATTTGCAACAAATTCTTGAATCTTTTGATTTGTTGGATTTTCCATCGCTCGAACAGCTGCTTCACAACTATCCGCGATACTCACAATGCCAGCTTCTCGTGTTTGCGGTTTTGGACCAGGATAACGGAAATCTTCTTCCGTTACCTCGGGATTACGCTCTTTGGCTTTCACGTAGAAATACCGCATCAAGGTCGTGCCATGGTGTTGACGACAAATGTCGATCACCATGCGGGGCATTTTGGCTTCTTCGAGAATTTCCGCCCCATCGATCACGTGACCGAAGATAATTTGTTTGCTGTCTTCAGGCAACAAGAAATTATGCGGGTTTTCGGCACCAGCAGGTAAATTTTCTACGAAGAAATTGGCATGTTTGACCTTGCCGATATCATGGTAATAACAAGCCACACGAGTCAGTAAGCTTTGCCCGCCGATTTCGGCAACGGCATTGGCACTAAGATTGGCAACCATCATACTGTGATGATATGTTCCTGGCGCTTCTTCCAGCAACTGTTTTAATAATGGATGATTCGGGTTACTCAATTCATTTAACACGATCATACTCTCATCCGTCACCAACAATTCGATGTAAGGATGTAGTCCCATCGTTAGCAAATAGCTTAAGAGAGAGCCTGCTAAACCACAAATGATCGTGGTCCAAGTGTTCCCGCGAGCAAAATCCATTCCTTGGAAAATCACCAGCACAAAACTCAGTAAGAGCGGAAAGACGATCACCCACGCTACTGCCGTTTTCCCTTGACTAGCGATGCGGGCGCGCTTGATCATCGTTCCCATCAAGCCCGAGAACAAATAGGTGACTAAGACGGTCGTCAACAAGTTGGTTCCGCTAGAATCAAAGTAAATAAAGAGTGCACTGATTACTTGGAAAATCGCAGACAAAATCCCCAAACGACGGCTGGAGAAAATACTCAGGATCAACGGTGTAAACGCAGCTGGGAAAAACAGCGGGATAAAGGTCACTAATTCAGATTGGAAAAGTTGGAAAAACTTCATGATCAAAATACTGAATGCCATTGCCAAAATATAAAACGTGACCGCATTCATCCGTTTTTCCACGTCTTTCGTCTGTTTCGTGTAATAAAACACCATCAGCATCTGTAAGACTGTTGCTAACACTAAAGCGATCAATGGAAAAACAGAAAAGGTCTGATTAGTCATTCCTAAAAGCTGCAGCTTCTCTAGGGCATTGGCATCGATCTGCGAGCCCTCACGGACAATGATCTCTCCTTGATAAATCATCACTGGAGGAACAGCATCCATGGCGGTTTGCCGTGCTTCTTCTGTCCGTTTTTCATTTGGGATATCGTTCACGACGATTCCTTGATTGACTAAGAAACGTAAGACAGAAGCCATATCTGAGCTAACATCTAAGAACTGGATCTTATCTTCCGCCTCAGAACGGAACGTACTTAATTCCGTTTGGCGGATCTGTTTCGCCATTTGTTCATCTATTAATTGTAGCGCATAGGTACGCACTGTATTTAATTCATCATCACTTAATGAGAACATCGTCGTCAAAAAATTATTGGTAAATGACTGATAAAAATCTAGTTCATCATCACTCATTTTTTCAAATTCTTGTTTTAAGGCTGCGATATATTCATCTGTACTAGGTTTAGGGATATTTTCATCCTCATCGGCTTCAGCCACTTTTTTTTCATGAGCTTCATCCACTGATTTTTTGACTGAAGCAACTAAGTCAAATAAATGATCGATACGATCATGCTGCGTTTGCGCCAGTGTATCCTGATACGTGTACTCTGGTGGTACAGCTTCGGCAGCCAGTTTACGTTTTTGTTCCGTCGCAGCGGTATTTTCGATCGTTTTATTGGCACGGATATTTTCTTCCGCCACTTGACCTTCGCTATAATCGACATTGTTTTGTTTGACGCTGGTGTACATGATACCAATCGAAAAAAGAAAGAAAAGGAACATCAAAACTGGTAGATAGAATTTCCCAAGTCTTTCTCTAAATTTCCGTAGTGGTTGAATGATCATAGTTCTCCTCCTAAAAGACGATCAGCGCTTGTCTTTAAGATCTGCTTCTTCATATGCGCGAATGATCTCGGCAACAACTGGATGCCGCACGACATCTCCTGCTTCAAAATTAGCAAAAGCAATTTTAGGGATCTCTTGTAACGTCCGTTCGGCGTGGATCAAGCCGCTTAAAGTCCCTTTTGGCAAATCGATCTGGCTGGTATCGCCATTGACGATCATTTTAGAGTTGAATCCTAAACGGGTCAAAAACATTTTCATTTGAGCGATCGTCGTATTTTGCGCTTCATCTAAAATGACAAAGGCATCTTCTAGCGTACGTCCACGCATATATGCCAATGGTGCGATCTCAATGACGCCTCGTTCCATGAGACGGTTCGTATGATCCATCCCAAAAATTTGATACAACGCATCATAAACGGGGCGTAAGTAAGGATCAACTTTTTCTTTCAAGTCTCCTGGTAGGAATCCAAGATTTTCTCCTGCTTCAACGGCGGGACGTGTCAAAATGATTTTTTGCACTTGGCCTTTCTTTAGAGCTGCAATTGCCATTACGACTGCTAAGAAGGTCTTTCCGGTTCCAGCGGGGCCGACACCAAACACTACATCATGTTTACGGACGGCTTCGATATATTTTTTTTGCCCAGCATTTTTCGCTCGGATCGGTTTGCCGTTACGGTCTTTGATGATCTCTTCTTCATACATATCTTTGAAATAATCAAGACTGCCCTTATTCACCATATTCAACGCAGTGATCACATCAGGGGTACTGATATTGATGCCTCGTTTGATCAACTCTTGCAAAGCCCGAATCACGGATTGTGCCTTTTCAGCGGCTTCAGTTTCTCCTACGATTTGGATCAGCTCACCACGAGTGTGAATGACCGTTCCTGTGGAGTCTTCAATAATTTTGATGTTCTTATCGTGGGCACCTAATAATAAACGAACGTCATCGTTTTCACTAAGTGTTATCTCGATCGTTATTGTTTTGTCTGTCAAATATGTTACAGCTCCTTTTTTGGCGTTCTTATTAATAATAACATAAGATGGAAAAAAGAAAAATTACTTATCAAGCACAACAGTCGTTTCCCCTTGTCCTTATGCTTTTTTTAAGTTTTCGAAATCAGAAAAAAAGCCGCAAGCATGTCATCCATACTTACGGCGTGAGCTTACATTTGATCCAATAATTCTTTAACGATCGCATTGACTTGATTACCGTCTGCTTTGCCTTTAACTTGTGGCATTACAGCACCCATCACTTTTCCAAATTCTTTGGAAGAAGAAGCACCAGTCTTTTCAATCGCTCCAGCGACGATTTGGCGGATTTCCGCTTCATCGAGTTGTGCTGGCAAATATTTTTCAACAACTGCAATTTCAACTTTGACTTTCTCTGCTAGATCATTTCGGTCAGCTTTCTCAAACTCATTTAAAGAATCACGACGCTGTTTCATCTCACGAGACAAAACGGTCAACTCTTCTTCTTCATTCAAGTCAGAACCTTTTTTGATCTGCTCATTTTGAATTGATGCTTTCAACATGCGGATCACCTGCAAGGTTTCCTTGTCTTTGGCTTTCATCGCTGTCTTCATGTCATCATTCAGTGTACTTAGTAGTGTCACACTACCAGCTCCAATTCTCAAAACAGTAGAAAATTAGAATTTTTTGCGTTTTCTAGCTGCTTCAGATTTTTTCTTACGCTTTACGCTAGGTTTTTCGTAAAACTCACGTTTACGAGATTCCTGTAAAGTACCCGCTTTTGACACGGAACGTTTGAAGCGACGAAGAGCATCGTCAAGTGATTCGTTTTTGCGAACGACTGTTTTTGACATGTAAATTCCCTCCCTCCGAGCTTAAAAAGTAACCGTAGTTGTTATTGAAATAAAATCCCAAAAAACACGACTGTCCTTTAAAAATTATAGCTAACCCCTGAAAAAGTGTCAAGGCATTCTGTTAAAAAAGTCTTCGATCCCATCAAGTTTGTTTGGGTTTTCATTGACATTCTTCACAACGGCCCAAAATCTCGAAGCGATGTCCCTCGATCAAGCAGCCAGGAAGCTGTTCTTGGAAGAAGTCCATCGGGCAAATATGCAGTTCTTTTGTTTTGCCACAAACCGTGCAAATAAAGTGATGGTGATGATGGTCCTCTAATTCTGCACAGCAGTTATAGCGAAACTTCATCTCCCCGTTCAGCTCTGTTTCTTCTAAAATACCGATCTCAGAAAAATCATGCAGATTACGGTAGATCGTATCATAGCTCAAGCCAGGATACTTTTCTGACATGTATTCATGAATTTCCTTGGCTGGCAAATAGCGATTGCGCTTCACTAAATAGGTGATGATCGCTTCTCTTTTTTTGGTATATTTAAAGCCATTTTCTTTCAATGTAGTCATGGCATGCTCAATAAGTGTTTGATTTTTCATCGTAGGCCCTCCTGATAAATCAAAATCATTCCGATTCTATCGATCTTAAGTATGGTATAATGAAATCAATAAAAAAGCAAGAGAGGATTTTTCTTATGAAGCCAACTGAACCTGAACAACCAGACTTGCAAGAAAAATTGCAAACCAGTGCCGCAGTGACGATGTTCGTGTTGTCGGACTCTGCCGGCGAAACGGCATCGAAGCTTGCACAAGCGACAATGGCCCAATACCCCAGCGTCGAATTTAACCTTTTTAGACGCACGTTTATCCACACAAAAGAGCATTTGATCAAAGCTTTGTCTGATGCAAAAAAACACAACGCCATTATTCTTCATACCTTGATCAAAGAAGAACTTGTGGATTTGACGAATCATTTTTGTGAAGAAGCTGACCTTTACCATTTCGACGTATTGACCCCTCCAGTAAGTGAAGTAGAACGACGAACTGGCGTAGCACCTTCACGAGAGCCAGGGGCTTTGCACCACTTAAACGAAAATTATTTCAAGCGCATCAAAGCCATGGAATTTGCGGTTATGTACGATGATGGGAAAGACCCTCGTGGCTTCTTGGAAGCAGATGTCGTGTTACTAGGGGTTTCTCGGACGTCAAAAACGCCTTTGAGTCTATTTCTAGCAAACAAAAATTTAAAAGTTGCTAACCTGCCTTTAGTACCGCAAGCCCACATCCCAAAACAGCTCTGGGAAATCGATCCGAAAAAAATCGTCGGGCTAACAAACGATCCGAATGTGTTAAACAGTATTCGCAAAGAACGGATGCGCTCCTACGGCTTGAACCCAGATTCTGCGTATTCCGATATAGAAAAAATCAAAGCGGAGCTGACGTTTGCCAATGATCTGTATGAAAAACTAGGCTGTGTCGTGATCAATGTCGCTTCTCTTTCCATCGAAGAAACCGCCTCTATGATTTTAAATGCATTAAACTTAGAAGATCATAGCTATTACACGTCAGAAACGAAAGACTAACATCGATGAAGCAATGAAAAATGGTGAGCAGAAAATCTTCTGCTCACCGTTTTTGGTCTGTGGCTCATTTATTATTCTCTTTTAGAACACTTGCAGCCCTTCACGATCGATTTGTAATTGTTCGATATACGCATTGCTCTCCAAGGCATGCAAAAGTTTTGAGATTCGTTCTGCCCGTTCCTCTGGGACGATCGCTAAGACCGTAGGACCTGCGCCGCTTAAGAAACAGCCATAGCCGCCTTCTTCTTCGCAGATTTGGCGAATGGTCGACAAGTGCGGCACAAGCTTTTCCCTATAGGCTTCATGAAAACGATCCTGTTGCATCAATTTTCCTGCAAGAGGCAGATTGCCATTGATGACCGCTGCGATCATCACGTTGGCGATCGCACTGGCTTCGACAGCTTGCTCGTGCGAAAGGGTCTGCGGCAAGACTTGACGACTTGCTTCAGTCAACAGTTCTTCATGAGGAATATAGGCAATGATCTCGCACTCTGGAAAATGATGCTTGACTAAATACGTATGCTTGTGCTGATGGTCGTAAGCAGCAACCGCAAAATCTCCATAAATCGCTGGTCCAACGTTGTCAGGATGCCCTTCGATGGCAGTTGCGATCTCAAGCTTTTGTGCTGCACTCAGATTCATGTGGGCCATGCGGTTGGCTAGTTCAATCCCGGCGACGATCACCGAGGAACTGCTGCCTAAGCCTCTTGCCAAAGGAATGTCCGAACTCATTCGGATTTTCAAAGGCTTCATGTTTGGTGCTAATTTCAATGCCACACGCAAAAGCAAGTTGGTTTCATCCGTTGGGATCTCTGAACCTAGCTCATGGATGATTTCCCACGTATCGTTTTCTTTTAAAACTTCAATGAACAAATACTTTGACAGGGCAATCCCGCAGGAATCAAAACCAGGCCCTAAGTTCGCACTGGTTGCAGGAACGCGGATCTTCATAGATTGGCAACTCCTTCACGAAGATGCTGACGCATTTCTTCTAAATCACTCATCTTATTGATGGTTACTTCTGTCGCTTTGATAGCTGTATCAGGATCCTTCAGACCATTTCCAGTAAAGACGGCAACGACAGTCTCACCTGGTTTGATTTTCCCTGCTTTCACGTGCTGGATGACACCAGCCAGCGAGGCAGCTGAGCCTGGTTCAATAAACACACCATCTTGCGCAGCAATTTTACGGTAAGCATTCAAAATTTCCTCATCGGTTACTGCATCGATGTGTCCATTTGATTCATCACGAGCAGCTTCTGCCAACTGCCAGCTGGCTGGATTGCCGATCCGAATCGCTGTAGCGATCGTTTCTGGTTGTTCGATGACTTCCCCACGCACGATCGCAGCAGCACCTTCAGCTTCAAACCCATGCATTCTTGGCAACGCGGTGCCTTTTTTCTCATGCCATTCTTTGAACCCTTTCCAATATGCCGAGATATTCCCTGCATTACCGACAGGAATCGCAAGAACATCTGGTGCTTGTCCTAATTGTTCGCATACTTCAAAGGCCGCTGTTTTTTGTCCTTCTAAACGATAAGGATTGACTGAGTTTACTAGCGCCACGGCTTCGGTTTCTGCAATATCTCGTACTGCTTTTAACGCTTCATCAAAGTTTCCTGGGATCGAAATGATGTCGGCTCCATAAACGATTGCTTGCGCCAATTTTCCCATAGCGATCTTGCCATCTGGAATAACAACATAGGCTTTGATCCCCGCTCTGGTCGCATAAGCTGCTGCTGCCGCACTGGTATTTCCTGTCGATGCACAGACGATTGCTTTGGCACCTTCTTCCACCGCTTTTGCCACCGCCATGACCATCCCTCGGTCTTTAAAAGAGCCTGTCGGATTCAGCCCTTCGTATTTTCCATACAATTGAATCCCTAATTCCTTGGAAAGGCTTGGTAAGGGAATCAACGGCGTGTTGCCTTCAGCCAGCGACAATGCTGGTGTATTTTCGTTGACTGGCAGATATTCCTTGTATTGATGCAATAATCCTTGATACATGTTTATTCCTCCATCACTTTCATTATTTGTATGTCTTGTGCATCGGTATAAGTTGCGAGTTTTTCTGTTAGCTCTTTTTCGCTCATTGGATTGGTGATTCCAGCTATTCGTTGGTCTGCTTCGTTGAACACCGTTTGCTCAAACGCAAACCATTCTGGAAGAGCGTTCCCTTTGATCTCTTGACTTGAAAAAGACACATAATGCCGGCTAGGAACTTCTTCTACAGATGCTAATGCTGTTTCTTTTTCAAAAGTTAGAAAAGGTTCAACGATCCCAAAGCTTTTATTTTTTGCTAAAACGGTCAAATCCGCTACCACGCTGGTGGCCGTCGGTCGTGATCCTGCTCCTGGTCCATAAACCATTGATTGATCGATGCCTTCACTCTCGATAAAAATGCCATTAAACTCGTTTTGGATCGTCGCTAACGCATGGTTTTTCGGCACTAATACAGGTCCAACTGACACAGTAAGGGAACCGTCAACTGTCTTTTGCGCTGCACCGATCAACTTCACTTCATAACCAAAGGCTTGTGCCTGCTTAATATCTGCCACAGCTAAGCCGCGGATGCCTTTTGTTGCCACATCAGCAACATGGATCGTTTTCCCAAAAGCAAATTTGGTCAGGATCACCATTTTATAGGCCGCATCGATACCGTCAACATCATTAGTAGGATCTGATTCGGCAAAACCTTTTGCTTGGGCTTGTGACAAAGCATCTTCATAGGTCATGCCATCTTCCGTCATTTTTGTCAGCATATAATTGGACGTCCCATTGACGATACCAAAAATCCCTGTGATGGTATCAGGCAGATAGTGGGTGCTCAATGTACGCAAGATCGGAATGCCACCACCCACGCTGGCTTCATAATAAAGAGACACCCCGGCTTTTTCAGCGATTGCCAGCAGTTCAGGTCCATGGGTGGCAATCAAGTCTTTATTTGCCGTCACAACGTGCTTCTTATTTTCTAAAGCAGCTGAAATAAACGCTTTTGCCGGATCAATCTTCCCGATCAATTCCACAATTACGTCGATGGTCTCATCTTCAAACAACTCATTTGCCTCATTCGTCAACGCAAACCCGTACTTAGCCGCTAACGCAGACTTATCCTCGTAAGGCGAAGCTAATGCTTTCGTGATTTGCACACTGACTCCTGTGCGTGCCAGAATGGCTTCTTTTTGCTCTGCCAACACTTGGCATACCCCGCTGCCGACAACACCCATTCCTAATAATCCAATGTTCAATTGCTTACCCATAATGCCCCCTAACTGAAAACGTTATTAAAAACCGTTCATCTAATTTTAATATTTCCACTAGCATACCAAAAACAATAAGAAAAAACTAGGACTTTTGAGAAATTCTCGCCCTAGTTTTAACGGTGATGGATATGTTCGAATGTTTTTTGCAAAATATCCACAACATGTTTGTCATCAAGACTATAAAGGATGGTTTTTCCTTGTCTTTCCGACTTTACGATCCGATTATCTTTCAAAAGTTTCAGCTGATGAGAAACTGCTGATTGTTCCATATGTACTTGTTCTGCAATCGAAGTGACATTGCGCTCTCCTTCTTGAAGAGACAACAAAATTTTTAGTCTAGTGGGATCACTAAGCATTTTAAAAATCTGTGTTACTTGCTGAATTTCTTCTAGTTTCGGCGTAGTCATCGCGCCACATCCTCTCTTATTTCCTTTTGCATTTTAGCCCTTGATAGACAGCTTGTCAATCAATGCTCGACGATCAAGGAGAAGAAACGAGCTAAAAGACAAGAATAGATCCAAGCGTCAGAAAATTCCCTTTAGAAGCTTCGGTCCCTCAACACCTGTTTGCTGAGGGAAGCGAACGCTTCTTTTTCTACCACTCGGATCATTCAGTCAATTGCAATTTTTTTGATTATGAAGACATCAGATGACTTTATTCACCTGTGATTTCTTCGATCGCTGCTTGCAGATCAGCAATTTTTTGTTCTGCTGCTTCTGCCGTTTCGCCTTTTACACCAATATAAAACTTGATTTTAGGTTCGGTCCCAGAAGGACGAACAGCAATCCAGCTTTCATCTTCCAAGGTGTATTTCAAAACATCAGAAGGCGGTGTGGTCATTTTTTGTTGGTGACCATCTAAGCCCACACGAGTCAACAATTTAAAGTCTTCTGTTTGCACGACAGGGGTTCCTGCGAAGACGGAAGGTGCTTTTTCACGGAAAGTCTTCATCAAGGCAGCAATCTTAGTTGCCCCTTCCATGCCGCTCATCGTTACAGAAATCGTTTTTTCTGCATAGTAGCCGTACTCTTCAAAAATATCTTGCAGACCATCATACAATGTTTTGTCTGATTGTTTGTAAAAAGCAGCCACTTCTGCTAATAAAACGAGCGCTTGGATCGCGTCCTTGTCCCGTACGAATGGTTTAACTAAGTAGCCATAGCTTTCTTCAAAGCCAAACATGAAAGTTTGAGAATGGTCTGTTTCAAATTGTTGGATTTTTTCGGCAATAAATTTAAAGCCAGTTAAAACATTGATCATATCAACATCGTAGGATTTAGCGATCGCTGTTGGCAATTCACTAGAAACGATCGATTTTAAGACTGCTGCATTTTCTGGCAATGTTCCAGCTGTTTTATGGGCTTCTAGAATGTAACGGATCATCAATGCACCTAACTGGTTACCTGTCAAGACTTGGTAGTTGCCATCTGGCATTCTTACTGCAGCCCCTAAGCGATCGGCATCTGGATCTGTTGCGATCAATAGATCAGCACCTTCTTTTTCTCCTAAAGCAATCGCATATTCAAAGGCAGAGTGCTCTTCTGGATTCGGTGATTTTACTGTACTGAAGTTTGGATCAGCAACCGCTTGTGAGGGTTCAATAATGAATTGTTGGAAACCAGCTTGTTTCAACGCTTTCTCGCCAAGCATCCGCCCTGTTCCGTGAAGTGGTGTATAGACAAGTTTCAAATCTTTGCCCACCGTATCGATCAATTCTTGATCGATCGTGACCTCTTTGATTTCTTTCAGATAGGCAGTATCGATTTCTTCGCCAATAATAGAGATCAAGCCGCTGTTTTTGGCTTCTTCTTCACTTAATACAGGGATCTCCAACGGATTTTCAATTTCCCGAACAAATTTTGTCAATGCATCCGCATCTGCTGGTGGCATTTGCCCACCATCTTCCCCATATACTTTGTAGCCATTGTATTCGGCTGGATTGTGAGAAGCAGTGATCATGATTCCAGTAAAGGTTTTTAAGTAACGCACAGCAAAAGATAATTCTGGCGTCGGACGTAAGCTTTCAAAGACAAAGGCTGGAATATCATGTTTTGCCAATGTTTTTGCTGCTTCCATCGCGAACTCAGGTGAAAAATGACGGGAATCATAGGCAATCGCTACGCCACGACGTCTTGTTTCGGGATCTTGTGTATCCATAAAGCGAGCCAAGCCTTCCGTTGCTTGACGAATCGTATAAATGTTCATCCGATTGATACCAGGTCCTAAAATCCCTCGCATGCCAGCAGTCCCAAATTCCAAAGGCATATAAAAAGCGTCTTCTAACATCGCAGGATCTGCTTCTAATGCGGTCAATTGTTCTTTTAATTGTGGATCTAAGTGTTCACTGTTTTTCCATTGATTAAATGTTTGTTCCCATGCCATAAAATAACCTCTCCTTTATCCGTTAAAATGCTCTAAAATTAGTATAACACTACTTACAGATTTCTCAAAGAATAACCAAACGAAAAATAAAAAAAGCTGCTATCAAAAGTGATTGACACTTTAAAAATAACAGCTAATTCCATTAGATTATTTTGTTAATTGAGCATCCTTTTGTGTTTCAATAAAATCAAACACTTGTTGACCAGCAATACTGCCATCGCCGACTGCCGTTGTGATTTGACGCAAGCCTTTTTCACGAACATCGCCAATCGCGTAAA
Source organism: Enterococcus sp. DIV1059_2 (assembly GCF_051713685.1). Taxonomy (NCBI): domain Bacteria; kingdom Bacillati; phylum Bacillota; class Bacilli; order Lactobacillales; family Enterococcaceae; genus Enterococcus; species Enterococcus sp. DIV1059_2. The sequence continues at coordinate 1,632,487 of NZ_JBIOQK010000001.1, read as the reverse complement.
CACCAGGAATTGAAGTTTCCATCTGATCATTTGTTAAGATCCAGCCAGCATCATTCGTGATACCGCTAGCTTTGAATGGTTCTGTCAACGGATCTAAACCAACATAGATAAAGACACCGCCAGCAGCTTCTTCTGTCACTTCATCCGTTTTTACGTTTCTGATTTGCACGCCAGTTACGACCATCTCATTGCCTTTGATTTCTTCCACAACAGAATCCCAAATAAAAGAGATTTTCTCGTTGGCAAATGCGCGGTCTTGGATGATTTTTTGTGCTCGTAATTCATCACGACGGTGAACGATCGTTACTTCAGAAGCAAATTGCGTTAAGTAGATCGCTTCTTCGACTGCTGAGTCGCCTCCACCAACAACGATCAAGCGTTTGTTACGGAAAAAGGCACCGTCACAAACCGCACAGTATGAAACTCCGCGTCCTGCGAATTCTTCTTCGCCTTTGACGCCTAACTTTCTATGTACACATCCTGTGGCAATGATGACTGTTTTCCCTTGATAGGTTTTGTCTTCGGTGGCAACTTCTTTGAACTCACCTTGATCCGTGATGCTTTGAACGATCCCATAGGCATTTTCAACACCAAATTTAATGGCACCTTCATACATTTTAAATGCTAATTCAGGGCCTAAGATTGATTCGAAGCCAGGATAGTTTTCAACCTCAGCCGTATTGTTCATTTGTCCGCCAGGTGCTCCTCGTTCAATCATTAGTACTGATAAATTCGATCTTGACGCATAAAGCGCTGCTGTCATCCCCGCAGGGCCTGCGCCGATGATAATTACATCATACATATATTTCCCTCCAATTTGGACTACCCATACTTTACTTTCAAAAGCAAATTCTTTCAACTCATCTGCTTACAAAAAATAATAAGATATTCCTGCTTTTACTTTTGAAAATTACATTGACTTTCTTTTCAATTTTTGTAAAATTTTCACGATACGTCTATTATATAGAAAATAAGGAGTCCTTACAATTGAATAAGAAAAAACTTTTAGGAAAATCAGACCGTGAACTGATTTTTCTCAGCTGGCCGATTTTTGTTGAGCTATTTTTGCGGGTCGTTATTGGGAATGTCAACGTTTGGATGATTTCTCATTATTCCGAGCCAGCAGTAGCGGCCGTCAGTGCTGCCAATCAACTATTGAATTTAACGGTCTTTATTTACGGTTTCATCACCGTGGGTACTCAGATCATTATCGCACAATTGATTGGTGCGAAAAAACGCGACCAGATACCGAAAGTCATCAATACCGCTCTTTTTGGGTCATTGTTCATCGGGATTTTGATCAGCTTGATGTTTCTTTTCGGCTCAACCTACCTTTTGCGATTCATGGGCTTAGATGCTGAATTAGTTGCTTTAGGTCATGGATACTTACAAGTGTATGGCGGAAGTCTGTTCCTTTCATCGATCACGGCGGTCATAATTGCTGTCATGCGTAGTCACAGTTTCACAAAACCAGCGTTATTGGTACCGATGTTTGCTAGCATCCTAGCCGTCATTGGCAATTACTTTGTCTTATACAGCCCCTTTGGTTTACCGAATTTCGGTGTGACTGGATTGGCATTTTCTAGCGTCTTTGGTAATTCGATCGGTTTACTAATTGCCGCCATGTTGCTGAAGAAACATGTGAATTTTTCTGTTTTATCTGCCCGTTTCTCGAATGTCTCTTGGGGCGTGATGAAAAACATTTTGACTTACGGATTGCCTTCTTCTGGCGAGTCTCTTTCCTATCAAGGAGCGCAAGTCGTGGTGACGATGATCGTGGCTCAACTTGGCGCAAGTGTCTTGATTGCAAAATCTTACGTAACAGCTATCACCCAATTTGTTTATTTGATCGCCTCCGCATTAAGTCAAGGAAACCAAATCATGATTGGCCGCAATGTCGGTGCGGGTGAATTCGATCGTGCGCATCAGCGAGGCATGCGCACGATGGTGATCGGGATCATCGCCTCGGTAACGATCTGCTTATTGACCTATCTATTTATTGAACCGATCATGGGGATCTTTACTTCCAATACCGAAGTAATCGAGATTGCTAAAGGTGTCTTTTTAGTAGAGATCGTCTTAGAAACAGCGCGTGCAGTCAATATGATCCTAGTTGGTTCATTAAATGCAAGTGGTGACGTGAAGTTCCCATTGATCTGCAGCCTAATTGTTCTATGGGTCATCAGCTTACCGTTTTCCTACTCACTGGCCATCGTCTTTAAATTTGGCTTGATCGGTGTTTGGATCGCTTATGCCATTGACGAAGCATTGCGCAGCGTCTTAATGATCTATCGCTGGCATTCTGGGGTATGGAAAACTAAATCTGTCGTTCATCCACAAGAAGCAGAACCAGAAGTCTTACCAGAAGCATAATAAGAGTCCAGCGGTCCCAACGGCCGCTGGATTTTTTGTTTTTTATAAGAAATAAAATGCGCCAAGAAGTTTGCTTGGTTTTTTTGAAGACTTTGCTCTATACTTATCTCAGAAACTATCGACTATGATTTACATTAAAAGGAGCGTTTGCTATGTCAATCTATGACTACCAAGCAACATTAGAAAACGGCGAAACTTATTCGCTAGCAAACTACGAAGGTCAACCGCTGGTGATCGTCAATACAGCTACAAAGTGCGGGTTGAGCCCGCAGTTCAAAGAATTACAAAGTCTTTATGAAACCTATAAAGACCAAGGGTTGGTCGTTCTAGGGTTTCCTTCTGACCAGTTCAAACAAGAAGTCGGCTCAGCCGAAGAAGCCGCAGCCGCTTGCCGAACCACCTATGGTGTTGATTTTCCGATGCACAAGTTAACGGTGATCAATGGCAAAGACGCAGATCCCTTGTTTCGCTATTTGGAAGCAGAAGCACCGGGTACATTAGGCAAAGCCATTAAATGGAATTTCACGAAATTCTTGGTGGACCGCCAAGGTAAAGTCGTGGAGCGTTTTTCTCCACAAACCAATCCTCAAAAAATGATTCCAGAAATTGAAAAAGTTCTTTAAAAAATGGATAAAGGCGACCTTAAGGACAAAACATGTCATGCTTAAGGTCGCCTTTTTTTGTAATTGCTGCAACGCAAGCCTTTTACAGCACTCTCATTGTCGGTTATCAATAATCTCTGAACAGCCATTTCTACTTATTACAAATCATTCGTTTCAATAGTTTTTAAAAAGACTTTAAAAAAACTGCAGTCGATCTACTTAGATTTCTCTAAGGGATCAACTGCAGCTTCTTATAATTAGTTATTCGATAAATCTTCACCGTTTGAAGCAATCACTTGTTTGTACCAATCAAATGATTTTTTCTTTGTTCGTTTCAAGGTGCCGTTTCCTTCATTGTCACGGTCCACATAAATGAAACCATAGCGTTTTTTCATTTCACCTGTTCCAGCTGAAACTAAATCGATACAACCCCAAGTCGTGTAACCCAATAAGTCGACACCATCTTGTTCAACCGCATCTTTCATTGCTTGAATATGTTCTGCCAAGTATTGGATCCGGTAGTCATCTTCCACATAGCCATCTGCATCTGGTGTATCCACAGCTCCTAAGCCGTTTTCAACGATAAACAATGGTTTTTGGTAGCGATCATAAATGTCATTCATTGTGATGCGCAAACCAAGTGGATCAATCTGCCACCCCCACTCACTTGCTTCCAAGTATGGGTTTTTCACAGAGGCAAAAATATTGCCAGCCGTTTGTTCTAATAATTCAGCGTCTGTGGTTGATACGCGGGAAGAATAGTAAGAGAAGGAAATAAAGTCTACGGTGTGAGCTTTCAACAGCTCAAGGTCGCCTTCTTCCATTTTGATTTCGATCCCATTGCGTTCCATTTCTTTCAGCGCATATTGTGGATATTCCCCACGTGATTGAACATCAATAAAGAAATAGTTTTCGCGATCTGCTTTGCGTGATTCCCAGACATCTTCTGGTTTGCTTGTATATGGATAGTATGCGCCAGCAGCTAACATACAGCCTACTTTGTTCTCAGGATCGACTTCATGAGCGATTTTCGTTGCGATCGCAGAGGCCAATAGCTCATGGTGAGCCGCTTGGTATTTCACTTGCTCAACGTTATCGCCTTCTTCAAAGTAAAGACCTGCTCCCATAAATGGCGCATGGAGAATCATGTTGATTTCGTTGAAGGTCAACCAGTATTTTACTAATCCTTTGTAACGGTTGAAAATCACGTTACACAAGTTTTCATAGAATCCGACCAATTCACGAGAACGCCATGCCCCGTATTTTTCAACTAAATGCATTGGGCAATCAAAGTGAGTGATCGTTACTAATGGTTCGATCCCATATTTGTGGCATTCTTTGAAAAGATCTTCATAGAACTTCAAGCCGTCTTCATTTGGTTCTGTTTCATCCCCTTTAGGGAAAATCCGACTCCAAGCGATCGACAAACGGTAGGTTTTAAAGCCCATTTCGCCAAATAGCGCGATGTCTTCTTTGTAGCGATGATACATATCGATCGCTTCTTTTGCTGGGTAGAAATGTTCGTCATCAAAATCGAACATTTTCATTTGACCAGTAATGACTGGAAAACGATCTTTGCCGATCGGTACCACGTCAACGTTTGCCAAGCCGCGTCCGCCTTCTTGGTAGCCTCCTTCACATTGATTGGCAGCTGTTGCGCCGCCCCATAAAAAGTCTTTTCTAAATGCCATGTTTCTTTCCTACTTTCTCTTTATTTAACTAGTTCGCGATCAAGTTCGCGGGCTACTTCATCTTGTACTTCTACGCCTTCTTTTTCAAGACGTGCGATCGTTTCCTTAAATTTAGGCAAGTGATCTTTGTGGGCAATAAACAGTTCGTCCATGACACGTTTTGCCGTATCACCTGATGGAACCAATGGGTTGATGGTGAAGGCTTGTAATGCGATATTGTAATCCCCCGTCACAGCTGCTTCGATCGTTAATAATTCCATTGCTTTCATTACCTGTAACCAACCTTTTTCAGCTGTCGGTAACTCACCAAAGGCAACATTTCTAGCCCCTTGTCCGCCAACGTAAGCTGTTACTTCGACTACGCAATCGGCAGGAAGATCTGGAACGGCGCCTTCATTTTTGGTTGAAACGACGATTTGGGTATTTTTATTAGCATAAATGGAAGCAATCGTTTCACACGCTGCATCTGAGTAGTAAGCACCACCACGTTTTTGCAGCTGTTCTGGTTTATGATCCAATTCAGGATCTTTGTACAACTCAAACAATTCGGCTTCGGTTTGTTTCACTTGCTGTGCGCGTGTACCGACAGTCTTGTACTCTTCGATCGCATGATTCAACATTTCTTCTTGACGATAGTAATAACGGTGATACCCGCAAGGAATCATCTTCATTTGTTCCAGCTGTTCTTTGTAAAATGGTACATCAAAGATATTCTTCGGTAAGCCATTGTCTTCTTCATACATTTTATCAATAATGTCCATCGTAACATCATTGCCGTGTGAGTCGGTAACTTTGTGCCAGTGGAAGTGGTTCAATCCTGCAAATTTGTAAATCAGTTCGTCAGGTTCTTTGCCAAGCAACGCAGGTTCAACCATCGTTGCCATGACAGGCACGTTACACAACCCGATGACTTTGTCCCATTTTCCGTAACGCACGATTGCTTCAGTCACCATACCGCTTGGATTCGCAAAGTTGATCAACCAGGCATCGGGACACAAGCGTTTCATGTCTTCAACGATTTCAAGAATGATTGGAACCGTACGAAACGCTTTGAACATACCACCAGGGCCGTTGGTTTCTTGACCAATCATGCCGTAATAGGCAGGAATTCGTTCATCTTTGATACGGGCATTCAGCAATCCTACTCGGAATTGAGTCGTAACGAAATCAGCATCTTTTAACGCTTCTTCTCGATCCAATGTCATGTGGATTTTTACATCGTAGGGTGACGCATCCCACATCCGTTGTGCCATCGCACCAACGATTGCTAATTTTTCTTTTCCTGCTTCGATATCTACTAGCCAAATCTCACGAATCGGCAATTCTTCATAGCGTTTGATAAAGCCTTCCATTAACTCCGGGGTATAGCTGCTGCCGCCACCAATGGTTGCAATTTTAATTCCTTTTGTCATTGTATTGCTCCTTTGCTATTTTATTTACATTCTTATTATCATTCATAAAAACATTTGATTCAATGTAAATAGCATATTTAGAAAAAGCGTTTGCAAATCTCGCTTCTTCTTGCAGATGTTTTGTAAAAAAGATTTACAAAGAGCATCAAATAAGGAATAATTAGGATGTAAACGATTCGCTAGGTACTGAATAAAAACGAATTTTTGTAAAAACCATTTACAAATAATCATAAAAAAATGTAAAAAGGAGCATATATACCATGTTGTTACAAGAAAAAATGCGCCAAACCAAACTAGCACCCGCCGAACGATCGTTGATTGATTATTTATTAGCCAATCCGACCGCGATGGCGGATCAAACCATCAAGGAATTATCTGAAAAAACCTATGTTCATCCTTCTACTTTTATTCGGATCGCAAAAAAATTAGGCTTCAATGGTTGGCTCGACTTAAAAACGGCTTTTGTGGAAGAGCAAACATATATGAGCAGCCATTTTACCGATGTGGATGCGAACTTTCCCTTCTCTTCCCATGACGGGATTATGACCATTGCCAAAAAGTTGGCAAAGCTTGAACAAACAACGATCGAAGATACGCTTTCCTTGATACATCATGATGAATTACAAAAAGCGAAACAATCGTTGCTCAATGCCAACCATATCAGGATTTTCGCCAGCAATGCCAACACCTTGATTTCTCAAGACTTTGTTTTGAAGATGCGGCGTTTAGGAAAAAGTATCCACGTCTGCGATACCTTCGGCGAAAGTGCCTATGAGGCATCCAACTGTACCTCCGATACGACCGCAATCTTGATTTCTTACACAGGTGAAAACAAAATGGTTAAAGAAATCGGTAAGATTCTCGCCGAACGGCAGGTCTCCATCATTGGGATGACTAGTATTGGCGAGAATGCGTTAGCGAAATTAAGCGATTGTGTCTTAAATATCACAACAAGAGAAAGGCTTTATTCAAAGATCGCGAATTTTACGATCAATACCTCAGTTTGCTACTTGCTAGATTTGTTGTATGCAGTCGTCTTTTCGGAGCACTATGAGAAAAATCTGCAGCATTTGATCGATATTGGGATGGCGTATGATAAGCGCCCCACTTCATCAACGATAATCGCTGAACCAACCTATGATAAAAACCTTCATTATAAAGACTCACTGTTTCCCAATTAAATGACTGTCAAAAAGCGATCGAGCCTTCACGACCGATCGCTTTTATCCTTATATAGCTGTTTTGCAAGTAAACATTTCCTAAACTAAAGCCGTGATCAAGTCATCGGAACAACCAACTTCTCGTTTGTCAGACTCGATGATATCCAAATAATCCGCTGAGTTGGTCACTAGCACTGGGGTCTCAATATTGAATCCTGCTTTGATCAATGCATCTTTATCAAAGCTGATCAATTTTTGCCCACGAGTGACTTTATCGCCTTGCTTCACATGCGCTTCAAAGAACTCACCATTCAATTGAACAGTATCCAAACCAATATGGATCAAAAGTTCTAAACCATTCTCAGAAATCAACCCGATGGCATGTTTGGTTGGGAACAATGTCATCACAGTACCATCAAAAGGAGCCACAACTTCGCCTTTTGAAGGATGGATCAGGATGCCTTTTCCTAGCACTCCTTGAGCAAAGGCTTCATCTTTGGCACTGCTTAGTGGCGCGATCGTTCCTTCCACTGGAGAAGTGATCACTTCTTTTCGAACAGTCATCGCTGGTTGTCCTTCTGCGATTTCTTCTTCCACTGCATCATCTTTCCAGAAAGCCATGGTCAAACCAAAGCCAATCGCTGCAGCGATCAAGATTCCGAAGACAGAGAACCACATGCCACTAGCGTCGCCTTCTGGAGTGATGTAGTTGAAAATGCCAAAGACCCCTAACCCACCAGAGGTGTAGCTCGTTGTTCCATTGATCATCAAGAAGGCACCTGCGACCGCACCACCAATCATTGAGTAGAAGAACGGCATTTTTTTCGGTAACGTGATTCCATAAATCGCTGGCTCCGTTACACCGAAAAGCCCTGAGATAATAGCTGGTGGACATAGTGCTTTCAGTTTTTTATCTTTCAGTTTAAAGTACATCGCCATCACTACGGCTGTTTGAGCAAAACTGGCACCAAACGTAGCTACCAAAATCTGACTGTAGCCTAGTTGTGTCACTTGCATAATGTGTAGCGGAACAACTGACCAGTGAAGACCGAAAATAACCAATACTTGCCAGAAGAAACCTAGCAACAAGCCATAGGCAGCTGGTGAGAAGTCCATCAGCGCTTCAAATCCTGAGCTCAAAAGATCCGTCAACATACTGATCACAGGTCCAATCACCAAAAAACCAATTGGCAATGCAATCAAGAGAACTAAGAACGGTACTAAGAACGTTTGGACAACAGAAGGAATGATTTTTTTTGCAAATTTTTGAACTTGTGCAGCAAAGGCAATGATAAAGATGACCGGCACCACACTGCTAGTATACGTTGCGCCAACCCACGGAATCCCTAAGAACGTTTCGTACGCTGGCAAGCCTAACAAGCTATATGGTGCAGCAGCTCCCTCGCCAGCCCCTGCAAGAAATGCGGCTTGCAAAGCAGATCCTTGAATCGTTGGGTAACAAAGCGCTGATCCGATCACGATTCCCACCATTGGATTTAAGCGAAACTTTTTCGCTGACGTATACCCTAAAATCACTGGCATAAACATGAAGATCGAATCGCCGATCGCATTGAACATAACGTAGGTACCTGTCGTCGTTGTAAAATCGATCAAGCCTGTTGTACCAATAAAAAGCAACAGTGCGTTTAGTCCTTTGATCATCCCCGCCGCACACAAAGCCCCTAAGAAGGGTTGGAAGCAGCCGCTCAAAATATCGATCAAACGATCAAACAAGTTGCCACCTGAAGCTGTTTCTTCAGCATCACCACTGATTCCTGCAACATCGATCACTTCTGCATAGACATCTGGCACATGGTTTCCGATAACCACCTGGTATTGACCACCACTCTTCATGACCGTCACGACCCCATCCATGTTCTTTAAGACTTCATCATTTGCGACGCCTTCATCCTTTAATTTAAAACGCAGGCGTGTGATACAATGCGTCAAGCTATTGATGTTCTCTTTCCCACCAACATTTGCTACGATTTTTTCTGCTAATTCACGATATTTTCCCATTTTTGATTCCTCCAATTTTTTTGTATTGAAGGTTTAGCCAACTGAATGTCACTATCCAAAATGTTTTCTTTTTTTGATTTCTTGCTGCATGGTCAGATGCCTTGAAGCTGACGTTTGATAAGAATCATTGCGAAGAAATTCTTCTTTTTCGACACCTTCTCATGAATCAAGAAATCCTTCTCCTTTCTTGTTTTTTTCAATCAACGATTCTTTTGCACAAGTCTGGCAATATGAATCGTTAAATACAAACTTTCGTCACTGGACATTTGATACTGATACTGATTTTCTAATAGCTCAGCGATTTTTTGTACGCATTGATACGCATTTCGATACTTCACTTTGACCATAGCCAAAAGATCTTCATCGGTTTCATCCACATGAGTAGTATGGTTTTGCATTCTTGAGACAAAAAATTTCAAATGCGTAGTGAAGCGATAAAAATAAACGGACTCTTCATCAAAGGTTGTTTTGAAAAAATATTTAACAATGTTAATAATGTCTTGCATCGTTTGGGTTAGTTCAGCAATATTGCCTTGGTCACCATTCTCAGTTTGCGCATTGACGAGATGCAGAGCAATAAAGCCAGCTTCGTCATCTGGCAGCTGAATCCCGTAATGTTCTTTGATTTTCTCTACTGTTTTGCAGCCTATTTGGTACTCATCGGGGAAAAAACGCTTGATATCCCACAATAAGACATTTTTGACCGTCATTCCTTTTTTCGATCGTTCAATGGCACAGTGCATGTGATCCGTCAACGAGATGTAAATGGAATCATTGATTGGGGATGACAATTCTCGCCGAGCATACTCAATGATCTCATTGGATAATTCAAGATATTCCAATGGTAAGTCAGCAAGCAGCTCTTGAAATTGAGATAAGATCGTCTGATTTTCTAAGCGATACACTTTATCGACCGTTTCTGAAGAAATTTCATCTCCCACTTTTTTCTTAAATGCAATCCCCCGCCCCATAACAATAATCTCGTTTTGACTTTGATCGGTAGTGATCACAACATTATTGTTTAACACTTTACTGATTTTCATGTCCTACCCCCACTTACTTTATCATTGCGGATATGGTTCATTGCTTGTCTTTATTGCTGAGCCAACAGTCAACACAGAAAAAACCTCATGAAAGCAGCGCAAATACCGCAGCTTCATCAGGTTTAGCTTGTTAAAAATCAACAATCACTATCCATTAGAACCAGTTTTATTATCTTTATCATAGCAAAGTTGGAAAGCGCTGTCAATCTTTGTTCGTTATTTTTACCGACACCTAATACGAATCTATTGATCGTTTCTTAAATACACAAGCGATCAATTTTTATTCGTTCTTATCTTAGATAAAGACAAAACCCTTAGCGAACGACAAAAAAAACGCTCCCCAAAGACTTGACTGATCAGTCTAATCTTTGGGGAGTCGGCTATGGTGTCATTTGTTTCTTGTTTTAAAAAAAAAACTAATCATCTTGTTTACGATAATTTTTTTTGATGTAGGGCTGGTTTTCTTGGTTCATACGGATAACGATCTTATCAAAACTATTGTCACTCACTTGTGTCGAACCATTCATTTTGATTTTTGGCTGTACTTCGATCACCTTTGGTTTATACTGCATTTTCCCTTTTGAGATCCGCTTGACTAAGAGTTCAGCAGCTTGCGAACCAATCTCATACGACGGTTTTTCAATCACAGACATTTCATGATGATAAAGTTTGTTCCAGCCTAAATCATCATAGCCCCCGATCGCAACATCTTCTGGAATCCGTAAGCCCAAGCTATAGATCACATGGATCAACGCAAACATCAACTCACTGTTTTCAGCTAGTATTGCTAAACGATAGCCTTGATTTTTTTTCAACAATTCGTTTAGTGATTCCTTACACGCGTCAAATGCCGCTTGTGTTTCTTCGATCTCAAATGCTAGTTGTTCAGGATTTCTAACTGCGATTTTAGAACTTTCCAGAAAAAGAGCGAGCTTTTTCTTCCGACTAGGCGTTGTGAGCGGTGGTGTAAAGTAAGCGACTCGATCAAAGCCTTCGGAATAAATACGTTGAATCATCTCGGCCGTCGCTTTTTCATTATCAACGATGACTGTATCAATCATCACTTCTTCGATCGTGCAATCAGCCAGCACGATCTTGACCTTTTGCTCAGTCAAACTTTTCACGAATGCTTCGTCCTGATTCGACGACAGAATCAGCCCTTCCACTTGACGGTCGATCAACGCTTGAATTTGATTCTGCTGAGAAATATTTTTGTGATCGGTTTCAACAAGAATCACCTGAAAAGATTTTCGTATACAATAATCATTGACGCCTCGAACTAAAGCTGCTACTTCCGGGATCATGATATTGCTGACAACGATGCCGATCAATCCCGTTTTATTGTTTTTCAACCCCTGTGCTAGCGCATTTGGACGGTATTCAAGCTCTTCGATCACTTCTTCGATGCGCTTTTTTGTCTCTGCTGACATAAATTCATATTTGCCATTCAAATATCTAGAAACGGTGGTTTTTGAAACATTTGCTTTTTCTGACACCATCTTAATGGTGATTTTCTCATTTGCCATTCAATCCACGCCTTGCTTTTTGCTGTTGGTCAATTATATCATGGAACCCTTGAAAAATGAACAAGGACCGATTTCGTTCGACATGGACTGTCCTATCTCAATAGTGACGGATCGTAAAGAAGCCGCTAAGTGAGCGATTTTCAAAGAACTAGCCCATTGCTTCAATGTGGCGCATTTCTTGCTGCACGACTTCATATATACTTTTTGAAAAGTCGACTTCCAACGGATAAGAAAGCAAAATATCTAACATTTGAGGCACAAAGTCTGTCTCACACAGTTCTTTTGCAAAGGCCATCGCCGCAATTTCCGAAGCACAACCAACCGTTGAACGATGCTCGTAGAAAAAAAAGCGCCACAGTGGAATCGTTTTGGTGATATGGTACATCGTTGCCCCATGTTGCTCTTCTAAATAGTGAAAAATTTCATGGGCGATCAAGACTCCTCGGATAACTTCTGGTTTAGGCAATATTTGCGAAGATCGAGTCAGCTCGGTGTAAGCAGCAATGGGTTCAGTGATCAATTCAATGGAGCGCTCCATGATAAACTGCGCAAAGACCATACGAAACTTCGTCGGTTTTCCAGATCTTTCCGTAATCGTTAAACCAAGCTTATTCGCCAAATACCAGGCACGATCTGGCTTTTCCTGTTTTTTTAAATCAAACTGGTCGAGCATTTTTTGCGCCCATGTTCTCCCACATAAAATGGCTTCTTCAATGATTTCGTTTTTTTTCTCTTCACTCACTTTATTACGCAGCATCTCGCGGGTAAACTCAAATACTCCCCAACTGAATTCGTTGATGGGCATGAGCTGTTCATACCACGTTTCTAATAATGCCAGATCAACCGTATGTTGCTGTTTTAAGAAAAACCTCTGCTTGATCATAGGGAATTCGCCGCCAGAACCATCACTTCTTCATTTGGATCTAAAGTCGACATTTCGATATCGATCAACAACATCAATGCCTCCAAATCGTTTACTGAAAAATCCATCACCCGTGGTCCGGCACAAATATAGAAATCTGGACGCAAAATCACTTCTGTCTGATAGATCGCCAAGTCATCCCACAGTTGTTCGACTGCTTGCACATAATTCTCCGCGGTAGTTTTGATGACCTTCCCTGAAGCTCGTTGTACTTTAATAAAGCCTTTTTTATCAAGGATTCGAATTGCCGGATTGTCTCCTGAAGAAACACGGGTTCCAAACACATAAAAATGCGAGCTTTTCTCTAAAAGATCAATTTCGTTGGTAGGTAGCCCCAAATCGCCTGCTGCTAATTCTTGGGCTTCCTCGACGGTCGCCTCTGCTAAAAGATCCGTCGTCTTGACTTCGGTGGAACCAGTCGCAATGGCTGTGACTTTAGACGTTTGAGGATCGATTTCGATAAAGACTTCCACACTTTCTGGGGTAGCCCCACTCTCAATGGCTTTATTGATAGCCTCTGTTTTGATTGATCGCAAGTCTTCTTTCGAAGGGGAAGGAATGATCCGTTCAACGACATCTCGCACCATCGCTAGGGCGACGCCAATTGAGGAAATCACCTCAGCATTCTCCGGAATCGAATATTTTACGCCCATTTTTTCTGACAAGTAGATAATTAATGACGAAGCGCCGCCACCCACTCCTACTAATGAAATTTGGCTTTTTTCTAATTTGTATTTTTCTGCTAAAGCCAAAATGACTGGCTCTAATTTTGCATAAGAACGCTCCATGATTTGTGTCGCGATATCTTCGATCGTCGTGCCACAATAATCCGCTAATACGCCCATCGCTTTTCGAGCCGCTTCGATATTCCCATAAGAAAAATGTTCCGGTTTGATCAAGCCCAACACATTCGCTGCACACGAATTGGTGATAGTTACCCGCTCACCATTATCAAATTTAATTGCAACATAATCCGCAGGATCTCCTTCTTTCGGACTAAAGAATTCCACCTTTCCTCCTGTCCAATTGGTTGGATCAGAGTAGACTGCGTAGTCCAGCCCGGCAATATGAGCAGAACGAGGTCCTACATCTACCACTCCATTAGCAGTTGCACGAATCATGGAACCCCCTGCACAGCCCGTGATCCGAACATCCAAACTGGAAATGTATGTTTCATGTCCGCCAACGACAGAATAGTCGATCGCTGGCCGTCCGTTTTTAATGACACCGATATTGGTGGTTGTGCCGCCTACTTCAAAATACACACCATTTGATGCTCGTAAATACATCAGTGAACCCATTACTGAAGCTGCTGGACCCGAGAGCATAGTCAGAACTGGTCGCTTTTTCATCTCAGCAATCTCCATAACCCCACCATCGCCGCGCATGATCATTAAAGGTACATCTACTCCCGACTCCTTCACAGAGACTTCCGTTGAATTTGCGACAGATAACATTTTAGGTAAAATACTTGCATTGATAGTGGCCGTTCGTGTTCTTCTGGTCAATCCATATAGTTTCGTAATATCCGAAGCAACGGTACAAGGAATTCCTTTTTCTGTACAAACTTCCATCACTAGATTCTCAGCATCATTATTATCTACTCCAAAAGCCATACTAGCGACGATCACTTCTGATCCTTGCCTCACTAGATCATCGATCATCTCTTCCACACTCGCTTTATTCATTCCTTTGAGTTTTGAGAAGGCATTGATGATCTTAATGGATCGCTGATTCCCTAGGACGATATCGGCAATTTTTAATTGACGCTTTGCCAGAAACCCTTCGAAACCACCACGAGCCATACCGAAAACACCAATGTCAGCCACATCCCCTTCAATCAAAGCGTTCGTGGCTTGGGTGGTTGAATGAGCAACAAAAATCACACTTTTTGGGTCAATATCATTTTCTTTCATACAATTTTGAAAACTCTCGACAACGCCAGCAGCTACCCCCCGTTCATGATCATGGGTGGTCTTCACGCTGGATTTTCCTATGATCTCGTGAGTCAGATTATCGATAGCGACAGCTTTTGTATGGGTACCGCCTACATCGATCCCCATTCTAACTTTTCTTAATTCACTCATTTCCACTTTCCTCCTACATCCATAGTTGCATGATTTATTGATCAGCTACGTTCTTTCATCGACTAGTTATTCAATCCGAACAAAATGAGCGCAATGATACACAGGATCGCACTAGAAAGCCACCCAGCTGGTATCGAAAACTTCATGAAATCTTTAGAACCAACTTTATGATGTCCTAGCCCCCATGCTACCCATGACTGAGTAATATCCAAATGCTGAGGAGCGATCGTGACCACAGCGAAAAGTGGAAAAATGAATGCCAGATCCCAATTTGTGGCAGCTAAGATCACTGCCGCTACTGCGCCTCCTGATCCAACTAAGTTCAAAGGACCACGGAAGAAACCAAGGGGTGCTAAGATGGCAAATAAGATCGCAAGAGCCACGGTACTATGAGGAACTAGACCGCCAACGATTGGTTCAAAGAAAGGAACCGCGAGACTTGCAGCTGAATTAAACATAGCCAGTACTAATAAGAAACCTACTAGGGGCGCAACATCGACAGCACCATCTGCAAATTGTTTAGCTAACATACGGCAAATATTTACGAAGCCACCTTTTAATTTTCCGCAAGTCAGTAAGGCGTACAAAGCTGCCAGAATAAATGCAGGAATAATAGGAAACTCAGCAAACACAACGAGTAAGACCGGTGCGATCACAGCCACCCAAGAATACCAAGGAGCATCGCCTGAAGTTGCACCAGGTGTGGAAGCCCACGCTTTGACTTTTGATGATTTCGCACGACTTAAAGCAATATTGGCAAAAATCAATGTCACAAGTAAGGAAACGACTAGTGCGATCATGCCGAATGTGAAATAGTCGGAAAACCCATATTCCATCATGGATTGACTTCCTTCAGGTTGTAATGCTGCTAAAATACCTTGGTATTGCACAAAATTTGTTACATTGGCAAAAATTCCCGCCATGATGGAACCCATAAAAGCGAATAAAGCAATCGCTGTTGGAATACCCAACGCTTGCAAAATCGGCATAACGATCACTGCGATAGAGATTACAGGACCAATGCCCGTCATGGAAGTGAAACATAAGGCAGTAACAGTACATAAAAGGGTCATGGTGATCCGTGGTTTATCTCCACCAAGTTCAACAACCTTCCGAATCAGCGTTGCTGCGATCCCTGTATCCATCAAAATCCGACCAAAGAAGGAACCGAAGAAAATATTGACCAGAATCGAACTAGCAAAACCGGCGGGTCCTGTTTGATAAATGTTCGTGATCGTATCGACAAAATTCAAAGCTGTTAAATCCGGACTCAACGCATTGCCAATAAAAGCTAAAACGGTCCAAAGTGTTGCCATAACGAAGAAACCTACCATCAGGTTGAACCCTTTGACGCAGTACCAAACCATTCCTAAGAAAGAAACGATCATTAAAATACCAATTATAATTTCTACCATAAATTTTCCCTCATCTTTCCATTTGAACTATTTTTTGTTCATAGATCGTGTTGCAAGTTTCTACGTTTGCTACTTTCCCTATTCTCGCTGAATGCTACCTTTGTCATGAAAAAAACGGCTAAACTTGTGACCATTCCCCACGTTTGCTTTCCTCCTCTTTTTTGTTAACCGTTTTAGTTAACCGGTTAACAAAGAATTTAAAAAAATAAAACAACGAATGATTTCTCGTGTTTATCCACTCGACTATCTTTGAGCTCTCAATACATTCCTTTTCGCCCCCTTCTCGATGGGACTGCCTTTATTCCAATCACCCTCCACAATCCTCTCTCGTTGGTTGGGTACTTCGTAAAAATAGGCTCAGGATACTTGCCTTTTGCTTAGAGCAGCTTCCCTCATATATCTAATCTATAATTTGATCCTCCTATTTGCGCAACTTTTCACATATAGCTCCTCTGCCACTCGCTTGACTGTGCGTGATTCCTAATCTTAACCGAAAGGTCTCGCGACCGTTTGATCCGTTTGTATGTCTAGGAGCTAGTTGCTTTAATGTCTACATGATAGCAAAGGGTGAAAACGCTGTCAATCACAAATAGAAATTTTTTCCTCCATTTGTTCAATTTATACAAAATAGACCTTAAAATACCTAGGTGGTATTTTAAGGTCTATTGGTCGTTTAAACTTCACTTGCCTGCAAACGGTACATATCGGCATACAACCCTTTTTGAGCCAAAAGTTCATCATGGGTGCCTCGTTCGACGATCGAGCCTTTATCAAGCACCAAAATCAACTCGGCATCGCGGATGGTAGACAATCGATGGGCGATCGCGATCGTGGTTCGCCCTTGACGCATATTTGCCAACCCTTCTTGGATCAGTCCTTCTGTTTCAGTATCGATATTGGCAGTCGCCTCATCCAAGACCAGCACTTTCGGATCGGTCACCATGGTGCGGGCAAAGGAAATCAATTGTCGCTGCCCACTTGAATAGCTGGCGCCCCGTTCAATCACTTTGGCGTGGTATTTACCAGGTAATTTTTGAATAAAGGCATCTGCTTGAACAAATTTTGCTGCTGCTTCGATCTGTTCCTCACGAATGTCCTGATTCAATAAGCGGATATTGTCAGCGATGTCCCCATAAAACATGAAGGCGTCTTGCAATACGAGTCCGACTTTTTTCCGAAGCTCTTCCATCGTGAAGTCGCGAATATCTTGATCATCGATCAAAATTTGCCCTTCCCCGAATTCGTAAAAACGCATCAACACATTGATGATCGAGCTCTTGCCACTTCCTGTGTGACCGACTAAAGCCACGGTCTCACCTGGATAGGCGATGAAAGAAATATGATTCAATACGTTGTTTTTTCCATCATAGGAAAAACTGACATCGCGAAATTCGATTTTTCCTTTGGTGATGGTTTGACTAGCATCGGGGTTTTGCTGGGGCGTGTATTCTTCGTTATCCATAATCTTTAGAATACGGCTGCCGGCGACCATCCCATCAGTAAAGACGCTGAGAAAATCCATCATCTGTGTCATGGGATTAAAAAATCCTTGAATATAGGTCGTAAAGGCGAAAATCAACCCGACTTCGATGGGCGATTCTAAGGTATCAAACCCAAAGACCGTCAACGACAAGGCGATCGCTAAGGCATATAACAAACTAATGATTGGTGATAATAGCAGCGCATTCGTGCGGATCATAGCGTATCTAGTTTTCAAATAATCATCGTTGGTCGCTTCGAATTCTTCATTCAGCCGCGCCTCTTGACGGAATTGCTGAATGATTTGCATACCAGAAATCGATTCATTCAATTTCGTATTCAGCTGACTCAGTTTTTCCCGCATTTGACGATAGATACGAGAGCTGAATTTTTGATAATACCAGATGACTACCATTAGGATCGGCAGAAAAATCAAGTTCAGTAAGGCAATTTTGACGTTGATGCGGAACATGGCGGCAAAAGAAGAAACCACCGCAAAAATTCCTGTCAATACCATCAAGAAGACATACCAAAATTCATACAACGTTTCTGTGTCGTTGCTGACCCGTGAAACGATCGAACCCGCTGGCGTCTGATCGAAATAGCGCATCCCAAGACTATGCAATTTTCCAAATAATTTTGCTCGAATATACTGATAGGTTTTTAAAGAACCCATCGAATAAAGGAACCATTGGAAAAACCAAATCACAGCTTTTACCAACACCCCAAAGAAATACAATGCAGCAAAGAAATAAATGACTTGCTGGGTCGCCGTTTGATTGGTCAAATAATTATCCATAAAGGTTTGAATGATCAAAGGCAACAGGATATTGACGATCGATAGCACAAAAGCAAAAAAGATCGCTGCATAGAAGGTTTTTCGAAATGGCTTGGCAAAAAGAAACATTCGTTTGATGATGTTTTTTTGCTCTTTAAAGGGAATCGATTTACTCCATTCTGATTCTTGCATTAGGCTTCACTCCCTTCGATTTTGGCTTCTAGTTGCTGTTTGTCCCACATTTTTTTATACCAGCCATTTGCAGCCAATAATTGTTCATGGGTCCCGCGTTCACTGATTTTCCCATTGTCGATCACGAGAATTTCTTCTGCGTGCTTGACACTGCTTAGGCGGTGGGCAGCAATGATCGTTGTTTTATTCTGACGGAACGTCCGCAACTGTTGTAAAATAGCTTCTTCCGTTTTGGCATCTACTGCTGAAAGGGCGTCATCTAAAATCAATAATTCTGGATCAGTGATCAAAGCACGGGCAATGGATAACCGCTGTTTTTGTCCGCCAGAAAGAGAAACACCACGTTCCCCCACCATCGTTTCGTACCCTTCAGGAAACTGACTGATATCCTCGTGGATCACTGCCAATCCAGCAGCTGCTTCCACTTCTGCTTGAGAAGCCCGTGGTTGCGCAAAGCGGATATTGTCTCGAATCGTCATGGAAAATAAGAAATGATCTTGCGGAACATAACCGATCGACCCCAAAAGAGCATTCAAGGAGTATTGCTTGCTGTCGATGCCTTCGAAGGTGATCGCCCCGTCAAATGAATCATACTCTCGCAACAAGAGCTTCATCAAAGAGGTTTTTCCAGCACCGGTTTTCCCGACGACACCTAGTGTCTGACCTGCTGGTAAAGTAAAGTGGATGTCTTGCAGAGCAAAATCATCTCCTTGATAGTGAAAATCATTGATTTGAACGTTTACCGTTCCTTGGGCTGGGGCATCGACCGCATCTTTGGCTTCAATGATATGGGTCTTGGCCGCCAACAATTCGGCAACCCGATCATAACTAGCATTGCCTCGTTCCAGCACATTAAACAGACGTCCGATGGCAAACATCGGCCAAACTAACATACCGATATAACTGATGAAGGATACCAATTGACCGATCGAGATGGTACCGTCCATAACATAATTGCCGCCAACGATGATCGTCAGCACATAGGAGATTCCGATGATGATCGTAATAAACGGATCAAACAAGGCATCCAGAAAATTGACTTTGCGGTTTTTGATGATGGCATGGTCGATTTTGGTTTGAAAATCAGCGATGTCCTCTTTTTCCTGTCCAAAGGTTTTTATGACTTTCATCCCAGTAATACTTTCTTGGGCTTTGTCGTTGATAGAAGAAAATGCTTCTTGCGAGTCACGAAACGCATCATGCAATTTGCTGCCAAGAACCCGTGCCATGACTGCTAAGAAAGGAAGCGGCAATAGAGCAATGATCGTTAACCGCCAGTCGATAAAGAGAACCATCGCAATGATGGTTGCCCCTCCCGAGATGAAGGAATCGGCAAAGGTCAAGATCCCCGCCCCTGCCACATTTTGGATGGCATTCAAGTCATTGGTGGCATGGGCCATCAAATCACCTGTCCGATGCTTTTGATAAAACAACTGATCCATCCTTGTAAAATGTGCAAATAGCTGTCTGCGTAACGTTTTTTCTAGCCGAGCGGCACTGCCCCAGATATGCGTTCGCCAGACAAAACGAAACACGTATTGAGCGATGGCTGAAGCAATCAAGATCATGACCCAAAAAAAGATCGTCTGCATCGAGATCTCTTTTTCCGCAATCTCATCGATGATGATCCCGATAACTTTCGGAGGTGCCAACTGTACCAAGGCGACCAAGACTAAAGAGCCTACGCCTAACAAATAATGTTTCTTTTCTTGTTTAAAAAACCAACCTAACTTCCTAAATATTGACATAACACTCTCCATTTCTTTATGACCTGTTGCCTAAATTTTGCGATTTTTCCGAATATTCATTGGATTCAGATTCGATTGCTTCCCCGCTATTTACAGAACGTAAACAGAAAAAGCAGCTTGGGGACATTTTTGATTCGTTGCTGCGTTTTACCGCAATAAAAAGCGAGCTGATAAAATCAGCCCGCTTTTTAGAAAAAACCTACTTTTGGTTTTTCATTTGCTGCATCATCTGACGAATTTTTTTCTCAGAAGGTTTTTGACCCATTGACATCATCATCGAGCGAAGCATATCCTCATTAACGGGAGGATTTTTCTTTAGATAATCTTGCATATATTTACGCGCCAAAAAGAAGCCGCCGACAGCGCCTAGTAATGCTGCAACAACAGCGATCACGATTACGATTCCTACACTAACCATTCGAAAACTCTCCTTTCTCTTGTACTCTCAATGAATCATTTTACTAGAAAAAAACACAAAAAGAAAGAGTGAAAGCTGGATTTATCCAAAAACTTTCACTCGTTTCCTCAACTTAATGCGACATCTCTTTTGTTGAATAACCAATTTGTTAAAAGGTAGATTAAAACACTGTAAACAAGGATCCCGATCGCCATTTCCCAATAGCCCAATCCCGGATCAAAGGCAGTCATCTGCATGTCAGGACTATTTAATACACTCGGTATTTGCTCTTTAATATTCATAAAATTAAATGGATTCCACTTCAGCCATGGGTATTTTTCTTGCGCAAAAAGCATGATCGAGTTGATGATGCTGCTTCCAAACAACATACCCAAGCCTAAGCCTACCGCCAAGCTTTGGGAGCGAATGACGGCTGAGATAAAGATGGTCAATGCAATATAAAAGACAATCAATAGCAAGTTGGTTCCCGCAAAAACAAGGGCAACGAGAATCGCCGCTAGCCCGCTGTAGCCAGTAGCAGCAAAAGGTGATTCAGCTGCTAAAAATAAATTGGCAGCTGCTAAACTACTGATGAGTAAAACAGCAGTCCCTAACAGCGCAAATAAAAACGTGTTGATGGCTTTTGCTGCTAAGATTTGGCTTCTGGAAAAAGGCCGAATCAATAAGAACTTGATCGTTCCACGACTGAACTCTTCTGCTACTGAAGAAGCCGCCACAATCACTACAAATAAGTTTAAGAACGACGTCATATCGCTTAAAGAAGCAAATAAATCATTGGCCCCAATTTCTGGACTACCTAAGCGTACAACATAGGTCAAGCCAAACGTCATTAAAACCAATAAAAGCAGCATGATCCAAGTAGAACGCTTTTTGGTTAATTTGATCCATTCATTTTTTATCAATGTCAGCATGCTTACAAACCTCCTTCTTCGGTCCAAGCCAAGAATGTATCTTCTAAAGAAGATTGCTTTGTCCGTAGTTCTTTTAAGCCGATACCCGCCGTCACGATCGCTGCAGCGATTTCAGAACGCTGATCTGTTTGCAACGTGACTTGCAATTCGTCTTCAACGTGCAAGACCTCGACGTCAAAGGAAGCTTTTAACAGTGCTTCTGTTTGCGAGTTATCATCGGTTTTGATGATCAACACATTTTTCTCTGCTTTCAACTCTGCCATTGCTACTTGATGGGTGACTTTTCCTTTTTGTACCACGATCAAATGATCGGCAATTTGCTCGATGTCGCTTAACTGATGACTGGAAACTAAAACAGAGACCCCTTTTGCTCGCAAAGAAAGAATCATTTCCCGAAACTCCCGCATGCCTTTAGGATCCAGACCATTCATCGGCTCATCTAAAACTAATAGATCTGGTTGATGGACCAGCGCCTGGGCAACACCTAAACGCTGACGCATCCCTAAAGAATAAGTTTTGACTTTTTGATGGATATGTCCTTCTAAATGCACCTGACGGATCAGGGCTTCTAGCTCAGAGGCTGTGCCTTTTTTCTTCGCCATACGTTGATACTGCATCAAATTCTCATAACCGGTCATATAATTATAAAACTCAGGATTCTCAACGATCGCTCCGACTGAGGCAATCGCTGTTTTAAAAGAAGAATCCAATAAATTTCCCATAATGGCAATCGATCCTGTGTTGTGCTTCATCAAGCCAACGATCATTCGGATGATCGTCGTCTTCCCAGCCCCATTGGGCCCTAATAAACCAACGACTTGTCCTTGGTCCACCACAAAGGAAACATCATCAATGATTCGTTTGGTTCCAATCAATTTGGAAACATTTTGCAGTGCTAATACTTCTGTCAAAGTTACCCCTTCTTCCTAACACCATTTCTGCAACGATTTTAAATAAAAAACGTTATGATAATATGTATACCATGCCATCTCTGTAAAAAAAAGTCAAGAAGCGAAAAAGGAACATCGATGCTCCTGTTTTTGCTTCTTGACAACTTCGTTTATCACTGATGCTTTTCACGTTTGCCCTATTGCTGCTGGTCAAACGCTTGGCAAAATTATAAGTTCTATTGGCTCGATCTTATAGCTGGCTCACTCCGTTTGGGTGAATGCCAGTTGGGCGAACGCTGCCTTGTTCTTGGCACTTCTGATCTGTTTGATCACTTGCTTGAGCTGTTTCCACTCCTTTGCGCTTGGGTGACCATTCCAATAAAAGAGGTAAGGCTGTTCTTCCTCGGAAAATTCCTGATGGATCGGATAATCGCTGATCACCAAATCTGGTTTTTGAGACAGCGAATAATGGGCCATCGCTCGATGCGTGGCATTCATCAAGCGGTTCTTGATCCAAAGCTCTTGCGTTTTTCCGTATTTCGAATGGATCGAGAACGTGACCGGCTGTTCATATTTGATAAAAATAACTCTCAGTAACATACAGTATTGGAAAATCAAGCGATCATTCATTTGCAGTAATCTACGCAACTCTGGTAAAGAAACAGTCGCTTCCAAAAAAAACCGTTTCATGGTTGGATAAAGCACTGGAAAAGCGGCTTGCAGCTCTTGCTCGTCGGTTGTTTTGCCAAAACTATCGCTTTTTTGTCGCGTACCAAAACAGCCAGAGGCGGAATGGATCATGACCAGATTAACCAGTAAATAGTTTTTTTCGGCTTCTGTAAACGTCAACCGAAAATACACGGCTAGTTTTTCAACGAGCTGCGCTTCTTGCTGGTACTTTGGCTGAGTCAGCCACGAGATGTTAGCAGCATCGAGATCCTCCTCAAGATAGGTGTTCATTACCCCAAACATATAATACAAGAAGCTGCGTTCAACCTCCGAAATTTCAGAAAACGGCAGATGATTCCTGTTAAACAATGGGTTCAAAAAGACCTGATCAAACTGTTTTTTTTCAATTAATGGGTGCTCAAAGGTAAGTATTTCGTTTGGTAAAAACGAAAGCGGATGCTTTTGATGGATTCTTTGCACGGAGATAGCGAATAAATGAAGAAATTTATCGATATCGATTTTTCTCATATAAGAAGCATGGGTTTCAAACAACGCTTCAGCCTGCTCTTTCTCCTTGATCGATGCCAAGACTTGTGAGTCCTTCTCATCAAAAATTTGCCAATAGGTAAGATGATAAAAATAGCGGATCGCATATTCATCACCTGCCAAAGGATCACCTTTTTTTAAACTATAGGACAAATGATAGTTCGCCAAAACATGATTTAACTCCTGCAATTTTCGTTGAATCGTGCGGGGACTGCTAAAGGTTTTGTGGCTGAGTTGTTCAAGGGAATGATAATCCCCCTGAAAGAGTGCATCCAGCAAGATAAACCCAACAGTTCCCTGCAACAATACACTATAGGCTTGGCTCAATAGAAATCGTGGAGAAAAAGCAATCGACACTTCTTTTTCCAGCCGATCATAGGTCAAAGTAAACTGAGGATAGCGTGCACGAAACACCTCTACTTGCTGAACGATCGACTGCATTTTGTTGGTTTTCCTATCGAAAACACCTGAGAGCTCTTTAATTGTATAGTCTTTCTTGTTCGTTTCGTAACAATAACTTAGAAACGCATAAATTTGTTTTTCTGTCGTATCCAAAAGTGCCTGTAACATGAAATTTCCCTCGCTCGTATAATCAGCAAACGCTGTTTTTATCCTAAATTTGTCATCTTACAAAATTGTAAGCTGGCAGTGTTTGGTGATCGTACCACCGTGCGCTCTTTTCTGTCAAATCACTTTTAACAAATTTTCCTTTCGTTATCTGTATATTTTCATAAAAAAAGTCTGACGTTTCAAAACGATCGTCAGACTTTTTGTTAAAAACGGTAAAACAAAACGTGAGTGTGCTTTCTGGGGAAGAAAATTCCAATCGTGGGGTATCAATTCTCTCATTATCCTCGGCTTTTTTCTTTACTGTCTCTCATCAGAAAATAACTTTCGATTCAGCCAAAAAAGGAAGACAGTAAGGATAACCACGCCTAGACCAAAGAGTAAATAGCGAATACTCGTATTTTTGCTGCCGGTTTTCGGTAGTAAGGCTCCATTGACCTCCTTAGCACTGCTTGTCTCCGTACGTTGTTCCTGTTCCATTTTCACTGAAGACGATGCTTTAGCGAGTTGTTTGCCTGCGGGATCATCGGAGGAAACACTCCGCTTGCTTGACTGACTTTGGTTCGGCGCTAATTTGTTTGGTTTCGTTTCTGAATCTGAAAGATTCTCAGATGCCGCTTCACTAACGGTCGTTGTTCCTGTTGTTGCGGTGGTTTCTCGACTCCTTGTTATCTGAGTCGATTCACTCTCACTAACTGGTTGGGTGTTGAAGTTTTCTGACTCACTTGCATTGTGACTACTTTCGATACTTTGAGAATCCTGACTTGTGTTTTCCGTAGTAGAAGTCCTTGGATCCGTCGATTGAGAGTCGCTAAATTTCGGTTCGATACTACTAAAGGAAGAGCTTGTTTCTTCAGACACCTTAGAGCTTGCGCTTATCTCAGAGTTCGTGGTCTCACTAGAGCTCGGGGGTGTGATTACCTGCCATTGACTAGGCTTCAAGTTTTCAGTAATCGTTGTTTCACCGTCATAAATCACAACTAAATCTACTTTATCCACACTTTTGATCTCATCGATGGCCATCTCAGCATAGATCCTTAAGTAGTTTTCAACACCTGAAAACCAATCGACATTTGTTAGATACGTTTCACCAATCACCTTTTCACTGTGTCCATTGCCATCCCAACCATAAGTTAAACGGATACAAACGTTTTGTGAAGTCAGCGTTTTGTTCGGCCGTACCGGGATCGTAATGACTTTCAAGGCTTCATCATAGATCACACGGTTCGTTTGAACAGAAAACGATAAATTCCCTCCGGCTCGTTCTTTTGCTGAAGTATGATCGAAACCAAACACCAGCAGCAATAATCCCGCTAACAGCAAAATCAACACAATTCCAACCAGTTTTCTCATTTCCTCACTTCCTAAATGAATATTTCAAGATAACTTGATAAGGAAATTATAATAAATTCTCAGAGAAAACATGCGCCGAAAAAAAGGAAAGACCCAATAAAATGGCATCTTTAATTTCGAGTATTATATATAGAAAAGATATTTACCACCCTCTTCCGCATTTGAAACTCTCTCGAACTTTTACCACCGCCAATAAATCAGTTTAATATTTATCATTTAAATATATATTATATATAATATATGACCATTTTTGTGCTAAAATTCAAGTATAAGCAAATCAACCTTTAGGAGTACGTGATCGATGGAATTAGAGCCAAAAGTAGCAAAATTGATTGTTAAAAGCTTAAAAGATATCATCAACCATGAAATCAATCTTTTTGATACCTCGGGTACGATCATAGCTAGTACAGATACCGTGCGGATTGGTACCAGTCATGAAGGCGCGCGTTTAGCAGCCAAAAATCAACAGACATTAACGATTGAACATGACAATCAATTTAAAGGAGCAAAAAAAGGAATCAATATCCCGGTCCTTTTTAATCAATCCGTTGTAGCAATTATTGGAATTACTGGCGAGCGTACAAAGGTAGAGCCTTTGGGGAATATTATCAAAAAAATGACGGAGATTTTGATCCGAGAAAACTGGATTCAATTGACAAATTTCCATCAACGGCAAAACTACCACAGTCTAGCTACAATGCTGATCGCTCCTCAAAGAGATGATAGCTTGGCGGCTTATTTAGCCTCGCTCTTGGACATTGATTTGGAACGACCTCGCATCCTCGTGATAGGGAAATTCCTTTTTACTAGAGAAAAAAATAATCTGAATTATGAAAAACTGCTCCATACCATCCAATCGCATTTGCACATTTTTCCAGGTAGTTTCTTCTCGCTGATCAATCAAGAAATTTGCCTGTTTTTCGAAAAGCAGGAAGAAGCTTCGCTGATCCCCCTACTGATGCAAATGCAAAAGGATATTTCTAAGCGTTTTGATCGTCAAATGTCCTTTGGGATCGGCGGTTTAGCAGAAACCATCGATGAGTATTGGTCTAGTTATGAAAAGGCGCAAAAAACCGTCAATTGGTTGATCAATCAAAAAAGTGCGACCATCTCTTCTTATCAAGAAATGGATTATGGGTTGCTCTTTGTCGGGATTTCTGCAGAAGATAATAAACAATTGCAAAAGAAAGTGCTTGGCAGTCTGACAGTTGAGGAGATTGAGCAGTTCCAATTGATCTTTGAAACGTATAAACGCTACAATGGTAGTATTATGAAGTGTGCCGAGGCACTTTTTTTACACAAGAATACTTTTCAAAACAAACTGAATCGCATCACAGAAAAGACGGGCTACAATCCACGTAATTTGAGTGATTTTACCGTGTTGTCGGCTGCTTTTATGAGTTATCGCTTGTCTAATCTAGAGAGATGATTTGTTGAACAAGCAAATGCTTCAGCGTAACAAACTTCGCATTTAAAATCGATGGTATCATTTGTTGTTCAAGTCATCTGTTTCCAACCAGCGTGATCATCCATCAACAGCCTAACTCATAGCACCAGCAACGTTTCCCTGTTTTCTGCCTTCCAGTTGACGCAAAATTGTTTTTACACTGTATTTTTGAGTTTCAATACACATAACAAAAAGAGCGCTCCTGTGAGAAGAAACGCTCTTTTATTATGTCCTTTAGTTGTGAACAGCTCGTGCTCTCTTTTCAATGAAAAGGAAAACAAATGACCTCGATTCGTTACTGTTAACCTTGCAATTTTAAATCATTGATCGTTTCATAATAGTTTGCGATTGCAGAATGATCCCTTTTTTCTAATCCGTACGCTTTCAGTGATTGCATAATCTCCATTGCAGATGCTGTAAATGGTGTAGAAACATTACTATCATGTGAGGTGTCTAATGCATTTTGCAAGTCCTTGATATGCAATTCGATACGGAAACCAGGATCGAAGTTACCAGAAAAAATCTTTTCTGATTTTTGATCCATGACTGTGCTTCCTGCCAAACCTGTCCGAATGGCTTGATAAACTGCTTCAGGAGAAACACCTGCTTTTTTGGCTAGACAATAAGCTTCAGAAATAGCTGCGATGTTGATCGCTACAATCATTTGATTGGCTAGTTTCGTAATATTTCCAGCCCCTACTTCACCGACTCGTGTCACAGAAGAAGCCATCGTATTCAATAAAGCTTCATATTTCTCAAAAACTGCTTTTTCTCCGCCAACCATTACCGCGATCGTTCCATCAATGGCTTTTGGTTCTCCACCAGAGACAGGCGCATCAATAAAATGGACTCCTTGTTCTTTCAAACGAGCTGCAAAGTCTTGGCTGGCTTTTGGTGCGATTGAACTCATATCAATGACTGTTTTACCAGCTGACAAGCCTTCAGCGATCCCTCCAGGATTGAATAGCGCCGCTTCTACGTTTGGAGAATTCGGTAGCATCGTAATGATCACTTCTGCTGCTTCTGCCACCTTGGCGCCTGACTCTGCTGCATGTGCACCAGCTGAAACAACTTCATCGATTGCGGATTGGTTAAAATCATACACAATAACCTCATAGCCATTCTTTACTATATTTTTCACCATTGGTTTTCCCATGATTCCTAAACCGACAAATCCTACTTTCATCAATATTATCTCCTACTTTCGTTGATTTAATAAATATGCTCGGATCGCGGTTTCTCCAGCGATCACCACATTTTCCTCTACTTGTGTCATTGCTTCTTGCAAACTCATTGGTCGATGGATAATTGGCAAAATAAGGTCAATTCCAGCGGCATAAGCTGCCGAAACCTCTTTCTCCCGACTACCGACCACAGCAATCACCGGTTTATGGTGCTTTTTTGCTAGCTCGGCAATTCCCACAGGAACTTTGCCATTCAGCGATTGCTGGTCAAGCTTGCCTTCGCCAGTTATGACGAGAGAAGCTTGGGCAATTTTCTTTTCAATTTCTACTAAATCTAAGATCGTTTCAATACCGTTGCACGTTTTGGCTTGGCAAAACACTTGCAATGCAGCCCCTAGACCGCCTGCTGCCCCTGCACCTGGTGCGTCAGCAATATCAATCTGCATCTCTTTTTTGATCACAGAGGCATAATGTTTCATCCACTGATCATAGGTTTTCGTTTGGTCAATCGGAATGCCTTTTTGAGGACCATAGATAGCAATGGCACCTTTTTCACCGACTAACGGATTCGTTACATCCGATAAAATATTGATTTTTACATCTTTTAATCGTGGATCGATCTTAGAAATATCTATCGAAGCAAGCTTTGCTAATCCAGCTAATCCTCTCGGGATGTCCTTTCCTTGATCGTCGTAAAAGGAGACCCCTAATGCTTTTGCCATTCCAGTCCCGCCATCACTTGTTGCACTGCCGCCTATGCCAAGGTAGATCTCTTTTGCACCTTCATCGAGGGCAGCCAAAAGCAACTCCCCTACCCCGTAAGTCGAAGCATTTAAGGCATTCTCAGCATTTTGCTCGATCAAAGTAATCCCACTTGCTTCTGCCATTTCTAATACGACGATTTGATTAGGTAAAACACCATATTGCGCCTTCACAGGATTTCCCAATGGATTTTGAACAGTTATCCTTTTTCGTTTTCCTGCCAAGGCATCAACTAAAGCTTCGACTGTGCCTTCTCCACCATCGGCGACTGAAAATTTATCGATAGGACTATGAGGCAAAACCCGACGAATCCCTTTTTCTAACCACATTGAGATATCTTTACTGGAGGCACTTCCTTTGAAAGAATCTGCTGCAATCACAATTCGCTGTTCTTCCATGAATCCACCCCCTTTTCTATAGTTAGGCTTGATTATAAGAAACCCGCCTTCTTCATTTCATCAATCATCTTGTCTAACACAACGCCCTTACTTGCTTCCGTCGGCAAGATCGAAGGTCCCACATTCAAGCCCATCAAGTTTGCCATATCTTTGGTAGCTGAAGGGAAACTTGCTGCATCTTGCGATAAACGGATCGGGTTCAGGGTAAATTGGTTCTTTAGCGCGCCTTGGAAATCACCAGATACGTACTGGTCATAAATACCGCAAACCAATTCAGGATAAATATTTGCCGTTGAACAGACACCGCCGACTGCTCCCACACAGAGTGAAGGATAAACAATGGTATCTTTTCCTGCAATCACTCGAAAGCCAACATCAGCATTCCGTCGAACCAATTCGCTTAGGAAGGTCAAATCTCCGCTCGAATCTTTGATCCCTACGATATTCTCAACGGTATGCGCCAGCTTTTCGATCAATGGTTGACTCAACGAATACCCAGCTCTTGCTGGATTGTTATACAAAAGCACCATCGTATCGGAAACCGCGTCTGCGATTGCTTTAAAATGATTGTACAGTGCTTCTTCTGTGGGTTTGATGAACATTGGGTGTAAAACGGAAATACCAGCGATCGGCAATTTTGCTGCCCGTTTGGCAAGTGCCACCGCATGTTTCGTACGTATTGGACCCATCCCAAAGAAAACAGGTACTTTTCCAGCGGCTTCATCTAAAATGATTTCTGTTGCTGCAAGCATTTCATCATGTTCGAACATATAAAACTCACTATTACTGCCAAAAGCCAAAATGCCATGAACACCATGATCGATCACATGCCGTACGATCTTTCGCAACTTAGTTTCGCAAATCATTTCTTCTTCATTCACTGGCGTGAGTAAAGGAACAATGATCCCTTTAATCTTTTCTTTTTCCATTATGGTCAATCCTCTCACTCAAAGCTTCGATTAATTTGTATTCGCTCGATTACTCTCTGACTAAAGCTGGTTTTTTATTGTCAAATGTCCAGCCAGGAATCAAGTACTGCATGGCAATCGCATCATTGCGCGCCCCTAAGCCTTCTTTTAAATATAGTTGATGCGCCGCATCTAGCTTTTCTCGGTCAAGTTCCAGCCCAAGGCCATGGGAATTTCTTGGAATGGTAATTTCACCGTTTTTGATTTGATGCGGATTTTTGGTCAAGCCTTCGCCATCTTGCCAAATCCAGTGGGTATCTGCGGCATTTACTTCCCCAGGTGCTGCCGCTGCAGTATGAGCGACCATCGCCAAAGAAATATCAAAATGATTATTGGAATGCACACCCCAAGTCAAATCTAGGTCATGACATAACTGCGCCACCCGTACACTGCCTTGCATCGTCCAAAAATGCGGATCTGCCAGCGGAATCGTCACACTATCTAAGCGAATCGCTGCTTTCATTTCTCGCCAATCCGTTGCTACCATATTCGTCGCCGTCGGCAATCCTGTTTTTCGGCGGAATTCTGCCATCGTTTCTCTACCAGAGAAGCGACCTTCTGCACCACAAGGATCTTCTACATACGCTAATACGCCGTGAAGGTCTTTGCAAAGCGCAATTGCATCATCTAGTAACCATCCGCCATTCGGATCAAGGGTAATCCGAGCATTGGGAAATTCTTTTTTCAACGCTTTGACGGTTTGTACTTCTTCTTGCCCTGATAACACGCCGCCTTTTAATTTAAAGTCCTCAAAACCATAGCGCTCATAGGCAGCTTTCGCTAACTTGACGATTGCTTCTGGGGTCATCGCTTCTTCACGACGTAGTGCTCCCCATGAATCATCGAGCGTATTGTCAGAAGCATAAGGCAAGTCTGTTTTGTTGCGATCTGCTACATAAAACAGATAACCTAAAAACTTCACTGATTCGCGCACTTGTCCTTCACCTAACAAAGCGGCAACGGGCACCTGCATGTGCTGTCCTAGTAAATCCAACAATGGCGCTTCAACAGCAGTCATAACATGAACCGTCGTTCGTAAATCAAATGTTTGGTTCCCGCGCCCACCAGCATCCAACTGCGCATAACGTTCGTGAATCTCTTTTACGATGTTTTTGTATTCGCCCAAAGTCCGACCCACAACTAATTCACGACAGTCTTCCAATGTCTGACGAATTTTCTCACCACCTGGCACTTCTCCTAAACCCGTATTACCCGTGTCATCAGTTAAAATAACGATATTTCTAGTAAAGAAAGGGCCATGGGCTCCACTTAGATTTAATAGCATACTGTCATGTCCTGCTACAGGGACAACTTCCATTTTTACGATTTTTGGAATCATCAAAATCTCTCCTAGTCAAATTGATAGTTTTTAATATACTGTTTCCCCAAGAAAGAATACAGAGTATCGAGTGCAGACTTTTCGTCGAAAAACAGTGAATTTCTGTGCTAAAGAACATTTTTAAATAAAGATCCCCAATAAGATCCCTACTAGCGTCCATGCCAAGCTGATTCCCCAGAATTTAAAGAAGGAATAACGCAAGAATTTTCGTACATTGGTTTCCCCTAAATCACAAGCCATGATGATTTGTGGTTGGGCAATCAGTGAAGCAAACGCACCAATATTAAAGAATAATGTCAAGGCAACAATATCTGGAGCAACGCCATATTCTCCTGCTAAAGCTGCAATGATCGGAATGAGCGCAAAAAACCAAGTATCGTTGGTAAACAACAGCATCAATGGCGTGCTGAAGATAGCGATCGCAATATGAACATAGGGACCAACAGCTGCGGGAATAATATTCACGAGAACTTGAACCATCGCATCCATCATGCCCGTTCCTTGCAAGATCCCCACGACAACCCCAGAAAGCAAAACGATGGGCGCAATCGGATATGTTTTTGAAGCATATTTACTGATCAATTGATTTTGATCTTTGAAGTCTGGATAGTTCACGCACAAAGCAATGATCAAACCAGCTGCGAAAATATAGTAAGAAGGCAGGTTTGAAAACGACAAAGCGATCACTAAGAGGATGGTCAAGATCAGATTGAACCAAAATAGCTTGGGACGAGCAAGCGGTCCATAGTTTTGCTCTTTCGCTAATGAATCAGCGATCCCTTCAAATTTTTCTCCATTTGCCATATGCTTTTTGTGGACACCTAGACCTAAGAAATAACCAAGGATCATCGTTCCGATAAAGACAGTGATCCAAACAGGTAGCAAGGTGGTAAATAAGGTCATCGGTGCATTGGGTACATCCGGAAGCAGACTTGCAGCCCGTAAGATCCGTGCGTTCCATGGTGTGATCGATCCTAACATGATACCGACTGAGCAAAGAAAAACGAGTATCACCGGATCGATTTTCAACTTCTTAAATAGCGGCAAAAACAACGGGATCGCAATTAGATAGGTCGACATGACACTTCCATCTAATGTGGTGATCACCGAAATAAACACAGTCAAGCTGCAGAGAATCGGTGCTTTGATTTTTACTTTTTTCAAAAACTTGAATACCATAATATCGAAGACTGCTGCATCAGATATCAGAGAAAAATAAGGTAATGAAAACATGATCATCAAAAAGATGTCTCGTGTCATATCAAGACCGTCAGCGATATATCCTTCCGTCGCTGTCCAGCTTGCCCCGCTTAAGAAAGAAAATCCGACAGGTATCAATGCAAAACAGACAAGTATATTAATTTTATTTCTTAGTAATAAACCCGTGATCAATGTCATCATGACAAAGCCAAGAATAGCTAAATAGCTCATTTTTTATATCCCTCCGAATAATAGATCAGTCAAAGAGGAATATAGCTGAAACTTCAAGCAAAAATTTCAGCTATATCTCTGACATCAAGTAGTCCTTCAATAAATACCTTTAGCGCACAAAGCAAGGTTTTTTTGAGTCAAACTGCCAATCTTCAATAAAGTATTGCATCGCAATTGAATCATCACGATCACGGTATTTGGGGTCCATTGACTGGTACAATTGATGTGCTTCCAGTAATTTCTCCATATTGATTTCAATACCTAGGCCAGGTTTATCGGTGATTTTGATCACGCCATCTTGAATCAAGACAGTGTCATCGCAAAGTTCTTGTCCATCCTGCCAAATCCAGTGTGTATCGATTGGTGTAATATTTCCTGGTGCAGCTGCGGCACACTGTGCGAACGTTGCCAACGTAATATCAAAATGGTTATTTGAGTGAGAACCCCAAGTCAATCCCCAGTCATTCAAGATTTGGGCCATGCGAACACTTCCGTTTAATGTCCAGAAATGCGGATCAGCCAGAACGATATCTACTGCTTTTGAATTTAATGCATGATAAAATTGTCGCCAGTTGGTCGCAATCATATTTGTTGCCACTTGATGTCTCGTGGCTGTTTTGAATTCATTCATGATCTCACGACTTGAAAAACCTGCTTCAGGACCACATGGATCCTCCACATAAGAAATCGTGTCTAATTTGTCTTTGCAAAGCTCGATTGCCTCTGCTAACGACCAAGCGCCATTAGGATCAATATTGATTCGCGCTTCTGGAAACGCCTCATGTAAAGCAACTACCGCTTCCATTTCCTCTGTTCCCTTCAGTACGCCACCTTTGACTTTGAAATTTTTGAACCCATAGCGTGCCTCAAGTGCTTTTGCTTGCTGCACCATTCCCTCTGGTGTTAATGTTTCCTGTCTTCTAATGCGCTCCCACTCATCTTTTGGCTCTTCTTCTATGCGATAAGGCAGATCGGTTTTCCCTGCATCGGCGATATAAAACAAATACCCCAACACTTCAACTTCATTACGCTGCTGACCATCACCTAATAACGCACACATCGGTTTATTTAGAAACTTACCAAGCAGATCCAGCATCGCACATTCAACCGCTGCCTCCGCTTGGACGACAAATTTCAGATTTTTTAAATCCAACCCTTGAAGTCCTTCCCCATCATTTCCTTTCATCGCCGCTGCATTTTTGCGAATCGTTGTAATCACATTACGATAATTGGCAATTTCTTGACCCACGACAAATGGAATGTAACTCTCCAGCATTTTGGTGATGTCTTCACCGCCATAGATCTCACCAATGCCTCTATTCCCAGTTTCGTCTTCTAATACAACAATATTCCTCGTAAAATAAGGTGCATGACACCCGCTTAAGGTAAGGGTCGGACTGTCATAACCAGCAACCGGAAACACCTGCATCTTTGTCACTTTTGGAGAACCATTTTTACTCATATTCATTCCACCTTCTCTATTATTTTTGGTTTGTTCAGTTTGAAGAAAAAACATGCTTCGTAATCAAAACGCTTTACGTTTTTATAAATTGCTTCCTGTGCACACCACTGAACCCTTCTTCGCTCACCCTTGTTAACAAAATCACAATCCATTGGTCAGTAAATGTTTTTGAAGAATGCTGCTCATTTTTCGAGAAATCGAAACAAAAATCAGTTTCTAGAAAGAAGGGTCCGAAACACTAACTAGACTAAGGGAACTTCTGATAGTTCTCGCACATTTCCAGTCAGATGTCGAAAAAGCGTCAGCGTATGGAAGCGATTTATGATCATTAACTTGCTCTAAGAATACAAATATTCTTCGCGAATAAAAAGAGTATGTGAGATAGTTATCCGCATCGTTTCTGCTTGATAAATGTTACAGAAACCATTTTAAGAATTCCAAAACAGCCAAATTTTTTCTGTAATCGACGGGCTACAAGCGTAAAAACGGTAGGTCAACCCATCGAGAAAATAGCAAAAAAAAAACCGATAATGCCCTTGATGACCTCTTTCAGCAAAAAAAACTAAATTTTACTGAATCAGTCGATCAAAACACATGAACGGTTTTGTCGCTACTTTTTATTCTGTTTTCTGCTAACCCAAGTCCCCATTGGATAATTATGTTTGTTTTTGCCCGTTGTAGACTTTTGTTATCTGTTGAAGGGACTTTTCCCCATTGATTTTTTTAGCGTCACATAGGTAACGATAGACAGTATGACTATTCCTAAGAAAATCAACCGATCATTCAAGACTTCATCCGTCTGCGGGAGAAGCTTCTGCTGATTATGGTTGGCACCATCACTTCTTGCCGAGCTGGAAGAGTGACTTGACCCACTATTATTTAGCAAACCTTCCAGTGTATTGCTTGTACTGCTTTCACTACTTGGTTGCGTGCTACTGCTGGTGCTACTTTCACTACTTGGTTCCGTGCTACTGCTGGTGCTACTTTCACTACTTGGTTCCGTACTACTACTCGTACTGCTTTCGCTACTTGGTTCCGTACTACTACTCGTACTGCTTTCACTACTTGGTTCCGTACTACTACTCGTACTGCTTTCGCTACTTGGTTCCGTACTACTACTCGTACTGCTCTCACTACTTGGTTCCGTACTACTACTTGTGCTGCTTTCGCTACTTGGTTCCGTGCTGCTACTTGTGCTGCTCTCACTACTTGGTTCCGTGCTGCTACTTGTACTACTTTCACTACTTGGTTCCGTGCTGCTACTTGTACTACTTTCGCTACTTGGTTCCGTGCTGCTGGACTCTCCTGGTTCACCGGTTCCGCCACCACCGCCACCATAGCGTGGCGTATAGCCAGTAATACTGCTTGTTCTTGGCACATCATTGACCAAAGCATCAAGGATGCCCCGATTGGTATATTGTTCCAATGAACCATCCGTTTCTGTTTTGTAGGTAATGTAGATCCGTTCCTCTGTATCCCGCAAAGGAATTTCAAAGGAGCCGTCACTATTTAAAACGATCGGTACTTGCTCGACATACGTTGGGTTGGAAACGCTGG
Organism: Enterococcus sp. DIV1059_2; assembly: GCF_051713685.1. Taxonomy (NCBI): domain Bacteria; kingdom Bacillati; phylum Bacillota; class Bacilli; order Lactobacillales; family Enterococcaceae; genus Enterococcus; species Enterococcus sp. DIV1059_2. The sequence goes on along the minus strand of NZ_JBIOQK010000001.1, from coordinate 1,596,138 downwards.
GTCCATAGACCACTCGAGCACTCGTACTGACTAGTGTCTGATGAGGACCTAAAAAGTCAATAAACGTTCCATCTTTGATCGTCACTTGGTCCGTGTCAAACGAGTTGATATACACTCGCCAATCAATGATCCGTTTGGGTTGTTGCGTACCTAAATACAGTCCTTGTTTGGTGAGTAAGGCACCCTCCCCTGAATCATCCACTGCTTGAATAAAAATAGGCACCGATTGCATCCCATTTGCCGTTTCAAAGTTGATGTTGTTGATCTGGTTTTCTATCACGTCATCACTGAACTTTGTCCAAAAATAAAAGTCCCCATGTACATTGGTATTTTGTTCGACAAATTCCGTGAAAACAAAGGTCAGCAGATTGCCAACTTGGGTAACATTGACCACTAAGTTGTTATTTTCATCGTATAAAGCATACGTATTATTAACGCCTTCAATCTCAGCTGGCAAGGTGACGGTCGCTTTGTCACCTGCTTTTAAATCACCTAAGTCCTCCAAACTCCAGGTCATATCTATTTTAAAGGAATCATCCTTTTCAATACTTGTGATGACCTCGTTGTGGCTATTTACGATCGATACATTTGTGATCAGCTTGGCACCCACATCGGTTTCCCCATAAACAACCCGCATACCAGCAAAAACAGAAATCAACAGCAGCAAGACAGCAAATGCTTTTCCTAAACGTTTGATCATTGGTTTCCTCCCTTAAGTGAGCGCTTAGCTAAATCCATCGGTCACAGCAATTACTGTACTCGACATGAATATTTTCATTAACAGTTGTCTTTTCGTTTCACGGTGAGAAAAATAGACTTCCAGTTGCCACATTCTTGCCGCGTATCCGCGACTGCCTAATAGAATCAGTGTTACCTAATTTTATCGGCTTTTCGGTGATTTACACAATTAAAACGCTTCATTGGTGAAAGAAAAATAACAATGCAGCAAGCAAAAAACCAAATCCCAATCTGTGTTGATTGAAAGGGATTTGGCTAAAAAATAAATCACTCTGTCGGATCGGCGATTCGATCAATTTGCTGGAAGTACCGGTACTGACAAACAAAGTAAAAAACGATTTGGAAAATCAAAAAGAGACTAACGATCACGCCATAGTATTGCCAAACAGGCAATTCTACTAAAATACGCAAAGCGGTCATTGCCACCGCAAAATGGATCATTGCCACGACTGTTGGCAAGAAGTACATCACTTGTAGCTGGCGTCTCAGAACGTTGTGACGCTCCTTGGGCGACACACCTAAAATATGCAAGGAACGATGATACGCACCATCTTTATCTAAATCTGCAAATAAACGGAAATAGATAATCGAAGCGGAGAAAATAAAGAAAACCGAACCTAGTAATACCGTGATCATTAAGATGATGCCATTTCCTTGACGATTTTCTTGGAAAACTTGGTATTTCGAGGTATAAGACGTACGCATCGGAATGTCTTTTGCCGCTTCTGACCACTCTTCATCTGTATAGTCACCTTTGGCTTCAAACTCCCGACTGAGTTCTTCGTATTGCTGATCGATCAAGGCATTTTCTTTATCTAACTTTCCATTGAAATCAGATACCAATTCAGGTGTTTCAGCCCATTCTGGATAGTCTAACCAAATAAAACCAGATTCCATATCATCGTTAGATTCTTGTAAGAGAGCTTGCCATTCCTCAAAGGTCTTATCTGTCACAACTGACAAACCAAAGTGATTCAGAGAAAGCATTGAGGGGCTGTGGACAATCGTAACATCCTTTTTTATACCGGTTTCTGAACCCAATTCAAGTGGATAGATACTTGTGCGTTCGTTCTCAGGGACTTCTAGAAGCTGTTTTCGACGTGAATAATTAGCACTAAGTGTCATTATTTGATTATCTGCAACGGAATCAGCTTCCTCACCGATTTGTTTCATCATTTTCTGATAGTCGCTTTCTCGCATAATTGAAAAGCCATTCGTCGTATAAAATGAATCATTCATAACTGCAGATTCATCAAGATTCGCATAGGCCCATAGTAAGGAAACACTATCCGTTACAGGTGAGTACCCTTTTTCTTCTATGGCAGTTTTAATTTCATTCATTTTCCCCTCAGAATGATCGAGGTCTTCTGGCCCAGACCACGGAAACACATAGGCTACACTGATTCCTTGGATTGAAGAAAAAGAAGAACTGCCGATCGCCAGCATCACGGAAATCCCAACGAATGCCACGGAGGTACTAATAGCGATCAAACTATACATCGCCGCATTGTCTCGCATGCGAAAGATCCATTCGCTGATAGTCAGCATCCGAGTCCCTCGTAAGAAGGTTGGGCGTTTCTTTAATCGTTTCAATAGAAATACGCTGAACTGATGGAATGACAAGATCGTGCCTGTAACAGTCAACAAGACTCCTAGCATAAGTGGCAGCATTGAGTAGGTTTGGTAGCTAAAATAAAAGACCGATCCATAGCCAACTAGTAACAGCACAATTCCTGAAAATGCCAATGCCCAATGACTTTTTGGCTCAGGACGTGGTTTTTCATTTTCCTTGATCAATGAGATGATCTGTTCTCCTTGCAAGGCGCGAGTACTGAAAAAGGAGATCAAAAGAAAAATGAAGACATAGATCCCAAAGGTCAATCCTAAAGCTTCCAGAGGAACCATAAATTTCAGTCCTTCTGTTAAGTACATGACATTTTGCGCAATCAGCAGCAACAATTTCGTCACTAAAATCCCCAACCCAATACCGGTCACTGTGGCGCCGGTTCCTAAAAGGGCATTTTCGACAAACAAAATCTTTCGCAGATCTTTTTCTTCGATCCCCAAAATCAAGTAGATCGCCAGATCACGTTTGCGTCGTTTCAAAAAGACCACAAATGTATACCATAAAAACAACAGCGACAGTAAGGCGATCACCACGAGTGCGACGGATAGACCAACCTTAGCTAAGCTTGAAAGTGTATCGCTATTAGATAAGTTTTCTTCCAATTGCGGATGAAAGAGCAAAAGACTAAAGATATAAAACACCATCGCCGCAAAGGCGCTGCTGACGAAGTATGCTGCATAGGTTCGAAAATTCCCCCGCAGATTACGAATGATCAACTGTCTGAAATTCATGACGGCGACCTCCTAAATGTGCTAGGACTTCAAGAATTTTTTGATAAAATTGCTGTTGATCAGCACCACGATAGACTTCGTTATACAGCTTTCCGTCTTTGATGAAAACGACCCGATCAGAAAAGCTGGCGGAATACGGATCATGGGTGACCATCATAGTGGTGACTTTTCGCTGTTTGTTCATCTGACTTAGTATTTCCATGACATCTCGTGCTGCCTTGGAATCAAGATTACCCGTCGGTTCGTCTGCTAAAAGCAATTCTGGTTGATGGATCAAAGCTCTAGCAATCGCAACTCGCTGCTGCTCTCCACCGGAAAGCTGATAGATGCGTTTGTCTTTTTTCTCATAGATCCCAAGTTCACGTAATAGCTGCTCCGAACGTTCTTTCATCTCAGGAACTGCCACCCGATCCAATGTCAGTGGTAAAATCACATTCTCAAGCACGCTCAATGGCGAAAGCAAATTGTAGTTTTGAAAAACAAAGCCTAGTTGCCGACGACGAAACTCCGCGAGTTTTTGCTTAGATAATTCTAGTGGCTGCTCTCCCTTGAGGATCACCGAACCTGAAGTGGGTTTATCCAATGTTGCCACCAAATTCAGCATGGTGGTCTTGCCACTGCCAGATGGACCCATAATGCTGATAAATTCTCCTTCTGGCACTTTGAGATCGATTTGTTGTAAAACCTCAACAGACACTTCCCCTGTATAGGTTTTCGATACATTTTTCAATTCTAGTAAAGCCATCATCTTCACTCCTTTGCTACCAGTTTAGCAGGCGACACCGCAATCAGTTATCGATTTCATGATAGAAAGCTTACAAAATTGTAAGAAAGCCTTCACCTCCGAAATGTTAAGGTAACCGTCGTGCCTTGATTCTCCTTAGAGGCAAGCGATACATCGATATCTAATTGCGTACTGATCGTTTCAACTAAATAAAGACCGATCCCAGTTGCCTCTCCTGTTTGCCGCCCATTCTGACCTGTATAAAAGGGGCGGAAAACCCGCGGGAGATCCGCTGCTGCAATCCCGCAGCCTTCATCTGCGATCGTTAAGCTTCTAGAAAAAGGATCGATCTCAAAATAGACTTTACTGTCTGGCTTTGAGTACTTGATGGCGTTGCTGATGAGTTGAAAGAGCAAAATACCTAGCCATTTTTTGTCTGTTGTCACCGTGATATCTGCTTCACTCATCAGCTTCGGATAGACTTCACTGCGAATAAAATTTCGCTTCTGGTCACCGATACTGTGTTTTAACAATTCCAACAATGAGGCTGATTCGATAACGAAGTCCTCCGTGAAATCTTCCAAGCGCACAAAATTCAGCGCAGTCGCCAAGCCACTTTTTAAGCGATCTGTTTCAGCCAAAAGATCATAGCTATCGACTTCTTCACTTTCAGCCATTAGCGCCAAAACTGAGACAGGTGTTTTCATTTGATGAACCCAGATATTCATGAAACGAATATGATTTTGATGGTGCTGATCTAATTCTGTCAGCCGCTCTTGCTCTTGCTGTTCATGGGCATCGAACTGCTTGCGCCATTGCTTGGAAAGGTAGCCATTGCTTCGGTGTGTCGCTCTTCCATGCTTGATATACTGATAAAACGCAGTATTGGAAAGGTAATCTACCAAATAAACAAGAACAATGAACAGCCCGAATAGAAGCAGACCATAACCAATTACGAGGTAATTTCGATAGCCATCCAACCAAATCACTAAAACGAACAATGAAATGGCTACGAACGTAACGAGTAGTTTAGGTAAATGAACACTTGCATATGCTTTCATTCTTCCGTACCTATCACTGATAAAGCGTAGCCCTTTCCGCGAATCGTTTGGATCGGATCATTGATGCCCATTGCCGCCAGTTTTTTTCGCAAACGGCCGACATTGACAGAAAGCGTATTGTCATCAACGAAGCGCTCATCATCCCATAATAGATTTAAGATCCGTTCCCGTTTGACCATCTCTGGGTGTGCCGACATTAACAGGGTCAATAATTCTCCTTCTCGAACAGTCAGCCATTCACTGGCTTCACGATAGACCATCTTCAATGCTTCGGGATAGTAGATCAATTCGCCAGCTTTCAAACTTCTCGCCCGATCAGACTGTGCATAATCCCCGTAGACTCTACGAATGTGGCTTTTTACTTTTGCCAGCAGCAAATCATAAGAAAAAGGTTTGACTAGATAATCATCAGCACCATATTCTAGAGCCATCACTTGATCCATATTGCCGTCACGGGCGGAGATGAAGAGAATTGGAACCAACGAGCGTTCCCTGATTTTTTGGCACCAATAAAACCCATCATAATAAGGAAGATTGACATCCAACAAAACCAAATCAGGTTGGATCATCAAGAATTCATCTAAAACCGCAGCGAAATTTTCTGGAACAAAGGTTTGATACGCATAGCGGGATAATTGATTTTCCATCATTTTGACTAACGATTTGTCATCTTCGACCACGAATATTTTCATAGAAATCCTCCTGTTTTCTCTAAAGTTTACCAAATCTGTGTGAAAAAAACTGCAAAATTCCAGCTTTTTTAAAAAAAGTGTACTTATTTATTGTAAGCAAAATTATTTTATAGTATACTACATTTTGTGATTAAAACTTACTTAAAGTAAAGGTGGAAAAAAATGAAAAATATTTTAGTTGTTAAAGCCAATAACCGTCCTGATGGAGTATCTGCAAAAATGTTTGATACGTTCGTTGAAAATCTTGATACCAACAATGTGGACGTTGTAACCTTTGATGTGTACGCACAACCAATGCCTTATATCGGTCAAACGTTATTTGAAGCATTTGGCAAACTTTCACAAGAACAAGAATTAAACCAAGAAGAACAAGAATTGATGACTGTCCGTCAAGACGTGATGAACAAATTCGCAGCAGCGGATACCATCGTTTTCGCTTTCCCAATGTGGAACTTAACGATTCCTGCTGCCTTGCACACATTCATCGACTACATCTTCCAAGCTGGCTTTACTTTCTCTTATAACGAAGATGGTTCAATGAACCAATTATTGAAAGACAAAGAAATCGTTCTATTGAATGCCCGTGGTGGTGTTTACTCAGGCGAAATGAGCGCAATGGAAAACGCTGTAACCTTTATGGAAAAAGTTTTCGGTGGTATGTTCGGCATGAACATCACAGAAGAAGTAATCATTGAAGGCCACAATGCAGATCCTTCTAAAACAGCAGAAATCATTGCTGAAGGTTTAGAACGCGTAGCAGCTGCTGCGAAAAAATTCTAATCATTGCTATCGATCAACTCCTCAACAAAGCGCTATTGCTTGTTGAGGAGTTTTTTTATCCAAAAGCGTAGCTCGTCCATGGGATCGATAAAATAAAGAAGCCCCTTAGAACACAGCGGTCTAAGGGGCTTCTTTTTATTTTGATGCTTTCCAATCAACAGGCAACAGCTCTTCTAGCGTCATGATTTTTCCTGCTGAGATCATGACTTGCGTGTTATGGTTGGCAGGATCCAGCTGGCTGATGAATTCACGGCAACGACCACAAGGTGGGATCGGCTCACCTACCGAATTGATTGCAACCATCTGTAACACCCGCTGCTGACCATCAGTGATCATTTGCGCAGCCGCAGCCTGTTCAGCGCAAAAACCCATAGAACAGCTGGTATCGATACAGATCCCTGTATAAATCTGTCCATCTGCAGTAGCCAGAGCTGCCGCAACACTCCCTGCTTCTGCAAATTGAGAGAGCTGTCTGAATCCCAGTTTTTGCTTCGCGGCATCGATCAGCAACTGAAAGTCCATTTTTCTTCCTCCAATAATAAGCTGCTCATGGTTAAATGAACCGTTTAAGCACCCGCCATGATTTTCGTCAATAGCTCAGGATCAAAGGTCTTTTCCCGCAGCATCGCGATTTCATAGCCATAAGGGGCTTTTTTATTCTTTTTGTCTTCGCCGACATAGGGTGTTTCCAAAATTTTCGGTAACGCTGATAATTGCTCATGATGAACGATCTTATTCAAGGCTTCAAAGCCGATTGTGCCAAAACCAATATTCGCATGTCGGTCTTTGTGGCTGCCCTGTGGATTTTTTGAATCATTGACATGGATGACCTTCAAGCGATCCAACCCGATGATTTTGTCAAACTCGTTTAACACGCCGTCAAAATCTTCTTTGACATTGTAGCCAGCATCGTTCGTGTGACAAGTATCTAGTGTAACGGATAATTTTTCATTTAAGGTGACACCATCGATAATTGCTGCCAATTCTTCAAAGCTGCGACCAATCTCGGTGCCTTTACCTGCCATTGTTTCTAATGCGATCTGGGCAGTTTGATTTTTTTCAAGGACCTCGTTCAAGCCTTTAATGATCTGCTTGATCCCAGCTTCTGGTCCTGCACCGACATGGGCACCGGGGTGCAATGTGATTTGAGTTGCACCTAAAGCTTGGGCTCGTTGGATTTCTTCTTGCAAGAACGAAACAGCAAAGCCAAAGTTTTCTGGTTTGATGGTATTGCCTAAATTAATGATGTAAGGGGCATGGACGACGATATTCGAAATTCCTTTTTCCGTCATAAAATCTTGTCCAGCTGCGATCTGCATTTCTTCGATCGGTTTGCGCCGCGTGTTTTGCGGAGCTCCGGTATAGATCATAAACGTAGTAGCTTGATAGCTAGCTGCCTCTTCTGCTGCTCCTAAAAGCATTTTTTTGCCGCTCATTGAAACGTGTGAACCAATCAACATTTTTCTTTTCCTCCTAAATCTAGTCTTCTCTATTATCGATAAAAGCGCCTTGTAAAGCGATTATTTTGCTCATTGCCGTATTTTTTTATCAAGCGAGTCCAAATAACATCAGAACACCCGTCATTAGCGGCATACTTATCAAAAAGCTAATGGAAGAAACGAACCCCACCGCTTCTTCCTCCATTCCAGCAATCACGGAATTAATGACACCGAATAAAGGAATTGGAGCAAACACTAACAAACAAAGAACTGGCTTTAATAAAACTGGGATTGGTAAAACATAGAAAGCTGCGAACAGCACGAATGCCAGTCCGTACCGCAAGCTTAAAATTTTGATCACTGTTTGGGTGGTGTGGTTCGGTAAGCGGAAATCCAAAAATAAGCCAATCATAAACATGGACAAAAACGTATTTGCGATCCCGATTGGTTGGACAAGCGCCAATGCCGCTTCGGGAATCCTCCAATCCGCACTGCGGATAATCAGCATCACTAGATAAATAGTAAACGTTGGCGAACGCAGGAGATTCAAAAAGATTTTCCCTGGTTCAAACGTCGTCCGCTTTCCAATCAAGAATTCGATGAAAATTGTCGTTCCCCCTGCCAACATGATACTGTTCCCCATATCAAACAGCGAAATCAGCGGAATCCCTAAAGGATAAAAGCTTTGGGCAAAAGGAATCGCAAAATTGCCGATATTAAAGCCTGAACCGCAGTACATCGCAAACTGCTGCAGCGTGTTCGATTCTTTTTTGGTCAAGAAAAATGCGAAGAGGATCTGAACGATCGTAATGATCAACGCGATCACAATCAAACTAAGCGCACTGACTTGTACTTGCATTGAAGCTAAATTCAAAATGATTGCTGCCGGTAACGTCACATTCAAAATAATTTTGGATAAGATCGAGCCATCCGCTTTTGAAAGGACATTTAGCCGCTTAAGAAAATACCCTAAGAAGATCATGGCAAATAAACCGGCGGCATTCAACACTATATTTCCCATTCCAACAAAAACCCTTCCTCTACAAAAATTTGAAAAAAGCGAACCAACAAGGCGGTTCGCTTTTTGCGATTAAAATGTTAATAAGAAATATTTTTTCTTGCCACGACGAATCACGACGTATTTTCCACCGATCCGATCACTTGCTTGGAGCTCGTACGTTAGGTCTTGGACGCGTTCCCCATTGATGTAGATGGCACCATTTTGAACGTCTTCTCTTGCTTGACGTTTTGATGGTTCGATTTTAGCAGTCGTCAACACTTCAACGATGTTCAAAGAATCATCTGCTGTTACCTGATGGCTTGGCACCCCTTTGAAGCCTTGTTCGATCTCTTCAGCGTTCAATTCTTTGATATTGCCACTGAATAAACTTGCTGAGATGCGTAAGGCTTGTTCATAAGCCTCTGCCCCATGAACCAAAGTAGTGACTTCTTTTGCCAAAGCTTTTTGTGCTGCTCGAGATTCTGGTGCAGCGTTAAATTCTGCTTCGATCGCAGCGATTTCTTCTAATGATAAGAAGGTGAAATATTTCAAGAATTTGACTGCATCACGATCATCCGTATTGATCCAGAATTGGTAGAACTCGTAAGGCGTCGTTTTCTTGGCATCTAGCCAAACCGCATTGCCTTCTGTTTTCCCAAATTTCGTTCCATCTGCTTTTGTGATCAATGGCATAGTCAAACCGAACCCTTGGACTTCACGCTCACGACGTAATAATTCGATCCCAGAGGTGATATTCCCCCATTGATCGCTACCGCCTAATTGCAACAAGCAACCGTGGTTGTCGTAAAGATTCAAAAAGTCATAGGCTTGTAATAGCTGGTATGCAAATTCCGTGTAGGAGATCCCAGTTTCGATCCGACGTTTGACACTTTCTTTGCTCATCATGTAATTGATGGTAAAGTTTTTCCCAGTGTCGCGCAAGAAATCAATCAGTTTCAATTCCCCTAGCCACTCATAGTTATTGGCAATGATGGCAGGATTTTCTTGGTCATCAAAATCAATGAAGCGAGATAATTGGCTCTTGATACTTTGTGACCATTCTAAAACGGTATCTAGTGTGTTTAATTGACGTTCTTGATCTTTAAAGGATGGGTCACCGATCATTCCTGTACCACCGCCTACTAATGCGATCGGCACATGTCCGTTTTGTTGGAAACGGCGCAACATCAAAATAGGCAATAAATGACCAATATGCAGGCTATCTGCGGTAGGATCAAAGCCGATATATAGTTTCACAGACTCTTCATTTAATTGTTTGGTCAAGGCTGCTTCGTCTGTGGTCTGATGAACTAATCCGCGTTGCTTTAGCTCTTCAAAAAAGTCTGTACTCATTCTTTCTCCTCCTAATAATTGCTTCATTGTTCATCTTAACTGAAAAAGAGGTCAATGAAAAGTCTTTCTCTCAAAGTCCTTTACCAAAAAAGAAACTTTTAGGCAAATCCGTTCATTTTCCTTTATTATCGCTGGTTCAATACAAACACCAACTGGCATTTTCTCCCACACTTCTTTCGATAACAGATAGGGTGCTACCCAAGCGCCTTGTTTTTTGCTATAATTACACGGAATCTATTCTAATTTATTGAGGTGACTCTTTTTGTCCCAGAAAACGAAAAATCAAAAGAATACAGAAAACAAAAATAGAGGCTGGTTCTATTTCAACATCAGTCTTAGGGTTTTACATGCCTTGTTCTTAGTTGCTATTTCTTTGCTGGTTCTAGGCGGTTCTTTAGCCTTAGGGATCGGTGCCGGCTACTTTGCTTTTCTTGTGGAAGATACCGCAGCTCCTTCTAAAGATGAGTTACAAAAAGAATTGACCGACATCACAGAGACTTCTCAACTCGCATACGCTGATGGCAGCAAAATCGCAACGATTCGCTCGGATCTAATGCGAACGTCGGTTAATTCCGATCAAATTTCAGATTATTTGAAAAAAGCGATCATCGCAACAGAGGATGAATATTTTAATATTCATAATGGGGTCGTACCCAAAGCAGTCGTGCGGGCATTATTATCAGAAGCGACAGGCTTTGGCGGCAGCGGGGGTTCCACTTTGACCCAGCAGCTGGTAAAACAACAAATCCTTTCCAGTGAAACGACCTTTAAACGCAAAGCCAATGAGATTTTATTAGCCATGGAAGTGGAGAAATTTTTCGATAAAGATGAGATCGTCACCATGTATTTAAACATCTCCCCTTTTGGTCGAAACAATAAAGGGCAAAATATCGCAGGTGTGCAAGAAGCGGCGCAAGGAATTTTTGGCGTCAACGCAGCTGACCTGTCTTTACCGCAAGCAGCCTTTATTGCGGGTCTGCCACAAAGCCCGATCGTCTACAGCCCTTATACAAATACGGGTGAGATCAAGGAAAACTTGACCGCTGGCTTAGAACGGAAAGACTTCGTGCTCTTCAGTATGTATCGTAACCACGATATCACGAAAGAAGAATACGAAGAGGCGCTTAATTATGACTTGAAGCAAGACTTCAAAAAACAAGAAGCCATTGAACAAACGGATCAAAGCTTCCTTTATTACACTGTGTTAAATGAAGCAAAAGACATTATTGCCAAACAGCTGGCAGATGAAGATGATGTCAGTGACGAAGAATACGCCAAAGAGGAAACCTATCAAAAATACTTCGAATTGGCGCAGCAAAAACTTGTTAATGGCGGCTATACCGTCACATCAACGATCGATAAAGATATTTATAATGCGATGCAAGATGCCGTCGACAAATACGGCTATATGCTAGACAACTGGGGTGACTCCACCATCGAAGTCGGCAATGTCATGATGGACAACGCCACTGGGAAAGTACTAGGCTTTATTGGCGGTCGTAACTATGCTGACAATCAATTCAACCATGCCTTTGATGCCAAACGCCAAGCAGGTTCAAGTATCAAACCCATGCTGGTTTACGGGCCGGCGATCGAAAGTGGCTTAATGGGCTCTGAATCGATGGTTTCTGACTATGCCGCAAAATGGCGGACAGGAGAAAACGCCGGTGAGCCGATCGTCAATGCCACAAACCGTGGAACCAATACCTTCATGTCGATTCGTGAATCATTGGAGGTTTCCAGTAATATCGCAGCGACAAATATTTTCCAAGATCTTTGGGAAAAAGAAGGCGATCATTTTTATGCCTACACAAATTATTTAAGCAAAATGGGCTATCCCGAAGATAATAGCTGGGCGTATGAATCAGCGCCATTAGGGGTTACAGATGTCACAGTCTTGAATCAAACGAATGGCTTCCAAACATTTGCCAATAATGGTGTTTATCAGCAAGGCTATATCATCGAATCAATCAAAGACAATGAAGGCGAAGTGCTTTACCAGCATGAAGCCAAACCTGTCCAAGTCTTTTCAGAAGCGACGGCTTCCATCATGACTGACATGATGCGTAGTGTCATCGATGAGCAAAAAACCAGTTCCTTTAAATCGGTTATCAGCGGATTGGATTGGAACCTCGGAAATGCCGATTGGGTCGGAAAAACTGGTTCCACCAACAACTGGTCGGACTCTTGGCTAGTCGTCTCCACCCCATCGATCACCATCAGCAGCTGGTCAGGTCGAGATGACAATAAAGGGACCGATAGCGCTGCAGGAACTCGGACAGCCAACTATATGGCTTACTTGATCAATCGTATTTATCAAACAAACCAAGAAGTCTTTGGTGTGAATCAGAAGTTTGAACTTTCTAGTGATGTCAAAAAAGCTCAAGTTTCCAAGTTTACTGGTACCCAACCAGGAGGAACCGTGCGAGTCGATAATCGAACCTATACCAATCCAAGCAGTACCGTTACTTCGTATTGGGCCACTGGCGGACCAGATACGGTCGATTTCAAATTTGGACTCGGTGGTTCAGATGCAAACTACGCTGACTATTGGAGAAAAGCATCTTCTAGCCGTTCAACAAATCGTTCGTCGAATACATCATCGAATAACGCATCCAACAATGTTACACCTACGGCAAATGATGAGGATGACGATGAGGAACAGCAAGACAATAATCAACAAAATACCAACAATAATGATGACTGATCAGCCTTGTGCTGATCAGTTTTTTTATGCAAAAAAAGTGTGAGGAGAAAATCCATAGATTTTCTCCCCACACGAACGATCATTGAAGCAAAAAGTGGAACAACAAGGCGTTGTTCCACTGATCGTTTGATCAAATCGCTGCTTATTTCGTAGAGCTTTTTTCTGAAATACCGTAAGGCAAGACGATCGTTTTTTGTTCTACATCTTCTTTGTTCATCATTTTTGTCAATAGACGCATCGCAACGGCACCCATATCATACAATGGTTGCGTCACACTTGATAAGCGTGGACGAGCTGCTTCAGCCAATAATGAATTGTTGCTGGTGATGATCTCGAAATCTTCAGGAACTTTAACACCTTTGTCTAACAAACCATCTAAGACACCGATGGCTAACTCATCGTCTGTGACATAAGCTGCTGTTGCACCACTGTTGATGATGCGATCAACTAAGGCTAAGCCTTCTTTAAAGCTGTATGGTGATTCAAAGATCAACCCTTCAGAATATTCAAGGTTGTTTTCTTTCAAGGCTTCTTTATAGCCTTTCAAGCGGTTTTGGCCATTGATTGGATCGATCAAAGCACCGCTGACAAAAGCGATTTTTTGATTGTTTTTCGCCAATAATGAAACAGCATCTTTGGCAGCTGCTGTGTAATCGATATTGACACTTCCTACTTGTTCATCAGGATCGATCGAACCAGCTAAAACAACTGGTGTTTTTGAGCGAGAGAATTCTCCGCGAATCTCATCCGTGATGCGATGACCCATGAAGATAACGCCGTCCACTTGTTTTGCTAACAAGTTGTTCAAAACGTTGACTTCTTTCATCGTATCGCCATCAGAGTTGGCTAAGATGATATTGTATTTATACATGGTCGCTACATCATCGATCCCACGAGCAAGTGATGAGAAGAACATATTGCTGACATCAGGAATGATGACACCAACAGTCGTGGTCTTTTTACTTGCTAACCCTCGAGCAACTGCGTTTGGACGATAATCCAAGCGGTCGATCACTTCCAGCACTTTCTTACGAGTTGCTGGTTTTACATTTGGATTTCCGTTGACTACCCGTGAAACAGTTGCCATCGATACATTCGCTTCCCGTGCAACATCATAAATCGTAATTGTTTGTTTTTCCATGATATATCTCCCTTATTCTATTTTCAGAAAATCTTATTTACATTTCTTTGTTAGGATAGCAAATTTTTTCCATATTTGCAACCGTTTTAATTTTGTTTTCATGAAAACTTAGCAATTTCCTACTTTCCCCGCCCCTATTCTCTTCTAAAGCATGATAAAATAGAAAAAGAATACTTGAAAGAAGGTTTTTTCAAATGAATGATAAAAAAATCAATGAGTTAAATGGCTGGTTGAAAACCAATGGCGCAGATGTTGCCTATATTTCTAATCCAGCAACGATCGCTTATTTTTCAGGTTTTAAAAGTGAACCTCATGAACGGGTCCTTGCTTTGTTTGTCGCACCTGGAAAAGATCCCTTTCTTTTCACACCAGCTCTGGAAGTAGAAGAAGCAAAAAATAGTGGCTGGCCCTTTGACATTATCGGTTATCTCGATAGCGAAGACCCTTGGGCGAAAATCTGTCAGGAATTGACCTCTCGTTACCAAGTTTCTTCCTTGGCACTAGAAAAAAATGACCTTTCCGTCGAGCGCTATGAAGCATTGAAACGGTTTTTGCCACAGACCGATTTTTCTTTAGATGTGACTCCGGTCATTCAAAAAATGCAGTTAACCAAAACGGCTGCTGAAATTGACACCTTGCTAGAAGCTGGCAACTGGGCAGACGTTGCTTTTGAGATTGGATTTGCTGCCATCAAAGAAGGCGTCAGCGAAATGGCAATCGTTGCGGAAATTGAGTACGAGTTGAAAAAGCGTGGGGTTTCCCATATGTCCTTCGATACGACGGTGTTGGCTGGTGCCAATGCAGCAAGTCCTCATGGCGTACCTGGTGACCGCAAAGTGAGTGCCAATGAACTTGTCTTGTTTGACCTAGGGGTCGTTTGGAAAGGATATTGCAGTGATGCAACCAGAACGGTTGCCTATAAAGAACCGACTGCATTACAAAGAAAAATTTATGACATCGTTCTTGAAGCAGAACTAGCAGCGCAAGCAGCGGTCAAACCTGGGATTACCGCTGGAGAATTAGACAAGATTGCTCGTGATGTGATTACTGGCTATGGCTACGGCGACTACTTCAACCATCGTCTAGGTCACGGCATCGGGACCACGGTTCATGAGTTCCCCTCTTTGATCACTGGCAATGATTTAGTGATCCAAGAAGGCATGTGCTTCTCTATCGAACCGGGCATTTATTTACCAGATCAGGTCGGTGTCCGCATTGAAGACTGTGTGTATGTAACAGCAGATGGCTGTGTACCTTTTACCAAAACAGCAAAAGAATTATTGATCTTATCTTGATTTTCCTAATGAAACGGCGCAACATGTTGGCATTACATGAAAAGGAGTGTTCTTATGAGTAAAAAAGTGTTGGTTTTAGGCGGCACGCGTTTTTTCGGTAAATATTTGGTCCAATCACTAATTGATCAAGGATTGGACGTGACGATCGCTACCCGAGGGAACACGAAAGATTCCTTTGGCGATCAAGTCAACAGAATCATCTTCGATCGCACCGACGAAGAAAGTATCAAAACGGCATTAACAAAAGAAACCTATGAGGTCGTTTACGACAATATTGCTTATACTTCCAATGACATTGAGATTCTCCTGCGTCATGTCACACCGAAGCGCTACATCGTTACTAGCTCAATGTCTGCGTACCATGAATTACACTTCGATTTGATTGAAGCGGATTTTGACCCTGCTAAAGAACCCTTCAGACTGGTTGGCTCTGAGGAGGTCGATTATGCACAAGGCAAGCGAACCGTGGAAGAGATCCTGACCCAAAAATACAGTCAAATCCCGTCCGTTTTTGTCCGCTTTCCTTATGTGATCGGTGCAGATGATTACACAAAACGTTTTACCTTTTACATTGACCATCTGATAAAGCAAAAGCCAATGGCTGTCGATAATCTAACGCATCAAATGGGCTTTGTGGATGCCCAAGAGGCTGGTAAATTTTTAGCGTTTCTAGGTACTAGCTCGTTCACAGGACCCATCAATGGTGCGTCAAAAGGTACAGTTTCCTTAGAAGAAGTGCTGCAATACGTAACGAAAAAAACTGGTCTTTCCCCGCTCTTTTCAGAAACAGGCGATCAAGGCCCTTATAATGGTACACCTGCTTATTCGATCAATGTTGGTCTCGCTGAGGAAATTGGCTTTCCATTCAGTCACCTGCAGGATTGGCTCTATCAACTTTGCGATTGGGAAATCACCCAAGCATCAAACGAATAACTACCAAAATCACAAAAAACGTTCGCCGATTTAACTGGCGAACGTTTTTATCTTTTGAAGTAATCAAATTTTTGTATCCTTACTTATGCTTCAGGATTGTTTTTTTCTAATGTATCTTTTAATTCTTCTTTCGCATCTTCTAGGTCAGCTTTAGCATCTTTTGCTTCTGCTTTCGCTGTTTTTTTGGCATCATCTGCTGCTTTTCCAGCTTCTTTTTTCAAATCAGCTGCGGCTGCTTGACCGTCTTTTTTGGCTTCTTCAACGACAGGTTTTGCTTCTTGTGCTCCTTCTTTGACGGTTTGTTTCATATCCGCTGCAGAAGATTTTGCATCAATGATGATATCTTGCACCGTGTCATCAGCGTCTACTTTGGCATCTTTCGCTGATTCTTTGACCTCGTTCGCTGATTTTTTGAAGCGTTCTGATAGATCACCTGCTTGTTTCTTTAACTCTTCAACGGTTTCTTCTGATGAACCAGCTGCTGTTTCTTTTAAGTCATCGACTTTCGCTGTTAAAGAACCGGTGAAGTCAGATGCTTGCTCGCTTAGTTTTGCCGCTTTGTCTTTAGCGATATCGACAAGATCCGTACTTCTTTCTTTGGCTAAATCACCATAATCAGATGCTTTATCTAATAAATCGTCTGCTTGTTTTGCTAATTTATTTCTTAATGTTTTACCAGATTCTGGCGCCAACAAAAGTGCTGCTGCTGCTGCCGCTGTTCCTCCGATGATTGCTCCTAATAAAAATCCGCCTTTTTTACTCATTGAAAGTCCTCCTTTTATTTTTGGTTATTTTTGTCTTTGAAAAATTTCATGGCTGTTTGACCGACTTTTCCAGCTACCGTTGCTTTGGCAGTGGTCCGGCCAAGACTACCCACGCGCGTAATTAAATTTTTTCCAGAAACATTTAGTTCTGAAACACTGGTACTTAGATCTGCAACTGCTGTGAACAAAGGATCGATGGTTGCGACTTTTCCGTTCACATCTTGTAAAAGCTCATTCGTTTTTACCAAAAGACCTTCAACCTCTTTTGAAAGAATATCAACGTCTTTGGTAATGACACGGATGGTTGTGTTTGCCTCTTCGACCGTTTTGTCTACTTTGGTCATTGTCTTGCTGACTTGCATCAACAAACGAACGACGAAAATGACCAATACGACAAATGCAATCGCAGCAATCAATGTAGCTAGTTCTCCTCCTGACATAGAATGGCTCCTTTCCCCATTTACTTATATTAAGAATAGCATTTCACTGCACTTTCTACAAATAAAAGACTGCATTTTTAAGAAAATTATCCGCTTTCAACAGAAAATAATAAAAAAACAAAGCAATTTCATCAGAAATCGCCTTGTTTAGGAGTTTTTGTTATTTTTTTGACGCTTTCGGTGCTTCTTTGACTTCTTTTTGAGCCGGAGCTAGTTCTTTTCCTAACTCGATCAAATACTCTTTCAAGCTGTCTTTGACTTCAGGGTGCACTAGACCATACTCGATACTTGTTTTTAAGAAACCGAATTTGTCTCCAACATCGTAACGCTTGCCGGTAAATTGATGAGCAAAGACGCGTTGGGTTTTATTTAATGTGTCGATGGCATCCGTCAATTGGATCTCGCCACCAGCACCTGGTTCTTGATTGGCTAAAATATCAAAAATTTCAGGGGTCAGCAAGTAGCGGCCAATAATTGCTAAATCACTTGGCGCATTTTCTGGCGCTGGTTTTTCAACAAAGTTTTTGACATTGAACAAGCCTTTTTCAACTTCCATACCAGGATCAATGATCCCGTATTTTGATGTATCTTCATGAGGAACATCCATGACAGCGATCGTTGATGCATGCGTTTTTTCATAATTATCGATCAGCTGTTTCGTCAATGGTACTTGATCTTCCATCAAGTCATCACCTAGCATAACTACAAACGGTTCATTTCCGACAAATGCCCGAGCCTGTAATACGGCATGACCTAATCCTTTTGGATGAGATTGGCGAATGAAGTGAAGATTTACGTCAGTTGTTTCTTCCACTAATTTCAAAAGCTCCGTCTTGCCTTTTTCTTTTAGATTCATCTCTAATTCTAAATTGGCATCGAAATGGTCTTCGATTGGACGCTTTGCTTTCCCTGTTACGATCAAAATATCTTCGATCCCCGATTGTAAAGCTTCTTCCACGATAAACTGAATCGTTGGTTTGTCAACGATCGGCAACATTTCCTTTGCCATTGCTTTTGTAGCTGGTAAAAATCGGGTACCCAGACCGGCTGCTGGGATAACTGCTTTTTTGACATTCATGTGACTCGCTCCTTTAATCATAATGATTGATCTACCGAAAATTCGTTTTCTTCTTTGCCGTCTCGCAGCATAATATCTTTCGCTGCTTGCTTGATGTCTTTGCCTTCATACAAGACCGAATAAATCGTTTCTGTGATTGGCATTTCCACCGACAAAGCTTCTGCTAATTCGCGGGCAGCTTTTGTGGTTGAAACTCCTTCAACGATCATCCCCATATTGTCTAATACTTCATCTAAGCTATGGCCTTTTCCTAATAGGTTTCCTGCACGCCAATTCCGTGAATGGACACTGGTACAAGTGACGATCAAATCGCCAACCCCACTCAATCCGATAAAGGTTAAAGGATTGGCACCCATTGCCACACCAAGACGACTGATTTCTGCTAACCCACGGGTCATGATCGCTGCCTTCGCATCATCCCCAAAGCCAAGTCCTGCGATAGCACCGGCACCAATGGCGATGATGTTTTTCAAAGCGGCGCCAGTTTCGACACCGATCACATCGTTATTCGTGTAGATTCTAAAGTAATCATTCATAAATAGCTCTTGTACATACTTAGCAGCCGCTTCATTTTCTGAAGCTGCCGTGATCGTGGTGATATCATGGACAGCGACTTCTTCCGCATGAGATGGTCCTGACAAGACAACGATTTCTTGCCGTTTATCAGCTGGGATCTCTTCGGCAAGTACTTCTGAGATTCGTTTATGACTGCCTTGTTCTAACCCTTTTGAGGCATGGATAATGACTGGCTTGCCGGTTGTCTTTTCAGCGAACTCTTGTGCCACGGCACGAATCGCTTTGGTTGGTACGACAAACAAAACGGCATCGGCATCTTGGATCGCCTCTTCTAAATCTTTACAGCCTAAGATATTTTCAGGTAATTTCAGATCTGGCAAATAATGCCGATTCGTATGATACGTATTGATTTCATCGATTTGGGCGGGATTGTTCCCCCAAATAGTCACTTCATGTCCATTTTCAGACAAGACTTGTGCCAAAGCAGTCCCCCATGATCCGGGACCTAAGACGGCGATTTTCTGTTTCACTATGGAAACCTCCTCTATCCTTTTCGCAAATTCATGCACTTCATCATTTTACCATAATTTCGATAAAATAACTGCTTAGATAATCGTTTGGTTCTTACCAAAGCTGCGGTTGTAATCCTTTAACGCTTGTTTTTTTCTGCGCCAGATCAGTAAAGCGATCGCTCCGAAGAATAATAAAGCGGAAAGTGCCTGTGACACACGGATTCCACCAAATAAGTATAAACTATCGGTACGCATTCCTTCAATAAAGAAGCGCCCGAATCCATACCAAATCAAGTAGCTCAAGAAGACTTCGCCTTCTTTTAATAACCCAGTTTTCTTACGCAAGAAGATCAATACGATAAATCCAATCACGTTCCATACCGATTCATAAAGAAAGGTCGGCTGCCGATACGCTTCATCGATATACATATTATCGATAATAAATTTCGGTATATACAAACTTTCTAAGAAGGAGCGGCTGACTTCAGCGCCAAATGCTTCATGGTTCATAAAGTTGCCCCAACGTCCGATGCCTTGTGCCAATAAGACACTTGGTGCGGCGATGTCTAAGAAGGTCCAGGGAGAAATAAAATTTCGTTGGCAGAAAAAGTATAGCCAGATCCCCCCGGCGATCAGTGCGCCGTAGATGGCGATTCCACCAGAGCGAATATTGAAAATTTGACTTGGGTCATCAATGTAGTATTGCAAGTCAAACAGAATATAATAAAGCCGCGCACCAATGATCGCTACTGGCAATCCAATCAACATAAAATCAGTCACATCATCTGGCTTGAGCCCAACACGAACCGCCTCTCTCGTGCTTAACCACATAGCAATGATCACGCCTGATACGATAATGATCGCATACCAATAAATCGGCAAACCAAATAGTTCAAATGCGACTCGATTTACTAAACCTAACATCTATCTTATCCTCTCTAGTTTCCAGAATTTTCTTCGATCAATTGCGTCAATCGATTTTCAAAGGTCTTCGTTGCATCGTAGCCCATCGTTTTCGCTCGGAAATTCATGGCAGCGACTTCGATAATGATCGCAACATTTCGACCAGTTTTTACCGGGATCTTGATTTGTGGTACATCGACGCCACCAATTTCAACCGTCGTATCATCGGTTCCTAGTCGATCATACTTTTTGTCTTTCGCCCAAGCTTCTAAATACACCGCTACTTGAACCTGCATATACCCTCGTACGGCACTGGCACCAAAAAGATTCATGACATCGATGATCCCGATTCCGCGGATCTCGATCAAGTGCTGCAAGATTTTCGGCGGTTCCCCTACCAAAGTCAATTCATCTTGCTTATACACATCCACGCGATCGTCAGCGATCAACCGATGCCCACGTTTGATCAACTCTAAGGCTGTTTCGCTTTTCCCAATTCCGCTATCGCCTTGAATCAAAACACCTAGCCCATAGACATCCACTAATACCCCATGGACACTGGTTCTTGTGGCTAAGCGCCCATCGAGAAAACTAGAAAGCTCTCCTTGCAGACGTGAGGTTGAGATGGGCGAACGCAAAATTGTGATCTCATGTTCTTTGCAGGCTTGAATCATTTCTGCTGGTACTTCCAAGCCGCGAGAAACGATAAACCCTGGGGTATCCTCGGCACACATTTTGCGCATCACCATCAAGCGTTCTTCTGGCATCATCCGTTCCGCAAAGGTGATCTCTTTGCTGCCGAATAATTGCAGACGATCATGGGAATAGTAATTAAAATAACCCGTCAATTCCAAACCAGGTCGGGAAATATCGCCGGTAATGATTTCTCTTTCTAAACTGTTTTCAGTTCCTTCAACTATCTCTAAATTTAAAGCCTCCGCCAGCTCGCTGACTTTGACGGTTTCTGCCATAGGTTTTCCCTCTTTTCTCAATGATTCTTGCCGCTGTTTCTTGTAAACGACACTCTGGTTCTATTTTATCATTCTATCAGTAAAGTTACTACCTTCGCCAATAGAAGTCCTCATTCTTTTTCGTTTGTGTTATTATTTTACTAAGGAGGGATTTTTAATGAAATTTTCAGCATACAAGTATCAACGCCCTGATTTTCCAGTTTATCAAGAAACATTCAAAAAATCATTAGCAAACCTTCAGTCAGCCGATACCTTCTCGGAGGCGAAGCAAGCCCTTGATGCTTTGAACGAACTAAGAGGAACGATCGATACCGCAATGAACTTGGCTTCGATCCGCTATTCGATCGATACCAACGATGCCTTTTATGAAGCAGAAGACACTTTTTGGAATGAATACCAGCCTCATTTTGAAGCTCTGGATTTTCAATTCTATCAAGCACTCCTGGCTTCACCTGTCTTAGATGAATTAAAAGCCGAATATCCAGAAACACTTTTTTTATTTGCCGAAAGCCGTGTGAAGCTTTTTGATGAGGCCTTGATCGAATTATTTCAAAAAGAAAACCAATTGGCTTCTGATTACAGCAAATTAGTCGCTTCTGCCCAAATCGACTTCCAAGGAGAAACCTATACCCTCGCACAACTGCGACCATTTACCGAAAACAAAGATCGCAGTGTTCGAAAAGAAGCGTTTGAAAAACAAACGGCTTTCTTCACGGAAAATGAAGACCGTTTTGATCAAATTTATGATGAGATGGTCAAGGTTCGTACCGAGATCGCCCACAAGCTCGGCTTTAAAAATTATGTTGCCTTTGCGGATACCCAAATGAATCGTTGGGACTATGATCGTTCAATGATCGAGACCTATCGTCGGGAAATTTTAGAAAAAGTCGTCCCAATTACCCAAAAACTGTACCAAAGACAGGCGCAGCGTAATCAATTGACTCAGGCAACCTTTACCGACCTGCCGCTTGTTTATCCTAGTGGTAACGCAGAGCCTAAAGGAACTCCTGAAGAACTAGTAGAAAAAGCCCGTGTGATGTATCAGGAACTATCCCCTGAAACTGGCGAATTTTTTGATTTTATGGTCGAGCATGACCTACTTGATCTACTAAGCAAAAAAGGCAAACAATCTGGCGGCTATTGTACGTTTATCCAAGACTATCAATCGCCATTTATCTTTGCCAACTTTAACGGCACTTCTGGCGATGTCGATGTTTTGACCCACGAAGCTGGCCACGCGTTTCAAGCCTTTCGCTCTCGTTGGATCAAAGAACCGGAAATTCTCTTTCCCAATTATGAGTCTTGCGAGATCCATTCAATGTCGATGGAGTTTATCGCCTGGCCATGGATGGATGCTTTTTTTGAAGAAGAAACAGAAAAATACAAATTTGCGCATCTTGCTAGTAGCCTGCAATTTTTGCCTTATGGCGTTTTAGTGGATCACTTCCAACAAGACGTTTATGAGCATCCTGAGTGGTCACCAGCACAGCGCAAAGCCCGTTGGCGGGAATTAGAGCGCCAGTATTGCCCAGAACGGGATTATTCAGAATATCCTGACCTTGATCGTGGCTTGTATTGGTTTAGACAAGGGCATATTTTTGAATCACCTTTCTATTATATCGATTATACATTGGCGCAAGTGTGTGCGTTCCAATTTTGGTATCGATTCATCGTGGCAAAAGACGAAACCGCTTGGCAAGATTATTTGGCCATCTGCGAAGTCGGCGGCACGAAAACATTCCTTGAGATCCTGTCTCTTGCTCATTTGCGTTCACCTTTTGAAAAAGGGGCGCTTGATGAGACGTTACAGGCAGTAGATACGTACCTTGCTGCTATCAAAGAAGAACAGTTAAACTAAAAAAAGACGTTTCCGTTTCTCCACTAGCTTCATAGCTAGTGGGAGAAAACGTGAAACGTCTTTTTAACGTGAATATTTTTCGATATGGTGTTCAGTCACGATCATATTGATCACTGACATGATCAGTGCCACTAATAGCGCTGCCCCAAACGAGGAGAAGCCGAAGTTGGCTGACCCAACAAAATACGAAGTCAAATTCAGCATGAGCGCATTGATCACAAAAGTGAAGAAACCAAGCGTCAGTAAAGTCAATGGAAATGAAATGACGATCAGAATTGGTTTAATCAAAGCATTCAGGATCGACAGTACGAAACTGGCGATCACTGCAGTCATAATGCTTTGAACATGGATCATATTTGGTAATAGAACCGCCAATGTGACAAACGTCAGTGTATTCATGATAAGCCGTTGAAAATAAGACACTAGAAGTCACTCCAGTCCTCATCCTCCACCTTTTCCGCTTCTTTACGGGGACGATTTGCTTCATTGTATTTGTTTTGCTTGTAGTAGTGATTGTCGTGGCCATATCCTGAGGTACTCTTGCGACCAGAAGGAATCAAGACCGCCATGATGATATATAAAGTGATTCCAGGAAACGCAGCAGTCACTAAAGATAGAAAGACATAGATCACGCGAACGATGGTTGGATCAATTCGCAAGTATTCTGCCAGCCCCCCTAGAGTACCTGTAATGACAACGTTATTGGCTGATTTTGTTAATTTTTTGTTCATTTATCTACACCTTCCTTCTTTTCTTTAATGAGTGTAAACCCAGCGATTCTTATTTGTCTGTATCTTTGATAAAGACATTTCCTGTTGTTGTGGATAGATCAATTTGAGCGACTTTATCGGCAACCCGACGGAATTGCAATAGTTGGTTTAGGCGTTCTTTTTTCTCACGCACAACTTCCATCTCGCTTAAACGATTGTTGATGCTACCTAAACTTGTTTTTGCGATCCCTTCAAAACCGATTCCTGTCGGTAATGCTACTTTGACATTCCCATTTACAGAGCTGGCGTTTAATTTTTGAACCGTTTCTTCTTTGTAGGTCACACGGATGTTGCCGTTAACTAAAGAAATACCGGTATTTTGTGGCGTTGCTGTCAACGTAACGTCGCCGTTCACCGTTTCAATAATGGCATCTAAAATCTCACCCTCTTGAACAGTGATCGTTCCATTCACGCCTTCAATCTCTAACATCGATGCGTTTACTTTGCGGAAATCGATATTGCCGTTTGTTGATTTTGTATAGACATCTTTCGCATCCAATTCATTGAATGTAACATTGCCGTTCAGCAATTTCACTGCCACATGATCATAGGTACGTTTTGGCAAGTAGAAAACGAGATCGGCACGAATGCGTTTGTTGGGAATTTGGAAAGAGATGCGTTCATCATCGACATTGATTTGGCTTCTTGCTTCAAAAGCATCGAAAGGCTCCGCCGCATCCATTTTACCATATAGTTTGATTTTGGCATCTACTTTGACACCTGGTTCATCCCATAATTGGAAGGAAACATTGCCGTTTGCCAATTTCACATCGATCAATGTCGCTGCCGTTTCGTCATAACTGAATGTGTGCTCAAATTTTGTCGCTGCAACACCAGGAACTTTCAAGTTGATGTCTTTCCATTCCATGTTGTCATTGACTGACTCTGTCACTGCCCGAACTGTTTTCTTCAAGAAGTGTCCGAAGTGTGTGCTGGCATCGACCATTTTTTCACTTACTTGGTTAAAGGTGTCAGTCGCTTGCTCTTTCCAATCCTCTGGAATATCTAATTTTTGAGAAATTTTTTCTTTTGTTTGAGACCATTGGTCTTTGCGAATATTTTTTAATTTTGCTTCCAATTCTGCTTTTTCTTCAGATAAACCATCTAAGGTTTCTTCCAAGGCAGTAATGGTCGCTTCTGTTTCGTGACGCGTAGCCAATTCATCTTCTGACAATTGATCCAACTCTTCTTTGGTGTTCAATTGCATCAGTGTTTCTTGTGCTTCTTTTAATTCTTCTTTGACGCCAAGAATTTCAGCATTGATTTCGTCCAACTCAGCAGATGCTTGGTTGGCTTCCGTTGCTAAACCATCGAGAATCTTTTCAAGATTTTCTTTGTCTTGCGCTTCGTTTTGACGAAGTTTTTCTTCGCCGTCAAACGTGAACATCTCATCGTCGTTTTCAGTATCATCAAATGGGCTTGTCGCATTCTTATCCGCGGTTACCTCAGCAGCAGCTTTGTTAATTTGTTTTTCGTCTTTGGCTTTTGCCATACCTTCTAGTAAATCCAAGGCTTCTTCTGTAGAAAGCACACCTTTTTTTACTAGATCCAATATACGTTCTCTTTCGTTCATGGAAATTGCCTCCTTCAGCAAATGTGTGATTGCAAGTTTAGCTTACGAACCTATTATGCCTTGTTTTTGCAAAAGTGTCATAGGTCTTAAGTACCAAGTTTTTCTCAATCTGCAGATTGGCAAGCAAAACCGACACTTTTTCTTCATTACACTAGGCTCAAAACGATCTTCCTATTATTAACAGTACCACGAAAAACCAATAGAAACAAAAGTTTCAGCTAGTAGAACTCTTAAGGAATAGGCCTGCTAGAGTAAATGAGTGATTGCTCCTTTCACCGCAGGTCGGCGACGAAAAGCATAGACGGCTCAACTAGTAAATTTCAGGGACGATAGAATCGATTTCCATTGGCCATCTTTATGGAGGAGCCATTTTCTATTTTGCCTATCCTATTCACGTCATCGATTGAAGCGATTCTTTCAAATCAAAAAGACCGCCGAGAGAAGTTACTCCTTAAAGGACAACTGCTTTCGACGGTCCATCCCATCTCTTTTAAAAGAGATACATGATCAAGAACCCAAGCTGGTTTCTTAAATCATTTCCGTACGGTTTGTATTCAATTCACTGATTTTCCCAGTAGCAAGATACACGATCCATTCACAAATATTCGTTACGTAGTCACCGATTCGTTCCAAGTATTGAGCAACGGATAAATAATCGGTCCCACTGACAACTGTTTCTGGATTTTCTTTCATACTCTCGATCGTTTTGTAATAAATGTCTTTGTAATATTCATTGACCCGATCGTCCATTTGAGCGATCATGCGAGCATCATCTTGATCGGTTTTTACATACGCCACTAAGACATTATCAACCATTTTTTTGACGTAATCCGACATATCTGAGATTTCTTTTTCGATTTCGGCGATCCGCGTTTCGCCTTTGACCCGAATTGTTGACTTCGCGATGGATACCGCATGGTCCCCCATCCGCTCCAAGTCAGAGCTGGCTTTCATTACAGTAATGATCATTCGTAGATCGGTCGTTACTGGTTGTTGCAAAGCAATCATCTCAAAGCTCTTTTTTTCTAAACGAACTTCCATATTGTTGATCGCCAAATCATTTTCAATTACTTCCTGCGCAATTTCTTTGTCATGTCTGACATATGCTCGCACAGATTTATGAATGGCACTGCTGACTAGCATCCCCATTTCATAAAATTGATTGTGTAAATTTAATAATTCTTCTTCAAATTGTGTACGCAACATCCCTTTTCCTCCTAACCAAATCTTCCTGAGATATAATCTTCTGTTTCTTTTTTGCTTGGACTTAGGAACACTTTTTTCGTGTCATTGAACTCGATCAAGTTGCCGTCCAAAAAGAACGCGGTTTTATCTGAGATTCTTGAAGCTTGTGACATGTTGTGGGTCACGATGATCATGGTATAGCGTTCTTTCAGTGCTAGAAGGGTATTCTCGATTTTCCCTGATGAAATGGGGTCTAACGCACTGGTTGGTTCATCCAGCAAAATGATTTCTGGATCGACAGCCAATACCCGAGCGATACAAACCCGCTGCTGTTGTCCACCTGATAAAGAAAGCGCACTTTGGTGAAGTTTGTCTTTGACATCTTCCCAGACAGAAGCTGCTTTCAGGCTTTCTTCTACCGTCTTATCAAGAATCGCCTTGTCCGTGACTCCTTTTAATTTTAACCCATAAATCACATTTTCGTAAATTGAAAAGGGAAAAGGATTCGGTTGTTGAAAAACCATCCCGATTTCTTTGCGCAAATCAACGATGTCTTGCTTTGGACTATAAATGTCTTTCCCTTTATAGACAACACTTCCTGTAATTGTCACACCAGGGATCAAATCATTCATTCGATTAAGAGAACGCAAGTAGGTCGATTTCCCACATCCTGAAGGTCCGATCATTGCAGTGATCTCGCCTTTTTTGATGGAAAGGTCGATTCCTTTTAATGCTTCTTTTTTTCCGTAGTATAAATGCAGATCTTTCGATGTAATAATTTCTTCTGCCATTGTTTTGCCTCCGTTTACTGATCGAATCGGCTCAGCCAAAATGACCGGATACGTAATCTTCTGTTGCTTTAATTTTTGGACGAGTAAATATCTTACGGGTCTCATCGTACTCGATCGCATTTCCTAAGTAGAAAAAGGCAGTATAATCGCTGATCCGAGCAGCTTGCTGCATATTATGGGTCACGATGATGATTGAATAGTCGTTTTTCAAGTTGATAAGAGTTTCTTCCACTGTCCCTGTTGAGATTGGATCAAGGGCACTAGCTGGTTCATCTAGAAGCAAAATATCTGGTTTCATCGCAATTGCTCGAGCGATACACAGACGTTGCTGCTGTCCACCGGACAATGCCAAAGCACTTTTGTCTAAGCTGTCCTTTACTTGATCCCAAAGTGCGGCTTGTTTCAAGCTGGTTTCGACTGCTTCATCCAATTTCTTTTTGTTTCTTTCTCCATGACGTCGCAAAGCAAAGGCGATGTTGTCATAGATCGATTTACTGAAAGGGTTTGGTCGTTGGAAAACCATGCCGATACGCTTGCGCATTTCGAAGACATCGACTTCTTTTGTATTGACGTCGACTCCTTTATACATGATGTTTCCTGTGACTCTCGTGTTTGCGATCCCATCATTCATTCGATTCAAAGAACGCAGATACGTTGATTTACCGCAACCGGAAGGTCCGATCAATGCGGTGATTTTATTTTTTTCAAATTGTAGATCAATGCCTTTGATGGCTTCATTTGATCCATACCATACATGCAAGTCAGTGGTATAAAGCGCCACATCTTCTGGTTTATCGAAGGTAATGATATTTCGATCGTCCCAATTGTAATCGTTCATACTGTCATTCTCCTTATGCTGACGTCATTTTCTTGTACAACCGTTTGCCAGCTGCACGGGCGCCAAAGTTAAATAGCAAGACGGCAATGATCAATACCGCCGAAGCCCCGGCTGAAACTTGAGCGCCATCAGGCATCGTACCTTCTGTATTGATTTTCCAAATATGGACTGCCAGCGTCTCCGCTTGTCGGAAAAGACCGATCGGGCTGGAAACACTCAATGGATTCCAGTTTGTAAAATCAAGGGCCGGTGCACTTTGTCCTGCAGTGTAGATCAGCGCTGCCGCTTCACCAAAAATTCGACCAGAACTTAGAATGACCCCAGTCAAAATTCCTGGTGTTGCTTCTGGAACAATGATGCGTGTGACAGTTTCCCAACGGGATAAGCCTAAAGACAAGCCCGCTTCACGCTGCGTATAATGAATCGCTTGTAGAGATTCTTCCACATTTCTAGTCAATAGTGGCAAATTGAAGAAAGTCAATGCCAAGGCACCTGAAATGATCGAAAAGCCATAACCAAACTGGATAACAAAGACCAAGAAACCAAAAAGACCGACAACCACAGAAGGCAGTGAACTCAAGATTTCGATCGATGTCCGAATGATATCCGTCAACCAGTTTTTCTTCGCATATTCTGATAAGTAGATCCCCGCTCCTAAAGAAATCGGAAAACTAATGATCATTGTCACTAAAAGCAAGTATAGGGAATTGAACAATTGGATGCCGATCCCGCCACCTTCTTGATACGCTTTTGAAGAAGAAGTCAGAAACTCCCAATTGATATGGGGAATACCACGTACCAAAATGTACAATAGTAAGGAAGCCAAAATCAAAACAATGACTCCAGCAACAGCATACAAGACGCCGGTAGCAATTTTATCTGAACGTTTTGCATTCATTATTTCAATGCTCCTTTCTTCCCAATAAAACGAATGACAATGTTAAATAGTAAGGACATCAATAAGAGAATCAAGGCTAATGACCATAGAACGTTGTTTTGGACTGTTCCCATGATCGTATTCCCAATACCCATGGTTAAGATCGATGTCAATGTTGATGCAGGTGTCACTAAGCTCGTCGGCATCAATGCCGCATTACCGATAACCATTTGGATCGCCAATGCTTCCCCAAATGCGCGAGCCATTCCGAAAACAACCGCCGTTAAAATCCCAGGGACAGCTGCTCGTAAAACAACTTTATAGATCGTTTGCCAGCGTGTTGCACCTAAAGCTAAGGATGCCTCACGGTAGTGCCGAGGGACTGCCCGTAACGCATCGACAGTCATCGTAGTCACTGTCGGCAAAATCATGATAAATAGGACAAAGGTCCCCGCCAAGATCCCAAACCCTGTACCGCCAAAAACAGAACGGACTGCTGGTACAATGACAGACAAACCGATAAAACCATAAACTACAGAAGGAATACCGACTAATAGTTCGATGACGGGCTGCAAAATCTTCTCTCCGTTACGAGGGGAGATCTCCACCATAAAGACTGCTGCACCGATCGCAAATGGTGTTGCGACGATCGCTGATAGGAAGGTTACGAAGAACGAACCAAGGATCATCGGTAAAGCACCTACTAATGGTTGGCCATCAGGACCAACAGCACTTGGATTCCATTGCGTACCAAACAAAAAGTCGAAAACATTGACTTTGTCTACAAAGAATGTCGCTAATCCACGGCTAGCAACGAAATAAAAAATGGAGATCACAACCAATACAATCAACGCAATACATAGAAAGCTAACCAGCTTTCCTCTTTGTTCCATTCTTGCGCGCTTGGATTTTTTTGTTAACACTTCTTTTACATTTTCCACGAGGGTTCCTCCTCAAAAATCAAACTAAACTCATAACCATTAGTTTATCGGTTCAACATCAATTTCTGTTAAAGCTTGTGTAAATTTTGTGTAAAGATTACTCGACGATGTTGCCTTCCCAATCTCTTTCCACCTGCATGATGGAAATTGGAATATAACCCAGATCCCCGACGATATGCTCTTGTACTTCATCAGAAAGCATATATTCGAGAAATTCAGCGGTCAATCCCGTTGGTTCTCCTTTTGTATACATATGCTCGTAAGCCCAAACTTTCCAATCATTGGTCGTTACATTTTCAATCGTTGGTTGAACCCCATCGATCGAAAGGACGTTGACTTCATCTGTCACATAAGAAAATGCAACATAACTGATGGCCCCTGGTGTATCTGAAACGATCGAACGGACCATCCCACTAGAATCTTGCTCTTGGGAAGGAATCGCTGTTTCGCCATCCATGATCCATTTTTCAAACGTACTTCTCGTGCCGCTTCCAGTCGCCCGATTCAACAAAACGATGGGCAGATCATTTCCGCCAACGTCACGCCAATTTGTAATATTTCCTAAGAAGATATTTTTTAAGTCCTCTGTTGAAATATCCGTGATCCCAACGCCTTTGTTGACGATCGGTGTGATACCCACCGTTGCCACTCGGTGGTCAACGAGTGCATCCGCATCGATCCCTGGCTTTTCTTCTGCAAACAAATCAGAATTCCCAATATCGACTGCGCCTGCTTGGACTTGACTTAACCCAGTGCCGCTCCCGCCTCCTTGGAC
This sequence comes from Enterococcus sp. DIV1059_2, assembly GCF_051713685.1. Taxonomy (NCBI): domain Bacteria; kingdom Bacillati; phylum Bacillota; class Bacilli; order Lactobacillales; family Enterococcaceae; genus Enterococcus; species Enterococcus sp. DIV1059_2. The sequence goes on along the minus strand of NZ_JBIOQK010000001.1, from coordinate 1,565,125 downwards.
ATTGATAAATCGCCCAGGATTTGAGTTTTGAAATTCTTCCGCAACGGTTTCTACGAGTGGCTGCAAGGCAGAAGACCCGACTGCTGTGATCGATTCTCCTCGATCTGCCCAGCTTGCACATCCTGAGAGTAAAATAACCAATCCGATGATAGGACTTAGAAGTTTTAATTTTTTCATCATAACGCTCCTTGTACTTTCGAAAGTCATTGATTGTAAAAATCAATTATTTTCATTTTACCATTAGTTGAAATCAATGAAAATTATTATTTGCTTTTTTTTCTTAAGCTGAGTCTGTCCCTTTATTTAAAACGCTTTTTTTCTTTTACAAAATAACTATTTTGTAAATAAAATGACAAGATTTCTTAATTAAATTACGTGCATCCAGAAGGTATGCTGTGCTATACTGTGAGAGGAAACGTATTTTAAAAAGAACATAATTATTAATCTTGCTTCCCCAATCAAGTACAATATGTTGTTATGTTCAGCGTTTTCACGATTTCATCAACATTTCCCCAAAATGTCTGTTGAATCGAAACGGCAGAAAGAAGCATTCCTATGCATCTTCTGCCGCCTTTTTTTTATTCTAATTCACTTAACCATGCCGCCATCTGCTCAATGATGGCTTCTTGCTGTGCTTCATTTGGTAGATCCGCTGCTGCTTCTCCTTTTTGTAACCCATAGGTACCAAAGCCAGCATGATTGCCGCCTTCGATCGTTTGGAACGTCGTAGTTTCTGGAAGGAGGCTGCGGGCAGCCTGCCAATTTTCTTGATTCACTACTTGGTCTTGACTGCCTGAGAGTGACAACACAGCAATCGATTGATCAGCTAAGGATCCTTTTTCATCTGGGTAACTAGCAAAGAAAAAGACGCCTTTTAACTCGTTGTCGTTTTCAGCCAACTGATTCGCTGCAAAACGGCTTGCCATGACGCCACCTAATGAATGACCGCCAATGACATAGGAGCTATGGGGAATTTCTTTCAAGACCTCTTCTGCACGATTGCCTGCTAAAACAGCCATGTTAAAGGGCATTTTAACGATCGCGACAGGATAGCCTTTTTCCGCTAAACCTGCTGCCCATACACTATAGCTTTCGGCATCGACAAGCGCACCAGGATAGAAAATAACCAAAGGCTTTTCTTCATCTCCAGCAAAATAGAGGACATTTCCCTCATCATCTGCCTCTTTCGCAGCTGTAACTGCAGCATCCACTGCTGGGTAATGCAGTTGTTGCCAACCGACCCAACCGGCAATAGTTAAAATAACAACGGTGATCAATACACCAATCAAGACTTTTGTTCTTTTTCTCATCATGTCCTCCTGCAAAAAAGAAGATCAGGAAAGGATGGCAGACGAAAGTTGCGGGTCCATCATCTCCTGAATCTTTCTATAAGTGTTTCCAATTTTTATCGGTGAGCCAGCGCCAATAGTTCTCGTGCATGTTCGATCGTTAAATCGGTGATTTCTGCACCTGAGAGCATACGGGCGATCTCAGCCACTCGTTCTTCTTCTGATAATTTACGGACATGGGTTTCTGTCCGACCTTCTTGTATTGCTTTTTCGATAAAATATTGATTGTCCGCCACAGCCGCTACTTGCGGCAAGTGGGTGATACACAAGACTTGCGAATTCGCAGCGATCTTGGCGATTTTTTCGGCGATCGCCTGAGCTACTCGGCCACTGACCCCAGTATCCACCTCATCAAAGACAATACTAGTGATTCCTTGCTTGCGGGAGAAAATCGATTTAAGCGCTAATAAGATCCGAGAAAGCTCTCCTCCAGAAGCAACTCGCACTAACGGTTTCATGCCTTCACCGGGGTTGGTGGTCAAATAAAACTCCACGGTATCAAAGCCGCTGCTGCTTAATTGTTTTGAGCCAGATGCAAACCGTACTTCAAATAGCGCGTGCTCCATATACAGCTCTTTTAACTCTTGAACGATTTCTTTTTCTAAACGATGAGCCAGTTCACGTCGTTTGACGTGCAAGGCTTCCGCCAGCTGCCAAACTGCTTCAGCTTTTTGGGCAAGCTCTTCTTCTAATTGCTCCAACTGACCTTCTGTATAGGCAGACTCGCTGATTTCTTTACTGATCTCATCATAATAAGCAAGAATCACAGGAATTGACTCCCCGTATTTGCGCTTCAATTGACGAATCGTTTCCAGCCGTGAAATGACTTCTTCCAGTCGGCCTTCATCTAATTCAAGGTTGTCGACTTGCCGCGAAATATCAGTGGCTGCATCTTGCAACAAGTAATACGCACTTTGGATCGCTTCACTGATTTTTTCATACGCAGGATCAAGATGGGCGATCGACTGGATCTCTGATAATGCCACACTGACTCCATCTAGGCTATTAACTTCTTCGGCGGATAGAGCGCCATAGCTTTGCCCTAGAGCATCCACGATTTTTTGATAATTGGTCAGTTTTTCTCGTTCATCGATCAGCTGCTCTTCTTCATTTTCCATCAATTCCGCTTGGGCGATCTCTTCTTGTTGAAAACGCAGCATGTCCATTCGCTGCACATAGAGCTGTTCATTTTCTTGAATGGTCCGCACATGTTTTTCTAAGGAGCGATAGGCTTGATAGGCTTGACGGTAACTTGCAAGTTCCGCTTTAAAGGCATCATCTCCAAAACCATCCATCAACGCCAAATGTTTTTCTGGCTGCAGCAGCTCTTGATGCTCATTTTGTCCTTGGATATCAACTAAAAACAAGCCGATTTGGCGCAAAACCGACAAGGTAACAGTTCGACCATTAACACGACAAATAGTTTTACCCGATTGAGAGATATCCCGTTGTACGATCAGAACTTCCTCTTCATCAATACCCAGATCTGCGGTCAGCTCTTTGAACTCCAGCTGATTCGGCCATTCAAAAATCCCTTCCAAACGGCATTTTTCTGCGCCTTGACGCAAATAGTCACTGGATCCTCTGCCACCTGCTAGTAAGCCCATCGCATCGATAATGATTGATTTCCCAGCACCTGTTTCACCTGTTAGAGCCGTCATCCCCTCATGAAAAGACAGGTGCAAGTTGGAGATAATCGCAAAATTTTGGATCGACAATTCTAAAAGCATCCCTTGCCTCCTCTTTTATACGTAACGTTGGAAATCCTTGAATAGGTTCTCGGTATCTGCTTCTGTTCTGGTGATCATCAAGATGTTGTCATCATCGTTTAGCGTGCCAAATAATTCTTTGGCATAACGCTTATCAATCAAATTCGCCAAAGCCGAAGCATTGCCAGGCAGTGTGCGCAGGATCACAAATTTGTCCATTCGATCGACAGAAACAAACGCCGTTTTTAGGATTTTATCTAGTTTACCACTCACGTCTTCTGTTGTCTCTTGTGGAATACTATAGCGATAGCCGCCTTTTTGGGAAGGAACTTTCACTAACTTCAATTCCTTGATATCCCTTGATATGGTTGCTTGTGTGACTGAGACGCCGCGATCTTTTAACAACTCGACAAAATCTTCTTGTTTCTGAATATCTTGTTCACTTAACAATCGTGTAATCAAGCGATGCCGTTCTTTTTTTCTCATCTCTTGTTCCTCCTGAATGAATTCCTACTAATTTTATCCTATTTTGCGCAAGAAAGAAAGAGAGCCGACAAGTAAAATGTCCACTCTCTTCCATTCTTTATTTTGGTTGATGAAAGGTCTCATGTGCTGATGCAACAACTTTCGGGATGTCGATCCCTGCTGCGGTGCCTTCTTGCAGGCTTTTCTTTAAATGTACGATAAACTCGATGTTCCCTTCGCCACCAGTGATTGGTGAAAAACTTAGGTTTAATACATCGAATTTTGTTTTCTTAGCGAATGCCAGTACTTCCTCCAACACTCGTTCATGGGTTTTGGGGTCACGAACGATCCCATTTTTTCCGACCGCTTCTTTGCCCGCTTCAAATTGTGGTTTGATCAGCGCCATCACTTCGCCATCCGCTACCAAAATATCATAAAGGGGAGGTAAGATCAGTTTAAGTGAAATAAAAGAAACATCGATCGTAGCAGCTTCAGGAAGACCATCCAGGAAGTCTGTTGGTTTTGCATAACGGAAGTTGACCCGTTCCATTACAATCACTCGCTCATCTTGCCGCAGCTTCCATGCCAACTGATTGTAACCGACATCCAGTGCATAGCTTTTTTTGGCGCCATTTTGCAACGCCGCATCAGTAAAGCCACCGGTGGAAGCGCCGATATCTAACATGATTTTATCGGTTACGTCAAAATCAAAAACTTTGAGTGCTTTTTCTAACTTGAGACCACCACGAGAAACATAAGGCAGCTTCTTCCCTTTGATCTGCAGCAGTGTATCTGCGGCAATTTTTTCTCCAGGCTTATCTAAGCGCTCATTGTTTTTTTCTTTGTACACCAATCCAGCCATCACTCCTCGTTTGGCTTGCTCGCGGGTCTCAAAGAGGCCTTGCTGGACAGCTAAAACATCTACTCGTTCTTTCTTCATGCGTTCCCTCGAATCTCAAATCGTTCCACAAATGCCAATAAAACATCCTGCGTAAATTGACCGTATTGGCTTAATTGTGCCAGAATTTCTTTGGCTTTGCCCAATTCTTCAGTCAAGGCTTGCTGCGCGCCTGCTAAGCCAAGTAAAGCAGGATAGGTACTTTTCGCCAACTCGTCATCTCGGCGGACAACTTTGCCTAGCTCTTCGGTGGTACTAGTGGCATCTAACAGATCGTCGCGAATTTGAAAGGCTAACCCAATATGCTGGGCAAAGCGATCCAATTCATGCAGAACCTCTTCCGTCTGGTCGGCTAAGACACCACCAGCAATCACCGCAAAGCGGATCAATTCTCCAGTCTTTCGTTCATGGATTGACATGAGCTCCTCAAGACGAAGCGCTTGGTTCTCCCCTTGAATATCAGCTGCTTGGCCGGCAACCATCCCTTGCGTGCCCGCTGCTTTACTCAACTGCTGCAGCAGCAAGACTTTTTGATTGGCTTCGATTTCCGCCATAGCGACTAATTGAAACGCAGCCGTCAAAAGACCATCTCCAGCTAAAATCGCTAAAGCTTCACCAAAAACCTTATGGTTGGTGGGTTTGCCTCGACGCAGATCATCGTTGTCCATTGCTGGCAGATCATCATGGATCAGCGAATACGTATGCACCATTTCTAGGGCTGCTGCACACTGGTACACCGCGGTATTGACGGGTTTGTGAAAAGCGGCGACTGTTGCTGCCAATAAAAGCGGGCGAATGCGTTTGCCGCCAGCTTGGATCGAATACTGCATGCTTTCAAATAGTCGTTGATCAGAAGTGTGTTCTTTGACAAAACGTTCCATAACTTCTTCGATCAATGGGGCGTGTTCTTTCGTAAATTCCTTCAAAGCACTCATTGGCTTTCCTCTTCAAAGGGGACTTCTTCATTGGATTCAGTCATCATTTTTGTTAAGGATTTTTCCGCTTTACTCAAGGTGTCCTTGCATTGCTTGCTCAAAACCATGCCTTTTTGAAAAGCATCTAGCGCTTCTTCCAATGGAACATCGCCTTGTTCCAAACGGGTTACGATTTGTTCTAATTCTTGTAATGATTCTTCAAATGTTGGATTTGCCATGATTAACTCCTTCTGTACTAATAACTTCGACCAGTGCTTGGCCATCTTGGTAATGGATCGTCAGCTGATCTTCTGGCTCGATCGCATCAATCGATTTGATCACCTGCTCATTTTTCGTGGTATAGCTGTAGCCGCGTCCCATGATTTTTAGTGGGCTTAACAAATCAAGGGATTGGACTGCATTTGCAAATTGATTTTCTTTTGCCGCATAAATATCTTTCATGGCTTTCGTTAAGCGTTGAGAAAGATAGCTGACCTCTTGATTGCTGGCTTGTAATCGCGCTTTTGGTTGTTGCTGGGCCAACCGTGAAATCAATTGCTGTGCCTGGCGATCCTTGTCATAAAGCAAGGTTTGCAAGCCTTGCTGCATCCGCTGCTGCAACTGATCGAGTTTGATGGACTGTGCCTCATACAAGCGCTCTGGTTGTCGAAAAACATACGATCCAATCACTCGCTGATAGCGTTCTTGTTTGTACTGGATCTGGTGCATAAATGCTTGCTCTAATCGGGCTTGTCTTTCTTCGATCCGCAAAATCTCCTCCGACAGCACTGGCACCGCTAATTCGGCAGCGGCGGTCGGAGTTGCCGCCCGTACATCCGCCACTAAATCGGCAATCGTCGTATCGGTTTCATGCCCCACTGAAGAAATAATGGGGGTTTTTGCATCAAAAATGGCTCTTGCCACTCGTTCTTCATTGAAAGGCCAGAGGTCCTCGATCGATCCACCCCCACGTCCGATGATCATAGTATCAAAGGTCCCATCGGCTTCGACTCGTTGGATATTTTTCACCACATCATCCGCAGCTTTATTGCCTTGTACCACGGTTGGATACAAAACGATCTGAGCAATGGGGTAACGCCGCTGTGTCGTCGTGATGATATCTCTGATCACCGCCCCACTAGGACTGGTCAAAACTGCGATGCGTTTCGGGTATTTCGGCAAGGACTGCTTCGGTGCAGAAAATAAACCTTCTGCTGCCAATTTCTGCTTTAATTGTTCATAGGCTTGATAAAGAGCGCCGACACCGTCTGGTTCCATATGATCGATCACCATCTGGTAATTTCCGCTTGCCTCATACAGAGTGATACGCCCAACCGCCATGACTTTCATGCCCTCTTCTGGTTGAAAGCGCAACTTGTCAAAAGCGCCTTTGAACATGACGGTCGAAATTTTTGCACCATCATCCTTTAAACTAAAGTATTGGTGATTGGGGCGACGACGAAAATTGGAGATCTCCCCCGTCAAATAAACCCGCTCTAGATACGGATCGACGTCAAACTTACGCTTGATATATTTTGTTAATGCGGTTACCGTTAAATATTCTTGCGCCATTTAGTTTTTCATTGTCTCCTTTGCTGCCTCGATCGTTTGGGCCATCAACATCGTGATCGTCATTGGACCTACACCTCTAGGTACCGGTGTGATATAGCTAACGATCGGTTCGACTTCATCAAATTTCACATCGCCGATCAACTTGCCATTGGCATCACGATTCATCCCAACATCAATCACCACAGCCCCTTCTTTTACGAAGTCTTTTGTGACAAAATGACCGCGGCCGATCGCCACGACTAAAATGTCCGCTTGTTTTGCCAACTCGGGCAGATTTTTGGTTTTTGAATGAGCAATAGTCACGGTGGCATTTGCCCCCAAGAGCAAGTGCGCCATTGGTTTTCCGACAATGTTGCTGCGACCGATCACTAAGGCATTTTTCCCTTCCAATTCGATCCCATACGCAGCAAACATTTTCATGATGCCATAAGGGGTACAAGGAATTCGGTCAGGTACACCTGCGAATAATTTTCCTAAATTGATTGGATGAAAGCCGTCGACATCTTTTTCCGGTTTGATGGCTAACAGTACTTTTTCTTCATTGATATGTTTTGGCAAAGGAAGTTGAACCAAAATTCCATGAAAGGCATCATCGTTATTGAACTGTTCGATTTCTGCTAATAATTCTACCTCAGTAATGGATTCAGGGTAGCGGGCAACACGGGAATTGATGCCGATTTTCGCCGCAGCTAGTTCTTTATTTTTCACATAAGTCTGACTTGCTTTGTCTTCTCCAACAAGCAAAACAACTAATCCCGGTGTCACACCCTGCTCTTTTAGTGTTGCTGTCTCTGAAAGAAACGCTGCTTGCATTTTTTCAGCCAATTCTTTTCCATTGATTAATGTACCCATTCTGACAACTCCTCCAACCTGATTATACGGACTTATTTTGTAAAAAGAAACGCACCAATCGTTTGTCGATATGCTTCTTCATGTTTTCTATCATAGCATTTTCTGAAAAGAAAAACACCGTCTAAGGCTCCCTTTTTTCGGAAAAAACGAGGGTAAACCGACAAAGTGCGTGCAAAAAAACCGAACGATCAAGCAGGACCGTCAAAACAAGGCGGTTGCTCATAAATCGTTCGGTTTCTGACTCGATCGAAAAAAAGCTGATCTCTTTTGATCGATCGTGTTAGGGCTGAAAATTACTCACTTACTTGGTTGGTTTTTGTTTCTAGCTCTTGATTGACTGTCGATAAAATACCGTTGACAAACTTTCTGGACTGATCATCACTAAAAGTTTTCGCTAACTCGATCGCTTCATTCAAAGCCACACGATTCGGCACATTATCCACATAGATCATTTCATACAAAGCAATTCGTAAAATCGTCACGTCCATTTTTGATAAACGCTGGATTTTCCAACCAGCTTTTAAATGATTTTGAATGACTTCATCCAAGGCTTCTTTGTAATGACAGACACCTTCCACTAATTGATCTAAATAAACAGGCACAAAATGCTCTTGTTCTTCATCGATCAATTCATGGTGTTCCAACTCGATGGCATGCATGATGGCATCTTGTTTCGTTAAATCTTTATTAAAGTCTAGTGGAAATAAAGCTTGTAACGCCATTTTCCGTATTTCATGCCGTGATAATTCTTTACTCATTTTCTTCCTCATCGTTTCCAAATAATTCTTCGATGTCTGGTAAATCTACTTTTTCTGGCACGACTGCCACAACATGAACATTTACTTCAGCCAGTTGTACATCTGTCATAAATAAGACTTGCTGTTTGACCCGTTCTTGGATCTCCATTGCCACTTTAGGCACTGACATCCCATAAGTGATATAGCAATAGATGTCCACTTTGATCCCTGTTTCATCGATCGTTAAGTAGACCCCTTTGCCATGAGCTGCGCGACCTAATAATTCAGTGACACTGTTTGCCAGTGTTCCTCGCATCCCATAGACACCTTCCACTTTAGAAGCAGCGATCCCAATAATGATCTCGATCACTTCTGGTGCGATGACGATCTCGCCTAATTCAGGACTTGCATTTAATACAAGGTTTTTATCTTCATTCATACGTTTTTGCCTCCATTCTAAACAGCTGTACCGTATTGTTTGTAAAAAAACCGCTCGTTTTTTCCGTTTGAAGCAAACCAACGCTTGATTCAATCAATAACATCCATGGCACAGTGTTTCTTCTCGCTCTAAGTTTATCATTTTCTGCACTGAGAATCTATAATAACCCACTATTCTCAATGAATTTTCTGAAAAACAAGGTCGATGAATCAGAGAATGATCAATTCTTTCGGTGAATGTGTCAACACTTTATTACCAGTTTCGGTGATCAAAAGATCATCTTCGATACGAACGCCGCCAATTCCTGGAAGATAGATCCCTGGTTCATCTGTAATGACGTTTCCGACAACAAATGCTTTATCAGCGCGGAAGGATACATTTGGTCCTTCGTGGATCTCTAAACCAATCCCATGACCTGTTGAATGACCAAAGGCATCTCCGTAGCCAAAGGAAGCAATGTGATCCCGAGCGATCGCATCTAGTTCAATTCCGGTCATTCCAGGTTTTGCTGCGGCCAAGACTTTTTCTTGCGCTTCAAGTACGATTTGATAGATTTCCTTCAATTTATCGCCAGGATCTCCTACTGCAAAGGTTCTAGTCATATCAGACACATAGCCTTGATAGTAACAGCCAAAGTCTAACGTGATCAGATCGCCTTGTTCGATCACTTTTTCACTGGCAACCCCATGGGGCATTGCTGAACGCAGACCACTAGCAACGATCGTTTCAAAAGATACGCTTGTGGCACCTAATGAACGCATAAAGAAATCTAACTGATTCGCCACTTCGATTTCTGTCATTCCTGGGCGGACCATTTTCAAAATATGTTCGAATCCTTGATCAGCGATATGGCAGGCTTGTTGGATCAATGCGATCTCTTCCTCATCTTTGACTTCCCGCAAAGCCTCGATCATACCCGATACAGGGGCAAGGGATGATTCCTCGATCAAGTCTTCTAAGACGGAGTATTCGGCAAAGCTGACGAAACTTTCTTCAAAAGCTAAGACATTGATTTCTTCCTTTTGGCAGATGGTTGCAACTTCTTCAAAAATCGGTCCGCTATTTTTTACGATCTCAAATCCTTGAGCTTGGGCAGCTGCTTGCTCTGTATATCGGAAATCTGTTACAAAAAAAGCTTTGTCCAACGTAATGACTGCTAAACCAGTTGTCCCAGTAAAGTTTGTCAAGTAACGCAAATTGTATGGGCTGGTGATCAAGAACCCATCAATCGAATCTTTTCTCATTGCTTCACGTAATTTTTCAACTCTTAACATGTATCGTTCCCTACTTTCTTGTTCTATACGATAGTATTATAACAAACTTCCAGAAAAAGCGGAAAGCTAGCGAAAAGTTTTCTAAAAAATCAAGCAATATGAATAAACGATAGAGTACTTTAAAAAGATTGCCGTGTGATCTTTCGTTGTTCTCTTCTAAATGATGGCTTCCGTGCACAAAAAAAAGCAATTCAATCAATGAATTGCTTTTTTGATAATTATCTTTTACGTCCCAAAAAGAACGATACGACTGCCACGAAAATGACCGCGCCGATAATCGCAGGCACGATAGCCATTCCTGCTACTTGCGGTCCCCAAGTGCCAAAAAGGCCTTGACCAATCGATGCGCCTACAAGTCCCGCAACGATATCAAAAATACAACCGCGTTTTTCGCCTGCAATGGCACCACCGATTGAACCGATGATCGCTCCTACGATCAATGTCCATAAAAAGTGCATACTAACCCCTCCTAAACTTTCTTATAAAAAGGGTACCATATTGAGAATCAATTGGAAAAATATATGCTCTCTTGTTATTTTCTGCGAGTGAAGGCTCGTTTCAATACATCAAAAAAGCCTAATGAATGCACCATATGGTCTGGATCGACATATTCACGAATCGCTCGCAAGACTTTTTTTGGTTCTTTTGAGGAGAAGGTATACGTGCCATTCTTTTTGGTGCGGATCGCATAACGTGGTATCCAACGGCCTTTGAACATGACCGAAGCGATCACATAGTCGACATCTTCCCATGGGATCTGAATAAACTTGCGTTTGTCACGGTCATTGTAAAACTCAAAGGCTTTATCGCCGATCATGATTTTGCCGTACTCATTGATCCCTAAAAAAGACGTAGCATCGATCGTCAAATCCACTTTTGTATTAAGAGATTGTACCATTTGCGCTTACTCCATTCTATATCGTCTTATTATCTTATTATACGTGTTTGCAGCAGGTTTGGCGAATAAATAAAAAGGTACTTGGGTTGCCCCAAGCACCTTTCATTGAAAAGATTATAACAATCCGATCAAGTGTCCACCGATACCGACTAAGAATAGACCGATAATAATGATGATTGGAGAAACTTTTTTCTTCAATAACCACATACATAATAAAGTAAGCAATAGTGCAGCTAGACCAGGAATCAATTGATCCAAGTTGTTTTGCAATGTTGTTACTTTTGTATCAGTCAACGCACGGCCTTCAGCAACTTGTTGGAAGGCTTGTTGCAAACCAGCAGAGCCAGAAGGCAAGTTCGCCCAATCGACATAAGCACCTTCATCAAGCGGTACGCTTGAGACAACTGGCGCAAATGAGATCGATACCCAACGCTGAACGAGTGACCCTAATACGAACATCCCTAAAATTGAAGCACCTTTTGTTACATCTTGCAACAATCCGCCTGAAAGGTCATCAGTGATTTTTGAACCAGCACGATAGCCGAATTCTTGTGTGTACCACATAAATGCCCAACGGATGATGTTCCATGCAACGAAGAAGATGATTGGACCTAAGATGTTTCCAGCTAAAGCAAGAGAAGCACCTAGAGCACCTAACATCGGACGTACAGTAAACCAGAACACAGGGTCACCGACACCGGCTAAAGGACCCATCATCCCAACTTTTACCCCTTGGATCGCTACATCATCGACAGGCGCGCCATTGGCACGTTCTTCTTCTAAGGCTAATGTTACCCCTAAGATTGGCGATGCGATATATGGGTGAGTGTTAAAGAATTCTAAGTGACGCTTCAATGCAGCGGCACGGTCTTCTTTTGTTTTGTATAATTTTTTGATTGCTGGAATCATTGAGAATGCCCAACCACCATTTTGCATACGTTCATAGTTCCATGAACCTTGAATGAAGGTAGAGCGCCATGCTACGGCTAAACGATCTTTTTTATTTAATTGAATTTTTTCTGCCATTTTTTTCTCCTCCTTCGATTCTAATAGTCATTCAAGATATCGCCTAGAGGGTCGCCAGTGTTGCTGCCGCCGCCTCCATTTGATGATCCGCCCATTTTAGTTAGGTTCAAGTAGATCAATGCGATTGCTACTGCCAAAGCACCGATAGCGATCAATGTCAATTGAGAAATAGCTGCGATAACGAAACCGATAATGAAGAATGGCCATACTTCACGAGTTGCCATCATGTTGATAACCATTGCATAACCAACGGCAACAACCATACCACCACCGATAGCCATACCATCAGTTAACCATGCAGGCATTGATTCTAAGAAGTTTTGAACAGTTGCAGCAGGAATTGCCAACAATGCAGCTGCAGGAATCGCAATACGAACCCCTTGCATACATACAGCGATCACATGCCACATTTCGATTTTACGAATGTTGCCTTCTTCAGCAGCAGCATCCATAAAGTGAACGATTGGCACAGCCAATGTACGAACGATCATTGTCAAGAACAAACCAGCAACAGCTAGAGGGATCGCAACGGCAATCGCTGTATCAACACCAGCAGTTCCTTGTCCACCTAAAACTAAAATAATTGCAGATGCAACAGACGCCAATGCAGCATCAGGTGCAACAGCGGCACCGATATTTGCCCATCCAAGTGCGATCATTTGTAATGATCCGCCCAAAATGATACATGCTTCCAAATTACCGGTCACTAAACCGATCAAAGTACACGCGACTAGCGGTTGATGGAATTGGAATTCATCCAAGATTCCTTCCATACCAGCTAAAAAGGCAACGAGTACTACTAATACCATAGATATAATAGTCATGATAGACCTCCTATTTAGTTGAATACGTTTCTATTTATTCGCCAATTCATTTTTGGCTTTGCGTAAGATTTCGTCCATGTTGTCTCGAGAGTCATTTGGCACTTTACGCACATCGAATTTGATGCCGCGTCCTTTTAGATCTTCAAATGTCTTCACATCGTCCGTACCCATCGACAATACTTTACTTACAACAACTTTCCCAACAGAGTGAGCCATTGAACCAACGTTCACCTCAGTGATGTCAACGCCACCTTCAACTGCACGCAACACATCTTGTGGGTTTTCAAATAATAGTAAAGCTTTCGTATTCCCGAAACGAGGGTCTTTAGAAACTTCGATCATTTTATCCACTGGAATGACGTTCGCTTTTACTCCTGGAGGAGCTGCTTGTTCGATCAGTTTTTTACGCAAATCATCTTTTGCAACTGCATCAGAAACAACGATGATCCGAGATGGATTGACTGATTTTGTCCAAGCTGTAGCGACTTGACCATGTAGCAAACGAGAATCCACACGCGCAAGCACGATTTTGATTTTGCCATCGCCTAGAACAGTTCCCGGAGGAAGTGATCCTTTAGGTTGATCGTCTTGCACAGCTTTTGGTGCTGTCGCTTCTTCTGGTTCAAGCTCTTCTGGTTTGACCTTAACCCCTTCTTTAGCTGTTTCAACGATGTGCGCAGCGATTTCATGCGCAGTGTTCATTGAAAAACGTGAAGCATAGGCTTCGATCACCATTGGTAAATTCATACCAGCAACGATTGCCCATTTGTCTTTGTGATCTTCAAACAAGCTGTTTGCTTGGTTGAAAGGAGTACCACCCCAAAGATCAACTAAGAATAATACTTCTTCTTGATCGTCAAATGTAGCAATTGCTTCTTGCATTTTTGCCTTGATGTCATCTGGACCTTCACTTGGCATCAATGTAACAGCTTTAACATTTTCTTGTTCGCCGAAGATCATTGAACCAGATTGCAAAATGCCGTTAGCAAATTCTCCATGACTTGCTAGGATAATTCCTACCATCTTTTTACCTCCTATATCAAAATTGAAAAATGTGACACGAATACGAAAGAAAAAACAACATCGAAAAAATTAAGGGTGACTACCTTCTTTTTCCAAAATATCCTTCAAAAAGATTTTACGATCAGCTGGAACTTTGCGTATCTCTACTTCTATGCCTTGGTTTTGCAAATAAAGCAGCGAAGCAAGATCTTGATCATTGACTGACACGAAATTAGTGATCATCCGTTTTCCCATTGAAAAGCTCATGCCGCCGATATTGACGGAACGAATGTCAATGCCTCCTTTGACCAGAGTCACGACATCTTGAGGGTTGGTAAATAATAACATGACTTTTTGCGTATTAAATAATGTGTTATGCGCCACCTCAAGCATTTTTGCTACTGTCACCACATTGGATTTGATTCCTGGTGGAGCAGCTTCTTTCAAGAGAAACTTCCGTAATTGGTCATTTGCGACCTCATCACTGACCACGATGATTCGATTGATACCAGTCATTTTCGACCAAGCTGTGGCGACCTGACCATGAATCAACCGATCGTCGATTCGGGCAAGACGTATATCCATTCCCATTGTGCAAGCCTCCTACATCCATCGATCCGCTTTTCATATTGAGGATCTGTTCTTTTTTCAATCACCTCCTGTATCCACTTATATAGAAGCAAGAAGCATGCCAAGTTTTTTCGATACACTATTCTTGAAAAAACCTTAAGAATCAGCATTCGTACAATACACTAAAAAAGATACACTAAAAAATACTGTATCTTTTTTAGTGTATCTGTATTATTTGCAGGATTTAAAAATACATTTCTTTTTCGTGATGGTTTTTGATCAGCTCCAGCAGGTAATACTCTTCTGTCTTCGGCACTTCGATATTCATCAAGCGCGAAAATGATTGGACATGCACATGCAATTGGCCGTAAAGAGGATTCTCCTCCATCGCTGCTAAATCAATTTCAGAAACAGTCAATGGTTGACGCAATAAGATCCGCTCCAGCATACCTGCGCCATGCATCACAAAATTGATCTGAAAGCCTTGCTGCGCCCCTACCAAATCCAAATCGTGAATGATCTCTTCGCCAAATTTCCACAACGGCTCTACCACTTTTTTCGCATTGATATAGGTAAAGTTTTCCTCTAAATACCGAACACAGATTTCCTTTGCCTGCCGATCATCTAGCTGCACTTCATCTTCAAAACTCAAATCGTTTTCCAATAAGATATCATCCAACAAAAGATCAACATCTTGGTCGATAAAACGTTCTAATGAAATAAACGGTGCATCGATATGCGGATCAATGATCCCCGTTGCGGCAATCAGCCGGTAGCGCTGTTGAATCTGATCCAAGTCCGTTCTCAGATCCGCCACCGATAAGGTCACTACGTCAACATTTTGATTTTGGCGTTTTGACAATGAGCTTTGGATCAATTCTTTGATGCGCTGCGCTGTCCCTTTTCCCGAAGCGCAGACCGCTAGAATCGCTTTAGGGTGGTGGTTTTGTGACACTGGTTCTTCCACAGTGACCGCTCCGTATCCGCGGAACTTCCGTAATGAATCATAGAGCTGATCGAGGTCCGTGCCGATCACTGATGCTTTACGGACCGTCTCAAGGACGATGGAGGTAGTCACCATATCGACTGTTCGAACAGCCACACCCGTTTCTCGCTGGATTTCATTATTAAAGGTCGCTAAGGACCCCATATCGACTAAGAGGATCACCCCACTGCCGTCATTGACTGCTCGTACACTATCCACGATTTTTTTCAACGCCACAGCCGGTGGCATATCTAATGGCATGTCCACCGCTGTCACTTGATCGACTTCCAACAGCTGCTTGACTACTTGTACCATACTACTAGCCGTACTGTTGCCGTGAGCTGCCACAACGACACCAATTTTCCCAGAGGAATGTGTCGTACGCAGTGAAACCAATAGAACTGCCAAGTAATAGGATTCACTTTCAGGAATCGCCACGTGAAAGCTGTCGCCGATGAAGTCGCGGACTTCTTTGGCAACTTCGAACTCTTGGGGGTAATCCGCCACCATTTGACGAATGTTGTCGTTGGTTTGCCGTTCTTCTCCCAAATGGATCTTTTTCAAAAAAGAACTGATATGCAAACTCATCGCGTAAATAAAGTTTTGCTGGAAATCGTAATTTAACCGTTTCCGAACCATCTCATAAATTTGATTTGTTACACTGATCACTTTCTGATCGACAAATTCACTTAGTTTATTGACAGAATTAAAAGAGAAGCCGTGATCTTTATAAAAAGATTTCAAATGAACATTGATATCGGTTGAAATAAAATGATTGATTGCTTCTTGATCCAAACCATCTGCTTTTAATAAGGCTGCTTTATCCCCGATGATGTCGTAGAGATTGTAAGGCAATTCATAGGAATCTGATTGAATATTGTTTAAGTTTTGATTCGGTTGAATGCTGATCTTCGGTTCAAGGATTTTAGAAAGCTCCGCCAGCTCATTGCGGCGATTCCCCAAAACGATCAATCCCGAACGAATCCCTTCTGGCAAATCGATCAAATCGATCTCAATCTCATCTTGTTGCATATGATTCAAAAAGCCCCGAGCACAGACGAGCTGGACATTGGATTTCAATTGACCGATATTCCCAAAACTGACACTGCCGATCAACGCTTTGACTACATCTTCTGTCAAGGTGATCGTCCGCTGAATACGGGACGCCTCTTGCCCGACTAACACCCGAACGAGATCGACTTTTTCTGATGCGGGTCGTTTCTCAAAGAAGGGCAGTTGAATATTGATAGGAATGCGTCGGGTAAAGGTATCTAATAGCGTTGAGTTGGGGTCTTCGGTAGTGGCTCCAACGATTCGGACATTCGCTTGATGATTTTTGCCCGTTTCCCCTAAACGACTAAACGTTCCATGGTCCATAAAGTAAAAAATCATTTCTTGCCCTTCTGGCGGTAATCGATGGATCTCATCGAGAAACAACATACTCTCATCCGCTTGATCAATAATACCGATCTTCTCTTGATCGGCACCCGTAAAGGCCCCCCGTACATAACCAAACAAATGGCTCATCAAAAGCTCTGGGTTATTTGCATAGTCTGCACAGTTAAAGACGATCAATTCTTTGTCATCGGCAATTACTTGATTGCTTTTGGCAAACTGAAACATTGCATGGGCAAAGTAGGTTTTCCCAGAACCAGTAGGCCCTGTGATCAAGCAGTTTAGCCCTTTTGGCGGATACAAGATCGCTGCTTTCGCCTGCTCAACGGCATTTTTCATACTTCCGTTGGCACCGATGATCGTCGCAAAAATATCTCGGTCAGAGGGTTTTCCTTGTACCCGTTGAGGGAAGGCTTTTTCTCTTTGCGGGCGACTTTCTTTGTAGCTTGGCACATACTTTTCCCTACTGCTGGGATCGACCCCTGCCGCCCAGTAGCGAACAGGCCGCGAGTCGCTTTTTTCGACGCGCCCTTCTTTGACAAGCTTATTTAAATCCTTACTGGCATTACTGCGCTGAATGGCTAAATGATCGGCAACTTCTGAAGTAGACAACCCTTTCTTTTCCCCTAAGCCGCTCATCGTATTTTCGACGATATATTGATAAATCCGTTCGATTCGCTTGCCCAACAGCTTCGCCTCCTTGTTTTTTCCACTTGAATACTTTACTCATTTTTCTATAAAAAAGCAACTTTTTTTCCGTACAGAAAAAGCAAAATACTTTGTTCGAAAGAGCAATAGAACGTCCTATCACATGCTACTCTCAGCATAAAGCATTTTGCCAAAAAAAGATATTCAAAAGTCAGGATGCGTTAGGCTTTTTCATTGGGAATGAACGCTGGTACCTTCTCAGGAAACCATTGCAGTTCTTTTTGCATCCAAATCACATCGTGCCATTGATTGAACTTATAGCCGACATGCGCAAAATCAGCAACTTTCCGATACCCCAGCTTCTCATGAAAAGCCTCGCTTTGTTGATTGCCTCCTGTAATGCATGCAGTCAGATTGACCACGTTTTGCGCTTTTAATTTTTCTTCAAGCGCTTGATAAAGAGCGGTGCCGAGCCCTTTTGCTTTGGCATCCGGTGCTAAATAAACGGTTACTTCAACGGTCCAATCGTACGCAGCCCGTTCTTTATAGGCTGACGCATAGGCATAACCGACGATTTCACCAGCCTCTTCTGCAACGAGATACGGATAACGTTTCAAGGTCTTGGCGATGCGTTCCGCGAATTCTTGAACCGATGGCACCTCCGTTTCAAAGGTAATCGGTGTCTTTTCTACATAATAAGCATAGATTGCTGTCAAGGCTTGGGCATCTGCAATCGTGGCAGAACGTATCGTCATAGAATCCCTTCTTTCAGTAAATTTTTTCCCAGTATACTCTTTCTGAACAAAAAAAACAATCCGCTTTTGACGGATCGTTTCCTAGTGATAAATGATTTAGCGGGCTTTTTCAGCTCCGCAATACACGGTAAGATGCTGTGGCAGTACCGCTACTGTGATTGGCAATTCAGGTCCCGGATCACCATCGACATTTGTTTCGATCGTTGCCCCATCCGTCAAACGAATCGCAGCTTTATCAAAGGTTTGATAGCCAAGAACATCATTTGATTCTGTCACCCCTTTGAGAAGCTCTGGGACACTTTTGACGGTCTCCCAAAGATTCGTATCCTTCAAGTAGATCAGATGTAATTTGCCGTCATCGGTACTCGCTTTAGGCAAAAGAGATTCGAAACCGCCGATCGTATTGGATGACCCAACGATCATCGTACTGCTCTCCACAGCGATCGTCGTTTTTTCGCCATTATTTTCGGCGGTCACTTCAAACGGATGACTTTCATTTTTCCGCACTTCCCGCAGACCAGAAACAAAATAGGCCATTTTTCCCAGCTTGGTTTTTTCTTCGACCTCTACGTTGTTGATCGCTGCTGGAATCATACCGATCGCCACCACATTGGTAAAATAGGCTTGATTGACCTGACCAATATCGATTTTGCGAGTGTGATCCACTGCAAATGATTCGATGGCTTCCTTAGGATCTAGTGGAATCGCTAATGCTCTGGCTAAATCATTTACTGTTCCCAGCGGGAAGAAACCAAAATTTGGTCGTTTGTCATGAGGGGCTAAGCCATTGACCGCTTCATTGACGGTACCATCACCGCCCATTGCAAAGACACTGTCAAATTCTGCTGCCGCTTCAGAGGCAAAACGTGTGGCATCTCCTTCTTTTTCGGTATGCTTGACCACGACTTCTGAAAAAGCTTCCCGCAGCTTTTCTTCTGCCAGCTGCTCATATTCTTGGGCCTGTTCCCCACCAGAGCTTGGATTGACGATCAATAATGCTTTCATAAAACAGCCTCCTTGTTTGGGTTCATTTTCTATGAATCCAGTATAACAAGTTTCACGAAACCTGTCTTAAACGACCTCCGCCTATCCCCTACAAAAAAAGCACAGCCTAATCAGACTGTGTTTTTTTCGAGTACTCACTTCATTTTATTAAACCAATCGTTTACGCAAACGCCCAGAAATAAAATCAATGATCGTGACCGTCACCACGATTCCTAATAAAATGATCCCTACACGGCTCCATGAACGCGCATTGATGGCAAAGATCATCGGTGTACCGATCCCACCTGCCCCTACGATCCCTAAGATCGAAGCTGAACGGACAGCCAGTTCAAATCGATACAAGGTAAAAGAAAGAAATTCCGGGATCAGTTGCGGCAATGTCGCAAAGCCTAATACATCCCAGCGGCTTCCTCCCGCACTAATGACGGATTCCGAGGGACCATGGTCCATGTTTTCGATCGCTTCGCTGTAAAGCTTTGCTAGCATCCCAATGGAATGGACACTGACCGCCAAGACACCAGCAAAGGAGCCCGGACCTACCGTTTTGATAAACATGATGGCTAAGACGATTTCTGGAAACGTTCGAATCGCCGTCAGCACGATTTTCCCAAATCCCGATAACCAGCGAGGGCTGTTTTTGCTGCGCGCCGCCCAAAAGGCAAAAGGAATACTTAAAATCGATGACAAAAAGGTTCCAACAAAGGCAATCGCGACGGTTTCGATCATCAGACTGATCAAATCTTCGCCATCACCGGTATAAACATAGCCCCAATCAGGATGGATCAGGCCATAAAAGATCGAGCCGACAATTTGACCGACATTTTCTTTAACACCAGCAAAAGGTACGCCAGCAAAAGCCCAGATATAAAGGAGGATAACGACTACAGCGATCAGCCAATTCCGTATTTTTTTCTTTTTCGGTTCTGCTGGCAACATCATAATAATCGCTCCCTTAATCTATTACTAATGGTATCAATCACCAAAACAACTGCAAAAATCACTAAGACGATGATCGACGTCTGGTCATATCGAAATTGGCTTAAAGATCGTTGTAAGAAAACACCGATTCCGCCTGCGCCGATATACCCAAGAATCGTCGATGCCCGCACATTGATCTCAAAGGCATAAAGCAAGTAACTAAGAAAATGACTCATGACTTGCGGTACGACTGCATAGCGGATGATATCAAACTTCGATCCTCCAGAAGCCGTGATCGCTTCGATCGGACCTTCATCAATCGTTTCAATCGATTCATAAAACAATTTGGTGATCATCCCAAAAGAAAACACAGAGATGGAGATCACCCCTGCAACGGGACCAATTCCGACAATGGCGACAAATAAAGCCGCCAGCATCAAATCAGGTACCGTCCGAATGATATTCAAAACAAAACGGAAACAACCACTGATCCAATGATTGGTCATGATATTTCGTGCTGCTAAAAGTGAAAACGGAAAGGCCGCCAGTGCACCAAAGGTTGTGCCGATGATCGCCATTTGGATCGTTTGCAAAATCGGCTCAACAATGATTTTGGCATATGCCCAATCAGGATGAGCCATCTTTTGTAAGATGACATTCATTTGACTGCTATTGCTAAAGAACCGTGCCAAATCAACACCTGAAATAGAGCCGCTAACGAACAATACCACTAAAAAAATGACGAGCCAAAGAACATTTTTCCATAGTCCGCTGCGTTTCGGCAACGTATTTGTCGTCATTGTCCCGCCCCTTCCTGCTCTTCCATGATCTCGCTGCCATAAATCTGTTTCAATCGCTGATCGGTCGCTTCACTGACAGGGCCATCAAAAACCAAGCCTCCGTCTCGCAACCCGATGATCCGCGTGCCGTATTCTCTTGCCAATTGGACAGAATGTAAATTGACTACGATGGTGATCCCCAGATCTTGATTGATCCGTTTTAAGTCATTCATGACTTTTTCAGTGGTTAACGGATCCAATGAAGCAACCGGTTCATCCGCTAAAATAATCTTCGGCTCTTGCGTCAACGCCCGGGCAATCGAAACCCGCTGCTGCTGACCGCCAGACAATTCATCGGCTCGGGTATAGACTTTTTCTGCTAAATTGACCCGCTGCAGTGATTGATACGCCAACTCTTTGTCCGCTTGCGGAAACAGACCCAGCAGCATTTTGATCGTGGGATGATAAGCCACCCGCCCCGTTAAGACGTTTCGCAAGACACTCGAACGTTTCACCAAATTGAAGCTTTGGAAAATCATGCCAATGTCTCGACGAATCAAGCGCAGCTCTCTTCCTTTTGCTTTTGTGATCGACTTGTTATCGATTAAAATCTCGCCGCTTGTGATCTCGTGCAGTCGATTGATGGAGCGCAGCATCGTCGATTTACCTGCACCGGATAAGCCCACTACGATGACAAATTCCCCTTTTTTGATATCGATGTTCAAGTCCTTCAACCCCAACACCCCATTTGGGTATTGCTTGGTCACATTCTGAAATGAAATAATCGTTTCGTTCTCTAGAGCCATGATTCTCCTACTTTCTTTCCATTAGGTAAAAATTGCTGTCCATTCGAAAAGGGTACCTCAACTACCGGTACCCTCCCGATCTATTCATCTATTAATTATTGTCCGACTTGTTCCGCATACTCTCTTACGATGTCGAAATTGCTGTCTTGTGAAACAACGTATCCTTCATGAGAGTAAATATCAGAGATGATTTGTTTTCCTTCTTCATCTTTTCCGATCGCGATAAAGGCATCTTGGATTTTTTTGTCCCACTCTTCACTCATATCGCTGCGAACACTGATCGTATCGTTCGGAATCGGTTCGGTAAAGTACATTGGTTCTACCTCATCCATGATTTCTGGGTAATCATTTTTGACCGTGTTACGGGCATCTTCAAAAACGAACGCCGCATCAACGTCGCCATTCAAGACTGATAAGACCGCTTGGTCATGGCCTTTGACTTGAACAGTCGTCACATCCGTATTGATATCGATGCCTGCTTTTTTCATTTCTGCTACTGGCCAAACATAACCGGCAGAAGAAGTAACATCTTGCGTGGCAATCGTTTTGCCTTTTAAATCTTCCAACTCTTTGATGTCGCTGCCGCTTTTTACGACGATCATTGAACGATAGCTATCAACCAATTCATCCGTTGATTCGCCACCAGGCTGCTTGATGCCATAACGCTGTGCTTGCAATAACACCTTTACATTGCTTTGCTCATTTGCTAAAACATAGGCATTCGGCGGTAAAAAGCCGACATCTACTTGTTTCGAAGCCATTGCTTCGACGATTGTATTGTAGTCAGTGGAAACACTCACTGTAACTGGAATCCCCAATTCATCACTTAACAATTGCTCAAGTGGTTTTGCTTTTGCTTCTAATGTTTCTGCTGCTTGTGATGGGACAAATTGAACGGTCAACTTTTCTGGTACATATCCTGCGTCCTCAGCCGCCGAGTCAGTACTTGCTCCACCTGAGCCACATGCCGCCAGCGTAACTGCTGCCACCAAACCTAAACCAAACATTGCCGTTTTCTTCCAAACTTTCATCACTTTTTCTCCTTTTCATTAAAAAAATCGAACTCATGGAATTCCGAACTTTCCTTTTTGATTATAAAAAACCACCGAATTAAAAACAATCTTTTTCGAATTACGAACGTTTTCTTTTTTGATAATGTTCGTGTTTTGACCGAAATCATTCGTGAGCACATTCTCAATAATCAACGTTTTTCGAAAGTTTCTTTCCATTTGTTCTACTTCCTCAGAGTATCAAATGAATATAAGGTTTGTGTTGTCAACGTGTAAAGATTCTGTTAACAGCAAAAGGAACTTTGTGAACAACAAAGCATGGACATACTCGTCATTCTTACCCCAAGTGCACAAAATTTCTTGAAACGTCTAACCAGAAGATGACCGCACACTTTTTTTTAACGAAACAACACAAAAAAAGCACAGGATTCCCTTGAGAACCTCTGCTTTTGACCTCACTCTCTTACTGTAAAAAGAGTCATTTACCCTTGATCCGTTGGCAGCTGCAACAAGAGTACATGCTCGTTCTCAATCATTTCACCCGTCAAAACAAAGCCATTGCGTTCGTAAAGCTTCGTTGCGATCTCGTTGCCATCCACAGCGGAGATCCTTAATTCTTGCGCTTGGATATGGGTTTTGAACCAATCTAACCCAGCAAGAAACGCCTGAGTGCCTAACCCTTGATTTTGGAATTTTTCTGCGATCATAAACCGCTCGATCCACCACGAAGCTTTTGGATAATCCTCATCCGCCTCGTAAAAACTAAATAGGATAAAGCCGACCATTTCCTCACCATTGTATAGGGCAAATGCCTGACGAGGTTCCTCATAGATCGCCTCTAACATTGAGTACCAATTGGGCGCAACAAAGTCTTCTTGCTCCTTCGTTGTCTTCAAATTCATGCACGCACGATAGTTTTCCTTCGTGATTTCTTTTAATTGAATCATTGCTTCTCTCCTTATCTAAGCCATTACAAATAACTATTTCGTTAAAACGGTTTCATTGGTGTATAAAAAAACACCCAGGTTACTTTTACGTAATCTGGATGTCATTTTCTTATGCTTCTTGCGCTACTGGATAAACAGATACTTGTTTTTTGTCGCGGCCTTTACGTTCGAAACGAACAACGCCATCAACTTTTGCAAACAATGTATCATCTCCACCGATACCTACGTTTACCCCTGGGTAAATTTTAGTACCGCGTTGGCGATAAAGGATTGATCCGCCTGAAACGGTTTGACCGTCAGCACGTTTCGCACCTAAACGTTTTGATTGAGAGTCACGTCCGTTAGAAGTAGAACCCCCACCTTTTTTGTGAGCGAAGAATTGCAAATTCATTTTCATCAACATGAGATGCACCTCCTAGTTTTCTTTAGTAGTTTTGATTTGGATATAATCGTTGTACTCTTCTTGAACTGATTGCAAGCCGATCAACAAATTTTCTAAAAGAATTTGTGCGATATTCGACTGCTCTTGGGTTAAACGAGAAGGCAGTGTGACTAATAAGTACCCACTATTTTCGTTATCTGCTTCAACTTTTGGCGCAACGCCAGCCAAAGCATCGATCCCATTGACTGCACTGATCGCTAAAGCGGATGCTGCAGCACAGACGATGTCTTTGCCGTATTCTCCTGCTTGTGCGTGTCCAGCTAGTTCAAAAGAAACAATCCGACCAGAGTCATTTCGTTTGAATGTCCCTTTGATCATATTCGTTACCCTGCTTTTCGTAAGAATTAAGCGTTGATCGCGTCAATAACAACTTTTGTGTAAGGTTGACGGTGACCTTGTTTACGGTGTGAATGTTTTTTAGGTTTGTATTTGAAAGTTACGACTTTCTTTTGTTTGCCGTGTTTTTCAACAGTCCCTTCAACAGTTGCTCCTGCAACGATTGGGGCACCAACTTTTGTTGATTCGCCACCTACTAAGATAACTTCATCAAAAGTAACCTTTTGTCCAGCTTCAACGTCCAATTTTTCAACGTAGATTGCTTGACCCACTTCAACTTTTACTTGTTTCCCACCAGTTTTGATAATTGCGTACATGCTCTACAGCACCTCCTTATAATATACTTAGACTCGCCATCCCAAGTGACTTTCGTACTTACTACTTGTTCTGTGCGGTTGTAGCTGTGGAGTCCACAATTACAACAGATTAACTTTATCAAAATGTTTTCCTAAAGTCAATCACTAATTAAGGAAAAGACAGAATTCTTTTGCTACTAGTCATTTCCTTTTGTGCATTTTTTATTTTCTATTACTATAGAAGAAAGAGCACAAGTGAAACAGAATTGGAGGAGTTTTCATGCAATACCCCAAAGAATTAGCCACTGCCGTTCAACAGGCGTCCTGCAGTTATCCGTTGGAAGGATTTGTTCCCGGTCAAGGACCGCTGCAGCCCAAATTGATGATCGTTGGGGAAGCCCCTGGACGAACCGAAATCGAGAATTTTATTCCTTTTAGCGGACAAGCAGGAAAAGAATTGATGAAATCGTTGGCTTTAGCCGGTTTGACCCGTGAGGATGTCTACATCACCAGCGCTGTTCGCAGTCGCCCATACTCCGTCAAAGAACGGATCAACAAGCGCAACGGTGCCCATGAGATCGTCCATCCCAATCGGACACCTACCAAAAAAGAAGTCTTGCTACACGCACCGCTGCTTGACTACGAGTTGTCCGTTGTAGATCCGCCTGTCATTGCAACTGTTGGCAATATCGGACTGCAGCGATTATTAGGCAACGCCTATTATATCAAAGATCACCATGGCGAAGTGATCCGTTCCAAAATACAAGAAAGCAATCCAACAAAAGATGGCTATCAATGGTCGGAAAAAGAATATTTGATCGTGCCGATGTATCATCCCGCTGCGATCTTTTACAATCGAACGTTGACTCCGCAAATCGAAGCCGATTGGCGAGGGTTAAGAAACATCCTCTCACAAATACCAGCCGACGAATAACGACCAGTCCCCTAGCCCTACTGCCAATACGCTGGAATCGTCTGCTCATAGGCGGTGATTTTCGCCTCTTCCTGCAACGTGATACTGATCTCATCGAGACCGTGGATCAATTTGTGTTTCCAGGTAGCATCGATTGCAAAGAAATGCTCCTCCCCAGCAACGATCACACATTGCCTTGGCAAGTCAATGCTGATTTTTTCTGAAGCAGGCAGCGAAGCGATCCTTTGGCGAACAGTCAAAGGCAGCTCGATGGGCAGCAGCCCGTTTTTGGTGGCATTCATATAGAAAATATCACCGAAGCTGCCAGCAATCACGGCTTTAAAGCCGTAATCCAACAGCGCCCATGCCGCGTGCTCTCGAGAAGAGCCAGAACCAAAATTATCACCAGTGACGAGGACTTGAGCGGTCTGATATGCTGGATCATTCAAGATAAATGCTGGATTAGGCTTGCGTTGCGGCAAATAGCGCCAATCGTCAAATAAAAATTCGCCAAAACCCGTTTTTTCAACGCGCTTCAAATAATTTTTCGGTAGGATTTGATCGGTATCGATATTGTCATTCATCAAAGGCAGCGTCGTACCTTCAAATTGCGTAAAAGCTTCCATTAACCAACACCTCCAACCACTTCTCGTACATCGACAAAGCGCCCATGAATCGCAGCTGCTGCCGCCATCGCTGGACTACAGAGGTGCGTCCGCGCGTTTTTCCCTTGCCGTCCAACAAAATTGCGGTTTGATGTGGAGGCACAGTGGACGCCTTCTGGTACTTTATCAGGATTCATTCCTAAGCACATGGAACAGCCAGGCTCCCGCCATTCAAAACCAGCGTCAATAAAGACTTTGTCTAAACCGATCGCTTCCGCTGCTTTACGAACAGGGCGTGAACCAGGAACGATAATACCAGTGACCCCTTCTTTGATGGTCTGACCTTTCAAAATCGCCGCTGCCTCTTGCAGATCAGACAAACGACCATTGGTACACGATCCAATAAAAATGTATTCAATGGGGATATCAGCAGCTGTCTGTCCAGGTTGCAGCGCCATATATTCATAGGCTTGCTGATCATTGTGATCCCGCACTTCAGGAAACGCTTCGCTGACTGGCACCCCCATTTCTGGATTGGTTCCCCAAGTGATATAGGGTTCTAAGGTTGTTGCGTCTAGGGTGATCAGGGCATCATAGTTAGCATCTTCATCGGTATAAAGGCTTTGCCAATCAGCCACCGCACTGGCAAACGCTTGTGGCGCAAAGCGTCGATCCTTCACATAAGCAAAGGTCGTTTCATCAGGGGCGATCAAGCCCATTTTCGCCCCACCTTCGATCGACATATTGCAAATGGTCATGCGTTCTTCCATCGTCAGGCTACGGATCGTTTCGCCAAAGAATTCTACGGCATAGCCACCACCAAAATCAGTGCCATGGGTCGCGATCAATGCCAAAATAATATCTTTGGCGTACACTCCCGGCTGCAGGTGACCGGTAATCTCAACTCCCATGCGTTTCGGTTTTGTCTGCCAAATCGTCTGTGTCGCAAAGACATGCTCTACTTCACTCGTACCGATCCCAAACGCGATCGCACCGAAAGCACCATGGGTGGCAGTGTGGGAATCCCCGCAAACGATCGTTTTCCCTGGTTGGGTCAAGCCAACTTCTGGGCCAACCATGTGGACGATTCCTTGGTTGGCAGAGCCATTGTCACACAATTCGATCCCAAAATCTCGACAGTTTTTACGTAACGTGTCCATTTGCTTTTTTGCAACCAGATCAGTGATGGTAAAAATATCTTTGGTAGGCACGTTGTGATCCATCGTTGCGAAGGTTTTTTCGGGACAACGGACGGTCCGTCCCGCTTGCCGTAATCCTTCGAAGGCTTGCGGTGTCGTCACTTCATGGATCATATGCAGATCGACATAAAGCAGCTGCGCTTGCCCTTCTTCTCCTGTGATGACATGCCGATCCCATAGTTTATCAAACAGCGTTTTCCCCATAATTGCTCACTCCTAACTGTGCAATAACCGCTTCTGTAAAGGCAGTTGTCGTTGCTGTACCACCTAGATCACGGGTCAAGATCCCCGCATTCATTACCTCGTAACAAGCACTTTCGATGGTATCCGCCAGCTCTTCCTCTTGAAAGGACTCTCTTAGCATCATGACGACAGATAAAATCATGGAAACCGGATTGGCGCAATTTTGCCCAGCGATATCAGGTGCAGAGCCATGAATCGGTTCATATAAAGAAACCCCTTCTGCGCCATGACTTGCGCTGGGCAGCACCCCTAATGACCCTGGCAAAACCGAGGCTTCATCACTTAAAATGTCGCCAAAGAGATTTTCTGTCACGATTACATCAAAGTCTTTGGGATTTTGGATGATTTTCATAGCGGCGGAATCAACATATTGATGAGTCAACTGACAATCTGGGAATTCCTGTGCCGTTTCTTCCGCTAATCGGCGCCAAAGTCGGCTAGTCGCCAACACATTTGCTTTATCGACAGAGAGAACCCGCTTCTTCCGCGTGCGGGCGATCTCAAAAGCTTTACGCAAAATCCGTCGAATCTCTGCTTGATGATAATGATTGATGTCGTAGGCTTCTTCAGGTTTTTCTGCTTTTTCGCCAAAATAAATACCGCCAGTCAACTCACGAACGATGACAAAATCTGTCCCCCGAAGGATCGCTTCTTTAATGGGAGACAAAGCAATCACCGCATCAACTACTTTGATGGGTCGAATATTGGCGTATAGCCCTAACGCTTGACGCAAATTCAAAAGTCCTTTCTCGGGTGTTATCGGTGCGTTTTCCCAAACTGGATCACCAATGGCTCCTAAAAGGATCGCATCCGCCTGCTGGCAAGCTTGTAGTGTTTCTTGCGGCAAGGGCTCTCCAGTAAGTGCTAGCGCCGCACCACCAAATGGCCGCTGGTCAAAATGAAAGCGTTGGAGATGGTCTGGACAAGCCGCTTTCAATACCGCAAGCGCACTGGCCATAATTTCTGGTCCGATGCCATCTCCTGCTAAAACCACGATCTTTTTCAAACAAGGACACCTCGATTCTTTAGAGCTGCGCTAGCCTGTACATAGGCTTTGGCTGACGCCTGCAAGACATCAAAGTCTAAGCCGATCCCGCTGATTTTTTCATTGGTTTCCTGGCATTCAATAACCACGTGCACTTCCGCTTGCGCATCTTCCCCACTGGTCAAGGCAGTGATCTCATAGTTCAACAACTTCGGCTGCTGCTGGAAAATCTGATCGATCGAGTTGTAGATAGCTTGGATACTGCCGGCACCGATAGCTGATGCCACTTGTTTTTCCTCGTCCTTGATGATAGAAACCACCGCTCCTTGATGGCCATTGGACACGTATTGCAGCTGAACGGCGTCCAACTCGCAGCCATCTTCTTGGCTGCGGCCCTGGTCAGCCACCAAAGCCAGCAAATCTTGTTCGGTCACTTGCTTTTTCTTATCTGCCAACTCTTTGAAGCGTTTAAACAATTCATTGGTTTCTTCTTGGTCAAACTGGTACCCCAGCTGCTGCATTTTATCGACAAACGCATGGCGGCCAGAAAGTTTGCCAAGAGGCAGTGAGTTGGTTTGTACGCCTACCAGTTGCGGGGTAATGATTTCGTAAGTTTCAGGATTTTTCAAGACGCCATCTTGATGAATCCCAGATTCATGAGCATAGGCATTGCCGCCGACGATCGCTTTGTTTTTCGGTACCGTGATCCCAGACAAACGTGCCACCAGATCGCTGGTGCGTTTTGTTTCGTTTAACTTGATGTTGGAGGTAGCCTGATAGAAATCATTGCGAATATGCAACGCCAGCGCCACTTCTTCTAGTGCGGTATTGCCCGCTCGTTCGCCGATCCCGTTGATCGTTCCTTCCACCCGATCAGCACCATTTTCGATAGCTGCCAGCGCATTGGCTGTCGCCATTCCCAAGTCATCATGACAATGGGAAGAAAAAATGATCGGCTGCTCACTCTTGATATTGGCGATCAAATAGGCAAAAAGCGCACCATATTCCGTAGGATTGGTAAACCCTACTGTATCGGGCACATTGATGATCGTCGCGCCGGCATCAATCGCTGTTTGAACCGCCTCAAGCAAGAAGGCCTTATCGGTGCGGGTGGCATCTTCTGGCGAGAATTGAACTTTTTCAAAGCGTTCACGGGCATAAGCCACATGTTCTTTGATGGAAGCGAGTACTTCTGCTTTCGTCATATTCAGCTTGTACTGGCGATGCACCTCACTCGTTGCTAAAAAGACATGGATCTGGGGATCGATGGCTTGATGAAGAGCTTCATAGGCACGATCAATGTCTTTTTTCTGACAACGGGCAAGTCCTGCAACAGTCATTTTCGTCACCGCCCCAGCAATCGCTTGGACTGCTTGAAAGTCTCCTTCTGATGCAATCGGAAAGCCTGCTTCGATCGTATCGATCCCCCATTTTTCTAATTGCAGCGCCAGTTGAACCTTCTCTTTTGTATTGAAGTTGACTCCCGGCGTCTGTTCACCGTCTCTCAATGTGGTGTCAAAAAACTGGATTTTTCTCATCACTATTTCCTCCTTGGCAGTGGTAGGGGCACGCTTGGCGCGACCTCATTCAAACAAATTGAAAAAATGGTATAAAAAAAGCACTCCATAAAGGGTTTCCTTCATGCAATGCGAATAGGACTCTTCAAATGATGCCTTAAAAAGGCGGGTCATAGAAAAAGAGTCCTTACGATAATAATAATAAAAATGCAGCTGTTTGTTTCAATCGTTTATCCATCGTCGTCACCTATCACTTTTTTTATCTTGTTATGAAGATACCAAACAGCAGGTTCCTCTGTCAACACTTTTCCCTGAATTTTCTGAATATTTCGATAAAAAGTTCGTTTTCGCCCTGATGATGGGTTGCTTTTCTTCCTTGATGAAAATTTAAGCAGAACCTGACGAGATCTTCACAGGATTTTAACCAAACCTCCACATAACACCGTTATGATAGTAATATCCCAAAAATATTTTTCACCCCTTTATCCTGCCAGTCGTATGACTGGTTTTTTTGTTGTTCCAAAGACTCGAAAAGATTGAACTTAAGGTGAGTTATTCGTATAATAAGGGGCAGCGATAAATGAGGAGGATGAAGATGCGCAACGAAATGATGCATCGTCCAGTAGTCAAACCAGAACTAGTGGCGTTTATGCGTGAAAAACAAAAACAATTACCCGGCGAACTTGGTGAAATCGAGCAAGCCGCTCATGAAAAAGAAGTGCCAATTATCCCACATGAAACTGTGGTCTTTTTGCAGTTTTTATTGGGACAGCTTCAGCCAAAAGATATCCTTGAGATCGGCACAGCGATCGGTTTTTCTTCAAGCTTGATGGCGCAATGTGTGAAAGAGGGGCATGTCACAACGATCGATCGCTTTGACGTCATGATCCGCAAAGCCAAAGAAACCTATGCTCGCTTAGGAAATGAAGACAAAATCACGCTTTTAGAAGGACAAGCGGCAGATGTCCTGCCTACATTGAGTGGGCCTTATGATTTTATCTTCATGGACAGTGCCAAATCGAAATACATTGAATTTTTGCCAGAATGTCTACGTCTGTTACGCAAAGGTGGCGTGTTGATGGTGGATGACGTGTTCCAAGCTGGAACGATTCTACAACCCATCGAAGACATCCCTCGCAACCAGCGAGCGATCCATCGTAAGTTGAATCTTTTCTTGGATACCGTGATGAACCATCCTCAGCTGACCTCCACCCTCGTCCCTTTAGGAGATGGCGTGATTCTCATTACGAAAGAAGCAGATAGCGTAATCCTTGAGGAACCTGAGAAAGGTTGAGGGCAGCTGCGCTTCCTTTTTTCAAAGAAAAAATAAGAAAAGGGCGAAAAGAGATTGACATTGCTGCGCCCTTTTTCTATAATGTTATTTGTTGCTGATTGATTTCAACAGCTTAGGCGAAGTGAGCATTCGCTGAAAATTATTTGTTCCAGTAGCTCAGCCGGATAGAGCATTCGCCTTCTAAGCGAACGGTCGGGGGTTCGAATCCCTCCTGGAACGTTATTTAACCGTCGAGAACCCTTGTTCTTGGCGGTTTTTGTTTGTTCTTGTGCCAAATGTGTGCCAAATTGATTTAGATTTTTGCCATAGCAATTTGGTGAATAATCAATAGCCTGTTCCCTTCCTCATCAAAAGCAATCAAACGATCGCTTCCCATCCGCTTCAATCTTCAGCAAATTTCTTTCATTGGCATCATCGTTTCCGTATTTATTCTTATTGTCAGCTGTTTGACATCAATGAAGAATCTGCCACAGGTACTTCCAATGCCGCTTTGGCTTGCTTCTTGCATCAAAAGTGTTCCCTTGAAAAAGAAGTGTATCGCTTTGAACAAGGCAGCAATTTAGGTGAACCTTCTGAAATCTTTGTCAAACTAGCTACGTCCTCGCGAAAGGAAATCCATCGTGTTTACGTTGGGGGCAGAGGGCATTTTTGCGAGACAGTCACCATCGACACCGATACACTGGCATAATCAAAATAATTTAGGCTGATCTTCCATCAGCCTTTTTTCCTCTTCACACAGCGTGCTCTTTTTCCATAGCAGCCCATCAGTATCTCGAATACTAGTTTTCTCATAAAAAAAAGAACCCAACTTGGGTTCTTTCCTTCACCTTGATTTTCTATGAAATACCGACAAGTTCTGCTAACAGCTCACTGACTTTAGGCAGTGGCTCGTTTTGTAAGGCTGCTACGATTTTTGAACCGATCACTACCCCATCGCACACTCGGGCAAAGCGCTGCACGTCCGCGTGGGTCGAGACCCCGAAACCAGCTAGTACAGGAATCGGACTTTTTTCCGAAATGGCTTGCAAATGCTGATCCAGCTGTTCGTTGTATTGGCGATCTTCTCCAGTGACACCGTTCACTGTCACAGCATAGACGAATCCTTCCGCTTCTTCGATCAGCGTCTGAATTCTGTCTGGAGGACTGGTCAAAGAGACCAGTGTGAGCAGCGCGAGATCCGCCGCATCAAACGTAGGCGTTACTAGCGATCGATGTTCAAAAGGTAAATCTGGAATAATCACCCCTTTCACATTTGTCGTTTTTAACTCATTTGCTAACTGTTCAATCCCATAATGAAAGAATGAATTGGCATACCCCATCAATACCAGTGGAACCTCAGAATGGATCGTTTGCAGCGCAGCAATGATCTTTTTTAAAGTGGTGCCATTGGCTAATGCCTGCATTCCAGCTGCTTGGATGACCGCTCCATCTGCGACTGGGTCTGAAAAGGGCACGCCGATTTCAATGGCGGCTGCGCCATGTGTCGTCAACAGTTCGATTTCTGCTGGCAGGCGTTCCAGTCCGTTGGCACCCGCCATGATATAAGGTACAAACAAAGGCTTGCCTTGTTTTTGGCGCTCTTTTAGTTTCATCGTCAATGTTTTGCTGGTCATTTCGCTGCTCCTTTCCGATCTTTGATTTGTTGAACATCTTTGTCCCCTCGCCCAGACAAACAGATCACTAAGCGTTCTTCTGCTGTCATCGTTGGCGCTAACTTTAAAGCATAGGCAACGGCATGAGCACTTTCCAAAGCGGGAATAATGCCTTCGATTTGAGACAAGAGATAAAAGGCGTCAACAGCTTCTTCATCAGTGACCGCGAAATACTCCGCACGTGCAATTTCCTTCAAGTAAGAATGCTCGGGACCGACCCCTGGATAATCCAAACCAGCTGAAATCGAATAGGGTTCAATCACTTGCCCATCATCGTCTTGCAGCAAATGCATTTTGGTACCATGTAAAATACCGATACTGCCTTTCGTTAAAGTCGCCGCATGCTCGGTAGTATCCACGCCTTTTCCAGCTGCTTCAACGCCAATCAAACGAACGGTTTGATCGTTGATGAAAGGGTAAAACATTCCCATCGCATTGCTGCCGCCGCCAACACACGAAACGACTGTCGTTGGCAGTTGTCCTTCTTTTTCTAATAGTTGCCGCCGTGTCTCACTGCCAATCACACTTTGAAAATCTCGAACGATCTCTGGAAAAGGATGCGGACCGAGTACCGAACCCATCACGTAATGAGTGTCCTCGACGGTTGCGACCCAGTAGCGCAGCGCTTCATTGACAGCATCTTTCAATGTCTGATTGCCTGATGTGACTGAAACCACTTTTGCTCCCAACAATTCCATTCGAAAGACGTTTAGTGCTTGCCGCTGAACATCTACCGCGCCCATAAAAATCGTGCATTCCATACCGAACAACGCGGCCGCAGTTGCTGTGGCGACGCCATGCTGCCCAGCACCGGTCTCTGCTACCACTTTCTTTTTCCCCATCCGTTTTGCTAATAAGACTTGGCCAAGTGCATTATTGATTTTATGGGCACCCGTATGATTCAAATCTTCTCGCTTCAGATAAATTTTGGCACCGCCTAAGTGTTGTGACAAGCGCTGGGCATGATAAAGGGGGGTCTCTCTTCCTACATACTCTTGTAAATATTCCTGTAATTCAGCTTGAAAACTTGCGTCCGTTTGTGCTTCACGATAGACAGTTTCCAATTGCTTGACTGCATACATCAATGTCTCTGGCACAAACTGTCCGCCAAAAGAACCATAAAATCCTGTTTTTGTGGGATACTGAGTCATCTTTTTTTCTCCTTTACTAAATGAATAAATTGTTCGATTTTCCGACTGTCTTTCTTGCCCTGGGTTTCAACGCCTGAAGAAACATCGACAGCATAAGGCCCAAAAAGTTGGATCGCCTCTTCTACATTTTCCGCGTGCAACCCGCCAGCAATAAAAAATCGCTCAGACAACGGCAACGGTTCTCTCGCCGCTTTTTGCCAATCAAAGGACTGGCCGTTGCCGCCAG
Source organism: Enterococcus sp. DIV1059_2 (assembly GCF_051713685.1). Taxonomy (NCBI): domain Bacteria; kingdom Bacillati; phylum Bacillota; class Bacilli; order Lactobacillales; family Enterococcaceae; genus Enterococcus; species Enterococcus sp. DIV1059_2. The sequence goes on along the minus strand of NZ_JBIOQK010000001.1, from coordinate 1,530,489 downwards.
CATAAGGGTGATCTCTTACTGGAGCGTCCAATAGACCAAAATCTGCATCGCAGCTCAGGAAATCTTGCTTTAAAGTTTCTGCTTCTCCATCAAAGGCTTGGATCACTGCGATCTTTTGATGAGCAAAAACGCCCTTCTGAATGGCTGTTTGCAAAGATGGCAGAACCTTTCCATGGAGCTGAATCGCTGTCAGTTGGGCGGCTTGAATTGCCGCTTGCACTTCTTCAACACTTGGAGAAACGAAAACCCCGACTTTCCCTACATTTTCGGGTACTTGCTCCGTTATCTTGCGGACTTGGGTCGGATCGATTCTCCGACGGCTTTCAGCAAAAACAAAGCCAAGGTAATCTGCTCCTGCATTGATGGCAGTTTCGACATGCAGGCGTTCGGTGAGTCCGCAAATTTTCACTTTGGTCATCGGCGGCTCACCTGCAAATCTGCCGCTGTTTCAGCAATTCGATTGCTTCTCATCAACGTTTCTCCAACGAGGACTCCATGATAAAACGGTGCAAGCTGCAGCACATCTGCGGCAGTTCGAATACCAGATTCACTGATATAAACCGCCTCTGATGGCTGAGGTGCTAAAGCAACACTGACATCCAAGGAAACGTCAAAAGTTTTTAGGTCACGATTGTTGACGCCGATGATTTTGGCACCTAATGCTTGGGCTTGTTGAAATTCAGCCGCATTATGAGTCTCAACGAGTACTTCCAACCCTAGTGCTTCGGCTTCTTGATACAGCGCGACGAAACGGGCTGGCTCTAACGCAGCCACGATCAATAAAACGATACTGGCACCTGCATTCTTGGCGCGAATCAATTGTTTTTTGTCGATAATGAAGTCTTTGCATAGTATAGGCACCGAAACAGCCTTACTGACTGCTTCAAGATCTGCCAGCGAGCCTTTGAAAAACTGCTGGTCGGTCAAAACGGAAATTCCGCTGACACCCCCGGCTTCATAAGCTTGCGCTTGCGTGACTGGGTCGATCGCTTGGTTAATGTCTCCTTTTGAGGGTGAAGCACGCTTGATTTCAGCAATGAGGTGCATCTTTTGTGGTCGGTCCTTGACTTGCTGATAAAATGATGGGCGTTTCGCTACGACCTTTTCGGTTTCTTGTGGCATCGCGGCAACTTCTTTAACTTTTTTCTGGATGATCGTTTCTAAAAAATCCATGATTCTCCTCCTTACAGCTTTCGTAGTTATTGGCTATTTGACTGGCGGATCAACTCCTGCAGTTTGTCATAGGCGGCACCCGAAGCGATACACGCCCGTGCCATCGCAAACCCTTCTGCTAGCGTGGTGGCTTTGCCGTTAGCGTAAAAGCCTAACCCTGCATTTAAGACCACCGTTTCTAGATAAACGGAGGGTTGATTTTTCAACACCGCAGTTAAGATCGCCGCATTTTGAGCGGCATCCCCGCCGACGATCGCCTCGATCGGCGCTGGCGTAAAGCCGTACGCTTGTGGATCCAAAGAAAAATTGGCTACCTCTCCTCCTTTATAAAAGCTGATCGCAGTTTCACCTGCCAAATTGGCTTCATCCATTCCGTTGCATCCATGGATCACCATTGCTCTTTGCCGACCAAGACTGCCTAACGCCTGAGCGGTGTCGGCCAAGCTCTCGCCTGCGTAAGTCCCAATCAGTTGCGTAGTCAACGGAACAGGATTGATCAAGGGGCCTAATAGATTAAAAATCGTTGGCGTTGCTAATTCTTGCCGTATCTTCATCACTGCTTTCATGCCGGGATGCAACGAGGGAGCGAAGAGAAACGCGATGCCGACAGTCGTTAATAGCTCAGCGATTTTTTCTGGTGATGCTTGGATCGATACCCCCAAGCAGGCTAAGACATCGGCACTGCCTGAACGACTAGAGATACTGCGATTGCCGTGTTTTGCCATCGTGATTCCCCCAGCTGCTAACACGAAAGCAGCCGTAGTGGAGACATTAAAACTATTGGAGTGGTCGCCGCCAGTACCGCAATTGTCCATGGCGTCTCTTCCTTCATAAGGAATGGTCACGGCATGCTCTAACATGATTTCCGCTAAAGCGGTCAATTCGGCGGCTGTAATGCCGTTAATCTTCATCGCAACTAACGCTGCCCCCAATTGACTTTCTGAAAACATCCCGCTTAAAATTCCTTGAGCAAAGTGGCGCATCTCCTGATAACTTAAATGACTGCCATTAAAAAGCTGCTGGGTGATTTGCTGCGGCTGCTGTATTTTGACTGCTTCCATAAATGTTCCTCCTTTTTCATTTGCTGCTTTTTGCTGATTTCTCTGAAATGAGTTCAAGAAACCGTTGGATAAAAAACGCCCCTTCGTTTGTCCCCATTGATTCAGGGTGGAATTGGAGTCCTACGATCGGCTTTTGTCGATGCTGGATCGCCATGATGATCCCTTTTGTTTCAGCCAATACCTCAAATTGTGCAGGAAGGGTCGCTGGCTCAATGACCAGCGAATGATAGCGCATGACAGTCATGTCTCCTAGGTAGGTTTCGAATACGCCTTTTTTCTGATACGTCAGGCTCGATTGCTTGCCGTGCATAATGGCTGGTGCTTGGACCACTTTGGCACCAAACGCTTCTCCAATGGCTTGATGACCTAAGCAGATCCCTAAAAGCGGCTTGCTATCATGGTGTGCTTTGATCAAAGGAATCATGAATCCTGCCTCTGCGGGACGTCCTGGTCCTGGAGAAAAAATGATGGCATCTGCTTCTTCAGCAACAAGGAAAAGGTCTGGATCATCATTTCGCAAGACGACTGTTTCTTCTGGACAGAGCTGGAGAAGATTGTAAGTAAACGAATCATAGTTATCGACGAGTAAGATCATTGGCTGACACCTCCAATAGTGCTTTGGCTTTGTGTAAGGTTTCGTGGTATTCAGATGAGGGATCAGAATCATAAACGACACCCGCCCCTGCCTGGACATAAGCGATCGCGTCTTTCAAAACCATTGTCCGAATCCCGATGGCAAAATCCGCTTGATCGTTTCGAGAAAAATACCCAACGGCTCCCGCATAGACCCCTCTTCGAACAGCTTCCCATTGATAGATGCGAGTCATGGCACGAATCTTTGGTGCCCCGCTGACCGTGCCTGCTGGCAGGGTTGCTTTCAAGGCATCCATTGCCGTCACACCTGCTCTGCGCTTGGCAGCCACAACCGAAACGATATGCATGACATAGCGGTATTTCTCAATCACCATGTATAAAGGAACATGAACCGTGCCATGTTCAGCGATTTGGCCCAAATCATTGCGCCCCAGATCGATCAGCATTTGGTGCTCTGCACGTTCTTTTTCATCTGCTAATAGTTCCGCCGCCAAAGCTTCGTCTTCTGCTTTGGTTGCCCCTCGTTTGCGGGTACCAGCGATTGGATTTGTGGTGATCGTTGTTCCTTGAACCCGAATCAAGCTTTCAGGTGAACTGCCGATCACTTTGAATCCGTGATCGAAATCAAGATAATAGAGGTAGGCAGACGGATTCGTCACTCGCAGTTTTCGGTAATAGTCAAAAGGATCTTGTGTAAATGCTGCTTGCAGACGTTGGGAAGGAACCACTTGAAACATATCCCCTGCCGTAATTCGGGCTTTTGCCTCACGAACGATCGTTTCATAGGCATGTTGAGTAACATTACTTGTAAAATGCAGCTTTTCATTCGATAACCCACGGGTCTCAGCTGCGACTGGTGTCCTTAATTGCTGCTGCACCGCTTGGAGTACCTGCTCCATCTCGGCAGTCCCCCTTTGGCTGTAGCAATTTTCAAGGATGATGGTCAAGGTTTCCCTTTGATGGTCCAGAACGAGAAAGGTTTCAAAAAGCCAAAAGGCCATATCAGGCACCTGCAATTCATCTGCGGGCAGTTGTCCAATATCTTCATAGCAAGCTGCGATATCATAGCCCGCATACCCGATCGCCCCACTTTGCAACGGCAGATCCGATAATGCGGTGGTTTCTTTTTTGACTACATACCGTTCCATTTCTTTTAAAGGGTCCTGACAGGGATACTTGTTGACCGTTTTTTCCAAATGATCCTCTACTTGAAAAACACCATCCTTAAAGGTCAGTTTCTGAACAGGATCAAAAGTGAGGATCGAATAGCGTCCCGTATCTTCTTCTCTGGGAATACTTTCCAGTAAACATTTATGCGCCCCTTGAATCCGTAAAAACACTGAGACAGGTGTCAAACAATCGCTGTTGATTCGTTCCATTCGATACATAAGCTGCTCCTTTCTTTGTAAACAAAAAGCCCTCAAGCAAACATCATAAAAACGTCTGCTTGAGGGCGAATGACCGCGGTACCACCTCAATTGAAAGTTGCCTAAAGAAACAACTTCTTCTCTATCAACCGTCTAACAACGGTCTTCCTCTATAACGGGAGTTCCCGCATTTTCCTACTGCCAAAAAAAGGTTCAAAAAATGATCGGCTAAGGCCATTTCCTTGATTTCTTGGTATCGGACTCTCATCACCGCCGACTTTCTGTAACCAAAAAAGACTCAAGTACTTCTCTTAGTTTGATTTTACGTTTATTTTTTTATTGGTTGAAGGGCAAGAAAAACAAAAAAGCCCTCATGCAAACAAACTCGTCTGCATGAGGGCGATTACTCACGGTGCCACCTCAATTGGTTCTCTAGATCATCTATCAACGATCGTTCTCTGTAACGGGAGATCCCGAAAAAAGCCTACTGAATTCAGCCTTTCGACACAAAAGTCCATTTCTGAAGCGTCAATCTGCTGATTTACACCACCATCAGCTCTCTGCAAGACGAACGTCCCCATACTTCTCTTTTGTTTGGTCTTTACTAGTTATTGGTAGCTATATTACGTGGCTTTTGCTGATCTGTCAACAGAAAAAAGCGAATTTTATTTTTTTGACTCCTTTTGACAATACAAGAAAACAACCTACAATGGGTTGCCTTAACCAAAATAAAAAGACATTCTTTAGGATAAAAATCTCCTTCACTTCTTTCAGCGTACTTAATTATAGCTGCTACTCCATTTAAATAATATTTGTTTTTTTAATAACCCTTACGTGAAGATCAAAGAGTGAAAGCTTTGCTATAATTTTGCCAAAAAATCGACATTTATCCAAAATTTTCATAACATCATGAAAAAACAGAATTGTTATTTGAAATATTCTTCTATATGATTGAACCGAATGTAAGAAAGGGTGATTAAATGCACATAGACAAATTATATTTTTCCACCTTTATTTATAAAATGAGCTGCTTAGAATTTACTTACTCTCTCATTCAATCCAATGAGAAAAAAGTCGAATTATCTGAGGAAGAACAAGCAGAAATTGAATGGATCATCAATTCTGCGCTCCATCGAAAACTCTATGCCTCTCGCAAAAAGAGTCTTTTTTCCTCAAAAATAAAATTGTCGAAAGAAAGTTATTCTATGTATTTGCGAATGAAGAAATACGAACACATGATAGACCTCTAACCGTTAGAACACATAAAACAAACGCATTCCTTTAGACAGTTACTCAGAAGGTTGCCGATCCCAGCTTTTTTAATAAAAAAAACATCATCCAGTGAATTGGAAATAGCAAAACTTGCCTTTTTCGTATAAAATCAAAAAGAACACGAAAGAGTTGTCTTTCATCAAAACAGTCAATGTGACTCTTTTGACCTTCAAGACTCGGAAAGGAAGTTTTTGTCATGGATGGGATGATGAAAAAAATCATTACGGAGAAGGATTTATTACGTCAGATCCTTCTCTTGGAACAACTGGCGAATCACAAAATGATCACTGCCAAGCAACTAGCAAAATTGATCGATACGACGGAGCGAACCGTTTTTTCCGATCTAACCTATATTCGCCAACAATTGCCTGATGGTTGGCAGATCGAAGCTGCCAGTAGTGGCTTTGCTCTGACCCATGATGGGCCATTGTTGATGAGTCAGCTCTGGGAAACGTTTTTCCCTCAATCGATCGGTGTTTCTTTGATGAAAGCATTGCTTTTTTCCAGCGAACTCCGTACGCAAGATATTCTTAACCAAACAGGGACATCCTATGAGACCTTGCGACGACATGTGACAAAATTAAACAAAAGTCTCACTGATTTTTCGTTGCGGATTCGGATCACCAATCGCATGATCCGCTTTGAAGGAAGTGAGATCAACATCCGTGTTTTTTTTCATCGCCTGTTACTGCCATACACCCATAACAATTACTTTTTTGAGGAATATACGATTCATGAGTCCCACTATTATCATTTCTTGGATCGCTTAGCAAAAGCCAAGCTGCAGATCGAAGTGGAACAAATCTATGGTACCTGCTGGTTTTTTATCAATACGATTCGCATCAAAGCCAATTGCCGTATCGATTCCTTTGAATTTCAGGGGGACGATCCCCTTTATAGCCTTTTCCAACAGCCATTAAGCCAGCTGTATCAAAAAGAAGGCGTTTATTTAGAACGCAGCGAACACTTCTTTAACTTCTACTGCTTCTTAGAAAGTTGGAACTACAATAACGACTGGTCCGCAACGATCCAAGCAACCCTTGAATCCTACCAAACCATTTATCAGAAAACGACCCATTTTGTTGGAAAACTAGACCGCTTGTTGCAGTTGTCTTTAGCTAGTGATACACAACTGATTGAGAATCTACTGTTGCTTTTGATCAAATCGCAAGAGTCAGCCAAGCTCTCAGAATTGTTCGGGCTCGAATTTCACGAGATCCAACGGTTAAATCAACCCTATTCTCTACCGATCGAAGCGACGATCCATGACTTTTTAGAAGAGCAAACAGCCAGTCAATCGGAAATGAGTTTTCCATTATGGTCAACCACCACCTTACTGATCCAACAAGCGATTTTACAAATCAATCCCATTCGCGCAAAAGGGTATTTTGTTTTCCAAGGTGAACCTGCCTGGAAAGCTTATCTCCTGCAAGAATTGAATGACTTCCTCGGTGCCCGCATCCTTTTATCGGCGATCGAGCCTGGTCAACTAGAAGCGTTGGCGAAAATCGAGGTTGATTTTATTCTCTCAAATTTCCCTTTAGAGGAAGTATCTGTTCCAGTTTTTTACTTATCGATGGTACCAACGAAAAATGAGCTCAATCAAGTGACTGAGCTCATCCAAACCTATTATTTAAGCTATCGCTAGAATCATCAAGCTGCCGCTACTGCTTCACTGGAGCGGCTTTTTGCCGTCCTTGCAGCTTATTCGTAATAAATTTCTCACCCTCAACGACTGCGAAAAGGAGTGCGCCGTTAGCAGCGATACTCAACTGCTGCATCAAGGTCAAAGAACCGATCCCTAAAAGATGGTGTCCTAGAGGGGTTAGGAAAATAGCTGCCTGTAATACGATCAGCAGTGAAAGAGAAACGAATAGCGCTCGGTTGGCAAACAGTTGGCGATTCAAGGCTGGCTTGACCAGCTCCCGACAGTTCAACAAGTAGACCGCTTGGGCAAAGACGATATTTTGCAGCAGCATGCTTTGCTGAAGGACCGTTCCCTCAAATTGAACCGCTAAGACGTAAGAAGGAATCATGATCAACAGCGAGACGTAGAAGATGCGGAACAAGCTGTACCAAGACAAGATGCCTTCTTTGATTGGCCGTGGTGGTCGATTCATGACATCCGCACTTGCCTTTTCAAAACCGAGTGCGTAAGAAAGCGTGATCGTTGTCACCATATTTACCCATAAAATTTGGACAGGTGTCAGTGGCAGTGGTCGGTTCAACAAGAGTGCCGCAATAACGATCAATCCTTGGGCAACCGCAGTTGGTAAGAAGAAGTTGATGGTTTTCTTCAAATTATCGTAGATTCGACGACCCACTCGGACGGCATTGGCGATCGTATGAAAATTATCGTCTGCCAAAACCATATCGGCTGCTTGCTTGGTTACTTCACTGCCTTTGATCCCCATAGCGATCCCAATATCGGCTTTTTTCAGCGCTGGTGCATCGTTTACGCCATCACCGGTCATTCCGACGATCTCGTCATTCGCCTGCAAAGCACTAACGATCCGTAATTTATGCTCAGGGGTCGTTCGAGCAAAGATGTCTGTCTTTTGGACTGCTTGCTGCAATTCTTCCTCCGACAGCAGATCGATTTCTAACCCTTCCAACACGTGATTCGTGTGCTTCAAACCAATTTGCTTGCCGATGGCTTGAGCAGTCTTGCCATGGTCTCCTGTGATCATTTTGACTTGGATGCCCGCTTGCAAGCACTCTTTTACCGCTTTGATGGCACTGTCTTTCGGAGGATCAATGATACCAGCGATCCCGACAAAGGTTAAATTGGTTAGCCCTTCGTGGGACAAGGACTCCTGTGCCGACAGCGTCAGATGCGCAAAGCCGATCAGCCGCTGCCCTTTCGCTGCTAATTTTGCACTTTCATCTAACCACCATTGCTTTTGATTTGAAGTCAGTTGGCTTTTCTCAAGCAACACTTCGGGCGCACCTTTGACAAAAACTACCGAGGCATTCGGCTCTTCTTGATTTTGATGGCGTGTTGCCATGTACTTGTAAGAGGAACTAAAAGGAATCTTATCGACTGTTTTACGCAATGGTTGCTGCGCTGATTCTGCGTATTGTAACAAGGCTTTTTCGGTTGGGTTCCCAACGAGATCCGCAGCCTTTTGTCCTTCATCTTGCTTCAAGTCTTGACAATTTGCCATGATATCAAGCACCGTTGCTTTATCCACGTTTGACTCAACTAAAACATCGACGACCGTCATTTCATTTTTGGTCAAGGTTCCTGTTTTGTCTGAACAAATCACCGTCATGGCACCTAGTGTCTCCACTGATGGCATCGTTTTGATGATTGCTTGCTCCTCAGACATTTCCTTGACACCCATCGATAAAATCATGGTCAGCACGGCTGGCAAGCCCTCAGGAATCATCGCTACCACTAAGGCGATACCTGATGAGAACAAGAGATCAAGATCAAAGCCGTAGCGGAAGGTAGTAAAGAAGATCAAGAAAACCACTAATCCGATAATGCCTTTAAAGATTTGGTGATTCAATTGCTTCATTTTTTTGATCAACGGGGTTTCTTGCGCTTTCACAGACTGAATTGCTTGATTGATCTGGCCGATTTGTGTATCGTCGCCTGTTTCAACGACGATCCCGCTGGCAGTTCCGCTTTCTACATGGGTACCAGAAAACGCCATGTTCCGCTGGTCACCAATTGTACTTTCTTGAGTAATAGGCTCGGTCATTTTTTGAACAGGCTCAGATTCGCCAGTTAAAATCGACTCTTCAATCACAAGATCATGGGTTTCGATCAAGCGCATATCTGCTGGTACAACATCTCCTGGTCCTAAAACGACTAAATCTCCATTTACTAAGGAAGAAACAGCAACTTTCTTTTTGCGGCCGTGAACATAAATCGTTGCTTCTTGCCCCATGAACTGCTTCAATCCATCCAGTGATTCTTGGGCTTTGCGCTCTTGCCAGTAGCCGACGAATCCATTGATGACGACGACCGCCATAATAATGCCGCTTTCGATATAATCACCAGAAATCCCTTTTAAGACGGCTGCGACGATCAAGACCAACATCAGTAAGTCGGTAAAGTGCTTGCCGACTTTCTTCCATGTGGGTATCTGCGCTGCCTCAGTAATTTTATTTTCACCTTGCTTTGCTAAGCGCTGGTTGCGTTCTTCGGAGGAAAGGCCCTGCCGTGTTGTTTGCAATGTGTGTAATAGTTCTTCTGTTGTGTTTTTGTACCAATTCATATTTTTTTCCTCCTTGTTTATTTATTTGATCTGAACATAGTATAAGACATTGAAACCATAAAATTCTGGCGATAATTTCAGCGGGGCCTGAAAAAAATGAGTGCTTTTCTTAAAGGGGAAGAGCGGCTTGGTCGCGTGGCTTCACACAACCAACTGAAAACGTCCGTTGATTGTTTTTGCAGGTGGAATCAAGTAAACTAGGACACACCCAATCAATTTCTATCTGTCCCATCATCCAAAGGCAAGATAGACGAAAGGAGCCAAAGAAATGGCAATCTATACCGATACAAAAATCGCTCAAGGACCTTTTCTTTTCATTTCTGGTCAAACGCCGTCGCAAGACGGAGCCACACCTGAGGCCCCGCAAGAGCAAACAACCATCGTTTTGAAAAAGATCGAACAGCTTCTATCAGCCAATCAACTGTCCTGGTCATCGGTGGTCAAAATGACCGTCTTTTTAACAGATGCTGCCTACTTAGCTGCTGTCCGTACGGTGTTTACAACTATTTTGGCAGAAAACAAACCAGCCATGAGTCTCGTCATCGTTGCCGGCTTGGTTGCCCCAGAATTTAAAGTAGAGATTGATGCACAAGCTACCTTGGCTTAAGCACAGAGAAAAACACCAAAAAAACTTCGTACAAAAGGCAGTAGCCAATACGAAGTTTTTTTGGTGTTATCTTCTTATTCAGTCCTATTTGAAGCGTCTGATTCAGTCTTTTTTTGCCACTGTTCCACAAAACCAGCGATGGCTTGAGCAGTCTGTTGAGCATTCACTAAGGTTCGCTTTTTCTCCATCGCTTCTGTCAACGAAATCGGACCTTGCTGGATACAAAAGACGGCAGATAGTAGTTGCGGCAGTTTTCCTAGATCGTCGCTTCGGGAGCCGCAGATGGCAACAACCGGGACCTGATGTTTGTGGGCGAGCAACGCGACGCCATAGGGTACTTTTCCCCCAGCGGTTTGCCCATCGATGCGTCCTTCACCCGTGATCAACAAATCTGCTTCTTTGATTTTTTCCTCAAATCCAACCAATGAAGCGATCGTCGCAAATCCAGGAACCAATTGACCACCTGCCAAACGAACAGCACCACCAAGCCCACCTGCCGCACCAGCACCAGGGACTTCCAGATCGATCCCCGTGGTCCGCTTGATGTGCTCAGCCAAGCGCTTTGCCTGCTGATCCAACTGCTGGATCGTTTCTTGGGATGCCCCTTTTTGCGGACCAAAAACCTGCGCAAATCCCTGATTGCCAAAATAGGGATTCGTTACATCGGCCAATGCAAACAGGTCAATTTGTGCAAGCAGAGGGTTCAACTGGCTGAGCGCCAGAGATTCTGCTTGCAGCAAAGGATTGTTTTCCATCCGCTCGTTTCTTTGAATGGTTGCTCCTAGCGCAAGTAAAAAGCCTACGCCCCCATCAGAAGTGCCGCTACCGCCAAGGGTCAGGTAAATTTTTTTCACACCTTGCCTGCAAGCTGCTAAGACCATTTGGCCTAAACCAAAAGAAGAGCTATTGCGGGTGGTCTCGTCACTAGGTTCCACGAGTTGCAACCCAATCACTTCTGCAGATTCAATCAGGGCAATTTTTTCTTCCTTGATTTTGGTGACCAACATACGGGCTTGCAACTTACCGCCTAATGGAGCGGTAACTGAAACCGTTTCGTAATTGCCTCCCAGCGCAGCAATGACTGCTGCCATTGACCCTTCTCCCCCATCAGCGATTGGGATACTGCGTGTTTCCCACTGGTCTGAAAACCCGCTTAAGACCGCTTGATTTAGTTCTGCGGAAGTGGCACTTCCTTTGAAGGAATCGATCGCTGCTACAACTTTCATTTTTCTACCTCTCATTTACGATCATCTCTTTCCCAAAGATTGGAATACTTCGCCTTATAATCAACTTTTAGTTAATTAAATCAACCAAAAATTAACTAGCAATCCATTGTAAGTCATCTCTTATCCTCTTATGATAGAAGTATACCAAACAAACCTATCGGAGGTGCACTATGGACTTACCCATTGGCGAGGAAATCGCTCGGAGAAGAAAACAACGAGGTATTACCCAGCAAGAATTAGCAGTGTTTATGAATGTGTCCAAAGCATCCGTTTCGAAATGGGAAACGGGACAGTCTTATCCAGATATCACCTCGCTGCCCTTATTAGCCGCGTATTTTGATTGGAGCGTCGATGAATTATTGATTTTGGACTCGCAGCTATCCGCTAAAGAGATCCAACGCATCTATCAATTACTAAAAGACGCCTTTCAAACAAAAACACCAAGCGAAGTCCTCGCGCTGGCACAAAGTTTTACCAAACGGTATTACTCTTGTTACCCGTTCTTGTTACAGATGGGCTCCTTTTACTTAAATCATTGGGATCTTTTGCCAGATGTCCCTGTAGCAGATAGCTCAGAAGGACACCCCTCTGAAGAAGCCTTAACGGAAGCGAAAAAAACTACCTATTTGAAAGAAGCAGAAATCCTTTACCAACGGATCATTGCGCATGGTGACAATGCGTTGGCACAACAAGCGCAACAAATCGAAGCCTATTGTCTGTTGATGAGAAACAAGCCCGATGAGGTCTTGGCGATCCTTGGCACGAAAACGCCGACTTTATTACCTAGCGAACCACTGATTGCTGCCGCATTTCAGCAAAAAAATCAGTTGCAACAAGCTGAGATCGTGACGCAAAGTGCGATTTACCAATACTTGATTCTTTTTATGAGCTTACTGACAAATTATTTGGCAATGCTCACACAAGACGAGGAGCAACTGGAAAAAACCTTTGCACGTGGACTGGCACTCAGCGAGAGCTTCCAACTGGCCCAGCTGCATCCTATTTCTTTACTGAACTTTTTAGCCGCTGGAATGGTTTCTTTTGCCGCTTTAGGAAAAGAAAGCTTATTGCTGCAAGCATTAACGCTGTATGTCAAAACATTAGCAGACACGCCTGAGGAAATCGTTTTGAAAGGAGACGATTATTTCAACAGCATCGATGAGTGGATCAGCGAATTAGAATTAGGCAGTCAGATCCCGCGGAACTCAGGTAGTGTCAAAAAACAATTTCTTGCAGTAGCACAGCTGACACCTTTGTTTGAACCTTATCTGAAGCAACCACTATTTGAAGAATTATTTCAGCAGCTGCAAAAACTGTCCGAACAAGAAAATGAGCCACAAAGGAGGGCTTCACATGAATAGTGTTTCACTAAATATACCAGAAAATATATCTGATTATTTGCCCGTACTGATCCCCTTGATTGTTTTGCAATTGGTCCTGATCATCTTGGCGGTTCGCGATATTTTAAAACAAGAACAGTTTAAATTCGGCTCCCGTATTCTTTGGCTTTTCATCGCCTGTTTTGTTAGCCTGATCGGTCCTATCCTTTATTTTGCTTTCGGAAAAGAGGACCAACAATGAAGATGATCGAGATCAACCATTTATCCAAGCGTTTTGGGCGCAAACAAGTGCTGCAAGACCTAACCTTTTCGGTTCCAAAGGGCAGCGTTGTGGGGTTTGTCGGGGAAAACGGCGCTGGCAAAACAACGACCATGAAGGCGATTTTAGGATTGCTCCCCATTGATGAAGGCGAAATCATCGTTTGCGGCGAGCCGGTGCAATTCGGCTCAGCCAAGACCAATCGCTGGATCGGCTATTTACCAGATGTACCGCAGTTTTACTCGTTTATGACAGCTGTAGAATATTTGACTTTTTGCGGAAAGATCCAGCCCAATCAAGAACCTTTTCAGCCTCAGCGGGTGATGGAAGTTTTAGCGTTGGTAGGCCTGGAAGCTTCGAAACAAAAAATCGCTGGCTTTTCTCGAGGCATGAAGCAGCGTCTTGGATTAGCTCAAGCATTGATCAACCGACCAGCTATCTTGATTTGTGATGAGCCGACCTCTGCACTTGATCCTTTAGGTCGCAAGGCCTTTCTTGATGTATTGGCTAAAATCAAAGAAGAAACGACAGTTCTTTTTTCATCCCATATTCTCGCAGATGTCGAGCAGCTGTCAGATTACATTGCGATTTTGCACAAAGGCCAGATCCAGGCGTTTGAACCGATGGATTCCTTAAAAAAACGTTATCGAAAAACCGCCTTTGGGATTGTCTTTACCAACGAAGGTGACCATTCGAAATTTGCCAATCTGTTAGCATCCCACGGCATTGCGGCAGAAAGAAAGAACAATCAATTACTGATCGACGAAACTGCCGACACGAATGTTGGAAAGCAGTTGCTGCGATTGCTCAATGAACAACAGATAGTACCTGAATCCTTTCAACGGATCGAACCGACTTTAGAAGCGATTTATTTGGAGGTGATCAAATGAAGGTGTTTCTTGTTTTCTTAAAAAAAGAATTTCTCGGTGGTCTTCGCAGCAAAAAACTGCTGATTTGTTTGATTCTGTTTGCGCTGATTGGTATGCTCTCTCCCTTTACCGCGAAAATCATGCCCGATTTGATGGCCAGTATGATGCCAGAATCGATTGAGGTCACGATTGCTGATCCGACTGCGATCGATGCATGGCTGCAGTTTTACAGCAATATTGGAACGATTGGTCTGCTGGTATTTGTGGTTCTTTTTACCGATACGCTCTCTGCCGAAATAGCCCAAGGGACCTTTATTCAGCTGATTACGAAAGGATTACCGAAAACGACGATCGTCTGTGCCAAAGCTGGCTATTTAACGATTCTGTGGTCTTTGAGTTACCTCCTAAGTGCCAGTGTCAGTGCTTTTTATACGATGATTTATTTCGATGATTCCAGCGCTGCTCAAGTCCCTAGCGCATTGTTCAGCTATTGGCTGTTTGGTTTATTAGCGATCAGCATGCTGCTGCTAGGTTCCAGCTTTGCTAAAAGTATCTATCAAGGACTGTTGTTTATTGGCGCTTGTTATCTGATCGGACTGTTAGGTAGTTTGTGGAGCCAATTAACAAATTGGAACCCTTATTCTCTTTCTAGCCAATTTCCTAACTACTTAACTAACCAAATCAAACTAGGAGAACTGATGCCAGCGCTGCTGCTGAGTTGCTTATTGATCATCAGCTGCCTAGCGGGGGCTATTGCTGTTTTGAGAAAAAGAAACTATTAAAAAACCATCGGTGCAAATGTTGTACTGACTCCTGTAGGTAGACGTTTTGTCTAACTCTTGGGGGTCACTACCTGTTGCACCGATGGTTTGCTTCTGCTAGTTTATTCTAGTTCTGCTGTTTCTTGAACGTTCACTGCTTTTTTTGCCTGTGTTTTTTGCTCGATCCGCATAAAGCAGCGCATGAAAAAGGCAATCAAATAGATAGAGAAAGCGGAAATGAGGGCTTCTTGCCAAGAAAAAATCAGGAGATTCAACAAGATGATGATCAGATTGGTTAAGAAGACACCACTAGACTTTCGAATGCCATAGTATTTTTCCAAAATCAGCGGCGGAATCGTGACCCCACCATTGGAAGCACCGATTTTGTAAAGTGAAAAAATACCGAAGCTAAAGAAAAAACTACCTAAAATCAAGGAAACGGAATAAAAACGCAAGAGCATGATCTCTGGTAAAAGCGCCAGAAGAACGGGAAATGCCAGACTGCCGATAACCGTATTGACAAAGACCTCTCGCTTTAAAAGCAAAAATGCCAACGCCAGCATCAATAAATTAATCCCCCAGACAACGATATGACGATTGATCGACCAGCCGGTTTCGATCAAGTAGCCGATCGACCCGACACCAGCAGAAGCAATACTGTGAGGCAAAAGGAAAAAGTTTAATGCGATGCAGATCCACAGCACCCCAAGCAATAAAGCAAGATTTTTTTTGATAAGTGATTCCATCAACGTTCTCCTTTCAATCTGGCAACTAATTTTATGGATAAAAGCTTCTGTCTATTCTATCAAAAAAAGCTCAAAAGAAAGAACCATTTTTTTCATGAAAACATGAAAAAAATGATTCTAAACTTCAAGAAAGCATGTTGGTTTTCATCACAGATGCACAGGCTTTAGGCTGTATAGCAGTGATACATCGCAAGCATTTCTTCTGCGACTGCTTCTTGCCATCCCCCTGGCTGTAACATGCATTCTTCCATTGATGGCAAATGAACAAAGCGAACAGCCAACTCTGAGCCTACAATCAATTGGTAGGACATCAAGCGATTTTTTTGCTGCAAGAGCAGCTGATGCTTTTCAGGGGCAAGAAAAGGCGCTGTTAAGTCTGCCAATTGCTTCAATGCCTCCGATGTACAAAGTCTTTTTTCGGGTGCGACACTGATCAATTGGTTGACCTCTGCTAATTTCATTGCCTCGATCACCCGCAGCGTCGCTCGAGGATCATGGATATCCGTCAAAAAAACCGACTGGCAGCCTTGCAATGCCCGAACGAGTCGTCCTAAATCGAGAAAGTCACCATCAATGATCGTCTCACGCGCAGCATCGATCTCATGCAAACGCTCCGTTGCACGGCGGGCATAGAGTACGAGTGGTCGATTGGTTCTTTCCAAAAGTTTTTGCCGTGATCGCTGACCGATCGTGCCAGCAGCACCTAAAATCGCAAGTCGTTTCATAAGCTCCCTTTCATTTTTGAAAAATTCAAGCCTCGTTCTTTGAGTAGAAAAAATGGCTTGTCATAAAGTCTGGTTGACGAGATTGGCTTTGCGTTGACGCAGTCGTTCTTCAGTCGGCAGAACATGCTCGTCGTAATGTTCCAATTTGTATTCTAAACGTTCAACAGCTTCCGTCATATCTGAGATTTTCTCCCGCAAAACTGCAATTTGTTCGGCTAACAGCTGCTTGCGCTCAGGAACCGTCCCACGCCCTTCTTCAAATAAAGCCAGGTAATGACTCAGGCCATCAATCGATAGTCCAGCGTTGCGCATTTGCCTAGTAAAGGTGATCCATTTTAAGTCGTCATCATCAAATTCACGAACACCGTTTTTATTGCGTTTGACCGCCGGGATCAGCCCAATTTTTTCATAGTAACGGATGGTATCAGCTGAGACACCGCTCAGTTCACTGACTTTTTTGATATTCACGGCTTCACTTCCTTGTTTTGTATTTTTTCCTAGATCGTTTTGTATGCTACGAGCTAGAAGCCCTTTTGTTACTCGTTATTCCGCTCCTACCACTGCATGAGGCAAGTAAGGCTCTTCCAAATACGCAATCTCTTCGGCAGTCAGCTTTAGATCAAGGGCAGGGAATGCATCTAATAAATGGCTTTCTTTTGTTGCGCCGATAATTGGTGCGACCACTTGTTCTTTTTGTAATAACCATGCCAAGGCGATTTGCGCCCGTTTGCTTTGGTGTTTGTCAGCGATCTGTGCGACCCGCGCCACGATCTCTCGGTCTTGTTCCATCGTTTTGTCGTACTTTTGATTGGCGGTTTTATCCGTTAAGTACCGTTTGGTCTCTGCACCCCAATCTCTTGTTAACCGTCCGGCAGCCAATGGGCTATATGGCGTCACGGCAATTTTTTGATCGGCACACAAGGGCATCATTTCTCGCTCTTCTTCTCGATAAAGCAAGTTCAAATGATTTTGCATCGAAACAAATTTGGTCCAGCCATTTTTTTCAGCGACTGCTTGTGCTTTGGCAAATTGCCAAGCGTACATCGCAGATGCGCCGATATAGCGTACTTTTCCAGAAACTACCAAATCATGTAATGCCTTCATGGTTTCTTCAATTGGCGTGTGGTAATCCCAACGATGGATGATATACAAATCAATGTAGTCCATTTGCAGGCGTTTTAAGCTTTGTTCGACTTGATAAAAAATCGCTTTTCGGGATAAGCCTCCACTGTTAGGTCGCTGTTTCATTTTTGAATACAGTTTTGTGGCAACCACGATCTCATCTCGTGGTGCAAAATCGTTCAATGCTCGACCGACGATTTCTTCGCTCGCTCCATAAGAATAGACATTTGCCGTATCAAAAAAGTTGATGCCCAGATCCAAGGCTTTTTTGATGACTTCACGACTGTCGTCTTCTTCTAACACCCACTCATGAAACCCGCTGTTGGGATCGCCAAATCCCATTGTCCCTAAACACAAAGGTGACACATCAAGTCCTGTATTGCCAAATTTTACATAGTCCATTTGTACGTCCTCCTGTTTTTTTAAGTTACACTAAGCATACAGGTTGAAGTGCACTCTAAGTCAAGCGAATCTATAAACTTTTTTTTATTTTACTGTCAATTGACTCAAAAGGACATGCTTTTTGTCGTGCGTTTCATTTCAAATCAGCTTTTGGTACACTAAAGATAAGTATTGATACGCTATCTAGCCGAGAAAAAGGAGCGAAAGATTTTGACTTGTATTTTTTGTACTGCCTCAAAACATGCGATCATTGAAAACGAACGCTTTTATGCGATCGCTGATAAGTACCCCGTCACCCCTGGACACTTGCTATTGATCCCCAAAGCGCATCGCAGGGATTATTTTGCTCTCACCCAAGAGGAATTACAAGACTTGCAGGCTTTGTTGCAGGAAGGCAAAGCTTATTTATTGGAAACCTATCGACCAGACGGCTTCAACATCGGCTTCAATTGCGGGGAGGCTGCTGGACAGACGGTCTTTCATTGCCATTGTCATTTGATCCCACGCTACCAAGGCGACGTGGAGCAGCCAAAGGGCGGCGTTCGAGGCGTGATTCCTCACAAACAAGCCTACTAAACACAAATAAGCCGTTTCTCCAGCAAAGGGAAACGGCTTGTTTATGTTTGTTAAAATGAGGACGCTTAGGAATTGATCGCTGAATGATTCATCAATCGATTGATATGAACGCCTAGATAGACGATTTCATTGACAGGGATCTTCGTTTGGTATTCTTTATCGATATAGGCTTTGACTTTTGTCGCGATCTCCATAGCATTCGGATAAAGAGCCCACATTTGACGGTATAGTCCTTCATCTTCTTCTTGCAGCAGCCCATCCAAAAAGAATCGGTCAACGAAGAAACGCACGTGGGTGATAAAGCGATTGTAATGGATCGAATTGGTGTTGACGTCTTGCTGGATCGAGTAGCGCACCATATTGACGATCAACCCGATCAATTTGGCCTTTTTCAACCCATCTTGATTTTCCTCGGTGTTCGACTGGGCATTGATCAAATGAAACGCGATATTGGAGGCTTCTTCTTCTGGCAGCTCAATTTGATACTTCTCTTTCAACAAACGTAGTGCCTGTTCGGCGGCTCGAAATTCCTCTGTATAGTAATTCTTGATTTCCCAATAGAGCCGATTCGTCACACTCAAGCCTTTTTGCTGACGTTCTACAGCAAAGTGCAAGTGATCCGATAAGGTGAGGTAAATCGTTGAATTTAGCGGATATGGCAGCATTTTTTGCGCCAGCTGGACGATTTCTTTGGTCATTTCAAAATAGTACAACGGAATCTCATCCACTAAATCGGCAAACTGACCTGATTTTTTTTCATCGATTGGCAGAAAAACTTGATCGATCTGGGTATCGGCTATGCTGTCGCCGACTTTCTTTCCATAGCCGATGCCTTTCCCAAGTGCAATCATTTCTTGTCCTTCCTTATCAACAAGTACGACACTTGAATTTAAGACTTTCTTGATGTAAATCATGCACTCTCGCTCCTCACTGTTTATTCTGCCAAACTTGCGCCATTGGTGGCGATCACTTCTTTGTACCAGTCGAAGGAATCTTTTTTCAAACGGTCATAACTGCCGTTTCCTTCATCATCGGCATCCACATAAATGAAGCCATAGCGTTTCGTCACTTGTGACGTACCCGCACTGACCAGATCGATCGGTGCCCAAGAAGTATAACCAATCAAATCGACCCCTTCATCGATGGCTTCCTTCATTTGTTTGAAGTGTGCCTTGAAATAATCGACCCGATACGGATCATGCACTTGGCCGTCTTCAAGGACATCCACGGCGCCCATACCATTTTCAACGATCATTAATGGCACTTGATACCGATCATACAATGAAAGCAAGGAGATTTTCAAGCCTTTAGGATCGATCTGCCAGCCCCATTCAGTTGATGGCAGCTTGGGATTTTTTACCCCTAAAACCGTATTGCCCGGTGTCCGTTCGGCATTTGGATCACCTGATTCGGCCATAGACATATAATAACTAAAGGAAAGAAAATCAACGGTGTGATCTTTCAAGATTTGGCGGTCTTCTGGTGCCATTTCAATCTTGATCCCGCGTTTTTCCAGATCTTTTTCAATCATTCGCGGATAAGCCCCTTTGACTTGAACGTCCGCATAAAAATCATTTTCCAAGTTTTTCTTTAAGGTCAATTCAACATCCAATGGGTCACAAGTCAATGGATACGTCATTAGTTTCGTTAACATACAGCCAACTTTATTGTTTGGGTTTTTCTCATGAGCGATTTTGGTCACTAATGAGCTGGCAACAAATTGGTGATGGAGCGCTTGATACACCTCTTGCTCTTCTTTGCCTGCTTCTGATTGTTCTGGAATGATGCCTGCTGTTGTAAAGGGATGACGATGGATACTGTCGATTTCGTTAAAGGTCAGCCAATATTCCACATACTCCCCAAATTCTTCGAAACAGACGGTTGCAAAGCGGACAAAGTCATCGATTACTTTACGTTCCACCCAGCCATTGTACTTCAAGCTAAGGGCTAGCGGCATTTCATAGTGAGACAACGTTACGATCGGTTTGATCCCCAAGCGCTGCATTTCTTGAAAGACATTGCGGTAAAAAGCGATCCCTTCTTGATTGGGTGTCGTTTCTTCCCCGGTTGGGAACAAACGGGTCCACGCAATCGACAATCGCAACACTTTAAAGCCCATCTCCGCAAACAAAGCCAAATCTTCTGGATAGCGGTGATAGAAATCGATTCCTCGCCGTTTTGGATAGATGGTATCTGTTGGATCTGCCATCGCTTCTTTGACGGCTTCTACGGTCACGCTCATGTGCGCCGCATAATCTTTGTTATCGACATGAGGTTTGTAGGTCGCCACATCCGCCACCGACAAGCCTTTGCCGCCAAGATTCCAACCTCCTTCTACTTGATTTGCGGCGATAGCGCCACCCCATAAGAAGTCCTTTGGAAAAGTTGTTTCAGTCATTTTTTCAATCCCCTTTTTACATTGTTTTTGTTGCATTGCTCATTTGTTTAGACGAGCGGTGCGATCGATAGGACACCTTGGCCGCTTTGCTCATCGGTTGATTCGATCGTTTTTACCGTAAAGTTTTCTTGATTGGTGACCACACAGATCACGATTGGATCAAAACCAGCTGCTTTGATGGCATCTAGATCGAATTGGATCAGCGGTTGCCCTTGTTTCACTTGATCCCCCGCTTTTACGTAAGGGGTAAAGTGTTTGCCTTCTAATTGGACGGTATCCAACCCGATATGAAAGAGCAGTTCTGCGCCATTACGGGTTTTTAACCCGATCGCATGGTTGGTTTCAAACAACATCGTGATCTCGCCATCTTCTGGTGCGATCAATTCGCCAGACGTCGGGATGATCCCGAACCCTTCTCCGATCATACCGCTTGAAAAGACTTCATCGTTGACTTCAGATAAAGCTACCACTTGCCCATCTACTGGTTTGCTCAATACTTCGGCTTTGGGATCGGCAACAGTCGTCTTATTTTCTACCACTTTGTCTTTGAATAAGAAAAGGACAAGGACAAAAGAAACAGCAAAGGATACCCCTAAAGTGACCAATGCCCACACAAGATTCATCGGGTTGGCTTCATCCACGAACATAGTGATACTTGCTAGACCAGGGCCAACTAATGCGAAGGCCTTGATGGCAAACAAACCAGCCACCGCTCCACCAACTAGGCTGGAAGCCATCACGCCGTAAAGCACTCGTTTATGCAGGATCGTCACCCCATACAAAGCAGGTTCGGTGATGCCAAAAAGGGCGGAGATGCCTGCAGAAACAGCGGTTGAACGAAGTTTTTGGTCTTTGGTCCGAACACTCACCGCAAAACAAGCACCAGCTTCTGCAATGTTATGTGCCAATGAGGCAGGCAAGTATAACAGCTCTGCCCCCATCTCACTCATGGACGAAACAGCATAGGGAATCATGGCTTTGTGCATACCAGTAACCACCATCAATGGTAAAACAGCGGCTAAAATCCCTGTTGCCACCCAACCTAAATGGGCATACAGCCAAATGATCGCTGCTGAAAAAATCGTTCCGACTTCAAAGCCTAATGGGCCTAAAATCAATAAAGCAACTGGAACCGTAATAACTAAGCTCATCATCGGAACAAAGAAGATACGGATCGGTTTTGGTGAGATTCGTGTAAACAGCTTTTCAATTTGAGCGTAAAATAAAACCGTTAAAATTGCTGGAAATACTTGTGACGCATAGGCGATATTTTGTAAACCGAAGCCCATGAACGCTGCGCCATCTGTCAATAGTGTCGTTAGTTCAGGCAAAATCAAGGCACCGACAGCGGAAACCGCCACCAATTGGTTGACCTTTAATTTATTTGCCGTGGTGATCGCCACTAAAATCGGTAAGAAATACAATGGTGCGCCACCGATCAGATTCAAAATTTGATACGTCTGGCTCGTATTGTCCATCAATCCAGTGACAGAAGCAAGTAACAGTAAGGATTTCAAGACGCCCCCACCAGCGACCGCTGGAATCAACGGTTGAAAAATCGAGATAATAAAATCAAGCAGGACCGCACCCCACGATTGTTTTTGTTTCGTTTCACTTCCTCCATCCGCTGTTAGCTCATGACCTAACACGTTCATAACCTCATCATACACTTCGACGACATCATTGCCGATGATGACTTGGCATTGGACATTTTGTCGCACCCCAATCACGCCATCGACTTTTTCCAAGGCATCTTTTTGTACGAGGCTATTGTCTTTTAAGGTAAAGCGCAAGCGTGTGGAGCAATGTTCCAAATGTGCGATATTTTCTTTTCCGCCAATCAACTCAACGATGGCAGTTGCCGTTTCTTTTACATTCATAATTTTCTTCTCCTTTAATTAGTTTTCCTTTGTTGGCCAAACAAAGAAAAAAGCAGGCAGCACCTACAAAAACATTGAACGGAATCCAACGATCCCTTCCATGTTTTTTATAGGTCCTGCCTGCATTACCAGTCACATGCCTGTTTTATTACTTGCATAATACCATGCTTTATTTGAAAACGCAACCACCGTTTGAAAAATATTTTGCTAAGCCTTTTGCTGAAACGAGAAGTTTGCTACACTTAGTGGATAATCAGTTGTTTCGTCTTCCTTGGCTTGCACCAGAAGCAAGAAGAACATCGCTGGCTAAACGTATCACAAGAAAGGATGAATCGGATGAATCGGATGACTTCATTGAATCACTCATTGCATGTTGCCGTCCCAACAGCATTTGATCATGCAGAAAGACTTGACACGAAAAGGACGATCGCTCATATCTTGCAACTGCAAAAGCAAGGGATCAAATCGGTTTTGGTGTGCGGCTCCACCGGTGAACAGCACTCATTGACCTTAACAGAAAAAAAACAGCTTCTACATGCCTTAGCGCAAGAAACCAGCTGGGCAGCCGATTTCGAAGTCCTCTTCGGTTTAGCTGGCATCGTATTTCATGAAACGCTCGCGTTGGCAGAAGCAATCAACAAAAATCCCCGAATCGATGGTGTGGTTTTAGGCTTTCCCCCTTATCTTTGCCTGACCCAAAAGGAAGCTGTGCTCTATGCTCAGGGATTGATCCATACTTGCGAAAAACCAGTTATTTTATACAACAATCCCCGCCGCACGGGCTTTGATTTATCTGCAGAAAGCCTCTTGACCTTGATCGCTGACCCTCGGGTGATCGGCTTAAAAGAAGCTGGCAGGAAGGAGCGAGTGCCTCAACTAAAAACAAAGACGGCTGCCGATTTTCGCTTTTATGCTGGTGGTGAAGCGGACTTGGCGGAAAAGGTCGCACTAGGGTTTAACGGGCTGTCATCAATGGCAGGAAACCTTTGTCCCAAGGAGATCCAGGTGATTTGGCAGGGCTTATTGAAAGGTGATGCAACGATTTCTACGTCGAATGAATGGCAGAATATGGAACAAGCAGCTGCTGGCGATCCAAACAATACCATCAGTTACCTTCCGTGGCTCAAGCAGCAAATCACCATTGATGGACAGCCCTTTGGCTTTTGTCGTCAGCCGCTAGGTCTAGAAACAATTGATCGGTTTGGCACTGGCTCAATTCCCCCTCATCTAGCACATGAAAGGCAGGAGAACCAGACAAATGAAGATTGATGCACCGATTGATCCACAACTAAAGCACTATATTGAAAGCTCCATCATCCCGCAATACAACCAATTGGATAGCAGTCACTCCCCAGCGCACGTCCACCAAGTGATCCAAAATAGTTTTGAAATTGCTGAAACATTGCCCGTTGACCTGAATATCGTCTATACGGTAGCTGCCTACCATGATATCGGCTTGCTCTATGGCCGCAAAAACCACGAAAGCAATTCCCGCAAGATCGTTGAACAAGATGCTGTGTTGCCACGCTTTTTCTCTCCTCCAGTCATTTCAATGATCGGCGAAGCTGTAGAAGATCATCGCGCCTCGCTGCCCTATGAGCCTCGCTCGCTTTATGGCAAAATTATTTCCGAAGCCGATCGCGACTTAAATTTTGAGCGAATCCTCAAGCGTACCTTGCTTTTTGCTTATGAGAAAAAGCAGCTGACAGATTTAGAACAATTGCATCATGAAGCGTATCAGTACATTTCAAAGAAATACGGTCCTCAAAGTGAGCTGAAGGTTTGGTTGGATTATCGCAAAAACCAAGACGGTTTGGCGATCATCTATCAAAAATTAGCACAACCTGAAAGCTTCCGTCACTCCTTTGAAAAAATCGTGCCGTTAGTTATCGCTACAAGCAAAGAAACTGACGATTGACACTTTGATCCAGCACCAGACTTCAAATAGGAACCCTCTGATTCAGCGCCGCAGTTGTGTCTGCACTGAATCAGAGGGCTTTTACTGTTATTCTAAACGTTCTTTCTCCACTAAAATCCCCCGCCCCTTCGCTGCTCCTACGCGCCTATTCAAATCAAAGGGCAGCAAGTGGTTTTCTTCAATCAACAGACGTCCCTTCTAAATAACCTTCCTTTTTTCACCGAATTTACTCTTTGTAAGCAAGATAGTTTGCTGAAAATAAAAAAAATGGTATTTTTATTTTATCAAGTGATAAAATATTAGGAGGAATCGTTATGTTTTTGGCAATCAATGAAATACGCCATTCCAAATTGCGTTACGCCCTAGTCACAGGGGTCATGTTTTTAATCGCCTATTTGGTCTTTTTTTTAACTGGGTTAGCTTATGGGTTGGCTCAAGATAATCGGATGGCGGTCGACAAATGGGAGGCAGATCAAATTTTGTTGACCGAAGAAGCAAATGATAATTTAAACATGTCGATGCTTCCTCGCAGTCTTTATGATGAAGTCGATGCACCAGAAAAAGCAGTTTTGGCGCAAACCGCTGGAGTTGTGACCAAAGAAGACAACGGTGAAAAAGTCGATGTCACCTTTTTCGGCATTAATCCAGATCAATTTTTAGCACCCAATATTACCGATGGCGAGATGTTTGCTTCAGATGATGAAGCGGTCGCCGACAGCAGTATTGAGGAAGAATACGGGATTTCCATTGGTGACACCATCAAATTAGCAGGCAGTGACAAAAAATTGAAAATCGTCGGTTTTACAGATAACGCCCGCTTCAGTGTCGCTCCGGTCCTCTACACCTCGATCGGTGCTTATCAAGAAATTCGTTTTGAAAAAGAAGATGATTCTGAAAATGCCCGTATCAACGCGATCGTGACTCGTGGCAAAATCAAAGAAGTGCCAGATGATTTGGTCGCTACGGATATCAGCAAATTTATTAATGAATTACCTGGTTACAACGCACAAGTGCTGACCTTTGGCTTTATGATCGGGTTCTTGATCGTGATCGCTGCCATCGTTATCGGTATTTTTATCTATGTGCTAACGATGCAAAAATCAGAAATTTTTGGTGTCATGAAAGCTCAAGGGATCTCTAGCCGCTACATTGCTTTTTCGGTGATCGCCCAAACGTTCTTATTGGCAACCTCGGGTGTTTTGATCGGTGGTTTGGCAACGATCGGTACCGCCCTCGTGTTACCTGCGGCAGTGCCATTCCAAATCAATCTATTATTCTTTGCTAGTATCAGTGTCATGATGATTCTGATCGCGATGCTAGGTGCTTTCTTCTCGGTGCGAACGATTGTAAAAATCGACCCATTGAAAGCAATCGGATAGGAGGAAAAAACATGAGTGCCATTGAATTCAAACAAGTCAAAAAATCATTTAAAGATGGGGACGCGACAATTGAAGCCTTGAAAGAAACCAACTTTTCGGTAGAAAAAGGCGAATTTGTCGCCATCATCGGTCCTTCTGGCTCTGGGAAAAGTACCTTTCTAACGATCGCCGGTGGTCTGCAAGCCCCCTCTGAAGGCGAAGTGTTTATCAATGACGAACCCTTCAGTAAACAAAAAGAAAAGCAACGGGCAAAAACTCGTTTCAAAAAGATCGGCTTTATTTTACAAGCTTCCAACCTTGTCCCTTTTTTGACGGTCAAAAAGCAACTCCAATTAGTGGATAAGGTCAGCAAAGAAACCCAAGAGCAATCAGCAACTGAATTGTTTGAACAACTTGGGATCGAAAAGCTGCAGAACAAATACCCCGATGAACTTTCTGGTGGTGAAAGACAGCGTGTGGCTATTGCCCGAGCGCTCTATCATGATCCCACCATCATATTGGCAGATGAACCAACGGCGAGTCTTGATTCAAAAAAAGCCGTCGAAGTCGTCAAAATCTTAGCAAAAGAAACCAAAGAAAAACAAAAAGCCACCATTATGGTGACCCATGATACCCGTTTAACAGATTATTGTGATCGGGTTCTCGTCATGAAAGATGGCGTTTTAGAAGAAAAAGAACACACGAAAAAAGAAGCCGAATCAGATGATTCGCAGAAGGAGCAAGCATGAAAAAAATTATTGTTGTCGGTGCGGGCGTGTCAGGATTAGCTGCTGCTGTCCGTTTGCAAAAACTTGGCTATGACGTCACCCTCTACGAAAAAGAAGGTCAACCTGGGGGCAAAATGAATCAGATCAAGGAAAACGGCTTTACCTTTGATGTGGGCCCCACCATCGTGATGATGCCTGAAATTTATCGTGAAGTGTTTGAATTTGCTGGCGTTGATCCGAATGACTATATTCCTATGGAGAAAGTCGATCCGATGCTGCAGCTGTATTTTGCCCAAGACGAACCGCTGACCTTCTCAAATGACTTAGTAGAATTGACCAAAACGCTAGAAGCGATCTCAG
The DNA here is from genome assembly GCF_051713685.1 of Enterococcus sp. DIV1059_2. NCBI lineage: Bacteria > Bacillati > Bacillota > Bacilli > Lactobacillales > Enterococcaceae > Enterococcus > Enterococcus sp. DIV1059_2. The sequence goes on along the minus strand of NZ_JBIOQK010000001.1, from coordinate 1,503,518 downwards.
AAGAAGATGCTCAAGGCTATTTTGCCTTTTTAGCAGATATTTACAAACGCTATGTGATCGCCAAAGAGTCCTTCATCACCAAGTCGTTTCGGACATGGCGAGATTTTTACAATCCCAAATCATTATGGGCAGGGTTAAAGCTGCGAACGTTTAGTGACGCCTACTCTTCCATTTCTAAATTTGTCAAAGATGATCGCCTGCGTAAATCATTGGCGTTTCAAACCTTGTATATCGGTGTCTCCCCTTACCAAGGGCCGTCCCTTTATACGATCATCCCTATGATCGAGTTGATGTATGGGGTCTATTTCATCAAAGGCGGCATGTATACGTTAGCCACTGGTATGGCACGTTTGTTCCAAGAATTAGGCGGTACGATCCATTACAATACGCCGATCGATGAATTATTGATCGAAAACAAGCAAACCAAAGGCGTTCGTGTCAATGGAGAAACGATCACCGCAGATGCCGTGATTTGTGCGGCTGATTTTCCTTATGCCATGGAAAGCTTGATTCCTGATGAATCAAAACGTGGCAAATACACCAATCAAAAAATCGCTTCGATGGATTATTCTTGTTCTTGTTTCTTGCTTTATTTAGGACTGGACAAAAAATATGAGGATAGCGCACTCCACAGCATTTATTTTGCCAATGATTTCAAACGCAATGTAGATGATCTTTTCGAGGCTGGCAAGCTGCCAGAAGATCCTTCCTTCTACTTGTATCGTCCAACCCTGAAAGATGCTTCCTTAGCACCTGATGGTCAAGAAGGTCTTTATGTTTTAGTCCCAGTACCTGAATTATCTAAATTTGATCAATGGACGGATGAAACGATCCAAAGCTACCGCCAGCAGATCATTGGATTATTAAAAGAAAAAACGATCTTTACAGATATCGATGAACACATCGTGTATGAAAAAATGTATACGCCAGATACGTTCAATGATCGGTTCAATGCCTATAACGGTGCGACATTTGGCTTGAAACCGACCTTAGCCCAAAGCAATTACTATCGTCCCCATAATAAATTTGATTATGCAGAAGGCCTATACTTCTGCGGCAGCAGTACGCATCCAGGAGCGGGTGTGCCAATCGTGATGCAAAGTGCCAAGTTAGCTGTGGAGGAGTTGTTAAAAGATGACCGTTAAATCATTAAGCGTCTTTGATGAATACGACAACGATTTTTTATACTGTGAGGCCATCATAAAAAAGCATTCGAAAAATTTTCATACCGCCTTTTCTCAATTGCCAAAAGACAAAGCCCGCGCCGTCTATGCCGTCTACGCCTTTTGCCGACGTGCCGATGATGCCGTCGATGAAAAGCAAGACCCATTGTTGATCGAAGCCATGAAAAAACGCTTGGAAGAAATGCAAAAACAAGTATCAGACGATACGATCGACTTGCCGCAAGCCGTCAAGGAAGAAGATCCTGATGAAGCCATTTGGCGGGCATTGACCCTTTCTTTCCAACAGTTTGATCTGCAATTTCAACCCTTTTTCGACCTATTGGTGGGGCAAAAACAAGACCTTGACTTCCAGCAGCCCACCTCTGAAAAAGAGCTTTCTGACTATAGTTACTACGTAGCTGGCAGTGTAGGTCTGATGCTCTTGCCGATTCTCTCGCAAGCAGCCGCTGCGATTCAAGAGCCTGCCATCAAATTGGGTGAAGCGATGCAGCGCACCAATATTTTACGTGATATTGGCGAGGATCTGCGGATGGGCCGCATCTATTTGCCGCAAACGGTCTTGGCGCAATACAACCTTTCGCGAGAGGCTTTAGCAGCTGGCAATCAAAACCCGCAGTTTATCGAGATGTGGGAACACGAGGCGCAACTGGCAGAGACGCTTTATCAAGAATCTTTTGTCATGATGCCGCAAATCGATGAAGATTGCCGTGAAGCTCTATTAGCAGCTGCTTTGATCTATCGGGAAATCTTGACTGTGATTCGCAAAAACAACTATCAAGTATTTGCTGAAAAAACAGCGGTACCGAAACAACGGAAAATCCAACTTTTGTTTACCGCGAAAAAAATGCTTCGTCAGGAACGTTGGGAGGGCTGACTTTGAACTTGCGAGAAAAAATATTACGAGTGGCAGAGAACCTGTTTATGCAGCAGGGGTATCAAGCAACTTCTACTAGACAGATCGCAGAAGCCGTCGGCATCACCCAACCCAATCTTTATTATCACTTCAAAGGCAAAGAAGCCATCTATTATGAAGTGATGGTCTCTTTGGCACAAGAGGTTTCTGGAAAGCTAAATCAGACCGTTGAAGATACTTCCTTGACGATCTCTGAAAAAATCTTGAACATGTTTCTTTTTTTAAGAAGTCGGCATCGGATCAATTTTTATATGATGATGCACGACATTCAGCATACCGTTTCTGAGGACACTTCTAAAAAACTGTACTTGCTTTGGCGGAAAAATTACAAAGAACCGTTTCTTGACTTGTTTCGTCGCAGTGATTCCAATCTCCGTTCGGATGTCGACCCAGAATTTGTCACCAGTCAATTGTTAGTACTGATGGCGGCTCATTTGGACTCACCAGAAAAAGAAGACAAGATGCCAGAAGCGATCAATTTGTTTTTATTCGGTGCACTAGGCAATGGGCCAATTGCGAAATAGCTGGAACGTTGGCTTTTGTCCCGAGAATAATCATTCGACGAATTTCTGACAATCGCGTACACTGATCCAGTAAACAGAAACTTAAAAGGATGGATGTACATGTCAAAAAATCGAATCGAAGCCTTTACGGATGCGGTCATTGCGATCGTAATGACCTTATTAGTATTGGAATTGCACCAGCCCGAAGGCGATACCTTTGCTTCTTTTTTAGGAGTGGAACAGCAATTTATTATTTATTTGATCAGCTTTGTGATGTTAGCGATCTACTGGAACAATCACCATCATCTATTTCAAGTAGTGTCTAAAATCGACGGTTGGACCTTGTGGGCGAATCATTTGTTGATTCTGGCACTGACCCTCTTTCCTTTTGTAACGTCATGGGTCAGTCGTTATCCAGTCGCTCTTGCCCCACAGCTGCTATACGGGGCTGTCATTTTATTGACGGATTTCAGCTATTTCCTAGTTGGAAAATCCTTGGTTCGTGCCAATCCTGACAATCAAGCCATCGTGGAACTGTTTCGCGGATACAAGAAACTCTACTTTACGTTGTTTATCAACGTGCTGGCATTGCTCCTGGGCTGGCTGATCCATCCCCTATTTATCATCACACTGGATAGTCTTGTACTATTGTTGTGGGTGATCCCTGAGAAAAAAGTAGAAACCTTTTTAAAACAATAAAAACACTTGCGTCCTTCTCCTAAAAGCGGTGAATGATTGCGCACAAGCAGCCGATTGGTCTACTTTTGCACAGTCATCCATCAAGAGAAGGACGCAAGTGTTTTTTCTAGCGAATCAAGTCTTTCCCAGGTGCCTGCAAGACTTGTTCAACTTGTTCTTTGGTGGTTAAGGGGACATCTCCCAGCATTGTATGAGCCAAAACTGCATTCGTGATAGCAAAATCAGCGGTGCGTTGGAGCGACCATTTTTCGGCATAGCCTAATAATACGCCAGCAGCATAGGCATCCCCTGCCCCGATCCGATCCAACACTTGCAGCAGCTGCGGTGCCGTTTCATAGGTATCTTGTGCCGTAATGATCCTTCCGCTGATAAACTGCTTGTCTTCCACGGCTAGACGCCGTGTCCCGCAGAACCATTCTAGTTGATACTGGTCAATAAAGGATTGGATCAATGCAAGCTCGGCGCCTTCTGTTTCCTCTAAGGGATAAGCCAAGAGCTCCTCCAAGTCACGGACAGAGCCGAAAACTAGGTCACAATAGGGTAGGATCGTTTCATACCGTTGTTTCAGTACCTCCCGATTTAATTCTTCATTCAAGCTTGGACGAAAGTTGAAATCAAAGCAGACGCGAATCTGCTTGGCATGGGCCTGTTTGGCCAAAGCCAAAGCTGTTTGCCAGGTTTTCTCAGTCAAACTAAGAGAGATCCCGCAAATATGAATGAGATCGACCGTTTCTAAAAACCCATCGATAGCATATTCTTCTGGACCTGAAACGCCAAAGGAACTATGATGTCGATTTTGATACGTCACATAGGTCGGACGAGCGCCGTAGCCGATCTCGGCGAAATAACTGCCGATATGACTATATTTTTTGCCAACAAATGCCGTTTGAATCCCATAGGAACGCAAGCTGGCTTTTGCCGTATCTCCTAATCGGTTGGCTGGCACCTGCGTCAGCATCGACGTCGTCAAGCCGAAATGCGCCAAATTGCCTAACAGATTGACCCCTGTTCCCGTAAAATCCATTCGCAAAGAGTGGGTCTGTTCCAACGTTCGATATTCTGGTGGCGTCAACCGCATCATTACCTCACCGTAAGCACCGATCCGCATCATTGATCCCCCCTATTTGGCTGCTGCCAACACCTTTTTCGTCATTTCTGCTAATGTCTGTACATCTCCAGGGCGTGTGTCCCCTGTTTCTCCATCGATGATCGAGCTGTAAATATGTGGAATGATTTTTTTCACTCCTGCATCAACAGCGATCTGCAAGATTTCTTCAAAGTTTTCTAAATCGATACCGCCGGTCGGTTCCAAATAAAAATCATTCGCGGCACAAGCCTTGGCTACCGCTTGATATTCTGCTTTATGAGCCAACCCTTTCATTGGAAAATACTTGATAGAACTAGCGCCCATGTCTTTTAATAAAGCGATCGCTGTTTCAACTGGGACTTCTGCAGCTGGAGTTTGTGAACTCAATGGACCAGTCGCAATATTGACATAGCCGACTTTTCCCGTTGGTGAAACAAGGGCATTGACGATCGTTTCAGATTGTCCTAGCAAAGCTCGTGAGGTCCCCGCTCCCGTGAACACTTGGTTAACATGCTGTGGTTGAAGAACAGCGGAAATTCGGGAGACCATTTCACTTTGATTGGGGTCGCCAGCACCAAGCCCTACAGAAAGGGCATTATTTGTTGCCACTTGATAGTTCTTCATGTCAGCGATAGCCGCCTCGTCACTATCATAGTTTTTTGATAAAACACCTAGGACGATGTTGCCCTCTGCTGCTTCGTAACAAGCTTTCGCATTGTCGATGGAGTTTGCTAACACATTTAGACAGACACGGTCAGCGAAATAATTGGGTGAAGTTTTCATTTTTGGGTTGCTCCTAACATAATTTCTTGTAAGCGATCAGTGATCACTGCCATTTCTTGTTCATTGACTGCTCGGATATCAAATTCAATAATGCCGTTATTGGCTTGGTACTCACGGGTATAAATCGCTGGTTCTCCTGCTTTTAGCGCGTCGATCACTGCTTTGGCACTTGGTTCTTTCACTTTAACACTCGCCCGATAAATGTCTCTGCCAGCGCTGTCTTGAACGATTTTTGCTTCGAAACCAGTGATTTCATTGATTGCCGCAATAAATGGTTGCAGACGCTCTTGCATCGAAGCGCCAGATTCTGTTCCCTCCACTAGATAATCCGTCACGGCTTGGGTAAATCCGAGAATATTGTCTTTACCGATTTTCATTGCTCGACCTATCCCTTTGGATTGCAGGCGCACCCAAGAGACATAGGGCTGCTTGCCGATCACTAAGCCAGCACTCGGTCCTGAAAATGCTTTGGCACCTGAATAGATCACTAAATCAGCACCAGCTTGGGTATAGGCAAACAAATCTTCCTCAGCAGCCGCATCAACGATCAATGGAAGATCGTGTGCCTTGGCAACTTGGGCCGTTTCTGCTACCGTCAACATACTTTTTTGAACGGTGTGATGACTCTTTATGTAGAGGATCGCTGCCGTTTCGGGTGTGATCATCTGTTCAATGTGCTCGGGTGTACACATATTGGCATAGCCTGCTTCCACGACCTTCCCACCACCTTGTGTCACCATCACTTCCACTGGTGTGCCATAATCTACGTTGTGGCCTTTGGGCAAAATGATCTCCCGCTTACTGATTTTCTCACTATATGGATGATACAAATGATAGCTGTCGCCTTGACCGATGAGTGCCGCCACTGATTGGGCGATCCCCGCTGAAGCGGAAGAAACGATCTGTGCATCTTCCGTTTTCAACAATTCTGCTAAATAGGCTCCGGTTTTTTCTGCTAGATCTGCCATTTCAAAGAAATGCTCCCCGCCGTAGCGCTGGGCTGCAAGCACACTTTCGCTGACTTTCGAGACACCTAGAATCGTCATTTTGCCAGAAGCATTGATGACTTCTTTCAAGCCTAATTCTTCAATATTCAGTGTCAAAAAGTTCCCCTCCTATCACCGCTTTTTGCGGCACGATCTGTTGTGTCGTGATTCGGCGATTGCCGTTAGAATCCGTCAATTCCTTTTCGCCCGCTTCAAAGCGGAAAATCGTAAAATCAGCATCATATCCCAATGCGATCTCGCCTTTGTTCTGTAAATGAAATTGCTTCGCAGGGGCACTGGTCACCTTCTCGATGATCTCACGCCAATCATACCCTACGACCGCTAATTTTTCCATAGTCGTCGCTAAATCAAAGACTGGTCCATTGGTACGATTGCGAATGTAGATATCTGTACTAATGGAAGAAGCCTTCAGCTGATTGGCAAAGGCTGTCTCCGCCACGTCAAAATTGAAACTGTCTGTCCCATGACCAATATCGAAGACCAAGCCTTTTTTATAGGCAGCAAAGACGAAAGGCTTGATGGTTTGGTTTGTCTGATCCAAAATCCCATTGGCTTTGCCGTTAAAGCAATGGGTCACCACATCGCCTGTTTCCAATTCAGCGAGAATCTCTGCTAAATTCGGTGGTGCTGAACCAATATGGACCATCAAAGGCAGCGGTTGATTTTCAGCTTGGATCGTTTTCGCTAATTTCAACGGCGTGATGCCATTTTCGCCGATCACCGTTTTGCTCATTCGGGCTTTGATCCCGACGATAAAGTCAGGAAACTTCTGCAGTGCTTCTTTGACCAATTCTTTTTTGACTTTTGACAGATCCGCAAGTTCATCCTGCTCTACGATCCCCCATTTGGAAATGTTGACTAAAGCAAAGACATTGGTTTTGGCTTCTTTGGCTAAATCATAAAACCGATGGATATTTTCAGCGCCCGTCGTCCCCGCATCGATAACGGTCGTGACGCCTTGTTTGACACCGATCTCGTCTGGATAATCATAATAGAGCGTCATTTCCTCGAAACAATGGACATGGTCATCGATCCAACCCGCTGACAAGAACTCCCCTTCTGCTAAGGTCAGCTCTTGTTTCGCCTGCTCCTGCAACGTGGGTGCCAGAGCAGTGATTTTGCCGTCTTGAATCCCAATATCAAATACTTCTTCATCGATCGTGCGGGCTTGACGAATAATCAAATCAAACATTTCGTTACACCTTCCTCTCTGTGAAAGTGAATTTCGACCAAGGATGGATAAAGGGCAGCAGAACTAACTCTTGTTCGACGATCGAACCGATTTTATTTTTTCGTGGATCTGAGTGAGGCTCTAGCACGACTTGCAGCTCGTTTTTGTACTTGCCAAAACGATCGTTGCCGATCACAACGTCCCCTCGTTGAAAGACGCCTTCGTGGTCATGGACAGGATTGTCATGGTTCTTATACTTTTTACGAACTTCTGTGGAACGGATCATCCGATCGGTGATGTCGCCTCGACGGTAATGCTGCTCGTCCAGGGCGATTTGGCGTTCAACTTCATTGATTTCAGGCACAAATTCAATAGCAAATGCGGTCTGGTAGCGATCAATCGCTCCTAGCGCTGCCAATTCTGCTTCAGAAGCATAAGCATTTCCGATAATGACATCGTCGATCAGGCCTGTGGCAAACAAATGCTTTGCGGCAGTTTCTACAGGCATTCTTCGGTGCATTTCTAAGGTCGGTAAGCCATCATTGATATCCCAAGGTCCGATCGTTCCTGTTTGAGAAGAGATAAATGCGGCGGTTCGAATGCCTTTTTCCTTGAAACGACGACTGCATTTTTCAAAGAAATCATAGGGCAAGGCAGTCCCTTCTTGCGGATAGAAATTGTGGCAGCCATATAAGTAAGGAATGTTGGCTTGATAGGTCAAAATATTGTCTAAATACGCCACATCATTGCTCATATTCAATTCAACAGCTAAGCCAAAGGGATTGTAGGTCAACATCGCTTCTTTATTGCCGTCAAAGCCTAAATCTAAACGAATCCCATCGGCACCTAGTTCATGGAAAAAGGTCAAGTCATCATAGGAGATGCCTAGTTCCGAAAAGATGGCTGGTGCCACGTCTAAAATCGTTTCATAGCCTAATCCTTTGGCAAAATCAATCAACGCTTTAAATTTTTTCTGCACGTTTTCTTTGCCGTCACTCACTTCCAGCATACTCATAAAAATGCGGCTAAAGCCATAATCATGGGCTAATTGCAGATAGGCTTTGTCTGTTTCAAAATCACTGTGATCGGGATACACCGATACTCCTAGTTGTCTTTTCAACTTATCTCATCCTCATTTCTTCATAAAAAGCAGTAAAACGTGTCAGTAAAAGCGAACTGCAAACAATCGTCGCCGTTATCGTCAAAAATGGTCCCCACGGAAACTGACGGCTCAGTAGGATCGCTGCAGCAACGCCAAGAATCCCGAACAAAAGCATCCGCCAAAACGGCACTTCTTGAATTTTTTTCCCTTGTGCTGATTTTGTTAACCAAATTTGACAACCAAAAAATAAACAAATGGCATAAATCCCCATGTTTGCACCTCACTCTTTTTTGTCTTGCTTAAGCGGCTGTTTCTTCTTCTTGTTCGCGGGCAATCTGCTGTTTCTCAAAGACTTTAAAGAATGGGTAGTAGATTGCGAGTGTGATAAAGAAGTTGACGATTACTAAAATCGCGGCTGCGATACTCCAGTCCGTACTCATCCAGGCGGCGATTGGTGCTGGAATGGCAAACCCAAGTCTGGCAGCCATCATCGGTACGACACCCGTAATAGTCGCGAAGTAAGAAATCGTTGTCGTAATCAATGGTGCCACCAAGAACGGAATGCCTAAGATTGGGTTCATTACGATCGGTGCACCGAAAATCACTGGTTCATTGATATTGAATAAGCCTGGCAAGATGGATAAACGGCCCAATTGTTTCAAGTATTTTGATTTGGAGAAGAAGAACAAAACGACCAACGCTAAGGTCGTACCGGCTCCACCGATCCAGACGAACCATTGTAAAAATTGTTCCGTAAAAATATTAGGCAATTCATGCGCATTGCCAGATGCTTGGAACGCTTCCATATTTTCAGCGATGGAAATATCCCAGAATGGACGAATGACAGGACCCATGATGGCTGGTCCATGAATCCCCAGTACCCAGAAGAAACAGATCAAGAAGACAGTCAATAAGCCACCAAACAAGCTGTTACCAGCTAGCACGTCTTTTAACGGCATCAACAAGTTACTTAAAAAGCCATTGATATCAAAGCCTAACATATGACGGATCACCCAGAACAAAATCAGGATCGCTCCTCCAGGAATCAACGCCATAAATGAATTCGTTACTTCTGGTGGCACACCATCTGGCATTTTGATGGTAATGTTTTTTACGATAAAGAAACGATAGATTTCAACGGACAAGATCGCCGTGACGATCGCGCCAAACAAAGAGCCTGAGCCTAAGTTTGCCACATTGATATAGCGTCCCGCATCAATGATGCCTTCCACAGAATCGAAGACTCGCAACGGTGGTGCAGCGGTTACAAGAAAGGACATCGTTGCTAAGATACCCGCAGTCAATGAATCCAGCTTGTAGCTTTTGGCTAGCGATGAAGCAATCCCATATGTTGCATACAATGCCAATAATCCGACTGTATAACGAAAGGGAATATCCAAAACTTCCCGATACGGTTCGATCACCGCAGCGACTGATTCGATGGGAAAATTCAGTAAGATCGTGAAGAAAGACCCAACGATCGTTAACGGTAACGTAGCGATGATCCCCTTACGAATCGCTACCATGTGCCGTTGCATCCCCACTTTATTTGCAATCGGCATCAACTTCTGTTCAATAAATTCTACAAACCCTTTCATAATTGCCTCCTTAGTTTATAACATTATAATGTTTATACAAGGATAATAGCACAGAGGATCTGGGTTCGTAAATAGTTTTTTAAACAGTAGATAGAATAATCTTTTCGCAATAACATTTCCTACAGTAACCATCAAGCGTCCTATCGTTGTCCTTTCGGTCGATACTGATACATAAAACGATTTTGGATGACGGTGCAATTGATGATAAGTAACAAAATGAAAACTGGTGCCAAAGGAGTGCGGATCAACAAGAAAAACAAACTGAGTAAGAAAAGTAAGGAAACAAGTAACAGTTTCCAAAAAGCAAGCGTGATTTTGGCATTATTTTTTTCTAAAAGAAGATGGGTCAGAAAAATCAAGAGCAAACAACTCACTACTAGAACCATTCTACTCACCTTCTTTAGCTGTTTCTAGCTCTTGCGCCACTTGAAGTTTCTCAAATGCTTTAAAGAATGGATAGTAAATCGCTAATGAAACGAAGAAACAGACGAAGACCATCAAACAAGCAACCCAATTCCAATTTGAGGTAATCAATGCGCCAAGAGGTGCGGGAATCGAAAATGGTGGTTTGACCATCATCTTAGGCATCCAATCTAAAGCGGTAACGATATAGACTAAGATAGTATTAGCGATTGGCACAAGAATAAACGGAATTGCCAACAGTGGATTCATCACAATTGGCGTCCCAAAGATCATCGGTTCATTAATATTAAAAATCCCTGGTAAAATGGAAAGACGACCCAATTGTTTTAAATAGTTTGAACGAGAGAACATAAACAAAACAACCAATGCAAGCGTTGATCCAGTACCACCCATTTGCGCATACCATTGATAAAATTGTTCGGTAAAAAGATTTGGTAGATCAAAGGCAGACATACCGTTTTGGAATAATTCCGCATTTTCTAAAATTGCTTGATCCCAAAATGGACGAATGATGGGTCCTAAAACGGCATGGCCATGAATACCCAATACCCAGAAAACACAGATAACAAATTGTGTGATGATACCGCCAACCAAATTATTGCCTGTTAAGAAACCTTTTAAAGGAGAGATGGCGATCGTCAGTAATCCATTTAAATCGAAGCCGAAAAAGTGGCGCGGAATCCAAAAGACTAAGATAACCAGCAAGGTTGGTAGGAGTGCCGCAAAGGATTCGCCTACAACAGGCGGTACGCCTTCTGGCATCTTGATTACCAAGTTTTTTGCTTTTGTAAAATGATAAATCTCTACTGAAACTAGCGCCGCAATGATCGCACCGAATAATCCTTGTGATCCAAGTGAAGCGATGGGTAAATACCTTCCTGCAAGTACGGCATCTCCTGTCGTGCTGATGCCTTCCGCCAAATTGATCGGAACGACCATTAAAATCGTCGCTAACATGGATAAAAACCCACTTGTTATTCGATCGAGTTTGTAACTAGCACCTAAGTTGGAGCCAATCGTAAATGAGGCATAAAGAGACATTAACCCCACCGTAAATCGAAAAGGAATGTCAAGTGCCGGTAAATAAGGAGCGACCCATTCGGTATAACCAGGAATCGGCAAATTTAAAATAATGGTGAAAAAAGAGCCAACGATCGTGAGCGGCAAAATAGAAATCAACCCATTTCGAATTGCCTGCAAGTGCCGCTGCTGTCCAATAGCATTGGCAATCGGTAATAACTTCATTGCAACCGAGTCTAAAACTTTCATTATAAAACCCTCCTAAAATTCGTTTGAAAAACCATTTTTTTGAATCACTTCTTTAAACCATAGACCAGACTTTTTCATCGTTTTTTCTCCCGTTTCTAAATCCAGACGATAAAAGCCATAGCGATTTTTGAACGCATTCTGCCAACTCCAACAGTCCACAAATGTCCACATGTGATACCCCAGACAGTTACTCCCCTCCATCATTGCTTGATGAAGCTCAATTAAATGCTCTTTTAAAAAAGCAATTCGGTAGTTGTCTTGCACTTGCCCCCCTTCGATAAATGTTTCTTCTCCCTGGATTCCGATGCCATTTTCTGAAACAAACCAATCAATATTCCCATATTCTAACTGGATTTTTTTAGCGATATCATACAAGCCATGAGGATAAATCTCAATCCCCCTTGAAGTATTCATTCTTCTGCCAGGCATCTCGTAATCATCGTAAAACCATTCTGGTGAGAAAACTCCCTCGGGATTAGGCAAAGATTCTTTGGCTTTCACTCGCCGTGGACGGTAATAATTGATTCCTAACAGATCAATCGTTGTTTCAGCAATCAAGGCAAGATCTTGTTCTTCCACTTGTGGCATTTGGTTGTAGCGCGTTAAAATAGCCTTTAACTCCTGCGGGTAACGACCTTTTAAAATCGCTTCATTAAGCGAGCGAGTATAGAAGAGGTCTGCCATTTCCGCTGCTTTTAAGTCGGCAGGATGCTGGCTTCTTGGGTAAACTGGAATCACATCCATAATGATACCGATTTTTCCTTGATATGTTCCTTGTCGAAAGACCTTAACTGCCTCACAGTGAGCAAGGATGATATGGTGAAGTACTTGCGCCGCTCGTTTAAAATCAACTACATAAGGATAGTGTCGGTCATGCAAATAGCCGGCTTCTGCTGGAATCATCGGCTCATTAAAGGTAAACCAGTACGCAACTTTCTCATGAAATAGATCAAAACAAATTTTTGCATACGCCCGATACGCTTCGATGACCTCACGATTTTCAAATCCGCCGATTTCTTGTAATTTCATTGGCATGTCAAAGTGATAAAGATTGATAAACGGTTTGATGCCTCTTTGATTTAACCCATCAAGCATTCTGGTATAAAAGTCAACAGCTTCTGGATTAACCTCCCCTGTACCTTCGGGAATAAGACGTGACCAAGAGATCGAAGTCCGAAAAGAATTAAAAGAAAGTGCCGCCATTCGATCCAAATCCGCTTCCATTTCCTGATAAAACCTTGATGTATGTTCTGTTGTAACTCCTTCAAAAAACCGATGGTTATAGTTTTTTGATGCATAATCCCAAATGTTTTCTCCTTTATTGTCTCCAGCAATCGTTCCTTCTGATTGTGTCGCACTCGTTGCTGCACCCCAGAAAAAGTCCTTCGAAAAATTATACGCCATGTTGCCCTCCTACAATTCCTTTTTTACTAAGCGAAGCATCCGCTTACATTATTGAACAACGAAAGTATAGCATGAAGTAAAATCAATATAATGTTATAATCCAAAATAGAAAACGTATTCATCCCTTGTCATTTGTTCCACAAAAAAAACACTTTGTTACGGAGGTGCATCATGCTTTTTCTTGACTACAATCCTGAACTTACTGCACTAGAATACGAGGTTTACCGATTTGTATCAAAAAACTTGGCTTCAGTGTCTAAAATGAAGATGAAAGAACTTGCCAAAGAGACCCATACCAGTACTGCTAGTATTAGCCGCTTTTGCAAGAAATTTGAATGTAATACGTTTACTGAATTTAAGATCAATTTGCGCTTTTACTTAGATTCTCTCGTAAAATCTAAAATATCCGATAGTGATGAATCCCAAACAATTGATTTCTTGAAGCGAGTAAACCAGCCCTTTTTATCTGAAAGAATCGATCGAGCAACAGAGATTCTTAAGAACAAAAGCTTCGTGCTATTTATTGGATCAGGCTTATCTGAAACGATTGCGGAATACGGCGCACTCTATTTTACTGACTTGGGAAAAACGGCATTAAAAGTTGACGATCCCTCAAATTATCCTATCGACTGGTTTCCAGAAGACATATTGTGCAAAACCGGTATCATTGTTTTGTCTATTTCTGGGGAAACACAAGAAATGATTCGATACTTACAAAAGTTAAATCAAAAAGATTGTCAGATTATTGCAATCACGAATACTGAAGATTCAACCATTAGCCAGTTATCCGACTTAACGGTGCCCTATTACATCGAAAGAGAGACTATTTTTAAAGCCAGCCAGAAAAAAGAGAAAACCATTGAACTGACTTCTCAACTACCAGCAATCTATTTAATTGAAAAAATTGCCAAAAGAATACGCCTATCAGAAGAACTTCTCTGATAGGCGCAGGTAGTTTCATTTATTCAACGATCTTCACAATCTGTAACTAAATCAAATAAAAGTTCCACCAAATAAATGGCTGGAATTTGTGAGGACAATGAATCAGCTGCTTGATTATCGGAAAAATAATAAGCAAAGTTTCGCTCAGAAAGTTTGGCAATTGACGTTGTTGAACGATTTGTCAGTGAAATGGTCGAAATTCCAGCGGTGGTACATTCAGTAATCAAGGATTCAAGGAATGGATCGGCGCCTTTATTAGAAAAAACCAGCAACGTGGCTTCGCTACTTAAGGTTCGCCAAACAGATTTAATCGGTGCTGCTTCTTCCTCTACGCTCACGATCTTATCTAAACGTGCAAACTTTTGTTGGGCATAGGTCAAAGCAAGTGTTGATTCCCTGTCACTGGCTAAGATCAAAAGTTTTGTTTTGCTTATTCGTTTAGCAATCGTTAATAATGTTTCTCGATAGAAGGATTCATCCATACGTTCAAAAAAATAGTGCAGGGCTTTTTTATCTTGTTTGAATAATCGGTCAGTCTTTCCTTGTTTCTGTAACGTCTTTTTCAGCTTGATTTTAAATTCTGAAAAACCTTCGCAATCAAATTTTCGACAAAACCGTAGAACAGTCGTTGAGCTAGTTTTTGTTGCATCCGCCAACTCACGAATAGACATCGAACAGACTTCTGCTTGCTGATTTAATACGTACTGAAATAGTTGCCATTCTTTCTTACTAAATGACTTATTCTCGGCAGTGAGTTCCATCAGTTTTCTCCTTGCTGCGCACCTTCGCCTTCAAACCATCTTCTTCTCATAAATAAAATCATCCATCACAAATCCTGAACCAATCGTAACGGTGCGTTCAGAAACACGCGTAAAGCCGCGATGCTCATAAACAGCGATCACTTGCTGGTTTTGTTTGTTGACGTTTAAATGCAGTGTTTTTCCTGAGGCGATCTCCTCATACCAATCAAAGACTTGGCTGGCATAGCCTTTGCCTCTAGTGGATTGATGGAGATACAATTTACTTAAATAAATCTGCTGCTGCGTTTCTTCATACGCTGTATATCCTACTGCTCGGTCTCCTTCTAATAACAAAAGATAGACTGCTCCTTGCTGGACTTCGTTTTGAATCGCTGCTGGTGATTGGTAATGAGCCAGCATATACGCGACTTGATCGGACCCAATGATAGGTGTAAACACTTCTGGCCAGATTTCTTTGATCAAACGATCCAACGTTTGGAAATCTTCAGGTGATTGAACGATTTTTTTTGTGATTGCCATAAGAACCCCTTCTTTCTGCTGCACGAAACAAAAACTCGTTTATAAATATCTCTATTATAAGGGATAAGGAAAAAAAAGAAAGGGCACGTGGAACAAAGACCCCAAAATGTCTCAAAAGATGGTAAACTAGAAGTGAAAAAATGGTGACGAAAAGGAGGTAGCAACACGATGCAGCTCTTGCAACTACTTTTACTGGCAATCATTTTTGTTTCGTTCTTCATGGCGTTAATTGGCTGGGTTTTATCGATGACCAACGGCTTGATCTTCTCTCGTTCTCCTCAGCAATTTAAAGCGCATGCCCATGATCCTAACTATGAAAAAGAACGACAAGCAGGCAAGCGCTTGAAAGAGATTATATTCCGACGCATTGTTCCTCTAGGAATAGCCTCTTTGATCATCTATGGGTTAATCGCACTATTAAACGTCCTTTAAAAGTTTTTAAAAAGACTCAAACAAATTAAAAAACAACCGGCATCTTTTCCTGTTGATCAATGCGCCTTTCGCTTTCGCTGAGGGGAACATCAATGCATAAGATGCCGGTTTGTTTTTTATTTACTTACTGCTGCTTTAGAGGCTTGAACTTTTTTCAGTAAAGCGAAGAGGACTTGGCTATCATCAATAGCCGCAATATATTGTTGGCAAAGTGCCATCATTTCTGTTTCATCCATTTTATCTAAAGAAATAACTAACTCATTTTCTACTACCTGCTTATTATTCATAGGGCTCCCTACTTTCTTCCTTTGTTACCTCTAGTGTGCCATGAATGAGCAGGTTCCGTAAGAACTTTTCAGTTTACAAACAGGAAACGGGTGGTTTACATCCTTGTCCTATCAAGGTTTTGCCAGAAAATTTATTCGGTAGCTGGCTCGATGTGGATGTCAGTATCAAACACCTGAAAACGATCAGCTAAGAGATCTTCAATAGCATCTGCAACGTTATGACTCTTTTCAACCGTCAAAGATTTGTCCATCGTCACAACGACATCGAGAAAAACATTGGCGCCATACATTCTTCCTCGAATCGATTTGACAGATTTCACTTCAGAAAAACCAGCGATTGCCGCTTCATACTCCACGACTAACGATTCATCAAACCCATCAGAAAGTGAAAAGGCACTCTCACGAAAAATATCGACGGCGGTTTTGATAATCAAAAGAGCTACCACGATCGCAGTCAAACTGTCCAACCAACCGATACCAAATGAGGCGGCAAAAATAGCGATCGCAGTTCCAATACTCGTCCACGCATCGCTGCGGTTGTCTTTAGCAGCTGCTAGCAGAGCGGAGCTTTTTACGCGAGCGGATAATCGCTTATTATAGTAATACATGCCATACATCAAAATAGCTGAAATGATACCGACGACTGCCGCGATCATATCGGGACTTTGCGTTTCTCCGAGTAGAATCGTTTGAATGGAGGACCATAAGACCTGCAGACCGACTGCCAGCATAATCAAGGATGTTACGAGACTTGCCACATTTTCTGCTTTCCAATGACCATATTTATGGTCTTCATCTGCTGGCTTTTGAGCCAAACGCAAACCAATCAAGACAGCGATCGACGCTACGATATCCGTCGCATTGTTCAACCCATCTGCCCATAGTCCTTCAGAGTTTGCCAAACGACCGATGGCAAGTTTGGCGATGGAAACCAAAATGTAAGCAACGATACTTAAGATGGCGCCTCTTTCTGCTTGTTTTAATTCTGCGTATCTTGTTTGATTCATGTCATCCCCTCCAAATAGTCAACTTGAAAATAATAGCTGAAATTTTCACAGTTTGCATCATTTATTTGAGAGATTTTATTTTTTAGGAGCGGCAAACATTCACTTCTAGTGAAACGAATTTCTGTTCTGAGGACACCAAAAAAGCAGGACCCATAAGGGACTCCTGCTTTTTCTACTTTTTCTTTCACAAAGAAGCATGGCTACTCATTGACCAACAACTGGCGATTTCTTTCACTGAATTTCTCATTGTGGGAGGAAACCATCGCCTGTGGGACACTGGTCGGCTCTAAATAGTGTTTGATTTGGTTGACTGCTTGCGCAGCATCTTGAAAGGCTCCCGCCAAAAGATTCACTTTGCCTTTGAAATAATGAATGTCGCCAGCTGCAAAAACACCGGGATGGCTAGTTTTTGTAGGAATCTCGCAATTGAGGTAAAAGTCTTCATGGCGTGCCAGATCAAAGGAGACTTTATCTAACAAGCCACTGTCACGGTCATACCCGTGTTGGATCAGTAGATGATCGCATAAAAAATCGATCGTTTCATGGTTGGCACTGTTTTTTAGTCGTAGAACCATATTGAATGTTTCGGCTTGATTCACCCCATCGATGGTGTGATTCATCAGCACTTGAATCCCTTCTGCTTTCATCTTCTTTACTTGTGCTTCATGAGCTTTCAATTTTTCTCCTCGGTAACACAGGGTGACTTTGGCACCATAAGACACTGCTTCGATCGCATAATCCACTGCCGCATCACCGCCGCCAGAGATCACTAGATGCTTGCCTTGGATCGCTTGCTGGTCAGGAAACTGATAGTGGATATAGTTGTCGACATTATTATGGATGAAACATGGCAATTTTTGCGGAGAAACGACACCGCCGCCGATACAGACTAAAACGGTGCGTCCAACATGGGTCCTCCCTTGGTCATCCACTGCATAAAAAAGGTCGTCTTCCTTGGTCAATGAAATGATTTTCGTTTTCAGATAGATCGTTGGATCAAACAACTTGGCCTGTTCAATCAAGTGTTCTTTGACTTTCTTTCCCTTGGTGGGCGGCAATGCACCCACATCCCAGACCATTTTTTCAGGATAGAAATTGATCTTCCCGCCTAATTCGGCTTGTGCTTCAAACAATACGACCGATAGATCACGTAATCCAGCATAAAAACTCGCGTAGAGTCCAGTGGGTCCTCCGCCGATAATCAGAACATCTGCTATAGTGGTCATTGGCTAGCCTCTCTTTCGTAAATGAAAATCATTCTCAATTAGTTAGTTCGATTATAGACAACGATCGTCCATTTGTAAAGAATTTTCTGAAAACAAATTAATTATGTTTACTAATTATTTTTCTTTACATTGTAAAGAAAAAAGCCTTTTCCTGAACTTCTGGTAAAAAAAAGATGAGCAGATTGTTATTTTTTCTCATTTTATCTAGTGATATATTTGTGATCGTCCCTGACTTCAAGGTATACTCTTAGAAAGTAGGTGAAAAAATGGAAGTTGAAAAATGTTACGCGCCCTTACCGGACGGGTCTGTCCTCTATTACGAGAAAACCGGTTCAGGACGCCCTCTTTTTTTATTGCACGGAAATGGCGGCAGCAGTGCCTATTTCTCAAAGCAGGTCGACGCCTTGCGTCAAAAACATCAACTGTATTTAATCGATAGTCGAGGGCATGGCAAATCCACTAATACGCAGAAGAAAATCGATTTTTTTAAAATGGCAACAGATCTTTTAGCAATTATTCAGCAAGAAAAGCTAACGAAAATCGCCTTACTAGGATTTAGCGATGGTGCCAATCTGGCGATGGTCTTTTGCCATCTCTACCCAGAGCATGTCAGCTGCATGATTTTAAACTCTGGCAACACGGAACCGCGAGGTGTGAGGCTCTTTTCTCGAATCGGCAGTGTCTTGCAATATCTGATCGTTTGGCTTTGTTCCCCATTCTCCAAAGGCATGCGGGGCTTTCTGCCTATTTTGGGATTGTTGTTTCGTCCAATCGGTTTATCTACAGCCGATTTGAATCACCTCAGTGTGCCGACATTGATTTTGGTCGGCAAACGTGATTCGATCAAGCTTTCCCATTCTTTTTATATTGCAAACAGTATTCCTCAGTCCAATTTTATCGTCGTCAAAGGACAAGGACATAGTTTTGCACGAAAAAATCCAGAAGTATTTAATACGAAAGTTTTATCTTTTTTAGAAAAGGTCGGTGAATAACTATGAGAATCTTTACTTGGCTCCGCGACCACCGCTCACTGTTTAAAACCCTCTTCTTAATTGCAGTCGCCGTGATCGTGTTCGGCGAGCTGCTTTCGTTAAGCAAGACGATCTCGATTGATCAACTAAAACAATTGTTAGCGCAGCTATCCCTTTGGCGAGTGGCTTTAATGGCTGTCATTGGCTTACTGTGTGTCTTTCCCATGGTCTTATATGATATCGTCTTGAATCGCTTGCTAGGGGACAAACCTGATCGCCGTTATTTACTAGAAACCAGCTGGATCATCAATACCATGAACAATTTGATCGGCTTTGGCGGTTTCATCAGTATCGGGTTACGGTCGGAATTTTATGGCAAAGGAAAAAAAGGCAAAGACGTTGCCCAAGCAATATCGAAGATTTTTATCTATTTGATGTCTGGTCTTTCGATTTTATCGCTTGCTGCGCTGGCATTCGTCCTCTTCGGTCCCACGACCGATTATCTCCAACAGTATTGGATCTGGCTTTTAGGCGGCAGTCTTTATTTTCCAATCGTCTATGCGCTTAGTTTTTCCAAAAAAAATGCCTACTTAGGTGGGCTGCAACGACGCGATCGTCTGCAGCTGATCGCCGCTTCCTTATTGGAATGGCTAGGTGTTTTTGCCGCCTTCTTTACGACGGGTCTGTTGATGGGTCTCTCGGTCGATGTGTTTCAACTGTTGCCGCTTTTCATCGCTGCTTCCGTGATTGGGATCGTCTCGATGATTCCCGGGGAACTGGGAACCTTTGATGTCATGATGATCATGGGAATGGGTTCACTACAGATTCCCCGTGAAAGTGTCATTGCCTGGCTCTTGCTGTTCCGTCTGTTTTATTACATCATTCCCTTTTTGATCGGTTTGCTTTTTTTCTCAAAAAATGTCGGTGTCTCTCTCAACCAGCGCTTTTCTGGTATTCCAAAAAGCTTGTTGTTGGAAGTGTTCCACAAGATCGAAGTGTTGCTGCTTTATTTGACTGGAACGATGTTGGTGCTTTCCGCCACGATCCCAGAAGCATTTGATCAAATCAAATGGTTAGCCCACCTCAATCCGATTCGCTTGAATTTTGTAATGCAGTACCCGAGTATCTTTCTCGGCTATCTCTTTTTGATTGCCGGTCGCGGCATCTCTGCCCGTGTCAGTCGCGCGTATGTGCCGACGCTTTTGTTGATTGCAGCAACGATCGGCTATGCTATTTTTGCGGGTTTCCGCTTTTCGACCATGCTGTTTCTTCTATTATTACTGGCGATCATGATTTTTTCAAAAAGCGAGTTATTCCGAAAGCAACTGGTTTTCGCTTGGGAATGGCTCACGATCGATGGTTTGCTGATTGGTTCATTGACGATCCTCTATGTCATTATCGGGGTCTACAATATGCCCCATATCAATCGGCATCCGACGCATCACCATTCGATGGATTTTTTGCTTTTCCCTTCTGAAAAATTATGGCTCCAAGGCTTCGTTGCGATTTTATTCGTCGCCGTTGCGATGCTGCTGTTTGCACGCTACTTGATGGGACCAAAGCACCAACTCGGTGTCAGTGCCGCCACCGATAAAGTGAAGCATATTTTGAACACTTATGGCGGCAATAGCGATAGCCATCTTGTCTATTTAAAAGACAAGCAAGTGTACGTTTATCCAGAAATCGGCGAGCCGACGGTCTTTTTTCAATTTACGACCTTTAATAATAAATGCTTAGTCATGGGGGATCCTTCTGGGAAGCAAGCAGACTTTCCCCAGGCACTGGAAACCTTTCTAACAGAGATGGATCAGTGGAATTACTTGCCAGTCTTTTATGAAAGTAGTGAAGAAATGGTGATGCTGCTGCATGAATTCGGGTATGACTTTATCAAATTCGGTGAGAAAGCCTATGTGGATCTGCCTAGCTTCACCCTCTCAGGAAAGAAAATGAAGGGACAGCGGGCATTGAACAACAAGATCACCAAAGAAGGCTTTACCTTTGATGTGCTCACCCCACCCTTTTCAGCCGAAACCTTTGCCACCCTTAAGGAAATTTCTGACAACTGGCTAGATGGACGGAAAGAAAAAGGGTTCTCCCTTGGATTCTTTTCAGAATCCTATCTGAGTACCGCACCAATTGCAGTCGTCCGTAATCAGCAACAAGAAATCGTCGCGTTTGCCTCCTTTATGCCAACCTATCAGACAGGCTTAGCTTCCATTGATCTGATGCGTCACGATCCTGAAAAAGCCCCGAACGGAACGATGGATTTCTTGTTTATTCAGCTGTTTGACTATTTTAAAGAACAAGGCTACCAACAATTCGATTTAGGTATGGCACCATTAGCCAATGTTGGTACTTTCCGCAGTAGTTTCTTACAAGAGCGGATCGCCTATCTCGTTTACACCTTCGGGTCTCGCTTCTATTCTTTTGAAGGATTGCGGGAGTACAAACAGAAATATGCCGCTTCTTGGTCCCCTCGCTACATTTTGTATTCTCGAGACAGTTGGATCGGTTATGTCATGATTGCTCTGTTGATCGTCGATAATCAAGCGGCGGACAAAA
The DNA here is from genome assembly GCF_051713685.1 of Enterococcus sp. DIV1059_2. Classification (NCBI taxonomy): domain Bacteria; kingdom Bacillati; phylum Bacillota; class Bacilli; order Lactobacillales; family Enterococcaceae; genus Enterococcus; species Enterococcus sp. DIV1059_2. Next base: position 1,481,668 of record NZ_JBIOQK010000001.1, on the reverse strand, counting down.
CGAAGTAAAAAAGCTCAAATGCGCCGGTTTGTTCTCGGTGCATTTGAGCTTTTTTCATTTGTTGCGCTTCGAAGTTATTCTGCTGATTTAGATGGTGCGTTTTCCCAAAGTTGTTTGACGACTGGAATATTTCCTAGTTCCGTCATATTGGATGGCAGAATGACCGTGTTGGTATTGCTGTTGACCACGTCTTTAAAGGCTTCGATCCCTAGATAAGATAAGGAGCGTTCGTCTAGCTGGCTTTCTTTGATTGCTTCATTGATAGCTAAAATCCGTTTGCGTTCAGCTTCAGTGATTTTCGCGATTCGTTCCGCTTCTGCCTCAGCATCGATCCGTACACGTTTTGCCCGCGCCTCTGCATCGATTTGGGTTTGTTCTGCCCGAGCTTGCGCGTCGATCGTCATTTGAGAAGCTTTGGCTTCGGCACTTAAGACTGAAGAAGATTTCTCCCCTTGGGCTCTTGTGATCATGGATTCTTTGTCTCTTGAAGCTGTGATCAATTTATTCATTGATTCAATGATTTCTTGGGAAACTTTGATTTCCCCGATATTGATCCGGTCGATCGCTAACCCATAGCCAGCAGTGATGTCTTTGATTGAAGTAAATAGAGCCACGTTGATTTCTTCAGTTCCATTTAGAACCTCGTTCAGATCCATTTTCCCGATGATCCCCCGTAAGTTTGATTGGGCATCTTGAATCATTGAGATAACGGAGTTTTCATTTTCGTAAACAAAGGCACGAACATCTGTGACGTGGTATTTGATTGCTTCATCGATCTGCACGATTACGTTGTCTTTTGTAATTGCACTTTGCGGTTCGATCTCCAGAGGAATCTGTTTCAAGGACACTCTTTCTCTTACGGTATATAAAATCGGAACAAGAAAATGAAGACCTGGTTCCAACGTTCGAACATATTTCCCAAAACTTTCCACAACTTTGACTTCCCCTTGACGAACGATCACAGCAGTGCTTGCGATCAGCCAAATCAGAATCACTAATACGAAGATAACTAAAATAATTTGGATAATGATCATTGTAAAAACCCTCTTCCATTTTCAAATAATGTATTGTTAACACGGGTCAATAAGACACCGTTTTCAACCCCGATAATCTCTAACATGACATTTTCAGCAGGAATCCCTGCAATCACCCGATATTCCGTGTAGGTGCCATAAAGACGGATATAGCCTGAATAATGATCCGTCAGCGATCGAAAATAACGTCCAACCGCGCGTTGTTCCATGTAGTCTACGATGATTTTCCACCCTCTTTGCCTTCGTGCAGGTTATTTTTCGTTTCAATTGATTCGTTCATTCCATGACAAGTGTTACTAACTATAATAGCACGTTTCATCCAAGAGGACAGTATACATTTCATAATTCCCTCCTTTTTAGAAAAAAAGACGAGCTGAAAACAAATCCCTTGCATTTACCAATTAAATTGCATACAATCTAATTGTACAAAATATAAAAATCAGGAGTGAAGAAATGATGAAAAAAATGTATTCAACAAAAATGATCAACACTGGTGGCCGTTCAGGAGAAGTTCATAGTCCCGATCATTCATTTGAACTAAATATTACTGCCCCTGGCAAACGTGTTGAAAATGCCACCAATCCAGAACAACTTTTTGCGGCTGGGTTTAGTGCTTGTTTCAATAGTGCCCTTGAATTAGTAAAAAGCAACAAAGGAATCGACGGTGCTTCGACTGTCAGTGCACAAGTGACGTTATACGCAGAAAGTGAATCAAGCTTTGTTTTAGGCGTTGAGATCGAAGGTCAAATCGAAGGTTTATCAACAGAGGAAACACAAGAATTGCTTGAAATCGCTCATACCGTATGTCCTTACTCAAAAGCTACAGCTGGCAACATTGAAGTGTCTGTCAAAGCCGTTAGCGAGTAGACTTTCGTTGAAAAAACAGCTATGATAAGAGGCGGATGTTAGAAAAAGGGGTGAAAACATGAATGTCTTAGCGTTAGAAAACCAATTGTGTTTTCCTCTATACGCCGCTTCAAAAGAAATTATCAAACAGTACAAAGACTTACTGGACCCGTTGAATTTGACCTATACCCAATATTTAGTGATGTTGGTGTTATGGGAAGATGAAGCGATCAGTGTCAAAGAATTGGGGAAGCAATTATGTCTAGATTCTGGCACACTGACACCGGTTTTAAAAAAGCTTGAAGCAAAAGGATACCTAGTAAGAAATCGAAATCAAGACGATGAACGTTCCTTGCGGGTCACATTGACTGATTCAGGCAAAAGACTCCATGAACAAGCACTAGAGATCCCCTACAAAGTAACTGAATTCTTGCCTCTTGAACCGGAAGAACTGTCAGTCCTCCACGAATTGACGACCAAAATGGTCCAAAAATTTCAAGAACAAGAAAAATGATCCGCTGTTTTCACAGTGGATCATTTTTTTATCTTTTAAACCTTCACTAACAAACAGCGAAGAAAACGGGATGACCTACGAAGCTTTGGTTTTCAATTCGCCAATAACATTTCGCAACTGAGTTAATTGTTCTGGGTCTTCAATTTTTTTGATCGCAATTTTTACCAGTTCAAAAATTTGTTCCTCCGTCAAACCACTTTGCAAAATCTCCAATTCGGTGACGGCTGGTTGGAAACGACGAGCCAAAACTGACCCACTCATCTTGATACTTGCGATCTCAAGTATCCCTTTATTGACTAACTTACGAATCACTGACAATGACGTGTTGCGATTCAAGCCGAAGCGTTCACTAAATTCGGTACAGCATAGCGGCTCATCCACAGCCCAAAAACAAACTAAGACTTCCCACTCTTTTTTTGAAAAACTCAAGTAATCCATAACTGCTCCTTTCCATGCCAATCAGGCTGGTTCTTATTTTCTAATCAAAACAATCGCAGCTATTGACATAAGCTATCTATCCTCTTCATTTTACGATTGTTTTTTCTTTCACTAAAAGGATTATATACCAATAATAATCTATTTTATTCATAATTTCAAAATAATTTTTATTTTAATGATAAATAACACGTTTAATTCTCCTTCTTCTCCATAAAAAAAAAGCGACTAGATGCGCTAGTCGCTTTCTTTTCTATCAAGTGATCCTAAGAAGAACCGCTTATTGGATGTTGAAGATCAGGCTTTCGTGCTCTTTTTCTTTTAAGGAATAGCCACAAAACTCTTTATTCAAATTCGGATAATCGCGTTCGATCATCTGAATAACCTCGATTTCCGTCAAAAATTTGTCTTCTGACAATTGCAGCGAGTTCAACAAGACAAAGCGTGAATCATAGCCTAAAATCTCTGGCATCAATTGCCAAAAATTTGAGTGATCAATTTGTTGGATCGTTTCTTCAAAGTTAGCAATCAATTGTTGTACATGATCATAGACTTTGGGATAATCAGATTTTAACAAATCCAACAGTGCTTGATCGACCACCTTATCCAAATAAGCCTTTGTATCCGTATAGATTATTGAAGAAATCACTTATTTCATCAATCCTTTCATTCAAATGCCATATTCGACATCGTCAAGGATGGCTCCCTGTTCCTATATATAGCATACTATCGGTGATTTTCGTTCTCAGATTAAGGACAGAATCAAGAAAAAAAGGAGAAGTCGTTTTTTTGATTCCTCAATCTTACTCCACAATAGCAAAATTTTGCTGAACTGATAAGCAAAGCGAATCAGCAAAATCTGAAAATGAGAAATTTGTCAGATTTCCCTCCTTTTTTAGATAGATTGCCTCTCTTCTATACGAAAAATCAGCCGCCAAAGATCGCATCCTTTAGCACGATCGATTTGAAACAAACAACCAGCAGACCAGATTGCCCTTCACAAAAAACGGAGACAGCATAATCTCAGACAGAACCTTCAGCAACATGTATAATTAAAGAAGAGAAAGTCATCAAAATAAACGAGACGAGGAGTGGAGCAAAGATGAAGAACCATTGTAAATGCGGCAAGAAGTTAACTGGCAATGAAAAAAGCTGTCCGGACTGCAAACGCAAAAAACAGCAAACTTTAGATTCCTTGGAAAAATTCGTTAAATACGGCAGTTTTGCTTTAGCAGGCCTATCATTAGTTTTAAAAATTGCGAAAAGTCGACAAAGTTAGCAGTGATCGACTGAGAACTTTAATAAAAAAAACGCCGTAATGGCGTTTTTTTTATTCGTCTACAATCGTACTCTCCAACTGCCAATTGACCGTACCAGTATACGTCCCCGGTTGAATCAAATCAAAATCAGGAACAAAACGTAAATAGCAGTTGTATTCATTTAAAGCAAGGGTCAAATCAGCCTCGCCGTCGGGAAGCTGCTGAAAAAGGATCGTTTCTTCTTTCGTAACTGTTGCCACCAAGTGATCGTCGAGCGGATCATAGATCACGAATTGGACTTCTTCTGCCAACTGCTGCTGGTCTTGCAAGAAATCAGTCATTTGCCCACTAAGCTGCCAAGTCCCTTCACTGCTGTTGCTGATAGACAGTAGCGCCGAGTTTTGATCAAAAGAAACAGGAAGATAGGCAAAGCCATCACTTCGGATCGATCGTGCGAGCTCATTTACATTGATTGTCGGTCCGTTGATCGACTCCGGCGCACTGAGAAATTGTACACTGCCTCGAAAATCAATGCCATAATAATGGGTTTCTGATTGATTTCCTTCTGCATCGATCACAAAAGCAGCAAGATAATAAGTGGTTCCCGGCTCCAGATTCGCGGTATCTCGTTCCAACGTATATGTAAAGGGATCTGCCAATGTGGCACGCTCTATCTGAGCTGTTTCTGAGAAATCTGCCTCCGTCACCGTCTCTGCTTCCGTAAAAAAATCCGTAACATACAAGCGTGCTTGCGTTGAATTGCGGTCATCGATGGTAATCGGGGTAAAGCACAAACGGTTTTCCCGCACGATCTGCTGGGTTTCTTTCGCTTCTGCTAAGGTAGGCACACCCGTTGTCAGCGTCGGCGGAAACACACCGGTCATTGTGTAGGAATGCGTCTCAGGGCTGCCAGATACGAGACTCGAGACAAAGGCATTCCCTTGGAAGGTCGTTTGCACAGGCACCGTTTGATTCAAGTTCTCATTGAGCGGCGCCCCCGTATAGGTAATCGAATAGTGGATCAGATAGTCATTCCCTTTGGCTAATGCAGGTAGGGTCGCAACCAACTCACCAGCTTCAACACTAAAATCAATCGGCGTGCCGCCTTCTGGCATACCATTTACCATCAAATCAGGACCACCGAAATATACTGTCTCATCGAATAAAGAAAAGCCTTCTGGGAGAAACGAACGCAGCTTGATGCCTGCTTCCAACTCCGTTAAATCACTGGTGTCCTTATAAGAAAGATACGTGGCATAAGTAATTGTTTTTTGCGCATCAACGACTGGTGGTTGACTCAGAGCTGTCTCAGTATCTAGCAACAGCTTGTTGGGGTCACGTTCAAATACGCCTGTACGCAATTCCATATCGACCAAGCCTTCGACATCAATGAATGCCACTGCTTTTTCTTGGACATTTCCACCATTAGCACCAGTAAAACCAAAATAAACCGGCGCATTGTTGGTCAAGTTCACGTTCGTTTTGAACGTATCATCCACGGGTACCGTGACATCGACCCCAAAATCTGGGACAGAATAATGCAAGGTTTGATTGGGCTGATCGAAAGTAACGGTAAACGTATGCCACTGGCTATCAGAAATCTTGGTGACAGCGACAGGATCAAGATGATTGACGACCTTGTATGTCGGCAACCAACCTTCTGTCGTATAGGCTTCGTTAGAACCTGGAAAATTCCATGCGATATGGTGGCTATTGGGGGCATCGCGATCCATAGCACCATGGACCCCAAAACTGCCAGAATTATAGAAGGTATCAAATTCAATGGCAAAGCTTTGCGGAATCGCACCTGTATTCAGAGGATCCGTCCCCCCCGTATTGGACCAGACACCAATCGTTGAGCTTGCTTGTTGCGCGAGTGCATTTAAGCCACTGCTTTGCATAACAAAAGCTAAGCCATCGCTATCAGCATCTGCATTTTCGATGCAAAAAGCCATTTCTAAACGAAATGATCGGGTAAAAGAAACCGCTTTGTTGAACCAAACGCCCCCACTGACATTTGATGTCACGCCATCATTGATTTGAACATAGTTATAGCCATCCGATCCTTGCGGAGAACCAGCTTGCCCCACCGTAGTGATCAAGGTCTCATCGATCGGTAACGTCGCAAAATCTGGCTCCACGACGGTCGCTGCAACTGATGCGTTTCCTGTATGAAATAAGGCGATACCTAACAAGAAGAAAAGTAAAAAACGTGTCGTAAGAAATTTTTTCATCGTCATCCTCCGCTTTGTTTGATCAAGTACTTAAATGAAGTCTTCTCATTCCTGCTCTGTTGTTTCCTTTGATTTTTTTCGTCGCAAATACATCAGGAGCAATAGACTGGAAATAAGCAGAAGAATGACCACTGCAACAATATATACCCAACGGTTGTTGTGAAGAGAGCCTGATCCCACGATCGTTTTTCGATTGATCGTTTCAGCTTCTGGGCGAGAAACAGTGACGCTATCCTCAAAAACCCACGTTCCACGTGGGGCACTCAGCTCGATTTGAATGTGATAGGTTCCTGGCTCTACAATTTCTTCATCAAACGCGCTATAAAGATCCAGTGTAGAGTTTGGGCCAAATTGAAAACTTTCCGCAGTAAATCCCCCCACAACCCTGTCACTGTCTTGCTCACGAATCACAGTCTTAACAGCAATCTTCCCAAAAGCCACTGGCTGATCATTTTCAATGCGGCTTTTTAGGGATGCGATGCCATCTTTTTCTACCGCCTCACTTTCGATCAAGGAAAGTTCAGGATCAGGTAGCGCATCTAACTGCTGGCGAAGGCGGACACCTTGGACGATTTTATAGGTTGACGTAAGACTGGTTTCCTCCGCCTCTTGCCCCTCCTGTTGTTCTTCTTCAAAAGAAAAGGCACCTATGATTTCACCTGTAAAACGCTTGTCATTCATTGAAAGAGGAAATACCACTTGGCATGTTTCCCCTGGTTCAAGCTGAATCATTTGATTTGGTTTCTTTATCAAGGTCGTGAAAGACACACCGCCAAAATCCTCTGCTGTTTCGGCTGCCTGATAAGCGATGATCCCAGTAGCAGCTGTGTAACTATTCAGTGCGGATGCTTGTATCGTAAGGGTTTCCGAACTCGTGTTATGAAGGGCAACGGTCAAATTCTGTTCGGTCTCATGATTTACCAGTAAGTCGAAATAAGTGACGTCACTGACTTGATTTTGGGGAAGTTCAGGGGTTACAGTGAACCGTGTGGTCTGTGCATGACCGGTGACTTTCGTAACGCAACACAAACTGATAAAGAAACTAATGAGTACGAAGCACTTGATTTGTTTTTTCATTGTCGCCCTTTCTTTCCTACTCTGCTTGATACGTGTTCGCTAATGTCCAAGTGATCGTGCCGCTATAAGTGCCGCTATTCACATTTTGCTTCGGTACGGTTAATGAAGCATTGGAAAAGTTAAAGTCATTGGTTGCTAAGCCAGTTGTGCCATCAGCAGAAGCAATCAGCGTTGGGTCTGTTGCCCCTACCATCAATTCGGTGCCCGCGACTAGCGCTGCATCGCCAGAAGCCGTTGTACCATTTAAAGTGACTTTGGCATTTGCCAGCTCGTTATCGCTAGCATTCGTCATTTTCGATAATTGCGCCGTCAACTGCCAGCCAGCTTGATTCGGCCCACGGTAATCCGTGATCGATGTCACTTCATTCGACGTTGTTTGAATCACTTGTTCATCGGTAGCGATCTCTTGGATACTGCTTGTACCGAAGTTAAAATTAGTCACCTGATCCAGTGACAAGATTCCTTGTTCGATCGTTAGCGTTGCTTGACTCGTCATTGAAGCCGTTGGATTCGCTTCTGCTGCAGCTGCCGCAGTCGGCGCCATTCCTAAACCCATTCCGACTAAACCTAACATTACTGCCTTTTTGTTCATTTTCATCTCTTCCTTCACTTTTTTTAATGAGAAACCGAGGTTAATCGAAAAAACAGCCTTAAAAAATAATAATTTAATTGGTGTTTTTTCATTCTATTCTCATCTATCATAAGTATAATCCATCATGGTTATCATACGGTTCACAGATTTAGCGTAAAAAAAACGCCAAAAAGGAGAATCCCTTATGTATCGAGAATTCATTTCTCCCGCAGAAGAAAAGAAATTAGAGATTTTCAAAGTTGTCTGTAATTCCAATGGTGTGACATTGGTCCAACTGTCAGAAGTTTTGAACATCCCACAAAAAAGTCTGCAAAAATATATTTATTTTTTAAATGAAGATTTGCAGCTGCTCTCCCCTCACCTGCTTCTATCAAAAAATCATTACAATCAGTATTTTGTTGAGCGAGCAGAGGATGATGAACCTTTCTATGCAAAATTGATGTACCATTATTTGCTCAACTCCACACAATACACCTTGATTCACTACTTGATTGGGCGCCCGCAAATGACCTTGACGCAATTATGTTTGGATTTGCATGTCAGCCAATCGCATATGTATCGGTTGATCAAGAAAATCAACCAACTATTGGACAAATTTCAAATCCAAATTCGAACAGACCTGAATAACCGCATCGTTCTTGCTGGAAAAGAGCTAGATATCCGTATTTTCACCTACAGTTTCTTGACTCAAAGCGCGCCAGCTGATTTGTGGCTATTGCCGAGCGTTTCCCATAAAAATGTCGAAGAGTTTACAGCGTTCTTTGCTGTTTCTCACTTTGATCCGTTGACGAAAAATAAACTCGCTGCATTTTGGCAAGCAGTGGTCAGCCGAACGATCCAGAAAAAATATTTGCCAGCGATCCCTGAAAAATACATGGGATTGATGAATTTTTATTGTTTTTTACCAGAGGAAATCCTCGAATCGCTTTTTTTGAGTGCCGATTATGCCTCAGAAAAGACGCTTCAGTCAGAATATCTTTACTTAAATTTCTTTTTGCATGTCTTTTTGCCAGGGGTAATTCCCCAAGAGAAGAATCAAGCGATCATCCAAGAGATCAAACATTCTGATACCGATCTTGTGCGCTTTTTCACTGCAATGATCAAAGACTGGCACGATACCTTTGCTCCAAGTCAGGAAGTCGCCGAATTTGAAAAATTATTAAGCAGCTGTCTGCTGGTCTTCAACCTATCGATCATTATCGGTATCGATCTTCTGGAAGTGTGGCAGCTCGAACACCAACTGTTGACCGAAAACACTCCTTCGAAAGACAAAACCTATGAAGCAATCTGCAAGCTTTTACTGACCCATGTTGAAAGGTATCCATTTGCTGACTTGGACAAAGAGTATTTTGAACAGACACAGTTGCCTTATCTTGCGCATCTCTTGTTTTTAGAAACACAGATGAATACGCCCCCGACCGTGTCGGTCTATATTCAAACGACGATCCAATACCGCACGAAGCAAATGATCGAGACAAGGATCCATTCGATTTATTCCAAAGCATCAGTGACTTTTATTAACCAGATGGAAGCAGCCGATCTATTGATCACCGATAGTTATGAAGAAGTGATTTTTTCCGAAAAATTAGTCTTACTGTCTAACCTGCAAGCCGAACAAGAGTGGGCAGCCGTTTTTGCAAAGATCAATCAACTGATGATGTCCAAGATGTTTGCCAAACAAGGAAAGTAAGCTGCCGATTCCATTTTCATCCCAAAAAAAAGCCCGAGCATCTTTGCTCGAGCTTTTTTCCTACAAATTTATCCAGGGATTGTTAAGCGAAGAAGCTACCACCCGTTACACTGTACACTTGACCAGTTACATAGCTTGCTTCATCAGAGGCTAGGAAAACGTAGACTGGTGCTAATTCGACTGGTTGTCCAGCACGTTTCATCAATTCTTTTTGACCAAATTCTGGGATCGCAGATTGTGGTTGTCCACCAGAAATTTGAAGTGGCGTCCAGATTGGACCAGGCGCAACGGTATTGACCCGAATGCCTTTTTCACTTAATTGCGCAGCTAGCCCTTTACTAAAGGAAGTAATGGCACCTTTCGTGGCTGCATAGTCTAAAAGATGGGCGCTTGGTTCCGCACTTTGGATCGAAGTGGTCGTGATGATGCTTCCACCAGCTGGTAAGTAATCCAATGCTTCTTGGACTGTCCAATACATCGAGATGATATTCGTTGTAAAGGTGTCTTGAATTTGTTGCGTAGTCAACTCTTTGATGTCCTTCACTGCTTGTTGCATCCCAGCATTTAGAACCAACGTATCTAACCCGCCTAATTCTTTGGCTGCTTCATGAACCAATTGACGAGCGAAGGTTTCATCTTTCAAGTCTCCTGGGATCAAGACGGCTTTGCGTCCAGCTTTTTCAATGACTGCTTTGACTTCTTGCGCGTCTTCTTCTTCAAAAGGAAGATAGTTGATTGCAACATCGGCGCCTTCTTTGGCAAAAGCGATCGCTGCTGCTCGACCAATACCAGAATCACCACCGGTCACTAATGCTTTGCGTCCAGCTAATTTGTCTGAACCTGAGTAGCTTTCTTCCCCGCAATCAGGTACTGGCTGCATCTTTCCTTGAATCGCCGGTGCTTCTTGCACCTGTTTTTCAAATGTGCCATCATAATACTTCGTTAACGGATTGTTGATTTTTTCTGACATGCTCGTTTCCTCCTTGATTATTTCTACTTCTTATTTGTCATCGTTTGTTATGACCTTACTTAAAAGTGTAAAGGAAGATGGAGGGAATGAGAAACGAAACGCTCACCAGAAAAAAAGCATCCGTAAGAAAACAGATGCTTAGTAAAACGAAAATGCTGCATGACTCAGTAGTGAGAACGCCCCCAGGCATCTCATCATTCTGCTGGGAAATCGTAGTGAAGTTTCTGTGTGCAATGGTTGATTTTGCTACTTTTCTAGCAGTTCGAGCAGTGCCCGACAAAAGGCCTCCATCTCCTTTGCGGTCTGTAGAAAAACATCGGGATGACTGTGGTGGCTGTCGATCATCCAGTGTTTGGTGTCTGTAACTTTAAGAAAATCTGCTACTAAGGCGTCCGTTTGCTTCGGTTGAGCAGCGTGGGCTGTCTTCAAAAGATAAAAATCTTCAATTCCCCGTTGGAGTTGCTTATATCTTAGAGACAACAATATATGTCCGTGATTCCCAGGATAGACGAAACAAAGATCACCAATCGGTAGTGAGCTCGTGTTGTATCGAATATCGGTCCGAGCCTGTTCTGGCCAGCAATTGTATGCCCAACGCAGAAAGCCGTCTGTTTTGAACTGATACGATAAGATTCCTTGCATTCGCGTTTCTAACAAGGGACTATGCAAAAAGGTATTAGGTTTGTCGGGATAATTGCAGACATAGTACTGCATCTTCCCTGGATGGCTTTTTATCAGTGATTCGTAATGGTTGCAAGTACAGTAATAGGAAGTCACAGGATGATCGATCACTGGCAGCAGCTCAAACAATACGTCTTCTTTATCAAAAGCAGCTTTGATCTGGATCGACGGATCAATTTCTTTTAAGACCGCTAACGAGGCTCGGAAACTGTCGATTTGCTGTTTCTTCGGTTCGTCAGAAACGATGCGAACCTTCTCCCATAGATTCTTCCCTTTAAAATAATCAAATACTTGGCGTAGATACTCCTGCAAATCAGCTTTTTGATTGAGAAAGCCAAAGGTGCCTTTTCCCTCATCGTAAAAACGAATCACCAACTTTTCTGGATGGTCCAAGTTGACCAGCGGGAAAAATGGCGGCTCCCAGACCCCTAATAAACCAAACACGTCAATTTCTTCTTTGATACCCGCAGCAAAAAAACAATCCAAGTAACGCGTCAGCACAGAAAAATCACAGGACAGTTCTCCGTCTGGCGTCTTTTTGACCTTGACCATCGAATACTCATATAAATTAGCAGGATAATCTTTGACGATGTAATTGAACCAGCCCTTCCATGGGATCTCTCCGGCGATCACTGTGATCGCTTTTTGTCCGATCGCAGCGAGACTCTCAGCCATTTCCTTGATCAAGTCAAAGTGGGCATCGCTCCATAACGGAACGTCAAAGGTGCGAGCCAAATTGCTGGGCTGCTGCCACATATTTAAGTGGAACGTCTCTAAATAGTCTTTTGGAAAAGTAAAGCCATCCACTTCAATCGTTAGGTTCTTTTCTAATAAGCACTCCTCATGGCTAGTCAAGTGTGCCCGATAGACCTTGATTTTCACGGGATATGCTTGCGGTTTGATCGTCTCATCGACCTGCCACTCCAAATAAAGAGGCGCAAAGCGATCGCCAGGATAGGTTTTGGCAGTTCGTTCAAGCAATTTATCGGCGTACGCCAATTCCTGCTGACCGACATAATAATCGACGAATTGCGCTTTGACCGGCAATTCGCTAAAAATCTCAACACGTATCATGGGAATTTCGATTTCATCGGGGATCGAAAACTCGTCGCCAATAATATAATGATTGCGATTGCCATCGTGCAGCAGCAGCTGACAAGCAGCAGTACTGTTACGAACAGCTGATAACTGTTCAATCGCTTGTGGTTCTTGGGTGATCAATTCTGTTGAAGCCTTATAGCTTTCATGGACCAGGATTGCTTTCATTTTTACTCTTCCTTTCTAGGATCAATCAGCTGCGATACAAGCTTTTGATAAGAAACATTTTCAAACGCTTCTGGCATGATCGTTAGTAGTTGCTGCAAGCTGATGTTTTTTACGATTTTTAAGCGGCTTTTGTCTGCCCATGATGGAAAAGCCTGCAACAGCAAGCGTTTGTTTTCCCCTGATTCAAGCAACGCTCGAATTGGCCACTGCCCTAAATCAGGAAACAAAGCTGGCTGGGCAACTTTATCTGCCCAGTTCAACTCTAGCCATTCGACGCATTCATCAAACCAACGGGCAAAGCGTGGATCGACCATCTCTTTCCGATTACCGAAGCGTTCGGTCGCCAAAGAAAGACCGTGACGTCCTTTTTGGAAAATATGACTTTCAAAGGGAACCTCGTGCTCTTCTAGGGCTTGCAGATACGCCAATGAATTTTCGATAGGAACGACATTGTCTTCAAAGGTTGAAAACAAAAAGGTGGGTGGCGTATCTTTTGTGACACATTTCTCTAATGAAGGGGCATCGATCTTCATCACAGCAGCAAATGAAGACACTATCGCTGGGTAGCCTAACATACATAAGCTCGGTTTCATTGGGGAGAGTGTCGATAACGCCGCTGCCAAATGACCGCCAGCAGAAAAGCCGATCACAGCGATTTTTTCGCTATCGATTCCCCATTCACTGGTTAGTTCTTGGATTTTGGCAATCGCTTTTTCGGCATCTTCTAAAGAATGGCTGAAACTGCGATGTGTCCCCACATGATAGCGCAAGACTCCTGAGTGAAAGCCTTGGGCAGCAAAATTTAAAGCGATCGGCTCGGCTTCCCGCTCACTGCAAAAGGAGTAGCCGCCGCCAGGAATCACCAAGACAAACGGACGATCACCCACCCGTTCATACTCGGCTTTTTCCTCATGCAGATACACTGTCAGACCGGCTTGCGCTTCTGGATCAAATAGATATTCCTGAATAAACACCGCTTACTCTCCTAACCCATTTTTATCGATGACGTTTTGATACCAATAAAAACTATCTTTCTTGTATCGTGCCAAGTCCAACAGCTGCTCGTCCGTACGATTGACATAGATAAACCCGTAACGTTTAGCGATGCCTTCGTGAGTACTGACTAGATCAATGGCACTCCACGGGCAATAGCCGATCACATCGACACCATCTTCGATCGCCAATGCCAGCTGCTTTATGTGCTGCTGCAAATAGTCGATGCGATAATCATCATGGATTTTTCCATCAGTTGTCAAAACATCCTTGGCACCGATCCCGTTTTCCGTGATCAAGAGCGGTAGACGATAACGGGAATAGATTTCGTTCAACGTAAAGCGAAAGCCCTCTGGATCAATCGGCCAGCCGAATTCAGTCATTGGCAAATGGGTGTTTTCTACTGCTTGGAAAAAGCCTGGAATCCCGAAACCAGATTGTTGATCGAGTTTCGTTTCTTTTTGAAAATAGCTGCTGACGGTCATCGTATTATAATAATTCAATGCGATGTAATCACAGGTACCCGCTGCCAAAATTTTTCGATCTGCTTCAGTGACTGTCGGTGCTGCGCCAATCTTCTCTAATAAATGCCATGCGTTGTGATTGTACGTTCCGAAAACAGCCGCATCTAGGAATAACCAATTTCTCAGCGCACTCATATATAGAGCTGCCAGCTGATCTGCTGGTTTTTCAGAAGCTGGATAGACACTGGCGATATTCGGTGCTGGGCCAATCTTGCCGCTAAAATTGCCTGCATGAAACTGCTGGGTGACCAATGCTTGTGCCACCAGCATATGATGATTTTCTTGAAATTTTTCTTTCATGGATTTTTGACTCGTACCAATGACCGAACCAGCAAGTGCCATCACATTTTGCTCGTTGATGGTTTGCCATAACGGAACTTGTTGCCCAAAGTTTTCGAACAGTACTTGGCAGTAATCAGCAAATGCTTGGATCGTCTCTCGGTTTTCCCATCCGCCTTGCTTTGCGATCGCGACAGGAAGGTCAAAATGGAAAACGGTGACGATCGGTTGAATCTCGTTTTCTAGTAGCAGATCGATCAGTTTTTGATAAAACGCTAATCCTGCTGGGTTGACCTGACCATCGGGCATGACGCGGCTCCATGATATGGAAAAACGATAGGCTTTTAACCCTAATTCTTTAAACAGTTTCACATCTTCTTCATATCGGTGATAGTGATCTGATGCTACTTTAAAATCAGTGGTCCCTTGCGGAATCTCTTTGATATCTTGCACTGAGGGACCTTTGCCGTCTTCCGCCCATGCGCCCTCTACTTGATAAGCACTAGTGGATGCTCCCCACAAAAATGCTTCTGGAAATTTACTCATCCCACGGTTCCTCCTTAGCTGCGCCGATCAAATTGGCGTCCGCTTGAAAATAAGCGGCTTGGATCGCAACTGGCTGCAGCGTTTTCTCAATGATTGGTGCGGTTTTAAAAATAGCTTGATAGCTGCTAGCTATGGCTTCGATCAAGCGTGGTTGACGGCTGATCCCGCCACCGATAACGATTTTCTCCAGAGCTAAAAGACATTGAAGATCGAAGCACAAGACAGCGATTTCTTTGGTATAGGCTAAAAATAAAGCTTCCGCCTCCGGATCAGCAGTTTTCGTAAGGGTATCAAAGACCAAAGGACCCTCAGGCGCAACAGCCATACTAGTAGCCAAACGCTCAATCAATCCGACAGCCGAAAGACCGATCCCCACAAAAGAGTCCGCGCCTCTCATTTGTCGGTCACGAATCATAAAACTGACTTCACCAGCTTGTCCATGATGCCCGCGATAGAGTGTTCCATTCAGACAAAGGCCGACCCCCACACCGGTTCCTAAAATGATTGCCGCACCATTTTGGATACCTTGAAGATTGCCAGCTTTCATTTCCCCTAGTGCGGCGGCTTTTGCGTCGTTTTCGACAGTAACCTCTGTCACCATGCCATCGCTTAACTGGCAGATCAATTCTGGCAAATTTACCCCATCAAGGTATGGCAAGGCACCACCAAAGAAGACCGTCCCTGTTTCATTAACTGAACCAGGGACTGCGATCGCGACTTTGGTGAAAGAAACTTGACGGGCATAGCTTTGCAAGAGCCCTTTGATAGCTTCTTTAAAAGGTTCCAAAGCTGCAGGGGTTAAAATGGTGCGCCGTTTGCTGACCTCGTTGTGTTCGACCCATCCCGTTTTGATGTGCGACCCACCGATATCAATTCCTAAATAAACCAAATGTGCCACTTCCTTTGTTTACGCTTGAATTTCTTCCACGACTTTTTCTGTCATTTTTGCTGCTTCACTTGCTTGCTTTTTTTCAGCAGCCAGTTCTAATTCGTACTCTTTTTTATCCGCAATTTTTAGGAACGGATACCACATCACAATACCGATCAGCATACAGATGATCATTAAGATCGTGTAGTTAAGCCCTCCTGAAAATGGCATTTTGATAAAAGTCGGTGTCGTCCATGGCAATAGACTCATGGTTGGATTCAAGCTGATTGGGAGGATCGTAGTCGCCAATCCCCAGGTCACAAAGCCAGCGATCAATTGTGTAAAGACTTGCGGAATAAAGAACAACGGATTCAAAATAATCGGCATCCCAAACATGATTGGCTCTGTGATATTAAAGATCGACGGGATAAACGACAATTTTCCTAATTGTTTCATTTTTGCCGATTTGCTGCGGATCATAAAGAAGGTCACAAAGCCCATGAAGCCAGCAGCATACATACCCATATAAATCACTGAAGGAATCAGATAAGGCAGTTCTTGTCCTTGTTGGTAAGCGGCAATATTCGAAACGACCATGGTCATACTAATCGCGCCGAGCGGTCCTTGTAAAACTGCATTATGAATTCCGAAGAACCATAAAACGGCTAATAATTCCATAATGATGATGATCGATAGCGGGCTGGCAACTAAGGAGTTCAACGGCGCATTGATCACATCGATAAAGAATTGGAAAATCGAACCAGATGAAGTAAACCCAAATAAGACCCGTAAGACAAAGACGACTGCAAAAATGATCGTGACAACAAAAACTGGTGCTAAGGACTGGGTCACCATTGGAGGAACACTATCTGGCAGTTTGATCATAATATTTTTTCTCGACAAGAAAGCATAAAAGCGAGTGACCAACAAAGCGGTCAGCATGCCGATAAACAGTCCTTGGCCGCCTAAGAAATCAAGCTTCAAGGCACCAATCGTTTGTTCCACTGCTTGGCCATCTTGCATGACGGTCGTTGCGACGGTTTGGGGCATCAACATAATGAAACTAGCTAAAGAAATAATCGCCGAGTTGCGTTCGTTGCTTCCTAACTGTTTTGCGTAAGAATACGCCAAACTGTATACGACATATAGGGCAAAAACGCCAGTTGCTCCGTTGGTGATCGCTTCAACATGTTGGAAGATGCCAATTTTCGTCAAATAGTCCGTCCAACCGGGAATCGGAAAATTTCCAATGATCGTGATAAACGCAATTCCTAAAGTGATGGGACTTGTTCGAATAAAGCCTTCCATCAAAGCGGCCAAGACTTTGTTTTGTTGTAATTTTTGTGACATTGGTAATAGTTTGCTACTTAAAAATGTTTCTAATTTTTCCATTCTTTCTCACTCCTTTAGTTTAGATCGTTACACTAAGCATCGTTTCTTTTTGATCGATCCGTATTAGGAATCGATAAGTCCCTTTGGTAAAATGTTTGGTCCCTTGATTGTCATAGAAAACAAGTTCTGACAACGGCAGTGATAATTTTCGCTTTTTTTCTTCCTGGGGTGCGAATGAGATGAGGTCACTTGCGATTAATTGGCGACTTGGACGAACCATTGCCGCTGGGCGCTGCATGAGATAAAGTTGAATGACGGTTTCTGCAGCTGTTGCTGATTGGTTTTTCACTCGATAAGCCAATTGGATCGTCTCGCTAGATACTTCACTACCAAGCCATTCACCAGTAAACGTACTGTAACTAAGACCTGTTCCGAATGCGAATAAGGGTTCATTTGATTCATCGCGGTATTTTGACAAAAAGCGATCAGAATGCTCACTATCTGTCAAAGGTCTGCCCGTTGGCATCTGGGCACTGTATAGTGGAATCTGTCCTTCACTACGAGGAAAGGTCATCGCCAGTTTTGCCGTCGGAGAAGCCTGCCCACTCAACAGATTGGCGATCCCGATCCCGCCCATCGTTCCTGGATACCAAACGAGCAACAGACTATCAAATAATGCTTCCACTTGTGTTAAGACTAACGGTCTGCCAGTGTAAAGCACGCCAATCAAAGGCTTGCCAGTTTTTTTCAACGCTTGGATCAAACGCATTTGTTTCATTGGCAGCTGCAAATGAGCTTTTGATGCCCCTTCGCCGCTCTCCAAAAATTGTTCCCCAAAAGTCAAGACGATGACCTCTGCAGCCTCAGCCGCTTTGACGGCTTCTAAAAGCAGCTGGTCTTCTGGTTCGATCGGTCCATTCAGCTGTTCGATTCCGACTTTTAAAGGACCAAATTGCTCATACGAATCGAATAAATTGTATCCACGAGCAAAGATCAGGTTTTCGGGTGCGAAGTGCTTCAGCAAACCAGTTTTTAAAGGAATCGTATCTTGTGGCTTGCCGCTAACTGACGCCCAAAAGCCTAATGTCAACCGGCTTTCTCCATAAGGACCGATCACAGCGACGGTTTGGTCTTTTTTCAAAGGTAAGCTGCCCTCATTTTTTAAAAGCACGCAACTTTTTTCCACTAACTTAACGGCTAGTTCTTTGGCTTCCTCCGACAAAACCTCTCCAGTCTGTTGCGTTTTCAACCCTCGATAGGGTTCCTCAAACAAACCTAATTGATTTTTTAATACGAGAATTCGCCAGACTGCTTCATCCAACAAAGCTGCTAATTCGGGTTGTTTGATCAGTTCTGGCAAGTGCGTCGCATAGACCGATGTCATCATATCAAAATCAACGCCCGCTTCCAAACCTTTCTGAGCGGCCTCCCGTTCATCTTTAGCAAAGCCATGAGGGACCAATTCTTTGATGGCCGCATGATCGGAGACCAATACCCCATCAAAACCGAATCGTTCGCGCAAAATCTCTCGGTTCAGCCAGCGGCTACCCGTTGCAGGTTCACCATTCAAAAGGTTGAAGGCCGTCATCACTAGCAGTGCTTGGGCTTCGATCGCCGCTTGATAGGGTTGCAAATATTCATTGAATAAGCGCTGATTCGACATATCGACCGTATTGTATTCTCTGCCTGCTTCGGGTGCACCGTAACCGGCAAAATGTTTGATGCAAGCAGCAACGTGATTGTCTGCCACTCCTTGATCAAGATTGCCTTGGTAACCGGTCACGACGCTTTTAGCAAAACGTTTGGCAGTATAAACATCTTCT
The DNA here is from genome assembly GCF_051713685.1 of Enterococcus sp. DIV1059_2. Lineage (NCBI taxonomy): Bacteria > Bacillati > Bacillota > Bacilli > Lactobacillales > Enterococcaceae > Enterococcus > Enterococcus sp. DIV1059_2. The sequence continues at coordinate 1,462,705 of NZ_JBIOQK010000001.1, read as the reverse complement.
CCTGGCGACTCCATCACCCGCCCCCAGCGAGGATCGCGAACAAGATCCAGCATGGGTGAAAAGATCACATGAAGGCCATTTTGGTAACATTCTTTGGCGGTCATCTCAGCGGCTTCCTCGATCAGGTCAAAATCATAAGAACCTGCTTGCGCAAGGGGGATCGGAAAAATCGTCCGAAACCCGTAGATGACATCAGACATAAACAGCATGGGAATCTTAAGTCGGCTGTGTGCCAACGTTTCCCTTTGCAACTGAATCAATTTTTGATGATCATTGACATTATAGATTGAGCCAATCTCATGAATCTTCAACGATTTGGGAAGTCCTAGATCTTGCATCGGTCCCGTAGACATCACCTCATTTTCAATGACTAAACTGCCATTCAATTGAATCGTCTGAGCGATTTTTTCTTCTGGCGTCAATTGCTGAAACAATTCTTTCAATTTTTTACTATCCATGTTTGCTCCTTCCTGTAACCGTTTTATTTATCTGAATTATAGAAAGAATCCTTCCTTAGATATACTAAGAAACTAGTGTTTATAATAAAATATTTATTGAATGCGAAAAAATTTACGTTATACTAAAAGAAAAAACAATGTTTGGATTTGAGGTGTCTCATGAACAAAACAACACTTACGACCGCCATGGATCTGCTGTATCGCAAATATTTGATTCCAATGATCATCTTGGATCAAGAAGGAACTCCTTTGTATCCCCCACTCACCCTAACAGCCCAGAATCCTCTGAAACACTATTTGGAAGAAACGAACGGCCCAATTGCGAATCTCTATCATTACGGCAAATATATGCTTGGTTGTTTTGCATTTCAGTTAGCTGGAAAAACCTGTTATATGGTCATCGGACCCTGTGGTGTGATTGGTACACCAGATACGTCTTACCTGTTTCTTGAACACGAATACCACTACAATGTGCACTACTCAAAAGAAGACAAATACTCCTTTGAAGAGTACATCCAGCTGCTTTATACGCTGTTTGCGGAGCAACCTCTTGCAAAAGATCAAATTCATTGGCATTACCAAAACGAGCCTCATGACCGATCCATGCAAACAGATCTTAGTTTGGAAACCAATCTTTACGAACGTCGGGTGCATGAAGCCACCTTTGATTCCTACCATTTTGAATTGCGTTATCTCGACTACATCAAACGTAATGAGCCTGAAAAAGTGGTTTGGGTGTTCAACAAAATGAAAGAGACCTACAGCGTGTCGCTCTCTCCTTATGAGCTTGAAGGGTTGAAACTAAAATTTTCGGCATTTGTCGCTGTCGTGACCCGCATGAGCATTGACGAAGGAGTACCAGTCAACCAAGCATTCGGCTTATCTGATTCCTTGATCCAAGGTCTGGTTTATATTCATTCTGCTGAGGAATGCCTTCGCTATATCAAAGAAGCGACCTACCGCTTCATGGAGCTTTTACACAGCTACCCGCTGGCGAAAAAATCGCTGCTGGTCAAAACGATCGTGAATCATGTTGATAGCCATCTCTACGAAAAAGTGACCATTGATGACCTCGCTGCCATTACTCAAAAACACAAGACCCATCTGTGCAATCAATTCAAAAAAGAAATGAACAAAACGATCCACAGTTACATTCAGGAACGAAAAATCAGTGAAGCCAAGCATTTATTGTTGTTCACAGACTATTCCTACGAAAAAATCAGCACCCAATTAGCCTTTGCCAATCAGAGCCATTTTATCCGCAATTTCAAAGCAGTGACGGGGCAAACACCAAAAGAATTTAAAGAGCAGCATTACGCCCATGCTTTAAGTTGAAAACACAATTTACGAAAAAATACTCAGAAGCAATGGCTATCATTTTTAATAACAAGCGTTTTAAGCTATCCTTTTACTCAAATCAATTTGAATGAGGAGAGATAAAATGATCCAACTTGCTCGCTTGATCTTTTGGGTACCAGTCATCTTTTTTTCGTTAGGTTTGGTCTTCCTAACGAAACGACTGCCGCGTTTCACATGGGTTTCTCTAACGATCACTGTTTCTTTGATCATCTTTGTTTGTAAAATCTTAGAATACTCCTATGTCATGCCAGATATGAAACTAACCGTTTATTTTATGGGTTTCTTGATTTCTGCTAGTCTGCTTGGGTATATTTTTTATTTGCGTAGTAGAAAACGTTGACTGCAGCTGCGCCTGACTCGTGCCAAAACGCCCTCTTAATGCCTTTTGACTACAAAAAAGACGATCTATACCTATGAAGCAGCTCCTTTCATCCCCTTCGTAAGGATTACGGCTCATGATCCCCTTTCGAGGGGATTTTTTTATTGTCATCCTCACTCATTCTTATTCAGTTTACTTTGATGAAAAAATCACTTTTCGCCGATCACGGCATGCCAAGCCTTTCTCTCTGATTCCTTTCGTTGTGACACTTGCGATCCCCTAGAACATATTGCCTTCCTAAATAATTAAATATATAATGAAATTGTAAATTACCACATCATAACAAAGAATCATCAAACCTCTTGAAAGGAGCGTTTCCTATGAACTGGCTGACCTTTGTCGTCCAACCACTGCCCCTGCTATTTTTTCTCACGGTTTTTTCCCTTGTGTATTTGATGCCTGAATCCGTTGTGCCTAAGCCAAAAATGAAGAAGTGGGCGCTGACTGTATCTTTGATTTTTCTGGCATGGCAGCTGCTGATTCCCTTTTTCTTCTTTGTTCTCTAAACCCAGCAAAAAAAAAGCGGCTCTCACAAAAGAGAGCCGCTTTGGTTTAGTTTTTAATCCTATAACAAACTACCGCCATTGGTGGCAATCACTTCTTTGTACCAGTAGAAACTATCTTTGCGGGAACGGTCAAAGCTGCCGTTTCCTTCATCATCCGCGTCTACATAGACAAAGCCGTAGCGTTTCGACATTTCTGACGTGGAAGCCGATACTAAGTCGGTACAACCCCAAGGCGTATAGCCCATCAATTCCACACCATCTTCGATCGCTTCATACATCTGTTCGATATGCGCCTTCAAATAATCGATGCGATAGCTGTCATGGATTGAACCATCTTCTTCCACTGTATCCAAGGCACCTAAGCCGTTTTCAACGATAAACAACGGTACTTGGTAGCGGTCGTACAAGTTATTCAAAGTCACACGCAAGCCGATTGGATCGATTTGCCACCCCCAGTCAGAGGCTTCCAAGTAAGGGTTTGATTCGCCTAAAGAAAAGTTGCCAGCAGTTGCTTCGCCGCCTTCTTCAGGATTGTGGCGGGCAATAGAACTCATGTAGTAAGAAAAGGACATGAAGTCGACAGGGTATTGCGCAAGAATGTCCAAATCGCCGTCTTCGAAGGTCACTTCGATGCCGTTTTCTTTAAAGAAGCGCTTCGTATATGCGGGATACTTCCCACGAACTTGGACATCAGAGAAGAAGAGATTCTCGTGGTCACGCTTGATTTCTTCCATCACATCTGCTGGATTTGGTGTAGCTGGGTAAGCTTGCATTCGTGCCAACATCATCCCTACTTTAATGTCAGGATTGATTTCGTGGGCAAATTTTGTTGCTAAACTAGAAGCCACAAATTGATGATGCACGGCTTGATACATGTCAGAAAGGTTTTGTGTCCCGTCTTCGGATAACAAGGCACCACCAACATAGCCAGAGATCCCCATGATATTGATTTCATTGAAGGTCAACCAGTATTTGACTTTGTCTTTGTAGCGGGTCAACACGGTTTCTGCGTATTTGACGAACAAATCGATCACTTGGCGATTTTTCCAGCCGCCATAGTTCAACGCGATCCCAATAGGTGTTTCGTAGTGAGAGAGGGTCACTAAGGGTTCGATCCCGTATTTCGCACACTCATCAAACACATTGTCATAAAATTGCAAGCCCTCTTCATTTGGCTGAGCATCGTCACCATTTGGAAAAATTCTTGACCAAGCGATGGACAGACGGAAGGTTTTGAAGCCCATCTCTGCATACAAAGCGATATCTTCTTTGTAGCGATGGTAGAAGTCTGACCCCCAACGTTTTGGATACAAGCCTTCTTTGTCATTTAAGGCAAACAAAACTTTTTCCCGTGTCATTGGTGCAGCAAATTCTGCCATGTTTTTGCGGTCTTCTGGTTTGACAGCGATCGCTGTATCGGATGTCGCTGGACCACGTCCGCCTTCGTTCCATGCTCCTTCAAATTGGTTGGCTGCAGTGGCGCCGCCCCATAAAAAGCCTTTTGGAAATTGTTTTTCTGTCATGATTAGCCTACTTTCTTTTTCTTTAATAATCGACACAGCAGATCAGCAAGAAAGCATTCTTACTGATCCTGCGACGTGCCGTTAAACGCATTTATTTTACGACTTCAATCAAATCGTCCTGCGCTGTTACTTCTTTTGACTGTGTCGTTTGGATGTCACTGTAGTCGTTAGAGTTCGTGACGATGACTGGTGTCAGCAAGGAATAGCCTTCCGCACGAATCGCCTCTGTATCAAAAGAAATCAATTTTTGACCAGCTTTGACTTTGTCTCCTTGGTTGATGTAGGCAGTAAAGTGATTGCCTTCAAGTTCTACCGTATTCATGCCGATGTGGATCAATAGTTCTGTTCCATCTTCTGTCACTAAACCGATGGCATGTTTTGTTGGAAACAAGATTTTGACTTCTGCATCTGCTGGCGCAGTGATTTCACCGATCGCTGGTTCAACTGCGATCCCTTTTCCCATAGCACCTGAAGAAAAGACTTTATCTTCCACATCTGCTAAAGCAACCACTTGACCAGTTACTGGGCTTTTGACAGTTTCATCTTTGACGCTGGCAGAAACAGTTTTTGCTTCTGGCGCTGGCGCTGCTGGTGTTGCTTGACCGTCGACTGGTGAATCAACAGTTGTATACAATGTTGGCACTTTCAACAACATCATGATGATAAATGACGCCACGATCGCAATCACTGTACCGATCGCCAAGTGGATCACACTATGGAAGCTGCCTGTTGCTGGATCAATATATGCAGGATACAAGAAGATCCCCATACCACCCATTGCATAACCAGTGACGTTAAAGATTGACAAGTAGATACCGACGAAACCTGAAACTAAACAAGAAACGATAAATGGTGTTTTCATTGGCAACGTGTACCCATAGATCGCAGGTTCAGTCACACCGAAGATCGATGAGATCAATGCTGGCATGGCGCCTTGTTTGACTTTTGGTTCTTTCGTTTTCAACCAAATCGCTGCTAACACACCCGTTTGCGTGAAACATGGTAGCACTGCTGCGGTCAAAATAATCGAAGAGCCGTTTTGCGCCATATCCATGATCGCCAATGGCACAAGACCCCAGTGAAGACCAAACATAACTAATACTTGCCATAATGCCCCTAAAGCAAAGCCGTAGATGATTGGGCTAAAATCATACACTGCTTGGAAAGCAACACCGATCCAGCTAGAGGCTGTATTTGCGACTGGACCTACCACAAAGAAGGTCAACGGCACAGTGATCAAAATCGTTACAAACGGAACCACAAACATTTTGACTACGTCAGGTGTGACTTTGCGCATAAACTGCTCAATTTTTGAAGCGACAAAAATCGCTAAAATAATTGGCAATACGCTGTTGAAGTAACCGCCTGCTGGCAAGGTCAAGGTTAAACCGAAGACTTTGCTCGCTTCAGCCACACTTTCTGCTAAGCCAGGATAGACCATCGCCCCTGCGATCGCTAATGCTGTATAGGTGTTCATCTTGAATTTCTTCGCTGCAGTTACGGCTAAGATCATTGGTAAGTATTGGAACAAACCATCGCCTAAAGTATTCATTACTACATAGATACCATTGGTCGCTTCCATCCCAGTTGCTGCCAGCAACGCCGTGATCCCTTTTAAGATACCGGCTGCCGCTAATGGGCCTAAGAACGGTTGGAACAGGCTTGAGATAACATCGATAAAGCGGTCAAACAAGCTGCCTTTTTGCCCGTCGCCTTCATCGATATCAAGACTGCCACCATCGGCTAATCCGCCGACTTTCAACACTTCATCATAAACATCTGGCACATGATTGCCGATAACGACTTGGTATTGTCCGCCTGCTTTGACGACGGTCACGACACCGTCACGTTTTTGCAAATAATCAGTGTCCGCTTTGCTTTCGTCTTTTAAGTGGAACCGTAAGCGAGTCACACAGTGTTTTACAGATGAGACATTTTCTTTGCCACCAACGTGGGCCAAAATGTCTTGCGCTAATTCAGTATATTTTGCCATTTTGATTGCTCCTTTTTTATTGGTCATTTAATAAAAATAAAAAGACCAGCCATTTCTACAATAAACAAGCATGAGAGACCCCCTAAAAAAAGAGCGACGGGTTTCCTCATCGAGTATTGTAAGAAAGTGCAGGTCTTGCCAGCCGAACTGTAACGAATCCATTTCCATTCTTAGGTTAATTTTGAGTGAGCGGCTAAGTTACCGATATGCAGAATCAAATACATCAATTCCATATCGTTGACATGCCAGCCCTTTTGTTCAAATAAGTATTCTTTGATCGAATCTGCGGTTTCTTTTTCTTTTGGATAGCTGCTGAAGGCCAAGGCAATCATTGGATTTGCCAATACTGGCTCTTCTTTTTCTTGACTTTGTCGAATTAAATAATAGCGAATGTGGGTCACGAACCGTTGGAAGTAGGAAGAATTCTCATCAAACTCGATGTTCATGCTGTACTTAACGATCCGTAAAATATTATTCGTCAACTCGGTGTGCTCATAAGCACTTTGATTGGCGCTTTTTTCAATTTGCGCATTGACGAAATGCAAAGTGATAAACGCAGCTTCTTCTTGTGAAAAATCGGGATACAGCTCTTTGCGGATCAATTCGACCGCTTGGACACTGACCGCATATTCCTTGGCATAGATTTTCTTGATTTCCCAATGCATGGGATTGGTCAAAACAATTTCTTGCTTTTGACGACTGATGGCAAACAAAATATGATCCATCAGTGTGAAATAAACATTTGGATTGAAATCGGTTCCAACACTATCCCGAAAAAGACGCACGATTTCATAAATGACGGCCATTTGTTTTTCGTCAGCCTTCGTCATGACTTTCGACATATGTTCCACTGTCAAATCATCTTCTGGATAGTATTTTTTTTCGATTCGCTCAGCTGGAATCGGGTCACCCGGTTTCGTTTGAAAGCCGATCCCTTTTCCCATTAGGATCACTTCAACTTCATCTTCTTTTGAAAGTACAACATTGTTGTTGATCCTCTTGATAATCTTCACGAACGATCCTCCTTGATCAGCATAGCCCGTAAAAACGTTGCATCCTTTGACGTCTATGCAGAAGGTCTTGTATTTTTTTCTTTCTCTGACGTGCCGTTAAGTGACGGGTGATTGACTGCTCTAGAAAGTGTTGCAGGCTATCGTCAAACCTAGCTGGCAGTTCATTGCGTTTTACTTCTCCCCTCCTTTGCTGATCAATGACTGGATCTTACCTTGGAACCGGTTCTTTTTTTAGCTATTAGAAATAATGGAGCAAAAAAAGAAGACCAAAGCAAAAAAGTGTACAACCCAAGAAACTTTGGGTAATCAACGCACTTTTTTCCTCTGGTCTTGCCTGCCGAACAGTAACGAATCCAGTAATGAGAACACTCTCATGTTCCGTTGAGATAATAGTACTCATTCTGAGAAAAAATGTCAACACTTTTTTTGCAAACGTTTTTCTTTTTTCCTTTTCGGCTTTGATTCACTCTTATTTGCTCGTAGTTTTCTTACTGATAGTGAGGGGCTTTTCTGTATAAATCCTCTGTAACAGCTTGGCATTTTTTATCCAACAGCACACAACACAAAAAAACCGTAATCTTCGTACATTACGGTCATAGCTAGAAGGATGATGCTTTACAAAAAACGATCAATCACAAAGAATTGGGGAAGGTCTGGTGCATGACAGACATTCAATGTGACTGACCGCTTTTAGCGATTCATGCGCTTCATGACTTCCACAAACGAAAAGGTGTCTTTGAGAGGGGGAAGCAATCAAATAACCTTTCGATTCTTCAAGATGTTGCTCGATCCTGCGATAAAAACCGCAGAGAGCGAGGAAAATGCTGTTCCTATCATAAAGGAAACAGTCACAAGACTTATCATTGAAAGGTCAACGATAAGGTTTCGCAGAAAAGGCAGTACTAGTTTTTAAATGGGTTGATTTCCCAAGGGCCGAATGGTTCAAATTCCATGAAAAACTACCTCCTTTATTATTTGCTATACCTTATTATATTTGATAACATGTTATTAAAATCACATTGTTCAGAAATGCGTCACAATTAAGGAGGTCCCCCATGAAACAGCAAGGCTCTTTAATCAAAAAACTGCGCACAGATCGCAAAATCTCGCAAGCCAAGCTTGCCGAAGGTATTTCCTCACGTACTACCCTTTCTTCATTCGAAAATCGTAAAACAAACCTCTCTTCACAAACCCTGTTTGACTACTTAGACAAAATGAATATCACGGTTCATGAGTTCAGTCTGTTGATCGACAGCGAAGCCACGGATCAGAAACGTCAGCTGGTGCAAGATTTCTATACCCGTTACTATGAGCGAACACTGACTCTCGACTACTTGACTAGCCTGGAAAAACGCTACTTTGAGACGCAAAATTTTTTCTATTATTCTTTGTATGTCCAAGGATTGCTGCTGCTCAACCGTGAATCATTTCTGATGAATCAAGGAGCTTACACCCAAGAAGTCGAACTGGTAAAGCAATACTTGTTTGATATCGAAACCTGGGGGCGTTTTGAGTTAAATTTATTCTCAAATTTGTTATTTATTTTTGACCAAGAAACGATCAGTTATTACTTAGATCATGGGATCAAAAAAATCCTTCACTACGCCAATGATCCATTTTATGCAAATCTGTTAAGTGTCGTGATCTTAAACGGCTGTGCCTTTGCCAGCGAAAATAAAGATGCCTATCTACTAAACAAGTTTCTGCTTTTGTCTGAACCGCTACCCAATACTCCTCTCTATTTTTATTTAAAAATCCATCAAGTGCTGTATCAGGAAATATACTCGTATTTGCAATCCGCTCAGTTGAACAAAGAGATTCTAAAAAACACCTTAGTCGTTATTGAACAAGCCGGTTACCAGAACCATAAAAACGATCTCCAACAGTTGCTTGCTGCTGTTACCAATCGTGCGATTTAGCCGCTTATTAAATGGACATTTATGTAATGTTATCTAACAAAAAAAGCTGTTATTCCAACGGAGCTCAGCTTTTTCGTCAATGTCACTCCAACCCGCCACGAAACAGCCGCTCAAAATGAAGGGGTCAACATTCGACTTGCTTCTTCCGTTCGCATGGACCAAGAAAAAAACCAGTTAGGTTTTAGACCTAACTGGTTTTGTTTGGCAAAAGCAACGAGCATGCTGCTGCCGATTCATTTGTGTAATTTACTAACCGATTAACGAGATTCTGAAGTCACACCGATGGTTGCCCATGGGTTATGATCGGCGTCAAATGCCCAGGTAAAGTTTGCGACACGATCAGAGATCGGTAAGATTTGATTCCGATACAATGTTGGGATCGCAAAAGCTTCTTCAATCGCATATTCTTGCCATGCATCAAAAGCAGCCTTCCGTGTTGCTTCATCAAAGGAATCGATTGAATCGATCGCAGCTAACAATTCAGTATTTTCATCTGACTCAAAACGAGTGTAGTTAAATGCTGAATTTGGTCCCCATAAGCTGGTTGGTGATGGATCTGAACCAGTAGACCAAGCAGCTTGGAAGACATCGATATCTGGATCATCGTTTTTCAGCTTGTCGTAGAAGGCTTGGAAATCGATCAAACGACCTGTTGAATATTGAACATCTAAACCGATTTCCTGCCATTGTTGAACATAGTAATCCGCCAATGGTTGGGCAACTTCCCCACCAGACATTGACGCAAAGTTGATGGTCAATTTGTTGCCATCTGGATCTTCTCGGAAGCCATCGCCATCCACATCGATAAAGCCAGCGTCATCTAGAAGTTGGTTTGCTTTCTCCATATCTAAGTGGTATCCTTCGGCATCGCTATTGTGCAACGTACCATAAACAGGTGGGATCAATGTTGAAGCATTTGAACGCAAGCCGTGGTAGAAACGCTCACCGATCGCATCATTGTCGATGGCATAGCCCATTGCTTGACGCAATGCTTTGTTCGCCATTTTTGCATTTGGATCAAAATCAACACTGTTTGTTTCATCATTCCATGAACCTAAATTAAAGCCAAGATACGTGTAAGATTGTTCTGGACGACCTAACATTTGGTAGCCATCCATGTTTTGATACGTATCAAAGGTATCTGTTGGCATTTTTAAGACTAAATCGTATTGCTTCGCGTTTAACGCTTCATTGATTGAAGCCGAAGGGACGTTACGCATCACGATTTTTTCTAAGTTTGGTGTATCGCCATAGTAATGTTCATTCGGTACATATTCCACCGTTTCACCTGGTACGATATTACTCATTTTGTATGGACCAAAACCGATTGGATTGGTTCGAACGGGATCACTTGAAGGCATATCTGCCACTTCAATGCCTTCAAAGGCATGTTTCGCTAATGCAGAATGCCAGATCGCTCCACCGGATTGCTGCATACCTGGATGCATTTCTTTAAACTCGATTTCAACGACTTTGTCGCTGACTGCTGTGATCCCTGAGATCGTATCAGCTTCGCCGCTGTGGTATTCTTCCATACCAACGATATTCGTAAAATCATTGTTGTAACGAACGCCATCATAGTCTTGATGTCCGATGACTTCATAAGAGAAGATCACGTCTTCAGCCGTTACATCGACCCCGTCAGACCATTTCAAATCTTCACGCAAAGTGATCGTTGCTTTGTTGTTATCGACATCTAATTCTAAATCAGCTGGTCCACCATTCACAATTCGGAAATCTTCATCTTGTAGGAACAAATATTCATGGCTTGGTAACATGAAGTCACGGTCATAAGCATCTTGATAAAACTCCCATTGAAACAACCCTTGGAATTGCGTATCTGTTACTACCGCAACATCTAAGACGCCCCCATCGATCACTTCATCGTTATTTTCAACTGCAAGCTGCAAATCATTGATATCAAATCCAGCTGCCTCAGTTGATGATTCTTGTGTATCTGTCGAACCTGTTCCACCTCCGTTACTTTGTCCGCAAGCCCCTAAAACAAGCGCTGCCAATAAAGTAATCATGCCAAACTTCGTTTTCTTCATACTCTTCCTCCTTATTTAAATCCCTTCCTCGTGATTCAGTGATCACTCGATCTTCGAATAAAAAAACCAAGCAAACAGTTTTTTTTATCTTAAAATGGCTTTTTTATTAGAAAATATGAACGAGATTAACTAAATTATAACAATTTTCGTAAAATTCTTTCTGTCAATAATTTCACCGATTGATGAAATTATTGAAAAAACGGCGATTCTCCTTGATACATCGCCGTTATTATTATTCGCATTTTCTTAAATTTTTCTTTTTCTCCCTTTTTTGGTTCTCATTTCCCTTGTTCTCCCGCTGTTTAAAACTGTCAAAAAATACTTTTTTGTCGCTAAAAGGTGTGATACTATGAAAAAAAGGAGCGTTCAATGAAACTATGGCAGATAAACGAGTTTTCTTACAAACAAAATCCAAACCCTTTGCACCTATCTCACAGCTCTTAACCCAGCGCTTGCTTTTGGCGTATAGCATCGTCTTGATCCTCATTGGCTTGGTAGCTTCCCCTCCTCAAGCTTTGTGGCAAGGCTCGCTGGCAATCTTAAATGCCCCCAGCAATTTGATTTCTGATTATTTTGCGATCGGCAATCTTGGAAGCGCCTTTTTAAACAGTGGCTTATTGACATTGATCAGTATCCTCCTCGCGAAAAAGCAAGGAACGATTATTAGTGGACCAATGATCGCTGCTTTTTTTACCATATCTGGCTTTTCTTTTTTTGGAAAAAACATCTTTAACTCGATTCCCATTCCACTTGGTGTCTATTTATACTCTTACATACAGCAACGCCCCGCTACACAATATTCACTGGTTGCCTTATTTGGCAGTGCCGCCTCGCCGGTTATCAGTTACTTAGCATTCGGTTTAGGGTTGCCTTTACCCGTCGGGATCGCTTTTGGTTATGGCATCGGTCTATTGATCGGTTTGGCGCTTCCTCCTCTAGCAGCTCAATTTTTACAATTCCACCAAGGTTTTTCTTTGTATAATATCGGATTTGCTGCTGGCATCATCACTATGTTTTTCACGAGTTTTTTACGCCTGTTCGACTTAGAAGTCTATTCAAACAAACAGTTGACGACGGAGTATCACTATTATCTGACTGGGTTCTTGCTCATTCTTTGTCTTGCTATGTTTCTTATCGGGTATCTTCTAAATCAGCGATCCCTCAAAGGCTTGCCTGAGCTTTTTCAAACGTCAGGGAAATTAATGACGGACTATGTCACGATTTTTTCCCTTGGGGTCACGATGATGAACATGGCGATGATGGGGATGTTGATGCTGTTCTTTATCTTCTTCTTACAAGGCGAACTATCTGGTCCCCTTTTAGGCGCAATATTGACCGTGATAGGCTTCAGTGCATTCGGGAATCACTGGAGAAATAGTTTGCCTGTCATGGTTGGGGTGGTTTTAGCAACCAAGGTCGGTTTGACCTCTGATGTCTCGACCTTCAGTTTATTGCTGACAGCGATCTTCGGTACCAGTCTAGCCCCCATCAGTGGGTATTATGGTCCAGTTGCTGGTGTAATCGCTGGGGTGGTCCATGCAGCCTTGGTCACAAATATCACCTATTTACATGGAGGATTGAACTTATACAATAATGGCTTTTCCAGTGGATTTGTCGCGGCAGCAATGGTACCATTGTTAGATGAATACCAGCAAATCAGAAGGCGGAGAAGAAAATGATTGAAAAAGAACGGGCACGGCGAATCGTCGATGAAGTGGTCACCTACTTTTTGTCCCATGACTGTCAAAAGATAATAAGTGAGATGGCCTTTGAAGCAGAGGGGTTTAAAGCAGTTGTGCAAGGTCAATTTCCAGAGCAGCCCTCTGATTTAGAACATTTTATCGACATGCTCAACACACCAAGAGATAGCACGTTAGAAAATTATTATGTGGAGCTGTTAGGCGGTCATCAAACGATCCATGAAGAAAAAGATTACTATCTATTAGGATTAATGATCGACGAAGCATCCATCATGTACGAGGATGAGCAATTGATCGTTGAATTGTATCGCAAAAAATACAACTGAAAAGCCCTACGCAAAAAACGTTTCTAAGCGGTGACCTTCACCCTTTAGAAACGTTTTTTGTTCGTTTGTCGTGACAAAAATGAAAGTTTATTGATAGATTTTTCACACTACTTTTCAGAAAACCAGCGTTATACTTTCATCATAATAAAAAACGAGGTGACCGATAGATGAAAAAACTTCTGATTGGACTTGCAGCGCTCCTCCTCATAGGGTTCGGCGCATTGCAAGTCGCACAAACCGTCATCATGGGCGGCGACAGCTACTATGTCCAAATCACCACAGATGGTGAAAAGACGACTTCTAAGGATGACAATGGAAATGTCTATACGCAATACCATTACGAATTGCCAGGGTATGACGAGAACGGCAAAAGCAAAACCCTTGATTTCAACGGTTTCCAAGAACGACCATTGCGCAAAGAAGCCTATTTGAAGCTTACTTGGAACGAAAAAAAAGGGGTAACTGGCTATGAAGAGGTCAAAGAAAAAGACATCCCAGCCAAAGCATTAACCCAATTAAAAGGAGCGTAACACAACGATGGAAAAAATTATTCAAGCAAATGAACTGACCAAAGTATACGGAAAAGCCAACGAAAAACAAACCGAAGCCTTAAAAGGCATCAGCTTTGATATTGAAAAAGGCGAATTCATTGGGATCATGGGGGCTTCAGGCTCAGGGAAATCCACCCTACTAAACATTCTTTCAACTTTGGATCATCCAACAAAAGGTGCCATTCGCATCAACAATAGCGATATCACCAAACTAAAAGGCGATGCCTTGGCAGATTTCCGCAGCCGTGAAATCGGCTTTATTTTCCAAGACTTCAATCTATTAGAAAACTTAACGGCTTCAGAAAACATCGCTGTCCCGTTGTCTTTACAAGGAGTCAAACCAAAGATCATCCAACAACGGATCAAACGAGTCGCAGAACGCTTGTCCATCACACATATTCTCGACAAATATCCAGCAGCGATCTCTGGTGGACAAAAGCAACGGGTGGCAGCCGCTCGAGCCTTAATCACGGAACCAACGATCCTTTTTGCGGATGAACCGACAGGTGCCTTGGATTCAAAAAGTGCGAAAGATTTATTGAATATGATGGACGACTTGAATACCAATGACCAAGTATCGATTTTATTGGTCACTCATGATCCCCTTTCTGCCAGCTATTGCCAACGTATTTTATTTATCAAAGACGGAAAGATCCATCAAGAAGTCAAACGTGAGGATCAAAGCCGCGAAGCGTTTTACCGCCAGATCCTCGTCATTCTAGGAAACTTGGAACAATAAGGAGGAAGAACACATGCTTTGGAAACTATCACTTACCGGGATCAAAGCTCGGTTGAAGGATTATATCGTCCTCTTTTCTGGTTTAGTCATGGCTTCAGCCATCTTTTATATGTTCGAATCAATGGCGAGCAATGAAGCCTTTTTAAAAAGCAACTCGATCATCAGTATGGTGGTCTTCGTCTTTCGTTTTGGCTCGGTCCTCTTAGGGATCATTACCTTTGCCTACATCTTATACGCCAATTCTTTCTTGATGGCGATGCGCCAAAAGGACTATGCCATGTTTATGATGTTAGGAGCCAAAGGACGAAAGATCGCCCAAATGATTTTTATCGAAACCTTTATGGTAGGTATCGTTGCCACCGCTGTCGGCTCTATCTTAGGGATCGGCTTAGCAAGTGGTGTCAATACTTTGCTAGTCAATCAATTAAACTTGCAGATCACCCATTATGCAGCATTTAGTCCAGAAGCATTGATCGTAACCGTCGTCTTCTTCTCGGTTCTCTTTTTGATTGCTGCCATCTTCAATGCACGGGCAATTGCCAAAAAATCGATTTTAGCATTATTACGAGAAACAAGCACGCCGGCACAAGTCAAACAACGGCCATTCTTGCTCTTCTTGCAAACCATTTTAGGTCTTTGTTCCTTAGCCATCGGCTATTATATGATGAGCGATTTGATGACCTTCCAATTGATCGGGATCGGCATCGCCCTTGTCACGATCGTTCTTGGCACATACCTAGTCTTTCGTTCGGTGATCATCGCTCTTTTATCCCTATTAAAGAAGAACGATACGATCGCATTGAAAAAGTTAAACAATTTCACCTTGTCGCAATTAAGCTTTCGGATTCGTGAGTATACCCAGATGCTTTCGATGGTGGCGATGCTTTTTGCTCTAGCATTAGGTGCCTTGACGGTTGGTCTTGGCTTTAAAAACGAGATCCCTATCTTGGCAAAAACTGTTGCCCCTTATGACTTGTATTTGAACAATGCCCAAAACGCCTCTGACGAAAAAGTCAATGCGTTAAACCCGACCCTTGATGTGACCTACAGCATGAAAGAAACGGATGACACCATTTATTACGTGAAGGAACAATTCAACGAAAACAACTTGCTCAGCTCCAGTATGGATCAGTTGAGTGTCGATGTTACTTACAACAAGCTGACTGGCGATCAATTAGCTTCTGATGTGACCGCCCAAGACCAATTGCGTAGCTACCTCTTACCAGAACAACGAGGTAAGGAGATCCAAGTCGTCGATCAAACCGCTTTTGGTGCGGTCAATGCATCGGAAACCAGCTTGCGAATGGTACAAGTCAAAGACTTCCAAGCAAGCTACGATGGGCTGCGTGATTTGGCGCAAGCAAATCAAGACGCAAATTCTTCAGAAACCGCCGATATGAATTTCTCACAACGGGTCTTCGCCTACGACAGCTATAATGGGATTTTCTCTGGTTTTGAATTTATGGGCTTCTTCCTGGGTATCGCCTTCTTGACGATGTTAGCTAGCTGCCTGATGTTCAAAATTCTTTCAGGGGCAAACAGCGACATTCAACGTTACACGATGTTGAAAAAAATCGGTACCCGCACGCGTTTACTGAAAAGCTCGATCCGCAAAGAGATCGGCGTGCTCTTCCTAGTTCCCGGTATCTTAGGAATGATCCATGTCTTGTTCGGTCTAAAAATGTTCACCACCTTGATGATCGATCCGTACCATGACCTATGGCTACCTTTTGGTATCTTTATCGCCCTCTACGCCATTTATTACGTGGTGACCATTGGGTTATACACCAACATTGTTTTAAATCCAAAGAAAAAATAACAATCACTCTCTGAATTGCTCAACGCAAAGAGACCATCAAGCCATAAAGGGCATGATGGTCTCTTTCATTTTCTCGTTTTTTCTCGGACAATGGAAGGTAATCTTAGGGTTTGACCCCTAGATGCATCGCCGCCGCACCTCCTGCATAGCTTTTGACTTGCAACACATCAAAGCCAGCTGCCTGAAATTCTCGTTTCAATGCCTCCTTGTCAGGAAAATCCCGTGCGGACTCCTGCAGCCAGGAATATTCTTGATAGCTTTTGGCGAACAGTTTGCCAAATAACGGCATGACATGGTGAAAATAAAAAGTAAACAGTTGCCGCCAGCCGATCAGTGTGGGCTGTGATGTTTCGAGACAAACGATTTTCCCGCCTGGGCGCAGCACCCGATGGATCTCTGCCAAGACTTGTTGGCGATCCGCGACATTTCTCAACCCGAACCCGATCGTCACATAATCAAAGTGCTCGTCTGGAAAGCTTAATGCCATCGCATTGCCAGTCTGCCACTGGATCTGCATTTGTTGCTTTTTCTGGGCCTTTTCTTTGGCAACCGTTAACATCTCTTCGCTAAAATCAACGCCAGTCACTTGCCCCGTCGGACCGACCGCTTCATTCAACGCAAACGCCCAATCCCCGGTACCGCAGCATAAATCTAATATCTCCGCACCCATTGGTACTGCCATTCGTTTCATGGTATCTTTGCGCCACCGTTTGTGCAGCTGAAAGGAGATAATACCGTTCATTCGATCATAACGGGAAGCGATCGATTCAAATACATCATGTACTTTGGTTTCTTTGGCTGTTGTTGCCATTGCGGCACGTCCTTTCTTTGTTCCCTTCGTTTTGCTGTTGCTTCACGTGCTTCTTCTTTTTAGTCTAGCACGAAAAAACCTGCGGAACAAAAACCCTGCTTTCTCCTTTCCCTTCAGTCATCTCCCCACCAAAAAACAGCCTTTCCTACATAGATCCCCACGTTGTTGACCAAGGCAATTCGGTCAGCAATAAGCGGATCCAGCAGTGAAAGACTGTTCTTCTAGCTTTTAAAACAGGTTATTCAGGTTTAATCGATGAAGTCCCAGATATTGTTCCAATAAGAAACACGGTCTGCGCCATTTTCATCTTTGTAGCGCACAGAAATCAAATTACGGATGTCATGGACAGGAATATCAAGGGTGACAGAATCCGTGACAGGTCTTTGCTGCACGTTGTATGTTCGATAAAAGGTTCCATCCATATAGACGTCAAAGGTACTAAGATTGGAATAAAAAATCTGCAGCTGATTGTTATGAACAGCAAGGTTGATCAACTCACCAGTGACCGCGCGTGTACCTGTCTGCAGCGTGAGACTGTCTTCCCCTACTAGGATGTTTTCCGTCTCTGGCTGATTCCCTGAAACTCTACCGTTGATTGTTACTGGGGTCAGACCGTTCCCAGCAGCTGCCTGTTCATCCACCCGAGCAGTCAAGTTCCATTCTATGCGGTCTCCAGGTGCGATCGGGCGTTCTAAGTGGATCGTGATACGATCGCCAGAAAGACTAGCCGAGGCGATATTGTCTTGATACACGAGCGCATCGACATTTAAGAACGTCAATAAATTCGGCGAGATATCTAGCGTCACGACAGCATTTTCAATATCGTCTTTCCCAGAATTTCGTGCATCGTTGCTTTCTACGATCGTCCGCAAGATCAATTGATTGCCGACGGTGATAATCGGATTGCCTTCTTCATCACGATCAAAGCTTTGCGGTACTCGTAACGTAATCGATGGGTCAGAAGGTCGAATACTGGTGACTTCAAAGGAGAGCGCTGGTGGGAAACGATCATCGCCAATGGCATCACGATACCCTAAATAGTCCTCGTAATCGCTGGCGGACGGATTCGTACTCCCCAACTGTCCATTTGGTTCCGTCGTGGTCGTATCTGGTAACGTTCCTACGAAATCGTCGTAACGATCATTTGCGAAATCTTTTGCGTAAAATTCGATATACACATCCTCTTCAGGATCAAGGCGACGAGGCAATTGATACTGCCATGGCACGGAGTTGCCCTCTTCGGCATCAAGCGTAATGACATATGGGTCGCCTGAAGCATCACGGATCAATCCTTGTGCGGTACTCGCATAAATGGCGACGCGCTCTTTTGGCTGGTCGTCTTGCGGAGAATGAAAATCCATGATCCCCGAAACTGTTGTCGTCCGTTCATTAAAGACCTGATCCTCTGCCACTTGCAGACCAGTCGGTGGTCGTACATCCACGACGACAGCATCAGGCAAAGCGGCAATACTCTCTTCTGTTGCATGAATGAAAATCGAATCGTCAACATCCTCCATTCTGGGGTCTAATCCTCGGTGGGCACGCAGCACTTCAAAACGTTGACCTGTCTTGAAAAAGTCGTCCCGCGTCCATGCGATCACACCATTATGCACCTCACCAAAAACATCGACAGTTGATTTGGAGGAAAGCCATTGCGTTTCAAGCTGGTTGCCTGCTTCGTCCTTCAAAGCAACTTCCACCCAGACCTCATCATCCCAAGCATCGCGAATCGCCCCCGTGTATTCATACGGAACGACCGCTTTGGCATAAAAGGTTTTGTCGGCATTGGTCGGGGTCACTAAGTGCTGGATCATTGGCGGATAATTATTGGCAGAAAATCGCGTGTAGGCATTCCCGCCCCTAAAAGTCGTGCTGTTGAACTCATTTGAAAAAGGCTCTCCCGGCTGCGGACTAACGATTTGTGCAAAATTGACATTGCCTAGTTGATAGCTCAATGGATTCCAGAAATTGTCCGGATCACCATCTAGATTCACTCCGTTGCGTTTTTCCCAAACCGCTAGTCCAACACGATTAGACGTAAAGGTACTGTTACGATTTGAGTTTGAGAACGCTTGTCCGCCATTGGGTCGATTGTTTCGAAAATCATAAAACAGTGGTTCATCAATCACAAAATTGCTTCTTGCAACCGAACTGATTATTCCATTATTTGCACCTAGGGTCCGTCCTTCCATTCGAAAGGTCGCGTCTTTTCCAGCTAAGAACTCGGCTTCTCCACCTTGCATCCAAACAGCAGGTCCACGATGTGCATAGATGTGGATTCGACTGTTTTCACCTTGTGCATTAAAGACCGATTTACCACCACTATCAAGAGGAAATTGAATGCCTTGTCGACCAGCCCTATCTTCACCATTACTGGCAGTAATGGTGGAATCAGCAGATGGGTCAAATTCTCGTTCTTCATCATTGTACTGATCGAATACGGCAAAGCCTGCTTCATCAATATAGATGCCATCATCTGCCGCAGTCCTGGTGCCTGCATGGTTAAAGATATTCAACTGACCGGCTGACTCCACATAGAACTCGTTATTTCGACCATACATCCGCACTGCAGCCGAATTTCCATGGTATTTGACGATATTCATTCTCCCTTGGTCGGCAAGCACAAAGGTCTGCTCCCCGACTAAGCGAAACCGCATGACAGAAGCATAGTCATGATTTTGACCATCGCCAAATAGATTAAACTGCGACCCTTCTCCAGTTACCGTCACATTGCCACCGAGCTCGGTGCCTCTTGACGCTTTGGAAATTTGATTGACAAAAGCAGCGGTTCCTTGCGGTACACCATTTGTGGGAGCAGGCGCTCTAGAATAGGAGTTTACGACCGCACCACCAGATATAATCGTACGAGAAAACTTGTTATTCCCCTCATCCCGTTGTCCAATCAAGGAAATGATTGCACCGTCAGCTCCCGCTAAGTCCATTTGTGACGAGGCATTTAAAACCGTGCCTTCACCCTCGACTTCAAAAATCACCTCATTTGTGCGATTTTCCATATTCGCCCAAATTACTTGCCGCTGAACGCTGTAGAGGTCTACTTTAGAACCCTTATTGACTCGAAACGAGGTTGAAATGTTGTTGTTATTTGGATGAAGTCGAAAAATTGGTCGAGTATTTGAGATCTTGACATCCGCCTCATCCGTAATCAAGACACTTTTGACATTAAAGCTACCATTATCATTATTAGTACCGGCGGTTGGATTCTTGTGAGCCACCCAATGGAACGTTCCGCGAATCTCGAGATTTCCTTGTTGCAAATAAAGGAAATCATTGCCCGTACTTCCCTCTAGCACACCACTTTTTGCCTCGATATTTTCTGTTTTGACCGTCCAAAAAGCTGAAGCTGCCAGCGATTGTTGATAGATCAATGCATCTGTAGATCTATTGCTTCCTTGAAAATCGATCATCATGTTTTTTAATTCAAAGACCGCCGGCTCACGATCATGGGTAGTCGTCAGTTCAAAGAAACGTCCAGTCGGAATCGTGGTGTTGTTTGGTGTCCCGTTCGTGTTGAAACGCTTCGGCGTGGTTAAGGTAAAGCCATTCCCATTGATGGACACCGAACGATTCAACGCAGTTAAACGATTGTTGGCCTCATTCGTATAATCAGCGGTAATGTCTGCGAGAAACACGATTTCACAGATCGATGAATCACTAAAAGCAGCCCGCAGCTCTTGATAGTCCGAAACTTCGGCACGCTCTCCTTGTGTCGCCCGTTCGGTCAGTAATTCGACTTCTACGGACTCATTGGTTTCCTGCTGCTGAACGTCAAGCAAGGCTGCTTCTTCTACAGCCTTGTCGGCTTCCAATCGCAAGGTTTGTCGTTCTTCGAGAGAAGGCGGAGCGATTTTTTGCAGCGTCCGGTTTCCCCGCTTAAGAACAAATTCGATGGCGTCTTCTTCTCCTAAAGAGACTGGTAATGCCAAGGACAACGTTTCTTCCGTAGGCGCCACTTCAATTTCCACACCATAAACACCCTCTTGTTCAGCTGGATGCAAGGTCGCTTCTTCCAGCTCAAGCATTTCAAACATTTCTAATGATACCAGCGCTTCATGATTCGCCATCAAGAAAAGCGTCTCGCCTGCGGCTTGTTCCGATTCGATCGTCAATACATATTGTCCTGTTTCTGGGTCAAAGTGACCGGACACTTCATAAGAATTGCCACCATGGATAGCAAAGACCGCATACAAGACAGAAATAACGATAAAACCCCCTAATGCAGCGGCAGCCAGTTTGATTTTCGAGACAGTCGCTAGAACAGTAAATGATTTCATCTAGGCACCCCTTTCCTTTGATTACTCCAACAGTTCTTGTCCCGTTTCAAAGCTTGATAGATAATACAGCTTGATAACGACACTTGCCGAAAACGCATCTGCTCCTGACGTATTGCTTCCTTGCCGATATTCGACTGATTCAACTTTTAAAAAGCGATTCAGGTTTTCCATCCGATCAATAAAACGAACGATTCCTTCATTCGTCTCACTCAGGAGGTCAAAGCCGATCCTTGTGACCCGAAATTGCGTCGCCAAAGGATTGTCACCAGTCTGATCCGCCATTTGTTCTGGTGTAGGGTAAAGCATCTCCTCATTAAAGGTCGATTGCAAAATTGTGATTGGCAATTCCGTTTCAAGGGCAGCGAGATCGGTAAAATAAGACTCGATCGCCATGCCATTGGGAATGATCGGCACCTCATTGACCGTCTCTGATGAAAGAAGGTCTGGTTCCCCTTGCAGGTAGACCAGCTGTTCTTGAATGTCGCGGATCTCAGCTTCGATCCCAGCTAACTCCTGAGCCAATTCGATCCCTTCGGCACGTTTGGGGTTCAGCAAAAATAGCCAGAAAATGAATACGGAGGTAGCGAGAACTAGTGCAATCACCGCGGAGATGATGATGTGTTTTTTGGAGAAAAAGACTCTAGTCATCCGCTTCCACCTCGCTTTCTTCTTCGCTGTCTTCACTGATCACTTGTGGTGCATCGATTCGTGAGAGATAGACAGTGATGCGCCCATCTTGCGGGATGGAACTATGGGAAAAGGATTGATAGGTCACATGATGTACCCAATCGATTGCTTCAAAAGCTGATTTGAGGCGAATCAGACTTTCATAAACATCCCCTTGGACCGCCAAGTTCACCGAAGGAAACAATGGCGTGCCGTCTTGGGCTGTTTCGGACGTTCCCCCATCGCTATTTAGCAGCAAATTATACGAATTGATGGTCACATCGATCCCTGATGCCACTTCCTCAAAGGTTTCCATAATAGGCGCTGTGAAATATTTCTCTTGCTTTTGCAGGGCGATGAATTCTTGTAGGTCTTGAGATTTTGACGCCAGCATCTCTTCTAACTGGCGCTGAAAGACGATACGCTCTGCTTGACTAGACATGATATTGCTTTGATTATTGGTCACCAAACGCTGATAATACCAAAAGCCTAACCCGCAAACCCCAACGACAACTAACGAAAGGAGAAGCGAAACCGAAAGAATGACTTCAAACGCCCGATTACGAATAAATTTATTAGGCAATAGATTGATGTTCATGGTTACACCTCTTTCGTCGCTAATCCCGCAGCCAAGACATAGCGGTCGGGAATTTTTTTCTTGCTGGTTTCACTTACTTTTGCAGAAATCGTCTTGACTGGCAAAGAAGACACGTCATGAAATATTTCTTGGACTTCTTTCCGGAGCATTGGATGACCGCCGACTAAGTAGATTTTTTTCAATTCACAATCAGGCGAGATTTCCTGATAATAGTAAGCAATGACCGAATTCAGGGTTTCTGCCAACCCTTCCAGTGCTTGGATCTCCGCGCTTTCCCTAAAGTTCACTTGCACAGATTGGGCTTTTTCAATATATTTCCAATTGGCTTGATTATAATCTTCATACTGCAAGTAGGTCGGCACCAATTCTTCAAAAAAGGTAATATTGGCGATGCCAGCATCTAACTCGACCAGCACGAAATTTTCACTCCAGTTGATCTGTCGCTGAAACATACGACTATACGCCAGAAAACTGCAATCGACGCCCATCAGCTGATGGCCGCCTTTTTTCAATGTGTCGCCGAGTTGAATCAAAATCGGCTCTGATGTGACCACGACTGGCACATTGCCATTGATGGTAAACCGATTCCGCTGGATGACCACAGCTTGCGGCTCTGCTTTTTCTTCCTTCTTGCTGGCCCTTTTCTTTTTCTCTTTTGGCACTTTTTGCTTGTTGCCTTTGCCTAGGATCAGCAAATCAAAAATTGGGTTTTCAAAAGGCAAGGAGATGGATTCCCCCAATTCAAAATACAAGTACTCGCGAATCTCTTTTTCCGAGTTCATCTTGCCGATAGGGATCTGTTTGATCAGCAGACGAGAATTCAGCGCCGTGATCACCACACTCATCGTGCGTAATCCCAAGCGTTTGGCGATCTCATTGAAGGCGGCTTCAAGACTATCAGGATTGCGCAGCTTATCATCTTTAAAAATCGTACCATTCACGACCAGCTCGCCGTATTTGAGACGGTCACCTTTTTTGGTACAGTAACGGATGCAGTTTTTTTGGATGTCGATCCCAACTAAGCGGGGAATTGTTTTTTTGCCAAACATACGAGGACCTGCTTTCTTCTTGTTGGTTTTTATGAAGGAACCAACGTTATTTCTATGTACAACGCTTGCTTAGCAAATCAAGCAAACGCCAAGGTCAGCAACCCGATTCAAAGGAACCAGCCGCTGCCAAGATAAACCATGCCAGTAGCAATGGCGATAAAGGGACCAAAAGCAATGTAGCGGCTTTTGACTTTGCCCCGTAGCATTTGGATCACGTAAAAGATCACTGCCAAGCAAGAAGCGACAAATAAAACGGTCAAGACTTGCACCGGGCCGATATACACGCCTAAGACGGCAAATAATTTGATATCGCCGCCACCCATGCCTTTTTTACTGAGCTCCGCTAAGAGATACAATGGCAAGAAGCTAGCAAAGAAGCCAACGAGCCAATACCACCAAAATTCATTTTGCGGTTGGATCAACCGTAAACCGATCCCTCCGGCGAAAAAAGGGGCTAACACTTTATTGGGAATCAGCTGATAGAAGATGTCGCTGGCAGAAATAATGGCTAATAAGGCTAATAAACACCAAGCGGCAATCACTTCAGCAGTACCCCAAAACAGCAAGGTCGTACCCGTAAATAGCATGCCGATCAACACTTCATAAAGAAAAGCAATCAGCGGGATTTTTTTTTGACACTTGCGGCACTTGCCTTTTAAAATAAGGTATGATAAAACTGGAATGAGGTCCCTTGCACCTAATGTCTGTTGGCAGTCATCACAGTGCGAGCGAGTCAGCAGGGATTCCTTTTTGGGAACCCGCCAACCAACCACTAGGAAAAAAGAACCTAGACACATTCCTATGATGAAAAGATAACCAATGATTAGGCCCATTGGGATCTGTTGCAAAATTTCGTTCATAAAAAACTCCTTTTTTCCTGGGGGGTTGAGTTGCCGTACACCTTAGGTCAGGTTAGTGACTTAGGGTGTTTTTAGTTTCTTAAAAAATTAATATCTTATAACGGTGGAGGAGCTGGTTGAGGATCTCCAAATACATACTCTCGAGTTAGACCATTGATTTGATTTTGTGTTAATCCAGTTCCGAGCACTCCTATTTCATTACTTTCTTCTTGTCCAGCCTTTAAAACGCCAGCTGGAGCATACATTGTTAAAGCACCTGTTGATCCGATATAAAACATAACATTATCAGTATCTTCCCATGATGTACTGTTTAGTAATCCATCCTCCATTACATCTTCTAAGGTAAAATCTAAAGCCGCGTTAGCTGACCCGTCATTCAAGCTGCTATTAGTTGATTGATAGAGCACTGCTGCTGAGAAAGCTTGTTGAATATCAGAAACAACTGCATCTTCTCGAGCATTTTGAATCACGTTCCCAATTGCAATAACCCCGATCCCAGCGATGATCGCTAAGATAACGACTACTGCCAGCAACTCGACCAAGGAGAGGCCGCGCTCGTCTTTCAATAATTTATTCAATCGATTGTCTGTTGTTTCTTCTGCTAAAATTGCGTCAATCATAGTGTGTTTACTCCTCCTGTTTCTTCCATATATATTAAACAAGCCGTCTAGGTGGCTTGATAATACCAAAATCATTACCCTTGGATCGCACCGAATAAATCGAACATCGGAATCATGATCGCCGCAACGATCAAGCCAACGATTACACAAATCACCAAAATAACTATTGGTTCAATAATTGTTTTCATACGCTTACTGGTTTCATCAACTTCTTTTTGATAGATGATACTCAATCGTTTCAGCATGTCCTCTAGGGAACCAGTACTTTCGCCAATCTCGACCATCTGGGTCACTAACATCGGGACCATCATGTTGCCGCGAAAGACATCGCTCATCTTGCCACCTTCTTCAATTTGAAAGGCACAATTATCGATGATTCGCTTGATGTATTTATTGGAAACGACATCCCGACTCATATTCAAGGCGGTCACCATACCGACGGAGCTGCTGAGCAGTGTCGACATGGTTGTCATAAATAACGAAAAACTATTTTTGGTGATCATATCGCCCACCAGCGGAATGCGTAATAGAAAACTTTGAAAAGCGAAATCGAAGGTTGGATTGCGTCGCGCGATCCACAGTCCGACGAAAAATCCGACGATCAAGACGGCTAAAACCCACCCTCTGGTTTGAAGGAACTCGCTGATCGCCATCGTTGCGACGGTGATCGTCGGCAGATCGGCATCAAATCCTTCAAAGACTTCCACGAACATCGGTACGATCATCACCAATAAAATGATCCCTACGATAAAGGTTAAGATCACTAAAATAATCGGATAGACCATCGCGGTAACGATCCCGCTACGGTTTTCGGCGCTTTTTTCATAGTAATCCGCCATATCCTTCAAATTTCCTTCCAGTGATCCAGACATCTCCGAAACAGCGATGACACTGGTCAAAAGTGTCGGAAAGGCATTGGGATGATCTTTGTAGGCTTCTGAAAGCGGGCGTCCGCTATCAATCTCATCCCGAACTTCACCAAGAATTTTCTTGAAATTCGGGTTTTTTTGTTGCTCTTCTAGCATTCGTGAAGCATCAACGATCGTGATCCCCGAAGCGATCAGTGTCGAAAACTGGCGCAAATACCCTACCAGCAGTTTTAACGAAACTTTTGTAAAGAGTTGAATCTCTTTATTCGCCAAGGTTTCTGGCTGTTCGATCAAGCTGTTGACTTTGATGTGCTTTTGGCGCAGTTTTTGGCGGGCTTCGACGGAGGAATTGGCACGCAAGCTGCCAGAAAACGTTTCGCCTCGGACATTGGTGCCTTGATAGGCAAAGAGTGCCATCGGCTATTCGCCCCCTTCCTCCATTAAGTTATCTGCCACATCAGCATCGACCCGTTCCGCAGCAACCAGTTCTTCTAAAGAGGCGCTCATGGTATGCATGCCTTCGTTTTTCCCCATCTGCAACATATTATGGATCTGGTGGGTTTTCCCTTGACGGATCAAGCTGGCGATCCCTCGGGTATTGAGCATCATTTCGGTTGCTGCTACCCGTCCGTTGCCATCGATGGTGGGCAGCAAGCGCTGGGACAAGATCCCTAGTAATGCGCCAGCAAGCTGGGTGCGAATCTGAGTCTGCTGATCGGCAGGAAAGACATCGACGATCCGTTCAATGGTCGCAGGGGCACTTGACGTATGCAAGGTTCCTAACACCAAGTGTCCCGTTTCCGCTGCCGTCAAGGCAATCGAGATCGTTTCAAAATCCCGCAGCTCCCCTACTAAGATGACGTCTGGGTCTTGCCGCAGGGCAGCTCGTAAGCCATTGCCAAAGGACATGGTGTCGCTGCCGACTTCCCGCTGGGCAACGATGCTTTTTTTGTGGTTATGGATGTACTCGATCGGGTCTTCCAACGTCAAAATATGCGTCTTTTTGGTGTCATTCAAATAGTCCAGCATCGCAGCCAGTGTCGTTGATTTCCCTGAACCGGTCGGACCTGTAACTAAGAAGAGCCCTTGGCTTTTATGGATCAGGGTCCGCAAGACAGTCGGCATACCAAGTTTGCTTAACTTCGGGATCTCGATGGGGATCTGCCGCAAAGCGATCGAAACGGTATCTTTTTGGCGGAAAATATTGACCCGAAAGCGGCAGATGTCGCCTAATTCGTAGGCCAAGTCGGTCTCGCCTTTTTCCTTGAATTCCTCCCATTGCCGTTGGTTGCAAAGGATTTCGGCAATGGCTTCGATATCCTTGGTGTCGATGGTTGGCACCCCTTCGATCGGTAGCAAGTCGCCGTGGCGACGAAAAATCGGCGGTACGCCTTCGACTAAATGGATATCTGATGCTTTTTGTTCCACAGCGATCATCAGCCAATGATCGATCCGCTCTTTAGGTGACATGGCAGCAAACTGCGCAGCTTCGTTGCGATTGACGCCCTGTGCACTGCTGGCAGTCGTCGTTTTTGTCGCTGCTTGCCGTTCTGCTTTTTGAATGATCTCCCGCGTCGAGACAGATCGGTCTTGATCGCTCTGGCGATTGCGGGCACGTTTTTTTTCTCTCAGTTCACGATTTTCACGGATGCGGGTACGGGTCGGAGCTGTTTTTTCTCTCGTCGCCCTTTTGGTTGCTCGCTCTTGTGTTGCCACTCTCGTTTGATCCATTAAACCAGCCCCTTTCTATGTGCATTTCCTTTTAAAACAATGTATGTAGTTCTTCGGTGATCCCTAGATCACCGATAAATCAATCCGTGCCTCACTCTTCTGCGGCGACCACCTTCAAGACTTCTTCGATGGTGGAAAAGCCTTGTTGCACTTTGTCTAACCCATCATCCAACAAAAAGCGCATCTTTCGTTCCTGAACATAATCCATCAGCTGGTCGTTGGTCGCTTTGTTCGTGATCATACGGCGCAGCTTGGCATCGATCGTCAACAGCTCTTGGACGGCCATTCGCCCTTTGAATCCCGTATTGCCACACTTTGGACAGCCCACAGGCTGTGCCAGTTCCGTAACCGTGATGCCATAGGATTCAAATAACTGCTTGTCCTTGTCGCTGGCTGGTCCCACTGTCTTACAAGAAG
This sequence comes from Enterococcus sp. DIV1059_2, assembly GCF_051713685.1. NCBI lineage: Bacteria > Bacillati > Bacillota > Bacilli > Lactobacillales > Enterococcaceae > Enterococcus > Enterococcus sp. DIV1059_2. Next base: position 1,434,456 of record NZ_JBIOQK010000001.1, on the reverse strand, counting down.
AACAAAGGGTTCGGACGAGCCGTTGAGCTAAGATGCCTTCTAACGCATTGGCGACCAGAAACGGTTCTACCCCCATATCGACTAAGCGATTGATGGTACTGACGGAATCGTTGGTATGCAGGGTGGATAATACCAAGTGCCCAGTCATGGAAGCCCGAATCGCAATCTCCGCCGTTTCGCCATCCCGAATCTCTCCCACCATCACGACATTGGGGTCTTGCCGCAAGATCGACCGTAACCCAGCGGAAAAGGTCAAACCGACGTTGCTGTTGACTGCCACTTGGTTGATACCTTGCAGCTGAAACTCTACTGGGTCTTCGACGGTGATAATATTGATCTCAGGCGTGTTCAACTCTTGCAGCGCTGCATACAAGGAAGATGATTTCCCTGATCCTGTCGGCCCAGTGACCAGAATGATCCCGTGGGGTTTATGCAAAATCGCTTTAAAGGTTGCCAATACCTGCGGTTCAAAGCGAAACTCATCGAGGCGCCGAATGCCACTGGAGCGATCCAACACCCGAATCACGACTTTCTCCCCATGAATGACAGGCAAAACCGAGACCCGCAAATCAACCACGTTGCCCCCGTTACGAATCATTGCCCGACCATCTTGTGGCACACGTGTTTCGGTGATATCCAAGGAGGAAATGATTTTCAGTCGTGAAGTAACCCCAGTCTGAATACTCTTAGGCAAGTTTTCATGGGTACGAAGCTCCCCATCGACCCGTAAGCGGACAACTAATCCTTTTTCTTGGGGATCGAAATGGATATCACTGGCGCCCCGATCCACTGCATCTTGCAGCAGGGTATTGACCAATTTGACGATCGGCGAATCATCTAATTTTGAGTCGCCCTCTGGATCGATGGTTTCAACGAGAGAGTCGCTCAAGCCATCCAAACTGATCTCAGAAGGGTAATCGCGAACGATCAGTTGTTGGATATCGGCATTGTGGGCTTTTTGCGGACGAATCAATAACCCAGTGATCAAACGCATTTCATTGATCGCCGCATAATCCCCAGGGTTTGCCATCGCAACGGTCAAACGATTGCCTTTTTTCTCTAACGGAAAGACGCTGTGCTGTTTGGCAAACGAGCGGGGGATCAGGGACAAAACCTCTGAGCTAATCTCTAAGTCAAACAGGTTGCCTGTTTGTGTTTTCTCAGCGGTGGTTGAACTTGGACTACTCTCTGACTTTTTGAGAGGCCTTCTAGGTTTTCTACGTGGCGTTCTTTCACTTGATTGCGGCAACTGGCGCCCTCCTTTCAATAATCGAGTTTGTTGATATAGTCAAACATTCGTGTAACGGTTAAATATGCTTCATCATCAGACCACATGTTTCGATCCAAAAAACTTCTGAGGATCGTTACCTCCCCCGGTTGCGCCTGACTTTCAAAGTCGCGGACGCGATAATTGACGCCTAATTGTTGCAGTTGATTTTCCAGTTCCACCTGGTCATCCATATAGTAAGGTACGAGAACGACCGTCCCTTCAAGACGACGGTTATGAGCCCCTGTCGCTAAAAAAGTCGGGTCAAATAATGCCAAATCTGGCAGGATTTCCATGACAAAGGTCGACTCTCTATCCACAGCTAAATGAAAGGGTTCAACGCCTGTATGACCCAAGATCAGCTGGGCACCATTTTTTAAGGTGATTTGATTCCAATACGCTGGATCTTCATAGTAAGAATCAAAAACCGCTGAGCTGCCTGCTTCTGCTAATGCCAGTCTTCGAGCAGTCTTCGGCGCATCGATAAATGAAAGCCCGTGAACCTCCATCATGGTATTGCTGCCATCCAATGTGATTCTTGACGGGTCATGAGGCACTGTGAATTGATTTTGATTCTGAAAATACGAGAAATCATCGATCGTTCCACCACTCGGCTTCATCGTATTTGTCAGCATAAAATCACCATAAACAGTAATCCTTCGTTCCGTATCTTCGGTACTATGCACGATCGAGCCTTCCGTGACAGGTCCCGCATAAAAATTGCTGCTCGTCAGAACCATCGACGGCTTCATAAACGTCAAACTACCATCTGCAGCAGGGTTTTGTTTCGTGGCTTCTCGATGATAGAAATTAAAATAATTGCTATTTAATTCGCCTAATCCAGAGCCCGCATCTGGTGAATTTGCAGAAACATTCAGATGCCCTTCAGCAAAGAGAACTCCTTCTTGCTCAACTCTCGAAGCCGAACTATTGGTATTGTTGATCCATACGTTTCCAGCAAAAATATCCGTATATGCTTGTGATAAGACCAAGCGGCTGCCAGCTCGACTGCCCAAATCGATATACATTCCTAACCCCGCTTGCAAGAAGATGTCTTTGATCAAGTTCAAACCGTTGCTAGGCTGTCCGCCATCATTCTGGATCGCAAGCAGACTTTTTGCCGAAAACTGCCCGCTTCCCTGTCCTTCCATCTGGACCCCATGATTGAAGAAAAAGGAACCATCGAAATGCAGCCGATTAAGAATCGGCTTTGTACGAAAATCTAAAAATCTGCCGTCTTGAAAATCTTGCAGGACATTGTTGGCAAACCCGAATTGCAAGAAGTCATCCGATTCAAAGGCGAGATAATCAAATGATGGGCGTACGCGCTGGAAATCGGCGACTTCGAATAATTTTCGAACCCAAGTATCGGCGGATACCGCTTGTCCTACTGTAGAGGGTAAGTAATAGGGATAAAAAATGTTTCGCCAAATATCCAGCTGTGTTTGTCTTTGTTCGAGGTCTTCTTCTTCAAGCTGCATTTCATAGATATATTCGGCAGAAGCTGTATGTACTCGCGGCTGTCCCTCAGCCAGTTGCGTCTGATCCGTGACTTGCGATTGAATTTGAATAATGATTTGAAGATTGGTTTTATCTGGCAGCATCGAGGCTGCTTGGATCCATCCTTGCTCCCCACCAGATTTCGTCATTACATAAGGGGCGATCTCATTATATTCATAGTCAACGATAGAGGAGGTAAAAGAAAATTTATTATCGATGGTCTCATTCACATTGACTTCATCCAGCACAGATCTCAATTCGTTATCTAGATTGTCTTGCCAGTCATTATTATTAGAATAGAAGCCGCCATTCTGCATGGTTCGAGTGATTAAATCATCTATTCTCAGTTTTAGGTCTTGAGAAGCGAGTTGAAAGGAATATTCGTGTACATCTTCCACGCGACGGAAGCTATCTACCGTTCGAATTTGTGAATTGACATTTCGAGCAACTAGGAAAACCAAGCCAATCATCAAAGAGGAAAGAATGATCGCCGCGAGGGCATAAATCAGCGCAAAACCCGCTTCATTTTGTCTACCATCGTCCATTCCCCGGTCCCCCCCCTCTTGCTTTCTCATTGTCCCGATAATTGATCGTAAATTCTCGTCTATAGATAATCTGCTCGTGGTAATCAGTGACCAGATCCTCCATCTGCCACCAGCCAGTCAAATCATCATAATAATCCGCAAAATTGATCGTTTCCGTGTAAAATAAAACGAAAAATTTGGTCTGGATACTGAACGTATCGCGATAATTTGGCGTATAGTGATGGGTCAGCGTCGCTTCATTCTCATTTTTTTGTTGAATGATCTTTAACTTAATGGTAGGGTCTTTCGTATCATAGACTCTGGCACGGATATTGTTGGTATCTGTGATATCCGTCACAACCATTCGCGGACTACCCTCTTCCGTAATTGCTGCCCCTAAGGTTCCTTCGGGCATGGTTTTGACAATATGTTCCTCGTGGAAAAGAAGACTATCATATTTTCCTAAATACCCCGCATGCTCATAGATGCCGTCAATTTTGGCGATTTGGTCTGCTTGCGCCATGATTTCATTCGCTATCCCTTGAAAGGCAGCAATTCGACCTTGACGGACAGAGGCTTGGACGATCAGAAAGAGTGTCCCAGAAAAGAGAGCAATGATAATGCCGAATATCACGATCGCCCCTAACAATTCGACAAGCGTGACTCCTTGCTCATCCTGTAACCGATGCTTCATCTGCGCCCCTCCTTTGCAACTTCCGCAAGAACAGCCAGCCCTTTCAATAGTCAACTACCCAATGCAGATACGTTTCTGTCAAAAATGCGCCCGTTTGTTTATCGAAGACCTGAATAATAAGTCCGATGCCCAGCTGCCGACGATCATAACTGTCTTCTCGCAGTCCATGCCTGGGGTCTTCACGAATGGAGACCTTGACTAAATAGTTGGTGGTTTCTTCATTCTCCGACAAGTACGTTCCCATATAGAGGCGATTTTCTTCCGAATTTGCCAAGGGCTGCGGCAAATGAGCGCCAGAATGATCGTATACCACTTTGCGAATAAATCGTCCCCGATTGAGATCATCTACAGCAATCGGGATTTCTTCATACATCGGTTGCCCTTGCGCATTGTATTGAATCCCTGAATTATCGAGGACCAAATGGTGTCTGCGAATTTCTGAGGGGTCATCTGGATCGCCCATCATCCAAGATGGTCGAGCAGTAAAGATCCCGATATTCAAATCCGCCAAATCTTGGGTCTGCGCTCGGTAGATTAGCCATTCCTTGACGTCATCTCGTGCTGCGATGGCCTCTTCCATTCGGGTATTGTAGCTAAGGATCAGGTTGTTTTGGATGATCAGCATGGCGATCATGACCATCGCGATCCCGAGAATGACGATCGCTCCAAGGATCTCAACAAGGCTGAACCCTGATTCATCAAGTACTCTATGTGCTTGTCTGCCGTTTTTCAGTTTCATCACCTGCTTTTTGCCTAGCCCCCGATCAAGGAGAATCCTTTTCTTCTAGCTGGTTGATACTTGTATCTGGGTCAAGAAAAGATAATTTGCTAAGGGTGAACCCCCAGTGAATCAGTTTATTGAAATCAGGGTAGTCAGCTAATGGAATACTTTTTTTGGCTTTGCGTGTGATGCGAATTCGTTCCCTGATATAATGATACCTTTCTTCTTCAACCAGTCGCTGAATCTCGGCGATCCCTTTTTCAACATCAGGATCTTCGACATTCGCTTGCATGTATTGTTGGTAGAAATAATCCAAATACTTCCCGTATTGAAGAAAATAACGGTATTCAATTTCTTCAATGACCATTTTCACGTGAATCTCTCCTTGACTTATTTTCTAGCAACTTATTGAAGTGAGTGCAAATGCCGATAGATGATCGCAGTGGCACTCTCTGGCCGATCATTGTCTAACTGAAAGACCTCCTTTAATGATTGTCGATCAGAAGCCTGAATGACTTCGACTTTCGGTAAAAGTTCGTAGGCAAGATGGCTATCGTCTGCGACACTTGTATCGATCATCACTTGTTCGATCAGTGAACGGGTGACGCCATAACCGTCTTCACTTTGATAGGATCGGTCCAAAGGGAAACTATAATAAAACCAGCCATCATCGGGATTATAGATCCAAGTATTTCGATCGATCTGACGGTAATCACTCAAAGAACCGAATTCGATCATGATGGCTTCTGAGTCGATCTGGGCGGGACTTTCAGACACAAAGCTGCTTAGCGTTTTCACCGTTTGGGTCGGATACAACCCAGCAGCATCGGGAAACACACTGATCATCTCTGGCAATTGAAAGGCACTGCCTAACCCAGATTCTGTCGTCGTGTAATCAAATGACGACTGGTCAATCGTTCCTTGTTCTCCGAGATACGTGAATCCCGTAGGTTCTTCATTGGTGGAAAAGGGGCTGGCTAGCTGCGACTCCGCCCAGTTTCGAACAAAATAACGATACCCTTCAAGATAATAACTATAGGTCAAGTTGGCTGCTTCAAAGGTCCACTCAGCAACCGGATCAGCAGGATTGAGCAGCAGCAGTTCCCCACTCATTTTCTGCATGACCGGTTGTTGGTTTCGTCGAAAGGAATAGCTGAAGTGCGCTTCGACAAGGACCGGTTCTTGCCAGAGATCTGGCGGACCATCGATCAAGTCTGATGACGGTTGCTCCTCCATTTCTTCATTGCCTTCGGTGTGATCGTAGAAGCTCTCAGGATTATCCTGTCCTTCAGCGTCTAATTCCCCCAATAACTCCTGCATCTCTTCGCTATCGAAGCCATCCAAGGCAGGCGTGGGTGCCAACTCTTCGATCGTCTCATCGCTGATCCAAACCATCACTTGACCATCAAGAGCATTTCCAATGAGTTCTGGGATCTGCTGAGTCACGTTCTGATACCCTCTTGCTAAAATTTCGTTTTCATCAAAGCGAGACAGTACTGGTAATAAGTCTGGCGCATCACTCGCATCAGCCGCCTGCTCAAAGGCTGCTTCCTCACTGTCTGGCGCGATATAGCGCAGCACTTCTTCAAAGCTTGCTCGAACAAAGACTGGCACTTCACTGGCGTTCATTACCCGAACGGATCGTTGGATCGTCGTCCCTGTAAGGGTCATTCGTTCCTGCCATTCTTCCAAAATCTCGATTTTTTCGAACACTTCATTTTCATCCGCTAAACGACGAATATGAATAGACTGATTATTCTGCCAAATCAAGATGCTAAGCAACAAAAGAAAGAAAAGCAGACCCGCGATACTATTTCTTAACACTATTTTTTTTTGCAACCTTGTTTCCTCTTTTCTCAAGTAATGACGGCTCTCAAGTAAAGAGATAAATGCCTAATAGAATGAATAAGGCGATCAATGATACACAGAAGATGATGGATAATATCAAGTTTTGATCAATAAAACGAAACACATCTGCTACATGGTTGATACTCATTGAGACTTCCCCAACGAAACGGTCTGCTTCGATGGCTTCTTCCCCAAATGCCTGTCCATCACCAATGACGGATAAATGATAGCCTTGCTCTTCGTCAGCCTCGATCGATAGCACTCGGCGGGCAATATAGCCTGTTTCTGAGCTATTTGTAAAGACTCCGATCCCGTTTGGCTGTACTTGAGTGAAGGCTTGTTCTCTTAAAATGATCAAATCTTGTGTGCGTAATGCGGAGCTGTCAAGATTCGCCATCCCATTATCTGATAAACGCACCACCCGATGATTGAAAACCGTCATCTCGTTTTGATCAGCTACATATAAGCCGATAAACGTAAAGAGGACAGTCATGCTACAAACCAAGAAAATCAGATAAATGATTTTCAGTACGAGATCACCAGATTTCTTTTTAGCTGTTGGTTTCTTCGTCGCAGCTTTGCCTTTTTGCGGGGTTGGTCGTTTCTGGGAAACCTCCGCTGGTTTTTTGCCTTGCTTGTGGGTCCCTTTTGATTTGGCATTCGGATTACTTGATTTCTTAGTTTTCCCCTGCTCGTTGCGCTGGCTTGGACGTGCTTGCTGCGGTGGACGCTTTTTCTTTTTGCGTGGTGCTTCACTGGTCGTACTGGCAGCTGCTCTTTCTTTTTGCTTGCTAGGATGCTGCTTTTCGATCGGTAATTTGGGGCGATTCGCTGTGCCAACCGCTTTTTTTCGTTTCTTTTTCGCAGGCGCCTGTCCTGTCGGTTCTTTTTGAGGTGGCTTTTTTGGTCGTTTCTTGCCACTTGAAGGGCTGGCTTGCTTGCCTTGCGCTTGAAACTTTTCGATTCGGGGATTTCTCGGTGTATCCTCTGGTTGTTCTCGTTTTTTTTCACGTTTGGCAGGCTGTGGCGGACGTTTTTTTCTTCTAGGTGCTTGCGACTGATTACTCATTGGCATCTACCTCGCTGCCCGCTCGTTCCATCCCTCTTAATTGGTTTGCATAAGTATTGGCATTGGCGTTTTCCTGCAAGCGATCCTTGACGGTCCGAATGGACGCTGGCAAATTCCCTGAGCCTCGACGATTTGCCGAGCTTCTTTGCAAGTCTTCAAACAACGAACGGGTCGTCTTAGCTTCTTCCTTGCGGGCTGCTTCGATTGCTTGTGCACGTGTGCGTTCAATCTCTTCCAAGACCTCTTCGGTTGGCTCGTTGTCATAGATGGTTAGATCATAGGCCTCGATCAACGCATTCAGCTTTTGGTCATAATGGATGTCCGTGGCATAGCGCCCTGTCAACCACGCAGTTGCTTCCCGATAGGTTGGGGCATTTTCTTTCCAAACGGGGGCATAAAAGCGCGGGTTGCCTGTGATGCCTCCTCTTAGTAAGCGAGCGTAATCTTCGATGGATTCACGGTAACTTGGGTATTTACGGAAATTGGAAGAGATCGTATACCACGCACCACTTCCATCATCTTCTTGCGTATTGAAGGTCACTTTTTGCCCACGAAAGCTGCCCTTGATGCCAAAGAGATTGTGGTTTGGCGGACTGGATAAGGCACTATTTCCTGAGCCAGTCTCCAAGATGGCTTGTGCGATCATCACTGAAGCATAAAGATCATTGTTATAGGCAACATCCTGAGCGTCAGAACCGATCTCATTGATGAATTGTTGTGTCGTTAGATTACGTGAAACCGAAAACTGAAAGTTGCTTTCCCGCTCTTCTTCATCGATCGGCGATTCGGGTTCTTCAGTGATTGGATCGGGATCTTTTTCTTTGTCCTGATTGGTTTGATTCCCATTTGATTGGTTGTTTCCGCTATTGTTGCTGCTGTTCGTATCGTTGGTTTCTTCCTCATTCGTTTCAGGTCCAGCAGGCTGATTCGGCTGTTGATCGCCTTCTGAAGGCTCTGGCGTCGACGGAGCATCTTCAGTCTCTTGGTCTTCTGTTTCATCGGTGCCACTCTCTGTTTCTTCCTCGTCTGTCTGCCCATCATCTGCTGGTCGTTCAACATCATTTACGACTTGGACTTCCGTTCCTTTTTCGGCCTGCTCCGATTCTTCTGGGAGGCTTTCATTCGTTTGTTCTGGAGGAGTATCAAGTTGCTCCGTTATCCTGTCAGCTCCTTCGTAAGAGACCGGTCGGAGGGCATCCGTTATCGAGTGCCTACGACTTTCTCGTTGTGCATCGATGGTTTCCATATAAGTAGATGGTTCTACACCTAAGATCGATCGAACCATGGCTTCAGAAATCGTTTGATTATTGATGATTCCGATAAATGCTCCGATCGCTAACAGACTTTTTACGTTTCTTCTGGGCTTTTTCATCTTCTTGATCCTCCTCCTTGGGGCTGTTCTTGCTGGTGCCTTTTTTTGGTCGTTCATGGTCTTTGCTTTCATTTTTCTCAAGCTGCACAAGCAGCAATTGATAATGAAAGGCATTGTTCCGCAAATACATCGTAAAACCTAGCAAAAGAGCGAGTAAAAACAAATGACTGATAGTGACATATTCTCGAAAGGCAGAGAGATAAAAATAGGCGGTCAGCTGCAAAAATACCGCTAATGGGATCAAAGAAGCAATAAAGTAGATGCGGTATAAGAATAAGAATCGTTGTTTTTGCTTTTGGGTTCTCATAGACTGCTCCTAACGTCTGTATTGCCTTCGATCAATGCTTTTTTTTCTAATAGATAGCTTTCGCTTTGGAGAAGATCAAAGTAAGCGGCTTTTCTTAAAAGATTGTCATAGTCCATCTTCATAATGCGTGCGTAAGGTTTTCTAAACCATGGTCGCTCATACAATTTGACCCGTGATTCAATCACGCTGCATTCATAAAAAACCAAGCTGATATCTTTAGCAGAAAGGTTGTTGTCGACCACTTGCTGCACTTGCCCTCTCTCATAGGTCAACTCTTTTTCGTTCAAGGTCATCTTTTCGATCTTTTGTACGAGATTGTCATTGATGCGCCAAACCTGTTCTAGGTATTTGGCTTTTTGAAAAAGATAGGTATATTCTCGTAAGCTGATCTTCAATTGCGTATGCCAGTTCTCGTCTTCTTCATCGGTCAAGCTGTTTAAATAGTGGATACTATTTTTGATCAAAGAGGCTTCTAAGTTTTCGATGTAGATCTCAAGCTTTTGATTGGCCAAGCGCAAACGCTCTTTGCTTGCTCGTTCTCGTTTCGCTTCTTCCTCCAACGCTAATTCATTGGCGTTGACTTTGGGTAATTGCTTGGCTTTTTTTGACTGTTTTTTTTTGCTGCTTTTTTTGCGAACTTTCTTTTTGAACTTTGGTGGCTCATCCGCACTGACCTTTTGGAACTCGACTGTGTCTTCCAGCTCTTTTTTCACTGCATCGGTTTTGCCTTGCCGTTTTTCTTCATGGACTTGCGCTTTCGGGCGACTCACAAACGTGACATTTTGTTCATCGATCACGCTTTGAACGATTTTTGCCAGTTGCTCTTTAAAGTCGTTCGCATCACTTACACCAGCCGAGGCTTGCTGCTGCAAGCTGGCATCCAACTGAATCGTAAAGGGAAACTCTTCTTCTGTGTAAGCGATTGGTACAAACTCCAAAAACAGATTGCTTTTTTCATCGGACACATGATTGATGCCGATTTGCGTCCACACAAACTGTGGGAATTGCTGTTCCAAAGGAATGCGTAATTTTGAGTAATCGATTTTTTTCCGTAAAATCTCCATCTCGATATGATGGGTAAAGGCTTCGATGGAATAAAATTGCTCAAAGTAATGCGTCACTTGTTTGCGGATCGAGGATTTGAGCGGCCACTTTTTTTGATAGAGGTTGTCGCAGGCAGTGATTACTGATGGAAGTGCCTCTTGTTTATAAAATAATTCCTCAAGATTCGGACTCAAGGTTGGATAGATGGCAATTTTTAAAATATCATTCGTCACATTCGTCCCAATAACCAACATTCTCATAAGAAATCAACTCGTAGTTGTTGCCCGTGATTTCTTAAACAGCACATATGGTCCTAGTGGGTTTCCCTCCTTTGTCGTGTCGCTCTCAGAAATTATTCAGCAGACCTTTTCGTCTATTCCGACTTATAACCTTCGTTTTAGTCTGGCAGATTCAATACTTTGCTATGCTGGATCAACTGCTCAAACAGCCCTTTCGACTCATGATGAAATGCCGTAAGTCGTTCTTGGTATTGCTTGATCTCTTGACGGATCTTCATCACTTCCATCGATGCTTCTGAAATGATCTTGTGGGCTTCATTTTCCGCCATTTGACGTCTTCTGTCAGCTTCCAGTTCTGCTTCAGCAGCGGTTTCCCGTGCTTTTTCTTTTGCTTCGATCAAAATCGTCGCCAGCTCGTCCTTCATTTGTTCGACCTTAGTCAATTCACGTTCCAAGTCACGCTGTAAGACATTCTTATCTGCCAATTGCTCGACTCTTGAACGCTCGAGATCACGATATTTCGCTTCGGCTTCTTGCAAGCGCATGTTCAACTGTTGATTTTCATTTTCAAGCGAAGTGATCCGACGCATGCTTTCGACTTCTTTTAATTTGTAGTTTTCGATAATCGCCGCTTTTTCTTCTAAATGAATCGCTTTTTCTTCAAACGCTTGGACTTGCTTGCTTTTTTCTTCTAATTCTTTTAGCAGTTCATCTTCTCTTTGACGCAATTGTTCGAGCTCTTCTTCTACTTCGATCAATTCGTCTTCTTGACTCGTCAACTGCTCAATTTCTTGCTCATAATTGGTTTTGAGGGCTTCTTGTTGACGTTCTGCTTCTTTTAACTGCTGCTGTAACTCGTTGTAACGCATTTGCAGCTGCTTGTTTTCATAAATGATACTTTCTTGTTGCGTCGCTTGCGAAGCCATCCGATTGATGGATTCTTGTTTGTTTTCCAATTGCTTGGTCAAATGTTCGACGGTTTTGGTCAATTGTGAAACGGTATTTTCTAATGCCAGCAGCTCTTCTTGGGCATCATCCTCATACTCGTCTTCCTCGTATTCTTCATCATCGTACTCATCGTCCTCGTACTCGTCGTCATCATATTCTTCGTCGTCATACTCATCGTCATCATATTCTTCATCATCGTACTCGTCTTCGTCGTACTCTTCTTCATCATATTCCTCGTCGTAGACATGAACGCCTTCGTAAGTTTCTTCATCTTTCTTTTTGCGAAATAATGCCATGTTACCCCTCCTGATTCCTCACTCATCGATGATTTGATTCGTTGAACAATTTAATGTGTCTACAAATTGGTCTGCTTGTTCGTCTGCTTTCGTGAAAAGTTGCACTTTGGCTGTTCTACCCTCGGGCTTTTTTTCAAACGAGCTGACGTTTCTGCTGTGACCTTTTGAGCAGTGATGTCCGCTTCCTTCTTGTCCCCCTTCGCTTAAAAAAAGAAAGCAAAGACCACTACATCCTTTGATCTCCACGACCTCCATGTATTTTGGAAGATAGAAATCAAGTAAATGAATCGGCCTGTTTCTCAATAAAATAGCCATTAAACGAAAAGACGGCTTCCGTTCGCAGAACATCTGTTGTCTATTTGATAGTATCAAAGCAAAAACAGATTGAAAAATCAGATATTTCTTCACTTGATGAAATATTTGTCAGAGGAAACCATTTATCCCCAGTGATATTGTTAAAAAATGAGCAAAATATCCTCGTATTAAAAAACAGGTGTTCTTCTTTAAACGATCTTTATCTTAAATCAACAATCACGCCTTCTTAACCGCCGATCAATCCCCTCAAAAAAAATCAGCGACCTTATAAGCCAAGGTCGCTGATCGATTCTTTACCTATTATATAGTTTTCCTGCTCAGTCATCTTTCATCCATTGGAAGCGATCCCTTTTCTCTCAGTTTGCCAGTCCGCTGCTCCGCAACTGTAAGTTTTTTTCTCCCTAATGGGCTGCTTTTCTATTGCCTTAAAAAAAGAAAGAACCGTTTCTTGAAAATCCGTTTTCTTTAAACGAACAACTTTTTATGCATATATAATGTCGCCATCCGATAATCATAATGGATCATCGAAAAGGCTAATAGTTCGCCATTTCTCAGATAGCTGTCGTCTCGTACGATCAGTGCGGGCATGCCTTCTTCTAGATGAAAAAACGCTGCTTGTTCCTGTGATAGCGGTTTGCTTTGGATGAACTTGTCGATGAAGGCGACTGTCAGTTGTTTTTCTTCTGCCAAAGCTTGGAACATCGACCCCTCCATCATTGTTTCGGAGATCTCCCCCACGATTTCAGGTATATAATAGGAACGTTCAATCAAATAGGGTTTGTCATCTAATGTGCGAAAACGTTGGACTTCGATAAAGTGTTGATCTTTCGCAAATTGTTTTTGACTTGGAAGAAACAGCGCCTCTGATACTTTGACCAGTCGCTTTGAGGCTTTGACCGTTCGAATGTTTTTCTCGCCCCGTGTCAAGTCTTCATTGAAGCCAAGATCTCCTTGTTCAATGGCCGGTTTTTGGTTGTTTTGAAAGCGAATATACGAGCCGCGGCCTTGCATCTGGTAGATCCAGCCCATCTTGCTCAATTTATTGAGGGCTTGACGTAACGTATAACGAGAAACTGGATAAATCGCCAAAAGCTCTCGTTCACTAGGCATCTTCCCCTGCTCATTTCCTATGTCACCCGCTTCGATCTTTCTGATCAATTCCGCTGCTAAGTCTTCAATACTGAGTTTCGTCATTTGCCTACTCCTTTCCTTCGGATTCTCTACTACTATTATCATCTTTGGCGTAAAAAAAGCCAGCTATTTTTCATAGCCGGCTTATCAAAAAAACGGATTGATTATGCCTTCGTTGCGTTTGCTTGTTCGTCCTTGTATAATTTGCCATCATACATTTTGATGAATGGGAACCAAATCAAGAAAGCAACGACTGCACAGATGATTGCTAAGACAAAGGCACGCCAGTCACCACCTGAACCAATAAAGCCAGATAATCCAATTGGGGTCGGCCACGCTACTTGAGCAATCGGTGGGTTAACAAAGCCTAAGTTGATACCAAAATAAGCAACGGACATTGAAACCATCGGTGCTAAGAAGAATGGGATCGCTGTGTACGGGTTGTATACCACTGGCATCCCGAACAAAATCGGTTCATTGATATTGAAGAAGGATGGAACGATCGCTGCTTTTCCTAAAGCGCTTAACTGCGCTGATTTTGCAAAGAAGGCGATGAAAATCACCATTCCTAACGTCGCTCCTGAACCACCGATCGTAACGAAACTGTTGTTAAATTCACCCGCAAAGGCAATGTTGGCACCATTTTGGTTTTCCACCATATTTGACAACACGATTGGCGTCAAGAATGAGGTCACGATCGTTGCCCCATGAATACCGACGATCCATAGTGCATGCATGAAGAAGTAGATAACAAGCAGTCCGATCCAGGTACTGGTCAATTGCGTCACGAAACTAAACGGAATCGCAATGACTTTGAAAATATCTGTGCCCATTGCGACTAATGCACCATTGATAACGATCACAGTGAGTGCAATTAGGGCTGTAGGAATCAAAGCAGTAAATGAGGAAGAAACACCTGTAGGTACTGTATCAGGCATTTTGATGACAATATTGCGCTTCACACAAAACGCGTAGATTTTTACGGCAATGATCGCCATGATGATCGCTGTAAAGATCCCAGTTGTTCCTAAACGAGTAACGCCTCCACCGATTTCCCAACCATTAATGATTTTCTGATCGTCAGAAATCACTTCAACTAGCGTGGCTACTCCGCCTTCAAAGACTAATTGCGGCAAGCACATAAAGAACGCCATCATAGAAAGTAATGCTCCATTGACTGGGCTTAAAACAAGTTTTTCTTCTTGTGCTTGAATCTTAGTATACTCATATCCAAAAACAATACAAAAATATAATGCTAAAATCCCCATTGTTGCAGTGTTACCCAGCATATAGAGATTAACTACTTTATCAAATGATGTACTCCAAATGCCCTCTAATACAGGAAAACTTTGTGGCAAAACGCTGATGATCAAGAACATTGATCCTACGATAGTGAAAGGAATCGACGCCATCCCGGCTGCCATGACCCCACGAACGATCCGTAATTGTGAGATTTTCCCCATTGGACCCATTAAGTAGCGGTCCAAGAAGGCAAACATTTTGTTATTTTCTGAATCCATTGACTGTTCCTCCTTGAGTTTCAAATGTAGTCAAATACGTGAAATATTTGTCGCGGTCATGCTCGATCAACCACGCTTTACGCTGAATGAACAAACACGCCATCATGCCGACAGAAAACAAGGCAAGTAAGATCCCTCTACCCGATTGATTCATAAAAGGAATCAACGTTGCTTGCTGCCCGATCAAAATACCAAAAATTGCAATGAGATTGACGCCGAATTGGAGCCAATAACCGATCTTTGTCACCAGTAAACGATTCGATTGCTGCCAATATTTTTGAGTTTGTTCAATAAGTATAAGTCCATCAACGATCAATAAGGCAATGGGAATCAAACCAGCCCATGTCCATTGAGACAGACTCAATAGGGTCCAATAAAGATTGACAAAGAAAAAGATCGCAGTCATATAACGAAAAAGTAAAAAACGATTAAACCGCATACTTTTGTTTGCATATTCTTTCTTGGCTGCTTGGGTTACCGGTTTCCTTTTGGTCACAAGTCCTCCTCCTTTCGTTTTGCTTTCGCTCAACAACTTGTTCGAACAAGTTATATTCTAGCAGAATTCTTGTTGAATGCAACCGATTTCTTTTTGAAAGTGTTCTCTGAAAATAATCTGCTTTTTCATTCGTTATTTCTGAAAAGTTAAGCGAATCTCAAGGAACCTTGCAGGATAACGAGGGAATGTTCCTGACTCTTGGCTTTTGTTCGAGTAGAAAAAAGTTATTTTTAGCATTCGTTTTTGCAAACAGTGTTTGTTCCTGAAGGCTTTATCCCCCAAACAAGGCAACAGGTTTGTAAACTTGCTAACTTTACAGTACACTCTAAGTAACAAAATGTTTGATTTCGAACACGCGTTATTTTTAGTGATCGACATTCCCTGTACTCGTTCCTTAAAACGAAAGGAGATCCTCCCAATGGATGTATTAGAAACTTACTTAACCAGCATTGAAGAGCCAGTAAAGCAAGAAAAACTGCGTGCCTTATTTGCCGCTATTACCAAGAAATTTCCTGACCTCGTTCCAGTCATCAAGTGGAATCAGCCGATGTTCACCGCCCATGAGACCTTTATTATCGGTTTCAGCGTTTCAAAACCGCATTTTTCTGTCTCCCCTGAAACCAAGTGTCTTGAACAGTTTGCCGATGCCATCGAAAACGCTGGCTACAGCCATACGGATAACATTTTTCGCATCAAGTGGACTGAGCCGATCGATCAAGGATTGATTGAGGACATTATCGCCTTCAACCTGAAAGACAAAGCGGAGATGACCCGCTTTTGGCGCTGAGCCAATCGAGACTTTGTAAAAGAAGAGCAACCAAAAAAACCGCAGAAGCCTGTTCGCTTCTGCGGTTTTTCTGACTATTATAAGCCTAATTCTGGCGCCGGATCAAAGAATCCTGACCACAAGCTTGTTGACATCCCTAAATGTAGATGGACGCCAGTTGAATTTCCAGTCGTTCCCATACCGCCAACATATTGTCTAGCTGAGACGCTTTGTCCGACCGAGACAGCTGGCAGCGTACTAAAGTGCATGTAGTAGCTGTAAACGCCATTGGCATGTTTGATGATCACATAGTTACCAGTTGACGGACCATAGCCCGCTTCAACGACTTCGCCTGCTTGGATCGCATAGATCGGCGTTCCTGTCCCCCCAGTAAAGTCGATGCCATTATGTTGATTTCCTGATGCACCTGTTGGATCTGTTCGATACCCAAAACGACTCGAAATATGAACCGAATCGACTGGCATTTGCCATCCACCTGTGCTTGCTTGTTCCTTTGGCTCAGCTGCTTGCTGCACAGGTGCAGGCGTAGCTGCAGTTTTTTCTGACGACACCGATGTTTCTGGCGCCACTGCGGCTTCCGTCTTCGGCTGGGCTGCTGCCACTGCTGCTTGTTGAACGGCAGGACTTTCGGCGGTTTCAGCTGACTTGGCTTCTGCTGCTTGCTGACGTTTTGCTGCTTCTTCTGCTTCTTTGCGCGCTTTTGCTTCTTGTGCTTCTTGCTCAGCCAATTGCTGCAACGCTGCTTCTTTTTGCCGTTGTGCTTCTGCTTTGTCCGCTTCCAATTGGTCTTTTTTCTCTTCTTCGGTGTTCAACGCCAAGGCAAGGTCGGCTAGTGCAACTTCTTGATTCAACTTGACATCAGCTAATTCCGCTTGTTTTCCTTGCAATGCGCTTGACTGCTCTTCGATTGCAACCAATTGTTCCTGCAACTCTTTTTCCAATTTCTGGCTTGTTGCAATATCTTCTTGCTGTTGTTCGACAATGCTATTGCTGGCATTCATGATCGTTACTGAAGCGATCGCCCGTTGAATAGCTTCTCCGATGGACTCCGCATCAACGATTTTTTGGAACAAACGATTGGAAGGTTCCGACGTTTGAATGTCACGCGCTTGATTCGCCAGTACTTCTGTGCGCTTGATGATTTTCTCTTCAAGGACTTGGATTTCTTGTGCCAAGGCATTGACTTCTTCTTCCGTCGTCGTTTTCTTTTGTAGGATTGCTTGGATTTCTCCTTCAATCGATTGAATCTCTGCCTCTGTAGATCGTTTCAGTGATTCTAATGAGGTGGATTCATTTTTTATGTCATTGATTTTTTCATTTTGCTGCTGGATCTTCTGATCAAAGCTGTCTGCGGATACCGTCACGACAGGCAGCGTCAGCAAAACAAGTGAACTTGCAACCAAAAGTGTCTTTTTCATTTTTTCTCCTTAACTAGATGTGTCATATCGCTTTCTCTAGCATACCGAAAGATTTCACTCTTGGGGCTGTTTTCACACAAATAACATCTGGCTGCAAGAAATTGACATCTAGCTGAAACAAAGTTGTTAGAATATTTCAACGAAAAAGATTGCTTTTCTTCGCCATTTAACCTTCGTTACTTATCAATCGGTTCATCTCCTGTCCGATTGCCTATGAAAATGCCGCGATTTGCAGTAATCAGCAGTGAACCTATGCTATACTGGATTAAAAAACGGAGGTTCTCATGATACAACAAGTGACCAAATTTACCGATTCTGAATTAGAAACTATCGCCCAGATTTGGCTGCAAAGCAATTTGGATGCCCATGACTTTATCGCAGCTGCCCATTGGCAAGATAACTATGACTTTGTGAAAAAAGCCTTTGCCAATGCCCTTATCTACACCTATTCGGTGGATGATCAGCCCGTCGGCTTCATCGGGTTGTTGGATGAGTATATCGCTGGTATTTTCGTTTTGAAAGACTATCGTGCCCACGGCATTGGCAAGCAGCTTTTACATAAAGTACAAGCAGAACACGAGAAGCTGACTCTGAACGTCTACCAAAAAAATACAGCTGCTATTGCGTTTTATCTCAAACATGGCTTTACCATCGTTTCTGAACAACTGGACTCTGATACCAATGAAATCGAAAACACCATGGAGTGGCATCGTTGATGCTGCTTTTTTTCACCTTCTTTTTCCCCTTTTGATCAATCGTACGACCATAACCGCTAATTGGCTTACCCGTCGAATCAATGGATACAATAAACGACAAAAAGCATTGCCTTCCATTTGCTGGATCGGCAATGCTTTCTTTATTTACTAGCGGTATTTCAACCAATGGTTCCACCATTGGTGACAATCACTTCGCGATAGCAATTAAAGGATTTTTTTCGATACCGTTTGAGTGAACCAGTTTCCTTCTTTATCAGTGATAATCTGGTAAATAATCCCCATGGGCTTCAATCAAATCATCGACTAATTGGGTAATATCTGCCAATGATAACTCTGATGATAAATGAGGATCGAGGTAAGCTGCTTGATAAATCTTGTCTTTCTCAAGGGTCAACGCTGCTTCGACAGTCAATTCTTGCACATTGATGTTGGTTCGGTTCAATGCAGCAAGCTGCGTTGGTAAAGCGCCCACGTAGGTTGGTTGGATGCCGTTCTTATCCACCAAACATGGAACTTCCACACAGACATCCTCTGGTAAATTGGTGATCAAGCCTTTATTCAATACGTTTCCAGCAATAACGGTTGGATTGCCAGTCTTAATGGCATCCATGATATAAGAGGCGTATTCCCGACTTCTCTTATGGGTCAAATCGCCATTATCGACGATATCCTCCCGCATCGTTTCCCAATCGCGAATCTGATTTTCGCAACGGGTTAAATATTCATCCAACGGAATCCCCAGTTCGTCGATCAATTCTGGGTATTTTGATTTAATGAAATAAGGGTGATACTCGGCATTGTGCTCACTAGATTCGGTAATATAATAGCCAAAACGTTTCATCAATTCAAAGCGGACTGAATCACGGTGGGGATTTTCTTTCTCTTCAGCCAACTGACGGATCGTTGGATAGAAATCTTCCCCATCTTTGGTAATTTCCAATAAAAATGCCATATGATTGATCCCTGCAATTTTCCACTGGAAGTCAGCCAGATCATATTGTTCTTTGATCCCTAAATGCTCGAATAATTCTGGAACACATACTTGCACACTATGACAAAGCCCAACCGTTTTGATGGATGTTGCTTTCAATACCCCCATCGTCAGCATCGCCATCGGGTTCGTATAATTAAGCAACCATGCATTTGGACAAACTTCCTCCATTTCTCGAGCAAATTCCAACATGACTGGTAACGTACGCAACGTCCGAAATATTCCGCCAATGCCCATCGTGTCACCTATTGTTTGGCGTAAGCCATATTTCTTCGGTATCTCAAAGTCAATAATGGTGGAAGGTTTGTAGCCACCAACTTGAATGGCGTTTACTACAAAGTCGGCATCTCTTAGTGCTTCTTTGCGGTCATGATAGACCTGTATTTCTGCTCGGTTTTGATTGGCATTTTTATTGATCGTCTTTAACATTGCCTCAGATTCACGAAGTCGTTTCTCATCGATGTCGTAAAGGGCGATGTGGGAATCTGCTAAGCTCGGGGTTAACATTGCATCTCCTAGAACATTTTTAGCGAAAATAGTGCTTCCTGCTCCGATAAAGGTGATTTTTGTCATTTTCTATTGCTCCATTCTTTTATAATTTACCGCCAGTAGTGGCAATTCCTTCAATAAATTTACGTTGAAAAATGATAAAGACAGCAACCATGGGCCAAATCGCTAGTAACGAGCCTGCCATTTAGAGGCACTTTCTTGAAGCAATTCATCCACTGTTTTTTATGTATCCGTTTTCTTTTTACAAAACAAATATACTGTTTACTAATCAGATTGTCAATGACTTTTAACTAAAATAAAAAGAGTAAACACTTTACAGTGTTTACTCTCAGCATTAATCTCTTTCTTTTTCACTTTCTCTGACGATCATCTTACTGGCCACCATGATTTTAACAGGTACTTGACGAATGCCTTTGATCCGCTCTTCTACCATCCGTAAAGCAATTTTTCCTAGTTCTTCCATATCGATGGCAACGGTACTTAAAGATGGGGTCAAAAATTCTGCAACTTCGATATTGTTGAAACTGACTACTGAGATATCTTCTGGTATCCGATACCCACGTTTTTGCAAGGAGCGATATGTACCAACTGCAATCGAATCATTGGCGACCATAATAGCTGAAGGAAGGCTCTCTTTGCATTGTTCAAGCAATTGCTCAGTGGCTTTGATACCGTCTAATGTGTTCCATCCTTCTAGGTAAACATTGATGTATTCTTCCAATCCTTTTTCTTTCATCCAATACACATAAGTGTTCATCCGCATATCATCTGGCGATTGATGTTTCTCACTGGATGCATCCAAACGTACCCGATATCCCCCAATAAAAGCGATATTTCGATGCCCTTTTTTATACAAACGCTCTAAGTGCTCGGTTGCTGCTATAGAGAAATCCGTATATACCGCATCCCATTCTGAAGACAAAGAAGGATCATCGATCACGACGATATGAGGATTGACTGCTGCGATCTTTGCTAAAAAAGTTGGCAAGACTTGACCAATGACAAGGATTCCCTGATACTCCCTTAGCTCCTCAATGGCAACGGGGCGTTCAGACATATAATACGTTTTTTTTATGCGAAACTTATTTTGTTCTGCTTGTGCTTGAATGCCACGACGAATCGCCCGAAAATAGGGATCTTCTAATTCAGCTTCTTCCGAAACAGTGGATACCACTGCAATATTCATTGCCTTTTTCACAAGTACTTTCTTCTTACTATAGTGAAAATATTCCACGGCTTCGTTGATCTTATTTTTTGTTTCTTGCGTGACAGATAACGTAGGATCTTCATTGAGCACCCTCGATACAGTTGCGATCGATACACCTGCTCGTTTTGCGACGTCTCTAATTCCTGCCATAATACTCTCCTTTTTTACTTTATACTATGATATAAACACAAAATGATCAGAATGAAAAGAAATTTTAGTTAACAACCAACCTACTTGTTTACCACAGTTTCAAATCATCTACGGAGAAGCAATCAGTTCAACGTCTCTTCGCAATTAACAAAAAATAGAAACGTGCAGCGACCAAAGAGCCGCTGCACGTTTTTCCTCCTTATTTCCAATGACGACCGCTACTCTGCTGGATACTCCCGCAAGCGATACCCGACGCCGATTTCAGTGATCAAATATTCTGGCTGCAGCGTATTGGTTTCGATTTTTTTGCGAATGTTTGAGATATTGACTCGCAAGGTTTGTGCATCCGCTGCAAAAGGTCCCCAGACTTCGCTAGTCAGGGTATCGTAAGTGACGACTTTGCCTAAATTCTTGAACATAACTGCCATGATGCGGTATTCGTTTTTGGTCAAATGGATCTCATTTTGATTCTTGTACAGGATTTTTTTCTCAAAATCGATCGTTAACTCCTTGTTTACGAGAATTGGGCTGCTGCTAAAGGCAGCTGTCTCCTTGTGCCGTAGTGCCGTGCGAATGCGGGCAAATAACTCATTGGTACTGAAGGGCTTCGTTACATAATCATCGGCACCGAGGTCTAATGCTTGCACTTTGTCTTGTTCATCTTTGCGGGCAGAGATCACGATGATCGGTGTGTTCATGCGCTTACGAATGATTTTCAACAGCTCCATACCGTCAATGTCCGGTAAGCCCAGATCCAGTAAGATGAAGTCGATGGTTTCTTCCTGCAAGAGCATCAATGCCTCCATGCCAGTGCCGACTGATGTAAAGTTGTAATGCTCTCTTTGCAAGACGACCTCCATAAAATCAACAATATTCGAATCATCTTCAATCAATAAAAAATGTCGCTGCATGTTCTCCCTCCTTACTGCTTTAAATAAATACGAAAGATCGTACTCCCTGCTTTCGTTTCGATTGCTAATTTGCCTTCATGGGCATGGATGATGGTTTTGACGATACTCAGTCCGATACCTAATCCATTTTTTGAATCCACCGGCACTTCGGCGTCATTGGTCAAATTCGCTTGGATTTTTTGGTATTGTCCTAAGGGGATCTCCCCTTGGTTTTCGATTTCAATGACCACTTCTTGCTCTTGAGAAACTCGCAAGAAAATCGGTGTATCGGCGGTTCCATGGCGAACCCCATTTTCAATCAAATTAAACAAGGCTTGTTCGATCAAGATGGGATCGACTTGAACAAAAATCAGCTGATCAGGCATTTTCACGATGATTTTTTGTTGCGGATAGACTTTTTTTAGGTGTGTCAAAACCGCTTCGATAATTTCTTCGATTGGTTCTTCACTGCGCTTGACCGCCATATTGGTCAAGTTGATGCGGGTCACCGACAATAAGTTTTCGACCATGCGGATCAACCACTGGGATTCACTTTGGATGTCTCCTAGCAGCTTTTGTTTCGTTTCCTTTTTGATCACGCCTTCGGTTTCGCTCAATGTTTCGGCAATGCCAGAAATTGTCGTCAAGGGGGTCCGCAAGTCATGAGAGACCGCACGCAGTAGATTGCTGCGGACTTTTTCCCGTTCGTTTTCTAATTGGATCTGTTCTTTCTCACTCGCTAATGAGACTTGTTCCAACACGGTCGCGATTTGGGTGATCACAAGGCGCAAGTAATTCAATTGACTATTGGCCAACTGATGTTCCTCGTTGCGTTCTACCCCAAGGGCGCCTAGTGGTTTGCCGTTTAAAACGATCGGCAAGTAGAACCCATTGGCACCAATCAGAGTATCTGTGCCGCGACCAGCTTCTTTTTGATTTTTCACGACCCAAAAAGCGACGGCTTTCTCATCCTTACCAGTCAGTTGAGACAGTGTTTCTCTTGAAGAATGCAGACTTCTCAAGTGGCCTTCTCTGTCATATAACGCCACTTCTCGCTGTAGTAAGCGTGCCAAATAGGTGGTCGTACTTTCATAGATTTCTTGCTCATTCCGCGTTTCCATGTATTGTTTGTTCAGTTCATACAATATCTCCATTTGATGCTCTTTTTCCTTGGCATTTTCTGCTTGGGTCTTCAATCGAACCATCAAGTTACTGATCATCAAGGCAACGATCAGCATGATCACTAATGTGATTGGATAACCTGCTTTATAGACCGTCAAGGAATACAAGGGTTCGACAAAGAACCAGTTGTAAGAAAGGACACTAATGATCGATGCCATGGCACTCCATAGATAGCCACTCGTGTAACGGGCCACTAAGAGAACAAAAAAGATGTAGACCAGCATCAAGTTCTGCTCGCCGAAATGCAGATACTGCATGCCTTCTGTCACTAAGGTGGCGAGCATGATCAGCCCAAAGGTCAAGGTGAAATCTCGACCGCCGCCTTCAAATAATTGCGAAAACGTTAGCCGGGGTCGTTGCATTTTTTCTTTAAAAGGAATCAAATGGATCTCAATGTCATCAAGGCGGCGAATCAAGCGGTCTTCTAAATCCTCGACAAACAATTTTTGGAACCACTTTTGAGAAACCTGTTTCCCCATGATAATGTCACTGGCACCCGTCATTTTGGCATACTCTACGATGGTTTCAAAACTGTCATCCGCTTCAATGTTGATGACTTCTGCACCCAAACGCTCTGCCAACGGCACTTCGGTAGGTGTATCATCTAACGATCGAACTTGGATGACCGTCCATTCGGCACCGACTCCTTGGGCTAAGCGAGCGGTCCAACGAATGCATTTTTCTGCCATTTTCGGCAAGCGATCATCAATGATGGTCAAAAGCTTGCTTTGAACTCGTTTTCGACCGCCGTTCATTTGATTGATATGATTGGAAGCTTTTTGGATCGCTAATCCCCGCAGATGATCAAGTTTTTCTGGCGTAAAAAAATTTTTTAGCGCTCGTTTGGCATTTTCATCAGCATAGATTTTTCCTTGTTCCAATCGATCGATCAGTTCGTCTGGTTCAACATCCACTACCCGCAAACTGGCGTGTTGGAAAAAGGTGTCAGGCACCGTTTCTCTGACTTCCACTTCCGTGACCTTTTCCACGATATCATTCAGACTTTCGATATGCTGGACATTGATGGTCGTGTAGACGGTGATTCCTGCATTCAATAGTTCATCGACATCTTGGTAACGTTTTTTGTTTCGCGCACCAATGGGATTGGTATGTGCCAACTCATCAATCAAGACGATATCTGGTTTTAGTTGGATCAGTCGATCGATATCTGGCTCATAAAGGGTCAATTGCTTGTGCTGGTATTGCTTTAATGGTACTTGTGGTAACCCTTCAAGCAATCGATTGGTATCGGGACGTTTGTGGGGTTCGATATAGCCGATCACCACATTTTTGCCCATGAGCAAACACTCATGGGCTTCGGTTAACATCGTATAGGTTTTTCCGACACCGGCAGCAAAACCGAAAAACACCCGTAGTTTGCCACGTTTAGGTCCAAAGCCTGCTTGCAGCAGCATCTCTTCTGGGATCGTCTGCTGGTTGTTTTCACTCATAGATGCTTCCCCCTATTCCTCGGGTAATTGATTGAGCTGCTGATTCAAGGTCATGATATTGACGTATTCTCTCGTGGAGAACAGATCAGCTACTTTATTCCTGTTTATTATATCATGAATTATTTGTTCATCGATGCCTCTTGTGTCAGCAATCCGTGGCAGTTGAAAAAGTGCCGCTTCGACACTGATATCGGGATCAACGCCACTACCCGAAGCGGTCACGAGATCGATCGGCACACTGGTTTGGGTTGGATTTTCTGCCAGCAACGCCGCTGTCCGCTCAGCTACAGTCTTTTTTTGGGTCGTATCATAGGGCGACAATTGTGAAACGGTTTGATCACGCCCTTGGAAGTAACCTGCTTGGTCAAAGGGTTGCGCAAGCAGCTCAGATCCTTTGACCGCTCCGTCTTCCACGATTTGACTGCCGTTGGCTTGATGGGCAAAAAAGACTTGTCCGACACCAGTGACCAACAATGTATAGAGACCGCCAAATAGCACGGTACTAACTAGTAAAAATTTGATACTGGCAAAGAGGGTGTTCTTCATCATGTTTTCCTCCTAAATGACTCCTTGACTCTGATGGATTTTTCTTATAGCAGAACAGCTGATAAAAGCAAATCTACTAGCTTGATGCAAATGAATGGTGCGATGATGCCGCCTAGGCCGTAGACGACCAGATTGTGCCGCAGCATTTGGCTGGCTGGTTTTTCTTGGTATTTGACCCCTTTTAACGCCAAAGGGATCAAGGCGATGATCACGACTGCATTGTAGATGACTGCAGACAAAATCGCAGTTAAGGGACTACCAAGATTCATGATATTCAGCGCTGCGAGTTCTGGATAAATCGCATAAAACAGAACAGGGATCACTGCGAAGTATTTGGCGATATCATTTGCGATACTAAAGGTCGTCAATGCCCCACGGGTCATCAGCAGTTGTTTACCAATTTGGACTACTTGCAGTAATTTGGTCGGGCTGGAATCAAGGTCGATCATATTGCCCGCTTCTTTGGCTGCTTGCGTACCAGTGTTCATCGCCATTGCCACATCGGCTTGGGCGAGTGCGGGGGCATCGTTGGTTCCATCCCCTGTCATCGCCACCAAATGCCCTTTTTCCTGATATTCGCGAATCAGGTTCATTTTGTTTTCTGGTGTTGCTTCGGCTAAGAAATCATCGACGCCCGCTTCGGCGGCAATAGCAGTTGCCGTCAAGGGATTGTCCCCAGTGATCATGATCGTCTTGATGCCCATCTTGCGCATGTCGGCAAATTTTTCTTTGACGCCGTTTTTCACGATGTCTTTTAAATAAACGACTCCGAGTACTTGGCCATTTTTCACTACGACCAATGGGGTTCCACCAGCCTTAGCGACCTTTTCTACGATCTCATCACATGCCGTGGGATAGGTCTGCCCTTTTGCCGTCACATATTGCTTGATCGTATCCGCAGCTCCTTTACGGATCTCATCGCCACGATAGTCGATCCCAGACATCCGTGTTTTGGCACTAAAATCGATCCAATGAACATCGGCTTGCTGAAATTCCCGTTCACGAATATTGAAGGCTTCTTTGGCTAAAATCACGATACTGCGGCCTTCCGCCGTTTCATCGGCAAAGGATGCCAACTGCGCTGCATCTGCCAACTCTTTGGCGGTGACCCCTGGTACTGGCAAGAACTCACTGGCACGGCGGTTCCCCAGAGTAATGGTTCCTGTTTTATCCAGCAGCAAAACATCCACATCTCCTGCTGCTTCAATCGCGCGTCCACTCATGGCGATGACGTTTTCTTTGGTCAAACGACTCATTCCAGCGATCCCAATCGAGGAAATCAAGGCGCCGATCGTGGTCGGTGCAAGACAAATCAGTAACGCGATCACGATCACACTGGAAATCGCCGTTCCCCGACCAGATAACTGACTGCTAAAATCGGTAAAAGGAATCAATGTGATGGAAACTGCCAAGAAGATGATGGTCAGTGTCACTAAGAACAGCTGCAAGCCAATCTCATTGGGTGTTTTTTTCCGTTGCGTCCCTTCCACCATCGCAATCATCTTATCCAAAAAGGAATGGCCATTTTCAGCGGTCACTTTGATGACCAAGTAATCGGAAACGACTAACGTTCCTCCCGTGACTGCACTGCGGTCGCCACCAGACTCACGAATGACAGGTGCTGATTCTCCTGTGATGGCACTTTCGTCCACCGAAGCAGCACCTTCCACGACATCCCCATCGGCAGGGATTTGTTCGCCAGATGGAACGTACACCAAGTCGCCTTTTTTCAAATCGGAGGAACGGACTTCGATAAAAGCCTCTTTGGCGACATCTTCCAGGGACATGACTTTGTAGGTCATGATTTCTTTTTTGGCTTGCTTCAAACTATCCGCTTGTGCTTTGCCGCGCCCTTCTGCCACTGCTTCGGCAAAATTGGCAAACAACAAGGTCAACCATAAGAAGATGGTCACACTGATGCTAAACCACAACGGGACCGTTTGTTCTTGAAAACATAAAACCGTTGTCAAGATCGCCCCTAAGTAAACCACAAACATTACGGGGTTTTTGATTTGTTGGCGAGGATCCAATTTCTTAAAGGATTCGCCGATCGCCCATTGATAGATTTTTTTCATTTTTTCTCTCTCCTATTTCGTTGTAAAAAAGTCTGCGATTGGTCCTAAAGCCATCGCTGGTAAAAAGCTCAGTGCACCGATCACGATGATCACAATGATCAGCATCGTGACAAAGACTGGACTCGTGGTTGACAAGGTTCCTTCATTACGAACGGTTTTCTTTTTGGCCCCCATGTTTTCTGCCAGATACAAGATGGCTGCGATGGGAACGAAACGTGAAACGAACATCAAGATACTACCCAAACTATTCAGGAAAACAGTATCTGCGGTCAAGCCGCCAAAGGCACTCCCGTTGTTGTTGCTAAACGAAGTTGCTGCATACAACAGTTCGCTAAAGCCATGGGCGCCTTGGTTGGTTAGCCAGCTCATGATGTCAGGATGCAAGGTCATCAACATAGCCCCGAAAAGCGTCAGTAGCAATGGCGTCAAAATAACGATACTCGTCATTTTAATGTCAAAGGCTTCGATTTTTTTGCCGATATATTCGGGTGTTCGTCCGACGAGTAAACCAGCGATAAAGACCGTCAATAATAGAAAAGCAATCATGCCATAAAGCCCGCTGCCGACACCGCCAAAGATGATTTCCCCCAGCTGCATCAAGAACATCGGAATCGCACCCCCGAGTGGTGTGAAACTATCCAGCATGGCATTGACTGATCCACTGGAAGCAGCAGTGGTACTCACTGCCCAGAGACTCGACCAACCGACACCGAAACGTACTTCTTTGCCTTCTAGATTGGCATTCCCAAGCACTTGACTGAATTGCGGTCCATAAGCTTCACTGATCACTACGCCAATAAAAGCTAGGATCAAAAAGACGATTGCGGTGATCAAGATCGTACGTCCTTGTTTCCATTCTTTGATCCAAAAGCCAAAGGCAAAAATCAAAGCAGCTGGCAGCAACAAGATCGCTAAGTTTTCTAAAAAATTACTGAACATCGTTGGGTTTTCAAATGGATGGGCGGCGTTGGCGCCAAAGAACCCGCCGCCGTTGGTCCCTAATTGCTTGATGGCGATTTGACTCGCTACTGGTCCGAGCGCCATCCAAAAGGATTCCCCCTCAAATCCATTGACTTCCACGCCGCTGCTCAACGTTTGGACAACGCCTTGAGACAGGAGCAAGATCGCTAACATCAATGAAAGTGGCAAAAGGATATAGAGCAAGGAACGGGTGATGTCTTGCCAAAAATTCCCTACCGTACGTTTTTGTTTTTGCTGCAGCCCACGAATCAAGGCACACAATACGGCTAGTCCTACTGCCGCTGACAAGAAATTTTGCACCGTTAATCCTAATGCTTGGGAAAGATTGGTCAGTGCTTCTTCCCCAGCGTAAGCTTGCCAGTTCGTGTTCGTCACAAAACTGACGGCTGTGTTCAATGCTAAGTCAAAGGACATATTCTCAACGGCTGCCCCTTGCGGTAACCAGTGCTGAACCATCAATAATCCGGTCAAGCCGATGATGGAAAAGACACTGACGGCCAAGACGGAAAATAGATAGGTTTTGGCGGTCATTTCTTTATTACTGACCGAACCAATCACTCGATAGGTCAACCGTTCAATGGGTTGAATAAAGCGGACAAACCGCGGTGTTTTTCCTTGCATGATTTCTTTGATATACCAGCCCAAAGGAACCGCTGCTGCTAGTAAGATCAGTAAAAATAAAAAGCCTTGCACAAAATAGCTACTCATCGTTCTCCCCCCTCAAACAAGTACCAAAAGAGATAGATCATTACGATCACTCCGATTATTCCTAAAACAAGATTCATATTCTTCACTCCTTCATGACGTAAGCATACGCAAAAAGAAATAAAAATAGTGTAAATCTTCTGCTAGCATCTTTATATCTTCTTTATACGGCTGCTTATCGGATAAGAAAACCGCAATACAGCAGGTATTTTAAAAAACAAAAACAGCGGATATCCTTCACGATATCCGCTGCTAGAGTCATTGCGACTTATTTCGTTTTTCTGCTTTTGTTCGTGTGTTTCTTACGAAAGAAGACGATCCCCGCTAGAGCAACAAGGCTCACTCCTGCAATCGAATAGCCTTGAGTGATGGCTGTACCAGTCTTTGGTAGCACCCGTTTGTCCTTTGCGGTCGCTTTGGTTTGTTTGTCAGTCTGCCCTTCATCCGTTGGTTTTTGTTGCCCTTTGTCAGAATCATCTTTCTCTGGCTGCTGATCGTTCTCCTCTGGTTCTTCTGCTTTTTCAACGACTTTGATCGTCGCTGTGGCGGTGACTGCTTCTTGTGAGCGAGCACCAAATAAACGTGCGAAAAAGTTAGGGGTTGCTGCTTCATCAGTGACGATTGAATAGGTGACTTGATAGGTGCCCGTTTTCTTCGTATCCACCGAACCGTCCACCAGTAGCTGATCCAACGTGAGTGACTTACCGTCACGATCCGTAGCGGAGACAAAATTGTCGGCTGCTGTCCAGTTGTCACCGACATAAATCACGCTATCTTTCACAGTCACAGAGGTCTGGTCTGCCAACACGGTGATCGTGGCAGTTGCTTCGGCCTTGCCATTTCGATAGATGACTTGGTATTTTCCAGGCACATCAGTATTGACTGTACCGCTAATCAATACTTGATCATAATCGACTGCTTGTCCGCTTTTATCTGTTGCCGAGACAAAATTATCGACGGCTTGCCATTTCTCTCCTTCATAGATTGTACTATCTTTTGCTACGACCGTTTCTTCGTGAGCAACCACAGTGATTGTCGCTGTGGCGCTGACTTTTCCATTCGTATAAGTGACATCGTATGTGCCTTCTTGACTGGTATCGACGGTACCAGTAACGATTACTCCTGATAATTCAACCGTTGCTCCCGTTTTGTCTGTGGCTGAGACAAAGTTGTCGGCAGCTTCCCAATCGTCGCCGACATACAGAGTACTGTCTTTGGCTTTGACACTCGTTTGATCAGCTAACACGGTGATCGTGGCAGTCGCTTCGGCTTTGCCATTGCGATAAACCACTTCATATTTCCCTGGTGTGGCGCTGTCAACTGTACCTACTGTTGTGATATTAGCCAGTTTTACTGCGTTGCCGTCTTTATCTGTTGCCGACACATAGTTGTCGGCGGCTTGCCAGTCATCGCCTTCATAAATCGTACTATCTTTAGCAACTACCGTTTCTTGGTTGGCAACGACCGTAATCGTCGCCGTTGCTTTGACATGACCATTTTGGTAAACCACTGGGTACTCGCCTGCTTTGGAGGTATCGACTGAGCCACTAACGGTTACTCCTGAAAATGGTAGGTTTGCTCCCGTTTTGTCTGTGGCTGAGACAAAGTTGTCGGCAGCCTCCCAATCGTCGCCGACATACAGAGTACTGTCTTTGGCTTTGACACTCGTTTGATCTGCCAATACGGTGATCGTCGCTTTCGCCTCGGCTTTGCCATTGCGATAAATCACTTCATATTTCCCTGGTGTGGCGCTATCGACTGTGCCTACTGTTGTGATATCAGTCAGTTTTACTGCGTTACCGTCTTTATCTGTTGCCGATACAAAATTGTCGGCGGCTTCCCATGAGTCACCTACATACAACGTACTATCTTTAGCTGCCACCGTTTCTTGGTTCGCAACAACCGTGATCGTAGCAATAGCTTCCGTTTTACCATTGCTATAAGTAACTTTGTACTGACCTTCTTTGCTCGTATCAACTGTTCCACTAACGGTTACTCCTGAAAATGGTAGGTTTGCTCCCGTTTTGTCTGTGGCTGAGACAAAGTTGTCGGCAGCCTCCCAATCGTCGCCGACATACAGAGTACTGTCTTTGGCTTTGACACTCGTTTGATCAGCTAACACGGTGATCGTTGCTGTCGCTTCGGCTTTGCCATTGCGATAAACCACTTCATATTTCCCTGGTGTGGCGCTATCGACTGTACCTACTGTTGTGATATCTGCAAGTTTTAGCTCATTACCGTCTTTGTCTTTGGCTGACACGAAGTTGTCGGCAGCTTGCCAGTTATCATCCACATAAATCGTACTGTCCTTAGCGACTACGGTTTCTTGGTTGGCAACAACCGTAATCGTCGCCGTTGCTTTTATTTTGCCGTTTTGATATACCACGGGATATTGACCTTCTTTGGAAGTATCCACGGTTCCACTAAAGGTCACATTTGAAAATGGTACATTCGCTCCTGATTTGTCCGTTGCCGAAACAAAGTTATCCACCGCATGCCAGTCGTCCCCCACGTATAAGGTGCTATCTTTTACTTTGACCGATGTTTGATCAGCTAACACGGTGATCGTTGCTGTCGCTTCAGCTTTGCCATTGCGATAAATGACTTGGTATTCTCCTGGTACTTTCGTTTCCACGTCACCACTGGTGGTGACTTCTGCCAAGCTTAACGGTTGTCCCTTCTTATCCGTTGCTGAAACAAAATTATCCGCAAGTTCCCATGCATCTCCAACATAAAGTGTACTATCCTTGGCAACGACTGTTTCTTGATTGGCAACCACGGTGATCGTCGCTGTTGCTTTTTGATTGCCGTTTTGATAAACCACTGGATATTGACCTTCTTTGGAAGTATCCACGGTTCCACTAACAGTCACATTTGAAAATGGGACATTCGCTCCTGTTTTGTCCGTTGCCGAAACAAAGTTATCAACCGCATGCCAGTCATCCCCGACGTATAAGGTGCTATCTTTTACTTTAATTGATGTTTGATCAGCTAACACGGTAATCGTTGCTGTCGCTTCGGCTTTTCCGTTACGATAAATGACTTGGTATTCTCCTGGTGTATCCGTATCAACTTCGCCGTTGATGGTCACGTCTGCGATTGTCACTGCATTGCCGTCTTTATCCGTTGCCGATAGAAAATTATCAGCTGCTGTCCATGCATCGCCCACATATAACGTGCTGTCTTTTGCTGCTACCGTTTCTTGGTTGGCAACCACGGTGATCGTCGCTGTTTGACTAACACTGCCGTTGATGTATTTTACCTCATAGGTGCCAAAGTTTGTCGTGTCGACCTCACCGTTGACGGTAATTTCCGAGAAGTTCAGCGCATTGCCATGCTTGTCTGTTGCTGAAACAAAGTTGTCTTCAGCATGCCATTCATCTCCCACGTAGATCGTGCTATCTTTGGCGTTGATCGCCGATAAGTCTTCTTCTGGTGTGATGCCGACAGAAAGATGGTTGCCCGTGCGATTCACTTGCACCTCTTTACCAAGCTGAAGTTCCTGTGGTATGACGTAACCTTCAGGGACGTAGGAAACATAAAGCGTATAGTTCCCCGTATAAATATCAGTTAATTGGTATTCTCCATTTTCATCCGTTACGACAGAAACGATATCTCCAGTCAATTGATTCCAAAGCGTCAAAGTAACCCCCGCAATCTTCTCAGTTGGTTCTTCGGTATTATAAACATCAAGCGTCGCATTGGTTTTGTAGATGATCCCGCTGGAATCGCCTGCCGAAAATTGCAGATTGGCCACCGTCGAGGTAGCCGTCCGTTTGGCTTCCGACAAGGTATCGATCGTATCAGAAACGATCGTGGCTGAGGCTGAGATTTGGCCGGCGTTTTGTGAAAGGACGTTGTAACTGATTTCGATATTTTTCGTTAGAACATAGTTTGAAAAGACAAGCTGTACGTTCCCATCAACTTCTTTGACTTCATAGCTGTCATCTGGCACATTCGAAACAGCGATCGATCCTAAATCGATTTCGCCATTGGTGTTCCCTAACGATTTTAAAAGGATCGTTGGATTTGCTACTTTTTTCGAGCCATCATCGATATTTTTTGTCGTGACTTTGACCTGCGTCATGTTTTTCGTATTATTCACGGTATTTTGCGTAATGCCAATAATATCTGTCGCCGTATTGGATACTGAAACTGTGGCTGTGCCTTGCTGATTATTTGATAACGGTTCTTTTGCATAACCAGGTACATAAATCGTACTCATTTCCTGCCATCCATTGGCGTATTGATAGGAAATAATGTAGCGCCGATTGGTCGTCCCAAAATCAAAGGTATAATAGTTGGTTTCTTCATCATGGGTGATCGTTGGATAATTCGGATCGCTTTCCTTCATGGCTTGGTTATCATAATAGCCACGATCCCAATACTGTGGATAAATGCCACTGACTTGTTCATTGGAAACATCGATGATCGAAAACACGACATCGGTATTTTTCGGTACATGAGTTTCAACGGTCAAATCACTGATGGTATCTTGACGCGCGTTGACTAAAAACTGATTCTTACTGCTTTGGAGCGTGCGTTCAGAATACAGTTTTCTTCCGGTATAGACGGAGGTATGAACCGTGTCAAGTCCCATTGCGGAAATCGTGATTGGAATTGTATCATTAGGAATCGATTTTGTCGGTGCTAAACTGTCTGGCACGTAATTGAAGCCGATATCAAATTGAACGGAATAGGTAATGGGCGACGTAAAAGTGACCATCGTTCCTCCTGCTACTTCTTCAATCGTATAATCTTTTCCTAATGTGTAGTAAAAACTAACTTTTGGTACCTTTCTCAAAGAAAGATACTCTGGATGTTCAATAAACATTTGTAAATTTTCGATTGGTTGTGAGTTACTGCCTTCGATGTTGATGGAGGTATCACTCATGTAAGCTCCATTTTGGTCATAATTTCCCCAAGCTGTTTCAGCATTGTTGGGATTAAGGACACTGATTGGTTCGACATAGTTGTCTTCAACGATTTTGAATTCTCTATTGGCGATCAACGGTGTCGAGACATTGAGAATGATATCTTTCTGATCAAAGGGTACGGTTATGTTCGTGGAACCAAGAGTGAGATTGCTGTCTTTTGTAGCGGTCACAATCAGTTTGTCCCCGTTATTTTCGACAGAAAAATAATCCGAAAAAGTCACATTTTGATAGAAGGCATCTCTTGCTGTTAACTGTTTCGCCGCGATCGGCTGTCCGTTTTGACTCGAAAGGATGATTTGTTGACCAGCTTTCATCTCCGTCGGCATTTGATGAATTGATACATAGTAGTTTCCTTTAGAAAGGCCATTCATAAAACTGGCAGAAGCAACCCCCATATAATACCTAGAATCGACTTCTTTTTCATCTTTGCTGGTTTTTGCGATAAAGGAAAACCCTCTGTTTTGGGCAGTTGTTTGTTTTAGCTGTACCGAACCAAATCCGGTCGTTGGATACCCTTTTGAAAAAGAGGCAGTATATTCCGTCAGCTCGGTCAAACTCATGGTGAATTGATAAGAAACCCCATAAGCCTTTTGTTTGTCCATCTGTTTGATCTCAACTGCAGTATTGTAAAGACTATTTGAAGTGATCGTATAGTCCGTCCCTTCGACTAATGCTGTCTGTGTTTCTGGTTTGATCTTTCCTTTGATATCCACCTCATAGCTGAAAACTTTTAACGGTTGGGTCTCAATCTTTTTGAAGGAAGCCCCCGGCGTATCAACCAAATTCAGTGAAAGAGTTTCCGTTCCAGATAATGTCCGATCGGTATTGTAGTAGACCATTCCTTCCATCCCAAAGACATTTTTTTCTGACACATATTGAATCGGATCGACCTCTTCATACAAATCAATCGCATAGCTTGTCTGGTTTTGATCGCCGATCTCAATCGTTAGCTGAGGCTTATCTTCTGAATATAGATAACTAGTCAACTCGATCGAAAAAGAGGCATCATGAACCGATTGATTAAACGTGATCATCAGTTGATGAGCTGCACTGTCTACAGCCCACGATGCATTGATCGCTTCATTGGTTCCTTGCACATCACTAAAGCCAAGGCCTTGCGGCAAGTCAAAAACAGCAGTGGTGCCAGCGAAATAATCTTTGTCATTGATTTCAAAATCCAATTTCAGTTTCACTGGACTATTGTTTAAGATTCGTGTTTCTTCCGTACGGCTGAATTCTTCGCCAGCAATGGTCAGCAGGGTGCCTTTTTCCAAAAGTTCTTGGTCATTGATGCGCGTGCTGACACGAGGTGTGTGTTGCTCTTCTTTGGTTTCTTTTGAATCGGATGTTGAAGAACTTTCTTGTCTCGCATGGCTAGAATCTTCCGTTCTATTTGAGGAAGCCGATGTGGTCGTTTCACTTGGTTCCGTGTTTTCTGAACCAGCTGATGATTCCTCTTTGTTCGCTTCGGAAGAATAATCTGTTTCAGCATCCTCAGCTGCTTGTGCTTCGTTTCCGTTAGCATCATTTGTCGATTCAGTCATCGTTTCTAGTAGTTGATCGGATTTGTCTAGCGTGTTGACGGTCTGTTCTTGTTCGGTTGTTTCCGCTATCGCCATGATCGGAGTGATCACTTGAGTGATTCCTAGTGCGGTAACAACGATCCCATGACGAATTCTTTTGCTTCTCTTATTCATTTTTTCCTCCAGTAAATGTATGTAGTTTTAACTGATTGCCTTACGGATTTTTTTCCCGACTTCTAACTCTTCTCCATTAAAAAAGCACAAAACATTGTTTGTTCGATCGATCATTTTGATTTGTCGCGCATTGATAATGTAGGATTTGAAGACGTTATAATACTCTGGCAGCTCTAATTGTTTGATCACCTTCAAGGAAGTTTCGAGGAATTCGATCGACTTTTTTTGGTGAAAAGCGATTCGGTTTCGCTCTCCTTTGATCGTTGTAATATAGTTGATTGCTTCTGCATCAACCACCATCAACTCTCTTTTACTGACGATTTTTAATAAGTGCTTTTTTCCGAGTAATGATCGTTTGACTTCGATCGCTTCCGTTAATAAATTTCTTAGCTGCATTGCCACCTCCTTTTCTTTTGTATCGATGATCCCTAAAGGACAGATAAGATTCAGCTTCTTGATTTCGATTTTGGAGGCATAGGCACCATAAAAAGCGATTTGACACTTTTTGCATTGTTCCCTCAAACTTCCTGCTAATTGAAAACTTCGATCAAATCCTTTCATTTCAATGGAAAATAAGAAGAGATCGTTCACATCTGTTAGGTATCCGTCAAGAAAAGGGGCTAATTCTTCAGGTGAAAGAATCTGCACTAGAGAATGCGGAACACGACTTTCCGTAATCATTTTCTTCATCAAATTCCCATTAAAAAAGTTGTCATCTACTATATAAACAGCGAAATTGCTCAAATTTGCAGACATCTTAATTCTCCTTTTTGCATCATTTCTAATTGTATTCTTAATCAAAAATGCCTGCTTGCACTTTCAAACGAATTAAAGAAACATTCATGCAAAAAAGGTAGTTTAAATTAAAAACAAAGTAAGAAAAGACGCTGTAATTGGTCTAAACCTATTATAGATAAAAAGACACGCTAAAGAGTTTTCTTAAAGCTTTTATAAGGGAGTAAGCGTAGCCACCAGAAAAATATTATGTTTTTTTAACAATATCTACGAAAGACTTCAAGGGAAGCGGAAACATTATTATGTAAAGTTTTATGATAATTCCATGTGAAAAAAAACGATCAGAACCCAACATCACAAACGTTATTTATTTTCCACTGGATGCTTCTCTCCTTTCAATGATTGAAGAACAATTATTCATCAGTGATGACATGACCTCCTATTGGTGAATGTCAAAATTTCTTCTTCACTGTTCTCAACAAAACGTGCGGAACACGAAAAAACCATTTATTCTCAATGATAAATGGTTTTCTTTCCTGATTCTTTTTATGAGTGGTACTGCTTTTAGCTATTTGAAAACATTTTTTACTATAATAGTAGACTTTTCCTGCAACCACCTTTGATTTCCACTACCTACTAATCATCACTTTTATTCAATGCTCGCTTCAGCTTACGATTATGCCAAATCAAATAGGCGATGATCAGACATAAAACACCACCAATCGATAAGTAGAGAAGGATCGGCGAAGCGGTTTCTTCAATACTAACATCTTGCTCGTTTCTTTCTTGCGCTTCTTGACTTGCAACTTGGAAGGTAGGCTCTCCTTGCCATTGTTGATCAGCTGCTTTGAGGGTCGTTTTTATTTCATACTCTCCTGATTGCAGTTCGTTTCCATCTAATGGCAGTGCGTAATTCATTAACGCATTGGGCGCTAATTGGACCTCTTTTTCCCCTTTGATCGCTGTTGCTTGTCCATCATGAAACACTTCATAAGCAAGCGTGGCCTTGCTAAGATAATTTGCCGCTGTATTTTCCACCGCTACGATGATGACATTGCGGCGATTGATTTCTTCCAGATGAGCTTCCTCAATCCGGACCGCTAGCGGGATGTCGGTCTCTTTGTTACGGAGCAACACCGCCACTTCTCTGGCTAGTAGGTTTTGGACATTACCTTGAAATTCTTCACTGCCGGTTTGCTGGACGTATAGTCCCCCTGCCAAAATCCCATCAAAGGATTCAGATGGCATCTGGACTGTCAAGGTGATTTCTTTTTGCTCATTAGGGGCTAACGAAAGGGTTTCATCACTTAAAGTGACGAGTTCTTCGATCGCGTATGGAGCAGAAGGCGTTGCTTCTTCATTTGCCCCAGAGTACTCAACGACACCCGTCATGTTCGTGACCGCTCGATTAAAGGATAGCTGTAGATTGATTGGTTGCTCGCTTTTATTGGAAACCATGACCGCTAGTTTTTCTTCTGCCTTGGGCTCCAGCAACAAATCATAGTACATCAGCTCTTTGTCTTGCTGTGACTCTGGCAATTTGATTTGAACATCGAAGGTATCCAGTGAATCTGCTGTCCCCGTACTGCTCGTACCAATGAAAAATAAGACCGTTAGAATACTTACTACCCAATACTGAAATCCTTTGCCTCGAACTTTCTTCTGATGCATCCTGTCAGATCCTTTCTACACAATATAGGAAAGAAAAATCAGCTAGCATAAAAAGCAGCCGCTCAGGCAAGCTGCTTTTTTTCTGCTAACTGTTACGCAATGACTACTGCCCTATGGGGTCGTCGGCGCACTGCTGATCGTCCAAACGAGGGTCGTTTGGTAGGTTGCTGATTGTTTTTCCGTATTGGCTGGGATCGAAAGGGTAAATTGTTCTAAAGGCATCGACGTTTCACCAATCCCTTCGCCAGCATTGGCGGTCAAGAACGCATACTCATTGTTGATCGCCGCAAAATCAAGCTCGCCATTGGCAATATCACTGGTTCCTGTTGGCGGCGAACTCAAGTTATTGGTCAACGTCCCCGTATCTACTGTTAATACCGCACCATCCAACGTGCTGTCTCCTGCCGTAAATTGGGTTGCTTGCCGTACTTTGATCGCCCAAGAAGAGTTCGCCTGTCCTCGGTTATCGCTGACCGCAACTGCCCCTCTTTGCAGCGTTGACCCATCCCCAGGTAGTCCAGTTCCATCCGTAGTAGCTACCCACGTTTCGGCAGTTTCTGTTTGGATTTCATGGGCACCAAAATCTAAATTCGTTGGTAGCTGCGTATTGGGATCACTCCCGCCTTTATCCGGGTCAAACACGATGCCCCCAGAGGTATATTCTACGACACCGGTCGTGTCATCTGCTTGCACTGTCGCACCAATGCTAAGGGCAGTCAATACCCCCAATGCGCCTATTATCGTTTTCTTTGAAATCATTTTGCCATCCTCCTTTTTTTGATGCAAATGATCAATGTCAGACTAATGAAGAATCCGCCTATTACGGGCAGCCAAAAGTGATTGGTTTCTGCAAGCTGTGGCAGCGGTTCTTCTGCGTTAGTAACCGTTTCTTGACTGGTCGGTGGTTCAATTTCTTCATCAATGGAATCACTGCTAGCTGTTTCCGTTGGTCCTTCATAAAACTCAATGTTGCCGGTCGTCGTATTGGCTACTGCTGATGGAACGATACTGTAGAAACTGCCGATCATCAAAACCAGAAGCAGCACAAGGGAATTTTTTTTCATTCGGCTCTTCCTTTTCAAGGTGTATCGGAAACGGTCCACACGACTGTGGCGCGATACTGACCTTGAAATTTAGGTGTTTTCTCAGGTACAAATAAATTGAACTGGGAAAAATTAACAGTCAGTCCACCAGTCGATGCCGCATTTTCCAACGTCACCACATTTTTTTCGACATTTTGCTGCAGGGCAATCGTTGCATTATCAGGTAAAACCACTCGACCGTCTGTAAATGTCGAATTGACAGTTCCAAGCTGAACCCTTAATTCGGCAGCTGGCAATGTTCGCGTGCCATTGATCCAATTGGTGGATTGTCTGACCTTGACTTGCCATTTTTTCTGACGATTGCGGGTATCATTGATCCGTAAAATCCCAGTTGTAGCTGCTGCGCTTTGGTCGCCGTTGGCGGTTGCCCGCCATGTCTCACTCTTTTTCGTTTGAATGGCATGTCGGCCAAAATTCAGCTGAGTCGGCAGATTCGTCCGATCCATCGTCAGTGCTTCGACCATGAAATAAATCATGGTTTGGCGACTGCTGATATTTAGCACACTAAAGTTCAAGAGATTGAGGTCCGTCGGCTTTGCCTTCAACACAGAAGCCGAAAAATTGGCGGTCCAATTTGCGGTCAACTGTCCTGGACCCGAAAGTAACGTAGGAATTTGAACATCCGTTGCTCCTAAAACGGCTGCATCCGCCATTTGTTCTTGGACGGTTGCCAAATTGTTCAACGCTGACGTTACGGTGCTAAGCAAGGTATTCAGCAATCCTTGCAGCAATGCACGAACAACACCGCCAATATCGATGCCGATCACTCGGATCTGGGTATTTTGAATCGCCGTGCTTAAATTCCGTAAAATTTGCGGGACATTGGTTCCTAAAACGACACCGAGGTTCGAACTCATATTGGCATACAACGCTTCTCTTTGGGTGGTGAACTGCAACGGACTGCTTATTTCTACATTGCCTAAATTACCAACAGTTTTTAGCAAGGAAATTTGCTGATTGACAGCCGTTAAATCGATTTGCACAATTCCGAGATTGAGATTTAATGAGCTGGTCAAGGAATCAAGCGCTGTTAAGATCGCATTCAAAAGCGGGACATTGGCAATATTGACTGTGGTCGACGTTTTGATAGCTGCTGATCCGTTGGCACTGATGCTAGTTCTCAACTCTGTGGGGATCGCCAACAAAGCAAATTTATCCTCACCGTTGACATTGACAGAAGCGTTCAAACCCCCGTTCCCTTTGATCGAAAAAGTCACTGGTCGATTTGTCACGCTGCCTGGCCAAGGTGCACTTGCTGAAGTACCACTTGTATTGGCACTTGTTAAATTGCTTAAAATTTCCACATCTAATACGTTCACTGCCGCCTCGGCTTCTTTGGTCGTTGTTAAAAGATACAAATTGACGAAACTGATGCTGGTCAACAAGAAAATCAACTGAGCGATCGTCCATTTGTAAAAACGTTTTTCCCTCCTTCTGCTTTCCATACCATTTCTAACCCTTTCTTTACGAAACGATGATCAATGCTTCAACGTTTTGATTCACTAGAGATACCAGCGGAGGATGTCCACTCCGCTGGTAAAGTCATGCTATTTTTGCTGGTCTTTTTTCTTTCTTGCTTTGAAGAACAAGCCGATTCCTCCGACAACGAAGACTGCTGCTCCAATCACTGAAGCATACCAAGTTCCTTCTGATCCCGTTTTCGGTAAGAATTTACTTCCCCACCAGCTTTGGTTGTTATTGTTGCTGTTCCAATTATTGTTTCCCCAGTTGCCCCAGTTGCCCCAAGCGCCGTTGCTTCCGTCGGTACCATTCGTACCATCAGAACCATTGGTGCCATCCGTGCCATCGGTTCCGTCCGTGCCATCGCTGCCGTCCGTGCCGTCAGTACCATCTGAACCATCCGTGCCATTGTCACCCGTTGGTACAACGATTGGTGTTGCTGCACTGCGGTATTCTCTGCCACCTGCTGTAACGATCGCCACAACGTTAAGGGTTTCTTCTGGTGAAACATCCTCTGGATCTAATGTGATGCTGAACGCACCATTTCCATTGGTCGTTCCTGTTCCGACAACGTCACCCGCTTCATTCAAGATTTCGATCGTCGCATTGGCTGGTCCATTCCCGAAGACTGGATAGCCATCGGTAGGATTGCCAGTGATCGTAGCAACCGGTGCATCAACCGTCAAAGCATCGACTACGGTCGTCGTCGGATCACTTAGGGTTTCGCCATCTGCTAAAGCAAGAACCGTAACGGTTTCACCTTCCGTCGCTTCCGCGGATAGCTCAACACGCCAGTCGCCATTTTGATCGGCGATCGTTGTGATTGGTCCTTCAGCCGCGAAGATGGTCAGGAATCTACTTGTTAACGGATCGCTGATGGTAACGGTAATCGTAGCACCTGGCTCACTCGTTCCGCTGATCGTTGTATCACCAGCCGTAACTGGGTCAATGGTTGGGGTATCTGTCTTGATGCTTTCATCATCGACAGGTACGACGATTGGCGTCGCATTACTGCGGTAGTCATCCCCACCAGCAGTGACGATCGCCACAACCGATAAGTTTTCTTCTGGTGCGACATCCTCACTAGTCAATGTGATCGTGTAGTCACCATTTTCATCGGTAGTGCCTGTTCCAACGACATCCCCCGCTTCATTAAAAATTTCAATCGCTGCATTGGCAGGCCCGTTCCCAGTTACTGGATAGCCTTCTTGGGAATTCCCAGTAATGGATGCTGAAGGGGCGTTGACCGTGATGCCATTAACAACGGTCGTTGCTGGTTCACTGGCGGTTTCTCCTTCACTTTGCGCCACTGCTGTTACGATTTCATCTCGAGAAACTTCCGCAACGTCCACTGACCAATTTCCTGCTTCATCTGCTTCGGTTTCAACCGCTTCTTCGCCTGTTACCGTCACGGTGACCATCGCTCCCGCTACAGCAGTACCGGTAATGGTCGTGTCACCAGCTGTGACTGGTTCGATGATTGGTGTAGCGGTTTGATCGATCGTATTCTCGACGGGCACTACGATTGGTGTCGCATTACTCCGATAGTCTTTGCCACCAGCGGTGATGATCGCAACGACATTCAATGATTCTTCAGGAGAAACAGCTTCACCAGAAAGCGTGATCGTGTAGTTGCCATTTTCATCGGTAGTGCCTGATCCAACGACGTCTCCTGCTTCATTCAAGATTTCAATCGCCGCATTTGGTGCTGCCATCCCCGTCACTGGGTAACCATCCTCTGGATTGCCAGTGATGGACGCGGTCGGTGCTGAAACCGTGATACCATCCACACTCACTGTGATTGGTGCACTAGGATCTTTTTCAGGTGATTGGGCCACAACAGTGACGGTATCACCCTCCGCAACTTCAGGTACCTCAACTGTCCAATTGCCCTCTTCGTCCGTTTCGGTCGTGATCGGTTCATTTTCCCCAATCGTTACCGTCACCGTTGAACCTGGTTCGGCAGTCCCGCTGATCGTCGTATCGCCAGCTTTGACTGGATCGATCGTTGGTGTTGCAGTTTGTTGCTCTTCTTGATCCAAAGGTACCACGATCGGTGTCGCGTTACTGCGGTATTCCTTGCCGCCAGCTGTCAGAACTGCAACGACGGTTAAGCTTTCCGCTGGTGCAACAGCTGTTGGTTCAAGAGTGATACTGTAGTTTCCTTCTGCGTCTGCAGTTCCTGAACCGACGATTTGTCCATCGCTATTCAAGATTTGTACGGTGGCATTGGCTGGTGCCGTTCCAGTTACTGGATAGCCGTCCGTGCTATTGCCTGTGATCGTTGCACTAGGAGCAGTGACCGTCAACGCACCTACACCAACTGTGACTGGAGCGCTGGGCTCTTTGTCAGGTGATTGTGCCACAACAGTGACTGCATCGCCTTCAGAAACTTCTGGTACTTCTGCCGTCCA
This sequence comes from Enterococcus sp. DIV1059_2, assembly GCF_051713685.1. Classification (NCBI taxonomy): domain Bacteria; kingdom Bacillati; phylum Bacillota; class Bacilli; order Lactobacillales; family Enterococcaceae; genus Enterococcus; species Enterococcus sp. DIV1059_2. Next base: position 1,391,538 of record NZ_JBIOQK010000001.1, on the reverse strand, counting down.
ATTGCCTTCGTCATCCGTTTCAGCCGTGATTGGTTCCGCATCTGGTACGGTGATCGTCACGGTTGAACCTGGTTCAGCCGTTCCGCTGATGCTGGTATCCCCCGCCGTGATTGGATCGATCGTTGGTGCTGCTGTCTGATCCACTACCGTATCTGCTGGTACGATGACCGCTGTTGGATTACTGCGGTACTCTTTCCCACCAGCTGTAACGATGGCAACGACGTTTAAGGTTTCTTCTGGATCGACAGTTTCAGCAGTTAAGGCCACTGTATAGTTGCCGTCTCCATCAGCAGTGCCTCTTCCAACGACTTCATTGGCTGCGTTCAAGATCTCGATCGCTGCATTGGCTGGTGCTGTCCCAGTCACTGGGTAGCCATCCGTGCTGTTGCCGCTGATGGAAGCTGTTGGTGCTTCGACTGTCACTCCTTCAACGATGACAGTGATTGGATCACTTGGGTCTTTGCCGTCACTGTCTGCGACGACTGTGATGGTATCCCCTTCAGACAATTCAGGCACATCGACACTCCAGTTGCCTTCGTCATCTGTTTCGGCGGTTTCTTCTGTGCCATCCGGTAGTGTTACAGTTACAGTTGAGCCTGGTTCGGCGGTTCCGCTAACTGTTTCATCGCCTGCTTTGATTGGATCAACCGTTGGTGCCGTTGTTTGGTTTTCACCTGGTTCAGCTGGCACCATGATCGGTGTCGCTGGACTGCGATAATCCTTGCCACCAGCTGTGACCACCGCAACCACCGTCAAGTTTTCTTCAGGAGAGACGTCTTCACTGGTCAAATTGATCGTGTAAAGCCCTGCATCATCGGTCGTACCCGTTTCAACTATCTCGCCAGCTTCATTCAAGATTTCGATGGTCGCATTCGCTGGTCCTGTTCCAGTCACTGGATAGCCATCCGCTGCATTGCCGCTGATGGACGCACTAGGCGCTGTCACCGTTAATGCCCCGACCGTGATCGTTGCTGGTGTACTTGGTGTTTCATTTTCTATTTCTGCCACTGCCGTAACAGTCGTTCCTTCGGAAAGCGCTGGTACCTCAGCTTGCCAATTGCCCTCTTCGTCAACTTCAGCGGTGATTGGGTCTTCCTCACCGACCGTCACGCTGACTGTTGCTCCTGGCTCGGCTGTTCCGCTGATTTCTGTTGCGCCAGCCACTGCTGGATTGATCGTTGGTGTCGCCGTTTGATCCGCTGGCACCACGACAGCCGTTGGTTGACTACGGAAGTCATCCCCACCTGCGGAAACGATGGCAACGACACGGACCGTTTCCCCCGCTGATACTTCTTCACTGGTCAAGGTAACGGTGTAAACGCCATTCTCATTGACTGTTCCTGTGCCAATCACTTGATCATCAGCATTTAAGATTTCGATTGCCGCATTGGCTGGTGCTGTACCAGTTACTGGATAGCCATCTTCACTATTGCCAGAAATCGTTGCCGTTGGTGCTGCCACGATCAGCCCTTGCACCGTCACTATAACTGGTAAACTTTCTGTTTTGCCGTCTGCCAAGGCAGTAACTGTCAAGACATCATCTAGAGAAACCGTCGGCACAGTTGCCGTCCACTCACCTTCGTCATTTGCTGTTGCAGTGTAAGTATTGCCGCTTGGCAGTTCAACGGTTACCTCTGCTCCTGGTTCAGCCGTTCCGCTAACAGTTGTCGCCCCAGCAACCACGGGTGCGACAGTTGGTGCTGCTGTTTGGTCTTCTGCGTTATCTTCTGGCACCACGATAGTAGTTGCTGGACTGCGGTATTCATCGCCGCCAGCTGTTACCACTGCCACCACTCGCAAGGTTTCTGCTGGAGACACACCATCTGTCAAGGTGATCGTATACTCACCGTCTCCATTGGCAGTCCCACTGCCCACCACTTCACCCGCATCATTTAAGATCTCAATGGCTGCGTTGGCTGGTGCTGTCCCTGTGACTGGATAGCCGTCAGTACTGTTGCCAGTAATCGTTGCCGTTGGTGCTGCCACGTTCAAGGCACCGACACCGACACTGATTGGTTCACTTGGGTCTTTGCCTTCAGCTTCCGCAACCACTGTGACCGTGTCGCCTTCTGAAAGCTCTGGTACGGTGACCGTCCAATTGCCTTCCTCATCCGTTTCGGCAGTCACTGGATCTTCTCCAGAAATCTCCACCGTCACCGTTGAACCAGGTTCGGCCGTTCCTCCGACGGATGTATCCCCTGCTTGCACTGGATCGATCGTTGGTGCGGTCGTTTGGTCTGTTGGCACCACGATGGAAAGCGGCGCACTGCGGTATTCATCGCCGCCAGCTGTTACCACTGCTACCACCTGAAGTGGTTGTGAAGGATCAACATCACTACTGCTCAAGGTGATGCTGTAGGCACCCTCCTCATTTGCTTCGCCACCGCCGACAACCTCATCGGCTGCATTTAAGATCTCAATCGCTGCATTCGGCGTGGCCGTTCCTGTAACTGGATACCCATCGGTACTATTGCCGCTGATCGCTGCTGTCGGTGTCGCCACACTAAGTGGATTTACGACGACCGTTGCTGCATCACTTGGTGTTTCCCCATCAAGGGTCGCTACCACGGAAACTATTTCTCCTTGAGAAACCTCGGGCACCGTTGCCGTCCAATTGCCTTCGTCATCTGCTTCGGCAGTGACTGGCTCTGCGTCACCAATCGTTACCGAGACTGTTGCGCCAGGTTCAGCTGTACCACTGATGGTCGTGTCGCCGGCTGTCACTGATTCAATCGTTGGGACTGCAGTTTGATCCAAAGGTACTGTGATTGGTGCAGCCGCACTGCGGTAATCTTGACCACCGGCTGTGACTACCGCCACTACCCGTAAGGTTTCAGCTGGAGACGCATCATCACTCGTCAACGTGATCGTATATTGGCCTTCGTCATTGGCAGTGCCAGTACCTACTACTTCGTCATCGGCATTCAAGATTTCGATGGCTGCATTGGCTGGTGCCGTTCCCGTTACTGGGTACCCATCGGTACTATTGCCACTGATCGTCGCGGTTGGCGTAGCAATCGTCAACCCATTGACCCCAACACTGATTGGTGCACTTGGGTCTTTGTCTGGTGCTTGTGCGACCACTGTGACGGTTTCTCCTTCAGAAACTTCAGGAACTTCAACCGTCCAGTTGCCCTCGTCATCGGCTTCACCAGTCACAGGTTCTTCACCTGGGATCGTTACCGTCACCGTAGCGCCTGGTTCGGCAGTCCCACTGATCGTCGTGTCCCCTGCATTGATTGGGTCGATGGTTGGTAATGCTGTTTGTTCAAGCTCATCTGCTGGGACCGTCACTGGTGTGGCAGGACTACGGTACTCATCCCCGCCAGCTGTTACGATCGCAACGACAGACAAGGTTTCTTCTGGTGCTGCATCGGCTGGTGCGATGGTTACCGTATAGTTTCCATCCCCATCGGCTGTGCCAGTACCAATCACATCGCCTGCTTCATTCAGTACTTCGATCGCTGCATTCGCTGGTGCAGTCCCCGTGATTGGATAACCATCGGTACTATTGCCGCTGATGATCGCTGTCGGTGCTGCCACCGTCACTCCTGCGACCCCGACGCTGATTGGCGCGCTTGGCTCTTTGCCTTCAGCTTCCGCAACGACTGTGACTGTATCGCCACCAGAAACTGCTGGCACTTCTGCAAGCCAGTTTCCTTCGTCATCCGTTTCAGCCGTTACTGGTTCTTGATCCGTGATCGTCACAGTAACCGTCGACCCTGGTTCTGCCGTTCCGCTAATCGTGGTATCACCTGCTGTGACCGGATCGATCGTTGGTGTCCCTGTTTGTTCAATGTCTGCTGGTACCGTGATTGGTGTGGCATTACTGCGGTAGTCTTGACCGCCTGCTGTCACAACTGCCACCACCTGCAATGCTTCTTCTGGCGCCACATCGGCTGGATCTAAGGTCACGGTATAAGCACCCGTGTCATCCGCCGTCGTGCTACCAACAACATCGCCTGCTTCATTCAAAATCTCAATTGCCGCATTCGGTGTCGTTGTTCCGCTGACTGGATAGCCATCCGTGCTATTGCCTGTGATGGAAGCGCTCGGTGCACTGACCGTAACACCATCAACGGTCACGGTAATCGGTGCACTTGGATCTTTGCCTTCGGCCTCGGCAACGACTGTTACCGTATCGCCTTCTGATAATTCAGGAACCGTCGCTTCCCAGTTGCCTTCGTCATCGGCTTCTGCCGTGATCGGATCGCCTTCAGGCAGCGTGATCGTCACTGTTGCCCCTGGTTCAGCCGTTCCGCTGACGGTCGTATCCCCAGCTGTTACTGGGTTGATCGTTGGTGTTTCCGTCAAGTTTTCTACATCATCTGCAGGAACTACAAGCGGTGTGCCTGTACTGCGATAGTCTTCACCACCAGCCGTCACGATCGCTTCCACCCGCAAGTTGTCGCCAGCTGCCACCTCTTGAGGATCAAGGGTGATCGTGAAGTTGCCTTCATCATCGGCTGTTCCACTACCAACGACATCGCCTGCTTCATTCAAAATTTCAATCGCTGCATTGGCAGTCGCTGTTCCCGTTACTGGATACCCATCTGTGCTATTTCCAGTGATCGTAGCTGTTGGCGCCGCCACGGTTAAACCGTTTACACTCGCGGTGATTGGGGCACTCGGATCTTTGCCTTCAGACTCAGCTACGACCGTCACGGAATCGCCTTCTGACAATTCAGGAACCGTTGCTTCCCAGTTGCCTTCATCATCGGCTTCAGCCGTGATTGGGTCGCCTTCAGGAAGCGTGATCGTTACCGTTGCCCCCGGTTCGGCTGTCCCACTAACGGTCGTATCTCCAGCACTGACTGGATCGATCGTTGGTGTTTCCGTCTGCAGGATATCTGCAGGCACCACAACAGGTGTCGGGTTGCTTCGATAGGTTTCGCCGCCAGCGGTCACAACTGCCGTTACATTCAAGGTTTCTTCCGCGGCAACATCTGCTGGATCTAACGTCACCGTATAAACGCCATTCTCATTGGCAGTACCTGTTCCGACAATTTCGCCATCCGTATTGGTGATCTCAATGGCCGCATTTGGTGCAGCTGTTCCAGTCACTGGATAGCCCTCTTGACTATTTCCTGTGATCGAAGCTGTTGGGGCATTGACCGTCAAGGCGGACACGGTGGTACTTGCTGGCTGACTTGGTGTTTGTCCTTCTAGTTCGGCGACAGCTGAAACCGTATCGCCCTCTGACACTTCGTCCACATCAACACGCCAATTGCCCTCTTCATCGGCTTCCGTCACGATCGGATCTGCACCGTTGACGGTCACAGTAATCGAGGCGCCAGGCTCAGCCGTTCCGCTGACGTTTGTATCCCCAGCAGTCACTGGTTGGATCGTTGGTGTTCCCGTTTGTTGCTCGGCATCGTCTGCTGGAACGACGATTGGCGTATTGCCACTGCGGTACGTTTGACCGCCAGCAGTAACGATTGCAGCAACATTCAAGTTTTCATTTTCTGCTACATCTGCTGGGTTCAAGGTGATACTGTAGTTGCCGTTCTCATTTGCCGTCCCAGTGCCAACGACTTCACCCTCGCCATTGGTGATTTCAATGGCTGCATTTGCTGCGGCTGTCCCCGTCACAGGATACCCATCGGTGCTGTTTCCTGTAATCGAAGCCGTTGGGGCATTGACCACTGGTGCTGCTACCGTTGCCGACGCAGGTTCACTCGCTGATTCCCCGTCCGCTTCCGCTACTGCTGTGACTGTATCACCTTCTACCAATTCAGGGACATCGGTCGTCCAATTGCCGTCACCATCTGCGGTTGTGGTAATAGGTGCACCGCCGTTGATCGCCAATGTGATGGCTGCGCCTGGCTCAGCTGTTCCGCTGATCGTCGTTTCCCCTGCTGTCAATGGATTGATCGTTGGTGTATCGGTTTGATCTTCTGGTGTGTCTGGTGCAAACCAAATCGAGTTATTGCCGTCAGCATCCGTAAATAAATCAATGGTGATGAGGTCAAGCTGAGACATCGTTGCTTCGAAGCGAGCTTCGTAAGGAGTGGAAGGATTCGCCACACCATTTTCAACCAATTGCGCATAGGTCGGACTGGTAACATTCGTTGGAATCACCACGTTGGTTTGACCTAAAACAGAAGCAGAAGCGACCTGATCTGCTAGATCGGTCGTAGCATTCAAGACATTTTGAGCAGTTTCAACCGTGCCATTTAAAGTCGCTTTGGCGGTATTGACCGTCGTTTGTACCAGTGTATTGATCCCGCTGATCAAGGTACCAATTCCTGGGATGCCGCTGGCACCATCTAGAATACTGACTTGGATCTGTGCCGCTTGTAAATTATCAAGAATTTGATTGATGCGCTGATTGACAACGATAAATAAACCATCATCCACATTGGCAATCAGGGCACGTTCGTTTTCGGTTAATCCAGCTGGAACTTCAAAATTCGCTTGGCCAAATTGTCCAAGTTGATTTAATAAGTCTAACTGGGTCGTAATTTCATCTAAGTTGACGGAGATCACTTCGCTGACATCCACGATTGAAGCCGCCGTATACAACGGATTCGGCAAGCCACCAATGACTGTTGGCGGAATATCCAATGCGTCAGCTAAATTTTGATTGACGATTCCATCAACCGTGCTGATCAAGGTATTGACTGCTGGTGTGACTGTCCCGATCAATGTTTGCAAGGCTGGGAAATTCCCCAGTTGGAGTATCACATTGGTGGAAATCGATGCATTTCCTGCCGGTTGAACCAAACCAGTAAGCCCTTGAGGAACCCCAACAACTGCGACTTTATCCCCATTCAAGACATCAACCGTTACTGCATTTGATCCAGAAATCGAGAAATTGACTTGGTTCGTTGCACCAGGAGTTGCATAAGGTGCAGACGCACTCGTGCCTGAGTTATTAGACGCTGTGATATCTGAGAAAAGTTCAGCTGAAACCAAAGCAGCTTCAACCGTCGTTGGTGCCCATAATAAACTTGCTGGCACGACCACCGTACTCGTCAACAACATCCCACTGACAGTTAAATTCGCAATAATGTTTTTCTTTGTTCGAACGCGTGTATTTTTCTTTGAATCCATGAGCTTTTTGTAATTAATGCCTTTCATTCATTCTCCTCCTGTTCGAAAAAATTTAACCGACAAAAGATAAAACTGATGATCTCTGGAATGATTCCTGCCCCCTTTTAAACCAGATGAAAATCTATTTCAACCCAACACCCAAAGGCATAGAGAGAAAACAAAAGTTACCGATCGCAAAGCGAAGATTTTTTCGCATGCTTTCTGAAAAACCCAGTGATTTTTGTTCAAATCGTTTCACAGCACATTAGAATGCGCTTGTGAAAACCGAGAGATAAAATAACTAATCGAACACACTGTGTAACAAAATTCTAGCAAATTTATTTCTTTCCAACAAATTATAAACACGATAAATAATTAAAAAAACACTGAAATTAACGTTACAAAACATAAAACATTTATTTTATAAACAAGCACAGATTATTTATATTTATCTTATAAACAGGTGCATAACGATAAAAAGTTATCATTTTTTATCAAGAAAAGCACCTTACTATTCATAATTAATCAACATAATGAATGCGATTACATTTGTTTCTTTATACTCAAGAAGAGAGAAAAACGATGATGTTGTTTTTTCTTGTCTTCAACCCCGTTTTTTACCTACGAAAATAAAAAAACAAAAATAATTCAGGCGTTTTTCACGATATTGTCTAAAATAACTCTTACCGACGAAAAAAATGGGCTCGAAAAGCTCCCAGAACGTTCTGTGAAAAAAGGAATGAAAATCTCCTATTAAAATCGAGCGTGAGCAATCATGAAATGAAATTTCTTCAATCGCCATTTACTTTTTTCTTTCAGGGAAATTCTTCAGTAGCTATTTGGTCTTATATTTTGGACGTAAGCGTTCACTCGCTTCTTTTTGTTTATACTTGCAGGTAAGAAGGAAACGCTGCTGCCCAATCGTCTTCTTCTAATACCACATAAGGAGCATGAGAAGATGGATTGGTTAGTAATGATTCTTGTATTGATATGTCTTAGTTTTGTCTGAGAAAAAAGCGTGAGAACGAATCGTTCTCACGCTTTCTTATTATTTCACGCCCTCTCTGGGTGCAAATTACCGCGAAACATCCTTCCATCAAATCAGAAGCGGTCTGAAATATAAGACCTTTTTAATTCCTACACTGGACTTGTTTTACTATAATGGGGATACATGATTTCATTAATTCAATGAGAGCGGAGGCTTTCTTATGTATGGCGAAACGATCAGACAAATCCGATTGAAAAAAGGCTTCACCCAAAAAGAAGTCTATGGCACGATTATTTCAAAATCCTATGCCATCGAATTTGAAAAAGGCAAGCACCAGATTGCTGCCAACCTGCTGTTGCAAATCTTAGAAAATCTATCAATGGATATCGATGAATTTCTCTATATCGCGAATGGCTATCGGCTAGATGAGCAAAACAGCTACAACCATCGGTACACGCAATACTCAAACAAGCACGATATCAACCAGTTACAAATTCTATTACAGGAGCTGCAGCAAACCTCTAGCCGACTGAACAAGGTCCGCATTGCAGAGGTTCGCTCACGGATTCGCATGCTGCAATGCTTGGCAGAGCATGGCGTCTATCGGAAACGTGCGGTTTTGGAATGTGATCGTCAAACGATTATCTCCTATCTCGTTGATGTTGAGAGCTGGACGTTACAAGAAATCCAACTCTTTGGCAACACCATCGATCTTTTGGACAACGACCATAATTTCCTCTTCTTCAAAAAAGTATCCAAGATGCTCGAATACTACATCGATATGGAAAAAGGTCGGGAAATCTATTGCGCACTACTGATCAATTTGATCGAATATACGCTAAAACACCAGCAATACGATGCGACGGAAGTTCTCGTCGTCCAATTAAAACTTTTGGCGACAGACTACAAAGAATTTTTCCACCAAGCCGTCTGCAAGTTTTTCCAAGGCGTGTTGCTCTTAAGAACCGGTGACAAAAAAGCAGGCAAAAGGATTACCACAAAGATGCTAGCTATCATGCGAGAATTGGATCAAGGTGCCCTTGCCGATGATTTTGCTTTACTGCTGGATGATGACTACCTCCGAGCATTTGCCTCCTCCGAGTGATAAAGCGGCAACTGCAGCGTTCGTTTAATAAAAAAAGGAAGCGATGATTGCCATCACTTCCTTTTTCAGCTATTAGCTAACACTGCGTTCATCTGTTGCACCAAAGTATTGATACATTGGTTTTTGGCTACCATTGAGCAATTGATCGACCGTCACAAATTCATAGCCTTGCGCTTTGAGTGCTTTGATAATGCCCGGCACGGCTTGAACAGATTTCGGATGAATATCATGAAGCAAAATAATCGATCCATCGTAAACATTGTTTTGGACGACCTTCAAAATCTTGTTTGGATCTTTTAGCTTCCAATCCTCGGTATCAACACTCCATTGAATGATTGATTTTCCTGCCGCTTGGGCGCTTTGTTGATCGATCGCTCCATATGGCGGGCGCAAATTCTTAGGCAAGACCCCTGTCGCCTGATAGATGGCTTTGTCCGTTTTGGTTATTTCCGCTTTGACCTCCTCTGGCGACAACGTATTTAATTGGGGATGAGAATAGGAGTGACTGGCAATTTCATGTCCTTCCTCATGGACTTTTTTCGCGACTTCAGGATATCGATCCACCATCTGACCCAATTCAAAGAACGTTGCCTTCACATCATTGTCTTTCAAGATTTTTAAGAGATCCAATGTCGAAGTATCATTTGGTCCATCATCAAAAGTCAACGCAACATATTTTTTGTTTTCGTCTAACATCGCTTGTTGCTCTTTCAATTGATCCGCATTGACCAGCTCTGGATCAATAAACGGTGCAATCTCTTTGTAAGCCAAAGTGATCTCGGATACACCTGTTTGATTTTGCGGCAACTGGAGCGTTATTTTTTCAGGATCATAAGTAAATTTTGAATCATAGGTGATTCGGTCCATCCCCAAGACCGCATCAATGATTTTAGTCGGTTCTTTGGCTTGATCCAAAAGCTTTTGTTGAATCACTTGCTGGATTCCTAGCAAGCTGCCTTCATCTGGAACCAAGTCTTTCAAGGATAATTCATTGCCGGTTTTCTCGGAAATAAAAATTGGATCGGCAACCACGCTATCCGCATCTTCAAACCGCCCAGTCTCCCGATTCCAAACATAGCTGTCCGCTTTTAAGGAATAGGTTGACACTTTTGATGCAACTGCTTGTGCTTGAATCCGAGCGATCGTAACGGTCTCTTTGTCGGCGTGCTTTTTGCATAGCTTGTTCGCCATGGTCGATAATTTCTTACTTGCATCCTTTACCGGGATGGCACTTTCTTCTTTTGGTCGGAAAATCAATTCTTTTTTGTCCCCATCAGACAATGTTTCAAGTTTTGCGGGAATTCCCTCTTTGGCCTGCTCTTCTTGGATCGATGCTAATAGCTTTTGCGCGGCAGCTTCATATTTTTCGCGTGCCAATGCTTCTTGCTGCTTCAAAGTAAATGCGATATAGCCCCCAGTGGCGATAATGACGATTGTCAGCAGCGTCATCAATGAAAAGAGATATTTGCGATGGGTTGGCTTCTTTTTTGAAACTTGACGATTGGCGGTTGGCGTGCGTCTTGTCGTTCCCGTTGTTTGCTTTTGATGTGATTCGACCCTTGAAGTAGGTGCTTGTTTTTCAGAAGTCGCTTCTCTATGTTGTGAATTATTTGAATCATTGCTTGATTTCTTCATAAACATTCTCCCTCAAACATAATAACGTAAACAAAATGTAACATAAGCGTAATAATATTTCAACAGTGTTACAGAGATTCTTATAAACTTCTCTTTTTGTTCACAAATTTTGAGAATTGTTCTTAGAAATCCTTTATTCTGCTTTTAAGAAAACCACTTCTGCCAAGTATGATATCGTGTTCACTGCTTTTTCTTTTTGTTTAAAAATAATGAGAGATATCTTTTTGTACTTTGATGTTTTTTCTGTTTATAATTCAGCATGTGCCAATTATTATGAAGGATGTGTTCAAAATGAAACACAAATCAGCAGTTTATTTATTCGCTCTTACCTTACTCATTGGGTTAACCTATCAATTACTTCCTTATACCCCACTAAACGATTCCGTGTTATCGATCGTCGGTACCATCTGGAATCTGGTCTTCGCATTTAGTGCAGGGTATTTTCTCTTACGAGCAACCTTTTTGGAGCAGTTCATACATTTTCGGTTTACCGTTTTATTGTGGGGTGTCCCTTTCGTCATTTTGACTGGCGTGTTCTTTTCCTTTATTTATGCCGCTATTTTTGGACAACCAACAACCAACTCGATCAGCGAAACCATCACTGTCCAAATGGTCTTTTTGCAAGTCCCCTTTATGCTGATGGGAGAAGAATTGCTTAGCACCAACCTCTTGTTGGCGTTGCAGAAAAGAGGCCTTTCATTTGCCTGGTCATCCATCATTTGCAGTGTGCTATTCGCTTTATGGCACATCCCAGCGTACGGCTTTCATCCAGCCCAATTATTGATCACCTTGATGCCTGCCAGATTGGCACTCAACTACGTTTGGAAAAAATCCAATAGCGTATGGGTCAGCTGGATCTGCCATTTTCTTTATGATTCCCTGGGATTCATTTCATTTTTAGGTAAATAAGCAACAAAAAGGACAGCTGAAGCCTAGCTGTCCTTTTTGATAGTTAGTAACGCCTTTCCCCAATGGCTTACTTAATCACTATTTACGCTTTTTGAAATAAAGCCAGCTTGCCGTGGCGATAAAGAACAAACCAACTACAAACGGGAACAACGTCCCCTGCTCATCGGTCTGCGGCAATCTTTGTGCAGAAGCACTTTTTTTCGAAACAACAGTCGCCGTTGGTTCTTTTTTATTAGAAATAATGGCGGTTGCTACGTTTTCTTTTGTATAAACATACGTCACAGTTGCCTCTTCCTTACCAAATGTGCCTTTGGCATTTTGCGGCAGCCGACTTTCGTCTACTATGTAGCCGTCGATTGTTAGTTGATATTTTTTTGTGCTGGCATCGTAAGACTCGCCCACGTTTCCACTGATCGTTTGAGAAGCGTGTATTTCGTTACCTTCTGTATCTACGTACTCGACCGTGACATCCGCTGCTGGTATCGGATTTTTTGTGTAGATATAGGTGACGGTTTGTGCTGTTTCGCTAAATACGCCTTTACTATTTTCTGGTAATTGGCTTTTATCTATGGTGTAACCGTCGATTTTTAGTTGGTATTGTTCTGTGCTAGCATCGTAAGATTCGCCTACATTCCCGCTAATCGTTTGAGAAGCGTGAATTTCGTTACCTTCTGTATCTACGTACTCCACTGTGACATCCGCTGCTGGTATCGGATTTTTCGTGTAGATGTAGGTGACTGTTTGTGCTGTTTCGCTAAATACACCTTTACTATTTTCTGGTAATTGGCTTTTATCTATGGTGTAACCGTCGATTTTTAGTTGGTATTGTTCTGTGCTAGCATCGTAAGATTCGCCTACTTTTCCACTGATCGTTTGAGAGGAGTGTATTTCTTTGCCTTCTGTATCCACGTATTTTACTGTTATATCAGCTACTGGTACAGGATTTTTTGTGTAGATATAGGTGACGGTTTGTGCCGTTTCGCTAAATACGCCTTTACTATTTTCTGGTAATTGGCTTTCGTCTAAAGTGTAGCCTTCGATTGTTAGTTGGTATTTTTCTGTACTAGCATCGTAAGAGTCGCCTACGTTTCCACTAATTGTTTGTGAAGCGTGAATTTCGTTGCCTTCTGTATCCACGTATTTGACCGTTACATCCGCTGCTGGTATCGGATTTTTTGTGTAGATATAGGTGACGGTTTGTGCTGATTCGCTAAATACGCCTTTACTATTTTCTGGTAATTGGCTTTCGTCTAGTGTATAGCCATGGATTTTTAGTTGGTATTGATCTGTGCTTGCATCGAAAGAGTCGCCTACATTCCCGCTAATCGTTTGACTAGCGTGGATTTCGTTGCCTCCTAAATCTACATACTCAATCGTGACATCCGCTGCTGGTATCGGATTCTTTGTATACACATAGGTGACTGTTTGTGCTGTTTCACTAAAGACACCTTTAAGATTTTCTGGCAATGGGCTTTCGTCTAAGGTGTAGCCATCGATTGTTAGTTGATATTTTTCTGTGCTAGCATCATAAGACTCGCCTACGTTTCCACTGATCGTTTGTGAAGCGTGAATTTCGTTGCCTTCTGTGTCCACATACTCGACCGTTACATCCGCTGCTGGTATCGGATTCTTTGTATACACATAGGTGACTGTTTGTGCTGTTTCACTAAAGACACCTTTAAGATTTTCTGGCAATGGGCTTTCGTCTAAGGTGTAGCCATCGATTGTTAGTTGATATTTTTCTGTGCTAGCATCATAAGACTCGCCCACATTTCCACTGATAACTTGAGAAGGATGAACTTCTTTGCCTTCTGTATCCACATACTCCACTGTTACATCCGCTGCTGGTATCGGATTCTTTGTATACACATAGGTGACTGTTTGCGTTGTTTCGCTAAACACACCTTTAAGATTTTCTGGTAATTGGCTTTCGTCTAAGGTGTAGCCATCGATTGTTAGTTGATATTTTTCTGTGCTAGCATCATAAGACTCGCCCACATTTCCACTGATAACTTGAGAAGGATGAACTTCTTTGCCTTCTGTATCCACATACTCCACTGTTACATCCGCTGCTGGTATCGGATTCTTTGTATACACATAGGTGACTGTTTGCGTTGTTTCGCTAAACACACCTTTAAGATTTTCTGGTAATTGGCTTTCGTCTAAGGTGTAGCCTTCAATCACTAATTGATAGTTCTTCGTGCTGGCATCGTAAGACTCACCTACGTTTCCACTGATCGTTTGTGAAGGGTGAATTTCATTGCCTTCTGTATCTACGTACTCGACCGTGACATCCGCTGCTGGTATCGGATTTTTTGTGTAGATATAGGTGACGGTTTGTGCTGTTTCGCTAAATACGCCTTTACTATTTTCTGGTAATTGGCTTTCGTCCAATGTGTAGTCTTCGATTGCTAGTTGATATTTTTCTGTACTAGCATCGTAAGAGTCGCCTACGTTTCCACTGATCGTTTGAGGAGAATGAATTTCTTCGCCTTCTGTATCAACGTATTTTACTGTTATATCAGCTGCGGGTATCGGATTTTTTGTGTAGATGTAGGTGACGGTTTGCGCTTTTTCGTTAAATGTGCCTTTACTATTTTCTGGTAATTGGCTTTTATCTAAAGTGTAGCCATCGATCGATAGTTTATATTGATCTGCGCTTGCATCGAAAGAGTCACCCACATTCCCGCTAATCGTTTGGCTAGCGTGGATTTCGTTGCCTTCTGTATCCACGTACTCGACCGTGACGTCAGCTGCTGGTACGGGATTTTTTGTGTAGATGTAGGTGATGGTTTGCGCGATTTCACTAAACATACCTTTACTATTTTCTGGTAATTGGCTTTGATCTAAGGTGTAGCCTTCGATTTTTAGTTGATATTTTTCTGTACTGGCATCGTAAGAGTCGCCTACATTCCCGCTAATCGTTTGACTAGCGTGGATTTCGTTGCCTTCTAAATCTACATACTCAATCGTGACATCCGCTGCTGGGACAGGATTTTTTGTGTAAATGTAGGTGATGGTTTGTGCTGTTTCACTAAATACGCCTTTACTGTTTTCTGGTAATTGGCTTTCGTCTAGGGTGTAACCGTCAATTGATAGCTTATACTCATCCGTACTAGCATCATATGAAGCGCCAATGGTACCAGATAAAGTCTTCGTTTCATGGATTTCTTGCCCTTGAGTATCAAGATATCTGACAGTTACCTCTCCCACCTGCTCCGGGTCAACAATGACATTGACTACATGGGTTGTATATAGACTATATGAGGCTTGTCTAGCCATAAAAATTGCTACGTAAGTCCCCGGTTTGCTCGGATCAACATTTGTGTAGTACGGAAAGATCTGTGAGTCAGAAATACTTTTTTCTATGTTGCCGCTAAAATTTAACTTAAACGCCTCGATCCCTAATGCCTGTGTTGAGAAATCGAAGTTACTGTTTACAGGAATATGAATCGTATCGGGGCTATCTCCAAAAGCATACTCGCCTACAATTTGACGCTCATAAAGTGCCAATGTTTTGGTTTCTCCTGCTTGCAAATTGATAGAATTTCCAATCGATGTAAATGCGTAGTTCAATCTTTGATTCGTTGTACCCACTTGCTTAATAAAGTAGCCCCCTGAAGGAACCTGAATCGTTACCTTTCCTGAACTGTCCGTGACTAACAACGTCACTTCACCAGATGTCGAGGAGGTCAATGTGAAATAAGCGCCTTGGATTGGCTGGTTTGAATTACTATCTAAAACTTGAACCGTCAGTTGTGCATTGGCAGCTCTTGCAGAAGACGGATCAACAGAAGAAGGGACATTATTTACAGGGCTTGCAGCAGGTTCTTCTTTATTTTCTGATCCGCTGATGGCTTCTTTACTGTCACTACTTGCTTGTGTTTGTTCGTTCTCAGCATCCACGCGCGCTGAGGTCGTTGATGTCAGCGTAGCATTTTCTACTTGAGAGGTAGCTTGTCTAGCATCCACAGAAGCATTCGTATCATCAGATTGCACAGTATTCACTTCTTCCTGATCCACCTGCGGAGATTCTGAAAACACTTGGCTTTCCGCCATTACCTGAAATGCTGGCGTTACCACCACAGCACTTAATAAGATTACTAAAGATAGAGTAGATTTAAACTTCTTTTTCACAAACTTTCACCTTAACCTTCTTTTTCAAAATTAAAACCTTTTTATCCAACCTATTTTTACGCCAGAAAATCATTATAATTTATTGATTTTTAATTTACAAACATTTTTTTATTTTAGCGTATCATCCACTCCTCTCAAAAATTTTTAAGCGGACACATGAAATACCATCGAGCGTATGTATACTTAATTCACTTGTCATCGCATTGCATCACCTCTTCAGAATTTTATAATTCAAGCACCCTTGCCTTCAAGCAAATCCAGTGCAAATCAGCGCAAAGCTTCTTTGCATCCTTGTTTTATCAATGATTTCATTTTCAAAAAAGGAAACTATTTTTTACTTGATCGTGGCTTTCTTTTTTTGAATGATTCGAGCAAGTCTATCTTCTACTCTCAATATGTGCTATCTTTGAACATTTATCACTTCATATATGACAATTGTTACTTATTACAGATGAAGGATTCACTGAAAAAAATCGAGCACTTTCAGGAAATTTTTTAGGAACATCTGACATAAGCTCATTTAAATTTAATCTTATGTAAACAAAGAAAAGAACTTGTGCATTTTTTCGTTAAATCGAGCTTTACAATTGTTTCTTTGAACCGCTTTATGATAGGATAGGTCAGAAGGAGCATTGAAATG
The DNA here is from genome assembly GCF_051713685.1 of Enterococcus sp. DIV1059_2. NCBI lineage: Bacteria > Bacillati > Bacillota > Bacilli > Lactobacillales > Enterococcaceae > Enterococcus > Enterococcus sp. DIV1059_2. The sequence continues at coordinate 1,375,089 of NZ_JBIOQK010000001.1, read as the reverse complement.
ACTATAGCTGAAAAAATAAAAGAGAGTCGCTTGAAATTAGGACTCACCCAACAAGAAGTTTCCGAAAAATTATTTGTTACTAGACAAACGATCTCAAATTGGGAAAACAATCGAAGTACCCCAGACATCGACACATTGATCAAATTAAGTGATCTCTATCAAATCGATTTAGAGTCACTGCTAAAACCAGAACAATTAGCAGAAGAACCAGAAATAAAGAGTGACGAAAAGAAACCAACCTTTCGCCTTCCTCTATACTTGCTCAATTTAACTGCAGTCGTCGCTTGCGTTTTCACCGACTTCTTCACACCTACAGGAACAATGACCCTATGGACAGCTGCTGCACATTTTTTGTTACTAGTTAACTTTGTCCTTTTATTCGGCTTTTTCCTCACAAAAAAAAGACCCCTCCCTGCAAAAACAATTGTCTTTGCATTAGGAAAAGGTCTGATGATCTTAGCCATTATATTAGGTTTTACTCTTTGGTCGAATAAAGGAGCTTCCGCTGATGCGTTACATCTGATTGGCCATAATTATGGTCATTTTATCTATTTGACGTTTAAAGCAATTGGGGTGATTTATTTATTTGATTGGCGGAAGTTTGAGATGTAAGAATTAATTGAGACTCTACCAATTATTGGATTGATGATTCAGATTTGTTCCTTCAATCCTATATTACCATACCATTCTTCATTCCCTATGAAGGGAAGTCATTTTTCAATTAGATTCTTTCCGCCAACTCTTTGATATAACTCCGAAGTTCATCTTTGATTTCAGGATGTTTTAATCCGTATTCAATGTTTGCTTCAACCATTCCTAGCTTGTCACCAACATCATAGCGTTTGCCTTTAAATTCATGAGCAAATACCCGTTGGATCTTGTTTAGTGAATCGATCGCATCAGTAAGTTGAATTTCATTTCCTGCTCCTGGTTCTTGATCTTCTAGTATTCCAAAGATTTCTGGCCGCAAAAGGTAGCGACCAATAATTGCTAAATCACTCGGAGCATCTGCAGGTGATGGTTTTTCGATAAATTCGCTCACGCTATATAAATCTTTTGCGGCTTCTTCACTGGGATTAATGATGCCATATTTTGACGTGTCTTCATGAGGAACTTTCATGACCGCAAGAGTAGATGCGTTTGTTTTCTCATAATTGTTGATCAGCTGCTTTGTTAATGGAACATCATCTTCCATAATATCATCTCCCAGCATGACGATAAATGGCTCATCGCCTACAAAAGCTTTTGCTTGAAGAACGGCATGACCTAAACCTAAAGGACGTTTTTGACGAATAAAATGCAAGTTGATTCCTGTCGTCTCTTCAACAAGTGCCAAAAGCTCTTTTTTCCCTTTTGATGATAGGTTTGATTCCAATTCAAAGTTTGAATCGAAATGATCTTCAATTGGACGTTTCGCTTTTCCTGTCACAACTAAAATATCTTCAATTCCTGAAGCAATTGCTTCTTCAACAATGAATTGAATCGTTGGTTTATCAACGATTGGTAACATTTCTTTTGCGATTGCTTTTGTTGCTGGTAAAAATCTGGTCCCTAACCCTGCTGCAGGAATAACAGCTTTACGAACTTTTTTCATTTTTTCATCCTCCGAAACTCAATACATTAATTATCGTTAAAAATATCCCTAGTGTACACTTTTTCTTCTACATCTTTTAAAATATCTTCAAAACGATTGCTGACGATCACATCTGACATCTCTTTAAACTCGTCAAAGTCTTTGATTACTTTAGAGTTGTAAAAATCATCTGCTTCTAAAGTTGGTTCATAAACTACAACTTCAATTCCTTTGGCTTTTATACGCTTCATGATCCCTTGGATCGAAGAATACCTAAAGTTATCAGAATTTGCTTTCATTGTAAGTCGGTAAATGCCAACAATATTAGGTTTTTTGGCTAATATTTGCTCAGCAATGAAATCTTTCCGAGTTGTATTAGCATCGACGATTGCGCCAATAATATTGCTTGGTACTTCCTCATAGTTGGCTCTTAGCTGCTTAGTATCTTTAGGCAAACAGTAGCCACCATAACCGAATGATGGATTATTATAATGAGAACCTATACGAGGATCTAAGCCAACACCTTCTATGATTTGGCGACTATTTAGTCCACGTGACTCAGCATACGTATCTAGCTCGTTAAAGTAAGCGACACGTAACGCTAGATACGTATTAGAAAATAATTTAATTGCTTCTGCTTCGGTAGAATGGGTCAATAACACTGTTACATCTTCATCTACGGCATTTTCCTTGAACATATTGGCAATTTCTTGTCCACGGTCTGATACTTCTCCAACAACAATTCTTGAAGGATGTAAGTTATCATAAAGTGCTTTGCCTTCACGCAGAAATTCTGGAGAAAAGATAATATTTTCTGTATCAAATTTCGCTTTTACGTTTAATGTATATCCAACTGGAACTGTTGATTTGATGATGAATGTTGCATCTGGTCGGATTTCTAAAGCTTTTTCAATTACGTCTTCAACTGTTGACGTATTAAAATAATTCTTTTTTTCATCATAGTCTGTTGGGGTGGCGATTATTAAGTAATCACCGAAATTAACTGCTTGTTCAAAATTAGAAGTAAATTTAAGATTCAAATCATCGCGATTCATAAATTCATGAATCTCTTTATCTTCTAATGGTGATTTTTTATTTTTTAACATATCTATTTTTGAATCAACGATATCATATGCAATAACTTCTTCTTCTTGTGATAATAATAATGCGTTTGCTAGGCCAACATAGCCTAATCCGAATACAGATACTTTCATGATTTGCCTCCAATATATCAATGTTCTATCATACTAAATTATGACAGTAAGAATAACTTAATTCAACATTTGTTGTAATGCTTCCTGCCATGTCGGAATCTCAAAGCCGGTTTCTTGGGCTTTTGACAGATCCATCACCGAATACTGCGGACGGGTCGCCTTTTGTGGAAATTCTTCTGAAGTTACCGGTTTCACGGTCACATCCGTATCTTTCAAAATCTCTTTTGCAAATTCGTACCATGAACAGCTATTGTCATTTGACAGATGATAGATTCCTTTAGGTACATTCTGATTGATGGCATAGGTCATAAACTCCGCCAAGGTGCGGGTCCAAGTAGGACGGCCGAACTGATCATTGACCACGGTCAATGTATCGTGTTCTTTGGCTAAACGCTGCATGGTAAAGACGAAATTGTGTCCGTATTGACCAAAGACCCATGAGGTACGGATAATATAGTACTTGCTCATGATCGATTGCACGGCTTTCTCACCTAGTAATTTGGTCCGGCCATATTCATTTTGCGGATTGACTTGGTCGTCCGTCGCATATTCCCCGTCTTTTTTGGTACCATCAAAGACATAGTCGGTACTGATATAAATCAAGGTTGCCCCGACTGCTTCGGCTGCCAATGCAACGTTTTTGGTGCCATCGACGTTGATTTTTTCGTCTAATTCCTTGCCTTCATCTTCGGCTTTATCCACCGCAGTATAGGCGGCACAATGAAAGATCACCGTTGGTTGTATTGCTTTGATTTTATTCATTGTAGCTTGTGCATCTGTGATATCCATCTCAGCGGCATCTGTCGATAGATAAGCAGCACCTTGTTCATCCAATAGATGACGTAATTCTGTGCCTAATTGGCCGTTTCCTCCTGTAATTAAATACATGTATCTCTTCCTTTCGAAAAAAGCAGGAATTCTCGCTTCCTGCTTTTTTGTTGAATTATTGACCTTGCTTGGCGTAACTTGCTTCAACGCGGGCTTTTTCTGCCTGCCACCATTCGGGATTATTGCGGTACCATTCGATGGTATCCGCCAACCCATCTTTAAAGTTGGTGAATTGCGGTCTCCAGCCCAGCTCTTCTTTTAGTTTTGTTGCATCGATGGCATAGCGCAAGTCATGGCCTGGTCGATCATTGACATGATCATAGGCATCTTTGGATTGTCCCATCAATGTTAAGATCAACTCGATCACTGCTTTGTTATCTTCCTCGCCATCGGCACCGATCAGATACGTTTCTCCGATGCGTCCTTTGGTCAAGATGGCCCAGACAGCAGAAGAATGATCATTGGTATGGATCCAGTCCCGAACGTTTTTGCCTTCGCCATATAATTTAGGTCGAATGCCGCTTAATACATTCGTGATTTGACGAGGGATGAATTTCTCGATGTGTTGATACGGTCCATAATTGTTGGAACAATTAGAGAGCGTTGCCTGTAATCCAAAAGAACGTACCCAAGCTTTGACCAAGAGATCGGAGCCTGCTTTGGTGGATGAATATGGACTTGATGGATTGTATGGTGTTTGATCGGTAAACTTCTCCCCCGGTCCCTCACCATGGCCTGGCAGGTCTTCTCTCAGGGGCAGATCCCCATAGACTTCATCTGTCGATACATGATGATAGCGGACTTGATGCTTGCGACAAGCTTCAATCAATGTATATGTGCCGATCAGGTTGGTTTGCACAAAAGGAAATGGATCTTTCAATGAATTATCATTATGGGATTCTGCCGCATAATGGACGACCGCATCTGTTTGTTGGACCAGTTCATCAACTAATGCTGCATCGGCGATATCCCCCACCACTAATGAAACACGGTCTTCTGGCAAGCCAGCTAAATTGGCCTTATTCCCTGCATACGTTAATTTGTCCAAAACCGTGATGTGGACATCTGGATGATGCGCCACGACGTAATGAACAAAGTTGGAGCCGATAAATCCAGCACCACCGGTTACAATGATTCGTTTCATAATTAAATACGCTCCTTATATTTCTCCGTAGACGAAGGTATTTTCTGCCTCAAAGGCTTTCAAGGTCGGATGATGCTGATCTTTTTCTGACAGGATTGCTTGTTCTTTGGCGATTGGCCAATCAATTGCCAAATCTGGATCGTCAAAGGCAATACCGGCATCTGCTTGTGCATTGTAATAATTATCACATTTGTACAAGAAATTGACATTAGGCGTCAAGGTTACAAAACCATGGGCAAAACCTTTTGGCACCAACAATTGTCGGTGATTACTTTCGGATAAAATGTAGCCTTCCCATTGTCCATAGGAAGGAGATCCTTTACGAATGTCTACGATCACATCCAACACCGCACCGCTTACCACCCGAATCAATTTGGTTTGGGCCGCTTCGCCTTTTTGAAAATGCAGTCCCCGCAAAACACCAGCTTCTGCTGATAAAGAATGATTGTCTTGGACAAAGTCATGGCCAATGCCCGCTTCTTTGAAATCAGCTTGCGAATAGCTTTCGGTAAAGAAACCACGATGATCACCAAAGACAGCCGGTTCAATGATCAAGACATCTGCTAATTTTGTTCTTGTTACTTTTAATTTTCCCATCGTTATGCCTCTTTTGCTAGGTTCAATAAATATTGACCATATTGATTTTTCTTCAGTGGTTGTGCCAAATCGATCAATGCTTCACGATTGATATACCCCATGCGATAAGCAATTTCTTCCAAGCAAGCCACTTTTAAATTTTGTCGTTTTTCAATTGTTTCAATAAACGTTGACGCCTCTAATAATGACTCATGAGTTCCAGTATCTAACCAAGCATACCCGCGTCCCATGACTTCAACGGATAGTTGCCCTAATTCTAGATATTTTTGATTGATATCCGTGATCTCAAGCTCTCCGCGTTCTGAGGGTTTGATTTGTTTCGCGATTTCTACGACTTGTTTATCGTAAAAATACAGCCCAGTAACAGCATAATTTGATTTTGGAGTATCGGGTTTTTCTTCGATCGATACAGCTTGCATCTCATCGTCAAATTCCACGACCCCAAAACGTTCAGGATCAGTGACATGGTAGCCGAACACGGTGGCACCTTGTTCTTTTTGCGCTGCTCGCTGCAACATATTTGACAAACCGCCTCCATAATAAATATTGTCACCAAGAATCAAACAAACACTATCATCACCAATGAATTCTTCGCCGATGATGAAGGCTTGCGCTAACCCATCTGGACTTGGTTGAACGGCATACTCGATGTGGATGCCTAATTCATGACCATCTCCAAATAATTCTTCAAAACGCGGGGTGTCTTGCGGGGTGGAAATGATCAAAATCTCCGTAATTCCCGCCAACATCAACGTCGACATAGGATAATAGATCATCGGTTTGTCATAGATCGGCATTAATTGTTTGGATGTTGCTTTGGTTAAGGGATACAGGCGTGTGCCTGATCCACCTGCTAGAATGATACCTTTCATATCAACACTCCATCTCTGTAACTTTATTTTGTAATCTGTTTTATTAAGGAAGTCAAAGGATTTATTTTTAAAATGAGAGTGCAGCCCAAATATATTAATCCACCTAAAACTATTTGAATTAAATTAGTAAGTAAACTTGAACTTAAATCTTTAGTAATAAATCTCGTAAGCATTAACATTATAAAACCACTCAAAATATACAATATGATGTTCCTTAGATTGAAGCAAAAATCAGTATCTTTAATCAATCTATACACTCTTATTGAAGTAACAAACAATTCAGAAACTATCGTTGCAACAATTGCACCCCAAATTCCTATAACAGGAATTAGTGAGAAATTTAATAAAACTCCTATAATTGCTCCTGTAACCACCGATATGTTAAAGTCTTTGATCTGATTTTTAGGGATTAGAAATTGTCTGACAATAGATGTACCTAAAGGGATTATAATTATAAGTATAGATAGGATCGGAATAGTTTTATTTAAATAAAGAAATTTCTCACCGAAGAACCAAGGAACAAGCTTATCATATACGGTTAATATACCGAAAAAAGCACCTATTGAGAAAAAGAATTGAAGATTAAGAGTCTTCTTCATAACATTAACTATTTGATTTTCTTTGTTATCAGATATTAACCCTGTCATATGAGGTAACAAGACCGTATCAAGAGTTGCTATCAACGTTACTATTATTGAATTTAACTGCATTGAATTTGCATAGATTCCCACTAGTGCTGTTGTAGACATAATTCCTAATAACGTTTTATTTAAGGTTGTATATAAAGTTATAGCCATTTTCCCAAATAAATACCCTAATGCTGGATAAAAATGTGAAATTATAGATTTTAAGTCAACCTTAACAAAGCTAATTTTTCCTATAAGAAAAACCCAGAGTAATATATTAGTCATAAGAATATTTCCTATCTGAATACAAAAATACATAAATAAATCATCATAGGTATTAACAAATATCAGAATAAGAAAAAAAGAGCTTAACTTAATTATTAAATTTCCCAATGTTATTGCTTTAAAATTCTCTATGCCAGCAAAAAACCAAGAAATATCAAATAATGTAGCCACAATTATTAAACCAGATACAAGATAATATACTCTATCATTCACAAAATTTAAGAAAATAAAATAAGTAACCAATATTATACTTACTATAATAATATTAAACAGTTCAAGTTCCCAGAATTTTCGTGATAAGCTTTCTTTATTATTCCTTACTAAAGCTATCTCTCTTATTCCATAATTTGCAAGTCCCAACCCAGCAAATAGCACAAAATAAGAAACTATTGAGTAAACATAATTATAAAATCCAATACCTTCCGGACCTAACGCTTTTGATACTACCGGTATAGTAATTATTGGAAGAATAAGTAGCATCATTTGGTAGAAAGACTGATATAAAAGATTATGAAATAGTTTTTTCATCATCTTTTACCCGGCAGCTTTAAAAATTTCCCTAAATCTTTTTGCATTTTAGGTGTAAGTACTTGATAACCACTACCTGGTGTAAAGGTCAATTCCCCTAAATAAAGTTTATTATTACTATGAAAATAGTCAATTCTAACTAAAGGGAAGTCTTTAGAGAGTGTATTGCCATTTTCAATCATTTTTTCAAAATCTGCTGGTAATTCTATACTCATTCCTGATTTATAAGGAACATTCACTGCCTCTTTATCCGCCAATACCTCTAAAATCTTTCCTTTTGTATCAGTCCATACTCTAATTCTACGTTTATGCCCTATAATTTTTTCATTACTAGGTTCAATCCATTTATCAATCTGTACAAACTTGGGCTCTCCTGAAAAATAAAAGATACGCCAATCTTCCGAGATACCAGAAAGAAACTCCTCTATAATAATTCTACTTTTCATCTTTCTATAATGTGGTTCGATCATATTTTGCCCAAAATCAATTTTCATCCAAATTCTCATCTGTTTATAAATTTCATTTCTATTTACTTTTGATTTGTCTTTAACTGTAAACATTTGCCCAGATGCATTACTTTTCTTCATGACAAAACTATTAGGAAGGCTCTCCCAGTCAATCTGCTTTAAACTGTCAAAAGTACCTACTATAGGTACTAGAAGATGATCTAATCCACATGAGCTAACATATTCTCGCATTCCGACTTTATCCCCTGCTAGAATAACAGTGTTGTTTTTAGCATAATCAAATTTCAACACTTGTAATTTTTCTGAGTACATCTTTGGATTTATCAAATCTGGAAATTGACCAAATGAATTTTTATAGTACTTCTTAATATAAAGCTTCGGAAAAAGTAATTTAGGAAAATTTTTTATTTTGAAATAATAAGGATATATTAATGAATCTTGACGTTTATAAAATTTAATCATTTTCTTACACCTCTATATATTTTGCTCGAAAATTGCTTTAATGTTATTAAAAGTTTTCTCTATTGTAAACTGCTTTGAAAATGTATGAGCTTTTTTGGATATTTTAGAATATAATAATGGATCAGATATCAAGTCTTCTATTCTCTTTTCCAATTCAAAGTAATTATCCTCGTTAAAAATAAGGCCATTCTCATTATCTTCAATTAGTTCTCCTATTGCCCCTTTACTAGTTCCTATAGTCGGTAACCCTATAAGCATAGCCTCCAATAGCACTCTCCCAAAAGCTTCTCTCCTAGAACATACTACTTCAATATCCATTTTCTTTCTAAAATTAGTAACATTATTGATATATCCCATAATTTTTAACCAGGGAAACTGTTCAAAACCTTCACAATACTTTTTCAAATATGTATAATCTACATCTCCTATTAAAAATAAATTTATATGATACCCTTTACTGATTAATCTACTTACAGCATAAATCAAAAGGTGCTGGCCCTTAGCAATACTGACTTGACCACAAATACATATATTAACATTTCTATTTATATCAATCGAATGATCTTGTTTAGTAAAATTTGTTATTTCAAAACCATTATAGACCACATCTATTTCTTTATTCGGAAAAATTTTTTCAAATTTCTTTTTTAAAGCATTTGATATACAAATAAGTCTCGAATACTCAAAAGCTTTTTCTCTATATTTCCTAGTTACCAAATAAGTGAAATTAAAGTCTTCCTTTCCAAATTCCCTAATATGCCAAAAGTGAGGAATATGCATTTTTTTTGCCACATATACTCCTAAGTCAATTGTGCTGGTATTTGTATACACTAAATCAAAATTTTCGCCAATGATATCTTCTAATATTTTATTATATTTCATTCTAAAAAAGTAATATTTAGAGATTGAATGAATGAATTGATAAATTTTTTTCATTTTATTAGTTCTGTCTTGAGATACCCACCAAGAATAATTATAAAACAAAACTCTTATGCCTATTTTATTCAATCTTGATACTAATTCACCTTTTTCAGAATTAACTATAACTGTTATATCATATCCTATTTTATTAAATAACAGTATTAAAGAATAAAGAGACTTATTAGCACCACTAAATTTTGTTGAGTGTGTTACTATGAGTATTTTCATTTTGTACCTCGTTTTCTTTTATACATTACAAAAAACACATACAGAAAAGTCATAGCATAAAATACGTTTGCAAATTGAAGACGTACAAAAGTATAAAACAGACCTAAATAAATTATAGAATAAATTGAAAGTGATTTTAGATTTTTAGTGTACTTTGCCGTCGAAAAAGATACAGCCGTTAAAATACCATAAATAAACATTCCAAAATAGACACCTAACTCACGTCCATCGAGATAAAAAACCCAAAATGCAGAAACAAAAGAGTTAGCTGATGTTCCTTGGGCCGTAATCGTTTGCCAATCAGTTCCTGTTCCTTCAATTAAATTATAAATGCTTCTCCAAAATTCTGGATATGGAATACCAAAAAAATTACTCATGATATAGTGGAACGCAAAAGAGAAGCCATTTGTTGCAGCAATACCATAACCATAGATATTTTGTAAATCTACTATATTAGCCCATTTTTCGAACATTATAGGTTGCATACTAAAATAATAATAGGCAAAAGTTACAATATTATCACCTGATCTTGAAGCTGTAACTAAATAAATAAAGTACATTATTATGACAATCAAAAAAGAAAAGATTATATATTGTTTTTTCTTACTAATTTTTAAGCTATTAGTCAATAAGTTTTCTCTTTTTTTATTTGCAAAGAAAAAGGAAATTATTAGACAAATAGCAAAGTAGATTACGTAAGTTCTACTTCCATCAGTTATAACTCTTAAACTTAAGATGATAACATTTAAAAAAAATAAAATTTTATTCCTTTTACCATTAAAGAAATCAGTAGCTACAACAGGTTGCAATGCTCCTGTTAAAGGAGTAACTATTAAAATTTTTAATGCATTTTCTAAACCAGATTTATTTGCATGAATTGTAGAAGTGCTATCTTGGGCCATCGCCCTAATGTATGCTAAAGAATTTCCACTTAAAAGATATTGTAAAACAACTGACAATTCTTTTAAATGATATAGAATAGTAATCGTACATAAAAGATACACAAGTCTATACCTTATTTCATACTTATCAGACAACTGGTCTTTACTATTCGAATCAATCTGTTTTCTTTTTCTCCAAGTACTCGTAAATGCTCTGATAATTATATAGCCTACCCCGAAGGAAACCAATCCTAGTACTATCATTCTATAAATTTTATCAGAAACATGGAACAACCCAAATAATTCAAGACTTGCTAAATAAAGTATTAGAGCCCATAAAATATAAAGCATTGAAATTGGGTTAATAATTGAGTTTTCAAGTTTAATCATACCAAGTGCAATGATTAATAACATTATTATACTAAAAAAAAGCATTAAATTCCCTCTCTTTACCTTATTCGAATTAATTTTGCAGGTGTTCCAACTACTACTGAGTTATCAGGGAAACTTTTTGTAATAACACTATTAGCACCAATAACACATCCGGATCCGATATTCACTCCGTCCAAGAAAACAGTTCCAGCTCCTATCCAACAATTATTCCCTATGACTATACCTTTAGCGTTAATTCCTTGCTCATTTATATTAATTTTTCTATCATCAAAATTATGGTTTGATGAATGAAATCTAACATTTTGACCACAAATAACATTACTACCAATGGAAACTCCACCTGTAGCTCCTACAAAACAATTATCAGCCAGTGATGAATTTTCGCCTAAAATAAATCCTTTTCCTATTTCCTTTAAATTACCCGAACACCTTATTATAGAGCTACTTCCAATGCTAGAATTTGCGCCTAATTTAAGTCCGTTGATTGATAAAGCATCTAATATTGTGTTATCTCCTATAGTTACACCTTTTCCAATTTCAATTCTAGATAAACAATACATTTTAACTTTTTTTCCTATAAAAAAGATACGAGGCTTTTTCCCCTTTTTTATGCTAATATAAACGCCTCTAAGTACCATAATAGACCTTCTAATAAAGAAACTTAGAAAATAACTAAGCGGGATTCTTCTATCTAATTTAAATTCCTTATGTTTTAATTTGCATACAATTTTCTCTATAAAACCATATACTTTATCCTTTAAGACAAATAAAAATTTCATGTTCCTATAAACTTTCGCTGATTTAATCAGAAAACTTGTCTTATTGATATATTTTTGTCTATCCGAAGCTTTAATTGCATCTGTAGCTGAATCTTCCTTGTGTAAAACTTCAAGATCACTCGTATACATCATTAATTCATTATTACTAATCGCTCTTAATTTGAGCAAATCTTCTTCCATATATAGAAAAGTTCCCTCAACAAAACCATCATACTTGTCCAAAAATTTTTTTGAAAAAATTAAACACGAACCATGCAAGCCAACTTCAAATTTATCACCTTTTAAACTTGCAGATAAATAGTCATGATGTGTATTTTTAAGCAGAGACTTTAAAAAAACTTCCGCATGTAATTTTAGCAAAAGCAATTTTATAATTTGTTTGCATCTAAATAAAGAAATTTCCATTACCGACCATTCGGATTTTTGTAAAGGATTTTGATGTTTATCATTTAGTGTAACTATATCAGGTCCCAATACGTAATAACCATTCATTTCATACTTGTCTACTAAAACTTGATTAAAATCAAGACTTTTTAATACAACATCGTTATTTAAACAAACAACAAAGTCAGCTCGCAAATGCTGTTTTGCAAACTTTATACCTTCATTATTTCCTCCAGCAAATCCTAAATTTTCATCTAATCTTAATAAAGAAATCTTTTTATTATTTTTAGATAGTTTGAAATTTGAAGGACTACCATTATCTACAACGACTATTTCGTAATCTATATTATCATATTGATTGAGTAATGTAATAGAATCAATACATTCTAATGTATCTAAATCTGTTATGTAATGTAAAATAACATAAACAATTTTCATTTTTATACTCTCTCCAAAATTTTTTCTATATTATTTATCATAGTGGATATCGAAAACCGAGAAATTTTAGTCAGATATCCATTTTCTCCAATTTCTTCTCTAAGCTCTTTATTATCAATTAATTCCGAACATATATCCACGAATCTTTGTATATCATCCGGGTTCACCAAAAAACCATCTACTGAATTAGTTATTATTTCTCTTGGACCACCATGGTTTGTTGCTATTACAGGAATTTTTGCATCCATAGCTTCAATTGCTACCAATCCAAAAGGTTCAGGCTGAATCGAAGGTAAAATAAATATATCAATTTCAGAATAAAACTTATCCATATCATTAACCTGTCCAATCAATTGAACTCGGTCTTGCAATTTTAAATCAGAAATATATTTTTTTAAATCATCTTCTAAGAATTTTTCACCTTCGTAAGCCGACCCAGCTATTTTAAATTCCACGTTTGGATGTGTCTGACTGACTTTAGCTGCTATATCAACAAATAACTTTTGGCCTTTCCATCTATTGATTCTACCTGCCATACCTAGTACAACATTTTTATTTGATTTATCTTTAATTCTTTCCAGAGAATTTTGCTCAACAGCATTGTATACAATGTTGTAGTTTTTATATTTTAAATTCAAAGAATCACCAGTTGAAATACTATTTACAACAATTTCATCTGAGAAATGATCTATTATCCAAGAAATTACGAAATTTTCAGTATTATTGGGGACTATTTCTCGTACATGCCAAATAATTTTTTTATGTAGTATTTTACCCGCTAATGCTGGCGGAAATACAACCGATGTATTGATATAGACAACATCAACTTTATTATCCTTGATAAATTTCATAAAGAAAAATAGTGATTTTATAAAAGAAAATGCATAATGTACCATACCTATAAATGACAAATTTTTTCTTCTAAGGATAGCAAAATCAAAAAATATAACATTAATATTTAATTTTTTTAGTTCGTCAAGTAATGGTCCATTACATGGAAGTATTATAGAAACTTCAAATTTATCACGGTTTATATTACTAACAATATTTAATAAAGATCTATCTGACCCATACAACTCAGCACTAGAGTGAACAAATAATATATGTTTTTTCATTTTCAAATAAATAGCTCCTCATATGAATTAACTATGAATTCCCAATTGTAATAAACTTTCACCACTTCGAATGGATCATCTTTAGGCAATTTCTCAAAATCAGCCTCTATATAGTTGATAAGCAAATTTAAATCCTCTTTTTTCCAGTAAAAAGCTGCTTTTCTTCCCACTTCTCTATTAAATGAAACATCTAAAAGTAAATTTCTTTTGGTAGATGATAAGGCTTCTAGAAGAGAGGGATTTGTCCCTCCCACTTCATGACCATGAATATAAGCAAACGCATTTTCTCTGATATACTTCAATAGATCTTGATCATATACTGTACCAACAAATTTTATGCGCTTATCTTTTTCAAAATTTGTTTTCTTTCTTAGATGTTCAAAAAATTTATTTTTTTCGACATTAGTAATTATCACAAAATCTTTATTTGAATTGGACTTCATGAATTCACTTATCATTGCCGCATAATTATTTTCAGGAACAAATCTTCCAACAACTAAATAATATTCATTCTCCTTGAGAGCAAATTTTTTATACCATTCTCGTACATCATAATCACTGCTTTTTAAATTACTTAATCCTCTATCGGTACCGTATGCAATATACGTTGTTTCTGGTTGATATTCTTTATAATCTTCCCTAATATATTTCTCAATATTTTGACTATCACAAATCAATAAATCGGCATGCTTTACCATTAGTTTTTCTGAAAATTTCCAATATCTTCTAATTGGATAACTCCACTTTGCTCTCTTCCATTCATGCCCATCGGGGTTTACAAAAAGTTTACCGTTCATACTTGTTATTATTTTTTTAAAATATGATATAAAAGGACCAATACGACAAGCTAAAACATAAAAAATTGGATCCTGATCATGATTTTTTTTTGAAATCTCAATTGATTTCTTTAAAGCTAAAATATCATAAAGTACAGCCCTCGCTGGACCAACATTAGGCACTTTTATATTGAAACAAATAGCCTCGTTATAAGTAAACTGTTCACCTTCAATTCCTGACTTTAATGAATTTTCTTCCATGCACGCAACATAGTATTGAATATATTCACTCTTTTTATTCTCAGTTAGTTTCTCAACAAAAGTTTCAAATCCACCATATTTAGCTGGGATTCCTTTTGAACCTATTATATAAACGCTTCTACTCATTATTGTACTCCTTAATACTAGCTGATTTTCAATATGCACCATTGGGGCGCAAAATCACTAAGATTGTCTTGAAGATAACTTTTAAATCAAATAACATACTTTGTGACTCGATGTATTTCAAATCTAATTCAACCATTTTATCAAATCCAACATTATTTCTCCCGCTTACTTGCCACAAACCGGTACAACCAGGCTTAACATATAAGCGCTGCTTATCATATTCCGTATACTCATGGACTTCTCGTACTAAAGGCGGTCTAGGACCAACAAGACTCATTTCACCTTTAAAAACATTCCACAGTTGAGGTAATTCATCAATACTTGTTTTTCTTATAAATTTACCAATTCTAGTTACCCGCGGATCATCCTTTATTTTGAACATCGCTCCATCAACTTCATTTTTATCAAGCAATAATGCCAGTTTATCTTCTGCATCGACACACATAGATCTAAACTTATACATTTTGAATAATTTTCCATTTTTACCAACTCTGTCTTGAGAGAAAAAAATTGGACCAGCGTTGTCTTCACGCTTTATCTTATATCCAACAACTAAAAATAATGGTGAGAAAATCAACAAACCAAAAAAACTTCCCAATATATCTATAACTCTTTTTATAAAGTGATATACAACCTTGGAATCAACTTCTTGTTTATTTATATAAATTTCCTCATGTTTACTAACCAAATTAGATGCATCCACTTCATCCACCTTATTTCCCCTCCTAGAATAACCCAAACTTTTTCTTCTTCACTTCTAGATAACTTGGATATTCAATTGAATCCCCGTTCAAAAGATCTTTCGCAACTTGTTGCATTTTTAACACTTTATCTACATTAAAATCTTTAGCGATCTGCGCGTAGGCTTCTTTCAAATAAAAAGTACGTTTTTTCACTCCGTGTGCATCAGAAGCGACCATTTGAACTAGATTATGTGCCACCATTTGTTTTGCAGTACGTTGGATGTCTTTACCAAATATTCCGACATAACTGGGTGCAGTCAGCTGCGCCAAACATCCCATGTCAAGAAACGGAATCAAGTGATTTGGATCTTTACGAAAATGAGTATTACGCTCTGGATGGACGATAACTGGTATTTTACCCATTTGCAATAGTTCAAAAAATAGACGTTCAGTATACGTTGGTACTTCCATGGTAGGAAATTCTATCAAGATATACGTATCATCAAGGTCTGTAAACAAGACATTGTCTTGTTGTATATCCTCAATCAAATCCCCTGTGATGCGGACTTCCTGTCCCTCTAGAACTGTCAGCGGCAACTGACGTTTTTCTAATTCGGACTGCAAAGATGAAACAAGAGAAATGACATTTGATTTTGGATTGCGGTATTTTCCATTGTTATGATGTGGGGTACAAAGGATATGTGTGATTCCTTGGCTAATCGCTTTTTCGGCCATAGCAATGCTCGCATTAATGTCTTCTGCACCATCATCAATTCCTGGTAAAATGTGGCAATGTAAATCAATCATTTCTCTCGTCTCCTTCAAACTAATTAATTTCCATAATAATAGTAGTAACCTGAATCTTTTGAATGCTCGGCACCGTTATAGACCACACCAATGATTCTTGCTTGAACCATATTCAAAAGATCTCTTGCTTTTGTTAAGGATTCTTTACGTGCAACATTTTCTCGAACCACTAATATCGTTCCGTCCGCTTTAGATGCCATGATTTGTGCATCGGTCACTGCTACAACTGGTGGCATATCAAAGATAACCACGTCATAAAGATTTTTCGCTTCTTCCATCACTTGATTCATTCGTGCTGACCCAAGTAGCTCAGATGGATTTGGTGGTTTTGGCCCACTTGTTAAGACAGACAGATTATCAATCACCGATTTTTGAGCTGCTTCAAGAACGCTCGTTGAGGTACTCAATACGGTACTTAATCCACTTGCATTGTTTAAGTTAAATGTTTTATAAACCGTAGGCTTACGCATATCGGCATCAACTAACAACACCCGCTGACCAGATTTTGCAAAGACGACTGCTAAATTCGCAGAAGTCGTAGACTTTCCTTCTCCTGGACCAGAAGATGTAATTACTAATGTTTTGATCTGTTGATCAGCTGAAGATGCAAATTGAATATTCGTCCGTATTGTTCTGTATTGCTCTGAAATAGGTGACGATGGATCAACCAATGTAATTAAGCTAACCGCATGTGTTTGTGTCCCTTTATGCTCTTTTATCTTCGCCATTCATCTTCCCCCCTTAAACTCTTGTACGGCTACGGCGCGATTCAGCTGCCTTGTCACCAGTATTTTTTTTGATCATTTGTATCGATGGTTTCTTTTGGATCGTGGCATTTACTTCTTTGGCAGACATTTGTGGAACTGTTCCAAGAATCGTAAAGCCTAATGTTTCTGTAACATACTTATTATCTTTGACCGTTCGATCCAACAATTCCAGTAAGAAAGCAATACCAACACCGACTATGACTCCCAAGACTAAACCAATTGCTAAATTAAGTTTATTGTTTGGGGATACCGGGGAAGAACTTGCTTCTGCATTGGAGATGATTGAGATTTTGTCCACGCTCAATACATCTTTTGCGTTTTCTTGGAAGACTAATGCTGTTGTATTTGCAATGTTTGCAGCATAAACAGAACTAGTATCTGTAGCTCTAATAGAAAACATCAATGAATTTTGTGATTGTGTCACTTCAACAGAATCTTTCAATTCTTGTACGCTTTTATCAATGCCATATTCTGATTCTATTCGGTCTTTGACCTGGTTGATAACCAAATCTCCTGTAACTAGTTCTTTATATGTGTTGATCATTTGTAGATTCATATTTACATCATTTGCATTTGTTGTTTCGGTTTGTGGCAGAGTAACGATCAATTGCGCTTGAGAACGATACTGGGGTGTAAGAACAAAAAAGGTAACGATCGCTGCTAACGCCAAGCCAACAAACATCGAGATTAAAATTGATGTCAGGTGTTTCCGTAATATATCAAATATTTCTTTTAAACTAATAGTCTCTTCCATATTTCTCCACTTTCTTCTAGTTATTGATGTCTAACTGGTCTTTAAGGATAGTTTGTACACGATTTAACTCTTCATCACTTACACGCTGATACGAGATGCCATCTTGCATGAATCCTTCACCTTGAAGCTGGTCTTGTTTGATTGTTTGAAACGCACTGCGATAATTCATTGCCAATGTCCGCATATCATCAAAACTCATATCAGTTTTCATATTGTTCTCAACTGCATTTAAGATTGACTGATATTGACTAACACCGTCTAGACTGAGAACTTTCTTTACGATCGCTTCCACCATCTTACGTTGTCGGTCTTGTCGGCCGTAGTCTCCATTGGGATCATCATATCTCATTCTTGAATAAGCGAGTGCTTGCTCTCCGTTTAATTTTGTACGACCGATTGTAAAATCAAAGCCATCCTTTGAAAAAGTCAAATCATTATCAACTTCAATACCGCCGACTGCATCAACTAACTCTTTCAAGCCTTCCATATTAAGAGATACATAATGATCGATGGGGATATCTAAAAACTTCTCAACCGTGTTCATAGACATGGCTGCCCCTCCAAAGGCATAGGCATGATTGATTTTATCTGTTGTTCCATGTCCAACGATATCAACATAGGTATCGCGAGCAATACTCACCACTGTCGTCTGATTGTCTTGTGGGCTGATGGTCGCCACCATCATGGTATCAGAACGGCCTTGTTCGACTCTGCCTAAATCACCGGTATCGATCCCCATCAGTAAAACCGAGAAGGACTCTTGTTGGGATAGATCGACATCATTTTCACGTAGGCGATCTTCTCGATCACGCTCAACTGATTGATAAGTTTCGTTAATTGAGTTTGACACATCAAAATATAGTTTAGCAGCAACACCGATCAATCCGATGACTAACACTGCAACGATTGAAAAAATAATTAGAAAGATTTTTTTTCCTTTTGACATTTGCTTTCCTCCAGTTATCTCTTTTTTCTTTGATACATGATTCCATTAGTAGACAACGTCTGAACTTTGATCTGTCCAGGTGCCGTCTCCTGCGGATGTATCCTCTGAATAACTTTCCGTTGAAGCGGGGGGTGTATACGTGCTGTATCCTGTGTACCCCATTTGGGTAGCGACTTTGTCTGCTAATTCGGTGTATTTCTCTTTCAATTCTTCATTGCGAACTTTGCTGATACTGTCGACTGCACTCAGGTATTTTTCTAAGGTGACTTCACTGGTCACCTCATCCCCATCAAGCATTTCATCAAAAGTTTCTTGTAATTTTGCAATGCGGTCCAACTGGGTATCCGCATACTCTAAATAGGAAACAACTAACTCTTTCCATTTACTATCTTCAAAAAAGCTCAGATTTTCACGGACATTCCCAACATCCGTTTCTTTTAGATCGGCTCTAATGATGACATCATTCTCAGCACTTTGCCAATTTGAAACGCCTTCAGTAAATAAGGCTTCCGTATCCGCTTGTACTTTTAATTTTGCCTCGATGTCTTTTAGTTGATCATCAAGGGCGGCTTTTTCTTGTTGGATCTCGACTGACTCACTTGGTAATGCATCATCATCGATCCCATAATCGTCTGCAGATACTTTCACTGCAGAAAGTTTTGCGACTGTTTTAAGAACGTCTTCCTCTTTAAGATCTTTTCTTAAAAATGTTTGATCCTCGTTGCTGTATAATTCAGCAATTTCATTAGACAACTCATTGATGCGATCTTTTTCGCTGGCAATCGCTGTCTGTGCGTATTCGACTCGCTGCTGATATTGCCTTTGGTTATTTTGTCGGTAACCAATGAAACATATTGCAACTGCGCCAATACCCACGGCTAAAACAGTCAAAGTCTTTACTAACGGCTTTCCCATGAACACACTCCCTACTTCAATTGTGCTTGTTTAAGCATGCTGCCTTCGTCTGACATAATAAAGGCAATTCTAGTTTATTATAAGAGAAATGTATCATTAAATAAAGGAAATTCCTGTTTTTTCTTTTTAAAGATATATTTTTCATCAATAAAAGGCTTATATAATCGAAACGTCAGTTATTTTAAATATACATAAATAACGTGTAGCATACTTGACAGTTTTTTTAAACCCTCATTTTAAATAATAAATAATTCAGTGATAATCGTTGTTCTCATCGTCTTCGAGAGTTGTCACATCATAGAAAAATAACCTCGAGTGATTATATTCATTCATTTTCTCAACATCTTTTCATTATAAATAGAAAACATAAGAATTTCAGAAAGAAAAGTTAAATACTTTTGTTGTTATTATAAATCAGTTGAATAAAACGGAATATTTTTCTTGGGGCACTTAGGGTTTCCTTCGCGGTTACTATTTATTTACACCAATCATTCCTGTTAAAATTATAAGTTATCTTACCCAAAGTGACTTTCCCCCTCAATTTCACCTCACCAACTTCTATCGGTTTATTTTAAATATAGTTAATCATTCATTTTTTATTTTATCGTAATAAAATTACCCCCCCTCTCTTACTATTCAATGCCAGTCAATTTCCTTCTTTGCACTGAAAAAACGTGTTTCTACCTATATATATGCCGATCATCAGTTGATTTATAGAAAATGCAAAAAATCTTGCACAGGCTCAGGTATAGATTTCACCAACCGATGAAATACGTGATTTGTTTTTTCTTCCCTATCTTCTTTAAGATGAATAAGTAAGATTTGCGATTTTATTCATGAAAGGAGCCACGTCTTGAGAAATTTTCAAATTAATTTTATTACCAACACAGCAACGATTCGATGGCTGAAAATTTTGATGGCATTCGAGAAAAACTATCAATGTTCGACTCAAGGTTTGGCAAAGATTTCAGGAAGTACCACGCGAACGATCGTAACGGACGTGACGGATCTAAAAGAATATTTTGGCGACTGTTTATCGATCGACTCTTCTCATAAGGGGTATATTTTTTCAATCAAGCAGTCCGCTGTGTATTTAACGAAAAAACGTGCGCTGATTGCCGATGAGATTTTGTTCCATATCATCGAAAGTATTTTCCACAATGATCTTTATAGCTCATCGGAATGGGCAGAGAAATACCATATATCAGAAAGCACCGTTCTTCGCTATTTGCGGAAGGTGCAACCTATTTTTTCTTTCTATCGTTTGGAGATCCAAACAAATCCCATTTGCTTTATTGGTGAAGAGATCAATATTCGCAAATTTTTCCATGATTTCTATTATGAATCGGAAATTACTGCCCATACGATCTTTCCACCCATCGCCATCCAAAATATCACGGCTAGTGCTTTTTCAAGATGTTATCAACTCGACCAACATGCTTGTTCATTTGGTGAATTCAATTATTACTTATATATCACCTTTGAGCGCCATTTTGCAGGTCAACGTATCGAGTTGCCTAAGCAAATAAAAAAACTATTTGAACAGTATAATGATTTTCGGCTATTTTCTGAAATCAATGAGGCTGTAAGTGAGCAATATCAAAAAGAACTTCCCCACGAGGAAGTCCTTTATTTGTTCTTATTGGTAAAAGCCCGTCGCTCGATCAGCAACTTAGCAATCGAGCAAACCTTTTGTAGAGAGTATAATCATTGGCCTGAAATCAAGCAGCTTGCGGCAGCCTTTGTCAAGGATTGCTTGCCAGATACACAAGATAGCGCTCGCGATCGACTCTTAGTGGAGTCCTTTTTTACGGTAGCAAAAATCAAGCAATTATTATCCCCCTTATTAAATCATATGATTTCTGATACCGTTCAATTTGTCGAAGAGGCGTATACGGACGATTACCATCTATTTAAAAACTATCTGTTGACGCAACCATTAGCTAGAGAAATTTGGGACAGTAACACACTGGAGCACTTAGGAACGAGTCTTACGATGTACGTTACTTCTATTAAATCGTTGTACTGGCAAGCCAAGAAGAATATCGCTTTTTTGTTCGAAGGCCCCTTTTATTTATGCCAATTATTAAAATGCAAATCTGTTCGTTATTTGCGCAGTTCTCGGACCTTTTATTTTCCGGACTCCAATGAATTGTCGGCAGGCTATTTGGAAAAAAATCAGATTGATTTGATCGTTACCAACTACACGGAATACATTACCGAATATGCCCAAGACATTGATTATTTGCTATTCAAAACCTTCCCCGATGAGCACGACTGGGAAGCTTTAGAGGAAACGCTAAACGCTAATTTCAATCCTTGATCAGCGAACACCCGCCGTTCCCCTTGATCTGACCAAGCTATTCAAAAAATGCTCCTGAGAATGAGTGTAAGAGCTTGTGAGCAGTTTAACAATAAATCCAGAGCCTATCGCTTATGTCGTCACTGACGCAGCGATAGGCTCTCTTCTTATGCCTTCCTACATTAAAAGCAAAAAAAGAAGCAGCCACTTCATTCAGTGAGCTGCTTCTTGCTAGTTGATTGATTAATCAAGGATCGTTACTTTTACTTGACGACGGCCCCATTGGATACATTGTGCGACATTATCAAAGTGAACATCAATGATGTTTCCTTTGATCGCGCCACCAGTATCAAGCGCTAGTGCTACGCCATAGCCTTCAACATTGACTAAGGTGCCTAGCGGAATCACGTTTGGATCAACGGCAACTGCCATTGGATTTTTACGTAAGTCTGTCCCACTTGCTGTAAAGAAACTAGAGCCAGCTTCTTTATACGAGTAAGCAGTTGATTCCATCATCAATGTTCGACCACTACTAGTATTGCTGTTGTTGCTATTGTTATTACTGTTGTTACTTGTATTGCTTGAGCTGTTAGTTGAGCTATTGTTACTGCTTGAAGAGCTGCTCGATGATGAGCTGCTGCTTTCAGTCGTATTGCTGCTCGATGAAGCAGACGCTTGGGATTCAGAAGCGCTTGAACGTTCCGCAGCTTGGGCTGCTTCTTTTTCAGCTTTTTCTTTCGCTGCTTGTTCCGCCGCTTCTTTTGCTGCTCGTTCTTCTGCTGCTTTTTCAGCAGCTAAGCGAGCTGTTTCAGCTTCTTTGCTGGAAGCGATTTGTGCCAAGGTTGCTTCGTTTTCTTTCAATTGGGCTTGTAGATTCGCAATTTTTGAATCCAGTGTTTTGGCTTCAGATTCTAATGCGGTTTGATTTTCTTTCAATGATTGCTGTGTTGACTGTGCTTTTTCTTCTAAAGCTTCCAGCTTTTCTTTTTCTGCTGTCAACGAATCGATCTTTTCTTTTTCCAAGTTTTGTAACATCGTCATCGCATAGGCACGATTGATAAAATCTTGGATGTTGGATGATTCTAATAGTACCGTCCAGTCTCTGGTAGCCCCGCCATTGACTTGGATGTCTTTCATACGTTCCGCAACGACAGCTTCACGCTTTTCAATTGTTTCTTGTGCAGTTTTGATTTCTGCTTTGGTTGTTGCTAATGATTCTTCATTTTCAGCGATTTGAGCTTTTAGCTCTTCTACCTCACTGTATTTCGCATTCACATCAGTCAATGCAATCTGCACTTCCGTACTGATTTCCTGACTTTGCTGCATGACGGCACTTTCTTGCTCTTGCAATGATTCAAGTGACTCAGCCTGCGCAAAGATTGGAGAAACGATTCCTGCCGCAAAGACAGCGACAACGATTGTTCGTAGTTTCTTTGCCTTCAAAAAATTCCCTCACTTCTCACTATGGTTTCCAACATATCCTATTATACAAATTCTTAAGAAGAATTTTATTGCAGGACCTTTACAATTTGTTACAAATTATCGTAAAAGTGGGTGTTTTCATCGTCTTTTTCGACTGAATTTAGTCAGAAGTGGGAAGAATCAGCATTGATAAGGGTTTATTTTTTGTAATCTAACCGTAACAAACCTATTTTTTCTTACGAATGGCTTCAATAAATCGAGACAATTCCTGACTGCTTTTTATCTGATTGATTTCTAACTTTTGAAAGTTTTTTAAGAGTCTTCTTTGATGAAAATTCAATCTCGGTAGATTTTGTTTTAAAACGCGCCATTCTTCTGGAAACGCTGCGAAGCGCCCTTGCCAATCGTTTTTATATTGCTCAATATTTTCAGCCAATTCTTTTTTGTGCTGTTCGAAGGCTTGATTGACTTGTTGCACCGCTTTCTGAAAGGCAACCAAGTTAGCAAGGGTATAGCCCATATCAAAAGAAAGAACCATTAATAAGAAAACGGGCAATAAGAATCCGACCCGAGCACTCAATGTTTGCACGATCTCCAGCATTTGCGGATGAACAAATCGAACAATCAGCACACAACACACGCCCCAAAAAAGAGAAATCGGCAATGCCACCCGTCCATTGATATTCAGTGGTACTTCTTTGTAATCCCACCATGAGGCATGAAAAAACCGCTCAAGTAAATAGCTTGTCACATATTCAAGCACGGTGACCAACAACGCTGCCGCAAAGAACAGTGGAATCACTTGCTCATGCAATGGCCGTAACAAATAGACAACGCCAAGAATTCCAAAGCCGTAGATGGGTGTGATTGGACCAATAAGGAACCCCCGATACACAAAGTGCTTGGCTTTTAGTGAGCAATAAATGGTTTCCCAAAGCCATCCGATAAATGAGTACAAGAAAAACAATAAAATGATCCGTTCAAATTGAACCATACCTCTCCGCTCCTTTTCAAACTATTGCAATGATCTGTGCAATCGTACTTGTCATCACAATCATACCACAAATCAATCGGTCTTATTTTGAATCAGTGCAGTAGCTTAATACTCGTTTGAACGGTCTTTTTTGTTGCTTATTGATCACCAAAAATAATTGATGGGTGCACCTGTTCTTTCAAACTATAGCCACACAGTTCTTTGTTAAAGGTAAAATGATCTTGTTCCACATTGGCAATGATCTCATCTTCGGAAAATCCGTGAAAATCGTAGTCATTGATGTAACTGCGAAGTAATACTAATTTTGCATCGATCAAGAGAACTCGCTGGATGTCCATCCAAAAAGCCATGTCTTTGTTTTTCAATATTTTTTTCAATTCTGCTTCCTGTGCTAACCAGTACGCATAGACTGATGGCATTTCACCTTTAATGGTTTCAGCAGATAATCCTTCTCTCATTTTTACTAGATACTCATTCACTGATTGATAAAACAATTTCCTTCCCCCTAGTTCCATTATTTTTAAACGTAGATCCTATGTTCCTTCTATTTCCTCGCCGCTTTGAGCTATCTTCCTCTATCCGACTGTCGCTGATGTCGCCTACTTTTTGTATCGAAAGAAGCCATAGTATTTCGCAACAAAATTCTGACAATTATTCAAAACAAATAGATAAATAAAAAGCACACTATTATTTTATAGATATAACCGACACAATTTTTAACTTCACTATTCTTTTAATGCTTCCTTTCTTTTCTAAAGCATAGCAAAAGTCGCCCCGTATTTATAATCAACTTTTGCATCAATCTAAGAAAAAAGTGAAAATAAGCGGTAACAGTCCGTTATTTCCGCTTCATTTTTTTACATTTACTATTTAACAATCCTTTATTTTTTTCGATTCATGCAATAACTGAGAATATTTTATTGCGTTATTTCCTTTCCTATTATACGATTAACTAAATAATGTTGGTTATTTGAAAATAAAAAACAAAGGGGAACGTGAGAATAATGAGAAAAAGTGTTGTTTTTAGTTTATTGGGGTTCACACTTCTTTTTGCTGGCTGCACGCCAAAAGAGGAGAAACCAGCTTCAGAAAGTACGGAAAATGCAAGCGCTACAAGCTTATCTATGACATCATCATCCGAAGTCGCCCAAGAATCGACGGTCTCTTCCAGTGAAGCGGCTTTACCTAGTTCAGAACAAACCATCACAGGCGTTAGCGGAACAAACTATACCATCGATTTACCTAGTAATTGGCAAGAGGTACCTGATTTCACTTCATTGAATCCTGACAATGATTTCATGTTGTCCGATGCGTTAGAAACGAAATATTTAGCTGCAGTCGTTGAATCGAAACAGGATTTTGCCGATTTAGAAACTTATCTCGGATTGGTTCAAGAAAATTTGGCAACGAGCTTCGATACGACTGCCACCTTTTTACCAATTCCTGACACAAAGGCCTATTTCGTGGATTTTCCTGCGACAGTTGAAGGGCTAAATATCCACTATATTTATTATGTACTTGAAACCGAAAATAATTACGTTCAGTTGTATGGCTGGACGTTAGAAAGCTTATACGACTCTTCAAAAGAGGAACTAACAGCAATCATGAACAGCTTCAAAGAAGAATAAACAAAATATCTGTACCCATTTTGGCAAATAGCCAGAAAAATGGGTACAGATATTTTTTCTTTTTATCTACGGACTACAAGACGTTGCCCTATCAGAATCAATGAGCCAGAAAGGTTATTCCATTGCATCAACTGATTCACAGTCACACCGTAGCGTCGCGAAATCCCCCATAGAGTGTCTCCCGAACGTACAGTATAGGTGGTGCTGTTTGATGAGGAAGCGTTCGTTTCTTGAACGTACGCTGCACTTACCCAGCCACGCCCTTCAATTCGATACCAGACATTGTTGCCATTGACACTGGTTCCGGTCTTTTGCGCAACTGCACGAAAAGAGGAGTTGTTTAACAAAGATCCAACAATTCTGGCACTGGTAGACGCATCAGAGCGAATATTCAATGTTGCGGTAGTGCGAAACTCTTTGTTGATGCTTTGTTCAGAGCTATTACTTCCAGCGTTGACTTCTGTCACGTACGCAGCGCTCACCCAGCCGCGTCCTTGGATTCGATACCACACATTGTTGCCGTTGACACTCGTTCCCGTCTTTTGAGCGACTGCTCGAAATGTTGCATTGCTTGCCAAGGAGCCGACAACAGAAGCGCTAGTCGATGCGTCTGAACGGATATTCAAAGCAGCGGTGGTGCGAAACTCTTTATTGATGCTTTGTTCGGCACTGTTGTTACTGTTATTATTATCGTTGTTATTACCATTATTATTGTTGTTATCATTCCCACCCGTATTCGATGAGATCTCCGTCACGTGAGCGGCACTTACCCAGCCACGTCCTTGAATTCGGTACCACGTCGTATTGCCGTTCACACTGGTGCCGCTTTTTTGCGCTACTGCTTCAAATGTTGCATTGGCAGCCAATGAACCCACGATCGAGGCGCTGGTGGAAGCATCCGAACGGATATTGAGTGCTGCATTTGTTCTGAATTGCTTATTGATCGCCTGTTCAGAATTGTTATTGTTGTTATTGTTATTATCATTTGAACCACCAGCACTTGATGTATCGTACTGGGTCAAATTGTACGTTTCAATCAAGTTGTTTAGCTTACTTGCATAAGCCGTGTCGGTGGCATAGCGTCCTTGCAGCCATTGTGTCGCGTCACGATAAGAATTCGTATTAGACTTCCATGCCCCATGGTAGAAGAAAACACCCGGCGAAAATGAGGTGGTTCTCAAAACGTGCGCATTGTCTTGAAAAGATTCTTTTAATGAAGGGTATTTACGAAACTTCGCAATAATCGGATAGAGATTGCCATTCCCGTCATCTTCCAAGGTTTGCATCTCTACAAATTGTCCATTGTAAGATCCCTTGATACCAAACATATTATTGGCAAGAGTAGTCAGCGTGGATTGCCCCCAACCTGATTCTAAGATCGCTTGCGCAATCATGACTGAAGCGTAGAGGTCATTTGCCCCCGCCACTTCTTGTGCCATTGGTCCTACTTGCTGAATAAATGCTTGCTGATTATTAGAACGTGCCATTGGATTGTTGTAGTTGGGCATGACCTTCGTTTCAATGGCGATCCGCTCTTCTTCTGACAGAACAGGAATGTCACGATCGATTTCTGCTTCATTCTGTTCAGAAGCATCATCTGCTGGTTCATTTTCGGGTACGTCTTGAATTTCTACTACATCCGAACTTTCAGCTTCTGATGGTTCGGTACTATCTTGCGTTGCTGGTGATCCCTCGTTCACTTCTTGATCTTCTACAATGCTCACGGAATCTTGCGTCGATGTGTCTTGGGTTGACTCTGCTGTTTCAACTACTTGAACACCATTTTGGGTTTCTGCTGACTCAAGTGTATCTGCTAAGACATTCATCGGCAAAATATTCACCGTACTAACAAGTGCAGCGGTTGCCGCCGCACTTTTACGGTAAAGAAGCCCTCTTTTTTGTTTCTTCGCACGATAACGAAGCTGTTTTCTTTCTTCCATTTGTCTCTCCTTAAAACTACAGCTAGCTACTTCTTACATTCTTACTGCAAAGCTAGGTGTAAAATGAGCGGTACTGCCAACAGAAACATTTTGTCCTGGGCGTGGTGCATGAATGTATTGTCCGCCACCTAAAGCAATGGCTACATGATAGGTGCTGCCTGATGAACCCCAGAATAATAGATCTCCTGGTTGTGCTTGGCTAACGGAAATCACTGTACCTGCTGTTTCTTGTGGTACCGTCCATCCACCTATATCTCTCCCTGTTACTTGTAAAAAGACATAGCGAGTAAACCCAGAACAGTCAAAGCTGTCCGGTCCTTTGGCACCCCAAACATAGGGTTTTCCGATATGCTTATAAGCTTCTGCCACGATTGCAGCCCCATTTGTTGATGCTGGTGCAGAAGGTGCTGGCGGCGTCACGATCGGTGCTGGTGACGGAGCAGGCGTTGGCGCTGGTGTTGGTGTAACGGGCGTCGGTGCTGGCGTTGGTGCAGGAACCGCAGGTGCACTGTCCGCTGGCGTCTCTGGTGCTGCAGGTGTCACTGGTGTTTCTGGCTCTTGAATTTCAGGTGTATCTACTGGTGCTTCTTCTGGAGCCTCTGGTGTTTCAACTGGTTCAGATTCTTGCGTTTCCTCTGGCTGCGTTTCTGCTGGTGCTGCTGGCTCTTCCACTGGCGCTTGGCTCTCTGTTTCTGCGTCAGATTCGGTGCCCTCTGCTTGAACAGCCGCTTCATTCAAGGCTGCTGCTTCCGCTGCTGCTTGTTCTGCTTGGGCTTGTAAAGCCGCAACACGGGCAGCTTCTTCACGAATTCTTGCTTGCTCCGCTTCATAGGCTTCTTTTTCCGCACGCAGCTGCTCTTTTTCTTCTTCTTTCGTTGCTTCTTCGTAGGCTAACTGACTAACCAAGACATTTAATTCTGCTTGGCTTGCTTCCAAGACACCTTTTTGTGCTTCCAGATGGCTCTGTGCTGCTTGCAATTCTGCCACTTTTTCTTGTGATTCCGCACGCTTTTGTTCAACTGCTTGTTGGTCGGCTTTTTGCTGTTCGATCACTTCATTATTCGCTCGAATGATCGTCGTCATGGCATGGACCCGACCCACTAGATCACTGACAGAATCAGCTTCTAGTACGGCTGTTAGAAAATTGTCGCCTTTTCCATTGACTTGTGTTTCTCTGGCTTGCTTTTCGATGTTTTCTGAGCGTTTGGCAATCCGCTCTTCTAACTGACTGATTTCCTGATCCAATCCTTCGATCGCTTGCAACAAATCACTTTGCTGCGCTAAAATGATTGCTGCTTCTTGATTTAATGAATCAATTTCTGCAGACAATCCATTAATTTCCCCTTGTACGCTTTGACGTTGCTGTCTCAACTGATCAATCTCGTTATTTTTTTGTTCGATCAATTGATCGTGATTCGTAGCAAAAACGGTCACAGGTCCGCCGAATGATGACAATACAATGCCACACATACACACTGTTGCAAAGATTTTCTTCTTCATCTGATCCTCCAAATTCAATTTTAAAACTTTTTTTTCATTTATTTGACCATTTTCATTTTACCATAGTTCAGCAGCAAACCCAATCCGTAAGCGATTTACATTTTAGTTACACAAATAAACTCTGTTTTTTTATTGCATGTTCCCCACTCCTCTGCGATCGACACGCCACGCGAATGCCTATATATCACCTATTCAAGAAAACTTCATAGAAAAAGTCCTTTTTCTTAAGAAAAAATAAATAATGTTGTAGATTTCACTTTGATTACATTAATTTTCTGCAAAATATGCTTGATTCACAAAAATTTTACAGGCAAAAAAAGCTCCTTCCTAGTGTTTACTAGAAAAGAGCGAGTTTTTTTGTCTTAGTTATTCGCGATAAGGGAGTAGTTGTCTCATTACAGCAATTTGATCATCAATGGTCTGTTCTGTGATGTGACCGGTCAGAGCCAAAATCCCCAATCCTTCAATCACGAACATATAGTTTTCTGCAATCACTGCCAAGTTTTCATCTTTTAACACACCTTGCTGAACGCCGACTTGAAAGATCTCATGGATCGTCCGTTTCGTCTCAGAAAGTTGTGCTTGCTGCAGGGAACTGGAGGCTTCGGTTTTATGCGTATAGTAATACTCGTAGACGGCTCGCAGCATGCCGTCAGAAATGCTGTGGAGTAGACGCTTGCGATGGTCGGAAAAATATTTGTTTAAAATCGTTTCAAAGGGCACTTGCTCCATGATCATCTCTCGTACATCATCAAATTTTCGTTTGGAGCGCTGCTCTAACACTGCCAAAAAAATCTCATCCACCGAACGAAAATATAAATAAATGCCACCACGACTAATGCCGCACTCTTCGATAATGTCCTTCATTGTCGCATCGATCAAGCCTTTCTTACTAAAGACGACTTTGGCACTTTCAAGAATCAAATCACGCTTTTGTTGTTTTTTCTTTTCCGCTGTAGTCAATTCGCTCTGTTGCTTCTTTGCCATTTTTTTGGCTCCTTTCATCACATTATTAATGACACTCGTGTCATTTTGTTGTATAATCAACCTAACTTAAAAATGACACGAGTGTCATTATAAAAAAGGAGTTTTTACAATGAATACAAAAAGCAAAACCTATCGCCTTGTCATTCGTGCCATTTTGACTGCTATTATTATTTTACAAACGATGGTACCTTTCCTTGGATTTATTCCGATCGGTATCACTAGTTTAACGATCATCCATATCACGGTGATCGTCGCTGCCATCGTTTTAGGGACAAAAGACGGGATGTTCATCGGCTTAGTCTGGGGGATTTTTACCATGATCCGTGCGTTTACCTCTCCGACAACGCCCTTAGACATTGCTGTTTTCACCAACCCAATCATCTCGGTGGTTCCCCGTGTGTTGGTTGGCTTAGTGGCTGGTCTCTTGTTTACGATCATTTACAAAAAGACCAAAAAAGTCGTCGCTGCTTCGATTGTTGCCGCAATCTTTGGGACCATCACCAATACAGTTTTGGTCTTAACGTTAATGGGAACCTTATATACTGGCTTAGTTGCCACTACCTATGGTGTCGATGCTTCGGCTTTATTCGTGACCCTCGGTGGAATCGCTGTAACGAATGGAATATCTGAGGTGATCACAGCTGCGATCTTAACACCCATTCTAGTAAAAGCCTTATTTGCAGCAACCAGCTTACGTCCCGAAAATCGTTAATCCCTTCTCTTATCCTATCATTTTTTTCACGTTCTGAGTACTCTTTGCCCAAACATTAAAAGCCCCCGAGCGAAGAAAGCTTCTATTGTATAGAAAAGCTTTCTTCGCTCGGGGGACTTCTTCTTTTATTGGTTAAAAAAAGGTGGATAGCAAGGCAAGGATCGCTAGACCGCCTTGGGTCAAAATAATTTTCTTGTTGCTAGTCACACTGCCATATGCAGCTACTAAGATAATGTAGATCAACAGCAAGCGACTGATTTCCAATGGCGCTGAAGCAAAGGTAATACTATACAGTAACCCCAAACCGATCAGCCCATTGTAAACCCCTTGGTTTTTGAACAAGGTCACGACGATCGGTCGTTCAAGTTCTGCTTTCGTCACGTTGAAGATCCGCGCTGTTGCTTTGGACGTAGTGGCAAATGTTTCTAAATAGAGAATATAGAAAAATTCTAAGGCAACCAGTACAATCAAAATCGTCGATAAAATCGTCATCTTTATTCTCCTTGATGAGCGACAACGATCTCGCTCGGTTTGGCTGCAAAGTCAGGCATTTGTTGGAATAATTGTTGCAGCAGCGGGTTTTGATTGTGAGCGGTGATCGCTTCTTGATTCGCCCATTTTTCGACCATGACAAACCGATTGTTCTCTTCCAATGATTCATAGAGATGATAGCCGTGGCAGCCTTCCTCAGCTCTCGCCGATGCTAATAATGGCGTAACAGCGGCTAAAAAATCTGCCCGCTTTTCTTCTTTGATGTAAAACGTTGCATTAATGATTTCCATCGTTTTCCCTCCTCTTATAGAAATGTCGTAATTTGTTCTGCGTCTAACCGAACGGATTCATAGCCTAATTCTTTGGCTTTTCCGACTGAAAGGATCATGACAGGAACATAACGTTCTTTGTCTAAGCCAAAAGCTTCGGCTAATTGATCTGCTTCAAAGCCGCCGATTGGGTTGGTTTCATAGCCATGCGCCCGCGCAACTAACATAAATTGCATGGCAGCTAAACTAGCGTCGATCTTCACCACATCATTCATTTGTTCTTTTGTAAGATTTTCGTAATGAGGAATGATCGCTGCTAATTGTTGGTCACGTACTTCTGCTGGCATTTTGCCTTCTGCTACTGCTTTGTTATAGATTTCTTCTCCTAGTTCATGACAAAGCATATCACCAAAAATCAAGACCATTGCAGAAGAGGTATCATTTTGACGGACGTTGAAACGAATCAACGGTTTCAATTTTGCTTTTTGCTCATCGCTTTCCACAACGACAAAGCGCCAAGGCTGCATATTGACTGAGGAAGGTGCTGTCGTTGACTCTTGGATCATGGTCAACATTTCTTCATGGGGGATTTTGTAGGTTTCATCATAGACACGAACCGATTTTCGGCCAAAGGTGATCTCTGAAAAATTGTTATTGCTATATTCTGTCATGGGTTTGCCTTCTTTCATGGAACTAATTTCATAAGTAATGTTAGAAGCTGTGCTTCTTCTTTTTCGGTCAAATTGATGCCTAACGACTCCTCAGAGCTGGCATGCTTTGAAGCACAACTAGCCAAATCGGCTTGTGCTTTCGGTGTCAAAGAAACAAAAATCTCGCGGTTATTGTCTTTGTTTCGTTCCCGTGTCACAAATTGTTTTTCTTCGAGAATCTTCAAATGCCGCGTGACCGCTGCACTATCGATCTTCAATTCATTCTGTACTTGATTTTGGGTACAGCGTCCTTGCTCATTCAAAAACTGCAGCAACTGATAACGGGTCAGACTAAAGCCAGTCTCTTTTTCAAAGATCGCCGTTAATTCTTGATTCACGATTTTCATCCGATACAGCAATCCGCTTAGCTCACGTAAATTCATTGCATAAACCGCTCCTTTCATCGTTGACTTATCAACTGTTGACTAGTCAAGTATAAATCATTTTCTTTTGCTTGTAAAGAGTAAGCAAAAAAGACCCGCAGCTAGGCGAACTTCATCAAGAATCGAATCAGAAATTCTTTGATGAAGGTACACCAGCAGGCTGCGGATCTTCGTTACTCCAGTATTGAGAAAATACGGTAGAATTTATTTTATTTTAATTGGAAGAGTTTCTTCAAGCCCATCACGATCAGTGTAGAGATCGCTGCAGCAGCGAAGATAATGCCCCACGTGCCAGCTTGAATCGGCATCGTATCCAATAGCTCATTCATAAACGGTACATAGACCGCTGAAAGCTGTAAGCCGACGGAAAGGAGCAATGCCCCCATCAATGGTTTGTTTTTCAAGAGGGTTTTGTCTAAACCAAAGCCGCTGCTCTTACGAACGTTGAAAATATGCATTAATTGCGCCACTGCCATAAAGGTAAAGGTTGCTGTTTGTGCATAAAGCAACTCGTGATCCGTCAGCATCAGGAAGTTGAAGAAGCCAAACGCCACCAAACCAATCACGACCCCACTTAAAATGATGCGTCCTAAGAAACGCTTGTTAACGAGGCCATCCGCTTTTGTGCGGGGCTGGCGCTTCATAATGTCGTCTTCAGCTGGTTCAAAGGCTAATGCCATGGCTGGAGCAATATCGATGACTAGATTCAAGAAAAGGATATGCAGCGGTTGGATCGGCATAGGCATCAAGAAAATGACACTTAGAAAGATTGTCACGATCTCAACCATATTACAAGAGAACAGGAAGGAAACATATTTTTTGATGTTGTCAAAAATGATGCGTCCTTCTTTGATAGCATCGACGATCGTTCCAAAACGGTCATCCGTCAAAATCATATCGGAAGATTCTTTGGCTACTTCTGTCCCACGAATCCCCATGGCGATCCCGATATCGGCGCCGTTGAGTGCTGGCGCATCGTTGACCCCATCGCCAGTCATTGAAACGATATCGCCTTCTTCGCGCAACGCTTCCACAAGCTGTAATTTATTTTTTGGTGAAACTCGAGCAAAGACAGCGACTTCTTCGATTTTTTCGTTAAAGCCTTCTTGCCCTGCCAATTCATCGATCTCACGACCCGTCATGGTTTTTTCATGGTCTTTTAAGCCAATTTCTTTGGCGATCATGGATGCCGTCTTCGGATGGTCCCCCGTGATCATTTTCACTCGGATCCCCGCTTCTTGTGCGACCTTCACTGCTTCTTTGACATCTGTTCGCGGTGGGTCGACGATGCCCGCAAAGCCTTGGATCTTGATTTCCTGTAGTGCTGCTTTCAGCTCTGCTTCGTCCGTTCCACCTCGATAATCCTTGATGCAACCGACAGCGATCACCCGCTGCCCATGACTGGCTAACGTGTCATTGTATTCATGAAGCTGTTCTTTTTCTTTGGCATCAGCATCGGCTAAATCAATCAAGACATCTGGTGCCCCTTTGATGATCAATGTCCGTTGCTTTCCTTCATACACGGTCACCATGTATTTGTTGTCGGAATCAAAGGGCATTTCTGCGATTTTCTTCAGCCCGCTGTCCTGCTCTTTTTGGCGATCGATGCCGATTTTTTGACCTAAAACGACGAACGCCCCATCTGTTGGATCACCGAGGATCTCGTATTGCCCTTCGTTTTCACGTAAAGTGGCGGTGGTACATAAAGCACCGTTTTCGATCATCCCTTGCAGCGCATCATGATTGGCTGCATCGATCTCGGTGTCATCCTCCGAGTCTGCCTTGTAAAATTTTCCGTTGGGTTCATACCCATTTCCTGTCACTTTGAACATTTCTCCTGAACCTAAAATGATCTCAGCAACCGTCATTTGGTTTTCTGTCAGCGTCCCCGTTTTGTCACTGGCAATGATACTGGTGGCGCCCAAGGTCTCAACAGCTGATAACGATTTGACCAGTGCTTTGTGCTCGGCCATCGTCCGCATGCCTCGGGACAATGTGATGGTCGAAACGGCTGGCATTGCCTCAGGTATCGCTGCGACCGCCAAAATAATCGAGATATGGATCATTTCGACAAATGGTTGATTCGTCAAGACCCCAGCGATCAAAACTGCCACCGCAGCAAAAAGCGCGGCAATAATGATTGCTTTTCCTAGCTTGTCCAATTCGATATCTAACGGCGTTTGACGCTTTTTGTCACCCGTCAGCATGTCACTGATTTTTCCGACCTCAGTCTTCATACCGGTTTCTGTCACTACAGCATAGGCATTTCCCCGAGTTGCCGCAGTTCCTGCGAAAACGACATTGCGGCGATCGCCTAGTGGAACATCTTCTTCATAGGTTTCTCGTGCATCTTTTTCCACAGCTTCTGACTCACCGGTCAGCGCTGATTCGATGCAGGCAAAGTTGCTCGTTTCAAGTAAGCGGGCATCAGCCGCAATGGCATCCCCTTCTTCCAGAACGAGAATATCGCCTGGAACGATTTTTGCCGACTCGATCTCCATTACTTCTCCATCACGAATCACTTTTGCGGTAGTGTAAATCATGCTTTGAAGAGAATCAATTGATTTTTGTGCTCGTAATTCTGTGATAAAACCTGTCATTACAGCAATCACCACGGCAATCAATACTGCAATTCCTTCAATCGTTTCCCCCATCGCAAAAGAGAGTAACGCAGCTGCTAGCAATAAATAAACAATCAAGTTGTTCAAGTTATGCCACAGCAATTCCCATACAGAAAGGGATTCTTGTTGCTGGATCGTGTTTTCTCCGTATTTTTCTAAGCGTTTGTCGGCTTCTTTCCCGCTTAGGCCTTGCTTGCGGTCACTTTCAAAATGTTTCAAGGTCTCTTCAGTCTTTTGCTGGTAAAATTTTTCCATCAAATTCCTCCTTTAAATTATAAACTTCTTGCCGAGGGTTTCCACGTTTCTGAAGGGATAAATCGGTACAGATACCTTGCACAGTCATTTTTTGATTTGAATCGGTTCAGGCAATTGCTGAGTGAAGGGAATATAACCAATAAGAAAAGCAAGCGCAGGTTGACTGGCTGAGGGAATAGGTATGTGTGTTGAGCATCGATCATTTTGCGAGCAATGAAGCAGCTGCTTTTAATCGTCGCAAGTGATCTTTCTATGTACGTACTTTGTGAAAAAACCATCCGGCCTACTTCTAACCTATCATGGATGAAGATGTTCGCAAAGGATTTTGCTTCACAAGTGGTGTAAAAAAACAGTCGTAACAAAATTAGCACCACCGCTTTTGGTGACGATTGGGCAGCATGTCAGTAATGCCAAACAGGTACTCGTTTCGGTGTTTTCTTAATAATCTAAGCTTTTGCTATGTTGTGATTTACAATGTTACAACTCTAGCAAAAAAATAACTTTAAAAAGAGAACGCTTGCTGTCTTTACTTTATTTTAACAAAAAACAACAAACTTTTGAACAAAAAAATTGTTTATTGCTAAAAAAACAATTGAATTGCGACCTCTCGCTGACATTCTCCTTCCTGATCGCCAGAAAAGATTGAAGCAAAACAAGCCATTGATCCATTGTGTTCATATAAAACAAGCACGCCAATACCCCAAAAAAGCATTCCTCGTTTGAATGATAAATCACCAACCGAGGAATACTTCGTATCTATTCTAATTTAAGAGGGAACTTCCTCACTCTCGATGTAGCAATAGACTCGCAGATCAGGCAAAGCCTGTTTGATCCGCTGTTCGATGGTATCGATAAATACGCTTGGTTCTTCGGGTCCTAACTTCAAGGTAAGGTCGGCGACGATCAAAAGTTCTTCTGGGCTTAGATGGAGGGTTCGCAAATCTTTGATTTGGATGATGGCAGGGTCGGCTAAAATTCGTTTGATCGCCATTAAATCAGAAGCAGAAGCGCCTTCTCCAATCAAGAGGCTATAAAATTCTTTGGCTAAAAAGACAGCAGCAACAATCAGCAACAATCCACCCAAAATGCCGCCGAGGGAATCAAATATCGGATTATCCGTCAATGCGGTCAATAAGATTCCTGCGATGGCGATCGTCACACTACCTAAGGCAAACAAATTTTCCGTGAAGCCTAAAAGCAGATCGGAATCGCGGCTTTCTTTTAAGAAACGGACGAGGGGCTGTTTTTGCTTGTTTTGTTCTTTGACTTCTTGCCACCCCTCTTGAACAGCTGTCACTTCAATGAACAAACTGACAAATAAGATCGCTGCCACCAGCTGGAGCTGTTCCACTTCGTGGGTGGGGTCTAGTAGATCACGGCTGGCTTCAACCACCGCTAAAATCCCACCACCTAAAAAAACTGTCATGGCAACTACAGTACTAAAAAAATAGGTCGCTCGTCCTTCACCAAATTGATGCAGTTCGCTGCGTCCTCGCTGTGCTCGGTTTTCACCGATGGCTAGAAGTCCTTGATTGATGCAATCGATCAGACTATGGATACTTTCGTTCATCAAGACAGCACTGCCGCTAAAGAAGTAGCCGATGGCTTTCATGATCAACCCTAAGACATGGGTCAGCAAAACGATTCTACGGGCTTTTTGCTCTTGCTGTTTTTCCATCATACTTCCTCCTTCGGTGTCGGACTCGCTGTAACAAGCTGTCTCTTTTCTTAAGCATAGCACTGCACTTCCTAGATGAAAACGAAAGTGGCTTGCGGGTCTGACCTTGTCTTCACTGGGGTTTAAAAAGGACTGAGGGCACAAAAAAAGTCAGGATCGCTCCTGACTTTTTTCTCTTGATTAGTAGCCGGTTCCGTCATCAACGACTTCCGAGCCGTATCCGTCGCCAGTTCCTGCACCGGTTTCGGTTCCTGTATCGGTACCTACGCCGGTTTGGGCTTCTGTATTCGCATCTGCTTGTGTATCTGCTGGTGCTTGACCTAATGCTTTCAACATATCGTTACGAATTTCATTGTAAGAATAGTCTTGAATATATACGATCGATTGTCCATCATAAGATTCCCCATCGTACCATTCAAAGGTATGTTTTTGAATATCGAATCCAGACAACATATTGCCTGCTAAAGATACTAAGTCTTCAAACTTGAAGTTTGTATTCACGTCTTCGCTGACTGAGTCTAAGATTTCTTGGTACTTGGTGACATTATTGATTTTCAAAGCTTGGTGGATCGCTGCTTCAATAACTTCTTGCTGACGATTTCCTCGATCCACATCGGTATCCATTTTACGGATGCGGGCAAAAATCAAGGCTTGTTCACCGTTCAACAATTGACGACCTTCTGGAATCAATGTTTCTCCCGTGTTGTCTGAAGTATATTTCTTGTTGATGTCGTAAGGCACATCAACAGTGATCCCTCCGATGGCATCGATGATTTTCTCAAAACTGGTAAAATTGATGTTTACGTAATAGTCAATTGGCAATTGCAGGTAGTTTTGGACTGTTTCAATCGTTGCGTCTTCCTCACCAATCGTGAATGCACTATTGATCTTGGCGGTAGCAGCAATCGTCCCGGTTCCTGTTCCATCATAAATGTTGGTCCAAATGTCTCGAGGGAGACTGACCATATCGATTTTCTTGTTTTCGCCATCGTACACCATGTAAATCAAACTGTCGGTACGGGCACTGTCCAAATGTTCTGTCTTTTCACGTTCCGCATCATTATCAACACCCATTAACAAGATCCCAAACTTTGAATTCACGTCTGAAGCTTTTAATGAGTTGTCCTGTTTACTTTTATTAGAGCTGATCACAGCGGATTCTTTAAACATTTTATCCACTGAATTTTTTGCTGCATAATACGTATAGCCGGCAAATAAAACGATGCCTGCAATGGCGAAAAGAAAGATTCCTCCAATAATCACGCGTTTGTTGCGCGCTTTGTGGGCTCTTTGCTGTTTATATCTCGTCTTTCTATCCATAGTGCCTCCTTCATTTCTCCTGAATTGCTCTCCCCGATTGTACCAGAATTTTTACGATCCGCCTATTTTTTTAAGAAGTTTTATTCTTTTTCTGTGAAGTCCTTTAAACATTCCTTAAAAATAATTCTGGGATTGAAAGAAACTTGGATAATTAGTCAACTTCTATGGATATTTTATTAAAAAACGAGTTTTTTCATTCACCCTTTTTGGAGGGATCAACTTCTTTTTCGACAGTCAGCTGAATAATTACACCAAAGGGATCGCGAACACTTGCATAAAAAAACGCAAAAGCATTCTCACTTGGTGCTTGGATCGTCTGACTGCCTTTTTGCCTCAATCGTTGATAAAGCTTCTGAGCTATTTGGCTCTCCGCTAGCGTCAAACTCAGTGACAAGTGATTGCCTCGCTGAATCGTCTCTCCTTCAACTAATGGATTGTCTGCCAGCTGTAACTGAAAATCTCCGATCTGTAGGATGGAGTGAGAAAGATACTGTTCTTGTCCCGCAAGAATCTCCAGCGTTGGATCAAGTCTCTCACGATACTCCTGGTTGGTGATGGCAAATAAGAGGGTTGCGTCTAGTGTTTCTTGATAAAATTGAATGGCTTCTTGGGCTTTGCCGTCTAAGGTTAAAAACAAAGCGATTTTTGGTTCGATCATTTGTTGGTTCCTCCTTTTCTTGTTACCATAAGTGTAACTGTGAATATTGCCAAAACTTGGCACCATTGGAGAAAGAAATGAAAAAATCAGAACGCTTAACACAGGAACTATTGTATTTACAAGGAAAAACCACTTTTCATCTAGCCGATTTGATGGAAACCTTCGCAATCTCAAAACGTACAGCCGTCCGTGATGTCCAATCATTGGAAGAGCTGGGCTTGCCTCTCGTGGTAGAAACCGGTCGTTATGGCGGCTATCAGATTTTGAAAAATCAACTGACCCCCTTGTACTTTGACAAAAATGAACGGTATACCCTTTTCTTTGCTTTGCAGCTCTTACAAAAATTAACCGATTCTCCTTTTGATCGGAGCTACCAAGGGCTACGGCGAAAACTGTTGCAGTCTTTTTATCAAGGAGACACCGAGTGGTTAGAAAAAATGGAGACGGCGGTTTCGTTTCAAGGGGTTCCTCAATTGACGAGTGCGCCGATCCTTTCAGCACTTTTTTCAGCGATCGTACAAGAACAGGTCATCCAATTTACCTATCAGCGTTATCAAAAAACGAACAAGACCGTACAACCCTATCAGCTGGATTTTCGTGCTGGCTACTGGTACTGTTTGGCCTATGACTGTCAAAAGCAGGCTTTTCGCCGCTATCGCTGTGATGCAATGCAGGGACTTGCTCCGACTGAAAAAACAGGCTATACCTTGCAGCAGTTAGCTGAAAAACAGCTGCAGCAACAAGTGTTGACACAAACACTGGGCTATCACATCCGCTTTGATCTATCGGCAAAGGAACGCTTGTGGCAAGAAAAATATCCTGACATGGCAGTGGTGGAACGTCCTAGCGAGCTTTGCTTAGAGGGGCACATTGCCGACAATGAGCTGGGTTTTCTGGCTGATTTTCTCTTACAATTTGGTCCAACTATTAAAGAAATCCACCCGTTAGTCCTCAAACAAGCGTATACTGAAAAAGTTCGGCAAATGCTGCAGCCATTTGCAACGGACTGACCGCTTTCCTGCATTGATTACTGATTGCTTGCTTGCGCCGAAACTGATTCTAATTGATAAGGAGTTTTCTACCCATGTTTCTTTTAAATAAAAAAACCTTCCAAGCGTTGGCTGCCCCCTATAGGACAGAAGGGGCTGCCATCGGCTATGCAAAATGGCAGTCCTTCAACGCCATCACCAGCCGTAGCCTGCTCGTCTTGGATAATCAGCAATTGACGATTTTGGCGTTGAATCTTTTCTCGACAAAAGTCGTGCAGCACAAAAGCATACCGCTTGCTGAGCTGAAAAAACAGCACAAAGATCCTGTTGTAGGGATGCTCGTCCCGATTCGCTTTACTTATAAAGGGGAAACCTACCGTTTTCAAATGCAGCGAGTGATCTTGCCCTTGGGAGATTGGCAAAAGACCTTTCTTGCCCGCTGGCAGTCGTGGTAAATGAGCAGCAACTGGCAAGGTTCGTTTTCCTAGAAAAAGACTTTTCCAGGGATTTACATTTTTTTTGCAAGAAAATGAATAGATTTTTCAGGGGATGTTTTCGGCTATTTCGTTCTATGGTAAGATGTCCCTAAAGAATTGGAGGCTGTTATGGGTTTTATTGCAAGTGAACGTTTACTGCTTCGTCCGTTTCAAGAAAGTGATTTTGCCGATACCTTTGCTATTTATCGGCAAGCGGAAGTCTGCCGTTTCTTACTTCATGAGCCTTGGCAGACAGAAACGGCACCTGCGGCTTTTGCCAAAAAATGCCAACAGCACGCCTTGACGGACCAAGCAGGTCTTTCTTTGGCAGTACTACACGATCAAACGGTCATCGGCGATTTGTCGGTGTGGTCTACTGGTCAGCCGTCTTCCGTTGAAATCGGCTATGCCTTCCATCCGTCATTTGGCGGACAAGGGTTTGCTCAAGAAGCATTGAAAGAATTGTTGGGCTGGTTGTTTGCCAGTCAGAAGATCCATCGGGTCCAAGCGACGCTAGACGCCCGCAATCAGGCCTCAGCCAAGCTTTGCCAACGCATTGGATTACGCCAAGAAGCACATTTTATCCAAGACTGGTGGAACAAGGGGGAATGGACCGATAGTTTGGTTTTTGCCTGTTTGGCCAGTGAACATCCTGCTCATCCGAAATAATTTAGGAGGTTTTTTATGATTAGCTTGTTACGCTATGCCAAGGATTATCGCAAACAGATTATTCTTGGTCCGTTTTTCAAATTTTTAGAAGCGGTGTTTGAATTGGTCCTGCCTTTGCAGATGGCCGCTTTAGTCGATGAGGGGCTACGGCAAAACAATTGGTCGAAAGTCGTTGAAATGACGATCTGGATGATCGTGATGTCTGTGGTAGGCATGATCTGTGCCGTCATCTGTCAGTATTATGCTTCCATCGCTTCTCAAGGCTTCGGGACGGAACTACGCAATCGCTTGATGAAAAAAATCAACACCCTTTCCCATAGCGAACTAAACTTATTCGGGACGGATACCTTGATCACCCGAATGACCAACGACATCAATCAGATGCAGATTGCTTTGGCGATGCTGATTCGGCTGGTGGTCCGTGCGCCCTTTTTAAGTATCGGTTCGGTGATTATGGCCTTTGTCATTGATTGGCAAGCTGGCTTGATTTTCCTACTCGTCTTACCGCTCTTTTGTATCGTCTTATTCTGGATCATCGCCAAAACCGTGCCATTATATAAGAAAGTTCAAATTCATCTCGACGAATTGAACGAACTAGTGAGTCAAAATTTAAGCGGGATTCGGGTGATTCGTGCTTTTGCCCGCACAAAAACGGAAACAAAACGCTTTGATAAAGCAACTGATGATTTAAGTGATGTCTATTTACGGGTCACAAATCTCTCTGCTTTATTGACGCCTGCCACCACCTTGATCATGAATGTCGGCATTATCGCGTTGTTTTATATCGGTGGATTCAAAGTCAATATTGGCAATTTGCAGCAAGGACAAGTGTTGGCACTGGTCAATTACATGAATCAAATGCTCTTAGCGTTGATCGTGGTTTCCAACTTAGTGATCATCTTTACCCGTGCCGCAGCATCTGGTTCACGGATCAACGAAGTGTTAGCCACTGAGCCGTCGATCGGTGATGAGCTTTCAGAAGTCTTTATGGATCAGCCGAAAAACAACGTCGGAGCGATTCGCTTTGAGCACGTTGATTTCCGCTTTTCAAAAGAATACGGATTAGCCTTGAAAAACATTGATTTCCAAGTCGCACCGGGGTCTATTTTAGGTATCACTGGACCAACCGGGAGTGGGAAATCTGCCTTGACCCAATTGATCCCCCGATTCTACGATGTGGCTGATGGCAAAGTGATCGTTGACGGGCACGATGTGCGGAAATGGCCTTTACAGCAATTACGCCAAAAAATCGCCATGGTGCCTCAAACCGCTGTGCTGTTTACGGGAACGATTCGAGAAAACTTGCAATGGGGCAAAAAAGATGCCACCGATGAAGAGTGTTGGCGAGCACTCGAAATCGCTCAAAGCCGCGACTTCGTTGAAGCCTTGCCGCAGCAATTGGATACCCCGATTTTTGAAGGGGGCAAGAACTTTTCTGGAGGACAAAAACAACGGTTAACGATTGCCAGAGCATTGATCGCTAAACCAGATATCTTGATTTTGGATGATTCTTTAAGTGCCCTTGACTATCAAACCGATCTTGATTTGCGGATGGCTTTAAAAGAAAGCATTCGTGGTACGGTCATCATCATCTCCCAACGGGTTCGCTCCATCCAAGATGCGCAGCAGATCTTAGTCTTAGACCAAGGGAATTTGGTAGGCAAAGGGACCCATGAAGAGCTACTGGCAACGTCAAAAGAATACCAAGAAATCGTGGCATCACAGGCAGAGGAGGAAGAAGCATGAAAAAGAAATCATTCGATTGGTCGGCCTTTCGTCGCTACCTCCCTTATTTGACTGCCTACGCGAAGGAAACTTGGGCAGCAGTTGTCCTCGGGATCGCAGCTGGTGTTTCCTCGGTTTATATGACGTATCAGATCGGTCAAGCCGTCGATCAGCTGATAGGTGCCGATCAAGTGCAGTTCAGCGCCCTCTATCGCATTTTGCTTTTGTTTGCCGGAGTGGTTTTAGTGACTGTGGTCAGTCAATGGTTGATCCAGCGACTAGGCAACCGCGTGGCGTATTTATCCGTCGCCGACTTACGTAAAAAAGGCTTTGCCCATCTCAATACATTGCCGTTGCGCTATTATGACCAAAACTCCCACGGCAACATCGTCAGTCGCTTTACCAACGACATGGACAATATTTCCATTGCCGTCGCTGCAGTCTTTAACCAGTTGTTCTCTGGTATTTCGGTCGTCTTGATCGCCTTAGTCGTCATGCTGCAAATGAGTGTGCCCTTAACGTTGGTCGTATTGGTTTCGACCCCGATCATCTTTTTGGTCAACTGGATCGTGGCACGAACGTCTCAATCGCATTTTGCTCGCCAACAAGAAATCGTCGGCGAAATTTCTGGCTTTGTTACGGAAATGATCGGCAATCAAAAAATCGTCAAAGCCTTTGA
Organism: Enterococcus sp. DIV1059_2; assembly: GCF_051713685.1. Lineage (NCBI taxonomy): Bacteria > Bacillati > Bacillota > Bacilli > Lactobacillales > Enterococcaceae > Enterococcus > Enterococcus sp. DIV1059_2. The sequence continues at coordinate 1,330,910 of NZ_JBIOQK010000001.1, read as the reverse complement.
TCGAGAAACCATCAACCAAAACCGTTTTGAAACGATCAACCAAGAATTGAATGTTCGGGGGCAAAAAGCACAGTTTTCTTCTTCTTTGACCAACCCCCTTTCACGATTCGTCGATCACTTAGCGTATCTGTCAGTCGGCTTTGTCGGCGGTCTGCTTTACTTTTCTGGTTCAGGTGCCGTCACGGTTGGGGTGATCTCCAGCTTTACAATCTACTCCAGTCAGTTTTCGAAACCATTCATTGAATTGTCGGGAATTACCACCCAGATCCAAACGGCATTAGCTGGACTTTCAAGAACCTTTGAGCTATTGGATCAAGAGCCCGAAACAGCCGATGACCAAGAATCTCAATCACTGGGTGAGATCAAAGGCGAGATTGCCTTTGAGGAGGTTTCTTTTGCTTATGATCCTGGTCAAAAATTGATTGAAGATTTCACTTTTACCGCAAAACCTGGAGAAACCGTCGCGATCGTCGGAAAAACTGGTGCTGGTAAATCGACGTTGGTCAATTTATTGATGCGTTTCTATGATGTCGATAAAGGGGCAATCAAGATCGATGGCACCGATATTCGTCAGTTGAAACGAGAAGAATTACGGCAAAGCTTCGGAATGGTTTTGCAGGATACGTGGCTCTTTGATGCCTCTTTACGAGAAAACCTGCAATACGGCAATGACACTGCCACAGATGAAGAAATCTACGAGGCCTTAAAGCATGCCTATATGTATGAGTATGTGATGCGCCTACCAGAAACACTAGATACACCGATCGGTCATCAAGGGATCAAGATCTCTGACGGGCAACGGCAGCTCTTGACGATCGCCCGCACGATGATCAGCAACCCACCCATGCTGATTTTGGATGAAGCAACCAGTTCGGTTGATACTCTGACTGAGAAAAAAATCCAAGATGCTTTCTTGAAAATGATGGAAGGCAAAACCAGCTTTGTGATCGCCCATCGCTTATCAACGATTCGAGCAGCAGACAAGATCCTCGTGATGGATGCCGGTCAAATCGTGGAGCAAGGCACCCATGAAGAATTACTGGCAGAACAAGGCTATTACTATCGCCTGTACCATGCTCAATTCCAACATTGATCAGCCATACCACAAACCCCCATCAGCTCAACGGTACCTGCTTGAGCTGACGGGGGTCTTTTTTTATTTATTGGTTCCAAACATCGGCATATTCTGGTTTGCGTTCAAATTCTTTTTTGGCAAAGGGACACAAAGGAATGATTTTCTTTTGTTCTTTGCGGGCTTTTTCCACCCCTTTTGCCACTAGTTTTTCGGCCAGACCTTGGCCCCGATATGCGGGATCGACAAAGGTATGGTCAATGATCAAGCGCGTTTCGCCCGCTTCCGACCACGTCATTTCACCGATTTCTTTGTCGCCGTCTTTTAACACAAATCGAGTGTTTTCTTCTAAGATTTCCATGGTTCTTCCTCCTTTAATATGTACTTTAATGCACCGCTTGGGCAAGTATGGATCACTTGTGCCGCTTGCGCTGCTTCCCCGTTATCAGGAATCACCCATGGGCGCCGTCCAACTTCAAAAATAGCGGGATTGCCCCGCACACAGTTGCCGCTGTGGGTGCAGATCTCTTTGTTGTAATAAATATCGATCGCTTCGCCACGATACTTCCGATATCCTGCAGCAATCAACCCTGCTTCTGTTTCCTTGCCTAGTGGCTGTTCGTCCATGTTGAACACCCTCCTCTTATTGATTGTCAGAAGCAAACTGCCTGCCTCCTCTTTCATCATACGACTTCTCGAGAAAAAAATAAATCATTTGTTCAAAAATAACCTCTCAGTTGCCGATCATTAGCCAAAAGCTTGCGGCAGCACAATAAAGCGTCCCGTCAAAACATGCTGCTTTGACGGGACGCTGATTTTCATTCGTGAGGCTCTTTTGCAACAAAATGAAACCGCTGCGTGGCGTAATCCCCTGCTAAATGAGGATCGATATACAACCCGAGCTGCATCAATTCATCGCCACCGAAGGTCTCTCCCCCACTTTGATAGGTAAGGTCAGGATCTAAGCCAGCCAGTTTTAAAGTAACCAATGGTGCAGAGGCTTCGGCTAAGACTCGGAAGTAAAAGACGATCGCTTCTTTTTTATCTGGGGAAACATACAGCCAGGCGGTGTCATTGCCTTCATAAGGGCTGAGCAGTCGAACAAAGCGACCCAACTGCAGCAGGCGCCGATGTTTTTTATAAAAAGCGATTTGTTCTTTGATCTGCGCTTTTTCTTCTTGTGTCAGCTGTGTCAAGTCAAGCTCATAGCCCAGTAAGCCAGACATCGCAGCATTGCCACGAATCGCTAGATCCGTTGCCCGTTGGGTCTGATGGTTCGGGATCGCTGAGACATGGGCACCCATGGTGGATGGCGGATAGACCAGACTGGTTCCGTATTGGATCTTCAGGCGGGCGATGGCATCGGTGTTGTCGCTGGTCCAAATCTGCGGCATATAATACAAGAAGCCAGCATCAAAGCGCCCACCGCCACCAGAACAGCCTTCAAACAGGATCGTTGGATAGGCAGTGGTCAGTTTTTCCAGAAATTCATACAAGCCCAGCAGATAGCGATGTGCAACCTCCCCTTGCTGGGCAGGATCGAGGAGCAAGGAATAGACATCCGACAGACTGCGGTTCATGTCCCATTTGATATAGTCGATGGCAACCGTATCAAACAGTTGGGTTAACTGGTGATAGAGATGGTCTCTGACATCTTGCCGAGAAAAGTCCAACACATACTGACTACGGCTAAGCGCTGGCTTGCGATTGGGTACTTGTAACAGCCAATCAGGGTGCTGTCGGTTTAGTTCACTGTCACCAGAAATCATTTCTGGTTCCAGCCAAAGCCCGAATTGCAGCCCTTTGTCATGGACTTTTTGGGCAAATCCTGCCAAGCCAGAAGCCAGCTTGCCTTCGTTTTCAAACCAATCGCCTAATGAGGTTTGGTCATCTTCTCGCTGACCAAACCAGCCGTCATCCAAAACAAACAGTTCGATTCCCAGCTCCTTGGCTTCATCAACGAGGGCATCTAGCTTTTCTTCATTGAAATCAAAGTACGTTGCTTCCCAGTTATTGATCAGGATCGGCCGTTCTTGCTTTTTGTATTTGCCCCGAATCAAATGCTCGTCATAAAAATCATGATAGGTGGCTGACAGCTGATTCAAGCCAGCCTCACTATAAGCGATCACGGCTTCTGGGGCTTGAAAGCTTTCAGTTGGCGGCAATTGCCAGGCAAATTGATGGCTGTTGATCCCCATGATCACACGGGTCTGTTGGTAAGGATCTTTTTCGATGATGGTTTCATGATTGCCGCTATATAGCAAGCTAAAACCAAAACACTCCCCAGCAAACTCCGTAGCATTAGGTTCCAGCAAGACGGCAAAGGGATTTTGCTGATGGCTGCTGGAACCCCGCTTGCTGTCTAAACGCTTGATGCCGCGATGGATGGGTTCTCGGGTCACTTGACGTTCCTTCGCCCACGCCCCTGGCAAGTGGATCAAATCAAAGGGACGGTTAGGAAAATCCAGGGATTGACTCGCCAGCTGTTCGATGGTAACAGGCTGGTTTCCATGGTTGATTATTTTACTTGAGCGGACGATCACTGCCGCCTCCTCAAAAATCGTGTAAAACAGCTGCAGTTCGAGTCCCGCCACGTCATCTTTTAAGGACAGAATCAGTGTTTCGATGCCGTCGTCGACCCCATGGGTCTGAGGCAATCCTGCTAAGGCTGGTTTGCCTTGTTGAATCTGGTAATCACTAAAGACAAAATGGCTGACTCGGCTGCCGTCAGACTGGCGAATCGTATAGGCAGCTTCTCGAAAGTCCCCGAAGACATTACCAGGAAACTCCAGCATCAAGGTGTCTAATGAGAAAAGCCGATCGCTACTGTCTGGGGGATTAGGTGAAAAGGACCGATCAAGGCGTGGGTAGCGATAGCCACCAGAATAATGGGCGATTTTCTTCCCAAAATAAAGGTGCGCCACATTGCCCCCTTCCTCTATCTGTAAGAGATAGCTGATTTGATCGTTGCTTAAATGAAAGACGTTTAGTTGTTTGTCAAAAAGAATCATATCGTACCCTCTACTTTGTATTTGTTTGCTGATGTCCCGCTTATTTCACGGATCCCAGCATCCCTTGGACAAATTGTTTTTGTAAAACGAAGAAAATGATGGCCGTCGGCAGCGTGGCGATCACGATGCCGCACATCATCATGCCATAGTCAGGTGTATAAGAAGCACCCATTGCTGAAAGAACCAGTGGAACGGTCCGTTTGTCTGGTGATTGCAGGGCAACTAATGGCCATAAATAATTGTTCCAGCTGCCCATAAACGTAATGATCGCGGCAGCTGCGTAGGTATTTTTAGCCGTAGGCATGTAGACTCTAAAGAAAATACTCAGTTCATTCAAGCCATCGATCCGAGCAGCTTCGACTAATTCTCTAGGGAATGCCTTGATGTTTTGGCGGAAAAAGAAAATCAAAAAGGCGGTACAGACTGAGGGCAAAATCACAACAGCGAAGGTATTGATTCCGATCGGTGTGCCGCTAAGTTTGCTGAACATCCGATAGAGCGGGATCATTAGCGCGGCAAAAGGCACCATCATCGACAGCAGGAGAATATTAAAGATGCGGTCTTTGGTTTTCGTCCGATAGATCTCAAAGCCATACCCTGCCATGGAGGAGAACAACAGCGCAAAGACGGTCGTAATCACGGCAATCACTGCGGAATTGCCTAATGCCCGAGTAAAATTCAAATCAGAAGAAAAGAGATTTTGGAAGTTGATCACCAATTGATCGCCAATCATGATTTTTCCAGCAACGATATCAAAGGTTTGATTGGTCATCCCTAGGATCATCCAGACAAATGGAAAAATAGAGATGAAAGCCAAAATCGCCAGAAAGACGTATTTTAAAGTGAGTGAGATTGTTTTCAATTTTCTTTTCCTCCTATTTTCGTTTGGATGATCGATAAGATCACGATCGCAATCACGATAACAAAGGACACCGCAGCGGCATACCCAAAGTTTGGCGTGAATTTGTAACTCAAATTGTAGATATATTGTGACAAGGTCGTCGTGGCATTGGCTGGTCCACCGCCAGTGATATTTTGAACTTCATCGAATAATTGCAGCGTACCGATCGTTGAGGTGATCGTGGTAAATAAGATGATTGGACGCAAGTTGGGAATCGTGATTTTGAAGAATTGATCCCATTTCGTGGCACCATCGATCTCTGCCGCTTCGTAAATACTTGGATCGATATTTTGCATGCCTGAGATGAAAAAGATCATATTGTAGCCAGTCCAACGCCACGTGATGGCAAAAATGATCAATACTTTTGCCCAGAAGGGATCCGTCAACCATTGGATCGGTGCATCAATCAGATGTAGCTGCGTCAAAAAGTTATTGACTAACCCATTTGCCGAAAAGAGACTTTTCATAATCAAGGAATAAGAAACCAAGGATGTGATACAGGGTAAAAACAAGGCGGTGCGGAATAGCCCTTTAAATTTCAATTTTTTGTCATTCAATATGTTCGATACGATCAGCGCCAAAAAGAGCATGATCGGAACTTGGACTAATAAGTATAAAAACGTATTTCCAAAGGCTTTTTTAAAGGTTGAGTCGCTCAACATCCGCTGATAGTTGCCAAGACCGTTAAAGGTCATCGCTGTCGGTGGTCCTGATTGGAATGACGTGAACAATGCCGAGACCATCGGAATAAAGACCAGCATCGTGATCAAAATGACGGGTAAGGTAATAAAGGCATTGCCGTTTGCAAACCAATTTTTTGTTTTGTTTTTCATTGTAATTCCCCCTTAACACAGAAACTCGCGATCGCTCACGAGTTTCTGCAAAGTTGTTCGATTAGTTTGCAATTTGTGCTTCCACTTGTGATTGTGCTTCTTCTAATACTTTATCAATGTCTTCGCCGTTGATCACTCGTTGCAAGCTTTCAGTCAAGACAGATTCAATGGCATAGGTGTGATTGCCGTAGTTCACGGCTGGAATTTCTTGTGACCATTGAGAGAAATCTTGGAAGACTTTTTGACCGCCATAGAAATCAAGCCCCGACGTATATTCTTCCGTTTCTTCTGCAGCATTCATGGTTGAAACCAAACCGATCTCGGTAGCTAATGTACCCATCAATTCTTTATTTGAAGCAAAGGTATTGGCTAAAAAGTCTTTGGCATTTTCTTCGCCGTCAACCCCTTTGATCACGTACCAGCCTGCTCCGCCGATGCTAGAAGCATTGACTGAATTGCTGTTGCCAGCGATAGATGGGATTGGAGCGATCGCCCATTTGCCGCTTTGGTCTTCCGCGCCTTGAATCGTGCTGGAATACCACGCACCAGTTGGCGCAGAAGCGACATTCCCCGATTGAACGGCATTGACCCCGCCATCCCAATCAGAAACTTGTTCAACTAAGCCTTCATTCAACAATGTTGCTAAGACAGTTAGACCAGCTTTGAAGGATTCATTGTCTTTGATGGTTACGGTGGAGCCATCTTCACCGGTATACCATTCGCCTGCCGATTGCATAATGATTCGTGCCAAGCCAAGATCGCTTGGGTCTAACGACATCATAGCGTGACCCGTTTTTTCTTTGACGTCTTTGGCGATGCTGATAAAATCATCCCAAGTAATATCTTGGAGATCAGCTTGCTCATAGCCTGCATCGGTCAAATAATCTGTGCGGTAAAATAGTCCTGCGACGCCACTGTCAAATGGCACCCCATAAATGACATCGTCGACTTTATTGACCGCAAATTTATAGCTGGAGAAATCCTCCTCATTCACGATATCCGTTAGATCACTAAACGCATCTGGATAAGAAGAAAGGTATCCTTGGATGCGGTAGTCTTCGATCAAAACGATATTTGGTAGTCCGTCCGTATTTCCAGATGCCAGACTCGTATTTAATTTTTGAACGATATCATCTTGTGACATCGTCACGACTTCCACATCGACATCTTGATTTTCATATACTTTTTTGGCTTCATTGACTGCCTTGATGTTGAAGGTCTCATCCCATGCCCAGACCGTGACTTTGTTTGAGGACTCGCCAGAATCCCCAGAGCTTGTGTTGCTGTTTCCGCAAGCCGCCAAAGTCAGCACTGCAGCCGCCGTTACCATCGATGCAAGTAGTTTTTTCATTTTTATCCCTCTTTCCTTTTATTTACATGGCTAACTATACACTGATTTTGTAACCGTATTCAATGATTATGAAAGAGCTTACTAAATTTGTCCAAAAATAGAAAAAAGTTACAATACCTTTCTTTTTTGAAAGCGTTTATAATAAAGAAGAGATATAGGGGGGATACCATGACTATTTTACGCACGGTCTTAGTCGTTGATGATGAGGCAACGATCCGAGATGGATTGAAACATATGATACGTTGGGAGCAAGAAGGGTTTCGTCTCTTAGGCGATGCAGCGAACGGGCAAGAAGCTTTGGCGCTGATCCATGAACTGAATCCCGACATCGTGATCACGGATTTGAAAATGCCACAAATGGACGGTCTTCAACTCACAACGATCATTCAACAACAATATCCAGAAGTCCATTTTTTGGTCTTGAGCAGCTACGATGATTTCCAATACGTCAGTCAGTCTTTTAGAAATGGTGCCGTAGATTATCTTTTAAAACCGACACTGACACCGACACTCTTGTTGAAGACGCTGCACAACATCTCACAAAAGCTGTCACATACAAAAGGCTCCGTGACTGAGGAGACGCAGCTGCAAGAATCGTTGAATCGCTATTTAGCAGGGTATGAAGAACCGTTGGCTCCTTTGGCGGACTACCTTGCATTAGATCAGTCGCAACAGCAAGCCCAAATTTTGACCACCAATTTTAGCGGCTTTCGTGCCAATGATCAGCTACTGCATGCATTAACGGAATTTACTCAATCACAACCGCAGGTAAAGACGCTCTTTTTTCAAACCAGTAACAAAGATGCCGGCTTAGTGATCAGTTATCCAGAAGGAATGGATGTTTATTCCTCTTTGAAAGAAACGTTGGAACAATTGCGTTTTACCGAGCCAGACGCCTTCTTTACTCTCAGTGTGCCCTTTCAAAAGATTGAACAGTTGCGGGACCATTTTGTGACGCTAAAAGCCAAAAGCCAAGGACAATCGTTTTTTTATAAACGACAACGGTTGGTGCCAGAACAAGAACTCTTTTTGTACATCGAAAGTGATCGCTTTGATACGAAGAAGTTCTTACGGGCTTTGTTAGACAACAACTTTTTATTAGGAATCACCAGAATTGAGGAATATTTTAATGACATGATCTTATCCAATGTCGATCCGACATTCTTAAAACAGCAGGCCAGCAGTATTTTTTACACGTTACTGTCCCGCTTGGAAGAAGAATTTCCCACTGCTCCACGCTTTAGCCGCTTAAAAGCCGAATTTTTGCATGCCATCGGTCACGTGCAGTATTTGGAAGATTTTTCTGATTTGTTGTTGGCGACCATTGATGATATTCGTCAACAGCTGACGACCTTATCACCGCTGGATGAAGATGATCTACTCGTTGCGATCCAGCGCTTCATTCAAGACAACTACACCAAAAGTCTGTCTTTGTCTGAACTAGCTGAAACCTTTCATTTTAGTTACACCTATCTTTCGGCTTTTCTTTCTGCGAAACTGAAAATGAGCTTTTCTGAGTATGTAAAGAAAACCCGCTTGGATAAAGCCAAAGAACTACTGACACAATCTGATCTGAATCTATCTGAAATCAGTGAAGCGGTCGGGTATTCGGATATCAGCTATTTTTCTCGCATCTTTAAGAAAGAATGCCAAGTCACCCCATCGAAGTATCGGCGGTTGAATCAATTATGAAAATCAACCAATGGATTCAGAAAAATGAATTATTCAGTCGGATCTTCCTCTTTGTTGTCGTCGGGGTCATTAGTGTTTGTCTGCTAACCGTCGTCGTGATCTATGGTCGCTCAAAAGATGCCTATGTTGCTTCGTACCAGAGTTCCAATCAGCTGCTACTGGAAAAAATCCAAGAAGATTATGAGCGTCTGAACGAGAATATCCATCGGATTTTTGACATCGTCGATGAAAGCAAAGCCGTTGAAACATACTTAGAAGGCGACATGAATCAAGGCCGTACGATTTTAGAATTAAACGAGCAATTAAAAGACACCCGCTCTTTGTTTCAAGACATCCCCTCGAATTTAGTGTTGATTGGGGTCAACGGGGGCACTTTCTTTCAAAACGATGCGGTTCGCAATCAATCAGTAGATGATTTTCTCGCCAGTGCCTTTATCCAGCAGATCAATGACAATGACGCCATCAGTCAGTATTATTTCTTAGATCAAGGCTTGAGCACCTCCACCAGCGACTCCCCTGGCTTGATGTACGTGCGCAAATTAATGAAAGAAGAAACGATTTTCGGCTATGCCCTGATTTTCTTAAAAGAATCCGATTTTTCTTCGATCTATCGTCAACTCTTAGATACCAGTCTTCACTCGATCTATATCGTCAATGAGCAAAATCAAATACTCTCCACTTCTGATCCGAGCCTTTTAGGCAAGCCGTTTGAAAATCGTCTTGTCACGGTCAAAAGAGATACTAGCATCAATCAGCTGCCCCTTTATTCGTATCATTTTACTTTTTACGATGTTTTGGATGAATCGCATCTAGTACGCAATATGAATCTGATCAAGCCAGCTCTTTTAATTTCTGTCGTCAGTATTTTACTCTTTAGTCTGCTGGCATTTTGGATCATCCGCAACATCACCCAACCGATTTATCAGCTGATCGCCAAGCTGCCTGCGGTCACACAAGGCGATTTCAGCGACAAGGTTACCATCAACGGGACGTACGAAACGCGAGAATTGGGGCGTGCGTATAACTTGATGCTAGAGGACTTAGAATCTTATGTCGATCATTTAATGGTTACAGAAGCCGAAAAACGTAAGTTCGAGATCCGCTCGTTGCAAATGCAGATCCAACCGCATTTTGTCTACAACACATTGACTGCCATCAAGTTTTTGATCTGGCAAAACGAACAAGAAGCCGCCACCCAAGCGATTGAAAGCTTTGTCCAATTGTTGCGGCACACCTTTAACCGCAAAGAGATCGTCCCTTTAAAGGATGAGCTAGCGATCGTGGAAGAATACCTCGTGTTAATGAACGTACGTTACGGCAATCGCATCCAATCAACGATTTTTTCAGAAGATGGCTGCGAAGATATTCTCGTACCGAAGATGATTTTGCAACCGATTATCGAAAATGCCTACCTGCATGCCTTTCCCGAAGAGGATTCAGGTTTGATCCAGATTTTTTCTCGCGTCAGTAAGGAAGGCCTGAAAATTGAGATCATCGATACGGGCATCGGGTTCAATGAAGAGCAGCCAACCAGCACCGCTAACCACTTTGAACACTATTCGGGTATTGGCTTGGACAATATTGATCAGCGTATCAAGCTGCTCTATGGGGAGAAATATGGATTGACTGTAGAATCACGCCTCAACGAAGGAACCACCGTTCGCTTGCTGCTGCCGATCCAGCGGGAGGAACAAAACTGAGCCAAAGAACTAGGTCTGCACTTTGCCGTTAGTTCTTCAATGCTTCGTTCACTACAAAAAACCTACCGTCCTTGATAGATACCCATCAAGAACGGTAGGTTTTGTTTCCCTATTCAAAGACGGTCATTTCTTGTCCGTCCATAGTGATCAAGCTGCCAAATGGATGTCGTTGGGCATTTGCAAAGCTTCGATTGCGAAACAGCACCTGAACCTTTCCCAACCCTTCCATACAAATTCGATAACCGCTTCCTTCTGGTTCAATAGAAATTGTTCCAGCTAGCATGCCCTGCTGATCACAGACTTCAGCAGAAACTGCTTCCGTTATTTCAAAGGCATGAACGATCAGGTTTTTGGTGTAGTCATAGGCGGCGGTCTGTTCAACGCTTCCTTCAACGATCAGTGAATTCGGTCGTACCATCAACGGTAGATGGAAATAGTCATAGCGTTCTTCCCACCATTTTTGGCCTTCATAGCGTTTGTTGTCTAAATAATTTGTCCAAGTTCCAGCTGGCAGATAGAACGGAACCCTTCCTTGCTCATTAAAAATCGGCGCAACTAGTAAGCGATCCCCCAGCATATACTGCTTATCAATGGCATAAACCGTCTGATCCTCTGGGAACTCTAGCATCAATGGACGCATCAGGGGAATGCCCGTTTTTGCAGTGGCTGCTGCTTGACGATAAATATAAGGCATTAGGCGGTTTTTCAATTTTGAAAAAGATTGACTGACATTTGCTGCTTCTTCTCCAAAATTCCATGGTACCCGATATTCAACATTGCCATGGTAACGACTGTGGGTCGACAATAAACCAAATTGCGTCCAACGTTTATACAGGTCGGGGGGCGCTTGTTCTTCAAACCCGCCGATATCATGGCTCCAAAATCCAAAACCAGATAAGACAAAGGATAAGCCACCACGGAGAGACTCTGCCATCGAAGAATATTCAGATAAATTGTCGCCTCCCCAATGGACAGGAAATTTTTGGGAACCGACAGAAGCAGAACGGGCAAAAAGAACGGCTTGATTTTCCCGCATTTCCGCCAGCAGTTCAAAGACGGTTTCATTGTATAGATAGGCGTAATAATTGTGCATTTTTTTCGGATCTGATCCGTCATAATAGACGGCATCTTCAGGGATCCGCTCACCGAAGTCCGTCTTAAAGGAATCAACACCTAATTCAATCAATTCCTTTAAGCGATCTTTATACCATTGACGAGCCTCTGGATTGGTAAAATCAATGATCCCTTGTCCAGCTTGCCAAAGATCCCACTGCCAGACTTCACCTGCTTGGTTCTTAATAAAGTACCCTTTCTCTTTGCATTCTTGATATACAGAGGCTTTTTGCCCAATGTAAGGGTTGATCCATAAACTGACTTTTAATCCTTTCTCATGGATTTTCTTTAGTAATCCTTTCGGATCAGGAAACAATTCGTCATTCCATTCAAACCCACACCATTCAAATTCCTTCATCCAGAAACAATCAAAATGAAAGACATCAAAAGGAATATCACGAGCTTGCATTTCATCGATAAAGTGCATCACTGTTTCTTCACTATAATCAGTCGTAAATGAAGTGGATAGCCATAAGCCAAAAGACCATGCTGGCGGTAAGGCGGGTTTTCCTGTCATGTCGGTGTACTTTTCTAGAATGGCTTTCATATCTGGTCCATAGATGATGTAATAGTCCAGACGCTGCCCCTCGACACTGAATTGCGTGCGGGAAACGTTCTCAGAAGCCACTTCAAAGGAAACCGCTTCGGGATGATCAACAAAAATACCGTAGCCTTTATTCGTTAAATAAAACGGAATATTTTTGTATGCCTGCTCGCTACCCGTACCACCGTCTTGATTCCAAATATCAACGGTTTGACCGTTCTTGATAAAAGGAGTGAACCGTTCCCCTAATCCGTAAACAAGTTCATAAGGATCTAACGAAAGCTGTTCTCGCATATACTGCTTGCCATCATTTCCCGAAATTTTAGCCTGTGCTTTAGGCATGGAAGAAGTCAACAAGCTACCTTCTCCGAAAAAGTCGATTTTAAAAGCCGCTTGTTTAGGGACTTTCGCTTCCAATGATCCAGATTTGAAGATATACATGTCTTCGTTATCGGTATCGATCTTCACGTCTGCCGGTTGAGTATCTAGTGCAAACGACGGGGCCTGCATCGTCTGGTCATGATGCACTAAGCTGACTTTGATTACATCGTTTTGCGGAGTCGAAAACGTGAGTGTGGTTAAACCAAGGTTTAAGGTATCGCCACGCCGCTGAATCTCTTGATAGGGCAGATAAAGGGTCAATTGCTCCTTTTCTACCTTATGATCATAAGCAATTCGGGGATGCTCAAGTTGGACGCCTTCTTTTGCCAGCCAATAGCCATTTGTAAATTTCATCTTCTTTTCCTCCTACTTTACTGCACCATCTGAGATGCCTTTCACTACATGTTTTTGCAAGGCAATAAACAAGAGAATGATTGGCAGAACAACGATCACCAGAGCGGCTAGCGCTAAATGCCATTGCTTGTTAAATTCGCCGAAGAAATAAAACATCCGCAAGGGAATCGTATACATTCCGGCTTTATTAATACTTAATGAAGGCAATAAATAGTCATTCCAAAACCACAATGTATTCAAAACAATCACCGTTACCGTCGTTGGTTTCAACAAAGGCAATATTACTTTCCAATAAATCTGAAAGGTATTCGCCCCGTCAATGATCGCTGCTTCATCCAGCGATCGTGGAATGCCTCTTAACGCACCATAATACAAAAAAGTCGACATACTGACAGCCAATCCCAAGTACATTATCATTAGACCCGGCTGATTTAACAAATTCATTCGTCCAAAAAGAGAAATCAGTGGAATCATGATCCCTTGAAAAGGGATCAGCAAGCCGATGGCAACAACAAAATAGAGGACTGAACTTAAGCGGCTGGTATTTCTCGATAAAGCGTATGCTGCCATTGAAGAAACAAAAACCACCAAGATCAAAGAACCGACAGTAATCAACAATGAATTCATTAAACTTCTGATGAAATCCAGTTTTTCTAACGCCTCTTGATAATTCTCAAAAGACAATCCGCCAGGCAGCGACAACGTACTCTGAAAGATCTCTGCTTTTGTTTTAAATGAATTGATCACGATCAAGAAAAACGGATAAAACCATAAGCACGCAAGTAAAAGACCACTTACGATCAGCAGACTGTGCTGCAGCTTTTTTTTCTTCTGCCGTCTACTTTTTGTATTCCCCTTTTTAGTAGAGGAGTGACGAGTCTCGATCATGCGCTGATCTCCTTTCTGCGGGTAATTGAGATTTGAATAATGGAAATAATGACAATGATCACCAGAAATATCATCGCTTTTGACTGAGCAAAGCCCATTTTTCTCATTGAAAAAGCTTCATTGTAAATATTCATGGCTGCCATCTGAGTCGAATTGAACGGTCCGCCCTGTGTCAACGCCAAGTTTTGATCATAGATTTTAAAGGCATTTGACAGCGTCAAAAACAATGTTACGGTAAACGCGGGCATCAGCATGGGTAGTTTGATTCGGAAAAAGACTTGTAGCGGATTGGCGCCGTCCATATCTGCTGCTTCTAAAATTTCTTCTGGAATATTATTTAGAAACGAAATATAGATCAACATCATATACCCGCTCATCTGCCAGACGAACAAGATAACCAAACCCCAAAAGCCTGTTTCTGGTGTATTCAACCAGCCATTAAAAAAATTGATCCCAGTCAAATCGGCGATACTCTCGAATGCTTTGTTAAAAATAAATTGCCATATAAATCCTAGTATGATCCCACCAATTAAGTTCGGCATGAAAAAGACGGTCCGAAATAGAGTGGTCCAGCGTCCCAGTTTTTGCGTGACTAAAGTTGCTAACAACAGCGCGATGACATTGATCAAGATCACACTGTAAACAGAAAATTTCGCCGTGAACAACAAGCTGTTAATGAACGCCTGATCTTTAAAAGCGCGCAAGTAGTTTTCCAATCCGATAAAGTCGCTGATCGTATTGCCGTTCCAGTTGGTCAGTGAGTAATATCCCCCTGTAAATAAAGGAATAAACAGAACGACCAATAATGCGACGAATGCCGGTGCTAGCAGCAGCCAAAATGATTTTGAACGATTTGTTAACATACAGCTCCTCCTATGATTTCCTTGATTTTACCTATCCTGCGCGCATCACTGCAGGATAGGCATCACTTTGGTTATTGACGTTCTTGCACCCAGCTGCTTTTCAGCTGATCAGTAAACTCAGTCCATGAGATTTGATCGGCTGCATAAGCCTGGAACTGAACCCCAAAAATATTTTGTCCGTATCCATCTGGATAAGAGTTATGGACCCAAGGAACCGTTTGGCCATTCGTTAAATACGTATAAATGTCATTGGACAACGGATCAGAAATATCGTCACTGGAGAAGTTCGTATAAGCTGGAATAAACTCAAAATCATCGATGATCGCGGTCATCGCCTCTTCATCGGTATACATCCATGTCAAAAATTGTATGGAGGCATCGATCACTTCTTGTTCCTTATCTTTGTTGACACCCCAATACCAAGCTGGTCCGGCTACGATTTTGCTGCCGTCTCCCACTTGCATTGGGACGATCGCTAATTTTTCTTTTGCAAATGTATCATCCAAGCTATTTAATGTAGGAACGATCCAATTGCCTTTATGAATGATGGCAACCTTCTCACTGGCAAATAACTCTTCGACTGACGTGCTGTAATCCATTGATTCTAACGGTTGAGCATTGTATTGGATCGCCAGATCAGCGTAGTCTTTCAGTTGTGCCTCATAAGTTAAATGAAGCTCTTTGGCTTCCAGTGTTTCTTTCAAGCTATCATTAAATTCAGGTGCAAAAAAGTTCGAACTGAATTGACTGGAAACCCATGTTTCACCGCCGCTGAAGCCGAATACACCGTCTAATCCTAACTCTTCTTTCTTACTATCTAACGTTTCTACTGCCTCCTTAAAATCGGCAAATGTTTCAATCGCTTCACTATCGATTCCCACTTGCTGAAACAGCTCTTTATTGATCAGCCAACCGTAGCCTTCGATATTCATCGGCAAGCCGTAAACTGTCTCATTCAGTGTTGCCCCTTCCAACGTTCCCTCAATTGCTTTTTGAGCTAATTCTGTATCCCCAAGGTCATATAACTTGTGTTCCCATGTTTGCGTATCTGCTAGTCCCCCCAGCATAAAAATGTCCGGTTCATCACCAGATGAAAATTTTGATTGGAGAGCCGCTGTGGCGTCCGTTCCTCCACCTACAGTAGTCATATTGATTTTTATGTCCTCATGGCTTTCTTCAAAAGCCGCAACCAATCGATCCATCTGTTCTGCAGTCTCTGTCTTGATGTTAAAAACTTCTAGTGTTACACTACCATCATCTGAGGTACCGCTTCCAGAATTTCCGCAACCAGCAATTCCGATCACACTTAACATAGTAGCAGCCGTCAACAAAATTCTCTTTTTCATCATTGTTCCCTCCTCAATCAATTCGATCACAAATTGATTATATTGATATTTCGGCCCTTCTGTAATCGTTATCTTAACCGAAATACCTTGTAATATTGATGAAAATGGAGGAGACAGATGGTAACCCAACCCTATATTTTTACGCCAAACCCTAGTGAATATGATATTGATACTTCTTTAAAAGAGATCACAGAACATGGTGACAGCTTGTTTCCAGTCAGTGTTTATTTGACAAATCATCCTGCTGATCAAGCAAATATGATCCACACCCATTGGCATCGCGAGCTTGAGATCCTATATATTTTTCGAGGAAAGATGGAAATAAAGGTCGAAGGTGTTTCTTATATCGCTAAAGAAGGCGAGCTTGTATTTATCCCTGCCAATCAGCTACATGAGGCATTAAATTATCAGCAAACAGCTTGTACCTTCTTTGCTATCGTCTTTGACGCGACCTTTATTGAGAGCCGCGTCTCTGATTTGATCCAGCAGTCCTATCTGGACCCGTTGCTCCATTCCGCGGATCAGCAAGCGATTCACATCACAAGTGATTTCGTTTCTCATATGAACATTCAACAGGCATTGACTCATATTATAGATTTATTTGCATTAAAGGAACCATTGTATGAGCTGGCGATCAAAGCGGAACTCTTTTTATTTATTAAATATCTTTGTCAAAATAGCCAATACATTAATCGCAATAAGAAACCTATCGACAGTAAAAGCAAACTCAATACGTACAAATGCAAGAAAATCCTACTTTTTATTGAAGAAAATTATCAACGCCCAGTGACACTTGAGGAAATCAGTCAATATATTGGCTATAGCAAAGAACATTTCTGCCGTTTTTTTAAAAGAAATTTCCAGATGAGCTTTTTTACCTATCTAAATAAGTTCCGCATCAAAAAAGCGGAGTATCTCTTACTCCATACGGATTTAAAAATCATCGAAATCGCATTGGAAACTGGGTTTGATGATCCGAATTACTTTACGACACTTTTCAAAAGGGAGACCGCTTTGACCCCTTCCAACTATCGCAAACGACCGAGCAACACCACGAGTTTATAATTCTGAAAATCAATAAAACAAGGGTATCCGCTAGTTGAAAAAGCGGAACACCCTTGTTTACTTTTTATAAATGAACTAGCTTAAGCCAAATCTTCCCCATTTGAGGCAATCACTTTTTTGTACCAATAAAAGGATTGCTTTTTGCTGCGGGCTAATGTGCCATTGCCTTCATTGTCGCGATCGACATAGATATAGCCATAGCGTTTCTTCATTTCTCCGGTTCCTGCAGAAACCAAATCGATACAGCCCCATGAAGTATAGCCCAACAGTTCAACACCGTCTTGGTCAATGGCTTCTTTCATCGCAGCGATATGCGCACGTAAATAGTCGATGCGATACACATCATTGATTTTTCCATCTTCGTTTGGTGTATCCACCGCTCCTAGACCATTTTCGACGATGAAAAGCGGTTTTTGGTAACGATCATAAAGATCATTCATCGTGATCCGCAAACCAAGCGGATCAATCTGCCAGCCCCATTCCGACGCTTCTAAATACGGGTTTTTAATGGTCGGGAACAAGTTGCCTTCCGTTTTTTCAACACCGGAATCTTCTGAAGCAGCGACCCGAGAGGCATAGTAAGAAAAGGAAATAAAATCGACGGTATGGGCTTTTAATAAAGCCGTATCTTCGGCGGTTTGCTCCAAAGTGATTCCTTTTTCCGCTAGCATCTTCAAACCATAATTTGGATATTCTCCTCGCGATTGCACATCGATAAAGAAATAGTTGCCGCGATCGCTTTTTTTGCTTTCCCAGACATCTTTCGGATTGCAGCTGTAAGGATAATAACTAGCCGCTGCCAGCATACAGCCTACTTTGTTTTCTGGATCGATCTCGTGGGCGATTTTTGTTGCCAACGCACTAGCGACTAACTCATGATGAGCAGCTTGGTATTTGATTTGTTCTTCATTTTCGCCCTCAGCAAAGGTCAGCCCTGCACCGAGAAACGGGGCATGCAAGATCATATTGATTTCATTAAAGGTCAGCCAGTACTTCACCAATCCTTTGTAGCGAGTGAAGATCGCCCGACAAAGGTTTTCGTAAAAGGCAATCATCTTACGGTTGCGCCAACCGCCATATTCTTTGATCAGATGGATCGGACAGTCAAAATGCGTGATCGTCACCAAAGGTTCGATTTGGTATTTGCGACATTCTAAAAACAGTTCTTCATAAAAGCGCAAGCCTTCTTCATTAGGGGTTTCTTCGTCGCCCTTCGGAAAAATTCTTGACCAAGCAATCGATAAACGATAGGTTTTAAAGCCCATCTCCGCAAATAAGGCGATATCTTCTTTGAAATGATGGTACATATCAATCGCTTCTTTTGCTGGATAGAAATACCCTTCTTCAAAGGTAAGCATCTCACGCTTGCCGGTAATGACTGCTCGTCGGTCCTTGCCAGTCGGAATCACATCGACATTGGCAAGTCCACGCCCCCCTTGATCAAAACCGCCTTCACATTGATTGGCGGCTGTAGCGCCGCCCCATAAAAAGTTTTCTGGAAATCCCATGTCTTATTCTCCTTTTTTAGCCGATCACTTTGATGATTTGATCGCCAAACGTAATCGGACCACTGTTTGCCGTCAAAATGTCGCCCACTTCTGCACTGTTGGTGATAACGATCGGCGTGATCACTGGATAACCTTTTTCTTTGATAAACTCGATATCAAACGTAATCAAAGGATCGCCAACTGTCACTTTTTGTCCTTTTTCTACTTGATAGGCATAGCCTTCGCCATTCAATTGCACTGTATCGATCCCCACGTGAATCAGCAGCTCAATGCCTTCCTCACTGGTCAATCCAATGGCATGTTTGGAATCAAAGACTGCTGTGACAGTCCCGTTGACTGGTGCTAGCACTTCTCCAACGGTTGGCTCGATCGCTACCCCTTGTCCAAGAATTTCTTCTGAAAACATGCCGTCATTGACTGCTTGCAGGCTTTTTAGTTCCCCTTTTAAAGGTGCTTTGATCTCCGCGCCGCTGATTTGATGGGTTGGTTCTTGTTCTTTGTCAGCTGGTGTTGCTTCAGGTGCTTCTTCTGTGACAGGGTCTTTGTATAAGAATAATGTCGCAATAAATGTGACCACGATACTGATTGCCGCACCGATACAGGCATTGGTCAAATGACGTAAGGTGTCATCGCCGATATAGCTTGGCAAAGTCAATAGACCTGGGGAGCCGCCTGAGAAATTACGGACACGCATGATTCCCATAAACAGACCCCCAAATCCGCCACCGATCATTGCTGCATACAAAGGTGTTTTAAACCGTAAGTTGACCCCATACAACGCTGGTTCAGTGATGCCGAATAGACCTGTCAGACCTGCAGAAAATGCCAATTGTTTGATCGTAGAATCTTTTGATTTGAAACCAACGCCGATAGCTGCAGCTCCCTGACTGACGTTTGAAGCCAGCATGCCAGGATAGATCACTGTATCATAACCTGTGGTCATTCGGTTGTTGATACCGATAGGAACCAATCCATAGTGGGTACCCGTTGCCACGAACAATGGGGTGAAGGCACCGATCAATAACGGAACGATCCATGGGCTGACCGTTTCTAAGGCTTGGATCCCTGCGGAAATCGCTTCACTGATCATATAGCCTAGAGGACCTAAAACAACTAATGCTACCGTCCCTACGACGAAGATCGTCAGCAACGGTTTGCTAAAGAATTTGATTGCTTTTGGTGAGACCTTATCAGCAATCGGTTCAACGTAAGACATGAACCAGACACTTAAGATGATGGGGATCACCGATGATGAATAGGTGACTGGTGAAATCGGCAAACCGAACAAATGGATACCGCCACCTGACTCATTGACTGCTGTCACCATACCGATGAAGTTGGGATGCAGTAAAATTCCACCCACCATCATCGCCAGATACATGTTGGCTTTGAACTTTTGCGCAGAAGAAGCAGCCAGTAGAATCGGTAAGAAGTAGAACGCAGCATCTGCCATAAAGTTTAGGATTTGGTAACTTTGACTTTCTGCCGTCAAGACATTGAAGACCACCAGCAACGAAAGGACCGCTTTTAACATCCCAGCTGCCGTGATGGCTGGCAAGATCGGGGTGAAGATCCCAGTGATCGTATCGATAATTTTCGCCACACGTCCCCGATCGTCTTCTTCTGTTTCTTGATCACTAGTCAAATTGGTTTGGGCAGTGATTTCGTTGTAGACATTGCCAACATCACTGCCGATGATCACTTGGTACTGTCCGCCTTTGTTGACCACACCCATGATGCCTGGTGTATGTTTTAAGGTACTTTCTTGTGGTTTGCTGTCATCTTTCAAGTTGAAGCGCAAGCGGGTCGCACAATGGGTCAAGCTTTGGATATTTTCTTCCCCACCAACATTGGTGATGATCGTTTTTGCTAACTCTTTGTAATTCATGTCGTTCCTCCTATTTTGGTCCTTCGTTTGCTTTTCGTGTGTCAAAACATAAAAAAATACCTAAACGAACCCCTTGGAGTTCATTTAGGTATAGCCTGCCAATCCAGTAACAATCCTAAGCACTTGTTATTCGTTTGATGTGTATAGTTAAATAGATCAATTCGTCTTCTTCTAACGGTCTACCGAACTCTTTGTTGATGTAGTCGCTGATTTTCAGCGCACACGCATATTCCTTCATATAGCGGTCTTTCAACATAAAAATAAAACTGCCGGTTCCTGCATCATCGAGCTTTGTTCCGCTGAATAAGCGCTGGACAAAAAATTTCAAATGGGTCACAAAGCGTTCGTAGTTCAATGAATACTCATCAAGCTCCATTGAAAAATGATATTTGACGATGTTTAGGATATGCTGAATGATCTTCGCCATTTCCGATACTTGACTGACCTGCGCCATATCCAACTCCGCATTGACGATGTGCAATGCAATGAAGCCGGCTTCATCTTCTGGCAGCTCGATCGCCAAGCGATTTTTGATAATCGATAACGCTTCTTTGCCAATGAGGTATTCATGGTTATAAAACCGCTTGATTTCCCATAGCAAGGCATTTTTGATTTCCATGCCATTTTGATAGCGCTCGATAGCATAATTGATATGATCGGTCAGCGTCAGAAACAATTTTTCGCTCAATTTTTTCCCAAGGGAAACTTTTGCAAAACTGATGATCTCATTCGCTGCTTGAATATGTTCGATAGGGATAGAAGAAAGTAATTGGGTTAGTTTTGTGACATTCCACTCTTGTGTACTGAGATAGACTTTTTCAATCTTGGTATCGTCGATCACATCGCCTGGCTTTTTCTTAAAGCCTAAGCCTTTGCCCATGACGACCAATTCTTGTTTTTCCTCATTCTCAGAAATCACAATGTTGTTATTGATCACTTTTGTTACGTTCATTTTAACGACCCTATTCTTCTTTAGATTTCTTCACACAAAAAAATAGGTATAGCCCGCCTAAAGCGGTAACAATCCTCAGAGCCAGTGTAGCATGAGAAAAATCACTCGTCAATGGGGATTTTTAACCGCTTGTTTAAAAGCAGAAAACAGCGCTGCTGCCATTTGAGTCTTTGGCAGAACGCTGTTCAATGGTTTATGGATCACTAACTCTCTTTGTGAGAGGTGAATTAGATACGATTTTCGTGGTCAGCAGTTTTGACTAAGTTTGCACCCACCATACCACCGATTGACGTAAGAACGAGTCCTAGGACCATTGCCACAAAGCCCCAAATGGATGCTTTGGCTGTTGCATCACTTGCTTCTTCCGCTTTTTGACGAGCGTCTTCCACTGCTTGGTCAATGTCTTGTTTGGCTTGTTCAAGATTTTGTTGTGCATTTTCGATTTGTTTTTGCGCTTCATCAGAAGCATCTTGCAAACCAGTGACAATGTTATTGGTTGCTTCTTCTGCTTCTTGTTGGTTTAAATCAGTATTTTGAGCGACCGCATTTGAAATTGCTTCTTCATCCACTGAATCACCGATCGTTGTAGCACGATCTTGTAATTTGCTTGCTAAATCATCAATGATTTTATCAGCATCATTTGGATTGGTTGCAATGTCTTTGCCGGCATCTTTGATGTCGTTTGTCGCATCAGACAATTGATTTTGCAAGTAGTCTGGTTGCAATTCAGGAACATCGGTATCTTGTAAAACATCATTGACGTTCGCTTGTAATTCATCTGTATTGACGTCTTCCATGTTTCCTGTTATTTCATCGAAGGCTTTTGAAGCGACATCGCCAGCACCAGAGGCCACTGTTTCAACACCACTGCCGACAGCAGAAGCAACGTTTCCTAAAAGTGAACCGACTACAGAAAAAGCACCGATCGTTAAGTAAGAGAGCATAACCATCATCACGATCATACTTGTTGCCCATGTTAAGAAACCATGAACCAATCCGACACGTCGAGCAGCAACACCAGAAACAAAACCAGCACCGAATAATGCCAAGACGAAGGTAATCACTGTCCAAATCAATAATCCTGTCCCGACACCATCTAATGGGTTATTAGAGGTTGGTTCCACCATACCAAAACCGATTGCTGAGCCAATCATTGACAGTGTCATGAACAATGCGATAAATGTTACAACTCCTGCAAAGATAGACCCCCAAGACAAATTATAGCCTGCCTCCCGCTCATCTGAACCTAAATAATTTCTAAATCCTCTTTTCATCATTACATCCCCTTTTTGTTTTTTTAACCTGAATTAAGTCTAACAACTGATTGTTTTTTTATCAATCAACTCGACTTGTGCTATCTTTTTGTAAGAAAAATGAATGATTCTGAATTGTTTGACTATTTATTAAAATAATGCCTCTCAAGGCAATTGTTTTTTATCTGGGGAAAGCTATTTCATCCCCTGCGTTAAGCCTTCCCCAACCTTTTGGAGAAGTAGCCAAGCTGGTTATTGCTACTTATAGTTTCAAAGAACCGGTCATGCCTTTCACAAAGCCTTTTTGCATAAACAAAAACAATACCAACGTTGGGATCGTTGCAATCACGATCGCCAGCATTTGAACGCCATAATTTGGTACGTAACTGGCTGACGATAAATTGGAAATTAGCAATGTCATGGTTTGACGACTTTCCGTTTGCAAAAAGACCAAGGGTAGCAAATAACTGTTCCATGCGTTCATAAAGGCGTAGATGGCAGCGGCAGCATATGTCGAGCGCATCATAGGAAAAACGATTCGGAAAAATATCGTGTACTCTGTTGCCCCCTCGATGCGACTCGCATCTAAAATACCGTCAGGGAAAGACTTGAAGTTCTGGCGAAAAAAGAAAATCAGAAACAGGTTATTGACCAATGGCAAAATGACCGCCACGTGCTGATTGACTAGCTGCATTCCTGCCATCATCTTAAACAAAGGGATCACCAAAGTTGCCAGCGGCACCATCATACATAACAGAAAAACCGCATAAATCCCTTCGCTCGCCCGCGTTCGAAACTTCTCAAATCCAAAGGCAGCCAAAGAAGTGACCAGTAGACTGACGAGGACGGTGATCAATGAAATCTTGATGGAATTCCACATGATCAATGGGATGTCGTAATTGCTGAACAGCACCTGAAAATTGCTTGCTAGCTGATTCCCAAAAGTCAGCTTCCCTTCGGCAACTTGATTGGCGGTATTGGTAGAGCCCACCATCATCCAGTAAAACGGAAAAATCGAAAAAAACGAGACGATCAGTAAAAATCCATATTTTATGCATCCACTTAAAGTAACTTTCATAGCTGCTCCTTTCTATCGCTTTTATTGATTCGTTTTCGCGAGTTTCAACTGGATCACAGATAAAAGAGCGATGATGATCACTAAGACCCACGACAGCGTAGCCGAATACCCAAAATTTGACGTATAGACAAAGGAGTGATTATAGATCAGTTGAGCGACAGTCAACGTCTCATTGGAGGGGCCACCACCTATTAGATTCACCACTTCATCAAAGAGTTGGATCGTCCCAATGGTGGAGGTGATGGTTGTGAAAACGATCACCGGCTTCAGTTGCGGGATCACTACGAAAAAGAACTTTTGAAACCCATTCGCCCCATCGATCGCAGCAGCTTCTAAAGTGTCATCCGAGATATTTTGCAATCCTGCCAAATAAAAAATCATGTTATAGCCTGTCCAACGCCAGCACAGGGCAATAATAACGGTCAGTTTTGCTAGAAGCGGATTATTTAGCCAATCTAGCGGTTGCGTGATCAAGCCAATGTTCAGCAGCCCTTGATTAACGATCCCGCCAATTTGAAACATCATTTTAAATAAAACTGCATAGGAAACCAGCGAGGTTACACAGGGTAGAAACAACGCTAATTTAAAGAAGGAGCGTCCTACAAGCTTCGGCGTGTTCAAAACAAACGCTAGCAGAAGACCCAACAACACCATGATCGGTACTTGAAAGATCAGAAAGATAAAATTATTGAGTAAAGCTTTTTGAAAAATCGTATCCTGCAGCATGCGCAGGTAATTTCCGAAGCCGACAAAAACCGATTGCAGTCCCTGCATCCGATGCAGGGAAAGGTATAAGGAATAGACGATGGGATACAGCAAAAAGACACTACTGAATACTAAAGAAAGGCCAATAAATCCCCAGACTTGTTGGTTTTTGGGGCGCTTTTTTCTGATCGTATTTTGCATATTCATCACTCCTTAAGCAACACAAGTCGGCTATTCGCCGACTTGCATCTTGTAGGTGTTTTCTGCTTCCGTCAACATATCCTCTAAGGACATGGCACCATCAAAATAGCTTTGCATTCCCCCACGCAAGGCATCCACTGCCGCTTGGGTATTTACCCCGTAATCAACGGCGGGGATGTCCGCCATCCAACTAGAGAAATCTTTATAGATTGGGGCGTCATTAAAGAAAGGATCTTCATATTGAAAAGCTTCTCCTTCTTGTGAGGGTAGGTAAGTCCCCACTGCCCCATTTTCTACTAAAATCTCTTGATAGAATTCATCATTCCCAGCAAATTCTTGTTTAAGAAAATCAATGGCCAACGCTTTATTTGGTGAGTCATTGAGCACCAACCAGCTAGAACCACCCAAGTTCGAGTAAGGTGTCGCTCCAGACACTGTCTCTAATTGAGGAAGATTCGTATAGCCCCATTTTCCTTTTTGATCTTCTGCGGAGCGGATCGTCGCTGAAAACCAGATGGCTGAATTGACTGCTGCCACTTCTCCACTCGTCACTGCACCGATCCCTTCTGGCGCAAAATAATCTACTGGTTTTGCCAACTCTTTTTCTTCGATCGTCTTCAGGATCGGCAGCATTTCACGAATAGCAGGATTGTCTTTCAAGAATATGTTTCCGTCTTCATCAAAATACCATAATCCGGCTGACTGCATCGCCATCTGGATATAATGAGTGCCGCGATTTGGAATAAACGCGACGAACCATTTCCCCGTTTTTTCTTTGACTGTCTCACCAATCTCCACAAATTTGGACCAGGTTAGATTGGTGAGTTCACTTTCATCGATCCCCGCTTCACTTAAATAATCTTTGCGGTAGTAGAGTCCAGCAGAACCTGAATCAAAAGGAACCGCATAAACGCCTTCTTGATAGGTCGCATTCGTTACTTTGTAAGGAGCAAATTGGTCAAAGTCAATGTCTTCCGATAATTCTGCAAATTTTCCTTCGTAGTTCAGCAAATAGTTCTGCACGTCATAGTCATCCATCAAAACGATGTCAGGCAAACCTTCGGAGACCCCTGAAGTAAAGGATGAAACCATTTTTTGCTTGGTATCCTCGTTGGACATCTCGACAACATTAAGGTCGATTGCGTCATTGTCCGCATTGTAATATTCCCCGGCTTTTTCCATAATTGGAATATTAAAATTTGTGTCCCAAGCCCAAACAGTTAGCGTATTCTCATCTGTACTGGCAAAATCTTGTGAATCTGCTGGTTCTTGATTTCCTCCACAACCAGCGAACAACACCCCTGTGACAATTACTAGCAAGAACAAGCTACTTTTTTTCATTTTTCTCCTCCAATATGATTCTCTCCTCATCCCCGATAGCATAAAAATAAAGTAAGCGCTTACCATTACACCAATTATAAAGAATGATGGTCATAATTGAAAATAATTGGATCGTTCCTCTCGTTTTACCAAAAAACCACCTTCGCCCAAGGCAAAGGTGGTTGTCTGCTTATTTTTCTTCATTTAGGCGATCTGGCATCATGTTTTCCATAAAACCCCAAACGCCGTTTTGTAATACGAGTTCCTCACGTTCGTAAGGAGAAACCGTGGTGCGGATCAATTCATCTTGACCGTCTAAGACTTTTTGTCCCCAATGAGGATCGATCAACAATGCCCGGCCCACTGCTACAAAGTCTGCATGTTCTAGCAATCCCGCGGCATCTTTCGATGTTCGGACATCCCCTACACCAATCAAAGGAACCCGCTGAGCGATTTTTTCATAGACATACGCCAACATCGATTTTGCTTGGTACGCTTTTGAAATCGATTTGCGGGTATAATCCGCAAGGGAGATGTGCAGATAGTCTAATCCTTTTTCTGCCAGTTGGTCCACTAAGAACAACGTATCTTCAAAGCGAATCCCTGGTTCTTCGAATTCTTCCGGTGAAAAACGATAACCGATGATAAACTCCTTCACACCTGATTGGTCCACTGTTTCCAATACTTCATCGACGAGCTTCTCAATAAAACGATAACGGTTCTCTAGTGAGCCACCCCATTCATCGGCTCGACGATTTGAGTGCGGAGAAAAGAATTGTTGGATCAAATACGTATTGGCTCCGTGGAGTTCTACGCCATCAAACCCCGCCTTGATCGCCCGTTCGGTAGCTTTTTTAAAGTTTTCAATAATCGTTAAAATCTCATCTACTGTGACTTCTCGGGGAACCTGGGCATTTGGTCGTTCGGCAGCAACTGCGCTAGCAGAAATCGGTTGTGTTCCTCGTAGGACCGAGTCATCCGTCATCCGACCGGCATGAAAAATCTGTAAAATAGCTTTGGTCCCATTGGTTTTGATGGTGCTGGCTAATTTACTTAATCCAGGTAAAAAGGCATCGTCGTAAGCGCCTAATTCCCCTTCCCAGCCCTTGCCATCTTCTTGGACATTGGCTGCCGCTGTGATGACTGCTCCGACTTCCCCAGAGCGTAAGCCATAGTAAGCCAACTCATCTTTCGTAATCACCCCATCAAAGAAGGACATCTTGGTCGTCATTGGTGCCATAATGATTCGATTTTTCAACTGCAATCCGCGCTTAAATGTTGCTTTGTCTGTTACATTTCGCATGGGTTTCCCACCTTTTCCATTGGATTCATTTCGCTTTGTGGATCTGACTGGCTTAGTTTTTCAAGGAGATCCTTAAAGCAAATCGGTGCATCTTTTTTCCCTTTATCAAAATATACATGCACATGCATCTATATTACAAAAGAATCAAGGAGAAAACAAGTGAAAAACATCATTAGTCCAGCATTTCCTCCAAGACTTTTTCAAAAACGACTTTTGAACGCTGCAGTTTCTTTTCCCCAGATTGGGTCAAATCAATATAGATCCCCCGCTTATCATCTTGACAAGAATGCCGTTCGATCACACCGCACAGCTTGTCTTCCATGCGCATGATCATACGTGACATCGCACTTTGACTCAGATCAAAATGGGCGATCAAATCATTGAGGCGCATGCTATGATTGGGGGTCTTTTCTAAGTAATAAAGCACGTAATACTCATTCAAAGACAGATTGCTTTCTGCTTTGAGGGCTTGCTCCAAACGAGCTTCGATCGCTTGATGCTGATTCGTAAAGGCTAACCATTGCCCCATCCGTTCTTTTTCCATCCTCTTCACCACCCATTCTTCTATACCAAGGTATTTTAATCTAGATCCCTGCGTTACGCAAGTCGCCAGAAAAGGCTAACACTTTATTATGCAAAATTAGCCAGCTACTGCGGGCGTTCATGAATGTTTTATGATAGAATTGACGAAAAATTCAGCAAAATCTTCCTATTCTTTTTCAGTGTTCTGGACTACAATATCTTTAACACCAAAGAATATTTAAACACTATATCAACATAATTGTGCATTTTCACACAATAATTTGTTTTTTTTAGATGTTTTAGTATTCGTAGGAAAGGATGAAACAAACGATGAAAAAAACAATTTCTTTGATTGGGACACTGACGCTGGTCAGTGTGGGGCTTTTGACAGGCTGTGACAACGAAAAAGATACCGCGCAATCAACCAGCGAGCTAAGCCAAAGTCTTGTATCTACTGAAAGCAAGCAAAGCACGACGATGCAAACGACTGAAAGCAGCTCCTTAGCGTCAACCTCTACTTCAGAAACTTCAACCTCAAGCCAGCAATCGACGGACCACTCTGACGCAACGCAAACGACAGCAAGCTCAGTATCCACCAACGAGTTTCCATATGCCGTTGATCTTTCCCAATATGGCCCTTCACTGACTTTTTATTTCCATGGCGTCAATGTACCAGATGCTGTCACGATTCAAAATACGAGCCCATTGATCATTTCGATCGACGACAGCGCAAGCTATGAAGCACAAGTCGATACGATCGCAACAAAAGAGATTCGCATCTTTTCAGCAAATGACAATGGGATTCGCACCGTAAAAGTGAACACTCAATTGACCTTTGCAAAAGGGATCACTTCCAATGGAAATCCTGATTTTAGCCACAACCTGTACCTATTTACAAATAAGGAGGGTGGTCTATCTTTGATCACGCCGAACTATGCGGGGAATGTCAGCGATGACCAACGAGATGTGATGTTAGAAGTACTTCAATAAACGAAAAACAGGGAAACGAAGCGTGCTTCGTTTCCCTGTTTCGTTACCCGATCATCACGGTTTCATCTGGATATTTGTAGCCAGCTTCTTGTTTGTTGGCTTTTTTCATCAATGAAAAAGCAACGGTCATGATGCCGACTCGACCAATGAACATCAAAAAAATGATCAAAAGTTTGCCAAAAACTGACAAGTAAGGCGTCAACCCCATGGTCAACCCCACCGTTCCAAAAGCGGAAAAAACTTCAAAGGCAATGGTTGGCAACCCAAAGTTTGGGGTTTGCGGCATACTCTCAGTGATCGACAATAAGAAAATGGCTACGAAGCATAACGTCAAGGTAAGGAAGAACAACGTAAAGGCACGCGATACAGCAGATTCTTTGATCGTGCGACCAAAAACTTCCGCTCGACTGCGCCCTTTCAATAAGCTGCGGATCTTGATGATCAAGACCGCAAATGTCGTTGTCTTCAATCCCCCAGCAGTTGATCCAGAGGTGCCGCCGATATACATTAAAATCATCGTCAGCATCAAGCCTGCTTGACTCATTTGTCCGTAATCAATACTGAAAAATCCCGCGGTTCTTGGGGTGACCGCTAAGAAGAGGTATTGGAAAAAACGTTCGATGACCGAATCACCCGTGATCAACTGTGAATTGGCTTCGGTCAAAAAGAACCCTGCCGTTCCAAAAACCACCAAAACGATCATAGCGATCCATGCCAAGCGACTATGCAAGGACCGTTTTTTGGACGCCGTATGCAGGAGATCGAACCAAACGAGAAATCCCAGACCACCTGCGATGATCAAGAAACTGACGACCCCCAGAACAAATGGGTCGTTTTGAAACCCTACCATACTGTTGCCGAACAAATCAAACCCAGCATTACAAAAGGCCGAGATCGCATGAAAAACACTGTACCAAAGGCCTTGCTCCCAACCAAAACGGGGCACGAATGCAAAAGCCAGCAAGATGATCCCACTGACTTGGATCAAAAAGGCGATCCGAATCAGGTACCATGCCAAATGGATTTCTCCAGACATTCGGTCCAGATTCAATGATTCTCGCAAAATCATCCGAGTACTAAGATGGACTCTTTTTCTCGCCAAGATGTAAAAGAAGACGGGAATCGACATGAAGCCGATCCCACCGATCTCAATCAGCATCAGCAAGATCCCTTGGCCCCACAGGTTGTAATGATCGGCTACGGTCAAGGTCGAAAGACCCGTCACGCAAACAGCCGATGTGGCAGTAAACAGCGCATCTAAAAAGTTGGTGCCTTCACCACTTTGGGTGACAGCCGGCAGCATTAGCAAGCCAGTTCCTGCCAATATCAGCAAAACGAAGACCAGTGTGACGATCTGCGGAATCAAAAAGCGTTGCGATGCCAGCTTTTTTTTCAAACGATTTCTTTTTTTCATTTTCATTTCCTTTGACCTTTTGCAAAAACCAATGTCTTAGTAATCCAAGTTTATTGCATTTGTTTTTTCTCTTATCATACCATTTTATTTTGATTTATTCTTCACTTTGATCATTCTTGTTACGTTTGCTCGTTCATTTTCTTCCAGCCGCATTTTGATTCCATAAATGGCTTCTTCCAGCTCGGGAATCGTCAAATATTCTAGGGCATTGACGCGTCGGCGCGTCCGTTCGATTTCCCCTGCCATCAATTGACAGGTCTTTTCGATTTCCGTTAGCTCCAACAGCTTCGGCATAACGTCGGTAAAACGGGCGACAGCATTATCTAACGGAACATTGGAATTCAAAAAGCCGTACTCGATCGGCGCTTGCATCACCGTATCGTCGTAATCAAAATGCATCACTGGCACTTCCACACTCATAATGTTTTTCGTGGATAATTCAAGGGAGACTTCAGTTGCTGGTAAAATAAACATTTCTTCAATGTATTTTTCATTGATCGTAGCATTGGCTAAGCGAAATGCCTTCATGGCACGCTGCAATTGTTCTTCGACTTCTTTACGCAAGCGGTCATTCTTTTTGATCAATTCAATAAATTGACGCATGAGTTCGTCTTGTTTGTCTTTTAATAATTTGTGTCCGCGTTTGGCTGTCGCCAATTGTTTGCTGAGGCGCGACAGCTCCATGCGGGTTGGATTAACGGTTTTTTGCGCCATTGTTCTCCTCTCCCGGTAAGTATTCCGCCAGTAGGGCATCGCTGATCCGCTTCAGCTCGACTTTTGGCAGCATCGCCAATAATTCCCACCCTAATTCCAAAGTTTCGATAATCGAACGGTTGGTGCGATACCCTTGGTTCAAGTATTCATTTTCGAAGCGTTCCGCAAATTTGGCATAGGTTTTATCTACTTCCGACAATGCCGATTCTCCTAAAACGACTGCCAATTCCTTGGCTTGCTTTCCTTGAGCATAGGCAGAAAACAACTGGTTCATCGTTGCGGCATGGTCTTTACGGGTTTTTCCTTCACCGGTCCCTTTATCTTTTAACCGTGACAATGACGGCAAGACATCGATGGGCGGCTGGATGCCGTTTTTATACAAATCACGAGACAAGATGATTTGTCCTTCGGTGATATAGCCGGTCAAATCGGGAATCGGATGTGTTTTGTCATCTTCTGGCATGGTCAAAATCGGCAGCTGGGTCACTGAACCTTTCAAGCCGCGAATCCGTCCCGCACGTTCATATAACGTGGATAGATTGGTATAAAGATACCCAGGATAACCCCGACGTCCTGGCACTTCACGACGAGCAGAGGAGATCTCCCGCAAAGCTTCACAGTAGTTGGTCATATCCGTCATGATCACCAAGACATGCATGCCCTTTTCATAAGCCAAGTATTCGGCTGCCGTCAGTGCCATTCGGGGAGTAGCGATCCGCTCGATCGCTGGGTCATTGGCTAGATTCATAAAGACGACAGAATGGTCGATGGCGCCAGTTTGACGAAAATCTTCCATGAAATATTCTGCTTCTTCAAAGGTGATCCCGATGCCAGCAAACACAACAGCGAAATCGTCTTCCGAGTTCAACACTTGTGCTTGACGCGCAATTTGCGAAGCCAATTCTTTATGAGGCAGACCAGAACCAGAAAAAATCGGCAGTTTTTGTCCCCGAACGAGCGTATTCAAGTGGTCGATCGATGAGATCCCCGTTTGAATAAACTCATCAGGATAATCCCGCGCTGCTGGATTGATCACTTCGCCGTTGATGTCCATAAATTTTTCTGGGACGATCTCTACTCCGCCATCTTTAACCCGACCTAAACCGTCAAAGACTCGCCCGATCATTTGCTCGGAAACGCCTAATTCCAAAGGATGTCCTAAGAAACGCACCGCAGATTCCCGCAAATTGATCCCGCCGGTTCCTTCAAAAATTTGGACCAACGCTTTGTCTTCTTGGATCTCCAGTACTTGTCCTTGCCGCGTTTCGCCGTTTTGCATGCGGACTTCGATCAACTCTTCGTATTTGACACCGGAGACGCGATCGACGGCCATCAATGGTCCGACGACTTCTCCAATCGTTTTATATTCCTTGATCATCGGTGCGGTCTCCTTTCTGTAAAATTTCTTTCATCGTTGCTTTGATCTCTTGATGTAAAGCAGGAATTTTTGCTAATTCCGTTTCAGGCAAGTACTTCATACGTGCCACTTTGTCTCGCAATTCTTCGGTTCCTGCATAGATTTCTGAAAGATACGCACCTAGTGTCAACGCATCTTCCGCTTCTTTGTGGAGCAGCAAGATCGTTTCCAGCATTTTGAACTGCTTTTCACGAGAGGTAAACGTATCGACGTCGTCAAAAGCGTTTTGCTGCAAGAAATCTTCTCTCAATGATTTGGTGGTTTCCAGCAATAACTGATCTTTTTCGGACAAAGCGTCGATGCCGACAAGTCGAACGATCTCTGACAACTCAGATTCTTTTTGCAGCATCCGCATGGCTTCTGTTACTTGTTTGGACCAATCTACTTGCATTTGTTGGTCCAAAAAGGCACCCAATTCGTTTTCGTATAATGAATAGCTCTTCAACCAATCGATCGATGGAAAATGACGCTTTTGCGCTAAAGTGGCATCTAAGCCCCAAAAGACTTTTACGACCCGCAACGTATTTTGGGTAACTGGTTCTGAAATATCGCCGCCTGATGGTGAAACGGCGCTGATGGCAGTGATACTGCCTTCTTGATCAGAACCTAAGCAAATCGCTTTTCCAGAACGCTCATAATACTCTGCCAAGCGGCTGCCTAAGTAAGCTGGATACCCTTCATCCCCAGGCATTTCTTCCAGACGACCAGACATTTCTCGCAGTGCTTCTGCCCAACGTGAGGTGGAATCCGCCATGATCGCCACTGAATACCCCATGTCTCGGAAGTATTCCGCAATCGTGATCCCAGTATAAATCGACGCTTCCCGAGCGGCTACCGGCATATTGGAGGTGTTAGCGATCAACACGGTTCTCGCCATTAAAGATTCACCACTACGAGGGTCGATCAACTCTGGAAACTCGTTCATTACATCGGTCATTTCATTGCCGCGTTCGCCGCAGCCGACATAGACGACCAGATCGACATCCGCCCATTTGGCGATTTGGTGCTGAACAACAGTTTTCCCTGCACCAAAAGGTCCTGGAACGGCTGACGCCCCGCCTTTAGCGATTGGAAAGAAGGTGTCGATCACTCGCTGACCAGTAATCATTGGTTCGACTGGATTCAGTTTTTGCTTTACTGGACGGCTATGACGAACGGGCCATTTTTGCAGCATCGTGAAAGACCGTTCTCCTTTGGGTGTATCTAAAACATAAATCGTTTCATCGATGGTAAATTCCCCCGCATAAACAGCCTTGACTGTTCCTGAAACGCCATGAGGAACCATGATCTTGTGATTGATCAAGGGTGTTTCTTGCACGGTGCCGATGACCATCCCGGTACTGACTACTTCGCCGACTTCGACTGTCGGTACAAAGGGCCACTTTTTCTCATGATCCAACGCAGGCAATTGCACCCCACGCGTCAAGAAGTTGCTTTGGGTGACAGACATGAAGGTTTCTAAGGGACGTTGGATGCCATCAAACATTTGTGACATGATCCCAGGCGCCAATTCGACGGATAGCGGTTCACCGGTGGTTTCGACTGGTTCACCAGGTCCGATCCCAGACGTTTCTTCATAGACTTGGATCGAAGCGACGTCGCCGCGCATTTCGATGATCTCACCGACCACGCCTAAATCTCCTACATAACAGATATCTTCTAAACTTGCATGGCCCATATTTTTGGCTAGCACCAATGGACCAGATACTTTAATAATTGTTCCTTTTTCCACAACATCGGCTCCTCTCTATAGTATGTTTTGTCCAACTGCTTTTTCGACATTTTCTTGAATCATTCGCTTGCCGATTCCTCGGGAACCATCATAATCAGGAATCAAGATGACTGCAGGTGTCATTTTTTGTTGGACTTTTGCTAATTCATCGGGAATCAGCTCGGCACATTTTTCAGTCAGGTAGATGATCGTACTGTTCTTCATTAATTTTGCCAGCGCCTGCTTCACTTCTTTTTCTTCCGAGGCATAGCAAACCTGAAAGCCAAATAATTGAAAAGGAATGACGGATTCTTTCTCGCCGATTACGCCGATTTTATGAGTCATAGTGCCGCATCCTTTCTCTGAGTTGTTCTTCCGTAAAGCCACTGCGTTTGCCTACTAGCAAGATACGCAGATTTTGCAGTTCCAAAACCTTAGCATTCAAAAATGCGAGTAAAGGCAGTGGTCCTAAAGCATCTGTTTGGGCTTGGCCATAGCTTTCTGTGATCAAATTGTCTTGCAAAAGTGCCAAGCCAGCAAAGTCGATCACCTGTTCATGAATCAAAGGCCGCAACACTTCCTGATAATCACTTTCTAATAAGAAGGCTAAAAAGTCACTATAGGACGCATCCGCAAACGCTAAAAATTCTTCTTTCGGGATACTGCCGACACTCACTAAGACTGCCTCCATAAAACTACGCGATCGTTTTTGAAGTACACAACGAGCGGCAATCGTTATATTGGTCAGATCGATCATCTTGATGACAGCTTCTTGTAGCTCAGGGATCTTGATTTCATCTGCCAGTCGCCGTTGTTCATGTAAATACCGGCGATCGTAAATGATATCGATGCCTTGCAGCACGGCGCCGCCTTCTAAGTACTCCCGCACTTCTTGGATCGTAGTCACGATTTTCTCAGGCAATACCTCTGAGGTTCCCGTTTTGATGGCGGTCCGACACTCATCGATCGTGTAAAAACCATCTTCGATCAGTAGATGATCATAATCTTTTCCAGTGACTGACTCTTTGGTCAAGACTTTTAGATTATGGAAAGTAAAAGGCATCATATACAGTCGGAGGATCTCTTGATCAGGAACCAGCTCGGCCAATTCTTTGATCGTCTTTAACAATTCTTCATCGAGATAGGTTTCGAATCGTTCATGAAAATCTGGCTTCAAATAGCGTTGATAATGGGTCTGCTGCAAGACAGCTTCGACTTCAGCAAACCCTTCTGCCGCAATCATTTGTTCGACTTCTTGCGGCTTTAGCAACGTCATCTCTTTCAGCCGAATGATTGGATTCAATTGATGATAGTTCCTCATGGATCAACCTCCTTGTTGTATGATCTGCAACCACCGTTCCCGGGTTTCTTTCTTGTATTCATCAAGCAAAACCTGATAGGTAAAATTGTATTGAATGCCGTTGTCATCCACCAAAAAGCCTGCTTCTGTCAATGGTGCGCCTGCTTTGATTTGATACGGTAGTTTTGATTGACAAGACGTAAGCCAAGCGGCATCTAGATGGTCTGCTTGCTCAGGACCAGCGTGGAAGGTCACCGTCCCGCTGATCGGCAGCTGTTGCAGCACATTTTCAGCAAATGACTGCAGCTCTTCTGGCGTCCAGGCAACCATTTGTTGATACGCTTGCTCAAAAAGTTGTGTCAGGTATTCGTTTTGTTTCACCATTTGCTGCTGCTTAGCGGCACTTGCTTGGCGATTTTGCGCTTGCTGATATTTTTTTTCGGCTTGCTTTTTTGCTTGCTGGGCACGAAGCTGCAAGTCCGACTCTTTTTTCGCCCAGTCACGTGCCATCGTTTCACTGATCCTAGCACGTTCAGCGGCAGCCAAACGTTCCCGTTTTGTCTGCGCTTCTTGGTCTAGTTCAGCAATCATTTTGTCGATTGCATCCATACCTTCGCCCCCTTTAAATCGTTCCTAAAAGTAAGAAAGAAATAACAAAGCCTAAGATGGCATACATCTCAACCATTACTGAGAACATGACCCCTTTAAAGAAATGCTCTGGTTTCTTCGCTAAAATTTGAATCCCAGCTGCAGCGACCTTCCCTTGGGCCATTCCTGAGAATAAGCCAGTAAAGGCAACTGGCAGTGAGGCCATCAAGTACGCCATACCAGTCACTGTCGACATTTCACCACTTAAGCTACCATAGATCATAAACGCAATAACGAATCCGTAAAGTCCTTGCGTTCCGGGAAGCAATTGTAAAATCAAGGCTTGTCCAAACTTCTCCGGCTGATTCGTCGTTAAGGCTGCCGCTGCTTCACCAGTTTGGCCCACCCCTTTGGCTGAACCGATCCCAGAAAAGATCGTAGCGATCCCCATTCCGATAATTGCAAACACCATACCACCATTATTATTAATTAAGTAATCAATCATTTATTGTCTCCTCCATTTTCTTTATCAAAATCAACGTATTTCTCACTTGGCTTAAAGGTTTCAAATTGGCGCCCCCCACCAGTGAAAAATTTTCCGAAAAACTCTACATATTGTAAACGAGCGGCATGCACATACGCACTCAGTAACGATAAAAAGATGTTTAAAGCTTGTAGGACAACCAATAAGAGAATGCCTACAGAAAAACGAGCGGCTGGCGGCAAATAGCCCACCAATAAGTTGAAGGCTGCTGCGATACTCCCACCAGAGATCCCTAATGCCATCAAGCGGCTATAGCTGACAAAGTCGCCGATGTAACTGGTCACACCGTACAAGTCATACAAGCCTAAAAAGAAGCCGCCCACTTTGGTTTTCCCTTTCAGAATCGGTACCACGATGATCAATAAGGCACTAAAGCCTGCTAAAATCAAGCCGACGGTTGTTAGTGCTGGGACATCGATCAAAAGATTGCCTGCGGCTGCCACTAAAAGACCACTCAAAAGTCCTAGCCACGCAAAGCCTTCGTTGACTGCACCTAAAAGATCCTTTTTGCGGATATTTTCTTTGGCTGCTAAATAAAGGCCTGTAAACAGTTGGATCCCACCAAAAATCATGGATAGACCAAAGATCGCCATAAAATCTTCGGAGGGCGATAAAAGTTGGAAGGGCAATGTAGCACCAAAGAAGGAGCCGTAGATTGCGCCCCAAATCATAGTTGGCACAGACAAAATCTGGAACAATTTCAGAAACCGTTTGGTCCCTTTGGGCAAACGCAAGGCGTGTAGCCCAATCGTGGTCGCGACAGCCATTAATGCACCATAACCTAAGTCAGCCACCATCATACCAAAGAAAACATAGTAAAAAGGCGTCATCCATGGGGTTGGATCGATCTCATCGTATTTTGGCAAGCTGTACATTTCCGTCAACATTTCAAAGGGTTGAATAAACGAGGCGTTTTTTAGTTTCGTTGGCACTTGATTGGCAGCGATCTCCTCTGCAGTGGGTTCTTCAAATGAATAGTAAATCTCGTTGGCAAAGGATTCTTGGACCATTTCCGCCACTAACGGCTGATCCTTTTCTGCGATCCAGCCGCGCAAGAGGGCAAAGGTCTGACCAGCTGCTAAGCGCTGTTGCATCATTGCCCGATTCTCACGAGTCAAAAACAGTTCTTCCGCTTGCTGCATCAGGAACAGCCGTTGTTTGTGCTGACTGATTTCTGTAATCAGTTCTTTGCGCTGCTGCGTCAAGGAAGTCAAGGCTTGTTTCGTATTTTGCAAAACCACTTTTGGTGATTCGGATGTCAGGCCAGTTTCTTTCTTCACCCCATATCGGTGAAACAATTGGAACACTTGCTCTTCGATCGCTGTTAAAAACAGGCAGCTGAAATTGACTTTTTTGGGTTCAGAATAGATCACTTCGATATGAACCTCTTCCAATTGACGCAAGGCTTCAGCTAGATCTTCCCAGCGTGGACCTTCGACACTCCCAGCAAAAAAACTTGTATGTGCAGGCGCTTCGATCTCCAAGGGGACGTCAAGATTTTGCCATTGTGTCGCCCATTCTTCCGACTGCGTCGCTGCTTCGATCGCTTCGATCGTCTCTACCCAGCGCTCCTGCAAATTCTCGACTTCAACCAGCTCCGTTAATGCTGCTGCTTCATCGAAGCTTGTTTCAAAGTCCGACAGCCGCAAGGCATCTCGTTGCCATTCCGTGCCTTTTTTCGCATCACCATTTTGACGAATAAAGCGGATCGCTTCTTGCAGTCGACGAATCATTGGTTGATGAGAAGCACCTTCTGGGGTGGCTCCTGCAAAAAATTCCCGCAGCCAAGTTTCGTTCGCTTCCTGCTCAAATACGTTCTCGATTTCAACAAACTGCATCGTTTGCAGCTTCGTCAATAACCTTTCTTGGTAGTGCTTCGGGGTGATCAACGTTAGTTTATTTAGTTTGGTTACTGCCATAAGTCCCGATCACTCCTTCAACGATCTGTTGAACCGCTTGCTCTTGGAAGCTTTGCATATTTTTTTGGTAACGATCTAACACTTGCTGGTTCTCTTTTGCCAGCTGCTGCTTTTGTGCTGCTAGTGACTGTTGCAACTGCTCTTCGATTGTTGCTTGTTCTTGAGCAAGCGCCTCTTCCAAAGCGGCTGATCGCTCTTGCAATGCTTGTTGCTGCTGCGCTTCTTCCGACTGCAATTCTTTTTTCAAAGCGCGCAATTGCTGTTCATTGGCTTCTTCTGCTTCTCGTAAACGAGTCAAAGCTTCTCTCATCGATTCCCCTCCTATAATGATTTGTATTCTCAACTGAAAAATAAACAAAAAAAGCATACCTCGCGAAGAAGTATGCTGATATGAAAAAAGGCCAGCATTCCTCCAAGAATGTTTGCCTCACCCCTTGGCAAACCTGATCCTTGAAGCATAAAAAATGCTCAACCTTTGTCTATTTTATTTTTCAATTCCTGAACTATTATAGCAAAAAACGGCGTTCTATTCAAGTGAAATCATCTTTTGTGAGAAAAAACCGTTTTTCACCTATTACTGATTCACTTACTACCTGCCCAACTTTCCACCTAACATTTGCCAGGGATCGGATTGTTCTTACTAAATTGAAATCGGTCAAAATCAATTTAAGACTTAGAATGGTATGAATGAAGAACGTTGAGATTTTTTGAAAATGCTAGACATCATTTGATTGGTACCCAAAAGGAGATAACAGTTCCAACAACCCATTCGATCCCTGACAAATCTTAAGTGAGAAGTTCGCTTATTTCGCTTCTCTTTTTATCGGTGGCAGCGGTTGGCCCTTTTCTTCACAAATGAAATAACCGCCTCGATAAAGGCATGTGTAAATTTTACCTGGTTCCATTGTTAAAGGAAGCCCATTTTTTAAATACATCGGTTTTCTTTCCATTGTGCTCACCTTGTCTTTCGTGGGAAAATCAGTCAAAATAAAAAACAACAGCTATTTCTAATCTTATCTTCAAGATTACCAAAAAATAAATCATTTTTCTAGTTTTTTAATCAAAATATCGCAACTCTATCGATTATTTTATATAAAGATGGAGATTTAACGAAGTGTGTATGTAAAGAATGAACAGGAGGAAAAAAGGATGTCAGATGAACGTTGGTTTCAAATTAGAAGAAAGCGAAACATCGAATTGGTTCTTTGTTTGCT
Source organism: Enterococcus sp. DIV1059_2 (assembly GCF_051713685.1). Taxonomy (NCBI): domain Bacteria; kingdom Bacillati; phylum Bacillota; class Bacilli; order Lactobacillales; family Enterococcaceae; genus Enterococcus; species Enterococcus sp. DIV1059_2. The sequence continues at coordinate 1,291,255 of NZ_JBIOQK010000001.1, read as the reverse complement.
TGTCGTCCTGCCGATGGTCTATGGCTTATGGTTTCAGCTCGTTTTTTTGATCCACTACATGTCGTTTTTGTTTCTGGTAGCTGTCTTCACTGCAATCTACGAAGGAAGTCGTTGGATCTGGGCTTTCATTAGAAAAAAACGAGCGTGAAAAAGCTTGGCTCTGCTATAATAAATGAAACGAGCTGAGAGGAGTGCTTCTATGAAACGAATCATTATGGCTTGTGACTTACAACATGCCCCCAAAACTTTACAAGAATCCGCCCTTTCTTTTGAGCCTTTTCTCCCGAATTCTCGAAATGTCGCAGAGCTTTTTTATTCCGCCTATCATGAAACGACAGATGACGAAGGGGAATCGCTTGCTGACTGGCAAAGAGAGCTGAGAGAGACCGCTGACGGAAAATACGGTCCCTTGATTCCAGGGCTTTCTTTTCAGTTACAAAAGGATGATCATCCTATCGGTGCCGTAGTAACCAGCACGTTTCAAGAGCTTCCCCTGCTATTATTTGTCGTTATGGGCGCAGCCTTTAAAGGCAACGGCTTATCCAAGTTGCTGATGAAGGAAGTGATCCAACGAGCAAAAGGCATGGGACTCACTCACCTTTACCTGGTAGTAACGGTTGAAAACCAGCCAGCCTACAAGCTGTATGAAGCATGCGGTTTTTCTTTTGCGGGTGAAAGCTGGGCAGATCTTTCCCCTTAGCTATGCTTGCAAGTTATCTAAGTCATTTTCTACTATTTGAAAAGGAGCTTCCAACCAATGAATGAACGACTAGCTGCTGCGATCCAACTTCGGGCTGAAAAAAAACTGCAACAATCAAATGAACAATTGATTCAATTAGCTGCCGAAAATCCCCAAGATGCCTTTGTGCAGTACCAAACGGCTTGGAGTTATGATCTTTTAGGGGAAGAACAACAGGCAATTCCTTATTATGAACAAGCAATCGCGTTAGGGTTATCAGAAAACGACTTGCCAGATGCCTACCTAGGTCTAGGCAGCACCTATCGTGCCCTCGGCAATTATCAAAAAGCCGAAGACGTGTTTTTACAAGCGATGAAGCTATTTCCAAAAAATCATGCTTTGCAAACCTTCTATGCCATGACACTGTTTAATCTCGCCGAGTATGAGCAAGCCACTAAACGATTATTGATCCTGCTTGCCGAAACCTCTAGCGATCCAGACATCCAGTCTTACCGACAGGCACTTTTGTTTTATGCGGATAAACTCAATGAGACATGGGCATAAATATACCCCATGAAGCAGCTCCTCCGCTCCCTTTTCTCGTAAAAGGGAATCTTTCTTTTGGATATCTCGCGATCATCCTTTGCTACCACCGACTGTCCTTTGAACCTTTTCCTCCAAGCAACGCTACCCATCATTATCGAATTTTTCGATAAAAAACCAGTTGACGGCTCTCAATAAATCTGTTAGTTTATCTATGTTTTTTTAATAACAGATTGGAGGAATGACTATGCCCTTTATTGTCTATTTTTTCCTATCCTTATTGATCATTTATATTCCGACACCAACCCTTTTGCTGTTTTTTCAAAAACTCGCCTCGCAGCATGACAATCTGACGGCTTTCAGTAAACTTTTTCTATTATTGATGATCTTGCTGGATTATTACTTAAGCTATTATTGGTTAAAAAACTGCAAAGTCAAAAAAGCGCACTACCTTTATTTAGTCTTTGTCAATGTCTTCGAATGGCTGATCCACTTCTATCTTTATTCACGATTTGAAACGATCAATCTACTAGTCATTTTGTTGTTCCAGACTGTGCTTTTGTGCTGCATGGTTTTCTTCCCTCTGTCGGAGAAGTTCCGCTCATTCCTTTTTACCTAAAAAAGAGCATCTTTGGTTTCCACATATGAAAAATTCCAGCTTCTCAATCATTTCTTTCTAAGAACCAATTTACACGATAGCTCACCTTTGTTACGATTGATAAAAAGGATGTGTTGTGATGTCATTGATCGTCTTGATTGGCGCACAAGCCGCAGGGAAAATGACTGTGGGCAAAGAACTGGAAAAACGATTGGATGCAAAGCTTTTATTCAATCACCAGACCATTGATCTTTTTGCGAACTTTCTTGGCTATAGTCCCGCAGCATTCGCTTTGTCTAATCAAACACGGATCGAACTCTTCAAAGCCTTTGTTCAAAATGAAGCCAATAATACGACAAAATCAATCATTTTTACGGTCTTGATTGATTTCGATCAAGCGGGAGATTTAGCTTTTTTACAAGAGATCGCCCAACTATTTACCGATGCCCAGCAAAAGGTCTATTTTATCGAGCTAGTGGCTGATATTGAGGAACGCTTAAAGCGCAATTGCCATGAGGACCGTTTAGCCGCAAAGCCGTCAAAAAGAGCGCTGGATTTTTCTAGAAACGAGCTTTTGTCTTCGTTTGAAAACTATCGCTTAGAAAGTCTGCCACAGGAATTAGCTACCCTTTTTCCAACGATTCCTTCGCTGAAAATCAACAATACCCACTTATCACCTGATGAAGTGAGTCAAACAATTATTGCCCATTTTTCCTTGACTTAAGTGCCAAAGAAACGCCATTCTCAAGCTTTGCTTCAATACGAAAATTTCTATTGACTTTGACGCTGCGTCAAGCGGTATCCTCTAATTAAGAGGAGGTGTCAAAATGAAAGTATATGTTATGCCAATGTTTTATCAATTGAAGACAAAAGATATTGAACAATCATCAAAATGGTTTGCAAAAATCTTGGGTTTCCAGTCATTGTATCAGTTTCGCAATCAAGAAAATCAAGTGACGATGGACCATCTGCGTCTTGCTGACTACCAAGATTTGATGCTGATTGCCGCAGACTCGTTCACTGTTGGCGATGGGGCAATTTTGAATGTAGCGATGATTGATCTTCAGAATATCGCTCAGAAAATTCCCGAAAAGTGGATCGTAGAACCTTTGATGGAAAAGCCGTGGAATGCCCTTGAAATAACCATCAAAGACCCCAACGGTTATTTGTTTACCCTAACAGAGGCGATAAGAAAAAACGAATCAGACTTTCAAACCTTGATGGACCAAACCAAGGATTACTTACAATAAAAAGGAACCGAGTAAGAAGGATGGCTTTCTTACTCGGTTCCTTTTTTATAAAACTTGATTCTGGCAACAATGACAAAAACGAACGCTCCCTAAATTTTACTAGGAAGCCTTTTCCCCATCAGATATACCAATATACCTTTTTAGTATATTTTTAAATATTGAAGGTAATTATTAACACACTCAACTCAGAACATGCTACACTATTTAAAAAGGAGGAGTTCCTATGGAGAAGAAATCGCAGCTTCCGTGGTACAAGCGCAAAAAGTTCTACCTTCCAGTTGCCGTCGTCCTCGGCGTGATTGGGGTTCTTCCCAGTCTCGTCTCTCTTTTCGGGGTCTCGATCGATGATGAATTCAATCCTGATTACTATTCTGATCCGAATGAACCAATGTTCAAGAAAAAACAAAACTGACTGTTGGGATGCCGTATGCAGGTTTTTTGACCAACAAAAAAAGAGCAATCACTCGCTGTTGTGTTTGCTCCTTTTTTAAAAGGGATTCGGCAGACCTACGCACCTTGACAGGGTAAGCTGTTTGGGGAGAGGGCGTTTGAATGCGCGAATGAACAGTAACTTATTACGTGAAACCACTTATACTTTTTTCCTGTTAAAAAATCAATTGCTAACCAATCACAAAGGATCGATTATTTGAAGAAAGAAAAAACGTTAGCCATTAGTTCTACAACTTCCCAGGGAAAACTAAAAAAATCAAACATCCATTTCTCCTCCTTTAATTGACTTTCTTCAAGTTTACCCGCAAAATAAAGCTGTAACATATTTGGACTATTTTTCCGTCCACTTTTTTTAGGAGGGATTTTTTGAAGGCCAATGACTTGTTAAAAGAGTTACGAACGGAACGAAATATCTCACAGCGAAAATTGGTTGAGAACATTTCAGAACGCAGTACACTGGCAACCTTTGAACAAAAAGGGCACCGCATCGCCTTTGATATTTTGCACCAGTATTTGGACCGCTTAAATGTCACTTTGGAGGAATTTGAGTATCGCTTGGATGACAATCAAGTCAGCGAGAAAAAGCAGCTATCCAAACAGTTGACCACCGCTTACTATGAAAGCAAGTATTCTGAAGTCCTCTCTTTGATTAACAAAGCCCAAGCGCTGTATAAAACCACGAAGGATTTCTTCTATTATGTCCTGTATAGTCAATTCTTTTTGATTTTAGAGAAAAAAGGCGTGGTTACCGACGAGGAAGAACGGTGCATCATCGAAGCGACCATCAAGAAATACTTGGAACGCATCGACACGTGGGGAAAATTTGAAATCTCCTTATTTACCAATCTGCTCTTCCTCTTTTCTGACGAGTACATCTTGTATCAAATGAAACACCTGAATAAAAAAATTTTTTACAGCAATGCGTTAAGTATTAATTATCAAATCTACACAAAATTGCTGACGAATGCGGCTTTCTTGTTTATCGATCGCAAAAAACCTGCCGAGTTGGCGCATGTGCTGACGTATCTAGCCGATCACCTGCCGCCGGACAATGATCGTATCCGCTTGATGATTCGTTATTTCGAAGGCATCTACGCCTTGTTTCAAGGAGATCGTATGCTGGGAATGGCCACGATTGAAAAAGCACTGGATTATCTGCGTTTTATTGGGCAAGAAGCCTTTGCCAAAGAATTAGAGGCACTGGCTCAGAGTATCTAAAAAAAACCTGCTGCTTCCTCTCAGTAAGAGAACGACTCTCTTACACGGAGGAAACAGCAGGTTTATTTTTTTCTTAAAGTAAATGCAATGCTTCTTTCCAGAGCAAGACCCGTTTGACGGAAGCATTCAAATCAGCTTCTAAATAGCGGCCATCTTCAACCGCTTGTACCACAAAAGGAATCTGTTCTTGATAGGTAGAGGAGATCACTAGATCATTTCCCGCCTGCAACGCCTGTAATGCGGCTTCTTTTTGCGGAATGAACTCAGAAAGTCCTGCCATATCCAAGTCATCCGTCATGATGACCCCTTTAAAATGCAATTCATTTCGCAGCAGCTCATGCACGGGTTTTGAAATAGAGGCGGGTACGGTCTTATCGATACTATTGACGATCGTATGGGCGACCAAAATACTGTCGGCACCAGCTTTGATCCCTGCGGCAAAAGGCAGAAAATCCGTTTCCCGCAGTGCAGATAGCGGGCGGTCATCGGTGACGATTTCGACATGCGAGTCACGATTGTTGCCATAGCCAGGAAAATGCTTCAAGGTAGACCCAACGTGGTGTTTCTGTAAAACATGAACCACACGTTCTACAAACGCACTCGTGCCCTGCGCATCCATGCCAATGGTTCGGTCGTAGATAAAGGACTGCGGATCAGTGGAAACATCGGCAACGGGAAACAGCCCAGCATTGATGCCATAAGCTTTTAAAATTTCCGCTTTCTTTGCTGTATCTTCTTCGATCGCTGACCATCCACCTTGGGCATACAGCTGTTGTGGTGAGAGAAAACGCTGATCCGTAAGGTTCGGATTGCGGCTGATGCGAGTCACTGTGCCCCCTTCTTCATCCATACCGATCAACAGCGGAATGGCGCTGGCTGCTTGGTAATCTGAAATTTTCTGTTTCAAGCTCGCCGCCGTCTCATTTTCGGTATCACGGCCGAATAACAGATAGCCACCAAAGTGATACTTTTGAAGCTCTTCGATTTGATTGCTTTCTGGTACACGCACAAAAAACAATTGCCCGACCTTTTCCTCCAAACTCATCGTGGCGATTTTTTCTGCTATTGCCTCTTCTGGCTGTTCTTGCGTGGAAGTTGAAACAGAAGCTGACGTGGAAACTGAGGTGGGTTCCTGACTTTCCCTGCTTTCTTCCTGTGTTTCGTCCCTCAAGCTGCTTTGCTGGATCATGGCTGGCTCTTCGGTTTGCTGTTTTTGCTGTTCTATCATCCACTTCATCCCTCCCATTGCTGCTAAGACCAAGAAAAGAAACAGTCCCATAGCGAGTCCTTTTTTATTCATAGGTTCCCCTTCCCCTCTAAACAAGTTATTGAGAATGATTAAGCCAATCCTTAGAAAGAAAAAAGTGAACCACTGACGAAATATTCGCAGATGATTCACTTCAATGGATGTTATCGTTCTTTTTTACTCGTTAAACGAACCGTCGGATCAGCCGTTTGTATGGTACCGCACGCCCTACGATGTAAATCAACGCAGTTTGTATCGGGAACATGATGACTGCTTTTAGCAAGCGGACCGACCAGATCGCCCAGCTTGTCAAAGGAATATTCAGCATCATAGCTAACCAGATCGGTGTTAAGATCAAGGTTATTAAAAGTGTATTTAACAAGACGACCATCGCCGCTCGTTTTAATGTGACTTCTTTCCGATAAAAGAAGTAGCCATAAATCAGTCCACCAACGAAGGCATTGATGGTAAAGCCGAAAAAGTAGGCTGATTTTGGAAAAATCACCATTCCTGCGATATCGGCTAATGAGGAGCCAACTGCTGTCCAAAACGGACCAAACAGCATACCCATGATCAGCTGTGGTACAAAGGAAAATGTGATTTTGATATAGGAGGTTTCAAACCCCAAGATTTGCGACAAGACGACCATTAAGGCAATCAAAAGTCCCATGACCGCAATCATGTGTGCATCGACTTTTCTTTTCATAGCGAGCATCTCCTTTTAGAGTTGCTACAAATTCATGCAGCGAATGCGAAAATAAAACCGCGAACGAATGATCGTTCTTCGTCCGAAAGGCAACATCCCATCCTTTCAGCACTTAACGCTTTATTTCCTACTCTGATTTTTTTTAGGTATTGCTACCCAGACACACTATAGCATACAAGCGCGGACTGCTACAATTTTTCTTGCTTATTTTCTTGTACAAAATCTGCCAATGTTCGCTTTTCTTTTTTTGTGCATCAAAAAAACGCTTTTCTCATGTGAATCTTTCTACCACCAGTAGGTGAGCAGGAAACATTCTCAAAAAAAAGCGTTCATTCCTGTTTCTTGTTTCCTTTCAAGCCTTATGACAATTTACCCAATCAGATTGTCATTGATCAATACCGATTTGATGTCGCGTAATTGATGATCGATAGCAAGCTGTTCATGGGTCATTGTTGCGGTGACCTCTTTCATGGCATGCATTTCTTCATTCAATTCGTTGATATTCGTTACTAATTTGTTCAATGCTTCAATAATCAATTGATTGTTATCCATGGTGAAACACTCCTTTTTGTAATGGTTGAGGTTAGTCTTCTTCGTTGATTGGCTGCTTCATCGTACCAACGGCGGCAACTGCGCGTTTCGTTTTATAAAACAATTTGTATAAAACAAGAACGACGACTGGGATCAGTCCGCATAAGATGTAGATTTGCGAATAATCAAACAGACCGTGTAAGCTTCCTAGTGCATAGGGACCTACGCCTAAGCCGAGATCCAGCCCGATGAAATAAGTGGAGAGCGCTACACCGACACGGTGAGGATTGACTTCTTTCAGACAGACGGCTTGGCCATTGGACATGAAGGTGCCATAGCCCAAGCCGACAAAGCAACCCGCAAGCAACAACATCCAGCTGTTGCCAGTAATACTCAATAAGAAAAGACCCAGGGTCAAGAATAGAAAGCTGGGATACATGACTGCATCTGCGCCATGGCGGTCAAACAGTTTGCCCGTCATTGGCCGTGTGAAGGTCACAGAAAGTGCATAGACGATGAAGAAAAAGGCACCGGCCGTTTCCAACCCAAGGTCACTGGCGTAGATCGACAAGAAGCCGAGAACGCTGGAATAAGCCAACCCGATCAAAAAGGCAATCCCAGAAATGAAAAAAACTTTTGGTTCGACAAAACTTTTGACGGACCATTTTTGCAGCTGTGCTTTGTGTTCTTCCGTCAATGGGATGTTTTTGACTGGGAACCAGAAACAAGCGATGGCTGTTGCGATCGATAAAATAGTTGCTAACCAAATAATGAAATCAAAGCCGACCGTCGGTAGTAATAGCATACCAATAAAAGGTCCGACCGCCGCTGCTAAACTAGTACTTAATCCATAGTAATTGATCCCTTCGCCATGTTTGGAAGCTGGGATATAAGCGGTGACGATCGCATTAGCCGCAGTCGAGACGGCACCATAAGCAAAGCCATTGAAAAAGCGCACCGCATCTAAAATATAAATGTTGACTGAGACCAAATAAGCAGCGGTGGTAATAACATAAAACACTATCCCCCAGCGCAAAACGGCTTTACGACCAACTAATTCTAAAATTTTCCCAACATACAAGCGAGCGATCAAGGTCCCGATAATGTAGATCCCCGCTGCCAAGCCAGCTTGTGCAGTGGATGCCCCTAACTCCTGCGTGGCAAATTTCGCGGTGATGACGACAAAACAATAATACACGAGAAAGACGATAAAATTGATCAAGGTAATCGTGATAAACCCTTTGTTCCATAGTTTTTCATTTTTAGTTGACGGCAACGAGCTGACGACTCCTTCTTGATTGGTTTCCCTATCTGACATGTTTCTTCCATTCCTCCTGTTTGTGCTGTGATGCGTTTTACTATACCGAAACTTCCTCTGCTTGAAATGCGCTTTTGCTGTTAAAAAAAAGCATTAACAAGAAACATTAACATTTGTTATTGCTTTTTCACCAGAAATGTCTTTTAATGAAGCATGAATAGAGGAAATTTCAGATTTTTTTCAGAAAATGTTGGGTTGGCATGAAGTGAAGGAGTAACGTGGGTGGAGAAACAGATATTACGTGATTATTTAGAAAAACAAGCAATACCGGTCGTTATCCGTAAGAAAAAGAGTTACTTGACATATGAAGGCATCCCGGATCGCTACGTCTATATTTTAAAAAAAGGCATCATCAAAACTAGCGTAGTGACCCATGAAGGGCGCGAATTCAACTTGCGCTATTTGACGGATTTTGAGATCGTCTCTTTGTTTAAAGACGAATCCTCTCAAGAAGTCGAAGCCCCTTTTAATGTGCGGGTTGAATCAGAAGAAGCCGAATTATACAAAATCGTGCGGGATCAATTTTGGGCAGATGTCAATCGTGATCGCCTGCTGCAGGATTATGTCAAAGAGTATTATCGAAGAAACTTGATGGATACGATGAAAAAGATGCAGCAAATGCTGATGAACGGCAAATTTGGTGCTGTCTGTACCCAAATCAATGAGCTGTATGAAACGTTCGGAATCCAGACAACAGATGGTGTCTTGATTGACTTTGAAGTCACCAATGAGGAGATCGCTCGCTTTTGCGGCATTACCTCTGCCAGCAGTGTCAATCGAATGATGCAAAAATTACGAGAATCTGGCGCCCTAAAAAGTGTCGATCGCAAACTATTAGTGACAGATATCGACTTTATTCGGGAGAATATTATTTATTGATCAAAAAAAAAGACTTTGTACGCCTATTGGTTTCAGGCACACAAAGTCTTTTTCGATTAAATAAACGTCACTGTTTCCGTCACTTCGATCGCTGGATCTAATGATTGGATCACGGGGCAATTTGGTGAAACGAGTTTTAGGCAACGGGTCGCTTTGTCATGGTCGGCTTCAGCGATTTTCGCATAAAACTGAATGTGGATAGCACTGACTGGTTGGGCTTTTTTGTTGTCGTCTCGGTCATAGCTGACTTCGATCTTTTCGATTTCTGCTGTGATTTTTGAATTCTCTAGGACGGATGCGTATACATAGCCGCCGCAAGCAGCGACCGCACTCACCAGCATTTGGACTGGCGAATAGCCTTTTTCCCGTGCTAACACCCAATTGCCAGTTGGGGTCGTCATTTCAAGTTTGTCGCTTCCTTGATGGATCGTCAATGTTTCTACTGTCATCGTTTTTCTCTCCTCACAAAATGATCTGGTTCAACTTCGACCCATTCATACAATGGTGTCAAAGTAATCGTGCTTTGAATTTCCGTTTGTTCCATCGCACCTCTTGCTAACACAGGATCAGCGATCGGCGCTGCTGCTAATAATTTCTTCGTGTAAGGATGCAGCGGATTGTCAAACAAACGGTCGGTGGGTGCCAATTCAACTAATTTCCCTTGATACATGACGGCTGTTCGGTCACTGATATGACGAATCACGGACAAGTCATGGGAAATGAACAAATAAGACAATGAAAACTCTTTTTGCAGACGCAGCAGCAATTGGATGATCTGAGCCTGAATGGAGACATCTAATGCCGAAGTCGGTTCATCACACAAGACGAACGCCGGGCGATTGACCACCGCACGAGCGATGCCGATCCGTTGCCGTTGTCCGCCGCTGAAACTGCGGGGCAGTTTATGGACATCATCACCCGTGATCCCGACGATCGCTAAGATTTCTTTGGCTTTCGCTCGGGCAGCATCTTTCGTTTCATGATACAACGGCTCCATCACCAGTTCAAGTGCCGTCATGCGGGGATTCAATGATGAATACGGATCTTGGAAAATGATCTGCATTTGCTGATACGCTGCTTTGCGATCTTCTGCCGTCAATGCTGCTAGCTCTTTGCCTTCAAAGAAAATCTCCCCGCTTGTTAAGGTCTCTAAATTTAAAATACTGCGTCCTAAAGTGGTTTTCCCACTCCCAGATTCCCCTACTAGCCCCAATGTCTCGCCCCGATGGATCGTTAGGCTGACATCTTCGACCGCTCGGACTTCACTGACAGTACCGCGCCAGTTTTTGCTGCGAAAGGTTTTCGTCGCATGTTCTACGCGAATCAGTTCTTTCATTATTCTGTCACCTCCTGATTGCGCCAAACGCGATGGGTCTTAGATAACTGCGTTTCTTGCAACTCATCTGCCAATGTCTCATGATAGTCAAAGACTTTTAATTCGGCATGCTTGTCGCCTAAATGGGCCGCCTGCAATAATTGTTTCGTATAAGGATGCGCAGGTTGATAAAAGATTTCTTCTGTGGTGCCTTCTTCCACGACTCGACCTTGATACATCACTTTAATAAAGTCGCACATTCCTGCAACGACCCCAAAGTCATGGGTCACAAGGACGACGGAAAGCTGGTTCTCTCTTTGCAGGTTTTTGATCAAGGCCAAAATCTGTGCTTGGATCGTCACATCTAAAGCCGTCGTCGGTTCATCTGCGATCAGCAATTTCGGTTGCGCCAATAAAGCCATGGCGATCATCACCCGCTGACGCATTCCCCCTGATAGCTCGTGGGGATATTGTTTCATACGTTGTGCTGGAAAAGGTATGCCGACTTTTTCTAACTCTTTGACGGCGATTTCTTGTGCTGCTTTTTTCGATACGTTTTGTGAGCGGCGAATCACTTCGATCAAATGATAGCCAATCGTACGCAAAGGATTTAGCGAAGTCATCGGGTCTTGAAAAATCATGGCGATCGGTAATGTTCGACGATCGGTCACTGCTGCTCCTTCAAATGTATAACTGGCATAGTGATCGGTCACCTTATCAGGCAAAAGATCCATGACACTTTTCATGGTCATACTTTTGCCACTACCAGATTCGCCGACGATCCCAACCACTTTGCCTTTTGGAATCACTAGATCCAGCTTTTTGACTAACGGTTTCGGACCGGTTTTGCTGTGAAACGTCACATTCAACGCTTCGATCGCTAATAATTCTGTCTTCATCGGTCACACCTCCCTTTGTAAGACATGTTTGATCATGTCGCCGATGTTGTTGAAGGAATAGATCGTGAAAATAACAAAGAGCCCTGGAAGGATCGCCATGTATGGTGCCCGCTGCAAGCTGTTTTGCGCATTTTGCAACAGACTACCCCACGAAGCCATCGGCTGCTGAATGCCTAATCCGAGGAAGCTCAACGCTGATTCGGTCATGATCGCTCCAGAAATACTTGCGGATGCCGCAACGATCAAGGTTGGCAGTACTGCTGGGAAAACATGCTTCACGATAATACTGAATGAAGAACGACCGATAAATTTCCCGTAAGCAACATACTCCCGTTCTTTCGCTGCTAACGTTTCACCACGAATCAAACGAGCGATGTTCATCCATGAAAACCCGCCGATCACAATAATGATCGTGGTTAGTCCAGGACGTAAAAAGACGCTCAAAACGATCACTAACACCAGCCAAGGAATTGATGACAACACATCGACGAGCCGCATCAGCAAGTTATCGATCCATCCGCCAAAGTAGCCAGAAACAAGACCGACAAGGGTCCCGATAAACGTCGCAGTGATCATTGCCAACACACCTACAAACAAGGACACCCGACCGCCGTAGACGACCCGAATAAAGTAATCCCGCCCCACTTCATCAGTCCCAAACAAATGAGCCCAGCTCGGTGGCTGTGACATGTTGCTGACATCCGTTGCATTGGGATCGATCGGGATCAAAGGCGCAACGAGCGATAGCACGATCAATAGGGTCAAGAAAACGACAGAAAAAGTATAGATGGGCGAAGCAAGCATGACTTCACTGATTTTTTTGAAACGTTTCATTACTTGCTCCCTCCTTTGCGGATACGTGGATCAACAACGGAATATAATACATCCGCTAACAAATTCCCTAAGATGACCAGTGTTGCTGACAGCAGCATGATCGCCATGATCACAGGATAATCGAGGCTTTTCGTTGCACTCATCAAGTAAGGTCCGACGCCCGGCCAGCCGTAGATCGTTTCTGTGATAATCGCTCCTGTGACCAACATCGGTAACGCCAAGCCGATTTGGGTGACAACGGGAATCAAAATATTGCGACTGATGTGACGACTGAAGATCTGCCATTTGCTGGCGTGGAATGCCCGTTGCACCATCACGTAGTCTTCTGATACTTGCTGAGTCGCTGATGCCCGAATATACCTTGTCAAATCTGGGAAGAAGGCGACAGTCAATGTGATATAAGGCAAAATAAAGTGCTGCAGAAAATCGCCAAAATCCCCTTCTTTGCCGACTGTATACATGCCAATGATCGGGAACATATTCAATAAGTAACCAAATACATAAATCAAGATCATCGCAAACCAGAAGGTCGGCACGGCGATCCCTAGAGATGCTACAGCGTCAATGATCCGATCCCAAATCTTTCCTTTGTTGGCAGCGGCTAACAGACCTAAAATGATCGCCAGCAATAAAGCCGTCAAATATGCAGGGATCACTAGCCGCATCGTATTCGGGATCCGAGTCGCAAGTTCTTGTGAAATGCTGCTTTGAGAAACCAACGAAAAGCCAAGATTACCAGTAAGAACATTTCTGATCCAAAGAAAATATTGAACCAAAAAGGGTTGATCCAAGCCATAGCGCTGCCGCAACAGATCGATTTGCTCTTGTGACATATTCGGTGTCGTGATGGAATCGATCACATCATACGGGGCGATATGTATAAGTGAAAATACGATAAAAGAGATCACAAATAGCAAAGGGATTGCTTGCAATACTCGTTTTGCAATATATCGAAACATAATTGACCTTCTTTCTTTTTCATAGAAAAAAGCTGTGATAAAAAAGATTCCTCTTTATCACAGCCAATGGATTTACTTGATTGTCAATTTAGACATATCTTCGAATGTATAGATTGGGATCAAGCCTGCATCTTCTACATTACCAATTCGGTTATTGACCGCTAAGATTTTCTTGTTGTCAACGATTGGGTAAATGATCGCTTCGTCAGCAATGGCTTTTTGCAGATCATCGTACAATGCTTCACGCTTGTCTGTGTCCAATTCAACTGCTGCTTGCGCAAACAAATTGTCAATGGTTTCGCTATTGCTTTGGAAGTAGTTGGCACTGCCGCCAGTTTCGAATAAACTGCCGTATAAGTCAGGGTCATTCCCCATGATATACCCGCCAAGGAACAGGTTGTATTTCGTTGAATCAGGTTTTTTCAACTCAGTGAAGATCGCAGTACCATCGCCCCCTTCAAGGGTAACTGTAATGCCTGCTTGTTGCAATTGTTGTTGGATCAACGTAGCTTGGATCGTTTGAGCTGGGTCAGTTGAGTTGAACGCCAAGTTCAATGACAAATCAGTGACACCTGCTTCTTGTAAAAGCTCTTTTGCTTTTTCAGCATTTGTTTCATATTTCTCGACATCTTCGGTGACGTATGGATTGTTCGGTGGTAAGAATGAATACGGTGTTGCATAATAGTCTTCATCTAAATACGCTGCTTGATTTAATTCATCTTTGTTCAAAGCATACAAGACTGCTTGACGAACCTTCACATCTTGTAATGCATCTGAATGAGTATTTAAGCCTAAGTATCCGATGCGGTTTTCTGTATAGGGATAAACAGAAATTTGCGTATCATCTAAGTCTTCAATATCTGAAGGCAAAACAACGGCTGCGTCAACTTCCCCTTTTTGCAAAGCAACTTTGGCCGTATCAGTACTTTCAATGATCCGCAAGGTCACGTTTTGAATCGAAGGCTTGCCGCCATAATAGTTTTCATTGGCTTCAAAAGTAAAGTACTCACCACGTTTGTATTCTTTCAATTGATATGGACCCGTACCAACTGGTTTTTCAGGCAGTTCACTGACCGAAAAGTCGCTAACATCTTTAAAGATGTGCTCTGGAATGATGTATGTTTCGGTTGCGATATTGCTGATTGCTGCTGCACTCGGTGTTGGCAACACAAATTTCACGGTGTATTCATCCACTTTTTCGATCGCGATCGGCTGGTCGTCGACCCAAAGCGAATCGGCATTGCCGTTTTCTTTTTTGACTTTTTGTTCATACGTGAAAACAACGTCATCGGCGGTAAAATCTTCGCCATCTGACCATTTGACATCTTGTTTCAAATGCACGGTCAATGAAAGGCCGTCTTCCGCCGGTTCCACTGATTCCGCTAACGCATTTTTCGTCGTTCCATCTGCTTCCACTGTAACGAGTGGAGAATAGATCATGTTTGTCACTGTCAAGCCCCAGCGATCACTGGTGTTGATCGGGTTGGTGGACGATGGGTCCCCGCTGATGGCATAAGTGAATGTTGCATCATCGCCAGCACCAGCTGCACTACTGGTTGCCGTTTCCTCTGTATTTGATCCACCGCAGGCTGCTAGAACGAATCCTAGTCCGACGACGGCAACACTTGCTAAACCTTTTTTCCAATTGATCATTTTTCCATCCTACTTCCTGTTCCTATATAATTATAGTAGATTTTTTGCTTTTTATTCCCAAACAGGGATACTTGATTTTTTGGTAACTTCGTCAATAATTGCTTTTACTTCATCGGTCTGATAATACGCTACGACCGTTTGGTACACATCATTTTCTGCTTCGTCTGCTCGCGCAGCAATGACATTATAATAGGGCGTGGAGGAGTCAGCCACAGGTTCTAAGAAAATCGCATCTTCTGTAGGAACCAAGCCAGCATCGACTGCCATGCCGTTGTTGATCAAAGAGATGTCGACATCGGTCATTGCCCGAGCCGTTTGATTGGAATCAAGCAGCTCAAATTTCAAGGCTTTGGGATTCTCAGTGACATCACTGGTTGTTGGCAGTAACCCTTTTGATTCATCCAAAGTGATCAAACCGGCCGTTTGTAAGAGTAATAGTGCGCGGCTTTCATTTGACACATCATTGGGTAAAGCCACCGTAGCACCATCTGCCAATTCGCTGACATCAGTGATTTTATCGGAATAAATACCAAGTGGGTTTAATGTCGTATACGCAATCGTCGTGTTGGAATAACCACTTTCTTCGTTGACATTATCCATAAAAATTTCCGTCAATGCTGCGTGAAGATCGATTGACCCATCCTCTAGTGCGACGATTGGTTGGCGATAATCGGTGAACTTCACCAGTTGCAAGTCGATATTTTCGTTTTCCTTCAATTCTTCTTGCACATGTTCCCAGGCTTCATTTTGTTCGCCAACGACACCTAATTTGACGACGGTCGTTTCTTCATCCGCTTGGTTGGTGCCACAGGCAGCCAAGCTAAACAAGGCAAGCAGCCCAATCACTCCTGTCGTCAACACATTTACTACATTTCTTTTCATCCCTTTTTTCCCCTTTTGTTCCCTCCTCAGATCAATCGTCCTATTTCCTTGTCGAATGGCCCAACTAGACCAATTTCCCCTCTGTTTCTCAAAACAACCTACTTTTTCAAAAGAGAAATGGTTAATCCCTGTTGCCGTCAACCGAAAACATCGGACTCACTATTCATATGTAGTGTAACTTTATCCTATACAACTAAAACTGTCAATAAAATTACTCTACAAAAGTAAGTTTTTCACTAGCTGATCTGTGGTTGGGTTATTTGAATATCTTCAGTGCATTTTCTAAGTCATCAATCAAATCTTTACTACTTTCGATCCCAATGGAGATCCGTAAAAGATCCGGCGTCAATCCATAAGATTCTCGTACCTCTTGAGGAATATCTGCGTGGGTCTGTGTCGTTGGATACGTGATGAGACTTTCCACACCACCCAGGCTTTCCGCAAAGGTAAAGACCTTTAATGCCGCTAAGAAGTCGCTGATTTTGGTTTCATCAAGCACCCGAATACTGATCATCGCCCCTGCATTTGGGTACAGCACCTCTTTGATCGCCGGATGGGCTCGTAAAAAGCGGCCAACTTCCTTGGCGTTGGCTTCTTGCCGTTCGAAGCGCAACGGCAGCGTCTTTAAACTTCGGATGAATAACCACGTATCAAAGCTGCTCAAGGTCGGGCCTGAAGTATTGGCTAAATAATTCAAGCGCTCCCCTACTTGCGCATCTTTGGCGATGACGACGCCAGCCAAAATATCATTGTGACCTGATAAGAACTTGGTGCCTGAATGGATCACTAGATCCGCGCCTTCTTCTAAGGGCAACTGCCGTAACGGCGTCAAAAAGGTGTTATCTACGATCAGTAGCGCCCCATGGTCGTGAGCAAGCTTGGCGGTTTCAGCAATATCCGTCACGGTCATCAAAGGATTCGTTGGGGTCTCTAAAAAGACAGCCGTTACCTCGTCAGTTAGTTTTTCACTTAATTCTGTTACAGTGCTGAAGGTATCGAAGAATGCCCGTTGGCTTTTTTCCAATTCCGCAAAATAGCGAAAGCTACCGCCATACAAATCACGAGAAACCAAAAAGCGACTCCCGCTGGTAAATAAGTCAAAAATCAAAGCGATCGCACTCATGCCAGAGCTGGTCACTACTGCCCGAGCTCCTTTTTCTAATTCAGCAAGACCTGCTTCTAAGATATCACGGGTCGGGTTTTTGGTACGGGTATAATCATAGCCAGTACTTTGCCCTAACGCAGGATGAGCAAAGGTCGTGGAAAGATAGATCGGTGGGCTGATCGCCCCAGTTTGCTGATCCGAATGATTGCCTAATTGTGCCAGAAAAGTTGCTGTATCAATCGTCATGTCGTTCCTCCTTTTTGATTGCCTCGATCATGCGATCAAGGGCTTCTTGAATGATCGTCGGTGTTGTCGCAAGATTCAGACGAATCAAGCCCTGACCGTCTTGTGAAAACCATTCCCCATAGTCGACTGCCAGACCGGCAGCATCTTGGATCACGTGCTTGGTTCGTTCTTTGGCAATGACTTGCCGCAGATCGACCCAGAGAAGATAGGTTCCTTCTAATGGCAGGAGCTCAATTTTGGGAAATGCTGCTTGCAGTTGCTGGCGGACCATTTGTTCATTGGCAGCAATCACCAAAAGCAGGTCCGCTAGCCATTGATCCCCCGATTCATACGCGGCTTTCGCAGCAGTTAGACCGAAACAATTAACTTCCGTCTGCTTGTATTGCCGACACCACGCTTGATAGGTTGTGCGCATCTCTAAATCTGGAATCCAAACGTGAGACAGCAATAACCCTGCTAAGTTGAAAGTTTTTGAGGGCGAATCCAGGACGATCAATTTTTCAATGCCTAAACGCTGCGCCACTGTTATTGCTGAAACAAATTGCTGCTCACCGAGTATCAGCTCACGATGGATCTCATCGGCGATCACGACAACCTCATGTTTTTGGCAAATGGCCAATAACTGATGCAATTCTTTCTCTTGCCAGACCCGCCCTACTGGATTGTGGGGGGAGCAGAGAATAAATAGTTTCACTTTTTCTTCAATGATTTTGGCTTCAAAAGCAACAAAATCGATTTGATAAGAATTCCCCACCTTTTGCAAGGGTGCTTCTATCAAGCGCCTTTTCGTCTCTTTGATGCTGTCAAAAAAGGGATAATAGACGGGCGGCTGGATCAAGATGCCATCGTCTGGTTCTGTGAAACAATGAAGCAAATCAACCAAAGATTGGACGACCCCTGTGGAAAACGAGAGCCATTTTTCTTCGAATTTCGTCCCCCAGTGGCGATCTTGCCAAGCTTGATAGGCTAAAAAATAGCCTGAGGGGGGAATCGCATAGCCAAAGGTTCCTTGAGCAACCAGTTGCTGCAAGGCTTCTTCCACTGCCTTTGGTGCAGCAAAATCCATATCAGCTACCCATAAAGGCAAAAGCTTTTCTCCTTGGAACCGTTGATCCACAAGATCCCATTTTAAAGAATCAGTGCCTTTTCGCTGTCTAGCATAGTGGGAGAGAAAATGCTCAATCGTCATTGATACTCACCCGACCTTCTGGCTCACTGCCAATTCGGTAACCTTCTTTCGTCGGCGTGACGGACAGGTCATACGGCGTTCGCAAATAGGTTTCATTGATCCAATTGCTGAAAAACAAAGAGGCATGTCCCCGCCAACGGTTGGTAATTTTACCGCCTAAACGGTCATAGGCAAAGTAATTTTTGGGCAATGCGGTAGCTAAGCCCCGTTCCATGTCTCGCAAGTACTCTTCATTCAAGGTCGTTGTGTGGTATTCAAAATGTCCTAGCAAGAAGGCATTTTTATGATCTTCTGATACGAAGATGGAAGGCCCTGTTTCAACACCCGCTGCCAAGATTTCTAAAGGCGCTTGGGTGAGCTGACCTTCATCGATGCCAGTATAGCGCGAATGGGGCGTATAAAAGACGTCGTCAAAACCGCGAACGAGCGGATGAAAATGCGTGACTGCTTGTTCGAAGACACCGAACAACTTGCTTGGGTACAACACTTTGTCGATACCATAATGGTAATAAAGACCTGCTTGTGCCCCCCAACAAATATGCAGGACTGAAGTGCAATTCGTCTGGCTCCAATCCATGATCTCTTGCAGTTCTTGCCAATAATCAATGGCTTCAAAGGCCATTTTTTCAACAGGGGCACCAGTGATGATCAAGCCGTCGAATCGTTGGGACTGGATCACTGAGAATTCTTGATAGAACTTTTCCATGTGATCGACAGATGTGTTTTTACTTTCGTGGTACTTCATTTTCAGTAAAGTTACTTCAATTTGCAGCGGACTTTGGGAAAGCAGGCGCAGCAATTGATTTTCTGTGGCGATTTTTTTCGGCATTAGATTGACGATTGCGATCTTCAAGGGACGAATCTCTTGTTTCGCCGCTTTATGCTGCAGTAAGGCAAAGACATTTTCTTTTTGCAGGACCGCTGCAGCGGGTAGTTCTTTGGGAATAATGATCGGCATTGCTTCAACTCCTTACAGTTAAATTTCTTGTTGAAGAGAAGGCGAATAGTTTCAGCTGTGAAAAACAAAAAAAGCCGCCCTTTTATCCTTACGGATAAAAGGGACGACTTGATGCGCGTTACCACCCTAATTCGTGCTATTCTCACAAATAACACCTCAACAGTACACTATGATACTTGGCGCTGTAACGGGCGCATGCCGTTTTGCTGGCGTGAACCAACAAAAAAACTCAGAGCTCATCTTCACTGATCACCGCATGTCTCCTTTTTCACCAACCGGAGTCTCTGTACCTTTGTTGATCTGCTACTCTTCTCTTCAACGTTATCGATTTCTTTGTTTAATTTTAAAAAATTATAATTGTTTTTTCATTTACTGTCAACGGCAAGTTAGGGGTTTTTCTTAGATTTCTTCTAAATATAAGTATTGCTGACCCATTTTTTCATAGATCGCTGCTAAGTCTTCTTTGCTGACTTCACGATCCTTATGCCCATAAGGGTCGTTGACATACATCGCATCACCATCGATGCCAGTGATCACCACCGAATGGATCAATGCCGTCACAAGGATTTCGCCATTTTGGGTATTCCATTGAAAGAAATCCGCATCGGTAGGTACTTGTAATTCTAACGTCGCAATCATCCAAACTGGTTTCCCAGATTGTAGTACTTTGACGATCTCATCAAAGCTTTTGTCTCGTCCACTAACAACTTCGTATTGCTCTTTTACAATCCTTTCGGCGACATCGGTGATCGGTTCTACGTCAACCCCCATCGCGCTATCACCGCCATAGATGTTTCCAACAAAGCCTTCTCGCGGATCTCCATGGTGATAATAATCCTCATAAAGCGGGACATACGCTAATTCTTCCGCCAATTGATTTTTATTGGTATCAAATCCGTAAAAATTCAAGAGCATCGATAAAGCCGTTACCTCACAGCCATTCCCTAACGCCACTTCATCGAATTGATTTTCTAACGGAACATCCAATTGAATAACCTCACTGTATTCAGGCTCTGGTGTTTGTTCTTCATCCGAAAGTGCTAGTGTCAATTCATCCTCTATCTTTTCAAAGGGGGACTGCCCGTTCTTACTGTCATAAAAAATCAGCAGAAAGAAGAGCATCAAGACGAACATACCTAAAAGTAACCGTTTTAACTTTTTCTTCTTCATCTACTTCCTCCTCTTGTATATTATAACTTATTTCTGTTTATTATTTCACTATAATAAACTTTTTAGGAAGGAGTATTTTCTTAATCTAAACACAAAAAAATAGACCCGTTTAGGCAGCGGGTCTATTCAAACTGGCGCTTATGCCGCTTTCTTCTGTTTCTGAATAAAGCGTCCTTTTGCTTTCGAAAACGAACGAATATCAAATTGTTTGCTTAAGGCACCTGCAACAAAATAAGCCAAATTGAAATCGATCAAGCTATGGATCAAACCGCCGATCCCCATCAAAACGAACAAGAAATAGTAGAAATTACCATCGAATGCGGTCCCTGGTACATTTCCTGTGAAGTAAAAGGCGGCAACGACTGCCATTTCTACGGCAGAATGGATCAGTCCGATAATCAAGTTAAAGCTCTGAAATTTGATATTCAATAAAGAGGGTTTGCCATTTTTTAGTAAAATATCTGGGTGCTTCTGTAAATAAAAGGCACCGATGACGGCAAAAACAACATGGGACAATGCCCGTAAAGCAATGATTGGTGGCAGTGTTAAGAAAAAACCAAAGGTCGTTCCTAAAGCTACCGCGATCGCCATCGCAGGTGAAAAGAACATCGCCACAAAGACGGGCACATGGCTAGCTAAGGTAAAAGATGCTGGTCCGATGACGATTTTGGGCATTACCATGGGAATGACGATCCCCATGCCGATCAACAATGCAGCGATCGTTAAATGGCGGATGGAATGATTTTTCATTTATACTCTCTCCTTCAATGTGTCATGACAGTTCTGTCTTGCTTATTCTACTGGTATTTCTACGAGGTGTCAAGACACAAAAAAACGAATGTTTATTCAACATCCGTTTTTATTGAAGTTATCCTTTACGCGCTTGCATTTCATTGCTTAATTTGGCAAATTCCGCTAACGACAGCGTTTCTCCACGTCGTTTCGGATCGATCCCACTTGCTTCTAAGCTGTCTGCCAACCACTGTTTGGTTGTTTCATCTTTTCCATAGCTATTTTGCAAATTGTTCCAAAGGGTTTTACGACGCAGCTGAAAGGCTGCTTTCGTTAATTTGAAAAACTCTTTTTCATCGGTGACTGCGACTGCTGGTTGTGATCGACGCGTCAATTTCAAAATAGCCGAATCAACATTCGGTTGGGGCACAAAAACGGTTTTTGGGACGATGAATGCCAGTTTTGCTTCCATGTAGTATTGCACAGCGATCGACAACGAGCCATAGGATTTAGTCCCGGGAACTGCCGAGATTCGATCTGCCACTTCTTTTTGCATCATCACGACCATTTCATCTACTTTTACCTGAGACTCTAAAAAGTGCATCATAATTGGCGTTGTGATGTAGTAGGGCAAATTTGCGACAACTTTTAATGAAGCAGCCGTATCGCTGAATGCTGACTGAATGGTCGTTGCCAGATCTGCTTGCAAGACATCTTGATGAATGATTTTCACATTTTGATATGGCTGCATTGTGTCGGCTAACACTGGGATCAACCGATCATCAATTTCAAACGCCAACACTTGCTTGGCATGTTTTGCCAACTGTTCGGTCAGCGCACCGATTCCAGGACCAACCTCAATGACGTTTGTCGTCTCGTCGATGCCTGCAGTTTCTACGATTTTCCGTAAAATATTCGGTTCTGTTAAGAAGTTTTGCCCTAAACTTTTTTTAAAGGTAAAGCCATGTTTCGCTAAAATCTCTTTGGTTCTTGAGGGGGTTGCTATATCCCGTTCTTCCTTCACAATTCTTCCTCCACTATTTTCATTGCTTCTGCCAACTCTGCATCGGTGATACGAAACATTGCCAGCCGCTTCTCTAATTGTTTGCCGTTCGTATAGCCGATGCGTAAAAGATCCCCCAACCGCTCTCGTTTCTCTTTCGCTCCAGCCCCTGCGATCAAGCCATACGCTAACAACTGTTGCCGATCAATGGTCCCCTCATTGACTTCATTTGAAGCAATCGGGGTTACGACTTTTCGCAAGGCTTCTTTCAACGCTTCATGGCTGGCGTGTTCCACGCCTAAACTGCCCTTGCTTTTCGGTGCTGCCTGGCTGCGCGGTAAAAAGGCATGCTTGGCATCAGGAACGACTTCCATAATGATTTTGCGGATCTTTTCTCCCGAAAAATCGGGATCGGTAAACACGATGACCCCTCGTGTCTCTTGGGCGTGCTCGATTTGATCAAGGATCGTGTCATCGATCGCCGAACCGATCGTCTCGATGGTATCTACATCGAACACTTCTTGCAACCGACGGGTGTCGTCTTTGCCTTCGACGACAATGATTTCTTCGATTTTCGGCTTATTAGTCATTGATCCTAAACAAGCGATGGGCATTTTTTGTCGTGTAGGCCGCAACATCAGCAACCGCTTCTTGCCGCAGCTCCGCGATTTTATCCACTACATAATGAGTATAGCCCGGTTCATTGCGCTTGCCGCGATAAGGAACAGGGGCTAAATACGGCGCGTCAGTCTCAACGAGCAGCCGATCTTGTGGCACGACTTGCGCAGCTTCTTGTACCTCCGTCGCCTTTTTGAAGGTCACGACACCACTAAAGGAAATATACATTCCTAGGTCCAAGAACTTTTTCGCCCATTCGCCGTCCCCGCTAAAGCTGTGCATGATGCCGCCGATCGTTTGGACTTTTTCATCCTTTAAAATCGCATAGGTATCTTCTAAGGCTTCACGGGTATGAATACTGATGGGCAGCTGATGTTCACGGGCGATCGCCATTTGCCGACGAAAGACCTTTTCTTGAACTTCCTTCGGATCTTCCATCCAGTGATAGTCTAAACCGATTTCACCTAGGGCAACGACTTTTGGTTGTTCCAAGCGCTCTTGCAAATAGGTTTCCACTTGTGGGGTATAAGAACCAGCTTCGGTTGGATGCCAACCGATAATACTGTAAATGCCAGGATATTCTTTGCTTAATGCTAACGATTTTTCAATCGTTGGCTGATCAAAACCGACGACCGCCATCTCCGTTACTCCTAGTTCTTGCGCACGGGCGACCGTTTCGGGAATGTCTTCGTTAAACTGTTCTGCATTCAAATGTGTATGAGAATCAAAAATCATGAAATCTCCTCCTTAGTCCTTCTATACTCTAGCATATTTTGACGGTTTAAGAAACGAATCGTCTTCGCTTTTTTCAGCAGTTTAAGAAAACTTTCAGCAAGCAAAAAAAATCCGCCCAAAGTTGGAGGACGCCGAAGCTGATTTTCTCTATACTGAGGGTAACGAAATCGTATGGAGGTGGAAATATGGAACGATCAAAAATTGATCCCGGCCGCTTTTTTTCTGGCCAAAAAGCAGCCACGAAAGGCACGTTAAAACATCAATATCATTACTATCGGCAGCAAAATGCCCATCAAGCATTCAACAGCGATTTTCAGCGAAATTTCCAGCATGATTTCCCGAATTTTGCTACATGGTTAAAATTGCAGCAACAGACACCACAAAAGAATCAAACAGCGACTTTTTCTCACTGGTTATTGGTTGGTTTCTTCGGACTTTTGACAGCAGCAAGTTTTTCGCAACAGCTCTTATTCCTACTTTTTGTCTTTGTCTTAGCCGCTCTCGTCAAAGGCCCTGGCATGATCGTATGGGGCATCGTGTATTCCTTCTTAGTTAGTCTGTTCCCGCCATTGGGTATCGTTCTTTCTGGCTTATTTTTCTTACTGACCCTGCGTCAATTAACCAAAAACGGCACTTTCGTTTTGACTGCATTGTACTTTTACGGCTATCCCTTTGTCATCACAGCCCTCCAACACTTTACGAATTGGGACCCGCAATGGCTGTGGGTCGGCAGTATCGGTTTTGCCTTGATCAGTGGCCATTTTGTCTTAAAGCAAAACTATCCCTTTGCTTCAAGTAAAAGTCTCGCATGGGCGATCATCTCCGTCCCTTATGATTGTGTCATGGCTTTGATCCCCGTCAAACACAAAGCACGCTTCAAACGTTTGGTGAAAAGCAAATAATTGCGATCTAGGATACAAAAGATCGGCTATTGCAGCCCCTTTTGTATCTTTTTTTCATGGAAGAAACAAACGAAATACGATGGATATTTTTTGTTATTTTTGCTTTCGCATGATTGCTTTTTTTGTAAGAATCTACTATGCTAGAAACTAGCAAATCAAAAAAGGAGCCACGCCATGTACACCCTCATTCTTATTGCATTCCTCCTTACGGGCTTGCTAGTTTACTCCTTTATTATTGAACCGCATCTTCTCAAACAACGGCACTACCTCATAAAAAAAGACAAGCGCACCGTCTTAGATATTTCAAAGGCTTACGATCTTTATCAAGCAGAAAGCAATCTCGTGATCGCCCATATCAGCGACCTTCATTTTTCTCGTTGGTACAAACCACGGCGAATGAATCGCATCATTCGATCAACGATCCAAAACAAGCCGGATCTGATCATCATCACGGGGGATCTGATCGATAATTATAAAAAATGGCCGCATCGTTCAACCAAGCGACTGATCGAAAAGCTGAAAAAATTGCAAGCGCCTCTGGGTAAGATCGCAGTTATGGGGAACCATGACCATTTGAATGACGGGCATTACTTTGTTAAGGAAATATACCAGCATGCAGGGTTTACCTTACTTGATAATGAGTCGGTTTTTGGTTCTGATGACAAGACGTCGATGAATATTGTCGGTATCGATATAGAAAGTCCGAAAGTCAGTTTTACCTATGAAGCAACCTTAGCAGAATGGCAGCTGCTTTTGCTCCATGAACCCGATTATGTTTCTCGGATCACCAATCTGCCAAACTACGACTTGATTCTTTCTGGCCATAGCCATGGCGGGCAGATTCGCTTGCCTTTTTATTATGCGAAAACAAAGGGCGCGTTGAAATATACCGATGGGCTCTACCTTTTAGGCAATGAGACCTTATTAAGTGTTTCCAGCGGGGTTGGTATGACCAAGATTCCCGCCCGACTCGGTGTCCCACCTGAGATCCTTTATTACCATTTAGAACCGCAACAGCAATTGAACGTTTCTTAACTGTTCATCGGTGCAATTGGGAAAAAATCAGCGACTCGTTTCAGCAAACGTTCGATTCGCTGATTTTCTTTTTGCGCCCACCGTGTTAAAATATACTAAATAAACACTTTTCAACAATTAGGAGGAACCAAAAAATGCTCATATCGGGAACGCTTTGGTTTTTGATCGCCTTCTTCGCTTATACAGCCTATGTATACGGTCAGGGGTTGTACTTTCCTGTCATCGCTTTTCTTGCTGCTTTGATGGGCTGCGGATTTTATCTCTTTGCTTTTCTCCAGCACAAAAATACGACGAAAAAACATCCTTAGCCAGAACGAGCCAAGGATGTTTTTTGCATTATTGATTCAAGCCTTGATAAATCGTATCGAGATTCCACTTCATCATGTTATAGTAGCTGTCGCCTTCTTCTCCCGGCTCTGCAATCGAATCGGTAAAGACGGTTCCGAATATCGGAATACCTGCATCACGAGAAACACTTTGCATCGGACGAGTATTGACGCTGCTTTCGACAAATAAGGAAGCGACGGCTGAATTTTGCAGCTGATCCACTAAGTTTTTGATTTGCGCTGGGGTTCCTTCTTCTTCGGTATTGATTTCCCAGATATAGGCAGACGGTACACCGTAGGCTTTGGAGAAGTATTTGAAGGCTCCCTCACTGGTGACGATCAATTTCTTCTCTTCGGGAATCGATTGGAAGTTTTCCTTTGCTTGCTGATCCAGTTCTTCTAATGAAGCCAAGTAGCGTTCAAGGTTTTCTTCATAGAAAGAGCGATTGTCAGGGTCCTTTTCGCTCAAGCGTTGAGCAATGTTGCGGGCATAGATCATACCGTTTTCTAGATTTAACCAGGCATGAGGATCGGCTTTGCTGTGGTCTTCATCATCAGAAAGATAAAGCACATCCACGCCATCACTGACGGCAAAGTAATCTTCATTTTCTACCTTATTGGCATTGTTCATCAATTTGGTAAACCAGCCATTGCCGCCAGTTTCTAGATTCAAGCCGTTGTAAAGGATAAGATCGGCATCGGTCGCTTTTCGAACATCTTCCACTAAAGGTTCATATTCATGGGGATCACGCCCCACTGGTACGATACTGTGAAGATCGATTCGATCACCGGCAATGTTTTCCGTAATATCAGCAATGATCGAATTGGTCGCTACTACTGAAAGTTTCCCTTCTGTTTGGGCCATCTGTCCGTTTTGCTGTGCCAAAAAGAAGCCACCAGCTACAGCTGCCGTTGCTAAAACCGCCGTCGCT
This sequence comes from Enterococcus sp. DIV1059_2, assembly GCF_051713685.1. Taxonomy (NCBI): domain Bacteria; kingdom Bacillati; phylum Bacillota; class Bacilli; order Lactobacillales; family Enterococcaceae; genus Enterococcus; species Enterococcus sp. DIV1059_2. The sequence continues at coordinate 1,264,344 of NZ_JBIOQK010000001.1, read as the reverse complement.
GACCAGCGTTTGACTGGACTGGTCTTTTGTTTTGGTGAGAACAAGAAACCGATCACGAAAAAGGCTCCTGCGGTCAAAACGATACTTGATCCTGCGGCAATATTAAAGCTATACCCGATAAACAAGCCGATAAATGAGGCGAAACCACCTAAAACCCCTGCGATGACCATCATATGCTTCAATTGTTTTGTATAAAGATAAGCCGTTGCTGCTGGAGTGACTAACAGAGCCACGATTAAGATCGTTCCGACGCTTTGCATCGCTGTCACTGAAACCAAAGTCAACAAGAACATCAATAAATAGTGATAGGCTTGCACTTTCATCCCAAAGGCCTTTGCCATCATCGGATCAAAAGACGTGATCAACAGTGGACGGAAGAAGAGGATGATCACTGCCAGCACAAGGATAGCGATAGCGATCGTCAGCCATTTGTCGCTGTCTTGCACCGCTAGCACATTCCCAAACAAAATGTGAAACAAATCAGTCGAACTATTTGCTACTCCAATCAAGATAACCCCTAAAGCTAGAAACGAACTAAAGGTGATACCGATCGCCGTATCGCTTTTGATCAGGCTGTTATTGGCGATATAGGTAATGATCATGGAAGCCAAGATCCCAAAGAAGATCGCCCCGACAAAAAAATGAACGCCGAAGATATAAGACAAGGCTACCCCTGGTAAGACCGCATGAGAGATTGCATCCCCCATCAAGGACATCCCTCGTAAGATAATAAAACAACCGATCACCCCTGCCACGATCCCGATCGCGACTGCCGTGATCAAGGCATTTTGCAAGAAATGATAGTTACTTAAACTCGTAAAAAAGCTTGTCAACATGTTAAACGCCTCCTTTCACGATGATCGCATCGCCAAATGTTTGCTTCAAATTGCTTTCGGTAAAGACTTCACTGACTGGTCCCGCAGCGATCAGGGTTTGATTGAGCAGAACCAAGTAATCAAAGTATTCGGTGATTTTCCCCAGATCATGGTGAACGATAAAAATCGTCTTTCCAGCATCTCGCAAGTTACGCAACAGGCCGACGATGATCGCTTCACTGGTGGCATCGATCCCTACAAAGGGCTCATCGAGGAAAATATAGTTGGCATCTTGCACCAACGTTCGAGCAATCAAGACCCGCTGAAACTGCCCGCCGGACAATTCCCCAATCTGACGTTCCGCAAAGGATTCCATTTCTACCGCTGCCAGAGCGGCTGTCACTTTCTGCCAATCGTTTGCCGACATCCTTTGGAACATGCGCATCTTAGGATACAAACCTAAAGATACGACTTCTTTGACTGTGATCGGAAACGTGTAATCAACCGCGGTCTTTTGTTCGACATAGGCAATTTCCTTTTGAAAGTCTTTTAACGCTTTTTTGTCGACACTCATGTTCCCACTGGAAGGGATCAATTTCAACGCCGCTTTGATCAGCGTCGACTTCCCTGCCCCATTTGGACCAATGATCCCTACGATCGACGGTTTTTCTACTTGAAACGACAAATCCGAGATCACTTGATGATCGCCATCATAGGCTGCGGATATTTCTGAAAAAGTAATCATTATTTTCACTCCATTTCCATAGTTAAGGATAGTTTATTTATTTTTTAGGTAGACCTAACTTATTTTTATTATACAAGAAAGGATTTGTTTTGCAAGACAGTTCTCTTGATTTTTTTAAGAAACACCGCAGTTTCTTGGCAATGACTCTTGAAAACTAAGATTCTATCTTTATTTATTGAGTAAAAGTTGGTGCCCACAAACACGGATGCCATCAATTTCTTTCTATCTTTTGAGCGCAAAGCATTTGATTTGTTATTAAATAAAAGAGATCATTCCTCGGCACCTCAGTGACGTACGTTTTTTCAATAACAGAAGAGAGGCGAATCAAAGCCTCTTCGCTTTCTCCCTTTATGATTAATACCAAACAAATCAAAGAATCAACAATTCTTCTATTTCCATAAATTCACGAATTCACTCTCTTTTATGATGACCAAGAAACCCTTTCATCTCGACTAAAACGCTTTATAAATTAAACTTTTCTAATTATTATGTGATTTTTCGAACAAAAGCTAAAAATAACATGACAACTATGTTAGTCTTTGATTTGGAAAAAGTTTTAGGAGGAATAAAAACAATGAAGAAAATTTTCCAAACACTATTAGTCCTAACCTCGTTAGCAACTTTGAGTGCTTGTGGTGCTGATTCACAAACAAGCAGCAGCTCAAGTACTGGTTCATCTGCTAATGAAGAAACAGATGCAACTTCTGCTGCATCTGGTCAAGAATACACAGACCCTAGCGAACTTGCAGACAGCTACGATGTCGTGATCGTCGGTGCAGGTGGCGCTGGAATGGCCGCTGCGATCCAAGCAAAAGAAGCTGGCGCAAACCCAGTTATTTTAGAAAAAATGCCAATTTCTGGTGGAAATACATTGAAATCTTCAGCAGGAATGAACGCTTCAGAAACCAAATTCCAAGAAGCAGAAGGCATCGAAGATTCAAACGATCTATTTTATGAAGAAACATTAGCTGGCGGTCACAACACCAATGATGAAGAATTGTTGCGCTACTTTGTGGATCATTCAGCAGAAGCGATCGATTGGTTAGATTCCATGGGTATCACTTTAGACAACTTAACAACGACTGGCGGGATGAGTGAAAAAAGAACGCACCGTCCATCGGATGGTTCTGCTGTTGGGGAATACTTAGTTGATGGCTTGATGCGCAACATCCATGAATTGGAAATCCCAATTTTTGTGAATGCCGATGTCAAAGAAATCAATGAAGAAGATGGTCAAGTCAACGGGGTGACCGTTGAAGTAGAAGGAACCGAACAAACCATTGATGCCAAAGCAGTTGTCGTTACAACAGGAGGTTTCGGTGCCAATTTCGACATGATCACCGAATACAAACCAGAATTGGCAGACTACGTGACAACGAACCAAGAGGGTTCGACTGGTGATGGGATCAAAATGATCGAAGCATTAGGTGGACAAACGGTTGATTTAGAGCAAATCCAAATCCACCCAACAGTGGATCAGTCTAAATCACTGTTAATCACTGAAGCTGTCCGTGGAGAAGGCGCGATCTTGGTCAATCAAGAAGGCGAACGGTTCTTCAATGAAATGGAAACACGAGACAAAGTCTCTGAAGCGATCATTGCCCTACCTGAAAAATCAGCAACGTTAGTTTTTGATGCAGGTGTCAAAGAACGCGTGACAGCCATTGATTTTTACGAGCAACAAGGGTTAGTCAAATCCGCTGACACGATCGAAGAATTAGCAAAAGAATTGGACATGCCAGAAGCAGCGCTTGCTGAAACGATCACTACGTGGAACAGCAGTGTGGCTGCTGGTGAAGACGAAGCCTTTGGACGCAGCACAGCAATGGACAACGATTTGTCAACAGGACCTTACTATGCCATTGCCATCGCTCCTGGTATCCACCACACGATGGGCGGCGTGAAGATCAACACCAACACAGAAGTGATCGCTACGGATAACGAGATCATTCCAGGTCTTTTTGCAGCCGGTGAAGTAACTGGTGGGTTGCATGGTGAAAACCGAATTGGCGGAAATGCCGTTGCCGATATCATCATCTTCGGACGCCAAGCAGGAACAAAAGCTGCCGAATTTGCGCAAGAAAATTAAAACACTCTCTATAAAAAAGAAGTACTTACGTTTTTTTTCATCAACGTAAGTACTTCTTTTTTCATATAATTGACACAATAGTCTTTATTGATCTGGTACTGTCACTTTGATAATCTGCACCTCATAAGGCGCCAACTGAAGCTTTTGGTTTGTCGTTTTTTCAGTAAGCAAATCGATTCCTGAAGTTGCTACCTCTACTTCTTGATTTTCTTCGGAAAAATTCATCACAAAATAATAGGTAGTCGGAGTAAGCTGCTCTTGCTGACTTTCTCTACTTTGGATCGACACGTTCGTTGAACCTTGACGGACCCACTCATTTTGTATGCGAAGCTGTTGTGTTACTTCTTGATAGAAGTCTTCCAAAAAGGCTTGATCCGTCCGTCCCCCAAGATAGTAGGCACTTCCTTCACCATAATCATTTACGGTCACTGCAGCTTGACCTTGATAAAAATCAGCACCGTAGACCCCTAACGTTTGGGCAGTGTTTGTTTGAACAACACTACAATAATCATGAATTTGGTACTGCTGCTCCTTCATTAAAAGCAGATTTTTTTGTTTCGGATATAACGTATCGATTTCTTTCACAGACACACCAAACAGTTCTTCTAACTCTTGGGGCCAGCCCCCTAAATAGGTCAAGTCCGTTTCATTCACGATCCCCGTCAAATAAGTGGAAACCAGCGTCCCGCCATTTTTCGTATACTGTTGAAACTTTTTCATAGTTTCTTTTGGTAAAAGGTAAAGCATCGGAGCGATGATCAATTGGTAAGAGTCAAAGTCATGGTCTTTCGTGATGACATCAACCGCGATGTCATGATCCCAAAAATAGCGATAATGCTCTTGCAACGTTTGTGGGTAGCGTTTGCTCTCCAAACCAAAACCTTGCGCATCATTGAGCGCCCAATTGTTATCCCAATCATAGATGATCGCCACTTTGGCTTTTTTGTGCAATCCTTTGATTTCTTTGATTTCTTCTAAGGCTTTTCCCACTTCTGCTACATCTTGAAAAACACGATTCTGTTCGTCGTTGTCATGGTCCACGACGGCCCCATGGAACTTCTCAGATGAGCCTCGAGATTTTCGCCATTGGAAATAAAGATTACTATCTGAACCGTGAGCAATAAATTGCATAGAAGACAACAGATGCATCCCGGGGCGTTTCGTGCGATTGACTGGATGCCAATTCACACCACTAGGGGTTGATTCCATGATCAAAAAGGGTTGCTTTTTCAAGCTACGGTACTGATCATTGATAAACCCAACCTTACTTGCCAAATCAGCGGTCGTTCCCCAATCATTATGCCAAGCAGGATAACAATCCCAACTAATGACATCTACATGCTGGGCAAATTTTCCATAATCAAGGCTATAAAAGGGAATCAAATCTCGGGTATCTGCCATGAAATTCGTTGTGATCGGCACATCTGGAGACAAACGACGAATGTCTTTGATCTCATGTTCATAGAAATCAATGGTCTGATCGGTCACAAAACGATGCCAGTCTAGATTTAGTCCATGAACTTGCATTTCGCCGATCGGTGAAGGAGATTCGATTTGCGACCAATCGGTGATCGTATGGCTCCAGAAAGGTCCCCACCAGGCCTCATTCAAGGCTGCTAATGTTTGGTACTTCTGCTTGACCCACTGACGAAAGTTTTCTTGGCAAATGGGACAATGACAATCTCCAGAATACTCATTTGAAATATGCCACATCAATAGTGCTGGGTGATCGTGGTAGCGTTCAGCTAATTTCCGATTGATGATCGCCACTTTCTCACGATAGATCGGTGAAGAAAAGCAATGATTGTGACGCCCGCCGTGTAACATTTTTTCCCGTTTTTCATTGGTCCGTAGAACTTCAGGGTATGCTTTAGACAACCAGGCAGGACGCGCGCCGCTTGGCGTCGCTAAAATGACGTTGCTGTTTCGTTCGGCGAGCTCATCCATGATTTTGTCTAACCATTCAAATTCAAACACCCCTTCTGCTGGCTCTAAGGCACTCCAAGCAAAAATACCAAGGGAAAATGTATTAGCATGAGCTTTTTCCATTAGTTCTAAATCTTTGGCTAAGATCTCGGGATAATTTAGCCACTGGTCAGGATTATAATCCCCACCATGTAAAAAGCGTTCTTCTAAGTTATATCTTGTCATCTTCTCTTCCTATCCTTTTGTGCCACCAGCGGTCAAACCGGAGACAAAATGTTTTTGTAATGCAATAAAGACGAGTGCGATCGGAATACTGATCAAAATAGCCCCTGCCGCAAAAGTCGTATAGCTGGCTCCCATTTTATCCGTGACTAATTTGTATAACCCAATGGGTAGTGTATAGTACTCAGGATTACGTAAAATCACAGAAGACAGGGCAAAGTCTCCAAGTGGTCCAGTAAAGCCATTCATGGCAACGACTGCCAGCATTGGTCGTGATAAAGGAATCAAAATTTGCCAGAATATTCGCGTATTGCTTGCGCCATCTATCTTGGCACTCTCGTCTAAATCTAACGGGATCGAGTCAAAATACCCTTTCAATAAGTACGTGTTCATGGGAATCTGGCCCCCAACGTAAATCAAGATCAGCAACCAATGGCTATTGATCAAGCCGAGCATTTGCGCCAATACGAAAATTGCGATCAAGGCAGAGAACTGCGGGATCATTTGTAGTAGTAAGAACAGCATCAACCCATTTTTACGGCCTGTAAAACGAAATCGTGAAAAGGAATACGCCGTCATGGAGACAAAAATCAGTGACAAGAACATGGTGCATACACTGATTTTTAATGAATTCAAATACCATTGACTATAATAAAGCGAGTTGTCACCAGCAAACAATTTCGTGTAGTGACTTAATGTCAGACTCGTCGGAATCAGACTCGTACTTACTAAACTGTTCCCAGGATTAAAACTAGCACCGATCGTCCAAAGTAAAGGGTAGACGATCACTACTACCGTAAAAATCAGTACGAGATACGTCAAGGATAGGCGGACAAATTTTTGTTTCTTCATACTTGCTGCCTTCATGTTATCCAACCTCCTTGAATGAATTTGTTCGGCGGAATTGCCATAAAGCAATCGCGATTACGACGATCGATAAGAGAATCGTCAACGCTGCTGCCAGTGCATATTGACTATTTTGCATCGTGAGCTTATAGATCCACGAAACCAAAATATCGGTACCACCAGCGGTCGAACCAGGAACTGCTGGTCCACCAGAATTAAACAGATAAATGATATTGAAATTGTTGAAGTTAAACGTATATTGCGTGATCAAAATCGGTGCCATTGCATAAAGCAATAATGGCAATGTGATTCGGCGGAATTTTTGTAAAGCTGAAGCACCATCGATGGTCGCCGCCTCATACAAATCATCAGGAATGGATTGCAGCGTCCCTGTAGTCACGATAAAAATATACGGAAAGCCTAGCCAGCCTTGAATCAGTAGCAAAGCTAAGCGGGTCCAATTCGCACTCGTTAGCCAAGGAATCGGTGAAATCTGGAAGAAATTCAAAATCGAATGATTGATCGCACCAAAGGAATCATTGAACATTCCTGAAAACACCAAGATCGTAACAAATCCCGGAACTGCCCATGGGAGGATCAAAATCGTTCGAAAGAACTTTTTGAGTCGTAATTCTTTTTGATGCACCAGCACCGCTAAAAATATTCCGATAGAAACTTGTAACGTTGAGGCGATCAAGGTCCAGATAACTGTCCAGCCCAGAACATTGAAGAAGGTACTACGCCAAATATCGACAGTAAAAATCTTCTTAAAGGTCTCTAATCCCACCCAATCTGCTAAATTGGCAGGTGCAGAATGATACAGATCATAGTTCGTAAAAGCTAACGCGATACTAAAGAGAATCGGAAAAATAACAGAAAACACGAGTAAGAAAAATGCTGGGCTACTCATTAAATAAGGATAGCCTTCTCTTAATAGTGCCTGGTAGCTTTCACGGATAGAGTTGACTGGTAGCTCATTGTCTCTTAATTCACCGTTTTTATAGGCATCACGGATGTTTAAATAATAGAACAACAGACCAAAACCGATGACGATCAAGGCAACTAATCCTTCTGCTAATAAAAAGATGGAATTGTCTCTCGGCACTTCCACGCCTAATGTCACGATGCCCCAAAGTCCCATATTAAATAAATCTTTAAAGACGACAAGATACATAGCAAAAAAGAAGAAAAATAAAGCGCCTTTGATTTTTTGCCGATTATAAAATTGACCGAATCCTGGTATGATCGAGAATAGCATTGCTCGTTTTGCATACGACTGCGTGTTTTTCACATTTTCGCCCCCTGTAAGAAAAAGCCGCTGACAAACGTTTCGTTCGGCCTTACTTGATTCCTAATGATGAATGACCACCCGAAACGTTTGTCCTTGAGACGACTTTCTAGTTTTGAATTGCCGCAATGGCTGATTTGATCTGTTCGACTGCTTGTGGTAAAGCTGTTTTCGGTTCAGCCTTTCCAGTAGCAATGGTTTGCAATGCGGCATCCATTGGTTCCCATACTGAATTCATTTCAGTGATCCCAGGCGTTAGTTCTGCGTGTTGGGACTGAGCGGCAATGGCTGCAGCACTTTCACTTTCTTGAACTGCTGGATCATCTGCCAATGAAGCAACCGCTGGTACTTCCTGTGTTTTTTCATAACGAACTTTTGAATTTTCCTCATTGCTGATAAATTTGACGAATGCTTCAGCTAATTCAGGGTTTTGGGAATAGCTACTTACGTTGTAGCTTTTGACACCGATAAAGGAGCCCATATGTTCACCATTGCCTAATAATGGCAATTCTTTCACACCATAGTCGATGCCCGCTTCTTTATAAGGAGACAAGTTCCATGGTCCCGAGATGACAGCGGCAGCTTTTCCTTCCGTAAATAAAGAGTCCAACACATTGATTCCTTGTTCGCCGACCAATCCCGATGGAAAAATACCTGCATCATAAAACTGTTGGATATAGTCTGCCCCTTCGATCGCGCCTTCATTAGCTAATCCAATATCTTCAGGGTCATAGGATCCATCGGCATTCTCGCCAAAAACATAACCGCCATAACCGCTCAATACACCTTGTGCGTAATAAATTTGATCCCATAATGCCAGTAACCCATAACTATCAGCACCTAAAACAGACTTGGAATACTCCAGCCACTCATCCGTTGTCTGTGGCAAGTCTTCTTCGGAAATTAGTTCTTTGTTATAATACAAAATTTGTGTTTCAACCGCTTTTGGTAAGCCGTAGACTTTGCCGTCAACGATTTGCGATTGCATTGCTGATTCTGTATACAGATCTTGTAGCGTTTGATCGACTGTTAATTCTTTCAACAAACCTTCGGTAACGGCTGTACCGATTTGATCGCCAGGAATCGTGATGACATCCGCACCTGTACCAGCGGGGCCATCCAATCGTAAATCTTCGATCTGTCCACCATAGGCTTTTTCGACCACTTTGATCGTCACATCGTGTTCTTCTTCAAATTGTTTGACTGCCTCTTCAATCCCAACTGATTTTGCTTGGTCTTCCCAGACCAATAGATCATAGTCCTTATTGCTGCCACTATTTGCTGCAGTACTATCTGTCCCTTCACTTTGTGGACCGCAAGCACCTAATCCTAAAGCTGCTACACTTAAAAAAAGAACTCGAGACATTTTTTTCATCATCATTTCTCCACCTTTTCTTTATTTTGCAAACGCTATCTTCTTGTTTATAATAAATTATTTTACTTAATATGTAAATAGTTTTACTAAATTAATTTCTTCAACGGAGTAAATAAACGGATAAAATCAAGGTTTATCTCAAAAATAATTTTTCAAAATACCACCACGCTCTAAACTTTCACTATTGAGTAAATATATTTAGTAAATTCATTTACTTGGTAAAGTTGTTAGCGTATACTAGAAGAAAGAGGTGAAGAAGATTGGTTACAATAAAAAAAATTGCCGAGCAATCAGGCTTTTCACAAGCGACTGTTTCCCGATTATTGAAAGGCGACGAATCGTTGTCGATCGCTGCCGATACGCGTCAAAAAATTATTCATACCGCTTTATCACTAGGTTATGATCGCTCAAAAATAAAAACAACACTAGAAAAAATCGCCGTCCTTTTCTGGCTGACAGAACAAGAAGAGCTGCAAGATGTCTATTTTCGACAATTGCGTATCTCTTTAGAAAAATATGCGAAAATCAACAATTTGGAAATTCAACTGATCACCCATGAAGATGATGTTTTAGAAACACTGCAAGAAGTCGCCGGATTTATTGGGATTGGCTCTTTCACTGAGAAAGAAACGCAGCAGTTCAAATCCGTTTGCCCCTATGGCGTCCTTTTGGAAATCAACCCCTGTCCAGAGTTGTTCGATACGGTCAAACCTGATACTGATCGAATGACGCAACTGGCGATCGATCTATTTTTAACAAAAGGATACCGAAAGATCGGCTTTATTGGTGGTGCTTATCTAAATCCTGATACCCAACGTGCAGAAATGGATAGTCGCGAGGTCATCTTCCGTCAAACGCTGGCTCGTCGAGATGCGCTCGATGAGGCGTTCTTATTTAGTGGTGGCAATTTTTCCGTTGAAACCGGCTATCGTTTGGCGAAAAAAATGGTGGAATCCCTTGGTGACAATTTGCCAGAGGCGCTCTTTGTGGCTTCTGACACCATCGCAGTTGGTGTGCTCCAAGCGTTAAATGAACGATCCATCATCATTCCTGATCGCTTGGAACTAATCAGTATCAACGACAATGAGATCGCAAAATTTGTGGCTCCCCCTCTAACAACGTTTAAAATTGATGTGGAAGAAATCGCCAAAACCGCGATCGATTTATTGGTGGATCAGATCGTTCATCCTCGAGCGATCACCAAAACAGTCCTTTTAGGGGCTGAACTCATCGAACGAAAAAGCTTTACGCAAGCATAAAAAACGCCCCTAGAAAGTTAGAAAAAGCTAACTTTCTAAGGGCGTTTCATTGTCTAAATCGAAAAAAGCATTCTTTCGTTTTTCACATCTCTTTCGCCACAGCATACACAAGATGCGGCATGTCCACTTGCCGATAGTGTTTGACAAAGCGATCCACCAGCTTCATTCCATTGCGCAATGCCACATTTATGGAGGCTTGATTGGTCTCACGAATGATCGAATAAACACTGGCGGCATTCAGCGTTGCAAACGCATAGTCTTTACAGGCCTGGGCAGCTTCTGTGGCAAACCCATGATGCCAGAAGTTCTTTTGAAACAAGTACCCAATTTCTAAAACGGCTTCTCCCTTGACGTCTTGCCATGTCAATCCGCATTGACCGATCGCTTGCCCGGATGCTTTCTCAATCACTAGCCACAAGCCAATGTGATCGTTTTGATAGTGTTGCAGCTGTTTGTCGATCCAACCAGTGACTTCTTGCTCACTGAAGGGTCCTTCATAGGCAATCATAACTTCTGGATCTTGCAAAATCTTTTCAATTGCTGGTCGATCGTCATGACTCATTTCTCGCAGGACTAATCGCTTAGTTTCAATTAGTGGTTCCATGGTGGTTGCGCCCCTTCCTATTCCATTCGGTTTCTTTTCAAAAAATACCAACTTGCTGCCCATGCGGTGATGGGTAAAATAATCACCGCTGCCAGACCCGTGATCAAACAAACGACCAATTCTGAGACGAACGCCTTCGAATTGATCATTGCACCAAAGGAGATCGACAAATCTTGAAACCACGCAATCAACGCCAGATTACTTCCCATAAAGGCAAACAATAAGGTATTGATCGTTGAAGACAATACGTCTGATACCACGGTCATACTACTTTTACTTAATGCCTTGATCGAGACTTGCGGGTTTGCTTGAAAAAGTTCATAGGTCGCAGTGCTGATTGCCATACTCCCATCTGCCACCGCCCCCGAAAAACTCATCAAAATGATCGCAGTCATCAATGCCTTAAAATCGATGGCTACATCAAAGGAATACATCGCCAACTCATCCAGTTCCTCTGCCGAAAATCCATGCAGATTCATTGCAGAGAGCACAAGCGGAAATAGTAGTAGAAAAAGCCCTAGAAAGACCAACACACAGACAAAGGCAATTTTGGTTTTCTGATTGACGCCGTTCACGAAAAACAAGGTGATCGCCGCCACGGCTAAAAAAGCAACACAAGCCGCTGGTAAAATCGGTGTCCCTCGGTCAATCAGGACCAGCAGCGCTAGAAAGACAGCCACATTCATAAACAGACCAGTGACTTGAAACAGCCCTTCGATCCGAAAAACAGCGAAAGTCAGCAAGAGAAAAAGCAAGATCAACACAAACAAAACATTCATTTTGCTTTCCTCCTTTGTAGTTCAAAGCAAAGGAGCGTCAACGGTACCGATAAAACCAACGCAAAGCCGCCGCATAATGTACGCACTATTTCTAAAGAAAGATGCATTGGCAATGCTTGCGACAGCAGCCAGCCATTTGCTAGGTAAAACAATAGCGCTGGCATACTCCCACTTAAATAAGCAAACAACAAGACATTGATCATCGAAGAAGTCGTATCTTGCGCGATGGACCGACCGATCGCTAATCGTTCCTTGCGGCTAGTCCGGGGATTGATACGCTGGATCTCATCTAGACTGGCAATCAGCATGACAATATTGTCCATGCTGGCACCAATCGCGCCAATCAGCAGACTCCCTAGATAGACACTGCGATACGGACGGGTCAGAAACGACATTTCTTCATAGCGCAACCCATGATCTTGCAAAAGATCCATGGCGAACCGACAGAGAAAAAACGCCAAGAGGACGCTGGCTAACGAGGCAATGATTTTGCGGCTGTCGATCGTACGAAAGCCATAGGAAATCCCCATCGTCAAAACCAACGAGACGATCGTAAAAACGATCATCAAAAAGACCAATGAAAAGGAGCTGTTGTCTTTGTGAAACCAAAGAAAAAGGAGCAGCAAGCCAGTATTCACAAAGATACTAAGTAAAGCCCGCAAGCCCTTTTTGCCACCAATTGCGACTACTGCCATCAGGAATAAGGCAAGGAAGAAAAAGAGATACCCATCCCTTTTTTGTGCTTGTACCTGCCAGCCATCCCCTTCTTTTTGCAAAAGCAGCTGTTGTCCGGTCTGATACAACGGATGAATCGCACCGTTGGGGGTGTATTGCGTAGTGACTGTCCGTAGTACCCCCGCTTCTTCTCCATTACGAACGATCCCTTGGATCTGCTGCTGGTCGGCGGTGACTTGAACCGTTTGTACTTCTATGATCGGCTGTGCATAAAAGCGGCTGCTTTGGGTTTGGATCAGCCAGCTCAAGACCAGCACGCTAACAAAGGCCGCTAGATAATAATACTTTTTCAAGACCGTCTCCTTTCATTTTCAGTAAAAAAAGACTTAGACAAACCACCAGTCCTACGACCAATCACCTTGTGAGGCTGGATGACTGGTCGAAATGGTTACTGTGTCGGCGAGACTAACTGCTTTGCTAGTCGCCTGCTTTGTCAAAGTCCTTTTCCTTGCTCGTTTTGCTTACACGACATTTTGCGGTGTACCTGCTTTAAAGCCGCTTAAGTTCGCCACAGCGATCCCCATCAAACGACGCCGCGTTTCGACGGGTGCCCAAGCGATATGCGGTGTCAAATAGCAATTTGGCGCCTGTAATAAGGGATTGTCAGCTGCGATCGGTTCTTTTGAAACGACATCTGCCGCCAAGGCTGCGATCTGCCCAGTTTGCAGTGCTTGAGCAACTGCCGCTTCATCGATCAAGCCGCCACGGGCGGTATTGATCAGGATCGCAGAAGATTTCATTTGTGCCAATGCGGTGCGATCGATCATTTTTTCTGTCTCAGGAAACTGCGGAACATGAAGGCTGATGATATCTGCTTCTTGATACAATTCCGCCAGCGAAACTTGTTTTGCCCAATCCGCTTGTGCTGGTTTTGGTCGATGATTAAAGTAGATCACCTTCAGCTGAAACGCATGAGCGATCGTGGCAACTGCTTGAGCAATCGCACCATATCCAATCAGCCCAATCGTTTTGCCTGCCAATTCCATCAATGGTGTCTGCCAATAAGAAAAATCTTTGCTGGTTTGCCAGTCGCCCTGATGCACGGAACGATTATGGTGTCCCACTTGATTCGTCACTTCCAGCAGCAAAGCAAAGGTCGCTTGTGCCACTGCATTGGTACTGTAGCTAGGAATATTGGTCACGGTGATTCCCTGTTCCTTCGCTGCTGCCAAATCAACGACATTGTATCCAGTTGCCAAGACCCCAATGTAGGTCAATTGCGGACATGCTTTGAGCACATCTGCGGTGATCGGTGTTTTATTTGTCAAAATTGCTTCGGCATCGCCGATTCGCTCAATAATTTCTTGTTTATCTGTATACGAGGTACGATCATACACCGTCACCTCTCCTAATTCTTCAAACCCTTGCCAAGAAAAATCTCCTGGATTCAACGCATAGCCATCAAGTACAACGATCTTCATTCTTTCGCTCCTCTCGCTTTTCCTTTTGCTTTTCCATAAAAAACGGGAATTCCTAGTAACGTCACGCCAATTCCCACGACTGCTAACCACGTGTCAGTGATCAAGGTCATAATCAAGATAAAACAGCCACCTAAGATCGCAATCAAGGGAATGATTGGATAGAAGGGAACTTTATACGGACGCTTCATCTGCGGTTCTGTTTTTCGCAAACGAAAAACTCCTACAAATAATAATACACTAAAGAACCACATAACAAAAACCAGCATATCGGTCAAGAGATCAAAGGTGCCTAAAAGCATCATGATACACGCGATCCCTAATTGTAAAAAAGCCGCCGCATAGGGTGCATTGGTGGTTTTACTTAAAGTGGCAAAGGTCTTGCTGAAAGGAATCTCATCTTCCAACGCCATGGCATATGGGACCCGCAAGCCAGTCATTGTATAGCCGTTCAATGCGCCATACACAGAGATCAGGATACCGATCGTGACCAGTTTTCCGCCAAAGCTGCCAAACAAGGCCATCGCAGTTTCTGAGGCACTGTTCAAATTACCAGCGATTTGATCGATCGGCAATGTTTTTAAAAAGGCAACATTGATCAACACATACACCAAGGTAACAAAACTCAACCCAAAGATGATGGCTTTTGGTAAATCTTTTTCGGGTCGCTTCATTTCCCCAGCGACATTACCGACTCCCATCCAGCCGTCATAAGCAAAAAGGGTTGCTAAGAGGGCACTACTGATGCCAGCTGCAAGCGATCCTTGAGTATTGGAAGAAAAATCCACCAATGAGACCGATACTTGCCCTGGTGTCAACAGACCCGCCACGATGATCACCGCAATCGGAATCAGCTTGACTGCTAACGTGACGGACTGGACTTGAGCAGCAGCTTTTGTTCCCAAAAGATTGATCAAGGTCACACTCGTTCCGGTCAAAATCGATAAAGGAAGCAAATAATTGCTGGGTAGATGAAATAAGTTCAAACACTGGGTCGCAAAAATAATACTTAAAGCCGCCACGTTTGCTGGAAAGTAAATGATACTTTGTGCCCAGCCTAATAAAAAGGAGGGTAATTTTCCATAAATTCTTTCAATATATCGAATGGGTCCGCCAGTCTCAGGAATCGCCGTCGCTAACTCCGCCACCGTCAAACCGCCGCAAATCGTTAGAAAGCCGGCAAGCAGCCAAACCAACAAGGTCAAACCGGTGGATTGGGTCTGCTGGACCACAGCCGCTGCTTTGAAAAACACGCCGGCGCCGATCACCGTTCCCATTACTGTCGATAATGCCCCAAAAAAACTGATTTCTTTTTTCAATTGACTTTTCACAACATCACTTCCTTTTTAAATGAATAAGTCAAAGTATAGCGGATAGAAACTATCTTGACTAGAGGAATTTCAGAAAACAAAAAGCAAATACCATGAAAAGACGGCATTTGCTCCAAAATTTTTTTATTCTTTTGTGGATTCTTGAAAAACCAGCAACGGAAGCTGTCGTTTTTTGTGCATTTGTTGAACCAAATAAATTCCTGCCAGCAAGATGATCGGGAAAACGATCGCCCCTAGAATCCCAACCTGCAGCTGTTGTCCCGTCCATTCGACGATACTGCCGACGACAGCGGGTCCGATTGAACACCCTAAATCTCCTGCTAATGCCAAATAAGCAAATAGCGCCGTTCCGCCGTTGCGAATGTATTGCGCAGAAAGACTAAAGACCCCTGGCCACATGATCCCTACGGCAAAACCGCTTAAGCCGCAGCCAAGGAACCCGATCAATGGCAATGAAGCAAAGCCGATCATCATATACGCCAGTAGGCAAAGCAAAACACTCAAAAACATAAAGCGTTTCAAATCGATGCGTTCCCCGAACTTGCCGTAAAGCAAGCGGGAGATCCCCATCATCAAGGCAAAAACCATTGGCCCTGCTAAATCGCCTAGCGTCTTACTAACACCTAAGCCCTGTTCGGCAAAGGTCGATGCCCATTGGCTGACTGCTTGTTCGCTGGCTCCAGCACAGACCATCATCACCAGAAACAGCCAAAAGCTTTTCAAGGAAAAGAGCTGCCGAGTGGTCAACCCTCGTTCTCCTTCGGCAACGATTGGCGCCAACGGGACTTTGGTAAAGAAAAACAAATTGACCAACGGGATCAGCGCCCAGATGATCGCCAAAATCGGCCACTGTTGAATACCGAACACCATGAAGAACGCAGTTGAGAACAAAACAACCCCCACGTACCCCCAGCAATAAAACGAGTGCAGCATGCTCATCGTTTTTTCCTTATGTTCCGTTGGACAGGCTTCAACGATGGGACTGACTAAGACTTCCAGCAAGCCACCGCCAATGGCATACAACAAAACCGCTGCTAACAATCCGCTAAACGGGGTCGGAAACCATAAGGGAAAAACGGCTAGACCAATCAAGCCGATCGCTGCAAAAAAATGCGCGGCTACGATCGACACTCGATAGCCGATGCGGTCTACAAAAAAGATTGCTGCAAAATCGACGGCTAACTGGGTCAAAAAGTTAAAACTAACCAGCAAAGTAATCTGGCTGATCGGTAGCTGGTATTGGCTTTGAAAGGTCAAAAATAATAAGGGGGCAAAATTATTGATGACGGCTTGAACGATGTACCCTACAAAGCAAGCCGCAATCGTCGAACGATAACTTTTCATTTTCACTTCTCCTTTACTCGTCTTATCAGTATACCAAGTCCAATAAGACAGTAACCATGGAGAAAACACTTTTTTTACCCAGAGAATCTTAAGGAAATCAGGATTTTTCTTCCTTCAGATAATTCCCTTAAATGGAAGCAGCAAAAAAGCTGTCCTTACAGACAGCTTTTTCCGACTTATTTTCAAGGCTAGGCGTTTTTCTTCCGAGCAGCGATGGTTTTCATGGTGGCTTCAAAGATTGGGCCAATAAAGACGATACACAAGAGAGTACCTAACCCAACACTGGCGCCTAGCGCAAAACCGATCAAGACCATGGCTGCATCCAAGCCGATACGGATCGTTTTTTGCGTCAATTTGCTTCGTTTGTAGATCAAGGCAGTCAAGGCTTCTAACGCCGCTGATCCTTTGTTGGAAGAAACGTAGATACCAGCGCCGATCCCAAATAAGATCGGTGCTGAAAAAATAGCGATCCAAGGATAAAAAGGCAAATGAATCGATACTTTGTCCATCACTGGTTCAAAGATCCCAATCAACAGGCCTAAGCCGATCCCGTTGATAAAACTGCCAATGCCTAATTCGGCACGATCAAAGACTGCAACGATCAACAAAACAATAATATTAAAACACAAACTGGCAATCCAAAAAGGGACATCGACGAAATTCAAAATTCCTAGTAAAAACGTACTGATCGTATCATAACCTTGATGGGCGGTGATCAATAAGGAAATGGCCAACGCAATCAGCCCGGTACCTATCAAAACTTGTGCAAATTTTTTGGTTTCTTTCACAACATCACGCTCTCTTCTTTATTTTTCCTCTCTTAGTTTACCGTGAAAGTGTCACAATTACTATCATTTAATCACAAAAACCAGAATTTTTTTGAAGAAATCTAAATTCAATCAAGGGATTCATAATGCTGTTCATAGGTATCGCGAAACTCTTTGGGGGTCAGACCATTCAATTTCTTAAACATTTTGGAAAAATAGTTGGTATTGTTGTAACCAATACGATCGCCGATCTCACTGATCGTAGCTTTCGAATGAAGCAGCAGCTGCTGGGCTTGCTTGATCCGCACCAGATTGACGTACTGATTAAAACTCATTTCCGTTTCTTTCTTAAAGAGCTGGCCCAAATAAACGACGCTGACATGCAGTTCTTCTGCCGCTGATTTGACCGTCAAATCATGGGTATAGCCTTCTTCGATCAGTTGGATCGTCTTTTGAACGATCTCCGAATAGCGTTTTTGCGGTGGCTGCGATTTCGCCAGCTCCAGCACATCATCAAAGAGCTGCCGCAGATCTGCCAGTGTATTAGACTCACGAATCCGTGCCAAAATCTGTTCATGGTTTTCATGGGAAAGTACTGGTAGCTGCCGATAAATATCATTGAACAACAAGAACGAAACATAGCGAACATGCTCAGGGTCTGCTTGGGTTTGTTCCAAAATAGCGAACATTTTATCCAGCTCATGTTGGATCGTTTTGACATCCCCAATGGTCAATGCTTTGTTAAAAGATAGAAACGGGAGTTCTTCGTTTCGCTCTAAAATATCCACGTGGATCGTCTGTTCTTGTAAGAACAGATCCGGGTAGAAGGCTTGCAGTGACTGAACCTGTTTGATTTTTTCATAGGCTTTATACAAATTCTCCCACTCGTTGATGGTTTCGCTCATGATCAACTGCCAGTCTGTACTATTGAGCTGCTGTGCCAGTGCTTTTAGGTCAGCGTTGATTTGCTGCCTTGGTCCAGCAGCAGTAATGATCACTTGGTTTTCATCTAATCGCCCTGGTAAGATCAATGGCTGATCGTGTTGCTGAAAAAACGTCGTGATTTTTTGTAAGATCTCAGCAGTCCCATTGAACTGCAAAACGGTAAAGGGTGCTGCTAGTGGCACCCGCTGTTGCGCCAGCAAATGGAGGTACTCGCTTTCGTTCAATTCATCATTCAACCAAAGCAGCAGGCTTGATTCTTGATACAGTTCTTTTTCTGCCAACAGTTTTTGCTGCTCCTCTAACTCAGCTGCAATTGCTTGTACACTGCTGCGTAGTTCTTCTTTGTTAACAGGTTTGACGAGATAATTACGCACACCTAACGCCATGCCTTGTTTGACAAAGGCAAACTCCTGATAGCCTGATAGAATGATCGAGAAAAATCGATTCCCAAACGCTTGTGCTTGGCGGATCATATCGATGCCGTTCATTTCTGGCATCCGAATATCCGTAATCAGCAAATCAACGGAATGCTCTTGCAAGTACTCGAGGGCTTCACTAGCACTTTTCGCTGTATGCACCACTTCAAAGCCCAGTTCTTGCCAAGGCAAGATCATCTGCAGCCCCTGCAAGATCATGTATTCATCATCAACGAACATTGCTTTATACATCTGTCTCATGCCCCCTTTGCAAACGTTTCTCATCTAAGCGGATCTTGACCGTAAACCCAGCACCTGCCTGAGACGTAACGTCCATTTGATAGGCGCTGTTGAACATGCCCCGCAACCGTTCGTGAACATTTTTGATCCCGATCGAGGTTTGGGCTCCGATCTCCTGATTTTGCAGTTCTTCTTGGATCATCGCCAACTGCTGTGCATCTGCGCCTTTGCCGTTGTCTTTGACCTCAATCACGATCTGATCGACTTCTTTATAAGCCTTGATACTGATGGCATTATCATTGCGCTGATAATCGATGCCGTGAACAAAATAGTTTTCGACAAGCGGCTGCAGCGTGAACTTCGGCAATTCCAACTGTTCTAATGCTGGATCGATGGTTACATGATAGGCGATCTTATCTGGGTAGCGCATCTGAAACAAGTAGACATATTTTTCACAAAAATCGATTTCTTCTTTTAAGGTCTTCGTCTTTTCTTGCGTCGTATTGTTCCGTAGCAGTGCCGAAAAGGCATAGACGACATCCGCCAGCTCTTCTTGGTTGCGACTCAAGGCATACATTCGAATGTATTCTAACGTGTTATACAGAAAATGCGGATTGATCTGTGCTTGCAGCGCCCGCATATCGGCGTCTCGCTGCTTGATCTCTAACGTGTAGATGTCTTTGATATACTCGTTGATACTGTAAGTCATTTGATTGATGGCTTCTGCGATTTCTTTCAGCTCTTGTTGGACATTGGCGGTATCGATCCGCTTATCAAAATTTCCTTGACTGACTTCTTTCGTCGCATAGACGATCTGCTGTACTTGCGATGTATAGCGCTTGAAGGTCCGATGGAGCACCCATAGGACCAATAAGAGAATCCCAATCCCAAAGCTAAAGATCCAAATGGCGCTAGAAAAAATATCCCGCCAGATCACACCTTTTGACAACAAGATCAGTGACAACTCTCCGCTAACGGTCGTTTGTTTTTTGATATAAAAGTCTTTCGACAGAGTGTCGTGAATAGTTCCATGAGCCACCGCCTGATCAATTTTCGCTAAGGTCTGCTTGCTAAGGTTCGCGGCATCCTTGTATAGCCGCTGACCATTGGAGGTATACAAAAAACTGTTAATACCATGCGCTTGGTTGTCTTCTTGTCGATTGGCTAAGACATCGTCTGAGTGAAAAATCACGTAGACTTGCCCTAACGGTTGCGCATAATTACTTGGTTGGGCGATCGAACGAACAAAAAACAGACGATTTTTCAAATCGATCTGCTTGCCGCTGCGTTTTTCTCCATAAGGGGTATCTGGGGTTGCCACTAGTGTCTCATTGCTTTCATCTAGTTGAATAATGATCTCTTCGATACTAGGATGATTACGGATCAAGCGATAGAGGATGTTTGGCAAATACACACTTTGACCCGTCTGGCGAAAAATATCATTACTATAGGAAAAATAGTCTGGCAATGAAAGCTGTAAATAATTGCGCAGCGATTCAAAAGCAGTATCCGAACTGGTAAATTCGCCTAATACCGTTGAAACGACCGCGTTTTGATCCTGCACGTATGCATCCAGCTGCATACTGGTAGCTTCCACGAGGCGTTCGCTGCTATTGAAGCGGTCTGCCCCAGTATATGCCGTCAGAACCAGCATGATAATAATCGAGATGATCACCAAAAGGACGCTATACAACTGCATCAACTGATTGATCAAAAAGTCATGTTTAAACAAACGAAAGCGCTGCTTAGTCATGTGCCAAGTCCCGATCAATGACGGTTTTTTCCTGACTGATCGCCATGTGGCACCACAAAATCAATAGACTGAAGGTTCCAAAGAGCAAGAGCCCTTTCATCATCCAAGTAAAAGCGAAAATACTGGCAATCCCCACGAACAATTTTAGAAAGGTCGCCATATGAAGAAACAGACACACGAAGGACAATTTCAGGTTATTCCACAAGGAAATCTCATAGGATGTGTCAAAAACCACACTTAGTAAGTACAGTAAGATACTCAATCCGCTGACGACAACTAAAACAAAAGAGATCATCAGCCAAATCAAGCCTTGGATCTGGGTAGCTAAATACAAGTTATACACTAAGAAACCTGTCAGTAGGAAGAAAAGATAAAACTGTTTATTGGCTTTGACAAAGACGCTGCGCCAAATGCGCCATGCGCTGCGAAAGCTTTGATGCTCATAATTTAGTCCGTCTTCTTGGATCAAGGTACTAATGGTATGAAACGCTGGACCGATCCCTAAGATTCCGCCACCTGCCAATGTCAATACGACGAAAAACAAATTCAACTTCACGATCGCCCAAATCAAGCGAAAGCCCTTGACCAACCCACTATTTGCTGTTTCTTCCATTTAAAATTCCTCCCTTATTTGTTCCCTATCGAAAATGTAGCATGATTTTAGCTTCCTACTCAAGCTACCTGAGAATCTTTTAATGCTATGTACGTTTTAGAGGCA
Source organism: Enterococcus sp. DIV1059_2 (assembly GCF_051713685.1). Taxonomy (NCBI): domain Bacteria; kingdom Bacillati; phylum Bacillota; class Bacilli; order Lactobacillales; family Enterococcaceae; genus Enterococcus; species Enterococcus sp. DIV1059_2. Next base: position 1,242,729 of record NZ_JBIOQK010000001.1, on the reverse strand, counting down.
CTATGCTTGCTGCTTGAAGGTTAAAAAACAAAAGTAACGTTATTTTTTCATCAAAGATTCCGCTACTTACTTTAAAGAAAAAGCAGCCAGAAGCTAGACGTGGGAACCATTGGTCCTGATGCGTTTAGCCTCCGGCTTACTTGATCTATTGATTGGTGAGCGGCGCCTGTTGCTTATTCTTGGCTTGCACGATACTCATCAAATTGTTTTTGCATTTCATCGCGGACCTTCTCCCAGCCAGCGGTTTTTAATTCTTCGTTTAGTTTCGGAACATTTTCTTCTGGATCGATCGTTCCCGTTGCTAAACTTGCTTTGTAACGGTTCATGACATTGGCGATATTCGTGATTTCTGTTTTCACATTATCAGTCTTGAAGTTGAACCCTAAGATTGGTGATGCTTCAGCGTTAGCAATATTTTCATCACGCTCTTTGATCATATCGTCTGTGATGGATTCTTGTGTATAAAGGATCATGTTGTTCCCAGTGTTCCAAGCAGCCATCCGGGTATTTGGCAAGTAGCCATCAAGGAGACGGATTTTGTTGTCTTCGCCCTCGATTTTTTCCCATGCTTCGCCTTCGACACCCCAAACCAATCCATTCAACAATTCAGGATCGCTGTTCAACAAGCCCAACACTTCCACTGCTTTTTCTTTGTTTTTCGAAACATTCGCTACGACAAAGTTTGCCATTTGCGCTTGGCCTGTTGATTTTAATTGTTTCGTGATTGGACGTGAAACCAATTCATGACCTGCGGCATTGCTTAAGATCGTATCGCCGTAATCCATTGGTCCTTGGGTTTCTTCACGCATGAACCATGTGTTACCTTCTAATGGGTAACCAGTCGTATTAGTGGCTGCATCAGTTGGGATCAAGCCTTCGTTGTACCATTTGTGCATCAATTTCAAGTTTTCCATTTGTTCATCATCTTCGTATTGATTGATGATCTTCGTTGTATCGCCGTCCAATTTAACAGCAAATGGGTAATCTTTCCCGATCACATAATCATAGTTTCCAGAAACATTAAAGGTTTGTCCGATCGCAAACGGTGCGATGTTTGGTTCTTCTTCTTTAAACTTCTTCAACACGTCTTCGGCATCTGCATAAGATTCGATCCCGCTAATATCCAAATCATATTTATCTAAATACTCTTTATTGAAGGTCAAGACTTGTTGGGCATAAATATTGCCGTTGACTGGAAAGGCATATAATTTTCCGTCGATCGTATTGCCTTTGATATAAGATTCGTCTAATTGATCATACGCTTCTTTGGCATATTTTGGTGCTAACTCCGTCAAATCTGCATACGCGCCTTTTTGCGCATTCGCAACGTAGTTTGAGGCAAAGGAAATATCGTAGTTTTCACCCGATGAAATGATGGTACTCATTTTTTGATCCCAATCACCCCAGCCGATATACTGCAGATCGATGCGAGCGTTGGTTTTTTCTTCAATGCGTTTATTGGCGATCTCCATTAATTGATCAAAGTTTTCTGGCTTGTCCCCGACTTGATACATCAATAAAGTCGTTACGCCGTCTGCATTGTTTTCTGAATCGGATGTTGCGCCGTTCGACCCACAGGCAGCCATTCCCAAAGTTGCCGCTGCGGCCATCCCAGCAAAAGCTGTTTTTTTCCACAAATTCATTTTTGTTTCCTCCCTATACTTATTTGATTATTCTTTGACGCCACCAATTGTCAGACCACCGACAAAATACCGTTGGAAGAATGGATAGGTGATCGCAATCGGTAAGGTTGCAACAACAACGATTGCCATGCGAGCAGTTTCGCTTGGCAAAGCGGCCAAACCACCTTGGATCTGGGCAGCCATACCAGAGCTTTTGGCTAGATAGTCCAAGTTGCTTTGAATCCGCATCAAAAGTGCTTGTAAGGGCACTAAAGAGTCTTTTTGAATATACAACAATGCATTGAACCAGTCATTCCAATAGCCAAGAGCGGCAAATAGACTGATCGTTGCGATCCCTGGAACGGCTAACGGCAACACGATGGACAGAAAAATCTTCATTTCGCTGGCACCGTCGATGCGCGCAGATTCTATAATACTATCTGGTACCGTCTTTTTAAAGAAGGTCCGCATAACAAGGATATTAAAAGGCCCTAAGGCAAGGGGCAAAATCAACGCCCAAATCGTGTCTTTCAATTGGATCAAGTTGACCATCACTAAGTAATTGGCAACCATCCCTGGCGCAAACAACATGGTGATCAAAGCGAAGATCGTAAAGAAACGACGGAATGGAAAATTTGAGCGAGAGATGACATAGGCATAGAGCGAAGTCATCGTTGCATTGACGAAGGTACCAAAAACAGTGATAAAAATAGATACGCCAAATGCTTGGAAAATTTTGCTGCTCATTTGTCCGCTAAACAGGTAGGTATACGCTGCGAACGAAAATTCTTGTGGCCAAAAGCGATAGCCGTTTTCTGCCAAAGAGGTTTCACTGGTCAATGAGATCGCGATCACAAAGAGAAACGGCAAGACACAGGAAATCGCGAACAGACCGATCACGATATTAAAAATCAGGTTGACCGTTGGGTTAAAGGAGCGGATCTCGACTTTCGTTACTTTTTTCTTCATTTATCCATCCTCCTTAGAATAATGCTGAATCTGGTTCTAGTTTACGAACAACCAAATTCGCTGTTAGTAATAATAATGCCCCAACCACTGATTGATAAAGGCCAGCAGCTGCGGTCATCCCGAAGTCACCTGTGGCAGTCAGTCCATTATAAATGTACGTATCTAAAACGGAGGTGACTTGGTACAACGCCCCAGAGTTTCGTGGGACTTGATAGAAAAGTCCGAAGTCGGCACGGAAGATCCCACCGATGTTCAAAATCAACAAAACAGAAATCATTGGAATCAGCTGTGGCAACGTCACATTTTTGATCTGCTGCCATTTGCTGGCGCCATCGACCATCGCGGCTTCGTAATACGTCTGATCGATCCCGACCACTGACGCATAATAGATGATGCTGTTGTAGCCTAAGCTCTTCCAGACATTCATAAAGACGAAAATAAACGGCCACCATTTCGGATCAGCATACCAGTTGATTCCTTCACCGCCCATACCCGTGATCCATTGGTTAATGATCCCTTTGTCTGGACTCAAAAAGGCATAGACAAAGTACGAAATAACCACCCAAGAAAGGAAGTACGGCAACAGGGACATCGTGTGATACACTTTTACCAAGCGCTTATTGCGCAGCTCACTCATAATAATGGCAAAGGCAATCGCAAAGAATAGGTTGAATGCTAAAAATACGATATTGTAGAGTAGGGTATTTCTAGTGATCAGCCAAGCATCATTAGATGCAAATAAAAATTTAAAGTTATCAAAGCCGACCCATGGGCTTTGTTTCAAACTGGCAAAAAAGCCGTCTGGTGAAATGTGGAAATCTTTGAACGCCACCACATTTGCGAATACAGGTATATAGAAAAAAAAGATAAACCAGACAACACCTGGCAAAGCCATCAATATCAACGCTTTGTATTGCCAGACATTCCTCCAAAACCCCTTTTTCTTCACATCTCATCATCTCCTTCATGCTACTAGAATAACGCTTTCATCCCTAAAAAATAAGGAACAAACTAAAGATAAAATGAAACAAATTAAAGGTCTTTGTTTATATTTTGTTTCTATTCTTTAAAAAACTGAAAAACGTCCTACCTTTTGCAAGATAGGACGCTTCATTGATTTGTTTTTTATGAATGATCAGTCGACAAAGCCGTTTTGTAGAATCACTTCGTGGAACCACTCACCAGACTTTTTGATGGTCCGTTTTTGGGTAGCCAAATCGACAGCAATAAACCCGTAACGATTTTTGAATTCATTCAGCCAAGACCAATTGTCCATGCAGGTCCACATATGATACCCGCGGCACTGGCTGCCTTCTTGGATCGCTTGGTGAACATACCGCAAATGATCTTTGATAAAGGTGATGCGGTACTCATCTTGGATCTGACCGCTGGCATCGATAAAGCGTGTTTCATCTTCGACCCCCATGCCGTTTTCTGAAATATAACAGGGGATATTGCCGTAGTTGTCTCGTAGGTTGATCAAGGTATCATAGATGCCTCGTTCATAGATCTCCCAGCCTCGATGGGGATTGATTTTCTTTTCTGGCCAATCATACACATCGAAGTAATCTTCTGGCATTGGTGTGTCCGCTGTTTTGGCAGAACGCTTTTGCTGCACCCGCCGTGGCTGGTAATAGTTGACCCCCAAGAGATCGACCGTGTTTTCTTTAATGATCTGCAAATCTTCTGCTCTGGTTTCTGGCATGATCGCCAACTCGTTTAAGACAGCGAGCAATTCTACAGGAAAGGTGCCTTTGACCGCTGGATCTAAGAAGGATCGGTTAAAAAAGGCATCTGCCAGTTGCGCCGCTTGGACATCTTTTTCATCGTTCGGATCTTTCGGATAAGTCGGTGTCAAATTCAAGATGATGCCGATTTCGCCTGATTGCTGAGATTGACGGAAGCGTTGGATCGCTAAGGCGCTGGCGAGTGCTTCATGGTAGCCAACTTGCACCGCATGTGCCAAGTTGATTTCTGCTGGGTAATGCTGTTGATACAAATACCCCATCTCCACTGGCACGATCGGTTCATTTTGCGTGAACCAATGACGGACTTGATCACCGAACAACTCAAAACACAAAGCAGCATAATCTGCAAATGCTGTGACAGTCTCGCGATTGAGCCAGCCGCCTTCTTTTTGCAGTGCCATCGGCATATCAAAATGATACAAATTGATGAAGGGTTCGATGCCATTTTCGATCAAAGTAGCGAAGTACTCGCGATAAAACGCCACCGCTTGTTGATTGACCGCCCCTCTTCCTTCTGGCAGCAAGCGACTCCACTGGATCGAGGTTCGAAAAGAATTAAAGCCGATCTCTTTCATCAACGCCACATCTTCTGGGTAACGCTGCAGCAGCTGGACGGTATCTTTTGGTCCCCGTTTTTGATAAAAACGTTCTGGCTCCGTTGCGTACCAATAGTCCCAAATCGAATCGCCTTTGCCATCATCGGCCGTTCGTCCTTCAGTTTGCGGACCGCTGGCGGCGGCTCCCCACCAAAAATCTTTAGGAAAATGCAAGTTAGTCATGGGCAGTCACCTGCTCTTTGCCTAACAAGAGACAGCCGATAATCCCGCTTTTGTTCGGCAAGCCCCAAGTGACGATGTAGTCTTCCACTGGTGGTGTCTCCATATAGCCTGCCATTTGTTTTTGGAAGGCTTGTTGGATTTGAGCGAGTAGATGCGGCTGATTCATGACCCCGCCGCCTAAAATGATTTTCTCAGGTGCTAAGGTCAACGTGATATTGACCAGCGCTTGCCCTAGATAAAAGGCCTGCAACCCCCAAATCTCGTGCGCTTGCGGCAAGTCTTGTCCTTTGATCCCCGTACGTCCTTCTAAAGAAGGCCCTGCGGCTAATCCTTCCAGACAGTCGCCGTGATACGGGCATGTACCAGCATACGTATCTTCACTGTGGCGTTTGACATAGGTATGACCGATTTCTGGATGACCGATCCCCTCGAAAATCTTTCCTTCACGAACGACTCCTGCGCCAATGCCGGTGCCTACTGTCAAATAGACACAGCTGTCTTTGCCTTGCGCCGCTCCTTGACGTAATTCCCCATAAGCGGCAGCATTGACATCTGTTGTCCAAGCAAATGCTGTCTCTGGGTAGCGCTTCTTCAATGCACCGAGAAAATCGAACTGCTGCCAGCCCTGTTTCGGCGTCGCTAGTATGTGGCCATAGGTCGCTTGGGTTGGATCGATCCCGATCGGACCAAAGGAACCGACCCCTAATGACACGAGATCGTAGGGATCGAAAAAGGCAAAGATCGCCGCTAACGTTTCCTCTGGTGTTGTCGTTGGGATCGACTCTTGGGCGATGATCGTCAACTGGTCATCGGCAACGGCACAAATCATTTTTGTGCCGCCGGCTTCAATTCCTCCATAAACCATCATTACTCACTCCTTTACTCCAATGGTACGAATTTCATATGGGTGTAATTGCTCATTGACGGTCGATGCTTGTTCTTCCTCTAAAAGGTTCAACAGACAGAGCGTCGCCTGCTCTTTTTGCACGTGAAAGGCAGTGGCTTGATCCGCCAAATTATAGCCCCGCAAAACGATCTGCTGGTCTTGGCGATTGCGTTTTAAAGCGGTGATAACTACCGTCGTTCCATGAGCTTCCATGTATTGGTTGCTGCTGGCTAGCTTGCCTTGATGCTTGTCGGTCTGACTTGCCGTCCAAGGAACTTGGGCAGCTTGTGCTTGGCGATACGTTTCATAACGTTCTTCAGGAGCCCCATGACAGGCTACACCGTATTCAAAGGTGTGGCTGCCTAAGCATTGCGCTTCTGGTGTTGGGAAGTAGCCCCAATCGCCTAGCTCTCCCGTACAGCGCAACAAGGTCAAGCAGATCTGATCCTTCACGATTTCATATTCGTTCAAACCAAAATTAGAAACCGTCATGCCGCCAGTTTCATCATGCAAGTTGACAAAGGCGTGCTGATGCTGCGGATTTGTTGGGTTTTCCCAATGACTAGAAACCTGATTCGGCCGTTTTACGACTTCATAAATGCTGTCAGCTTCATGGAAATCCGTGATGATCCCTGTTGGGAATAACACCCGCAGTCGGTGATCTTTGCTTTGGTTGTTGACGGTGGTTTTAAATGCCAGGCGGTTGCTGGTTCGTTCTAAGCGAATCTCCGTCTCGATCTTGAAAGCAACCAATTCTTGACTCCGCTGTGCCTTACGGAAACGGAAATCGACAACAGCTTTTTGTTCTTCTAACAAACGGTCATCTGCTGAAACGGGAATCTGCAATTCTTGCGTCAGTCGCACGATCCCCACCAGTGGATCGTTTTGTTCGATCGTCACGTGATGCGGAAATTGTGTCGATAAGATTGCTTCATCCCCTTCTGGTTGTTTGAAGATGTACTCATTGGCGATATCCCCCACATCCTCGAAAACCAGTAAATTGCGATACGTTTTTTTGGTTGCTTTGTCTGTAATCGTCAAGCTGCCGTTTTCAGTAATGACGGCTTCCAAATGTGCGTTGGCAAGTTTGCGCCCTCCTTCTGAAACGATCGGGGCGCTCTCTACTGGCGTAGCGGCTTTTTCTACTAGGGCAAAGGTCTGCCATGAAAATTCTGGCAACTGATTTGCTTCAACTTGGACCGTGACAAAGCGTTTCATGAAAGGAATCCGAAAAGCATCTTTAGGCAATTCATAGTCAAAAAGAACCTCTTCTTCACTAATGATCGCAGCAACAGGGTTCCCCTCTTCATCGATCACCGAATAAGAACCTTTTGGCTTCGCCAACAATTCGTGGTAAAGCTTGCTTGGCAATCCTTCACGGAATGTTTTACGCTCAAGTTCGATCACGACTTCCACTAAACCAGAACGGGTGCTGCCAGTGGTGTTGAAGACCACGAAGGGGCGACTCTCCTCAGGAAACTGGCTCGTGTCGATGGCTGCTACTAAATTGCGTAACGCTTCATCTGCCACGAACTTGCCGATTTCATTGGCTTTTTCAAAGCGCGGCATCATTTCTCGGTGTACTTCGTCCACTGAACAGCCACAGATACTGTCGTGAGGATGATTTTGCATCAAGGTTTTCCACGCATGATCCAACATATCGTGAGGATAGCTGCCGCTTGCTTCATAAGCCATAGTTGCTAATGGCTCCGCAACATTTTCTAATTGGCGGGAAACCTTTGTATTCCATTGTTTTAGATAAACTCGGGAAGAGGCGGTATTGGCTAGCGTATACCAACCATCGGTTTCTTGACTGGTCAATTCACCTGTGACAGTTCCTAGGTCATCTGGCAGATCTGCTTGCACCGCTTCAAGGTATTCGGTAAAGCTGGCGTGTTTGAATTCATACTCTGGGAATAGCTCGTTGGCTGTACGAATCGCTGCCGAAATGTCTTTTTGGACGGGTTGATGATCGACCCCATTCATCATTAAGTAATGATTGGTGGCTCCAAATTTTTCTACATCTTGCAGTTTTTGTGTCCAAAAAGCTTTGGCTTCTGCTTTATCCACTGGAATCTCATTGCCATTGGAGTACCAGTTGGCAAAGAGTAGACCAAAGATTTGACTGCCATCTGGACCTTCCCAATGCATTTCAGAATATTGGGAAGTAAATTGATCATCGGGTAAAACTTCGTTGTCAAAGCCGATCGGTTTGACGCCACGTCCAAATGCAGCACTTTCAAGATTGGCTTGCAGCATCATTTGCGGGGTTTGCCCCATATTGCCGAAAGTATCTGGGAAATACCCCAACATAACGGGGGTGCCCCACTTTTTGCTTTCTGCCATTCCAATCAGCATATTACGGGTGTTTGATTCGGCACTGATCAAAAAGTCATCTTGCAAAATATAAAACGGACCGATCTGTAATTTCCCTTGTTTGATAGCCGCTTTGACCGCCTCGCGTTTTTCAGGCCGCACTTCTAAATAGTCATCCAAGATGATCGTCTGTCCATCTAGATGGAAGCTGTGGAACTCAGGGTCATTTTCAATTAATTCTAAAAGATCATCCATCAATTCCACTAGCCGCATGTGATGCTGTTCGTAAGGCATGTACCATTCCCGATCCCAGTGGCTGTGTGAGATGATATAAACTTGTTTCTTCATTGATTTTTACTCCTCGCTGTTTGCGTCGTTGGACTGCTTTTTGTGTCACTCGAATGGTAGTGGGTCGTGCTGCTTATTTTTCCACTCGGATATCGAAATAATCCATGACCAATTCACAAAACATCATGTTCGCCCACGAGAACCATTCTCTCGTGTATTGCGAAGGATCATCGACATCGAACCCTTCATGCATCAAATTTGTACCCGCATCTGTCGCCACTAACTGATCCAAAATTCGTTTCTTTTCTTCTTTGTCAGTGGTGGTCATCCCTTCCATTGCCATGGCGATCGGCCACACATAATTTTCTGGCGTATGAGAGCTACCAATGCCTTTGGCGTATTTTCCTTCATAGAAATACGGATTTTCACTGCTCAACAACGTTTTACGGGTTTGAAGATAAAGGGGATCTTCCATGCTGCCATACCCCAAGTAAGGGGCGGCGATCAAATTCGGCACATTGCTGTCATCCATCAGGGTGCCATTGCCGAATCCATCCACTTCATAGGCGTAGACTTCTTCGCCAGCTTGGTTCGTGGTCAACCCATATGCTTTAATCCCTGCTTCAATGTCTGCTTGTAGTTTTTTCGCTTGTGCCACGATCGCTGCGTCTTCTAAAACCGTCGTAAAGATTTCTTGGATATAGCCTAAGACCACCACCGCAAACATATTGGAGGGAATCAAATAGCCGTATTTGCAGGCATCATCACTTGGTCGAAAGCCTGACCAAGTCAAGCCGACAGGTTTCACTGGTGCGCCTTTGCCGCCATGAGTCAAGGTATCTTCTTTTCGCCAGGTATCCCGTTCAAAGCGATATGGAGATTCCTCATGATTTTGTTCTGTCACAAACACCTCCAAGGCTTTTTTGATGCCTGTTACAAAATCATCATTGAACTGATCGGTTCTGCCTGTGTTTTTATATAGCAGATAGGCCAGTTGGATCGGATAGCATAAAGAGTCGATCTCATATTTGCGTTCCCAGATCCAATCGTTCATTTCTGTATCGTCTGTTTGGTGGCCAGCGCCATTGGCTGATTCGTTAAAGGCATTTGCGTAAGGATCGATCGTAATATAGTAGAATTGCTTCTTGACTAACCCGCTGATCATGCTTGCTAAGTCTTCATCTTCTTTGGCGATCACCAAATACGGACGAACTTGTGCAGTGGAATCTCGCAGCCACATGGCTGGAATATCCCCCGTCAGTAAAAAGGTCGTGCCATCCTCATGACGCTTGACCGTCGTTAGTAGTGTATTGGCAAAGGCTGCGTTAAAATTTTTCGCCCAATCGGCATGCGTTTCTCCGCATAGATCCGTAATCGTTTCCATAAATGTTGCTACTGAAGTTGGTATTTCTTTATAAACCATTCCATCACCTTCCCTGATTTGATATATCAATTTACGAACCTAGTATATCATGAATTAATTGAATGTCTAGCGCTTTTTCAAAATAATTAAAGGGTTTTCATTTTTATTGGTTTATGGTATGCTAACAAATATGATATATCAAAAGGGGTTTTCTTATGAAACAACCATTATATAAAAAAATTTACGCGGAGCTTCACGAAGCCATCGTTGAAGGGCGATTAGCGCCTGGCAGTCGTGTCCCTACCGAAAAAGAACTATCTGAACAATACCAAGTCAGTCGGATCACCTCTAAAAGAGCCTTGACGGAACTGGAACAAAATCAGCTGATCTATCGCGTGCAAGGCAGCGGCAGCTTTGTCCGAGAATTGAAGGAAAAAAAAGCGACTGGACGAATTTTGTTTGTCTTGCCCTTTGCCAATGATCTCTCTTTAGGAAACTTTACCGAAGGCATTTACCCCGTGATGCAAGAACACGGCTTTGAACTTTTGATGACACCAGTGGATTATTTGGAAAAAACGACGGCAGCTGAGCTGATGCAAGAATTCGACGGCCTGATCTATTACGCCAGCAATACGTTTTCTTACTATGACTTGCTGTTCGAATGTGCTGAAAAGCACTTTCCTATCGTGACCTTAGATAAAAAGCTGCATGAGTTTGATTTTCCAGCGGTGATGCCAGATAACTTTCAAGGTGGACAGCTAGCCACAGATCATTTACTTGCGTTGGGGCATCAACGGATCGCTTATATTTTTGGTGATACCCATCATCCGCAATCCGTCCGTCAGCGTTATCTAGGTTACATCGATGCGCTGAAAAAAGCCCAAAGAACCTTTCGCACCAAGCTCGACGACACGGCTGCCAGCATCGCAAATGCGCTTGCCTACTTGGAAGAACATCAGGTCACGGCAGCCGTCTGTGAAAATGACTTGATCGCCATCGAATTGATGCGTGCTTTGCGCCAAGCAGATTTGCACGTCCCTGCCAACATTTCCCTAGTTGGTTTCGATAATATCCAAGCCGCAGCCCTCGTTGATCCAGCACTAACGACTATCGGGCAGAATTTTGCCGAGATGGGGCGCTTGGCAGGAAACCAAGTGATTGAGAAAATCAACGCTGCGAAGGCAGCAACCCCAGTACCAACGGAGACGACCACCCATCTAGTGGCGGTTTCTTTGATCAAAAGAGAATCAACCCAATTAAAGGAGTGAACCAAGTGAACGTATCAATGATCGACACACGACACGGAACAGACAACCAATATAGTTTTTCCCACGGCAACTGCCTGCCTTATACAGGGGTTCCTTTTGGCATGAACTACTTTGCCCCGCAAACCAGCGATCAACGCGGCAGTTGGTGGTTTCATCCAGAAGATCGAACCTTTCAGGGCTTTCGCATCACCCATCAGCCTAGCCCATGGATGGGAGATTTCAGCCATCTGACGATGCTGCCGATAAACGGCACGCTTTCTGAAAATACCCTTTTCCATGCGCAAAGCTCGTATCGTCCCGAAGAAAGCACCTTTAATCCAGCCTTTCTTAAAATCAAGTCGCAGCGGTATTTAACAACAACGACTTTGATCCCCAGCATGTATGGCGGTGTGCTGACTATTGAAAACTGCGGGGATCAGCCAGGTCTTGGCTTGTCACTGCCGGGTGACTATGTCTTAGAACAGGTGGATGAACAAACAGTGGCTGGTCAACTGATCGTATTTTCAGGGTGCGAAGATGAACGATTCACCTTCCATTTCGTCTATCGCTTTGAAACACCCATCACGGCGATCGAAGGTGCCTTGACAGGCAAAGAAGCCTTCGTCGTTCTCCGCTTTGATGATTGCCAAACACAGACGATCCGTTTTGCGACCTCGTTTCTCAGTCGCGAACAAGCTTGTTTGAACTTGCAACGGGAACAGCAATGGGCTCCTGCCGATTATCTAGCTTCTGTCCAACAGCAATGGAATCATTTTTTGCAAAAAATCGAGATCGAGCATCACGATCAAACACAAGTTTCTACTTTTTATCATAATTTTTATCGCTTATTCTTGTTTCCTCAAACCTTCTTCGAAATCGATCAAGAGGGCCGCAAAATGCATTGGGATACCTTGGCAAAAGCAATCAAACCAGGACCACTGTATACAAACAACGGCTTTTGGGATACGTATAAAACTGTCTACCCGCTCTTTTCACTCTTGGCTGTCGAACAATTGGAAGACATGCTGGAAGGCTTTTTGAACAGTTATCGCGAAAGCGGCTTTTTACCAAAATGGCTATCGCCAGATGAGCGTGGATTGATGCCAGGGACGCTGATCGATGCCGTGATCGCTGATGCCGCAGTAAAAGGCATTCGTCCTGATTTGATGCCCGAATTTTTAGCAGCGATGAAAAAAGGCGCCACCGTCCAAAGTGAAAATCCCAATTATGGTCGGCGCGGCACGACGGACTATTTGACTTATGGGTATGTGCCATTGACGCATCATGAATCGGTCAATCACACCCTTGATTATTGTTACAGTGATTTTTGTATTTCACAAGTCGCGCAACAGCTGGGTGACGAGCAAGCAGACTATTATCAGCAGCAATCGCAAAACTACCGCAACATTTTCGATCAGGAAACTGGCTTTATGCGGGCAAAAGATCCCGATGGTGCCTTTCGTCCAGAATTCAGTGACATACGCTGGGGCTTAGATTATGCAGAAGGCAGTGCGTGGCAAAGCAGTTTTGCTGTTTACCATGATTTCGCTGGCTTGATCGCCGAACATGGCGGCAAAGCGGCCTTTGAAGCAAAACTGATCGACTTGTGCAATCAAGAACCTCGCTATACGACAGAAGGCTACGGCTTTGAGATCCATGAAATGAGTGAGATGGCCGCACTCGATTTTGGTCAGCTGGCGATCTCCAATCAGCCAAGCTTCCACTATCCGTATCTATTCAGCTATTTGGGCAAACCAGAAATGGCACAGCCCTTGATCAAGCAGCTATTGACACAATGCTTCAATGACTCGCCCAAAGGCTTTCCTGGCGATGAAGACAACGGTAGCATGGCTGGTTGGTACATTTTCAACTCCTTGGGCTTTTATCCAGTCACACCAGGGACGGGGGAATATGTCATCGGCATGCCATTATTTGATCAAGCAACACTACATCTTGCTTCAGGCAAAGACTTAGTGATCAAGAGCACGCCCAATGCGCCGCAACAGCTCTTCGTGGATAAAATCACATTGAACGAAGAACCCTTCGAGCGATTGTTTTTCACCCACCAAGAATTGACTGCCGGTGGTACATTGAACTTCCAGCTAGGTATCGTCCCTCGCAGCAAAGAGTGGTCAGCCGATGCCTATCCTTATAGCGTCAGTCAACCACATGCATAACGAAAAAACCGCTCCTTAGCAACAGGCAGCACTCTACTTTCAGTCAAATGAAAGTACGTGCTATCCCTGCTAGGGAGCGGTTTTTTTATTGGTTCATTTGTAGCGGTAACAGACGTTCGATGGTTTTCAGCACGCCATTTTCATCGTTTGACTTGGTCACAAACGCTGCCGCTGTCTTGACTTCCTCAAAGGCATTGCTCATGGCGAAACTAAACGTGCCAGCTGCCATCAACTCCAAATCGTTCAAGCCATCGCCGAAGACCATAGTCTCTTCTGGTGTGACGTGCAGCAATTCTTGCAAGTGTGCCACAGTCGTTCCTTTGTGGACGCCTTGATTGGTGATATCGATCCAAGCGGCTTCCGAAGCCACGATGTAGGCGTCGTTTGTAAACTCGCCTAACTGTTGGACATGCTCAAAGCAACGTAGTTTGGGATCAAAAATAGTGAGCTTCACAAAATCTTCGGTGATGGTTTGATAATCCGCCACCGTTTTGACCACCCGATAAGAGCCCCGAACTTTCTGGGCATCTGCTTCATTGGTCGTTTCCGCAATGTACGCCGTAGTCGGTGTACAGGCGATGATCACATGATCTTGCGCAATCGCAGCGAGCTTCGCAATGATCCGCCGCCCTAATTCGTTTGGCAGCAGTGATTCAAAGATGTATTCGCCTTGATGTTTGATGCGGGTCGCGCTATCCCCAAGAATCCAAACATCCGCTGCTGCTTCACCAAACAGTTCTTCCACTCGTTCACACTGTTTGCCGGTACACGCAGCAAAAGCAACACCCGCTTCTTTCATTTGTTGGCTGACTTGTTCATAATAAGGCCGATCAAAACTGCCTTGGCTGTTCAAAAATGTGCCGTCTAAATCTGTGATGACTAATTTGATCATACGTTTCTCTTCCCCTCTACCTCGTGTCCTCTTTATGGCGAACCACTTAATTAACATTGTTAATTAAGTATACTTATTTTCAAGTTTTCCGTCAAGTCAGTCTTTTAAAAACTTTACATCGTTTCATCCCGTCGGTATACTTAATTAAATCACTTCATTAAGGAGAACACCTATGGCTTCTACCACCCATTCCATTCGCCAGCAAAACAAACAGCTGGTTTTAAAAACCTTATTTCAAAACGGGGCATTATTCGCCTCCGATTTAGTAAAGAAAACCGGCATCAGCATGGTCACCACTAACTCATTATTAAAAGAATTGTTGGCAGAGGAAGAAATCACTAAAGGTCCGCTGGAGCAAAAAGAGCTAGGGCGGCCTGCTGTGACCTATCAGCTCAACCAAGACCGAGGCCATTCTCTTTTGCTTAGTTTTATCGATCACGATGGTTCCTTGGCTCTTTGGTCCATGCTGATCGACCGCAAGGGAAAGGTTTTGGCAAAACACGACCAGCCCTTTCCTGATGTTGCCCCTCATCGCTTTCAAGAATGTGTAACGAACGAGCTAGCATTATTTCCCTCTGTGGAACAGATCGCCCTCTTTTTACCAGGAAAAATCAGTGGAGGAACCGTGACTTCCAGCTGGTATGAAAAATTTAATGGCTGGCAGCTGGCAGCCCTCGTGGCAGAGGTCACTGCACTGCCCTTCTACTGTCAAAACGATGCCCATATTTTAACGATCGGCTATTGCATCGCCCAACAGATCTCTTTGCAGCAAACCATCGTCGGCATGTACAATCCCGAAAAAAGCATGCCTGGTATCACGCTCATGGTCAATGGTGCACTTTTAGAAGGAAAAGACGCCCTAGCGGGAGAGGCAAAATTTTTGCCCGGCTACTTGGATCAAGGGGCACCGCAAGACCGCACGGCTTTGGTTCAGCGCCTGACAAGCTTACTGCCATTTTACAATGCTGCTTTTGCCCCCCACTGTATCATTTTAGCCAGCAGTGATGCAGTAAAAACCGATCTCTTAGACGCGATCAAAAAAAATCCATTGCTGCAGCAACAACCAAATCAGCCTGCTTTCCATTATATCGATGCCATCGAGGAAGCCATGGTGCTAGGCATGCACTGGCTGATTTTCCGCAAGACACCTTTTGACTTAGCTCGTTGATGACACAAAGACCATAGAATAATTGAGGCGGTGTGATATGAAAATAGCTATCATTGGTGCTGGTCCTCGTGGACTTTCACTTTCAGAACGACTGATCGCTCATAGCAAACAAAACAAACAAGCCATCGACTTGCTGCTGTTTGATCCCTTTCTTCCTGGGGCAGTTTGGCGCACGGACCAATCGGCGGATCTGCTATTGAATTCTGTAACCAGTCAAGTCACCCTTTTCACGGATGACACATTAAGCACCGGCGGTCCCGTGGTCAAAGGACCTACCTTATACGAATGGGCAGTGACAGAAGGGAAACATTTCGCAGCCACGCATGCTCCTGAGCTCGTTGCGGAATGCACAGCACTTGATTCACTTGATCCTAACGGGCATTGCTCGCGGGCGTTATATGGCCTCTATCAGCAGTGGTTTTATCAGCAGCTATTAAAAGAGCTGCCTGAATCCATTACCGTCAACCATCTGTCAGACAGTGTCAGCTCCTTGACCCCTCTTTCCAAAAATCGCTACCAGTTGGCGACGGCTCACCAAACATTTCTTGTTGATGCCGTCGTCTTAGCTACAGGCCATTCACAAGCCCAACTGTCAGCAGCAGAACAACGATTGGCGGCTGCCGCAGAAAATAATGGCTGGTTTTATGCACCGCCAGCCAATGCGGCAGATACGGATCTAACGGCGGTGAAAGCTGGCGAACCTGTGATTTTACGGGGACTAGGGCTTGCCTTTTACGATTACGTCACCCGCTTGACCAGCGGTCGGGGCGGCACCTTCGTCAAAGTCAATGGATCCCTCGTCTATCAACCTTCTGGTGAAGAACCGCAAATCATCGCAGGTTCTCGTCGGGGTGTCCCGTATCGTCCTCGTGGCCGCAATCAAAAAACACCGACGCAGCAGCGAAAGCCCGTTTTTTTGACCCCTGAACGCCTCGCTGCTTGGCAAGCAGCCAAAACGGTTGCTGGCAAGACCCTGCTCTTCTATTTAAAAAAAGAGGCAGAACTCGTCTATTATCAGACGCTGCTTTTAGAAAAACAGCTGCTGGACAAAGATCAGCTTGCCGCTTTTACCGCCGCCTTTGTTGCCTCTGAAGGATCTGAAGACTTGCTGAAAAAATGGCAGCTTCCTACGACGGAGTGGTGGTCATGGCAACAACTAGCCGACCCCTTTGCTCAGAAAAAGCAACAGTCGTTGCAAGACTTTTTCATTGCACTATTACGTACCCAAATCCAAGATGCCGAAAAAGGCAATCTAACAGGACCTATCAGCAGTGCCTTGGAAGTCTTCAAAGATCTGCGGGACCCGATTCGGTTTGTTCTCGATCATCAGCTAATGCCAGCACAAGACCTGAAAACACTCTTTTGGCAGTCTTTCGTTCCCTTGAACAGCTTTTTATCGATCGGTCCGCCGGTTCAGCGACTGCAGGAACTGGTGGCATTGATGGAAGCGGGAGTGGTGACCTTACTAGGTCCTGACATGACTGTTGAGATCGAGGAGGCTTACTGTACGTATTCAAAGCGATTTGACGACACACGCTATCACGCGACGCAACTAATTGAGGCTCGCATTCCATCGACAGCGATTCGTCGAACCAACAATTCCTTGTTGCGGCAACTGCTAAACGATCGGATCATTCACCCGCACCAGTTGACGATCCCCAATGAGGTGCCTTTTGAGACGGGTGCGATCGCCATCGATCCTGAGACCAATCAGATCCTTGGACCAGATGACCGCCCCTACCCTACCCTCTATTGTTTTGGGATTCCCACAGAAGGTATCCACTGGCTGACGGCTGCCACTGCTCAGCCAGGAACCGATGCTTGGAATTTACGGCAGGCGGACCAGATCGCCGCTGACCTCTTGCATCACACCTTCTAGTCGCTTCTTTTCTATCAAACGCAAACTTCCGAAGAAACGCTTCGGGAGTTTTTTGTTTTTCTTTCGCAAATCCGCGGAAAGGATTTCTCTTTTTTGAATATTCTTGAAATTTTCTTTAATTGTTACACGAAAATTGCGACAGTCCTAGAAAACCGTTACAATGGAAGAAACGAACGTAGGGAGGTTATCAGATGACCGCTGAATTACAAAAAATAGATGCCTTGATCGCAGAAGTGGAAAAAGTGATTTTAGGCAAACGAGATGTGATCCAATTTACCGTGGCTGCGCTGCTTGCTGGCGGACACGTTTTATTCGAAGATATCCCTGGTGTTGGGAAAACGATGTTGGTCAAATCGTTAGCCAAAGCCATTCAAAGTGACTACAAACGGGTACAGTTTACCCCAGACCTTTTACCTAACGATGTGTTAGGTGTGTCGATTTTTAATTCCCAAAGCCACCAGTTCGAGTTTCGTCCTGGCCCGATCTTCACCTCCGTCCTCTTGGCAGATGAGATCAACCGAACCACACCAAGGACGCAAGCCTCACTCTTAGAAGCCATGTCAGAAAATCATGTCACCATCGACAATCAAACGTACCCATTGAGTCCCCACTTTTTTGTTTTAGCCACGCAAAATCCAATCGAGTATGAAGGAACGTATCCTTTGCCTGAAGCCCAATTGGATCGTTTTTTGTTCCGCCTGCATATCGGTTACCCAGATTTTCAAGATGAGCTCGCCCTCTTGACTGGAAAACGACAGCAAAGCTTGGATCAGATCCAAACCATTTTACATGCTGATGAAGTGACTGCTTTAAAAGCGATGGTCGATGACGTGTATGTCGATGAGCGGGTCGCCCGTTACGCATTGCAGCTGGTTCAAGCGAGCCGTCAGCATAATGCCATTGACCTTGGTATCAGCCCTCGTGGTGGGATCGCCTTCTTAAAAGGGGCAAAAGCGTTAGCATTGACGGAAGGTCGGACCTTTGTCACGCCGCAAGACTTGCAGCGAATTTTACCAGCAGTCTTCGGTCATCGTTTATTACTGAAAGGTGGCGTTCATGCCAGCACGGAGACCCTTTCAGACTTGATGAAACAGATGATCCAACGAGTGCCTGTCCCAACGAGGAGATAGCGATGAAGAAAAAGAAGCTTGAACGCCTGCTGCGCCTCCTGTTGTTTAGCGCTGCCTATTTTCTGCTGCTGGCTTACTGTGTGATCTTCAATAATAATGCTGGCTGGAGCCTTTGGTTTTTACTGACTTTGTTATTGTTGCTTGATGCAGTATTCTTGCTCCCCTCCCTCAAGAAGGTTCAAATCATTTTAGAAGAATCGATCCAAGCTGAAACACACACAGCGATCACCTTACCGCTACAAGTCTTCAAGTATCGCCCGACGCTGCTGCCGCTGGTCGATTTCACCTTACAGTTTGACGATCGTTTCAAGGAAAGTCATCACAGCGCCTTTTATCGAGGCAATCTGATTCGGCTGCAGCTGCCTTGGACCCCAAAGGAGCGAGGCATCTATGAAGAATTGCCCGTTCAATTGTACAGCCATGATCTCTTTGGCTTTTTTGAAAAAAGCTACGCTGCAGTTGCGAAACAATCGATTTTGATCCTGCCTAAATTGGCGCCAGAAGCCGTTACCCTGCTGCCATTTTTTAAAAAGCAAGTCCGCAGCCAAACCCACGGAGAACCCAATTTTTCTATTCGACAGTTCCGTCAATACCAGTTAGGGGATTCCTTAAAAAATATCGATTGGAAATTATCCAGCAAACAACAGGAATTGATCTATCGCGAACGAGAACATGAAGAAGAACAAGACATCGTTCTGCTCTTTTGGGGAGAAGATCATCCTGCTTTTGAAGAGACTTTGACACTGTTTTATTCGATCCACCATTTCTCGCAAAATCAACGACTTTTTCAGCCGCTCTTGATTGGTGACGGATTGACTTCTCCTTACCAAACGGATGCCGCTGCCTATGCCCAGATCCTTCCCTTCGAGAAAGTTCCTGAAGGGGTACCGCTTTTGACTGGCAGCCATCTTGTCTTCATTACCCCGGTTTTTACCCCACAACTGGAAGACTACCTCAGTCAGTTGGAAGCAAAAAACAGCTGCCAAGTGTTTACCTACGCTGATTTAATGAGGCAGTTGAATAAACTTGAGGAGGCGGTAGGATGAGATTTATTAAGAAAGCGCTGATTGGTCTTTTGACCTTTCTCAGTCTATCACTGGTGATCTTGCCGTTTATCGCAGTTTATGACCTTGGCAATCAGTTCACCCTTTTAACTTATGCCTTTAGTGTCTGTTTGATTTTGACTGTGGTGCCGAAAGTCCGTTACAGTTTGCCTTTGCTGGCAGCCGCTTGGCTGATCGTCTTGTATCGGATCTTTCCTTATGGGACTGCCTTTTCTTTTGATTGGCTGCTGCGTTTTTGGCTAGACCTGCACCGTGCCTTTCAAGAGATCCTCAGCGGTGAAGTCGGCTATATCACCGAACTGGCGGCGGTGACATTGATCGTTAGTTGGGTTTTGTTTTTAGCGATCTTACCGATCGCTTATCAACGCTTTTTCTTGATTTACGCTACCATGATCGGCTACTTGCTAACAGTCGTGATTTTTAATCAATTTGATCTGACGTGGCATTTGATGGGTATTTTTCTTTGTGCCTTGGCTTCTTCACTGATCCAGCGCAGCGTCTTTCAATCCAGTCAAACGATCGCTCCCTGGTTCGCTGTGATGCTATTGATTGGTGGATTAGCCGTCACTGCTGTCTACTTGCCGCAAACGAGCCTGCGGGAACAGTTGGCAGCCCGTTCCACGCCTATACGGACAAATCTGAATCAGCTGGGTTTTTATCAATTTATTGAAGAACATGGCACGCCCAGCGGCTCTCGCACTGGATTCAGTGAAAACGACCGTCAATTAGGCGGACCACTACTGGATGATGCGACGATTTTATTTGAAGCGCAACAAGAAACCCCGCATTACTGGCGGGTGGAAAGCAAAGATTTTTATTCTGGTAAGGGCTGGATCAGTACGAGCCGCGAAGAGGCTCGCTTAGAAGCAGAGGGCGTCACGATCGCGGATCAAAGCTATCAGCAAGCCTATCTTGAGAACGAATCCGTTCGGGTCCAATTTCAAAACCATGGAGACTATGTCCCATTGCCCTATGGACGCAGCACGTTGTCCCTTGAAAACGGTGCTCGCGGGTTTCAGATCAGCGACGCCATCCAGCGGGTCGATCTCATTGATCCACTCCCAGACACCACCTTGACCCTCGATTGGGACCATCCAGATTTTGCCGCAGAAAATCTCCAAAATCTGCCTTTGATCTATCCGGATTCTCCGATCGATTATATCCAGTTACCCGATTCTTTGCCGCAGCGGGTACGAGATCTCGCAGCTGAGATCACCGCTGACAGCAACAGTCTGTTTGATCAAGTCACGGCGATTGAAAGCTATTTGAAAGATCCGCTCGTATTCCGCTATTCCAAAACCGATGCCGTCGTGCCTGCAGAAGAGCAAGATTATGTTGATCAATTTTTATTTGAATCACAAGTCGGCTACTGCGACAATTTTTCCACGGCAATGGTCGTGCTACTACGGAGTTTAGAGATCCCTGCTCGCTGGGCAAAAGGCTTTTCTCCTGGATCTCCTGCGACAGAAAACGGCATCACTACCTATACCGTTCGCAACTTGAATGCCCACTCATGGGTGGAGGTCTACTTTGACGGCTACGGTTGGGTGCCTTTTGAACCGACCCCTAGTTTCCAAAATCCAGATCGTCCCGTGTTGACTCAAGAATCTACTAGCTCCGAAGAAACGCCGACCGCTAGCAGTGAAACAACACCAACAAGCAGCACGGAAACAGAAAGTAGTGAAACCACGACCAGCAGTTCTGCAACAGCTGCGGTTACTGATGACGTTTGGTTGACTAAGGAGCTGAAACAAACGCTGCGCAATGGCTTCTTTGGAGGCTTAGCTATCCTAGGACTTGGCCTACTTTTCTATTTCCGCCATTCGTTTTTCCGTATTCATTTATGGTTGATCTGCCGCTTTAACAAACAGCCGCTAGTTGCTGCCTATCCTTTGTTTTTGCGGCAAACGACGAAAGTTCTGTACCGTAACGAGGCGGAGCCGTTGATCGATTATGCCCAACGACTTGAAGCATTCTATCCACTGTTCCATGGTGATTTTATCCGCTTGACGCAGCAATACGAAGCCTACCTTTACAGCCAAGAACAGCCGGCTGGTCAAGAAGCCTTCTTGAAACAAGTCGCTGCCCAAATCAGTCAGCTGAAAAAAATCAACTAAGCAGTGAGGATAAACGACAAAAAAACGTATCGATCGTTTGATCGATACGTTTTTTGCTTTAGGCGTTTCCTTGACGTTTTTGAACGGCAATAATAATCAGTTTCGTGATTTCCATCAAAACAACTGCCACAGCAGCCATTGCGATACACAGACCGACATGTCCTAAAGTGAAGGTTGCTGGAATCGCAAAGACTTCACGGATGCCAGGAATCAAGGTAATGCTGTATAGTCCACCACAAACGACGATCGCCAGCCATACCATTTTATTGGCAAAAAGGCCAGCTTGCCAAGCAGTCTCAGTGTTTGAGCGTGCTGGTAATGTTTGCAATGTTCGGCTCCAGATAAGTGTTGAGAAGGCCATCGCAACACCTAATTCAGGTGATTGGTTCATTCCTAACCATTGTGCCAAAATCACGACAGCGGCAATCAAAATACCACGATACGTTACTGAGATCAATGTTTTTCCAGTGAAGATACCAGCATTTGGATCTCTTGGCTGGCGCTGCATGATCGTTGGTTCGGCTTTTTCCATTCCTAGAGCAATCGCTGGTAATGAGTCGTTGACTAGGTTGATAAAGAGCAGCTGCAAGGCAGTAAATGGATTGTCCCAACCCATCACTAAGGCAAAGACGATCGCAATGATCGCACCTAAGTTTCCAGCAAACAAATACGAAATAGCTTTTTTGATGTTGTCAAAGACGTTTCGGCCAACTTCTACTGCACGAATGATCGAGGCAAAGTTGTCATCCGTCAAGACCATCGCCGCTGCGTCTTTGGCAACGTCCGTTCCGGTTCCCATTGCGATCCCGATATCCGCTTGTTTCAAGGCGGGTGCATCATTGACCCCATCCCCGGTCATGGCAGAGATCTTGCCTTTGTCTTGCCAAGCCCGCACGATACGGATTTTGTTTTCTGGCGAAACACGAGCATAGACTGTGATTTTGTCTAATTGATCCGCTAGTTCGGTTTCAGAAAGAGCATCCAATTCCGTACCGGTCAAGGCTAAGTCGCCCTCGGCTGAAATACCGATCTCTTGTGCAATCGCCACGGCTGTCGTTTTGTGGTCCCCTGTGATCATTACTGTTTTGATACCAGCAGATTTAGCATCCGCTACGGCTTGTTTGACTTCTTTACGAGGAGGATCGATCATCGCCATCAAACCAACCAAAATCAGCTCGTTTTCATCTTCAAGTGTCAATTCTCGTGATTGGGCATCGGTCAATGGACGGTAAGCAAACGCCAAGACCCGTAATGCCCGTTTTGAGAATTCTTCGTTTTGATGCTGCAATTTCTGCTTGATTTCATCTGTTAAAGGCACGACTTGATCATCGATCAAGACTTTGGTACTGCGGCCAAAGACGATGTCTGGCCCACCTTTGGTCAACAATAAATGTTCGCCATCGATCTCATGTAAGGTTGACATCAATTTACGATCAGAATCGAAAGGCAATTCTTGCAAACGAGGAAACTGTTGACGAATTGCCCGATAAGGCTGATTTAGTTTCTCACTGTAATCCAGAAAAGCAATTTCAGTAGGGTCTCCTAGCTTCGCCCCATCTTCACTGATGGCAGCATCATTGGCCAAGACACTGATCTCTACTAAGCGTTTTTCAGGCAATGTCCAGGTAGTTGGCTCATCGGAGAACGTGCCCGTTTGCCCATTTGGTAAATAGTAGTCAACAACGGTCATTTTGTTTTGGGTCAAAGTCCCGGTCTTATCGGTACAAACGATACTCGTTGAACCCAATGTTTCAACCGCTGGTAGTTTTCGAATGATGGCATGACGCTTCGCCATTTGTTTTGTTCCGATCGAAAGAACGATCGTCACGATCGATTGCAAGGCTTCTGGAATCGCTGCAACGGCTACGGCTACCGCAAACATAAAGGCGTTGACTAAATCTTGTGTCATATCACCTGTTCCGTCACCTAAGAACAACCGTGCGACTTGAACCCCTAAAATAATCAATGAAAGGACTAAGATCGCCAAGCTCAGTTTTTTACTGAAGCTGTCTAATCCTCTTTGCAATGGTGTTTTGTGTTCAACTGTACTTTCCAATAAGCCAGCCACTTGACCGATTTCCGTCACATTACCAGTCGCGGTTACAATAAACCGGCCACGCCCATAAGTGACGATCGTTCCACTGAAGACCATGTTGTCACGGTCGCCGATCGGTGCGGTACGATCGATCACACCTAATTCTTTTTCCGCTGGCGTTGATTCCCCAGTCAGCATTCCTTCATCGACCTTCAAAGAACCCTCTTCGATCAATCGACCATCTGCTGGTACATAGTCCCCAGCTTCTAAAATAACGATATCGCCGACAACCAATTCTTTCGCCAGCACACTTTGTTCTTTGCCATCCCGAATGACGTTAGCATCTGGTGCCGACAAGCTTTTCAAAGCGTCTAACGACCCTTCAGCTTTTTTCGTTTGAATCACACTGACGACGGAATTCAACAAGAGTACTGCGAAGATAACGATCGACTCAACGTGGGCACCCATAACCATTTGGATGATTGCCACGATCAGCAAGACGATCACCATCGCATCTTTGAAGGTATCTAAGAATAAGGCAAAGCTTGATTTCTTAGGTGCTTCCTTCAGCTGGTTCAAGCCATTTTCTAACCGCTTGGCTGCCTCTTGCTGCGTCAACCCCTCTGGACTGCTCTGGACCTCTGCCATAATTTCCGAGATTTCTTTTTGATACATTTCTTTCGCCAATTTTTTTGCCCCTTTTAATTTTATTTTCCTTAGGCACTCTGCTAGAAAAAAAGAGACCTAAGACAAGTATACGCTTGTCTTAGGTCTCACCATTTCAAATAATACCAGAAAGCTGTCGCCAGCTTACTTACTGTTGATATTATCGCAGCTTGCGCCACCGGTTACTCCCCTAAGGAATAATAATAAGAATGTATCATTATCATAACGGAAACTTTTGTGCTTGGCAACTATAAAACATCAATTTGAAAATTTTTTGAAAACATTCTTTTTGTTCCCATTCCTTTTTTTCTGTTACACTAAGGAAGAAAGAAATTTGTACGTTACAGGAGGAAAAACGATGGATCTTTTTGATACTTTTACCCGCCACAGCTCTGTCAGAGATTTTCAATCACGCCCACTATCAAAGGAGCTCAAGCAAAAATTAGTAACGGTTGCCCAGAGCGGTTCCAGTTCGAACTTTGTTCAAGCCTATTCGATCATTGAGGTCAGTGATCCTGAAAAACTGGCTGCCATCGAAAAAATTGCCGGTGCCCCAAATTACATCACTCGAACGGGCGTCTTCTATCTTTTTGTCGCCGACTTACATAAGCATCAGCAGCTGCTGACCCAAGCAGGGGTGCCTGATACCCACTTAACCACGATGGAACCATTTATTGTGTCTGTCGTTGATACAACCATCGCTGCCCAAAATATGGTAGCTTACGCTGAAGCACAAGACTTAGGAATTTGTTACATCGGCGGCATCCGCAATGATTTGCCTCGTATCGCAGAACTTGTCGGCTTACCAAAATTGACGTTTCCGTTATTCGGTTTAACGATCGGCTATCCGCAACACAGAAATGAGCCGAAAGTCCGCTTGCCCCAAGAAGCGATCGTAAGTGTCGATCAGTATCAACCGCTGACGCAGGAGCAAACAGCCCAGTACAATCAAACGACAGAAGCCTATTATGCACAGCGCAGCAGCAATCAACAGCAAACCAATTGGCAAACGAAAATGACGGAATTTTTCCGTGAACCGCGACGTCCAGATGTCGCTGCCTTTATGAAGCAACAAGGCTTCTCAGACCACTTCGGCGAATGAGTACACTAATTTCCACGGGAAAATAAAAAAACGATCTTTGGCAAGGAATCTTGTCAGGATCGTTTTTTTGCTTAGTGTAAAAAATCAGGTTCAGGCGGCTCTTGTATCTTTGTCATGCTAATTAACGTGTGGCTTCTTGTGCGGCTTCGTTGACGGCAACTGCCTGCTCACATTTTTCCATTAATGCTACTAACGCTTTATCTAACACGGCTTCATTTTCGGAGGTTCGCTGACTGATTTGCGTCATAGGCTGCGCCGCAAGATCCAGCAAATAGGTCGGGATTGCTTCTTTTTCAGCAAAAGTGCCCTTGATCAGCGGCTGGTAGACAGATTCGCCACAAGGTCCGGTTTTGATAAAGGCTAGTTCGAACTGCGCCTTCCCTGACAAGCGCAACCGATAGAACCCTTCTTTGGTCAGCAGTTTTTCATCGGCAAAGCATGCCTGTAATCGTGCGAAACGTTCGTAATCCATGGTAGCTGCTCCTTTTTGATTCCTTCTTTTCTCTAGTGTAGCAAATTTCTTGTTAGCAAAACATCTTTTTCATAGAGAACGCCTCCTTTTTCCTCGTTTGGTGATTTTTCACTTTACAAACAGAACAAACGTTCGTATAATTCAAGTGAGGTGAATGTGTATGCCAGCTGCAAAAATCGCTTATGCAAAACAAGAAACCTATGCATTTGAAAAACACTATTATGAATTGGTAAACTTTCCCACACCAGTGGCGCTTTTGTTTGATGAATTCGCACTGACGATGGAGCGCAATCAAAAATCGTATATTGCGATCCCCGCGCGCTATTCCGTCTTAAAGGTTCCGCTCGTCTTTGTTTTTCGACTAGAGACTAAGGATGCGCCTGTTTATTATTATGAGCACGTACTCGCTGAAAATAAGATCATTCGCCGCTACAACCCCGAGCGTAACTATTTGCCCGGCGGAAGATAGGCCAATGGTTCAACCCGTTTGCTATACTTAGCGGTTGCACTCTCCTGATGCATATCACTGAGCAGCAGTTCGAATATTTGTCATCCAAACGAAACCCCTCTATACTAAAAAGAAAGGGGTTTTTCACAATGACGAAAAAACCGCCGCAAACGTCTGAAGAAAAGGAAGCCGCTTCTAACAATATGGGACTGGGGATCGGTGTCGGAATGGCATTAGGTGCTGCGTTTGGGCTGCTTTTTTTTGACAATCTAGCATTAGGCATGGGTTTAGGCATCGCACTAGGGGTAGCGATCGGTGCGGGCATGGATCAAAAAAGCAGCAAAGACAAGAAATAGCTGCAGCAAGGAGCTGTGTTTATCTGTCACAGCTTGCTGCCCAGTAAATACCAAAAAAGCCTAAGTTCTGCACTTGTTGTGCAGGACCTAGGCTTTTTTGCTACTTCGAGCAATATTCTCGAAAGCAGCTGCTTCACAGTTGGTTACAACAGATTTCTTTTCGCCATTTCTGCGCGATACAGTTCATAGACCGCATCACTTTGCTTTGCATGGCTGCGGTAAAAGAGCCCATAAGAGAAAATCGCTTGGAAATTGCTTCCTTGATTTGCTCGTGCTACAGCGTGGTACAAATTCGCCAACTGCTGATCAGACATCTTCCCGCTTTTGATTCGTTTAGCAACTGCTTTTTGGGAAAGGGTAAATAAAATCGTCGTAAATACTTGATAAACCACCCAAATCGCCAGAATAACCAAAATAAATTTCACCAAATCAGGCATCACTTTTCAACTCCTTACAAAAAGTAAATCATTCGGATGATTTGATGTCAATAATAAATTGGGACATTGACGGTAAAAATAAACTCAATAACTATTCATTTATATATAAATGGTTCATCTAGTACACTACAAAACTTCGTATATCCCATTTACTTTTAACAAATAAACAAGTTGATTGATACGTGCAACACGTGTATAATAGTAATGTCAGGAGGTATGTGTGCACAATGCCGATGACACAAAAAGAAATGGTCAGCTTACTTAAATCTGCTGGGTGGAAAAAAACGAAAGGCGGCAAAGGCTCCCATATTAAAAAGGAGAAGTCTGGTAAGAGACCTATCATTATTCCTCATGGTGAACTAAACAAATACACTGAACGAGGAATCAAGAAGGATGCCGGGCTAGTTTAGCCCCTCCTTCTTGCAGTAAACAAAGAATAAGGAGGTAAATAAAATGTTAGTCAGCTATCCCGCTCTGTTTTATTATGATAGTACAGAGGAAAGTAAAGCAAAATACTTTGTTTCATTTCCAGATTTTCCTAATCAAGCTGGTACACAAGGAATAGATATTCCAGATGCGTTATTTATGGCTTCCGACTGGCTAGGAAACGTTTTGGCAAGTGATATTGAGACTGATCAGGACATTCCGTCTCCTTCTTCAATCAATCACTTGTCACTTGAAAAGGATCATCCTTTCAAAGATGATCCAACCTTTGACTTTACATACGATACTGATAAATCTTTTATCTCAATGGTTAGTGTTGATGTCTCAAAGTATCTAGGTAGTCAGGAATCTGTAAAGAAAACATTGACAATTCCTAAATGGGCGGATAAATTAGGACGAGATATGCACTTAAATTTTTCTAAAACACTCACTGATGCAATCACAGCTAAAAAACTAAAATAATGATTTTCTACACCTCATCACTATGAGGTGTTTTTTACTACTCATCCCCCTGTTCCATACTAAAAAAGTGCGGCATTCTCTCACATGAAAAAGATACGAGAATGCCGCACGAAACGTTCAATTGTATTTATTTAGCGAGTGAACAGACCCAATCAATCTCTCTTTATTTCGCCAAACGGTAGATAGCATCTGCATAGATCACCGCTGCGTTGAATAGGTCATCCAAGCTCATGAATTCATTGGCTTGGTGCATGGTGTCGACATAGCCAGGGAACATTGCGCCATAAGCAACGCCGCGTTTCAATAGACGGCCGTATGTGCCGCCGCCGATGATTTGTTCGAAGCCTTTTTCGCCGGTATGTTCTTCATAAACCGCCAATAAAGTTTCTACCAATGGATCATCTGCTGGTACGTAGTGAGGTTCCATGTTGCGGTCATTGCGGGTAACGGTTGCCCCTTCCATACCGACGGTGCGTTCCACACCGATTTCAAGTCCTTCCGCAGTTACCCCTTTAGGATAACGGAAGTTCAATGCGATAAAGTTGTCTGCTTGCGTTCCTGCTTGGTTCGCTTTGAAAGCAAATAAACCAGCATTCATGGTCAATTTACCCATTTTTTCGTCTTCGTACGCCACACCTAATTTTTCACCGTAGAAATCTTCATGGACATAGGCTGCTGCTGCATGGATGAATTGTTTTGCGCCGCCGCCAAAGGCATAGTTATCTAAGAAGACTGCTAAGAAAGTCCCCGCATTGATTCCTGATTGTGGGCTGGCACCATGAGCACCTTTACCGACTAATTCGATCGTCACTTGTTCATTTTCTGTTTCAATCGTCCCCGTCACTGGATTGGCTTCAACGTAATCGAAAAAGGCTTTTTCGATCGCTAATGCTTCTTCTGTTGATGGAGCAATGAAGCTTGCTGTTGCCGTTCCTGGTACCATATTTTCTCGCAAGCCAGCAGTAAAGCTTTGCAGCGTGAAGTCTCCTTCATTGTTGCCTTGGAAATGGATCCCTAATGTCACATTTCCTTTTTCTCCATTAATGATTGGGAAATTGGCATCTGGTGAGAAACCAAAATCAGGCTTTTCTTCATGCTCAAAGTAGTAATCCATATCTGCCCAGCCGCTTTCTTCATCAGAACCAACGACAAAACGGATTTTTTTCGATAATGGCAAGCCCAATTCTTTGATGATCTTCATCCCATAATAGGCAGCCATTGAAGGACCTTTATCATCAGAAGAACCACGAGCATAGATTTTGTTGTCATTGATGACTGGATCATAAGGATCGGTTGACCAGCCGTCACCTGCAGGAACAACATCCATGTGGCCGAAGATCCCTAATGTTTCGTCTCCTTCACCAAATTCGATGTGACCAGCGTAGTTATCGACGTTTTTGACTGTGAAGCCATCACGTTCGCCATAAGCTAGCATGTGTAGCAACGCATCACGAGGTCCAGGACCAAATGGCGCATCCGCAGTCGCTTTATCATCTTCTCTTTCACTTTTCACTTTCAATAGATCAATCAAGTCGTTCAGCAAATCGTCTTTGCGGGCTTCGACCTCTTTTTTCCAATCGATTGTCATAGTGTTCCCTCCATTTCTGTTCTCGCTATTTATGATAACACTCTTAAACCAAAAAAGGAAAAAAAATTGCGCCTTTTTCCATGGGTCTTTTCTATGAAATTTCTAGGAAACAGGTATAATAAATATAACTCGATTTTGATTAACGAAAGGAGTCATTGCATGGAGCAACTTGATTCTGCAATTTTATCCAAAGTGATCCAACAGCGCCCGACAAAAAGCCACAAAGGCACTTTTGGCCGAGCCGTTTTAGTAGGGGGCAACCGCCAATTCGGTGGGGCGATCTTAATGGCTGCGCAAGCCTGTGTGTATGGGGGAACTGGTTTGACCACCGTGATCTCCGATGGCGTCAACCGAACCGCCCTGCACGCCCGCTTGCCTGAAGCGATGTTTGTCGATTGGCAGCAAACAGAACTGATCGATACGGTCACCGAATCGGCGGACGTCCTACTGATTGGTCCTGGATTAGGCGAAGGAAAAAGCAATTTTGATCTGCTGCAGCGGATCGTTTCTGCCCAAAAAGAACACCAATGGTTGGTGATCGATGGTTCGGCGATCAATTTGGCTGCCAAATATCCGCTGATCATCCCCTTTCCTGAACAAGTCGTCTTCACGCCGCATCAGATGGAATGGCAACGGCTCAGCGGACTGGCAATTGCCGACCAGACAGAGGAAAACAATCAGCAAGCCCAACAAAAACTCGGAAGTCTGGTAGTCTTAAAAAGCCATCGCACACAAATTTACGGCAGTAGCATCGCCCAAAATCCCCTCGGAACACCCGCAATGGCGACTGGTGGGATGGGTGATACGCTGGCAGGCATGATCACCAGCTTTTTGGCACAGTTTGAAAAAACAGAGGAAACGATCCAAGCGGCTGTCTATCTCCATAGCCTGATTGGCGAAGCATTGGCAAAAGAGCACTATGTCGTTTTGCCGACACAAATCAGTGCCGCATTGCCTCAATGGATGAAAAAGCACCAAGCAGCCGATTCAGAATGATTTCTGATAAACCATTCATCAAAAAAACGTCCCTTTCTGCATTTGTCGAAAGGGACGTTTTTCCAATGGTCAGCTAATTGTTAAAATAAACCACTCGCACTTCATACGGCGCCAAGGTTGCTGTTTGAGGGACTGCTTGATTGGTCTCTAAATCAACGACTTCTTTGATCAAGTGTAGTGTCTGCTCTTTCTCAGAAAAATTCATGATGAAAAAGTACGTTCGTTCTGGACTGAACCTGCCTTGGATCGAGACTGCAGGATTGGCATGCGCGATCCTTTCCTCTGCCAAGGACAGCTCACGGACCAAAGAGGCATAAAACTGTTCGAAAAAGTCATAGTTGGTGCGAGCCGCCAGATAGTAAGCGGTGCCTGCACCAAAGGCATGTTTGGTGATCGCAGGTGTTCCTTGGTAAAAATCCGCTTGATACTCCCCTAGCACCTCCGCTGTTTCGGCTTCAATGATTGCAGAATAGTCCCGTGTTTCAAAGGGCTGTCCTTGAAAAACCACTTGATTGTGTTCAGTGTCAAAAAGAGTTTCCAGCTCCAGCACGTTGATGCCTAATAATGCTCGCAACGGCTGTGGCAAGCCCCCCAGATACAACAGGTCGGTTTCATTGACCATGCCGCTAAAGTAACTGGAAATCAAGGTACCACCAGCTTCCGTGTACTGGCAAAGTTTTGCCATCGTCTCCGATGACATCAAGTAAAGCATCGGAGCGATCACCAACCGATAGTCAGAAAAATCTTGCTCTGGCGTCAAAATATCGACAGCGATGTCTTGTTCCCAGAAATAACGATAATGCTCCTGCAACGTTTGCGGATACCGTCTGGTTGGTCGACCAAACCCGCCGCCTCGCTTCAATGCCCAGTTGCTTTCCCAGTCAAATAGGATCGCCACTGCTTTTTTTCTTGTGGTTCCTTGAATCTCTTTGATTTTTTCCAAGCGCTTGCCGTAAGCCGCAACTTCTTTGAAGACTCGATTCTCCGTGGAATCATCATGTCCCACGACTGCCCCATGGAATTTTTCTGAATTGCCGCGGGATTGGCGCCATTGAAAATACAAGGTACTATCTGAGCCATGGGCGATCTGCTGCATGGCACTCAACTGATGGACACCAGGCTTTTTCGCTTTGTTGAAGGAATGCCAGTTAACAAAACTCGGCGTGCATTCCATCACTAAAAAGGGCTGTTTCTTCAATGACCAGTACTGGTCATGGACATAGGCGGATTTCATCGCTGTCGCTGCCAAGGATTCAAAGTTGTTGTTCCAATCAGGGTAACTATCCCAGCTAACGATGTCCACATGACGAGCGAACTTGCTGTAATCAATGCCTTCTAAAGGAATAAAATCTTGGGTAGCATGTCCTTCCGCCATAAAATTCGTCGTCACAGGAATGTCCGGTGTCAGCTGACGGATCGGCGCACATTCATGCAAATAAAAATCGATCGTCCTATCTGTGACAAATCGTTTCCAATCAAGATCCATGCCATGCACTTTGTGTTCCCCTAAAGGTGAAGGCGGTAAAACCTGCGACCAATCAGAGTACGTACCGCCCCAAAAAGAAGTCCACCAGGCATGATTCAACGTGGCTAAATCACCATATTTTTTTTGCAGCCAGCTGCGCCAGTTTTCCTGACAATAGGAGCAAAAGCATTCCCCAGAGTACTCATTGGAGATATGCCACATGGCTAATGCCGGATGCTTGCCGTAACGTTTTGCCAACTGTTGATTGATTTGCGTCACCTTTTCCCGATAGATCGGTGAAGAGTAACAGTGATTGTGGCGAAACCCATGGGTATGTTTTTGTCCTTGGGCGTTGGTCCGATTGACTTCGGGATACTTTTGACTCAGCCATTGAGGACGCCCACCGCTAGGAGTGGCCAAAATGACTTTGCCGCCGATGTCATGGATCTGATCAAACACACGATCCAACCAGTCAAACTGATAAACACCTTCCTGTGGCTCCAAGGCACTCCAAGCAAACACCCCTAATGTGACGGTATTGACATGGGCTTGCTGCATATAGGCAAGATCCTTTTGCAAGATTTCTGGATAAGCCAGCCATTGATCGGGGTTGTAATCCCCGCCATGCATAAACTGCTGATCAAACAATTGATTGCTCATCATTCTACTCCTTTTTTGGCTTGTAACTGGTAGACAAATGATTGAAAATCGCCAGTGACTTGCGCTGTTCCATGGTTGACGGCATTAAACTGATAGGGTTTACGCAAGCCTAATTGCCTTAACAGCTGACCAGAGACAGTTTCGCCATTGACCTGGTACACCTGTTGGGCATTGAGAAAGGCTGCGGGCAAAAAGTCTTCCGCCGTCGGATTGGCTTGTGCCAACACGCGAAAGAAAGCAATCAATGCTTCTTCGTTTTGCGGATCATACACCGCCCAAGTCGTTTCATTGGCATGGTCCAACTGCTGCAGCTGGTAAAAAGTGCCAAAGGTCAGCAATTGCCGCTGTTTTTTATAAAAGACGATTTGGGATTTGATTGCCTGCTTTTCAGCTTCAGACAAATGAAAGAGATCGAGTTCATACCCCAAAGGCCCAAACATTGCGACGGTTTGCCGAAAGGCTAAAGACGTTGCCCGGCCGACTTGGTGGTTTGGTGCCGCCGACACGTGATTGCTGAAAGAGGACAAAGGATACCCTAACAACGTTCCGCTTTGGATGGCTAAACGTTCCACTGCATCACTATCATCACTAGGCCAAATCTGCGGACTGTAAAATAAGATCCCTAAATCGTATCTGCCCCCGCCGCCAGCACAGCCTTCGATCAAAAGGGTCGGAAACGCCGCTAAGATTTTTTCATATAAGCGATAAAGACCTAAAATGTAGCGATGATAAAACTCCGTCTGAGAAATCCCCTGTTCTGCTAAATAGGGAGAGTAAGCTTCAGTGATATTGCGGTTCATATCCCATTTGATGTAATCTAGCTTGGTTTCAAGGATCACTTTTTGCATCGCTTCGAAAATCGCCTCGACCACTGCTGGATTGGCAAAATCCAACACGTATTGCCCGCGCCCCACAGAGATCCGCTCATAAGGATGCTTGACTACCCACTCAGGATGCTCTTGGTACAACTGACTATCTGGCGAAACCATTTCTGGTTCAAACCAAATCCCCAGTTGCAGCTGCATGGCATGAATTTTCTCAGCAAAAGACCCGATTCCTTTTGGAAATTTGGCAGGATCCGCCACCCAATCGCCTAATGAACTGCGGTCGTCGTTGCGTTTTCCAAACCAACCATCGTCCAGCACAAAGCACTCCATCCCTAATGCCTTGCTTTCTTGGGCTAAAGTCAACAGCTTTTCTTCATTAAAATCAAAATAAGTCGCTTCCCAATTATTAAAGACGATCGGCCGCTGCCGCTTTTGCCAATAAGGGGCAATCACATGCTTTTCGATAAATTGGGCGGATTCTTGACTCAAGCCATTCAGACCATCAGCGGTGAAGGTGAAGAGACATTCTGGGGCTTCAAAGGTTTCTCCTTGTGAAAGCTGCCAGCTGAAATGCTCAGGATGTATCCCCAACATCAATCGAACGTTGTCCCACTCATCCATTTCCGCTTGCGCCAAAAAGTTGCCCGAATAAATCAGGTTGGCACCATAGACGTGACCAGTGTCATTGGTGGCTTGCTGTTCTTTTAAGGCGACAAAAGGATTGTGCTGATGACCAGACGCTCCTTTTAACGAGCCGACACTGATCGTCCCTTGGGTCAAAGGGACCGTCTTGATGTGCCGTTCTTTCAGCCATGCGCCTGAAAGATGCAGCAGTTCAAAATCGCGATTTTTCAGCTCCAAGACACCACTCAAAAAGCGCTGGATGGTTCTAGGCTTGCTCCCCGTATTGGTCAGTGTTTGCTGCCGCGTGATGGTTCCCGATCCTTTGAAGATCGTATAGGTGATCGCCATTTCCAGCTGCCGCTCTTGATCTACTAATTCAAAGACGATGCTTTGGCTTTCATCAGCAGAAGCAAAGCTGGCTGGTTGCGCCAGCTTTCGTTCTTTGCCCTCAAAACAGTGAAAAGCCACAAGTTTAAAATCAACATAAAGTGGGGTTTCTTCCTCAAAAACCGACACTGCCCCTTCTCGAAAATCAGAAGTCCCATACGTTGGCAATTCTTGAAAACGGTCCGCCAAAGTAAAAAGATTGTCTGCTTCAAAAAATTTGACGGTTCCTGCCGATTTATTCTCTTTTTTCTCAAGGTAC
The DNA here is from genome assembly GCF_051713685.1 of Enterococcus sp. DIV1059_2. NCBI lineage: Bacteria > Bacillati > Bacillota > Bacilli > Lactobacillales > Enterococcaceae > Enterococcus > Enterococcus sp. DIV1059_2. The sequence goes on along the minus strand of NZ_JBIOQK010000001.1, from coordinate 1,207,856 downwards.
GCTTGATCAAACGGCGCCAGTGTGCCTAGAGATGGCCCAAAATAGACATGACCCAGTTGCTGATTTGGTAACACATTTATGATATAACTGATTTTTTCATTGTATAAGTGAAAGAGTTGTTCATTCCTAATTTCTATCATTGCTATCCTCAATTTTCCCCATTTTTTTCATTTGTCCCTGCTCGTTGACAAGCTGCTTCAAGATAACGCAAGCGTTTTTTGACGCCGCGATTGAAAAAGAATTTGTAAAACAGCGCCGCCAGCATAAAACTGTAAGTTGTTTTCTGCTGCGCAAAACGGCTTTGTTCCGAATACGTGACTTGCAGCTTCCCTTTTCGTCCTGGAGCAAAACTGTACCGTTGATCGATCACTCCTTCTTCATGGGTCGTACGAAGCCACAGCTCATCCGCGGCAATTTTTTTGACCGTCATGACGGCAGGTACCAACCGCGGGGAGGTTTTGGTTTGGATCATCGTTTCAATACGGCAGCCTTCCCCGAACGGTTCTTGGGCTTGTTTGGCTAGAAAGAATTTCTCTTGTTCCGCCAATAACACACGGGAAAAGTCCGTAGGTGTGGTATTCATTTGATAACTGCAAGACAATGTATCGGTTCTCATCACAAATTCCTTTCTAAAGGGTGCGCTATTGCATTCCTTTCCGTTTCTGGGCTTATCTTTCTTCTACCCTTTGATTGATCGTTTCAGATGCCGCTTGTTCATTTAATGCCGCTTCCGCTTTTTCTTCTTTCAAGTACCCGCGATCCATTACGATCAAGAATGGCACCCAGATCAAGGTCATTACGGCAACCGTCACTAACTGTAAGATTGCGCCGGCAACAGAACCCGTGCCTAACCAACCAGATAAGAAAACAGGGGTCGTCCAAACCACCGTTGCTCCGATTGGTCGTGGCACCAAGCCTGCGGCGATCGCAAAGTAAGAGATCGTCGTACTGGCTAATGGCGCTAAGATCCATGGGACAAAAGCGATCGGGTTCAAGACGATCGGCAAACCAAAGGTCATCGGTTCAGATACGTTGAAAACAGATGGAGCGATCACCGTCTTCATTAATTTTTTCATCCGAATCGAACGAGCGATAAAGAAGGCCATCGTAATCGAGATCCCCAGCTGCATTCCTTGATTGACGAACACGCCCATAAACGTAGTGTTAATGATATGGGGCAGTTGTTCCGCCCCTGCTTTGTAAGCTTCATAGTTTTCGATCGCTAACGCATTCATGATTGGATCGATCACCGCATTGACCACTAGTGTTCCGTGAATCCCAAACCACCAGAAAAATTGGGTGAACAAGACGGCGATCAGTACTGCTGGCAACGTACCGCCTAAGCCCATTAATGGTTTTTGCAAAATCTCATAAACGAAGTCAACGGCATTGCCCCATGAAGTAAAGGTGAACAAGTAGCGGATCAAATTGAAAAGGAACAACGGTGCCGCCCCAGGAATGATGGCGACAAAGGATTCTGCGATCATTGGCGGAACCGAATCTGGCATTTTGATCGTCAGCCCAGCCGCACTGATTTTGCAATAGATCTGCGTAGCGATAATGGCCGTGATGATTCCGACAAACATTCCCTCAGCCCCTAATTTCGACAAGGGGATCACTGTACCTAACTCTTCGGATGAGCCAAAAGGCAGCAGCATCAAAAACGAAGACAGTGAGATGGCACCCGCAAATAATTTGGCTTGTCCATACTTGCCAGCCAACTGATAGCCGATCCCAAAAACAACGAAAATAGCGGTGATACTCATGGTCGCATTTCCGATAGGACCAAAAAAGTCGTTTAGAAACGTGATGAATCCCTCTGGAAGTTTTTCCGAGAGTCCGAAAGTAGCAGGCAGATTTTGAATAATAATCATAATTGACGCAAACATTGTTGCAGGAAAAGCGACCATAAACCCATCACGAAGACTTAACAAGTATTTGTTGTTGGCAATGATCTGAGCAAAAGGCACCATCTTTTCGGCTAATTTATCAATAAACTTCATTTCGTTTTCTCCTTTATTTTTAACTGTAAACGTTTACTACAATCAGTATAGTTGTTTAGTTAATGTTTACACAACCCCTAAAATAAAAAAAGATCAGACGTCACTGATCTTTTTCGGCAATCGATTCTCTAATGATCAATTCACTGCCACAAACGACGCGAACAGGCATCGTCCGCACCCCAAGGATTTTATTTTTCGCTAATTCGACACTCATCTGCCCCATCTCTTCAGCTTTCATCTTGACGGAAGACAGTGCGGGCGTCATAAATTGCGCCATTTCGATATCATCAAAACTAACGACTGACACATCTTTAGGAATCGATAGCCCCGCTTCAGCGAGTGCCTTGTAAACCCCGACAGCCATAGGATCGCTGGCAACGACGATCGCTGTGGGGCGAGGATTCATTTGCGCGATCTGCTGACCAAAATGCAAACCAGTCTCTGGTGACCATTTCCCCTGCAGCACGGTTGTGAACTTTTCCAATTTATTGAGCAGCATCCATTGGCGATAATTTTCTGCTCGAATCTCTTGTTCATCGTAAACGACTTCGCCAGAAATCGTCACTCGGCTGGCAACACCGCCCACAAAGGCAATATTCTCATGGCCCTTCTCTTTTAACAACGTGAGGATCTGGTGAGTCTTTTGGGCAAAATCGGTTTGGATGCAATCGTAGCTGGGTGCTTCACTATAATTATCCACCAGGATAATATTGGCATTTTGCTGACTGATCTCTGCCAAAGCATCGCTGGTCATCTCTCCAATAATAATGACTGCGCCATACTTCGCCAATTGTGTCAAATCTTTTTGAGGCTCCCGCATGGAAAAGGCCCGAATCGTTTTTAAGCGCCACTTCGCCGCTTCCTTTTCGATCCCATTGCGGATCATCATAAAATACGGATCGTTTCTTTCCGACTCTCGATCGTGGCGGGTAATGATGGCAATCGTGTTTTGGTCACCGACTTCACGGGAATGGGGTTGATTTTTTTCTTTTGAGTAGTTCATTTGGTTGGCGATCTCAATGACTCGTTGCCGCGTGTGTTCATTGATACTGAAGGTTTCATCATTGTTAAGGATTCTAGAAACACTTGCTACCGACACCCCGGCTAATTTCGCGATATCTCTCATACTTGCCATAGCTGCACCTCATCTGTTTACTGTTTACTAAATTTACATTCAGCATAGGCATAATTTTTGACCCTGTCAACCTTCTTTTCACAAAAAAACCGAAACTCCTTAGCTTTTCACTAAGGAAGTTTCGGGATACCCGTTTGTTTTCTATTTGAGCGCTTGATCACAGAGCAAGACATTGACTAAATACAAGGTGCTGATTCCTAAGACCAATAAGTAGACAGGACCAAACAGCAAAAAGGTCAAGACAAGCGTCACCGTTGCTAGAAGATGTGCCAGTACTCGTTTGGGTGAACGAGCAAACTGATAAAAACTATAAAACAATGAGCTGGGCTGCTGCGGATAGGTGTGAAGCAGCCTCGTTTGATAAAGTAAGACCAAGCAAAACAAGCCAAAGGTGAACGCTAACGCGTAACTAGCGATCTGAAACAGCGGGTGCTGCAAACGGCTAAAGATAAAGCTGTCCGCCAAAAGCAGCAGGAAGAATAGACTGAGCAAACGGTCTTGCCCTTTTCTTGTTGCCCACTGCTGATGAAATGCTTGCTGAAAACGAGCTTTGCTGCTTGCCTCCAAGCCATCGTTCCGCAGTTCCGTCAACGTCTCGATCAATGCTCGACTAGCGGTGGTACTCGTGATCAAAGGCAAGGAATACAACAGCCACATGCCTTGTAAAACCAGTAAATGCGGAAGCCAGTTGATGCCAGTCAACAGCGCTTGGTTTAAGCGTTGCGGGGTAACTTTTGTTCTCATCCTTTGGAACCTCCCGTCAGATCCATTCCCTCAATAAAGTAGCGTTGAGCGAGGAAGAACAGCAAGATCGTCGGCAATAGCACAAGCGTTGCTCCTGCCATCAAGTAGTTCCACTGGGTCGTTGATTGGTTTTGGAAGACTTGCAGGCCAATCTGCAGCGTGTACTTTTCTTGGTTTTGAATATACAGTAATGGTCCTAAGAAATCATTCCACGCCCCATTGAAGGAGTTGATGGCAATCGTGATCAGCGCGGGTTTCGTCAATGGGATCATTAGATGGCTCCAAATATAGAGATGATTGGCGCCATCGATCTTAGCGGCTTCGATCAATTCATTGTTGACGGACAAGTAAAACTGCCGCATCAAGAAAATGTTAAAGGCGTTGCCGAAAAACGCTGGAACGATCAGCGGCAGATAGGTGCCGACCCAGCCGATTTTGGAAAACAAGACATATTGCGGGATCATCGTCACAAAGCCAGGAATCATCATCGTAGACAAGACGAGGGCAAAGATCAGATTTTTTCCTGGAAAGGCCAATTTTGCAAACCCATAAGCAATGAAGGAATTTGATAAGACATTCCCGAAGACCACTAAGACGGTAATGAATAACGTATTTTTTGCATACTGCCAAAATGGAAAGGCGTTGATAGTCTCCAAATAATTGCCAAGATTGATTTCTTCTGGGAAAAAGGTCGGCGGGTAGCGCACGATCTCCTCCATCGGTTTCAATGACGTAAAGACCATCCACAGCAACGGAATCAGCAGCACGATCCCGATGATCGACATCACCACATAGCTGATGATTTTTTTGACTCGCTGTTGGCTTGATTTGCTTCGTGTTTTTGTCGTCATTTCCATTAGCTGCCACCTCCGGTATAGTGAACCCAGCGTGGTGCCAGCTTGAGATTGATAAAGGTCAAGACTAAGACGATCAAGAACAAGATCATCGACATGGCCATCGCATAGCCCATATCAAAGGCGACGAAGGCTTTGTTCCACATATGCAAATTATAGAAGAGCAGCGAATTTGCAGGACCGCCGGTACCATTTTTGGTCATCACGTATGCTTCTTGGAAAATTTGAAAAGAACCGATCGTTGAAGTAATCACATCATAGAAGATGATTGGCGTGATCAAAGGGATCGTAATATTTTTGAATTTCGCCCAGACTCCCGCCCCATCGATCTCAGCCGATTCATACAGCGTCGGTGAAATATTTTGCAAGGTAGCTAGATACAAGAGCATCGCGCCCCCCGAACTCCAAATCTTCATCAAAATCAACGCTGGTTTCGTCCATTCGGGATCAAACAGCCATGCTGGACCTTTGATATTGAACCAGCTCAAGAAGGTATTGATCAATCCTGCGGAAGGAGATAATAATTGCATCCATAAGACGTAGACGGCAACCCCTGAAAGGATCGCTGGCAAGTAAAAGGTGGTTCGGAAAAAACTGATTCCGCGGATTTTTTGATTCAATAACGTGGCTAGAAAGACACTGAACAACGTGGTTAAGGGAACATTGAAGAGTACAAAATACGCCGTGTTATAGAGAGATTTCCAAAACAGGGTATCTTGCGTAAACATGCGGGTAAAGTTCTTAAAGCCGATAAAATTCATTTTCGACGTCAGATTGTAATCGGTAAAGCTTCCTACGAAGGAAAACAGCATGGGCCCTAACATAAACACCACGAACCCAAGCAAAAATGGTGCTACGAAGAAGTAGCCCCAAAGAGCTTCTTGCCGTTTACTTTTTGAACGCTTCTTTGGCATTCCTTCCACTCCATTCTATTTTTACTCATTGTTTGTTCAAGAAAACATGTCCGCTTCGCAAAGCAGAAAGCAAAGCCCAGTCCGCTAACCGACTGGACTTTCCTTCTTTTTTAAAAACGCTCGTTTTGAGGTTTATTTGTTTTGCTCAACAAGATCTTCCACCGCTTTTTGCGCATCTGCCAACCCTTCAGCCGGTGTTTTGCTGCCTAGCATGATTTGGTCGATCTGTTCATTGACAAGACTGCTGAAGTCAGGCGCTGTCAATGGCACAGGCGTGATCACCGTATTGGCAAAGTTTTCATCCGCCATTTGGTAGATCATTTGGCCATTTTCATCTAGATTGTCGTTGTTGACCAAGTTTTCGTTGGCTGTCCGATTCGCCATGATATCAAAGCTCTTCTCACCAAATTTCTCTTGAACTTCTGGTGTCGACAAGTATTTGATAAACTCATAGGACGCTTCAGGATCTTTGGCACCGTATGGCACTTCTAGGACGAACCCGCCGCCCCATGACCAGTGACCAGAGCCGCTTTCTTTTTCAGGAATTTGAATGACCCCAAATTCAAAGTCATCTGGTGCATTTTCCGCCAAACTTGAGTAGTAGTTGATGTTTTGCGCACGCATCGCCACTAATCCAGAAATGAATGGATCGGCAACCCCTGAACCAAATTCAGCTTCTAAGCGGTTGATGGTATCTTGACCATAATACTCTTGCCAGTCTAAGATCCATTCCAACGCTTCCACTTTGTTGTCTGTATCGATTTTGACGTTCTCGTCCTTGTCAAACCAGCTGACGCCATCGTCGGCATTCAACGCCCACACGTCAGCGCCTAAATTCCACAATGGGTAAAAGCCGATCCGCTCAAAGTCATCACCGTTTTTGACATCTAATTTCCGAGCAACTGTTTCTAACTCCTCCCACGTTTGTGGCAGTTGCTCTTCACTGATACCAGCCTCTTTAAAGAGTGTCTTATTGTAGAAAATCACTTGCGTATCTGTATTGAAAGGAACGGCATAGGCATCCCCTTCGTACTCCACTGTATCCCATAATTGCGGATAAAATTCATCAGAAAAGCCCTCTTCGATATACTCGCTTAAATTCGTTGCTTGCTGCGCTTCTGCCCGCTGAGCAACAGAATTGATATCTTGTACAATAACATCAGGCGGATTGCCAGCAGTGATTGACGACAGTGATTTTGTCCAAATATCGCCCCAAGGCTGGTAGCTGTATTTGACCTCGATTTTATCTTGTGACGCATTAAAATCATCAATAATTTCTTCAATTACTTCTTGTCTTGCACCAGACCCCCAGAAGGACCAAAAGTCCAACGTCGTTTTGCCATCTGCTGACTCATTCCCCGAGGAATCAGCGGTTTCACTGTTGCCGCATCCTGCCGCCAGTACACCAACTGAAAAAAGCAAAGTCCCCATATAAAATAACTTTCTCATTTAACCTAACCTACTTTCATTTATTTTTAATGTACTATTTAAAAGCTATCACTACTTCTTCTTTTCAGCAAACAAAAAGCATCGTGATTCGAATAAAAAAATAACGTTTTTACCGTTTCTCGACAAGAAGAGCGTTTTCTTTGAAAATATAAAAAAAGTGGGGCATCATAGAAATAGCACCTATTTTTCAACCTCACGTCAGTCCATTTGACAAACGATGTTTATAGAAAGGGAGTAACCACATGCTAGTCATTGTCGATATGCAAAACCAAATTCTCGATGAAGAGAACGAAGCGTATGTGCCAGATGGCGCCGCTCTCGTCAAACGAATCGCCAAGCGCCTAGAACAAGCACGGGCGGATGGGGAGTACATCTTACACACCCGCGACATTCCAATCGAAGTCAAAGGAACACCTGATGAAGAAGCCGATGCCCTGCAGCTGATCCCAGAACTTAAGCCTCTCGAAAATGAAAAAGTCGTCAAGAAATACTATTACAGTATTCCACCTGAGGTATTGATAGACATTAAGAAAAATCTATTTGAACCTGAAGAAGAAAAGAAAATCGAAATCACCGGTGTTGAAACCAACATCTGTGTCCTTTCCAATACCATCGAGATCCAAAGCGCCTTTCCTGACGCTGATTTTACTATCAATAAAACATTAGTCGCTGGTAAAAACCACGAGTCACAAGGACTCGACATCTTACGAGACTTCAATGTCCAAATCATTGATGGCACAAAACAAACCAATGACCAATAGGTAACGAAAGCTCCCTGTTCAAGGAACAGAGAGCTTTTTCAATTTGATTATTCATTTAATTCATTGAGCCATCTAATAGCTCGGTCGGAATCTCAATCCGAACCTCATTTTCAGTCTGACAGTTTGGACATACGAAGGTTCCTTCGATGGCTTCCTTCACTTCCCCGTAAGCATAATGAATAGCGATTTCATCTTCTGCCAATTCATTCGTTTCCAACGGTGGTACCATGGTTAATTGCCCCTCGCTGTCTTCTTGTAAATGAACGACCAGCTTCCCATCAAAGTTTTCATTGCAATTGGTGCAGGAAGCCTTTCCTCGAATCGTTAGATCCATGATCATCCCTCCTCATTTCTTGTCACTGGTTGATGCAGGTTCCGTTAGATACTCGTAACGCATGCATGCTTCACTTTAATAGTGTCACGCTTTCACTTTTTTAGCAAATCATCTGTTTTTCTTTTTTTAAACCATTGATGAAGAAAAAACAAATCAACCATTTTGAGCGTTTTCGTTGTCAAATCGTTAAAATCCTTGCAGAATTAAATTATCTGTTACTAAAAAGTAAAAACGTGTTGTTGAAAAAATTAGTGATTGTCCGAACTTATCTGAACAAACAAGGAGGAAAAATGATGCAAGCAGTAACCTGGCAAGAAAATCAAAAAATGGACGTTCGTCGTGTAGAAGATCCAACGATTTTAGAACCGACGGATGCGATCATCCGAATCACCGCAACTGCGATCTGCGGCTCTGATCTCCACCTTTACCACCATGGCGGCTCGGTTTTGGAAGAAGGCTATGTCGTTGGTCACGAACCAATGGGTATTGTCGAAGAAGTTGGCAGTCAAGTACAGAAACTAAAAAAAGGCGACCGTGTCGTCATCCCTTTCAATATCGGGTGCGGCCATTGCCACTTTTGTCAAAATGAAATGGAAAGTCAATGTGACAACTCTTCAGAAGATACATTGTATGGTGGCTTATTCGGTTTCGGAAAAATGAACGGTAACCACTGGGGCGGTCAAGCCGAATTCTTGCGGGTTCCTTTCGCAGATTTCACCTCGTTTATCGTACCTGAATCAACGATCCCTGATGAAAAAGTATTGTTTTTATCTGACATCTTACCTACAGCGTATTGGAGTGTCCAAAATGCTGGCGTCAAAAAGGATGATACCGTGATCGTCTTAGGCTCAGGCCCAGTTGGGTTGTTTGCCCAAAAATTTGCCGTGATGGCAGGCGCTAAGCGGGTGATTGCCGTGGATCCTGTTGCTCATCGCTTAGAAAAAGCCAGCAGCTACAATCAAGTCGAAACATTCCAATTGGATGATTTGGCTACTAGTGCTGATGAACTGTATGAGCTGACCAAAGGTGGCGCTGATGTGATCATCGACTGTGTTGGGATGGATGGTTTAGAACCCGTCAAAGAAAAAGCCAAAAACCTAGTCAGCTTGCAAAGTGGAACGATCTCACCGATCCAGATGGCCGCCAAAGCAGTCAAAAAATTTGGTACCGTCCAAATCACTGGCGTTTACATGACACCAGCTTCTTCTTATCCATTGCAAGAATTCTTTATGCGCAACATCGATGTCAAACACGGGCAAGCACCTGTGATCCATTTGATGCCAAAAATTTATGACATGATTGCGGACGGTTTGTTTGACCCGTCACAGATCATCACCCACACGATGCCTTTAGCAGATGCTGCCAAAGCGTATGAGATTTTTGACAAAAAAGAAGACAAGAACATCAAAGTTGTCTTGAAACCTTAGCACAAATAAAGGAGCAGTGATGGCACCTATGCCAAAAATCAAACGGAGTGAACATCAATTCGATCCGGGAAAAGAAGAAGATGTGATCATCAAGGCAAGTCGCTTTCGCATCTATTTTCAAAATCGCTACATGTTGATCTCACTTACGAATGATATTTTGACGGGCTTGTTTTATATTTTCGGAAGTATCGTTTCATTAACTAGTTTGCCTGCGATATACGGAACGATCGCCTATTTGATCGGCGGTGTCTTTTTGACCATTCGCCCGCTGATTAAAATCGTTCGCCATGTCTATATCTATAATGAGCGCAATCAAGAAGGCGAAAAAGAAAAAGATGTCACCATCACCGACGATGAACGTTGATGGGGCGACAACTAGAGAGGAGTCTCCTATGTTAAAAACATTTGATGGGATCGCACTGACCTTATTGATCATCGGTGGAATCAATTGGCTGCTGGTCGGCGCCTTCGAGTTTGACCTTGTTGCAGCGATCACCGGCGGCAGCACGTCGATCATTGCCCGCGTCATTTATATTCTAGTTGGGATCAGCGCCTTGTATAGCCTGAAATTCTTTCCAGCTATCGCCCGCCAACAAACCCTCGACTAAATGAAAATAAAACCTGCATCTGCGATGTCCTGACCCCAAAAAAGTTAGATTTTTGGTCTAACTTTTTGAGGTCGCATCTGTGGATGCAGTTTTTTTGTCTACAATCATTGAAAAAAAACACCAGTTGTACTACCCTTGTATTTAACCTACTATTTTCGAAAAAAACAAAAAGGACGTGACTCATGACCCCACCTACTAGACCCTCGCTGATACGTCGGATACTCGGTCGGATGCTTTTGCTATTGATTTTCTTATTTATTCTAAGTATTATTGGCGGAATCATTGTTTTAAATAACCTCACCATCGCGGAAAACTGGTTTGGTCTGAATGAATACCAAGTCGTTGAAACCAGGCATCAGATCATTCGTTTGTTCCCCTACTTTTGGGTAGCAGGGATCCTGCTGGTCTTTTTGATCGGTCTGATCATCGGCATCAAGAAACGCAAAAAATCGCCATTCTATTGGTTATTCTCATTGCTCTTGCTGCCAGTGATTCTCTTTTGTATTGGCGTAGTTTCCACCTTTTTACCTGTAGACCGCCAACTCTTTCGAGAAGAAGCCAGTGCCAAAGAAATTATGGCTGCGCTGCCGAACCAATCCTCACTCAAGGACAAAGAGCTGCAACTGGTCAGCTATAGTTTTCACATCCGCAATGTCCCGCTAAAAAGCGGCATTTATGCAGTTGCGCGAGTGATCAATCCAAACACAGGCCTGCAAGACGAGTATTGGTATTACCCAGAAAATCTGTTGACCAAATGGAAAAAAGACGACGATACGATCGAGCTTTCGATGGAAGATACCATTGCCTTTGATGCCATCGATTGGGGCGTCATTCCCAAGATCATCAAGGATTCTGAGGCACGAGCAGCTCAGCTGGATCACTATGTCCCTGGCGTCAGCATCGTCATTTTAAACGGCTTCCAAGGTGAATGGACTTGGACCGTTGGTTTAAATGGGATTCGTAATCGCACCGAGATCAATTATGTTTATGATCTCAAAGGAAATTATCAATCCGAATGGCAATAAAACAAGCGGCACCTATCTTCGTGAATAGGTGCCGCTTTTGCTTTTATCGGTTTACGGATCCAAGTCTTTGACACACCGAAACCCTAAATTATTGGCTGCCGACATCCCAGAATTACCATTTCTAGCGGCAATTCGGTATCGTTTGCAATAGGATTCGTGGCACAAAAACGAACCACCGCGAGTCGCATACACTTGATCATCTTGTGTTTGATTCCTTGCCCAAAAGGTTTGTCCCGTCTGTTGTTGAAACTGCGTCAGCGGGATGCGGGCAGGATTGACGCACCATTCCCAGACGTTACCGATCACTTGATACAGACCAAAACCGTTGGGCTCATACCATTTCGCTGGCGCTGTATTGGCAAAGCCATCTGCTCGCGTGTTGCTTTTTGGAAACTCTCCTTGCCAAATATTGCAATGATAGGTATTTTCTGCAAAAAATTCCCTTCCCCAAGGATATTTTTCAAAACTTGTCCCGCCTTTTGCAGCGATCTCCCACTCTGCTTCTGTCGGGAGGCGTTTTTTTGCCCATTGGCAATAGGCGATCGCATCGTTGCGAGACACCTGAACCACTGGGTGATCCATCCGCTGGGCAATCGTTGAATCAGGTCCTTCAGGATGACGCCAATCTGCGCCACTAACTGCATACCACCAAGCCATATTCGGTATCTTTTGACTGCGGTGTTTCGTTTGCTCACTTAAAAAATAGTGAAAAACGAACGACCAGCCAAAGCGCTCGGCTTCTGTGACATATCCTGTTGCTTCCACAAAAACTTGGAAAGCTTGGTTCGTCACCGTCGTGGCATCGATGGCAAATGCTGGGCTGTCGAGGCTGATTTGCGGTCCCTCAAGATCCTCGGCAAAGCCGTCCATCGTATTCGTGCCGATTCGATAAGTTCCTGCTGGAATCGTGGGCATCTGTTTGCCTCCTTTTTACAATAATTGATAGCCATTGTACAGATTGATCAGTAACACCAGCACGATCACAGTTTGAAATACCAGTGTCACTCGCTGCGGTGACAGGACGTTGCTGGCCTTGGCGCCTAATAGTCCTCCCACGATCGCGGCTGGAATAACAAACCACAAAATTTGCAGATCATACGCACCAAAACCTGTCGTAAAAGCGATCGTCAAAATTTTTGCCAGCTGTGAGAAAAAAATCGTACAAATTGAATAAATCGTCGCCTCTTTGATCGGCATGGCAAACAGCAGCATCAATAAAGAAACATTGATGGGTCCGCCGCCGATCCCCAGCAAACTGGCTAGAAAGCCGAGAATCAAGCCACAAGCTGCATACCAGCCGACTTTTTCCAGCGCAAACCCGCGCCAGTTATATTTTGTATACAAAAAAGCAAACAATAGTGTCAGCACGGTCACAAGGATTTGGATCAGCTGAACCATCTTGTCGTCTCGAAAGACCAGCAATAGCTGTTCAAAGGCAACATTGCCTAAAACACCGCCTAACACAGCGCCGCCAGAAACCCACAAGGCAATCGACCACTTGATTTTCCGTCCACTGGCTAATTGTCTAGCTGTCGAAACGATGGACATCGTGAAGACCGCTGTCGCCGAGTAAAAAGAGATCGCAGCAACAGAATGGGCGCCGATAAAATCGAAAATCGGTTTGATCAGCACGCCGCCTCCCATGCCCGAAACTGCCCCTACGGCATTTGCTAAGACGATCACGAGAAAATAAATCAGTCCGATCATTGTCTCACCCCTTGCAAAAGCCCCAGTATCTCATTGATTCTAGGTGTAAAGTCTTTTAACAGCTCCTGATAGCCGCAAAAACCCTCACTATCCACGTACATTGCATCTTTCATTCGTTTACAGCCTCCTCGGCACATTTTTTGGAAAGGACATTGCGTACACTTCGAAGGCATGTCTTTTTTCTGGCACAAAAACTGCTGCGAACAGTCTTGAGAAAACAATTCCCGCAACGTTTGCTCTTGGATATAGCCCATGCGAAACTCATCTAATACATAAAAGTCACAAGGATAGACACTGCCGTCGGCTTCGATCACATACTGCACTTGGCAATTGCCTAGAATCCCGCAGGCAGTTACTTGCTGCCGCACCAATAGATTCAATAAGTCATCGAACAGCTTGATACTTAGGTAGTGCCCTTGCGTCAATTCCTGCAGCCAAAACGCCAACAGCTGCTGATAAAAGCCAGCAAAGCTTTTTGGTGTCAAGGCATAGTCGTTGGTTGATGTGGCATCCAAATCAGCCAAACAAGGAATGAACTGCACAAATGCAATCTGCTCTTCCTTGAGAAAATCAAACACACGCTGGGCTTCCTTTGCTAACGGATTTGTCAACACGCACAAGACATTGTACTCGATCTGATAGGCATCCAATAACCGCTTGGTCTGTAAAACCCGCGCAAAGGTTCCCCGCCCTTTGGCGTCTAATCGATGACGATCGTGCGCAAGCGGATGCCCATCGATCGACAGCCCGACTAAAAAGCGATGCTCTTTCAAAAAACGACACCACTTGTCATTGATCACCATGCCGTTGGTCTGGATCGCATAGTGTACTGTCACTTGCTTTTTTTGCGCCGCAACATAAGCCGTTAGTTTTCTAAAATAACTCAGCCCCGCCATCGTCGGCTCTCCGCCTTGAAATGCCAACGTCAAATGATCGCCAGCTTCTAAGTCTGCATAAATGTTTGCAATCATCTTTTCCATTACATCCTCTTTCATTTTGCCAAAGGAACGCACTTCACGCAAGGAACTGACGTTGGCATAAAAGCAATAGGTGCAGCGCAGATTGCAAAGAGAGGATGCTGGCTTGATCAATACGGAGATGTGTTTCATGTGGAGGCCTCGATTCTTTTTTTACTTATTTAGCGTTTGTCCCGTTTCATCGGAACAAAATCAGTCGTTTCCATATAAAAACGAGTAACGCGTTGTTTCATTTTCTCGACAATTTCAGCGTATTCTTTTTCTAGCGCCAAGTTTTTGATTTCCATTGGGTCTTTTTCCAAATCATATAATTCGTCATGCTCATAAAGACGCATCACATATTTATAGTTTCCCATCTTGCACATAACTGCTTTTGTATGTTCCGGACCTTCGCTATACTGTGTCGCAAGCCGCGGCCAATACGGAGATTTCGGTCCATGCCCCAGCTCCATCGCTTGTGTCTCGCCATGAATGCGTCCGCCTTCGCAAAAAACAGCATCTTTGTGCTCTTCGGCTCCTTTGATCACAGGAACCAAGGATTTTCCAAATTGTGTATAGGAAAGATCAAACTCAGCCAGTTCGGCGATCGTTGCTGGTAAATCTAGCAGTTCCGCTTGTGCTTTGGTGATTCGCGGCACACTTTCAATCGTTTTAGCAGGTTTGATGACCAATGGGACATTCGTGATCGGCTCTTCAAAACAGTTTTGGACTTTTTCAGTGATCGTGTAGTCACCAGTATAGTCTCCATGGTCACTGAAAACAATGAGGTTTGTTTCATCATAAAAGCCTGTTTCACGCAGCTTCTCTTTGATCATGCCCAGTTGATGATCAAAACGCGAAACCATTGCTAAATAGGTAGCTCGTAATTCATCAAAACGCTCTTCTGTCCAACCGTTCAAATTCTGTTTCTCATTGATGCCATACAGCATTGAGGCTTTGTTAGGAATATCTTTGATATTCGGCCGGCGTTTCGGCAGTTTCTGACGATCAATACTCGAATACCATGGATCTTCGCAAGCATAGGGTGGATGCGGGAATGAGATCGTACAATAAACGAAAAATGGTTTGTCTGTCTTTTCCTGACTGCGGCGTTCAAGATAGTCCAACGCCTTTTTCACACAATTCCAGTCCGTTTTGCCATAGCCCTCACTGTCTGGTAATTTTCCCATATAAAATGAATAATACGTATCTCCTGAAAGCATCTGGTCGTACAGCTGTTTACTGGCTTCGTTCATATCAGCAGAATGATTGACTTCACTATTTTGAGCATCCCGAGTGTTTTCGTCTACCACACCGTCATAATATTCATCACAATAGTCTGTTTTTGGTTTATCCCCTGGAACCACATCATTTCTGCCGATCCAGATGACTTCATAGCCTTGATTCTTCATTTCTTTCAAAATATTGGGTTCATCTTCTCTTTGCAAATAGTGCATCGTTCGATGCCCATTGACATGTGGATAAAAACCCGTCAGAAAACTATTTCTAGAAGGCACACAGACAGGGTTTTGGCAGTAGGCATTTTCAAATGAAACCCCTTCTTCTGCCAGTTCATCAAAGTTAGGGGTGATTGATGCGGGATTCCCCATATGTGCGAGTGCGTCATTTCTCATCTGATCTGCTACGAATAAAAAGATATTTTTTTTCAACTTGTCTTTCCTCCTAACCGATGACCGTTAATAAGGTATCTTGTTTTTCAACATCTTGTTTGTCTGTTTCAACAATATCTAGGTAATCCGCCGTGTTTGAAATAATAATCGGTGTCACGATGGAATAGCCTTCTTTTTCCAATGCGTCTTTATCAAAACTCAAAAGTAATTGTCCCTTCGTTACTGAGTCTCCTTGGGCAACGGCTGGCTGGAAATACTGTCCTTTCAAATTCACTGTATCCATCCCTACATGAATCAGAACTTCAACACCATCTGCGGTCGTGATTCCCACAGCATGATTTGTCGGAAAAAGTGTTGAAACGATTCCATCTGCTGGTGCGTAGACCTTTCCTTCTGACGGAATGACAGCTAATCCTTTCCCTAACAATCCGCTAGAAAACGCTTCGTCTTTTACTTCTTTTAGTGGGATGATCGTTCCTCTAACTGGTGTTGCTAAATCATAGAGAACAGTTTGTCCAAGTTCATGATTCAGTGTCGATGGCTCCACGTTTTTTTCCTGGGTGCCTTCACTAGCTGGTTCGTCATCACTTTTAGGATTATAGGCATAAAAGAACGTGATCAAAAATCCTAATCCAAAGGCAACGGCACTAGCTAAGGCAAACCCGATAAAGCTGTTATCAATACCATTTTCTGGGTGAATAAATCGTGGTAAAGCGAAAATACCTGTCCCACCATTGATATAGACTCTCGTTTTGAACAATCCCATGATTCCTCCTGCAACAGCGACTGCGATGGAGGTAGTATAAAATGCTTTTTTCCTAGGTAAGGTTACCCCATACAGTGCCGGCTCCGTGATACCAAAGATTGCCGAAAGAAAAGCAGGGAAGGCAATTTCTTTTAATTTTTTGTTTCTAGTTTTCAAAAAGATTGCGAGGGTGACTCCCGCCATCGCCACGGGTGTTGCCAGACCAGCCATCATCACGACATCGTACCCTAGTGTGGCATAGTTGTTCAAAGCGATCGGCACAAAGCCCCAATGCAGGCCAAACATAATGAAGACTTGCCAAAATCCACCGATAACAATACCCGCGATAATCGGACTAAACTCGTAAGCAGCTGACAATGCTTGCCCTAATAATAATCCTGCCCAAGTAGTAATCGGTCCAACGATTAGAAAGACTAATGGAACTGTGATGATCAAGGTCAGAAAAGAAACAAAGAAACTCCGCACTGCTCGTGGAATCAATAAAGAAAAGAAAGCTTCTAGTTTTGATGCCAAATAAGTAGCTGCAATAATTGGAATCACGCTTGAAGTATAGCTCATCAATATAACAGGGATTCCAAGAAAAGTAATATAGATTGGAGATTCTAAGACAGAACCTGCAAATAAGGTATACATCGCTTCGCTTCCGCCATTTGCTGCTACGATCGTCGGATAAACTAATGCTGCCCCGATCGCCATTCCGATAAAGGGTTTACCCCCAAATTTTTTCGAAGCAGTGTACCCTAGAAAGAGTGGGAAGAAATAAAACAATCCATCCCCTGTCGCATTTAAAATCAAATACGTCCCTGATGCTTTATCCAGCACTTCAAATGTTGTCAATAAAGCAAGTAACCCTTTGATCATCCCTGCTGCCA
The DNA here is from genome assembly GCF_051713685.1 of Enterococcus sp. DIV1059_2. NCBI lineage: Bacteria > Bacillati > Bacillota > Bacilli > Lactobacillales > Enterococcaceae > Enterococcus > Enterococcus sp. DIV1059_2. Next base: position 1,190,670 of record NZ_JBIOQK010000001.1, on the reverse strand, counting down.
TCAAGACATTGATGATCGGCGTAAAAATACCAGCGACAATATCGATAAATCGGTTTAAAATCCCTTTTGGTTCTTCCTCTTGTCCAGAAGTTTCTTCCGTATTCATATCGATCATGTCCGTAAATTCTTTATAAACTTCTGCTACGTGATTTCCGATAACTACTTGATATTGTCCCCCACTTTGGACGACGGTGACAACCCCCGGCAAATTTTTGATCGTTTGGGTCTGGGCTTTTGATTCATCTTTAAGTTTAAACCGAAGACGGGTAATACAATGCGTCAATCCAGCAATGTTTTCTTTTCCGCCGATATTCTTTAAAATTTGTTCATTCAATTCTTGGTATTGCATCTCATTCATTCCTTTCTCTACTATAAAACCAATAAAAAAGGCAAGACCAAACAACACTACATTTCTTGTAGCCTTGTCAAGTCTTGCCTGCTTTACCAGTAACACCTTGAATTATTGATCGATCAATTTTTGTACATGAAGCGTTAAATACAATTGTTCATCGTCATATAATGTTTTATTCAAATATTCGCCAATCAAACGGGTGGTTTCATAGGCTTTAGGATATTTATCAATCACGTGGACTAACAGAGGATTCCCGACGCCTTCAACGATTTCCTTGTTTTCAATCCGTTTAAAAAAGAATCTCAAATGGGTGACGAAGCGATCGAAAGCTAAACTATTCTCATCAATGTGCACACGATTGTGAATACGAATAAGTGAAATAATGTCTTTGATTTTTTGTGTCAGCAATTCGATATCTTCCATCTTCTCTGAATCGTCATTGATTTGCGCATTAATAAAATGCATGGCGATATTACTGATCTCTGCCTCATTTAGGGAGAATTGCGTTTTGCTTTCAATCAATCGAACCGCATGCTCTCCTACTGCATACTCGTTGGGATAGAAACGCTTGATTTCCCAGGTCAAGCGATTGTTAATGCTGATCCCTTCTTCTTTCAAGCGAATCAAATTATAGATGTGATCCGTCAAAGAGATGTAAATGGAATCACTTAATTGGTAGGAAATGACTTGCTTTCCATAACGGATAATATCATCCGCAAGAGACGCATATTGGATTGGAATGTTCTCTAGCAATTCCATCAAACGATCAGAGGATTTCTTATGAAGCACAAACACTTTTTCAATTTTTGATTCATCGGCGGTTTGTCCTGGTTTCATTTTGAAGCCAAGGCCGGTACCGATCCAGATAAAATCTTTGCCATCTTGTCCGACCAAAACTGCATTATTGTTTAAGATTTTTTTGATCTTCAAGACGCTTCTCACCTCCTTAAAATGAAAAAAGGCGATACCTTAATACATGTGTAGGATCCATACACACGTAAAAAGGTATAGCCTGCATTATCAGTAACTACCCATTTGATTGCCTTTACTATACTATTTTTCTAGAAACGTTGCAAGCGTTTTATTGATTTTTCTTTTTTTGCTTCGTTTCAAATAGACACGGATCAGCCTTTCTCCAAACTGCTCACTGATCCAGCAACCGGCTTTGCCCTTCGATTGTTTGGATCTTTGTAATGTCTTGCGTGACTTCTAGACAACCTAAATAGATGCCTGCTTCATTTTTTAATGCAAAGTAGCGAATATAGATTTTACGGCCCCGCATATCGATCCAAAATTCTGCTGTCTCCCTGGTACCCGCTCGAAAATCATCCAAAATCTGTTGCACGAGATGCATGCTTTTCGGTGGATGGCAGTTGACGACTTCACGACCTAAAACCGAATTCGTTCGTGGAAAGACGCGACTCTTGCCTTCTGAATAAAAGCGCACCCGCTCTTCACTATCTACAAAGGTCAAGTCCACTGGCAACGTTTGAAAAATGGCCACCAATTGCTCAAATTGCAGATTACCAGTAGGCAATGAAACGGTCGGCTGTTCAGCAATTTGCGGCGAATCTTCCGTTTCTGTGACTTGAAAGTCATTGAATCCTAAACCGGCTGCGATGCCAGCGGTTGTTTCTTGGGCTTGTTTGATCGCCGCTTGCCGTGCGGGTTCTGCCGCCTGTTCCTTTTCAAGGGCTTCTTGGCTCGGTTTCCAAGGAAGCGGTTCTGGGATAAAGGCAAAGCCGATGTCAAAACTGTCAGCCGCGATTTGTTCCCAATCTTTAAGACTGAAGACATCCAGCGTCATGGGCACCATGATTTCTTCTTCTTTGAAAATCATCTCTTCGATCTCGTTTTTGACTGCTTCCCATTGGATAGCGATTGGATTATAGGCAGCTTTTTCGGATGCCAAAAGCTCATTGAGCGCTTTGATCATAACCCGAATATCATCATCAACACCCCACATCACTTTTGGCGGCGCAGTGATGCCATACTTCTCCATGTAAGAAAAAATCAACGTTTCTTTTCGCGTATAGTGTTTGTCGATGTGCATTAAATCATTGCAGGCAGCTTGTAGACGCTTTTTAGGCGTCCAGTCACCGGTTTTGATTTTGGCTAAGAGGCTGTCGATCTCATCGGTCAACAGGGATTGCAGGACTTGGTTCTCCAATTTCAGGGTATGAACAGGATGGCCTGGTTGCCCATATTCTTCATTGGAGTGATGGATCTCATTGATCGATCCTTGGAAAACAGCAGCATGAATATTGCACAAACGCTGAATCTCAGAAGGGTCCAACCCCGTTTGGATCAAAGCTTTTTCAGCAGCAGTGATCTCCGTCACATCCACACCATCAAATTCTTCGTTAAACAAGCGTTTAGCTTCTTCAAAGGAACCGCCTTGGTGAAGCAAACTCAGTATTTCGACGATCCGTTCTTGTCTTTGACTGTTGGTTTTCATTTCGTCGCTCCTTTCACAAGAAACCCTTGTTTTTCGAAAGCGAGACAAACCATTTCCAAGGGGATCTTCTTCATCTGAGCACCTTTGGGTATCGTCATATAACGTCCAGCAGTTTGCAGCATCCCTGGTTGATTGATCGCCGTAAACCCTAGTTGACTCATGATTTCTTGTATTTCAGGGTATTGTGCCACAAGTTCATAGAGCGTTTTTGACAGATCGATTTCTTTCATAGTAAGGTCTTCCTTTCAGTGAGAATGATTCTCAATAAGATATCCTTAGTATAAATCATTTTGTTCAAAAATACACGAACTGCCGCAAACATTCATCAATCGATCATTTTTTTCTAAGATTGTCGGTAACGGCACACCACTTTTTCCAACCAATCGATACTGGCAAAAAGCAGATAGCCCATCAAAGCAATCAGGAGGATACCCGAAAGCATTTGTGGGTAGTCCATTTTTGACCACGCACTTAAGATCAGATAGCCGACACCATACGTCGTGTTATAATTTTCGGCAAAAAAGAGGGAAGCCAACGCGATCCCGATACTGACCCGCACACTGGCAAAAAGCGCGGGCATGAGCGCGGGCAAAATAACGAAGCGCAAAACATGGCGCCATTGGTTGGTATAATTTTTCATGACCTGAAAATACGCTGGTGGGATCTTCGTGACTGCATCACGAATCGAGACGATCACTTGAATGACGATCACCGCAAAAATCAAGAGAATTTTTGAGAGATTGCCTAAGCCAAAGAAAATCATAAAGACGGGTAAAAACGCAACTTTAGGAATCGGATATAAAAAGTAAAGCAGTGGACCAAGCAGCCGATCCACTCTTTGGGATCGCCCAATCAAGATCCCTAACGGCACCCCGACTAGCAACGCCCCACTCAACGCCGCAAATACCCGCAGCAAACTGGCACCTGCGTGGATCAGTAAGACTTCTCGCAATGCCCAAAAACGTTCAGCCGTTTCTAAAGGATTAGGCAGTGAGCGATTGTTGGTCACCCAGCTTACACCCCACCAAACCACGACAAACGAACAGAAGCCCCAAGCAAAAGATTTGATGGTTTTCATTGCCTCGCCTCCCTCATTTGTTCTTTCAACTGCAAGACGACTTCATAAAATGCCAATGAGTCTCGTTCCTGCTGGCTGCCGTAAAAAGGATTACTGATCGGCGTAACACCCTGATCTTTTAGCAGCAAAATTGTCTGCCCCAAAAACACTGCCTCTTCTGGATCGTGGGTCACCACGATCAAGCTGTTTTGTCTGCGCTGCTGTTGGGCAGCGATCATGGCTTGGGCGTTTGCTTTGGTTTCTTGGTCCAGCGAAGCAGTCGGCTCATCCAATAATAAAACATCGGGCTGTGTGATCAGTCCCCGCCCCATGGCGGTCCGCTGTTTTTGACCGCCGCTAAGCTGATGCGGATAGCGGTCCTGCACCTGCGTCAATCCCAACTCAGCCATACAGCTGGCGACCCGTTTTTTACGGCGCTCACTAGGGGTTTGGTTGATAATCAGCGGCATTTCCAGTGCTTGGTAGACTGTTTGCCAAGGAAACAAATGCAGTTCTTGGAAAACGACCTCGATGTTGTCAGGGGAACAGCCTTGGTAAGTGATCGTGCCCGATTGCGGTCGCTGCAACCCTTTGATCAAGGATAAAAGCGTGCTTTTGCCAATGCCCGATTCTCCCAGCAGCACATAGGTCGCGCCTTGTTCAAAACAAAACGAAAGGTTTTTAAAAATGGCGGTATCTCCATAGGTAAAGGAAACGGAATCGAATAGAATACTCATCAGAGAATAAACTTCTTTCTTCAAATTATTTGTGTTGGTTTTCACATTTTGTGCTATACTATTTTTTGCGTGATTGACAAGAAAGGATGGTTTATGATGTTTCAGACCCTCGTATTTCATGAAATACGTCCCGAAGCAGAACTTTATGATCAGGTTCGCCCGATCAAAGTCGCAGACGGGTATCAAGATGCCTTGCCTCTGCCCTTATTCAATAGCACTTCTCATTTTAAACAACAAATCGACTTTTTGAAAGCAGAAAATTACCATACGTTGACCCTTGCAGAAGTCAAAGATTTTTATTTCCAGCAGCAGCCGCTACCAGAAAAATCCGTGTTGCTGACCTTTGACGACTGCTATCAATCGATGAAAGAATATGCCTACCCACTGTTGAAAGAAGCTGGTTTCAAGGCAACAGCCTTTGTCGTGACTGGCTGGCTTTTTGATGCCCCTCAGCCTTACGAGCCAGAAGTTTCGCGGACATTGAGCAGCGCCGAATTAGCCGAAATGAGCGATGTCTTCGAGTATGCCAACCATACCGATCATTTTCATGAACGCAAGGACCAGCAAGGGCGTTCAATGTGGGAAACACCAGCAGCCTTTGCGCAAGACTTACGAAGCTGCAATCAGCACGTGGCCATCAAGGATGTTTTTGCCTATCCCTTTGGCTTTTATGATCCGCAGACGATCGCTACCTTGGAAAAGGAAGGCTTTGTTCTAGCATTTACCACCAAACCAGGTATCAACACGGCACAAACCAAGCCAATGGAACTCCATCGGGCCGTCATCCCGTTCTCACTACCAATGGCTGCTTTTGAACAACGATTTAGAAACGAGGAAATGAACCAATGAAAAAAACGATTTTAGCAAGTATCCTAGCACTATTCGCTGTTGGCGCTGCCGCCTGCGGCAACACTGGCGAAACAGCAAGTACCAGCAATTCCAGCACTAGCAGTACAGAAGCTGCGGTCACAGATCAAACATTGACGATCGGGGTGTTACCAGCAGAATCAGCGATTCCGATCATTCTAGCAAAAGAAGAAGGCTTTTTCGAAAAGCAAGGATTGACTGTGGAACTCAAATCCTTCACTTCCCCGAATGACCGCAATGTGGCGGTGCAGGCAGGCGAGCTGGATGGTACGATCAGCGATGTCATGACAGAAGCGACCTTTAAGCAAAACGGCATTGATATGACGATCACTTCTGATATTTTGGAAAACTTCAAGATTCTCGCTTCACCGAATTCAGGGATCACTGAGATGAAAGGGTTAGCGGATAAAAAAATCACCCTTGTACCGAATTTCATTTTAGAATACATCATGGACCAATTTGCACAGGAAAATGATTTTACCTATGACATCGTGGATATCGCTTCTTTTTCTGCCCGTTCCGAAGCATTGCTCAATGACCAAGTCGATGGCGCTGTTTATACGGAACCGCAAGCCAGCATGTTGGCTGCCCAAGGGGCGATTGTTTTAGGCAGCTCTAAAGATGCTGGCATCAAAGGCGGCACACTGCAATTTATGGACGAAGTTATCCAAAATCGCCCGCAAGACCTAAAAGCATTCTACACTGCTTACAACGAAGCCATCGATTACATGAATGCTCATTCAGCAAAAGACTATGCCGACATCTTGGCAGACTATCAATTTCCCGATGCTATGAGTACTTACTTAGACAGCCAGGAAGACTATCCGTATGCCCAGGCAGTGCCGCAAGAGCAATTCGACGCAATCATTGCTTGGACGAAAGACAAGGGTCAAATCGACCAAGCGTATTCTTACAACGAGTTGACCAATTTCGATTTTTTACCCGCTGACGAATAAGAAAAAACAAAAAAGACGCATTTGCGTCTTTTTTTGTTTTTTCACTTCTTTTTGATACTCTTTTTTGCTCGTGGCAAGAAATTCAGGTATACTTTTGACAAATCAGCTGCCATGAAAGGATTTGATGCAATGCCAACGATCGCTGTTTATGCCGACCAGAAAGAAGATACTTGGGAAGCCCACTTGACTCACCAGTTAAAAATAAATGAAGAAAGGACCCAGGCTCATCAAACATTCCATAACGAACCTTTAACGATCGACGAATACTTCTTTACAGAAGATCCTGCCCCTTTTCATACGAATCAAGCCATCAGGCAGCAATTAGCAAGCAATGGCCGCAGCTGTCTGCCACTCGTGTATGTCGACGATCAGCTATTTTGCCAAGGTCGCTTGCCAACGATCCGTGAATGGGAACAATTGACGAAATCTGGGATCACTGTGCAATTTGATGCGTAGCAGCCACTGTTTTCTTTGCCAGACAAAACAATGCACCACGTGCCAATCATCAGCGTTTAGTTCTCCCCCTTAGCGGCAACTGCGTCGGTAACGCCTTTTTCTTCTTCTGTTAAACTTCGTTCGCTGATTTTAAAGAATGGATAGTAGATCGCCACACTAATCAGTAAGGAAGCGATACTCCAAAGAACAGCAGGGATATTGCCGCCGGTTGCAAGGTAAGTATTGATAAAGGGCGGTGTGGTCCACGGTGGATTGAACATGATTCGCCCAATGACATTGGTGATCGACAAGAAATACGTTCCGACACATAATACAAGGGGTGTCAGGATGAAAGGAATCATCATAATAGGGTTCATCACGATCGGAAACCCAAAAATGATTGGCTCATTGATACAAAAAATAGCAGAGGGCAAAGCCATCTTCCCTAGGGAACGATAGGCTTTTTTCTTTGAAACTAACATGTTGATGATCAGCCCCAGTGTTGAACCAGTGCCTCCATAGCACAAAAACATGATATAAAACCCGCCTGCAAAAATGTTCGGTAACGGTTCGCCTGCAGTGTAGGCTTCGGTATTGGCTGCTAATAAAGCTAGAAAAATCGGATCGCCGATACTCCCCATCACATTGCTGCCATGAATCCCTAAGCACCAAAGCAACAAAATCAAAAAGGTATACAACAGCATCCCAGGCAATGTGTTTAGACCAACTGCCAGCGGTGAAAAGATGGCTTGCACGAATTGATTGACATTAAATTCCAACAAGACCCGAATCACCCAGGCACCAGTGATGATGGCAGCTCCAGGAAGCAAAACCGAAAAACTCTTGGCAACTGCGGGCGGCACTTCTGCTGGCATCCGAATCACTAAGCGGTGCTTGAGAAAAAAGCGATGGATCACTACTGTCGCAATCGCTGTGACGATTCCTGTAAACAGACCAGACGCCCCCAAAGAAGCTGGATCGATCGTCCATTCTTCCCCTGCCTGCAGCAGCAAAAACGCGCAGACTGCCAACACGACAGAACCGATCCGATCGATCTCATACGAAGCCGCCAAATAGTAGGCGATCCCGATACAAGCGGCCAGTCCCAAAATTCCAAATGTAAAATTGCTGGCGGCGCCTAGTTTGACGCCAAATTCCCCGACAAACTCGGTCCAGCCAGGAAAAGGCAGATTGGCTAAAATCAAAAAGAGACTGCCGATTATCGTCAGCGGCATCGTAACGGCGACTCCGTTGCGCACGGCAACTAAAAACCGATTTTCACTGATCCTAACCAATTTTGGTGCAAAATTTTCCTGAAACCCTTCAATCAACCGATTCATCCTGTCTCCTCCTACTAAATATCTCGCTTTTTTAATAAGAGTAGCATAAAAAACGCTTTCTGCATTTTTAGAACACTCGACGCCTTCCCAATTCCAAGAATACTACTGGCTAACTGTTTCTTTGCCAAATGGGTAAAGCCGCTGCCAAATCACGTTCCTTCGACCAAGCGATGGCACCTGACAGCAAAAAGAAACTAATGACCGTCCCTTCCCTCACCGCTAGCGGTAAGCCCAAACTGATCGCTAGCAAGAGTGCCCCCGAAATACAGACTGCATCAACGCCATAACGGTACTGCTTAAATGTCCAACGACTGCGTTGCGCCAGCAAATGACACCAGTGCTCGATTGGAAATTTCAAGACCTGCAACCGTAGGACTTGCCCCGTCGCCGTTCCAGAAATCAAGATCCCACCGATCAAAGCAGCTAGTTGGCTCCAATAATTCGTCAAGTGCAGCGATGCCAAGAAGTAGTAAACAAAGCCATTGATCAAATAGCCGAATGCCAGCAAAGCAAAAAACATAATCAAGTACTCACTGCCTTTTTGTTTGAGGGACGTCTGCCGCCGATCCAATAGCCAACAGGCAGCTAAAAAGCCCAAGTTGATGGCTGTTGTGATGGTACCGACTTTGATTCCTGACATCGTTGCCAGCGTAACATTCAAGGCATTAAAACTACTGACCCCAACGCTTGCTTTAATGGTCAAGCTGATCCCGAATGCACTCAGCCCATAAAAAATCCCTGATCCTATCCATTGCTTTTTATTCATTTTTTCTCCCACACTTTCTTTTTTGCTTTTCTAAGTATGTGCTATACTGACTAAAAACAAATAGGAGATTTCTCCTAGTTCGGAGGAAAAAAGTGAAAAAAACCGCTTATGCGTTGGCAATAAAGCAGGTACCAATCAAAGAAAGCTGCCCCTTGCCGATTCCTGAGGAGATTTTACAACAAAGTGCCCTCTGGACCTTTGATCATCGAGAAGCGATCCAAAAAGAAACGGTGCCGATGTCGGTCTTTTTCGTCCTATTGACTGGCAAAGCCAAGATCATTCAAACGCAAGAAAACGGCAAACGTGCCTTGCTGCAGTTTCTCCATCCTGGTGATTGCATTGGCGATCTCACGTTGATTGGCGCCGAAACAGTACCGAAAACCGTGGTTGCGATCGGTGAAACAACATGTCTGGGCATTCCGATGCAAGCAGCAGCTCACGGGCTTATGCAAGACCTGGCTTTCGTACAAACACTAGGCAAAACTATCGGTGAAAAATTGCTGCTGCGTATGGATCATTTTTCCGTCAATCAAACCTATCCCTTAGCTTGGCGCCTTGCCCATCTACTGTTGGAAGCTTCGATCGATGATCTTTTTCAAGAAAAATTAACGGAGACCGCAGAATACTTAGGCGTGAGCTATCGCCATTTGACGTATACCTTAAAAGATTTCAAAACGCAAAAACTAGTCACAAAAACTGCAGACGGCTATCGAATCGATGCACCTGCGCTGCAGACCTTTATCCAAAACCAACAAAAGCAGTAACAAGCGAATAACGACAGCAAAATAGTTGGTATGATGCCCCCCTAAAACCAGAGAAAAAGCTGACTCTTGGGGGTGCAACAAGAAAAACCAACTGTTTGCTGTCGTTTTCGGATCGTTGCTTTATTTTTTCGCCAATGCCCAAGCATTGACACAAACCGTGCCGGTTCCGCTGAGAGCGATCGCCTCGGTCTGTTTGGGATACACGCGAGAGGTCAAACAATATTGCCCACCATTTAGGAAGATCTCAATCGAAGACGTATCGACAAAAATCTGCAGCTGCGTCAGTTCATCGACCTTGACACTGCGCTGTTTACGACCGTAGCCAGAAACGCCATGATGGATCGTGAAGACACCAGCTTCATAAGCCAAAGTCGTATCTTGCAAAAGTCCAAGCTGAAACTGCTGCACTGGGACTTCCGCCGTAACTTGCAACTCATATGCCAATTCATCGAAAGACAAGTGCTGCGGTTTCTCTGAAAGCACAATTTTTTGGCTGACTTGCTTGTCTCGCAATTTTTGGAATTCTGGCAAAGGTTCTTGATACAACTGGTCATTTTTGACCGAAAGCTGTCTTGGCAGCGTTGCGGCATGCTGCCAGCCGCGAGGGATCGTAGGATTGCTGTATTCAGGACTGGTATCCCCTAGCCCCATCCAGCCCCACAAGATCCGACGTTTCTGCTCATCTTCAAAGGTTTGCGGGGCATAGAAGTCAAACCCATAATCAAGTTCACGAAACGCAGAAGTTTCTTTAAACGTCAGGTTTTCCCAATCCACCTCACCAATCAGATACCCTGATTGATGAATATTTTGGTAGGCATGTTCTTTGGCTGCCAAGCCTTGCGGTGAGAAGACCAACACATCTTTACCATCTAAATGGAAGTAGTCTGGGCATTCCCACATGTAGCCTAGAGCATAGTCCTCACCGAAAAAGATTCCTCGATAGGTCCATTCATTTAAATCCGTCGATTCATAAATCAAAATTTTGCCTTCGTTTTCCAACGTACGCGCGCCTAGCAGCATATAGTAGTTATCTTCGTGGGCAAAAACCTTTGGGTCACGAATATGATCGGTAAATCCTTCAGGGTAGTCCTCATGAGGAATCACGACTTCTTGCTTTTCGACGGTATAGCCGTCTTTGCTGATTACATGGACCGTGTTTTGTTCTCGTCCACTAAAGGTATAGTCATGATCACCAGGATGTTTGACATTCCCAGTATAGAAGAAATGGATCGCGTCATTCTCGATAAAGGCAGAACCCGAGTAGACCCCGTCTTTGTCATAGTCGTGTTCGGGAGAAAGAAACAGCGCTTCTTCTTGAAACGTGACATAATCCGTCGACGTTTTGTGTCCCCAGTGGGGTGGTTCCCCGCCATGGGGCGTTTGCGGTACATATTGATGGTAAAAATGAACCACGCCTTTGAATTGGCAAAGACCATTCGGGTCGTTCATCCATCCTGTTTCTGGCATCAAATGATAGTTCAAGCGCCACGCATCAGCACTGATTTTTTCTGCTAAATCGTTTTGGGTTTGGGCAAGCTGTGCCCAGTATTCCTTCGTTAACAATGTGGTACCTCTTTTCTCTTGCGATGAACAGCAAGGGATTATTTATTGGTTCAACTCTTTGGCTAGCGGTTTGCGCTGCAATTGGACACCAGCAAAACCGACACCAAAGGCAATCAAAATCACGACAACGTATTTCAGCATGGCACCGAAATCTCCAGTATACAACAACAGTCCTGGTATAAAAGTGATGCCCATCCCAGTGGCAGCTAATTGGAAGACATACGTCGCAAACCCGCCGACTGCGCCTCCCAGCATGCCTGCGCCAAAAATGCGCATCGAGCGTAAGTTGACCCCAAATAGTAAAGGTTCCGTGATCCCAAATAAGGTTGGAACCGCCGCACTGATGGCATTTGAGCGTTTGACTTTGTTTTTATAAATAAATGCCGCAGCGATCGCAGCCCCAAATTGTCCCGCCATACTTGCTGTACCTAAGACTTGTAGGACGTTTTCGCCTGTCGTATTCAATAACCCTAACTCAATAATACTTAACGAATGGTGCAATCCAGTGATTACGATCACTTGCTGAACCCCTCCGTAAATGATATAACCGATGCCCAATGGTGCTTGCACCAAGTAGACGATACTGTTGATGACTGCTCTTTCAGCTACTTGCAAGATTGGTCCTAACGCAAACAAAATCAAACCTAAAGTAATGACAATCGTTAAGAATGGTGTCACGATCAAGTCCATCATTTGCGGAACAAATTTACGGAACCATTTTTCTAGCTTAGAAACTAAGATCCCGACAATAATTGCTGGAAAAATCGACCCTTGATACCCAGAGATCGATAAACCGAATAAGTGCAATGGCTCTGCATCCCCGCTGGCAACTGCCCAAGCGTTCGGCAATTGCGGTGCCACCATCATCAATCCTACCACGATCCCAATGATCGGATTACCGCCGAATTTTTTCGTCGCACTATAGGCGATCAAAACAGGTAAAAAGGCAAACGCTGTATCCGTTAACATTTCAAACATAGCTAACCAGTCAGCACTATAAGTGACCCCCAACTCGGTCAATAATCCCCGAATCCCCATCAAAAGCCCCGTCGTTACCAAAGCTGGAATCAATGGCACCAAGACATCTGACAACGTGCGGACAACTTTTTGGACGGGCGACAGATTCGAATACACATCATCTTTGAAGCCAGCTTTATCAGCGGAAGCGTCATTGCCCATTTCTGCTGCGAAGGCTTGATAAACTTCATTGACTTTTCCTGTTCCAAAAATGAACTGATGCTGTCCCGTGTTGAAAAAATAGCCCTTGCTGCCCTCAACTGCTTCCGCTTTGTCTTTATCTACTAACTGATCGTCTTTCAAAATCAAGCGCAAACGTGTGGCACAGTGTTCAAAGTTTTTGACATTTTCTTTGCCGCCAACAGCTTCTAACACTTGGTCGATCGTTTTTTGTTCCTTCATTTTTCCCACTCCTTTGATCGTCGGTCCATTTGTGGAACCGGTTCTACATTTGTAGATTAACAGAAACCGTTTGCAATTGCAAGCAAAGAAAATAAAAAAACAGAACGCCGCAACTGGACGTCCTGTTCTCTCTAAAAATGTTTGCTTTATTTCTCCTGCTTGTCAAGCTTGGCAGTCGACTGTTTGACCACTAATCGATTCGGTAATTCGATCACCTCAGGAACCTCTTCCCCTTGCGTCAGTTTTTGGATCGTTAAGACGGCATCGATGCCTAATTGGACATAGGGATATTGGGTCGTTGTGATGGTCGGATAGACATAATCCGTCGAATCATAGCCGCCAAATCCGTTCAAGGAAAAGTCTTGCGGCACTTGATACCCTAGTTCATGGGCGGCTTTCAATACAGCAACAGCAATATTGTCGGTAGCACAGGCGATGTACGTTGCCGTTTGATCTTTCAAGAACACAAGGGCTTTTTGGTACGTTTCTCTTCTTGAAAAGGAGGTTTCGATAAAGTCGACTTTGACGTTAGGCGTTTGTGCCAAGACATCAAGAAATCCTTTTTTCCGCAAGACACCTACCGCATAATCATTTTCGCTGACTCCAACAAATAAATAACGTCGGTGGCCAGCGCTGACTGCATATTCTGCCATGGTTTTGCCAGCTTGATAATCTTCATGGACGATGGAATGAATGCCAGCTAACTGTTGGCCTAACAATAAAACCGGCATAGGAACCTCTGCCAGCACCGCTTGTAGCTGCGGCGTGATTTTGCGCGCAAACAGGATCATCCCTGCTACTTTTTGTTTGACCAGCATTTCGATATTTTCTAATTCCCGTTCATCGCTTTGATCAGAGTTGGTGATTAGCATTTGATAGCCGTTTTCCCGTGCCGTCGTATCGATCCCTTTCAACACATCATTTGTCGATGGTGAATTCAGTCGAGGAATGATCACGCCCAGCAATTTCGTGTCTTGGGCTTTCAGCGAACGAGCAAATGTATTGGGGCGATAGCCAGTTTCAGCAATGATCTGATCAATTTTTTTGCGCTTTTCTTCACTGATATAGCCATTGTTCAGATAGCGGGAAACCGTACTTTTCGCTACTCCCGCCTTTTCAGCAATGTCCTTGATCGTTGTCATGATTTCCCACCTTTGCGTTTTCTTTTATTATAACAATAACAGAAAGAAAAGCGCAGGTTTTGCGTGAAAATTGTTGGGATGGGCGGTTTTGGAATGAAGCTTCACTTTTTCGTTGCTTTAATACCCTGATCATTGGTGTGCCATAAATGATCCATCTAAAAAACTTCGTAATTCTGCTTAAAATCTAACATCTATTTTTCTGAGATGTTCATCCATCTTTTCAAACAATATTTCATTGCGGTTTCTTATCTATCTTATGTAAAGTGCGTTTTGAACTTTTGATGTGTTCAAAATACATTAAATCTCACTGTTGTCTTCTCCTTCCATAGTATTGCAAGGTATACTATCTCTAAGAGGTGATATTATGCTTATTACTAAATCAAGTCTACAAGGCAATTCCATCGTCGTTACGCTTCCTTCTGATAACGGAAAAAATCCTCCTGAAAACCAAGAATATATTGTTGTCTACGCAGAGGATGGGACGATCATTCTTGTTCCTAAAATTGAAGATCCTTTTAATGGTGGAGTGAAATCAGAGTTTTATGAAAAAGATGCGTGGGAAGACCTTTCATCTGAAGGGAGAATGATTTTTTAGTAACTAATGTTCAAACATACATTTCCAAAAAGCGACTATCGCTTGGATCGACTTTGCCCCTTCGGCTGGAAAGGAAATTCAAAAAAAGACGTCCTGGCTTAGATATTTAACCGTTATTCGATTCTGATCATTTTTATAGCAAGCAGCATATAATAAAAAAACCAGCTAAGCTGCGCTTAACTGGTTTTTTCATTAGTAGAAATCGTACTTTAACTTTACTTTAAATCACCTCTACCCACGGTCCATCTTAACCCCGATGCTTTTTCCGATAAGTTACTATTTTTCAGCAGACATTAAATACCATTGAATACTTCGTTTGCATACTAAGATCGTACCCACACAATTCTTTAAAATAATTTTGATAATCACTTTCAATAATTCTTATAATGTCGGCTTCTGAAAAATCCTCATACTTTGATAAATCAGCTAATAGACTCAGTTTCGCATCAATCCCAAGAATTTTAGGAAAAACCTTCCAAAACGTTTCTTTCGAAATTTCATCTATCAATTGATTTAACCGTTCCAGTTGTTTTTTTAAGTAGTCTTCCAGCATGTCTTTCTCTCTTGGCAGAGATCTAATCTCTTCTAGAAAATATTCGTTATATTCTTTTTTCGTCGAAAACATCAATTCAATTGAACTCCTTTCCACTTTTTACTGATTATTACCATCTACTATAAAAGTAAACCGTGATCCTCTTCATTTAGTGAATGATTTTTCTGAAGTTTTTTTAGATTTGAGAAAGCAGCAAAACCTCCACGGGCTTTGCTGCTTTCTTTTTATATTGACTATTCTAAAAACTAATTATCTTGTTTTTTTCTTCTTGTCAAAGATAATGAAAATGGCAAATAACAGTAGTAGCGATCCAACAATGATCATGATTCGTTGTCCAACCATCGCTTCCCCAGTATTGGGAAGTTTTGGATCGTTAGAATCTTCCTTCTCATTTTCTGGATTCTCTTTTTCAGGTGTATTTTGCCCACCGTTATTTTCTTCTTTATGATAGACATAAATCACTTCTTGCACGTCATTCGTAAACGTTCCAGATGCGTTATCTGGTATTTCCTTCACGGTCCAACCAGAAATTTCTTTTGGCTTACTCTCGTATGGCAGACCGACTTTTCCGCTTAGAATCGTTGGTTCAGATAGTTGATTTCCTTCGGTGTCTTCATATTTGACTGTTACAGGTGCCGCATCTGAACGGTCATAGATATAGATTACTTCTTGCGCTTCTTCAGTAAACGTTCCAGACACATTGCTTGGCATTTCTGGAACATACCAGCCTAGAATTTCTTTCGGTTTGCTTTCATATGGCAGACCAACTTTTCCGCTTAGAATCGTTGGTTCCGAAAGCTGATTCCCTTCGGCATCCTCATACTTAACTGTTACAGGTGCCGCATTCGAGCGGTCGTAAACATAGATCACTTCCTGTGGATCTTCGCTAAAAATTCCACGAGCATTGCTTGGCATTTCTGGCACATACCACCCTGGAATTTCTTTTGGTTCGCTTTCGTATGGTAAGCCAACTTTCCCACTTAATATCGTTGGCTCCGAGAGCTGATTCCCTTCGGTATCCTCATACTTGACTGTTACAGGTGCCGCATCCGAACGGTCATAGACATAGACCACTTCTTGCGCTTCTTTTCCGAAAATTCCACGGGCATTGCTTGGTGTTTCTGGTACATACCACTCTGGAATTTCTTTCGGTTCGCTCTCGTATGGCAGACCGACTTTTCCACTTAAGATCGTTGGTTCCGACAGTTGATTCCCTTCGGTGTCTTCATATTTGACTGTTACAGGTGCCGCATCTGAACGGTCATAGATATAGATTACTTCTTGCGCTTCTTCAGAAAACGTTCCATGAGCATTGCTTGGCATTTCTGACACATACCACCCTGGAATTTCTTTTGGTTCGCTTTCGTATGGCAACCCAACTTTTCCGCTTAAAATCGTTGGTTCTGACAATTGATTTCCTTCGCCATCTTCATATTTGACGGTTATAGGTGCTGCATCGGAGCGGTCATAGACATAGACCACTTCTTGCGCTTCTTTTCCGAAAATTCCATGAGCATTGCTTGGTGTTTCTGGCACATACCACCCTGGAATTTCTTTCGGTTCGCTTTCATATGGCAAGCCAACTTTTCCGCTTAATATCGTTGGCTCCGAAAGTTGATTTCCTTCGGTATCTTCATACTTAACTGTTACGGGGGCTGCATCCGAACGGTCATAGATATAGATTACTTCTTGCGCTTCTTCAGTAAACGTTCCAGACACATTGCTTGGCATTTCTGGAACATACCAGCCTGGAATATCTTTCGGTTCGCTTTCATATGGCAGGCCAACTTTTCCGCTTAGAATCGTTGGTTCCGACAGTTTATTTCCTTCGCCATCTTCATACTTGACCGTCACTGGTGCCGCATCCGAACGATCATAGATATAGATTACTTCTTGCGCTTCTTTTCCGAAAATTCCATGAGCATTGCTTGGTGTTTCTGGCACATACCACCCTGGAATTTCTTTTGGTTCGCTTTCGTATGGTAAGCCAACTTTTCCGCTTAATATCGTTGGCTCCGAGAGCTGATTCCCTTTAGTATCCTCATACTTAACTGTTACAGGCGCTGCATCGGAACGGTCATAGACATAGACCACTTCTTGCGCTTCTTTTCCGAAAATTCCATGAGCATTGCTTGGTGTTTCTGGTACATACCAGCCTGGAATTTCTTTTGGTTCGCTCTCGTATGGTAAGCCAACTTTCCCGCTTAAGATCGTTGGTTCCGAAAGTTGATTTCCTTCGGTATCTTCATACTTGACCGTCACTGGTGCCGCATCCGATCGATCGTAAACATAGAGCACTTCCTGTGGCTCTTCGCTAAAAATTCCATGAGCATTGCTTGGCGTTTCTGGCACATACCAGCCTGGAATTTCTTTTGGTTCGCTTTCATATGGCAACCCAACTTTTCCGCTTAAGATCGTTGGTTCCGAAAGTTGATTTCCTTCGGCATCCTCATACTTGACGGTTACAGGTGCTGCATCCGATCGATCGTAAACATAGAGCACTTCCTGTGGGTCTTCGCTAAAAATTCCATGAGCATTGCTTGGTGTTTCTGGCACATACCACCCTGGAATTTCTTTTGGTTCGCTCTCGTATGGCAACCCGACTTTCCCTCTTAATATCGTTGGCTCCGAAAGTTGTTTTCCTTCAGTATCCTCATACTTGACTGTCACCGGTTCCGCATCTGAGCGGTCGTAAACATAGATCACTTCTTGCGGTTCTGCGGTAAATGTTCCAAAAGCGTTACTCGGTGTTTCTGTCAAGGACCAGCCTGGTATTTCCTTTGCTTCAGTTTCATAAGGAAGGCCTATCGTACCGTTTAAAATTGTCTCAGTTGACAATGGATTCCCATCGACATCCTCATATCGAACTGTAACTGGTTGTGCTTCCTTTTTTTCCCACACATAAGTACCAGTCTTGCTTCCGTCATATTCATGAAAAAAGTTAGTTGGTGTCAGGGTTAAATGTTCGGTTGAAAGATTTCCCTCAAGGTCTTTTTCAAAGATCCAATTACCTGTATACAAGTCGGCAGGCATCACATTCTCCGGTAAAGTAGGCCGACGATTTTCAGCAAGATTTAAAAAGGTCGTCTTCTCTCCTAAATGTAATCTTTTGAGGCCGTTCATTCCTCTAAACATACCTCCAGCATTAGCGTTTGTAGAAGTAGAAGAGTCCATATTACTTGTGTTCCAATTTGATAAGTCTAATTCTTCTATTTTCGGTGTTACTTCAAATAAATTACGCATACTACTAACACTTGAGGTGTCCCAATTTGAGACATCCAAATGAACTAAGTTTCTAGCTCCTCCAAACATAGACGACATATCTTCAATATTAGAAGTATCCCAATTTGAGACATCAATCGTAGTCAATTTACTGACCCAGTCACCGGTCAAATTGTTGTAAAACATATAATCTGTTCGTTTTACTTTAGAGGTATCCCAATTCGAGACATCGATTTCTGTTAAGCTAGCAGTATTTTGAAAGACCCCCTGCATCCCTTCTACTTTAGAGGTATCCCAATTTGAGACATCCAACTTGGTCACTCTTCTAACACCATTAAACATGTTGTTTATATTCGTGACATTGCCTGTTTTCCAATTGGAGACATCCAGCTCGGTTAATTGACTCGCATTTTGAAACATAAAGAACATACTTGTGACATTAGAGGTATCCCAATTTGAAACGTCCAATTCAGTTAAGCTGCTGTTTCCATTAAACATGTAGTTCATGATTGTTCCATTAGAAGTATCCCAATTTGAGACATTTACGGAACGTAAAGCGCTAGCTCTATGAAACATGTAACCAAAGTTTGTTACATTCGAGACATCGATTTTCTCTGCATTTTCGATTGTCTCCAAACTTGTTAATGGTGTATCTAAAGTATGCCCAGAAAACATGTATGCTGAGTTGGCTGGAAAAACGACCGTACCATTTACAACAATTCGAGCAACATTTCTATAGCTTGTTCGCCAAGGGGATGTGTGTGGTGCGCCGGCTGTTCCTTCTTCTAACTCAACTGTTCGAGTTTCTTCATCCCATGTCCACGGAACGGTTCCCCACGTTCCTCTGACTAATGAATCTGATCGCTCATAAACATAAATGACTTCCTGTTCTTCTTCTGTAAATCTACCTGATGCATTAGCTGGTGTTTCTATAACAGACCAACCGGGAATCTCTTTGGGTTCACTTGTGTAAAGTTCTCCCACCTCCCCATTTAATATGTCTGGTTCGGATAATTCATTTCCTTCAGTATCTTCATACCGTATAGTCACTGGTGCTGAGATTAACCTTTCCCAAACATATGTCCCTGGGTTACTGCCATCATACTGATTCATAAACTCATCAGATGAAGCATAAATTACTGGAGTTGGACCGTTATCCCCCCCATCATTGATACGCTCTATCCATCTTCCAGAGTAGGGTAGACCTGCGTTGATTCTTGGCAATCTTACGTTTGAAGCAAAAATCGATTTCTCACCTAAGGTCAGTTCACGTAACGATTGGGTCATGTCAAACATATTATTCGTATTTGTAACATTCGTTACATCCCAGCTCGAAAGATCAAGACTCGTTAAAGATCTAGCCGAACTGAACATACTCAGCATCGATGTGACATTCGACACGTCCCAGTTTGACACGTCAATAGTAACTAATGAAGTCGCTACTCCAAACATATTCGACATGTTTGTTACACTCGAAACATCCCAACGTGAAAGATCCAAGCTTGTGAGAGAGTTAACCGCATTAAACATCAAGCCCATATCAGTTACACTGGAAACATCCCAGTTTGAAAGGTCTAAGTCGGATAGGGATCTGGCTAGACCAAACATGCTACGCATATTCGTCACGCTTGATACGTCCCAACTTGCAACATCCAAACTCGTTAAAGACTCTGCTGAATTAAACATTCCTCCCATATTTTGTACATTTGATACATCCCAATTTGACACATCTAAGCTTGCTAAAGATCTGGTTTGTCCAAACATTCCATTCATGTCCGTCACATTCGATACATTCCAATTTGATACATCAATATTTTTTAGTGTAGTAACGCCATGAAACATGCGATCCATGTTTGTCACATTTGACACATCGATATTTCCTACATGCTCAATCGTCAGCAAATCTGTTAGACGTTCTGCCGCTTGCGCTTGCGGTGATCCAAACAACCATGAAACGTCTTCTGGAAAAATAACCTTGCCATTAACAGAAATTTGAACAACATTCGTGTAGGTTTTCCAAGGTGCTGTGGCTGACGTGCCGGCTGCCCCTTCTTCTAACACAATTGTTTTCGTTTCTTCATCCCACGTCCACGGAACAGTTCCCCATACGCCTTCCACATTTTCATCTGACTCTTCATGACTGTCTTCCTTACTACTGTCTTCTGCACTACTATCTACTGATTCTTCATGACTGTCTTCTGTACTACTATCTAATGTAGCTTCAGTGGAGCTTTCAGATGAAGAGCTTTCAGATGAATCTGCCTCTATACCACTGTCTGTTTCGGTATGTTCCCCAGATCCATTGGTACTTATGTTTTCTTCAGTTGCTGTCGACGGTTGATCGTCTTTTTTCAATTGGCTTTCTTCATAACGATCTGCATTTCCATCCGCCAATTCACTTAGAAACCCTTCAGCAACAGGAACATCCGTCATTTCCAAATTATTTTCTAAGCTGTCGTTTTGAGAGCCATCCTTTACTGTATTAGCAAATACAGTGAGCGGCTGTCCTAGAGTCATTGCAATGACCAACATTATGTAACCTAACTTGCGTATCACTTCCCTAACACTCCTTTTCTTTTTAACGTAAACTTCTTGAAACATGAAAAATAATTATTCATGCAGACACTGCCGAATTGGTAGAATAATCTATCACAAGCTTGGAAGTTCTAAACAAAAGTATATAAGGATGTTTTTTAATAAAAAAATCATGTTTTTCACCCTAGGGGGAAATTAAGTATAAAAAAACCTATGCAAAAGGCTTTCTTTCCTTCTGAATAGGTAAAAAATAGGGTTATTATTTTAATTATTTTATAAGTTCGAACATTTTTGGTTCGATCGTTTTGAATAAGAGTTCCCAATCTTGTTTATCTGGAACTGTTTTCAATAATAGGCAGTTGGTGCTCACCTTATACTCTGACAAGTATTCACTGTAGTTTGTCACAATTAAATCAATATCTTCTTGGTTTAAGAATTCTTCCGTCAAAGCTGGAATCGTAATAAAAAAGATTTGATGACGATCACCAAAGTATTGATATACTCGCGATCTTATCAATTGACAGACATACAGATCGCCTTCTAATAAAAAAACAATTCTCTTGCTTTTGTACAAATACTGTTCTTTCAATCTTTCTCCCAGCAAAGTTAAGCTCGTCGTAATATCTTCCAAAAAGTCTTCTGTTATTCCTGATTCAGCGAAAAAGGAGCGCAAAAAGTGATGATTGTTGATGTATGATTCTTTGCATTCATGTTTTGTTTTCTCTATGATTTCTGACATTATTCTATTTTGAACTGGTGAAATTAGATGATTCACGTACCTAGAAAGGAAGAACGCACGATAGATCCATAAAAGTTCTGATGTATACAACTCAGGCGAGCAATTCTTGAGATAGTTTTCAGTTAAATGAGCAAAAGAATCAATGCGCTGCAATTGCGTACAGAATACCTTATCTTGGTCTATTTGATCAAAAGGCCGTTTGGCAATCGTTACTAAAAATAGCCAACAGAGCTCATCTGCACATAATTCCACTTGATAGATCTTTTGAATTCTTTGCTGAATCAAGAATAAATTAAGAAAATCCTTGTTATTCCTAACACTCTTGTAAAGATTTGTTGGTACATTGATCCTCTTTCCCTGACGTACTCGCTCGATAGCAATATATAAATTATAGTAAAATTCATTTGGAGAAGTACCTGTACCAATCGTAATTTCCTTGATTTTAGATAAAAAAGTTTGATAGATCAATTCATGAATCTCTTTTGGAGGAACCAACGTATGAGGGGTCATTTCCCCTTCATAGTAAAAATCTTTGAAAAACTTTCGGATATTTGCTTCATCGCCTTTTAAATCAATTGGAGTGAGTGATAGTTTTAATCCGTATTCTTTAAGAACCGGCTCAATTTGTCTCAAATAGCGTCGAAATGACGTTTCTGATATGTGAAATCGGTCAATTAATTCTGCTACGTCCTCTAGCTCTCCATAGAAAACGTTTCCCAATAATTCAAACAAAATTTCATTTTGCAATAGTTTTTCTTTTTGTTCAATAAATCGAAGGGAGTTCTTTTTTTCGAAAAGGTACCCATTGTTCGTTGAAACAATTTGCGCACTATCAGAAAAATACTCCTTTAGCTTATTTATATCAGTTAAAATCGTCCGTTCTGAAACCTCATTTAGTTTAGCTAATTGACCCTTAGTCGCTTTTTGTGTCCGCTCAAAAAGATTCAATATACGAAACCAGCGAATAGTTGTTGGATCAACAATAAACTTTAACTGCAGATCTTTCATCCTAACACCTCCCAACTTTATAGAAAATCATACCATGTATTTTTAACCCATAATCATTTTTTCATTCCTTTTCTAACTTACTACATTTTCTCAATGATGTGAACGTCACTTGTAAATGAATATTTTTTTGCTATTGATTAAAGACTCTAGTTAAAAAATCTCGAAACGATTACTGCTGAAAAGAAGGCGTTATTTATCTAATCTAAGCAAAGAACAAATGAAGTAAGAAAACCTATACAAAATCAGCTACGCCAAACCTTTTCCTTTTATATGTGCTATCATTTGATTGAAGAAAATTATAAGTTAGAATCAATGATTCGTTTTTTAAAATCAGAATAAAATCATATGAATGTTAGGTAAAAATAGATTGCCTTAACCACTCCTCGTATTTGTAAAAAATGAAAAAAACTACTATTCAGCATCCATCGCTTTAATAAACACTGTTTTTACTTTTTTCAGTTTGTATTTATCAACTCTTATTCTCAATACAAAAAAAACAGCTAAGCCACAAGCTTAACTGTTCTTTCTTTTATAATTGATAAACGTCTCTTTCACACATTCAAAATCCACATAAACCCAAGAAAGACAAAGAACAAGCCGTACATGATTGGTGAGACTTCTTTGCCGCGTTTGGCTGCTAACATGGTGATTGGGTAAAAGATGAAACCCAAGGCGATCCCATCGGAGATGCTATAGGTCAACGGCATGCCTAGTAGAATCAAGAAGGCTGGGATTGCGATTTCCATTTCGTGCCATTTGATTTCTCGTAGCGATTGTGCCATCAGCACACCTACGACGATCAAAGCTGGTGCCGTCACTTGGGAAGTAACAACGGATAGCAATGGTGAAAAGAACAAGCCGAACAAGAAGAAAACTCCAGTCGTCACGGCAGTCAAGCCAGAGCGACCGCCCACGGCGATCCCAGCGGAGGATTCCACATATGCGCCTACTGGTGAGGTCCCTAATAAAGAACCAGCGAGCATGGCGGTGGAGTCAGAAGCAAGTGCTTTGCCGACCCGCGGCATTTTGTTGTCTTTCATAAAGCCCGCTTGATTGGCAAGTCCCACCAAGGTGCCTGCCGTATCAAAGAAAGTGACGAGTAAGAAAGTCAGTACTACGACCCACATTTGCAGGGAGTTGATGTCTCCTACATGGTTTAGCGCCACTAAGAATGTGGACGAAATACTCGGTGCAGCAGAAACGATACTGGATGGTGCTTGAATCAAGCCAGTCAAAAGACCTAAAACAGTTGTTGCGGCCATCCCGATAAAAATTCCACCAGGAACTCTGCGAACCATCAAGACGGCAGTGATCACTAAACCAAAAATCGTCAGCCACGTCGTACCGACACTCAATGAACCTAGTGCCACAAGGGTCGAATCGTCGGAAACGATGATCCCGCCTTCGCTCAATCCCAAAAAGGCGATGAACAGACCGATCCCCCCAGAGATGGCATATTTTAAATCAGCAGGGATCGCATCAATGATCAGTTCCCGTAATTTAAAGATTGTGATCACGATGAAAATCAGTGATGCCACAAACACACCCGCTAATGCTGTTTGCCATGGAACCCCCATTCCAATACAGACTGAATAAGAAAAGAAAGCGTTGATCCCTAATGCGGGTGCCGTAGCGATCGGGTATTTTGCTAAAACCCCCATCAAGATGCAGCCCAATGCGCTGGCTAACGCCGTTGCCGTAAAGACGGCACCTTCGTCCATCCCAGATGCCCCAAGGACCGTTGGATTGACGAATAAAATATAGGCCATCGAGATAAAGGTGGTAAAACCAGCTAAGATTTCTCGTTTGACCGTTGTTTGTAAGGCATCCAGCCCAAAAAAGGAATTGATTTGATTCTTCATTTTTACTCCTCCAGCAATCAAGCAAAGGTGTCGCCATTGCTTGATTTTTTATAATGAAAACGACGAAATCAATCATAAACCAACTTTATCTGCAAGTAAATATTATCCAGTTAAAAAAACCAATAAAACGCTTTTTCCAACATCTTACCCTTAGCTGTTTTTAATCAACGTGTAACGACTTCTCATTCACCAATTGCTCCAGTTGTTCCTTGGTGGTGCGCTTGATGGAAAGCTTCGGCAGCTCCTTCAACGAAAAGTAATCGCTGTTGGAGGTTTCACTGTTTTTGATGAAGTCCCCTGCCAAAACATCACAGGCAAAGACCAGCTTATAGTATTGGAACACTTGCGGAATGTCTGGTCTTAGATTCGTATCAAAAATTGCTCGCAGCTCCTTGACCTCAACGAGTAAGCCAGTTTCTTCCAGCACTTCTTTTTTGATGTTTTCCCGTGGCGTCAAGCCAATTTCTGCATAGCCTCCTGGCAGTGACCATTCTTTCGTCAGGCTGTCTTCCACCAGCAAGATTTTTTCGCCTTTTTGGATCAATGCTCGTACATCGACTTTGGGCGTAGGATAGCCCTCATTTTTTTCTGTTAAAAGGGTCAACGCAGCTGCGTCTTGATCCACGACGGTACTCATCAAATGCAATGCCAACTCTTTGATCTCTTGGTAACGTTCCTTATCGTAGACATCTTTGCCATAGTACAAACCTGCTTCAGCGATCGATAACAGGCGTTTGTATTGCGCAAAATAATCTTTCATCCATTCCCCGCCTTTTCCATTTCTCTGTTATGCTTCTTATTCTAGAGGAATTCGGCGGTTTTGCAAAAGATTGGCAACCCAATCATTGAATTCTCGTTGCTATCATCACGTGATAGACGCAGATTTTTGTAAAATCGGCCGATTTAAGGGACAATGAAAAGAGCAGAACGATTTTTCTCAGAAAGGATGATGAAGGTGAACTTAACGCCTGATTTAGTTTCCAAAGAACAATTGATTGGAAAAATTCAAAAAGATATGGACCAAACGATGCTCGTCTATGCACTTTTAGTTTGTGCAACGCTGATTGCTTCGATTGGTTTGAACTACAACTCTACGACAACGATTATCGGGGCGATGTTAATTTCGCCACTTTTAAATGGGATCAACGGGATCGGCTTTGGTTTAGGTCTTTCCCATTTACGTTTGGTTAAAAAAGGACTGCTGGTCTTTAGCATCCAAGTCATCATCGTACTTATCATCTCATTTGCCTTTTTCTTACTCACGCCAGTCAAAGACACAACACCTGAGATCATCACCCAAACGTCTGCGACGATTTGGGATATTTGCGTCGCATTGATCGGTGGTTCAGCACTGGCTTTTGCCAAAGTCAGGGGCCGCGACAACGATGTTATTATCGGCGTCTCCATCGGGACGTCCCTGATTTTGCCGCTTTGTGTGACGGGTTATGGGCTGTCGATCAAAGACTATTCGATTTCATGGGAGTCTGCTCAACTCTTCTTCACCAATTCCTTTTTGATTTGTTTTTCCTTGTTCATTACCATCTGGCTGTTGCAGTATGGCGATTTCCGTCACCAAAAATGGTGGAAGTTTGCCGTGGTTGCCTTACCGATCACGGTCATTGGGAGTTTCTTCGTTTATACGACGATCCAAACGACCATCGCGGAATACCATGCCAAGCGTTTTGTAGAAGCTAAACTGGGGGAACATTATTTGCTGGAGCAAACACTTAATGAGCAGAAACAATCCCTTGAATTAAAACTCGTCGGTGAACCACTCTCGAAACAAGCGGTCGCGCAGCTTGAAGCAAGTCTTAAAAACTATGCTTTGCCCGACTACCAGCTGAAGGTCAATGTCTATTCTGCCAATAAAGAGGGGCAATTTGATGCCAAAGTATTAGCCGAAATCCTACAAGTCCAAAACCAAGGAACTTCGAAATTTTTGGGCTTAGACTAAAAAAACAGGCGCTGCCCTTTTCAGGTGTAGCGCCTGTTTTTCTTCAATTTAAGTCATTGAGTTGTTCATCGATTCTCTCGATCAACGGGCGATAATCCACTTGCTCGTAATCTTCCACATTGACTTCGATAAGCGTTCCTAACTGAAAGTCATCGTAACGGCGATTAGTGATGATTTGCCGAAACGCTTCTTTGGTTATATGGTTGGTTGCAGCTTGTCTATCTTCCAGTACATCCCCGTAATGGTACCGTTCCATGATGAAACTTAAATGACGGTCATCCGCTTGATCACGTAAGTGACGTCTTTCCCATAAGGTTTCAAAAGAAGCAGTCAAGCGAATGGTCAAGCACTCATAACCATAGCTTTGGGCGAGAAATGTTAGCAATGGCTTCTGTTTTTCACTAAAAGGGTATTCCGAGACCACCAAGCGTTTTCCTAAAGACATGTACAAGCCCAATGCCTGATAGTAAAAAGGCCAAACATACTGCTTTTCGATCTGGGCTTTTTCTGCCAATGAATCAAAGCCGAGGGATTCGGCATAGCACTCTTTGATTTCATCTGGCGTAAGAGCGAAAAGATCAGGAAAACGTTTCTTCAACAGATTCAGTAAATAACTTTTTCCAGTTCCAGGGCTGCCTGCTAATAAAACAAGCATCTTTTTGCGTACCATCTATTTGCCGATCGCAGTCGGCGCTTTCGTATTCATGAAAAGGCCGATCTTGTGCTTGACGATTTCTTTGATGGCTTCATTGGATGGGATCACGTTGTGGCGCAAAGATTTGTTGACTTCCGTTGCCCCAAAATTTTCTTTCGCAATCTTCGTCCAATTGACCAACAATTCAGTACCTACATTAAACTTGCGAATGCCGTTATTGATCAATTCAGGATAATCTTCTTCTTTGACGCCAGTTCCTCCATGAATGACTAGCGGCACGTCGACGACTGCATGGATCTCCTTCAATAACTCAACATTCACTTCGGTTTTGGAGCGGAATTGACCGTGATTGGTTCCGATAGCGATGGCTAGCGCATCGACGCCAGTAGCAGCGACAAACTCTACCGCATCTTCTGGGCGTGTGAAGACTTTATCGTCTTCTTCCACATGAATGCCTTCTTCTGTGCCGCCGATCGTTCCTAGTTCTCCTTCGACGGACACCCCATGGGCATGAGCGTATTCTACGACTGCGCGCGTTTTCAAAATGTTTTCTTTGAAGGGCAAATGCGAGCCATCATACATCACCGAGCTATAGCCGCTATCAATCGCTGCTTTGATCTCATCGAAATCTCTGGCATGATCCAAATGCAAGACAGCATCTACTAGCTCGTGATCGGCAATCGTTTTGACGACATTGACCAAGACATCATAGCCGATGTATTTCGCCGTATCGATACTTGTTTGAATGATGATGGGTGCCCCCATCTCTTTGGCTGCCCGCAGCATACTTGGCAGCATTTCTAAATTATGGGTATTAAAAGCCCCCACTGTAAAATTCAATGCTTCTGCTGTTTTCGTTACTTCTTTTAATGTTGTATACATCCTTGATTCCACCTCGTCTAGTTTAATTGCCGCTGATCGTAAGTTGTTTGGCGATTTGCCGCATTTCTTCCATTTTGTCCATGTAATAGTCGATCTTTGCATCGTCGCCGTTTCGTGCGGCGGCGGCACGTTGAGCATTGTAAAGGGACATCAGTTTTTTATAGCCGTCCCCGATCGATTTTTTCGCCTGCAAGCTTTTTTCCAATGCGTCGATCGCTTCTTCTGTGCGGGAAAGTTTTGCCTGCGCTAAGCCTAACGCTTCATACAATTTTGCTTGTTCGTCGATGTCGGTTTCTGCTTGCAACTGACTTTCTAGATTTGCAATAAGCGCTTCTGCCTCTTGGCTTTCTTCAGCGGTCAAAGGAACCGCTGGTGTTTCTGTGGGCTTTTTTTCTTTTTTGAAAAAAGAGAACATGCGTCTTCCTCCTAGCGATTAAAAGTTTTTCAATAAGGGACTGATGATCCAAGCATATAGCAAGGCTGCCGTAACGGTATCCACATCAGTTGCCGTAGCGTTAACAAAGCCCATTTGATTGAAGATCGTTACAAGTAGGGCTGGCAGTAACGTAATGAAGAAGCCGTGAAAGATCCCTCCGATGATCGCCCCTCGACGTCCACCGACCGCATTGCCGAAGATCCCAGCGGTCCCGCCTGCAAAGAAGTTCGTCAGCATCCCTGGCAAGATCATCGCCAAGCCAAAGACTGGTAAAACGAACATGGCGATGACTGTCCCAATCGTTGTAGTAATGAAGCCTAAAATAACTGCATTTGGGCTATATGGGAAGAACACTGGGCAATCGAGTGCTGGTTTTGCATCAGGCACCAATTTCATGGCGATCCCACGAAACGCAGGGACGATCTCGCCTAAGAGCAACCGAACGCCAGCTAACAAAACATAGACCCCAACCACGAATTGAATGGCTTGCAAGAAGGCATACATGATGTAATTTTGATCACCAGAGAGCGTAGAAGCAAAGGTTTCTCCAGCAAATAAGACCGTCACGATATACAGTGGAACCATCACGACCATGACAGAAAGATAGGTATCTTGTAAAAATTCAAAAGAACGTGGCAGTTTGATGTCTTCGATCGATTTTTTCTTCTCGCCTCTTTCTCCAAACAGATAGGCAACGCCTGCTTCAAAGAGGTAGCCGATCGTACAGAAATGTCCGAGAGCAATGTCGTCTGACCCAGTGACTTTGCGGATGATGGGCTGAGCCATCGCTGGCATCGCTACGGCAAAGATCGCCCCAATCAACCCACCGACAAGAATCAAGACAACGCCGCGTAAACCAGCGAAATAGCCAAAGACCGTCGTCATGGTCGCCATCCATAAAATGGCTTGACCCGTCAAGAAGATATATTTCCATTTTGTAAAGCGTGCCAATAAAATATTAAAAACAAAGATGGCTAAAAATGTCAGCGCTATGTCCCGACCCAAGCCCAACTCATTCATCGCTTGCCCGTTGATGGCTTCGATGGAAGGAATTATGCCTTGCATGTCGAATCCTTCTGTGAAAATCTCGCCGAAATAGGTCAGACTACCGACGATGATGCTAGAACCAGCGCTTAAAACCTGGAAGCCCAATAGCGTCTTCAAACTTCCTGAAATGACTTGACCTGCTGACTTTTTCTGAAGCAGCAGCCCTAACATCGCGATCAAAGCGATCGTGATCGATGCCTGCGTTAAAATATTATCAATGATAAAATTGATGATGCCCATTTTTTCAAACTCCCTTCGTCATGCCTCTTCCTTACAGTGCGCCTTTTTCCGTTAATACTGGGATGATTTTTTCTTCGATTTCTGGTTTTGAAACGATGTTGCGTAAATAAATGATTGCGGTTGTCGGGTCCAAGGTAAACTTTTCAAATTGCGTTCGGAAATTCTCTGCTGTAATGATGATGTCTGGTTTCATTGATACCGCTGATGAGATATCGACATGATCCAATTTCGCCTCCACTCCTAATTTCGTTAAGACATCTTCTGTTGACATTTGAGCCGCAAAGCTGCTGCCAAGACCTGCACCGCATACGAATAAGATCGATAATTTGTTCATGATTTTTTCCCCTTTTCTTGTTTTTTATGAAAATAGCAATGATTGAAACGCTTCGATCGTAGAGCAAGCCAGCAACTGCGTGACTTTTTCTTCATCATTGATCAGTTCGATCAATTCCTTCATGATGGCAAGATGAGAGTAGGAGTCCACCGCAGCCAAGCAAAAAATGATTTTGACGGGGTCCATTTCTGGGTTCCCAAATGCGACTGGCGGCGCCAAGGTGAGGACACTCACACCCAACTGCTGGGCGCCATCTTCTGGTCGTGCATGCGCCAGCGCCAAATGTTTGCCAATGACGATATAAGGACCGTATTCCTCCACCGCCGCAACCATTGCCTCGATATAGCGTTTTTCGATGATCTGTTCTTTTACTAGCGGCTGCGCAGAGCGTTCAATGGCTTCTTCCCAATTTTGAACAGGAACGTTTAATTGAATATGATTAGCGGATAAAACATCTTTTAACATTGGCTGAATCTCCCTTGCATTAATGGCTAATTGATTTTGTTCAAACAAGTGTGTCAATTTGCGATAGGCGGCAGCATCGACTGTCCCGCCGCTTTCTTCAATCACTGTAAGCAACTGATTGAAGAACAGCGTGGCATTTTTTTGGTCAAAGGCGATCCGCTTGAATTGTTCATTGTTGTTTAAGAAACGTCGGATCACTTGGTGATTTTCTTCATTGATGATCGGTGGGATCAGTAATACCGGCTTTTCTCGATAATCGATCTCATAGGTTGAAAAAACCAGATCCACATCGAATTTCGTAATCAAATTGACTTCTTGTGAATTCAAGACTGCCGCAACTTCTACTTCTGGAAACTTCTCCTTGAGGCTGGCTGCCAGCAGATTGCCGGTTGCCATTCCATGGTTACAGACGACGACCGCCTTATAGCTCGTAATGAGCTCGTGGTTCAATGAACTTAGGGCTGTAGAAAAATGGATCACGAGAAATGTCAGTTCATCTTCTGATAGTGGTTGACCGACGATCTCTTCGATCGTAGGAGCGAAGCCCTTGACGGCTTGGTAGATTTGTCCATAATTTTTGCGAACGGTCTCTTTGATCGGATTGGGTACTTGAATGCCGCTCTTGGCTCGAACGATCAGCGCGGCCATATGTTTATACAATCCCTCTAACAGCTCTTCTTCCTTTTTACTAAAAGGGATCTTGGTTTGGCATTCGACAAATTGGATCAGCTGCAGCGACAAAAGTTGCGCATGCGCCCATTCGATGGAATTGGACAAATCTTTAAAGTTCAGTGACTCGATGATGAAAGAAAGATAGTTGACTTCGATTTCTGGTGGCTGGATCGAAAAGGTTTCAGCGATCGCCTGGATATAGGCTGACCCTTGGAGCGGATTGCTGGAAGTAGACCAGTTCATGCGAGTGATAAATTCCTTCATTCTGATACGCATCAGCCAAATGGCGGTAAACAATAAGATTTGGCTGCTATACAACTCATTTTGATTTGGCGGCAACACAGCTTGCATCACTAGTTGGATCTGTTTGATTTCTTTTTGCGGCAAATAGCGATAAAGCAATTTCGTAAAGACTAAATCTGGGGTCTGTTTATCAAGTGGCAACCTACCGATCCGCTGATTGATGATGTCAAAAATCATCGTCCGAATCGCTCGTTCCGATCCATTCAACCGCAGTCCTTTTTTTCCTAGGCTGATGATCTCAATGCCATATTTATTGATGTCCGCCCGCAAACGGCGCATGTCTTCATCCATGCTGCTTTTTGATATCTGGTACGCTTCTTCTTTTTTATTCAACACCAGGATCTCTTTTGAAAATGTCAGATGCAGCAGCAGATCAAAACGACGCTCTTCACGGGTCATATATTCCGACTGTTGTGCGTGTAATGCCTGCCAAACGATGGCTTGCTGTTTCGAGGTCAGTTTCAAAAGGATGCCCTTTCCTCGAAGGGTTTGGATCGGTCCGATGTGTAAGTCAGCAAGAAACGTGTTGATCTCATTCAAATCATTGCGGATCGTCCGCCCACTGGCTGCGGTCTCTTCTGCCAGTTGCTCGATGGATAGTGGATAATCAGTCACTAACAGGCGATGCAAAACATCTACGATTCGTTTTTTCACAACTTTCTCTCCTTCTCTGATTTGAGTATATGATTTCGCTTACAACAAAAAAAGTAGATGTTTCTGCCACTTTAGTTTGCAAAAATGTAAACGCTTCTATTTCAAAATAGGAACCTTTGCTCGATTATTTCATATTTCCCTTATTTTTCCTATCCGATGGAGATAACGTTTAGATAGAGAATCAAAGGCAAAAAAAGCAAGAGCTACAGCTCTTGCTTATCGATGATGGTGCATTCTATTGTGTTTGATCCGTCGTGTCTTCTGGTTTGTTTCCCAGTGCTTGCTCCATTTGCTTTACTGCCCAATCCATTAGAAAGATCAACAGCATTGCCAGCACGCTGCCGATCAATGCCCCTGAAAAACGCAATGGGATCAATTTCAGCGGCGTAAAACTAGTACCGATGGTCATTAACAGCAGCACTTGCGGATTGGTAAAAAAATTAGCAACGGTATAATTGACTGGCATAAAAAACTCCGTCAATATGTTTAGAATGATCAAGACCACTGCGATCGCTTCAAGGGGCATATGCAAGGACATCAATAAGAAACCCAGCAGCAGCCCCACGATTCCTCCCAGTACCCTGCCGATCGTGCGATTTTTGATTTTTTCCATATGTTCTCCTGCCAAGACGGCAGCAGCAGAAATCAAGATCCAATAGCCGTTGCTGTCCCGCAACAGATAGGCAATGTAGGTCGCAATGAACAATATCAAAGAAAAGTGCAGCGCCTTGATGACCATTTCTGGTTGCTGAGATAATGCTAGCGAATATTTCTCGTGCAAGCTCAGTTGTTGAAAGGCCGTTTTTTCTTCTTTCAACGGCAGCTGTTCAGCCAACGAAATCACCAGTCCAGCAAGCAGTGAGCCTGCGATGCCATAAAGCAAATAGGAACTGTGGTGCAAGATCTCTCCAAGGTGCGCTGCGTGAAAATTAAAGCCGGTGGCATAAAGCATCAACACGAAGAAATAATCGGGCTTGGGGATTCGCATCACTTTTGACAACAAAAACGCAGAAAACGATAACGCACCGATGATAAAAGGTGCGCTCCAAGGAATCAGTGCTGTCCCAGCGCCTAAAATAAATGCCAGCAGCAGCGCAGCGCCGTGGGTCAAAATGGCGCGCAGATTATAAAAAAGGGTCCGATGTTGAAAAGCCAAGTAGGAAAAAGCCCCCATCGCCCCCACAGAACTTATCAAAGGGTCCTGAACGAGGATCCCTATAAACAAAGGAACCGCCATCGCAAACCCTGATCCTAACGGACGCAAGACTTTTCGTTTGTCTTTCATGCAATTCCTCCTATCAAAAAATATGTACGATGATACAGCCGTTTTATAAGCAACGTCCTAAACTAGTATACGAAGCAAAAGATGAATATGCAAATTTTTTTCAGAAACTTTGTGAAATCTTCGCAACGATGTCCTTGATCAACTCAATCGCTCATAGAAAACCGTTCATTCATGAAAAAGCAGCAAAAAGAGAAGCATTCGCTTGGCAACTGATTGCAAGCGAATGCTTCTAGCGATTCCTTTTCTCCCTTTAGACAACCCTTATTTCACTGAAGCGCTGGTGACCGCATCTGCTGCAGGTGCGTCATGAGTACTGGCACTAGTGACCGCATCGGTCGGTTCTTGGTGCACAGAAGCACTGGAAATGGCGTCTTCATTGCCGACAAGTTTTTGACCGGTTTGTTGCAAATACCATTCGATGATTGGCTTGAAATCAAGGATGTATTCGTTGATCCCCGCATATTCACCGTTTTCATCGTGCATCGCTTGATAATTGTGGACGATGTATTTTTCTGGCACCTGTTTCGGCACATGGACCCGAACCGCGTCGGTCGCTCCACTGCGCAGCTGTTGGATCACCCACTCAACATTTTTGAAGGATTTTTCAGGATGGCATTTTGCTAATGGATTGCCGACTTGTCCTGGCACACGTGCTGCCAGCATATTTTGGGCTTCTTCCCGAAGATTGTAATACAAGAATTGGTTGTTGCTATCGGCAAATGTCAATTCCATCGGCATCGAATCTAAGAAGTAATTGATCTGATCGACTGTCAGCAAGCCGCGATTTAGTTTGACGTAGGTATTGCCAGAAACGGCACCGACTGCTTCAGCGGCTTTTTCCAGCCATTGATCATCATACATATCCACCCCTTCCACGGTGGTTGCGATTTTCCCTGTGGCGTAGAGGTCTTCGGGCGGCAATTGTTTGGGACCCGCTAAAGCAGAAACGACTTTGATAAATTGCAAGAAGCTGTTGATCGTCGCATCTAAAAAAGCAACCGTTCGGGCATCGATCAAATCACCCGCTTCATCGAAAGCTTCTTTGGCTTTGCCCAACAAAAACTCATTTCCTGGCATCACTAAAGCATTGACTCCCGGTGCGTCCAAAATCTGGCGCAGATGCAGCTGGGCCCTTGAAGTTCCTTGATCATAGTAAGAGGCACCCACGATCATTACTGGTTTGTTTTCCAGAGGATGGATCTTGAATGAAAGCCATTCTAGCAAGCTTTTCAGTCCTGCCGTCACGGTATGGTTGTGCTCTGGTGTAGCAATGATCACACCGTCTGCCATCAATAATTGCCGATTCAAACGCTGGATGGCTGGGCTTTGGGTTTGATCTTCCTCTTGATTAAAGAGAGGAAAGTCTTTGATCTCTACAAGTTCTAACGTGAATTCCTTTTTGTATTGCTTTTTGATAACGTTCAGCAGCTGACGATTGGTGGAGACTTCAGCGGCTGATCCGACGATTCCGATCAATTTCATTGTCTTTACGCTCCTATCTTTTGCGATTAGATGGTTTCCCATGAAAATTCAGCAGCTTCTTTTTGATTGGCGGCATGGGCGTGCTGCAACTGGCTGGTAATTTTTACAAATAAAAGAAAATCGTTGAACAGTCCTTGCAGTTTTTGGGTCTGCTCTTCATCGATCAAGTTGCCTTGCTCGTCAAACGCTTGCAGCGAATGACCTAAGAGAAATTCAGAGCTAGGCATGATCCGTGCTTTTAACTCTGGAGAGTCCAGAATCTGTCTTAGATGGGCTTGGGCACGAGAAGAACCTAACGTCCCATAAGAAGCACCAGTGATCATCACTGGCTTGTCAACAAACGGGAAAATTCCATAGGACAACCAGTTCAGGGCATTGATCAACGCTGCGGGTACGGCATGATCATATTCTGGTGTGCTGATGATCACACCGTCTGCTGCCGTGATTTTTTCGGCAAGCTGGGTTACTTTTACGGGCAACTCCTTTGATTCTGGTTTGTTGAACATTGGAAGATCTTTGATCTCGACTAGTTCGATCTCTGCCTCATTGGCAAACATTTTTTTCATAAACTGCAACAACGTGCGATTGGTGGAACGAGTGGCATTGGTTCCTACGAATCCGATAAATTTCATCCTGTCTCTTCCTTTCTGGTTGGGCTATCTTAAAAGTCTTGCCTGAATGCCTTTAGAGGCAATGACTTCATTTTCTTTGGTTACGATGATTCCTTCGATTTCTGGCTGCTGCTGAATCTCTTGCAAAACAACTGGAATTGGCTTGCCAAACAAGCGCGAAGTCCAGATTTCCCCCAGTAACGATGTCGCTGCAATGATCGTGATGCTCATATACCCACATTCGATGGGAAAGCCACTCTGAGGATCAATCAAATGATGATACGTTCCTTCAGCGGTGGTCAAGACCCGCTCATAGATCCCCGAAGTGACGACGGTTTGGTCCTTGATTGGTAGAATGCCCAAGGTGTCTGCCCGACCGCCTTGGGGATCTCGGATCCCGATCCGCCAATGCCCGTCCGCATGATTTGGTGCAGGACCGAAACAGACAATATTTCCGCCTAAGTTGATCAATCCATACGCTACGCCACGGGCTTGGCAAAGGGTGCGTAATTTATCAGCGATGTAGCCTTTTGCTAATGCTCCGAGGTCGATCCTCATTCCAGCTTTTTTCAAAAAAACCTTGCCTGCTGCCAGTTGGATCTGTTGCGGGTCTGTTAGCGCAAGCAATTCTTTGACCTGCGTCTTGGATACGGTGCGAGCATCTTCAAACCCGATGCGCCATGCTTGGACCAGTGGACCGATGGCAATATTCAGCTGACTGTGGGGAGCACAGCTATGATGTTTGCCGATTTCGATCAGCTGGTACAATTCTGGATCAAGCACAAGCCCCTTTTGTCCTGCCAACTGATTCAGCTGATTCAATTCCGATCGCGGATCATTGGCACTAAAGCGATGGTCGTATCCTTTCAGCTGGTTCTCCAGCTCGTCCAGTACACTTTCTGGTTTTGTATGAGCGACTTTTAACTCAATGGACGTGCCCATCCGCTGAATCGTGCGAGCGGCTTCTCTCACTGCTGCCTTCATAAAATCCCTTCTCCTAAAAACGATATACCTCAAATTATGTTAGTTTTTTCACAATTAAAGAATACTCCCGATATATTTTTTTGTCAACACGATTATATATTTTTTTATATAATGAAAATCAAAAAAAGCAGTCCCTTCGTCGAAAGGACTGCTAGTTATCAAGCATTTGCGCAACAAAACTTTTTTTTCGAAAATATATTTTTAATCGATCGTTTCCTCGATCGATTTTAAATGCGCCAGTAATTTTACGTTTTTATTGATTTTGGCATACGCTCGTGCATCGTGTAACATTTCCAAAATTGTTTCTTTCGGCTGTTGTTCACGAATGGCATTTTCGGTCAGTTGGGCTGCCGCGCGAGCCAAGTAGTAGGTCAAATGATTGTCGGAACAAATCGCCAACACATAATTCAACAAGGTATCACTAGTTTCCAAATCATCGACTTTCGCATAAAAGACGCCGCAATGAAAGACGATGTTCAACACCCGCCACGTGTCTTCGATCGTTTTGATCGGATAGGTATAAATTTTCTCAAAGACCTTCGTCACATAAAACTCAGCCTTTGCCCATTCCTCTTCTCTGGCATACACCAAACCGATCCCAGTATACGCTAAGAGATCAAACAATTCCTCCGCCGTTTCATTCATCAATAACTGATCGAATTGAAACAGGACATCGGTAATCGCAGCTTCATTAAAAATCATTTCAAAGCCTTTTAAATAATCATATTGCGCTTTTAATGCTGGTTCATCGATCAGCTTCACTTCGATTTGACTTAGCAATGCAGCCAACTGTTCATACTCGCTTGTGATCAAGTAGAATTCGGCTTTTGCTAATTCTTCTTTGATTTTGGTCGTTGCGACATTCATGGAAGAAAACAAGTCGACCAATGGCAAGCCGATCCGATTACACAATTTGATCAAAATTTTGAGGGACGGTGCTTGACCGTTGTTTTCAAATTTACTCAAAGTGGCTTGCGTACAGATTCCTTCCGAAAGTTCTTGCTGCGAGAAGCCCGCCTGTTTCCTCGCTTCAATAAATCGTTCAACATTCATCGCCTTGCTCCCTCCCATTGTCGATAAGACACTTGTTTTTTCCCTAAGCCGTCCTCAACTGCTGGATCAGCTTGTCACAGATGCTGCATTTTTCTTAGAAAAATCACCTTTTGCGATGGCTTTGTCCGTACAATAGTGTCCTTTGCCATGGGTCTGACGGACTTCCGCCAATTTTTCTTGGATCATCTCGAGGATCACCATGAGGTTGTCTTCATTGGCAACAAAGTCCAATTGATCCCCATCAATTTGCATTTTCGGACAAACGTCAAAGTTTTCATACCATTCATCATATCGCTGATTCAACTCTTTGTAATAGTCGTACAATGTCGGATCGTTGGCAATTTGTTCATAGGAACGACCACGTTTGTTGATCCGTTCAATCATTGTATCCAAGGAAACCTTGATATGAACCATTAGATCTGGATGCTTCAACGGCGCTGATTCTTCCAATTCCCGCAACATCGTGTTCAACAGGTTATCGTATTGTTCGACTTCCATCGGTGCGATGCGACCTAGATCCGCATTTAGATGAAACATCAAGCTATCCTCATAGATGGAGCGGTCAATGACATTGTCATCATTGGACAAAGCTTCCCGCATCCCTAAAAAGCTTTTGTTTAAGAAAAAAATCTGCAATAAAAAGGCGTATCGTTCTGGATTGGAATAAAACAATGGCAGAACATCGTTGTCCTCCACGTTTTCATAGAAAGGCTTCGACGCCATTTCCTTCGATAAAAAATCAGTCAAACTGCTTTTTCCTGCCCCGATCGTTCCTGCGATTAATAACACATTCATCATCCTTTATTAAATATAGTCACCGACAAATGCTCGGTGCGCCATCGCTTCAAAATCATACGCTCTTCGTGCCGCCAAATCAGTCAAATACGCTTGCTCCGACTCCGTCAACATCAGATTGACCGCCGCGGCTTTTTCCTGAAAAGCGATCACTGGTTTATTTCGTACGTGTGCTGCGCCGATTTCACAGGCTGTTCCCGGATCGGAGATCCCTTCATGGTCATCCAAAACGGCAACGACGACGTCGGCTCGTGTCAATTCCAGCATGTCTTTTTCAAAAATTCTCTCGCCTATTCTGGTGTATTGGGTTCAGATGAACCTTCTTGATACAAACGCGGCGAATAGACCGCCAAAGGCTGCGGGTTTTCAGCTAAACTGCGTTCTACCTGTTTGAGTCGGGCGACTTGTTCGTTTGAAAAATAGGTCCCGTTAAATAGACATGCTTCATCCTGCCAAGCACTCCTTTCTTGACCCCTTCGCAGCCAATCGTTGGATCAACGACTCAACGTCAGATAGGAAAAAGAGCGTTTCAGACAGTTCAGCCCAAGCAAAGCTGGAAGCTTCAACCATTTTTAGCAGCGGCTTCAGTCCATCATTTAAGCCTTCGGTCATCAACACACCGATCGGCTTGCCTGACAATGGCCCAAGAGTCGTAAAAGAGCATACTGATGACAACTCCTCTAGTGTACCAAATCCACCAGGTAATACAAGGTAGGCATCGCTCATTTCCAGCAATTGTTGCGTTTGTTCCTCCCTCGTATCCGCATAGAACTCGGTATAGGTGCTTGATCCAGCGACGATTGGTGGCAATTCTTCTGCAAAGGAACCTGATGGATAGATCCCTGTCACTGCGCCTTCTTTCTCAAAGACCCCTTTCACGATCTCCCTCATCAAGCCAGCCAAAGGGCCGCAATAAACCAACTCGGTGTGATTTTTTGCCAAGGCATTGCCGATGGCACGAGCGGTCTTTACCAACTTTTTCTCATTTTCTAAACGGGTCCCGCAACATACAGTTACTCTCAAAAACAACAGCTCCTTCTTCACTACACCTGCTATTTTACACAATCTCTTAAAAAAGTAAATACTATATATTGTGCTTCATTTAGATAAAAACCGTTCTATTCACTATATATTGTATATAGCCATTAGCATCTTTTCTCTTTTTCTTAAACGTTACAAACCTTGAAAATAGCAGAAAAGAAAAAGTAGAATCAGCTTTCATCGATTGCCTCAACCCTTTTTCATCCCACATAAAAAAACACGACGCAGCTAGGCTCGTGTTTTTTTATCCATCACTTTTTTTCTCTTGTTCAAGCAAAATTCAGCAAAATACTGCATAAAAAATTTATTTTTCGTCAGTGGCTGCTTTCAGTTTTTTCATCTCCTCTTGCTCGACAAAAAAGGTCACTTCTCCTGTTTCTAAATCGACGGATGCTTTGACTTCAACCCCTTTTGGGAAAAACTTGCTGGCATCGGTCTCGATTTTCAAACGCATCGTTCCATCTTTCAATCCAGCACCATAGGTCATCGTACGAAAGTTCTTTTTCATTCCTGCTCGCTCCTTTTTTAATAGCTCATCGACACTGCACCCATAAAGGGTACTCAGTTTTAATAAATTCAAACTGTCTGGGACCGTCTTGCCGGTTTCCCAATTTGAGATCGATGTGCGGGTCACTAAAATTTTTGTTGCTACTTCTTCTTGGCTCATTTGCTGTGTGACTCGATGGTTCTTTAGTGCTTCCCCAATCGTCATCTTGGCCTCCTTCTCCTACCTTAACGCAGACCTGCTGTGATTTCTGCTCAAATCCATTGATATTACAGCATTGTCAAGCAGCTTTGACAGGATTTTCTTAAACGAACTCTCCGTGATAGCGGTTTTCTTTCTATCATAGTTGAAAAAAGAACAAATGACTAGAAAATGATCTTCTTATTTTTAAGGAAACATTTGGCGAAGGACTACATTTTTAGTGACAGAATGTTTCCGAACGGTTTCTAGCCCTTCAACGTGAAGGAATAAAAATCAGCATCTGCTCTAGTAAACGGAATGAATCCCCTCATTTCTCTAAGCAAAGAAGATCCGCCAAAGCACAATGGGCGCTATCAGTGATTTCATCATCGATGGCTGCTTGCAGATAAAAAAACAGCTGCAGATTTTCTCTGCAGCTGCTGTCTCTATTTTCTTCCTTTTTCCGATTACTGAGAAACATTTGGGCGACTCTCAGTCCATCTCTGGAACAAAGCTTAATTCCCAATGAATGATGCCCGTATAGCTTGTTGCTTGCGGCGTAGCGTTGACAGGAACTTCCAGCATCACACTTTGATCCATTGTTTCTCCATCACCAAAGCGTTGGATCCATGTCCCGCTACCTTGTCCCTCTTCTGCTTTTGCCAAGATTTGTCTGCCTGTATTTAATTCACGGCTTTCCCAGTAGGTTGGGGTGCTGGATGTATTCGAACTTGTCGTTGCCATGCGGATATTGTTGAGTAAGAGTTGTACTCCCCGCAGCTGATGGCCTTCCTCACTGACAAACCCTGCTTCATCTAGCCGTGCGCTCAGTGTCCAGCCGGTGGACTCCTCACGCCGATCCGAGATTTGAACATAATTCGGACGTTCTTCACCAGCAGGATCATCCTCCGCATTCCGCAGCTTTTGCGGCAGTGCTGGATAATAGGCTTGACTCGAACGAATCGGCACGTGTCCGAAATCAAATTGCGAGATAAAGTCGATACTGATCAATCCTTGATTTTCAGGAAGCGTCGGGCGATTATCTGGATCAACATCTACATCAGGATTCAGAGGATCCCGAGGATCGACACCGTCTACGATGACGGAGGTCTCATTGCGTCGTCCGTTTAAAAATGCCGTTGCCGTTACAACTTCTTGCCCGCGGAAATAATCAAAGTCATCAAATTGGGAAAGATCAAATTCAAAGGAGCCATCTTCTTCGGCAATGACATGGAACCATTCTGTTTCGCCCTCAGCATTTACAACAGTATCTAAGGTTGGTTCTGGTAAACTCAGATCCCTACTGAAACGAACGTAAGCGCCGGGACTGGTTTCTCCCGTGATCGTATAGGAATTGCGTTGAGAGCGATCATTGGTCAGAGGATCAAGCACGATCTCGACAGGAGGAATATTCTCAAACAAGAGACGTTGCGCTCTTGGCGTAAAGTTCGCTCTAGCATGTTCTGCTATATTGGGGTCTAATGCGCTAACCGTATTAGTCGGTATTCCTGCTCCGTTAATATTCGCGTTCAACCTCAAGATATTCTCCCAATCAAAATTAGGATTCTCGTTTGTATTTCCAGGGATCCATTGCTTAATCGACTGATTACTTACATTTAGTATTGCATTTCGAATCACGTGTGCCGTACTTGAGGTGATTGATCTAGTCTTTTGTAAATTTACCCTTGCAGCATCATCTATATTGATCGTTGAGTTATTCGTATTATTATTGGTCGAAAACATAATTAAGCTTTGACTTGCTGAGAGACTGTCTGACTTAATATCTAGGGTAGCATCTTCATCAATATTAATTTGTCCAGATGCGTGAAAAAAAATAGGATGACTAGCAGAGTTATTTTGATTGACTGCTTCGATAGCAAGCGTACTCCCTTTTCTGAGATTAATACTGCTACCATGACCAGGTGGCATAGAAATGATATTGGTCGTATCATTATTAAGACCCGTATTACGTCCAGAATTGGAGATTTTTAATGTGCTTTCCTCTAGTAGATTGATATGAGTAGTCTGAGCCGGAACCCAACCATTAGTTGAAATAGCAGGAAAATTGCTTTTAGGCGTCAAATCAAGGGTCGCACCTTTACCTACGGTTAAGACAGGACTATATCTAAAGAATATATTTGCCCCCCATGCTTCACCTTGTCCTGTACCATTTGCAATGATCGTAACCTCCGCATCGTCTCCAATCGTAAACGTTGGATTGGGACTATAGCGAAACCAAACATTTCCTGCATTGATTGTCGAAAGGTGAACTTTAGCCCCCTCTAAAACTTCCAAATAACCGACTTCAAAATTCGCTTGGTTGGTCGCATTAATATTCCAATTACCACGTCCTAATCCTGCATCATAAGGATTCCTTTGTACAGAAGAAACATTCCCCGATAAAACAGCTGTCGATTGATACCCATGGAATACTTGATTGCCGACATGATTGACATTATGGTACCGTATCGTCGCTGCTCTTTGATTATCAGCTTGTAAGTCGTTATATTGTATAGGTCCATAGTAATTTCCACTATACATCTCAATATTCTGGAGGGTAATGTCCCAAGGCGTCTCTGGATGTGCTGTAATATTATTAAAACAAACCGACACTGACCGAAAATCGATTGTGTGTCCTTGTCCTTCGATGATTAATGTTCGAGAAATCCTTGGTGAATTGAGATAGAGGTAGGTAGGAAATCCAGAGGGGTTTTGATTCCCC
This sequence comes from Enterococcus sp. DIV1059_2, assembly GCF_051713685.1. Classification (NCBI taxonomy): domain Bacteria; kingdom Bacillati; phylum Bacillota; class Bacilli; order Lactobacillales; family Enterococcaceae; genus Enterococcus; species Enterococcus sp. DIV1059_2. Next base: position 1,148,000 of record NZ_JBIOQK010000001.1, on the reverse strand, counting down.
AGCCAGTCAGTCATTGTAACGTTACTCAATCCTTCTGCAGGGCGATCAGGAGAGTCAAAGTTCTCGGTCAAAGTTATATACTTAACCGTTCGGGTTTGGATTGCTAAGATAAACTCTTGCCAATTAGCGACATATCGCTTAGGATTCTCCGAATCATCGTCATCATTGGGAAGTGCTCCCTCTTTTGGCTCTGTTTGGTCAGGATCGGTTGTATCTTTCTGCTCTTCGTTCTCGGGTTCTGCTTCCTCTCGATCGTTTTCTTGCGCTTCTTCCTGACCTTCCTCACCTTCTGCTGGTGAACCTTGGATTTCTACTGCCAACCGTTCTTCTCCTACTAGTACTTCTTAGGTTCCTTCTTCTTCAAAGATTATCGGCAAAAGCCAATTGCTCTGAGGTGTTTCGCTAAGCAGCTGCCACTGGTCGGCTTCCATCTGTTCAATCGTCATTCCTTCGGGAAACAAGGAGGGCTCGATCACTGCCTCTGGCGGCAGAACCAGCGCCACTTCGGTTACTGGCTGATGTGCCACGATTTCGATGGGGATTTTCTCCCCTAAATAGCCTTGCTTGTTGCTTGTTAAAAATTGAAAATCAACGTCTTTTAAATCAGCCATTTCTTCCGCTGAAGAAAGCTCATTCTCTTCTCGTTCTTGTTCCTGCAGCGCATACAATGGCGCAATAAAAGTATCTCGTATGAAGGGAAAACTCAACGGAATACTCACTAGCCCAATCACTAGGAGCAGCAATTTTAGCGGCTTCTTTTTCATTTTGTTGATCTCCTCCTTTCTTTGTCTAGGTACTATGATTGTGACGATTGGCTAGTGACTGCTCACAACAACTAGGAAACACAGCCAACGAAATACTCAAAGCCAATACAGTTTTTGCCCCTTTTCTTCGCTTAAGCTGAGCAATGCGTTTCTTATGGATAGCTGCCAGAGGACCCAGCCTAAATGCTTTTGAAAAATCTGATTTTAGAAGTGAAAAACAGGTGCCTACTCCTCTTTTCCTGCGGAGAAAGACCCACACTCCTTGATTGTCTCTTTAAGTATAAGGGACAGCTCCACAGATCAAAAATCAGGATATTCATCAGTCAAGGAAATCCTTGCATGGGCGGCATTCCCTATTTCTAGATCAGGAAGGTTCATTGAAGCGAAAACGTCCCACTGTCGGTTTCAGAAAATCAAAGCGCATACCCTTTGACCTCGTTGCTCCTATACAAAAAAACATCCGTCAAAAAGCAGTCAGGCTGCCTTTGACGGACGTGTTCTTTCCTTGATTCACTTTTTTTGTGACAACCACCATAGGGGGCGAAAAATCGCTTAGCGGTGGATCGTCACTTCTTTTTTGACTTCCACCGTGATGCGGCCATTTTTGATGACCATCAAACGTTCAGGAATATCGATCAGCACATCGGCTTTTCTCTGAGTATCTAAAAGAATCAAATCTGCGCGGTTGCCAACAGCGATCCCATAGTCTTTGATATTTAATGCTTTGGCGGTATTGGTCGTAATCATTGGCAAGACCGTCGGCAAGTCATCGGCGCCACCTAAGTGTGCCACTGGCACAGCCAACATAGCGATTTGGATCAAATCCCCATTACCATAGGGCGTAAAGGCGTTTCGGATATTGTTGCTGCCTAAGCAGATATTCACACCAGCATCACGTAGTTTGCGAATCGGCGTCACGGCACGGCGAACGTTGTAGGCATCGTTTCTAGCACCTAAGTGCAAGTCGGTCGCTGGCAACGGCATTACATTGATTTGGGCTTTGACCATCAAATCGATGACTTCTGCTAGCTGATTTGGTTCCATGGCGTGCAGCGCAGTCAAGTGTCCTACTGATACCCGACCTTGGTAGCCTTCTGCGATGGTTTTTTCACACAGATAGACGATCGATGTATCGTCTGCTTCGTCAGCAAAATCTTGATGCAAGTCAATGTCTTTGTCAAATCGTTTGGCGATCTCAAAGATCAAGTCGATGTGTTCATTGGCTGGCGCATCATTGTAAGGAATACCGCCAACGACATCGGCGCCTTTTTCCATCGCTTCGATCATCATTTTGTCCGTCCCTGGAGCTTTAAAAATCCCTTCTTGCGGAAAGGCAACGACCTGAATATCGATCAAGTCGCGGTATTCTTCTTTTAAGCGCATGATGGTGTCAAACCCTGTGAAGCCTTGTGCTGGATCAAATTCGGCATGGGTGCGCACAGCAGTCGTGCCATGTACGATCAGCATTTCTAATGCGCGTTTCGCTCGATCATAAATGTCTTCTTCGGTAAAGGTCGGTTTCAGCTTTGCCGTAACTTGGATCGCTTCTTGCAATGTACCTGAATTATTGGGCTCACGATCGGCGATCAAGGCTTTGTCTAAGTGGATATGGCTTTCGATCAATCCAGGGATCACCACTTTGCCTTTCGCCTCAATCGTTGTTGCTGCTGATTCTTCAATGTTGGGTGCAACTGCGGTGATTTTTCCTTCTGAAATTGCAATGTCTACTAGTTCTGCATCGTCTTCAAGACGTGCTTGCTTGATCAATAAATCCATGTTTTCCTCCTATCCATCAGCCAAACACTAAGCCGATGACTAATAATAATACGGCTGCTAAACTCAACCACTTCACGTTTCCTTTGACTACATCCAGAATCGGAATTTGGAAACCAGAAGATAAAGCTTGCATCGTAATGTTGACGAAACTCATTTGACTGCCGAGGCCAACCCCCATCGTGACAAAGCCAAGAGCTAAGACTGGGAAGCCTAATGAAACGGCAACTGGTAGCACGAGTGTTAAAACGGAGCCGACATAGGCACCTGCGGGAATCCCAATCAAGACACCCGTCAAGATCGCCACGGGAACGACGATCGCTGCGGGGGCATTTTGTGCCGCACCTGCAATTACAGCAAACGTCCCAGTTTCAGCGATTACGTTGATGAAGGCTAAAAAGATCCCCACTTGGAACAAGCGGGTCAAAATATACGTCGATCCGTCCACCATCGCTTCCACCGATTGATTCATCGAAAAGTCGGTACAAACAAAAATCAACGCCAACGTGACCACCATATAAACTAGCGGTGTAAAGAGGACAAAGCCGATCAGGTCATTGATCAACGGACCAAAGATGACCGCAAAAAGCAAGAAGATCGCAGGCAGTGTCGTTTTGAACAATTCACCATTGCTTTTGTTTTCATACTCTTGGTTGGCAGATTCTTTGAAGCCCAAATGACGACGCTTGGTTCCGAAGAATGCCAATAAAATCGCCAGACCAACGAATAGCAACCAAAATGGGCGCATTTGATCGACATAAGAAGCGACACTAAAACCGCCTAGTTCAGACACGATACTAGATTCCAAAGAGGCAGGAGACGTCGTAAAGGAGACCGCTGCCGCTAACGACATCGCTGCGATCAATTCGGGTACCACCCCAACTGCCGCAAATGCTAACGGTGCGATCACCATTGCACTCCCGCCGCCGATCCCAGACATATAAGTCGCTGCTGCCAATAAGATGACAATAAAACCAGCCACATATTCCACTTTTCCTTTGGTCCCTCTTTTGGCTAAGGTTAAGGCCGCCGTATAACTACCCGCTTTGAAGACCGCCATCGCCACAGCGGAATTGATGATTGGCACCGTAATACTCAACATCGTCGGAATAGCTTCCAACAGTTGCGAATTGGCTTCAGCTAAACTGATCCCGCCAATAATCATCGCCAAGATCCCAGCAATCAAGCCAGCAATGATCATATCTACTTTTTTAAAGAGCAAAACCAGCACTAACACTAATGGAATCAGTACTAGAAATGCTTTGACTCCTGTTGGTGCGACGATCTCATTGATCGCTTCTGCCGCAAACACTGTTCTTTCTGAAAAGATAAAAAGAATGAGAGCCATAAACAGTGAGACGAACGTTCCCTTTTTTTTCATCACATTTCTCCTAACTTATATGAACCTTCATATAATAAATGTTGTGTTGCTATGGGGTGTTGCCGATTGATTTTTCCGCTGATTTTTCTCTGGTGTTTCCCACCTTCTTTCCTCGAAGAAAGGAATCAAGCAAAAGACACCTGCTTTTTCGACCTTTTTCGCCACTTTTTCTTTCTCTATTATAATTCTTGTTGTTAACGCTTTCTTTGGACATTATTCTAAAATAAATCTACGTTTTTTATCCAATTGGCTAAAAGCGCAGAAAAAAGCACGGCTTGTGGAGAAAAGAGCCTTCATTTGATCCTTTTGCCCTTTTCTCGGAGCCCCGCTTTTTTTAGTGATCTTCTGTTTATGATCGTTTTTTTCCTCGGTTTGTCCAGCGTTTCAGCCGATAAAAAAGCATCAGTTGTTTGCGCGCTCGCTTGATCCGCTGGTAGCGCTTTGGCTGCTTCTTGTAAAATGCTTGATGGTAGTTTTCCGCTGGCCAAAACTGCGTGACCTTGCGGATCTCAGTCACGATGGGTTGCTGATAATAACCAGATTGGGCTAGCTCCTTTTTGGCTTCTTGCGCAAGCACTTCCTGTTCAGCAGTCGTATAGAAAATGATTGGGCGATAAAAATTGCCGCGATCTTGAAATTGTCCGAAAGCATCTGTCGGGTCTGTCACTTGCCAGTACAACTGCAACAAGTCCTGATAGGTGATGATTTTGGGATCAAAAACGATCTCTACCGCTTCGACATGTCCTGTTGTTCCGCTTAGTACTTGATCATACGTCGGATTCGGGACTGTTCCCCCGGTATACCCCGACAAGACGGAAAGAATGCCCGGCTGGTCTTCAAAAGGCTCTACCATACACCAAAAGCAGCCGCCAGCAAAAATAGCCACTTCTTGTGCTTTTTCACCTGTTTCGTTCGGCTCCACGGAAACTTCTGCTGGTTGGACTTTGCCTGTATCTTCATTCATTGCCTTTTTCGGTGCTGACTGGCTGATTGTTTGATAAAACTCTGCGACATTCGGGGTCAGATTGTTTCTCAGTGCCAAAGGACGCAACGACGCTTCTAGTTTTTCCAAAACCCGCTTGATCTGTTGGTCTTCAAGGCTATTTGACGATTCTTTTTCGTCTTTGCCTGCTTTTTGTTTGGTCGCCAGCTGAGTTTCCAGTGTATTTTTTGCTTGCACCAGTTGTTCTCGTTCCCACTGTCTCGTGCCAGAATGCAAGATCAAATTATAGATTTCTGACAGCCACGCCATCGTTGTTTGCTTCATCACCATTGCCCCTTTGCCTCATGAAGGAGCGGCTCTCGCTCCTTGTTTGGTTGCACTGTACCATAGTTTCGCCGATTCGCCCAATTTGATGCCCAAAAACGTTCGAGAGAAATCCTCGAACGTTTTTGGCTTTTGTATGGGTTGGTTCTTATTCATCCTCTGAGGGATCAGCTCAGTATCATTGGTGGGTACGCAACTGGGCATTCATTTTTTTTAGAAACATTGAAGCGGAATGAGTTAGGATCATCAATTTCAAAGAGTGATCAAGAACCACTCAATGCAAATGAACCTTTGCCTTTGTTAGTAAATACGCAATTTTTCTACAATCCGTTTAAATAGTCATCGGTTTTCATCACTGTAGAGAAGGTTTCCAACGCCGATAAAAACGCTCGTTGAACAGCTTCCGCAGGAATTTCGTGTGCTTCAAATGTTAATGCTTTCGTTGCCGTGGCATCAGAAATCAGTATGGGCTGATAACCGAGTTCTTTGCTAGCTCTTGTGGTTGAGTCGATGCACATATGCGTCATCATCCCAGTGATGATAACTTGTTGAACACCTAAAGAGTCTAAAGTCTCTTTTAAATTTGTTTCAATGAAGGAGTTAGGAAAGTGCTTTTCGATAATAATAGAAGAATGCGTTGTTTTTAACTGTTCATGCAGCAGTACACCTTTGGTCCCTCGTTCAAAAAAATCAGCTGCTTCTTGATCGTTGATGTGTTGGATATAGATGATCGGGAGTTGCTTTTCGATAAAAGACGCTTCTAGTTTATTTATGTTTGCAAGCGCCTGTTCAGGGGAATGAAGGGCCATTCTTCCTTCTTTAAAATAGTCATTTTGGACATCAATAATTACTAAAGCTTTTTTCATAGAATCACCATTTCTTTTCTTATTTGTTATAATCCAGTATAAATACATATGACCCTACAACAAAGCGTCTCTTGAAAAAGATAATGTCAATTTACTTTCATTATGAAAAGAGGAACCCTTATGGACATCATCGATGAACAAATTCTAGCTATCCTGAAACAAAACAGCAAATTATCGAACAAAGAAATCGGCGAAATGGTCCACCTGACGGGACAAGCCGTGGGCAATCGGATCTTGAAATTGCAAGATGAGGGAATCATTCAGCGATTTAGTATTGTAGTAAACTACCCAAGTACGCAATACATCCGGTTTTTTATGGATTCAAATCGCTATACAGCTTTTGAAGCCTTCGTGAATCAATACAAAGAAATTGAGGTCTTTCATAAAGTTTCAGGTCAAGCTTGTTATCTCTTGGTCAGTCATTTTACAGATGTAACCTTCCCTTTATTTATAGAGAGTCTCTCAAACTGGGGCAGGTATAGTGTAGAAACCTTTGTGGCTGACAAACTCAATCATGGGGATGTTTGATGTTAGCGGCTGTGGGCTAGTCCTCCATTCATTAGATTCCTTGATAAATTTATCAAAGACTTGATCGGCGAAATTTTGGCAATGATGCCTAGCAGCAGCGTGCCGAATTCAACCATCGCCAAGCACAAAGTATTAAGATTGCTAGTGCAGACACAAAAGCGCCCCCGTTGCCTTGTTTATAAACGTATCGTTCAGGATCACGGGAATAGAGCTAGTATCTCAAAGATTTTACAGCGTATAATGTTACGAGACAAAGCGTTTATAGAATAAAAGAAAACAGCATGGTCAACATCGATAAGATGAGCATGCTGTTTTTATTTACTTACTTTTTGAAATACTGTTCTAACTTTCATCAATAACTCATCAACCAAGTGCTCATGCGCTTTTTCCAAAAAAACACACGCTCTGGCTTCATAATCAATTGTCGTTAATTGATCCAACAATACTTTTCCTGTTGTCTTCATTCCATAGTCTGGATCAATACTTACATATAACGGATAGTTTCTACTTGTACTAGAAATCGGAGCAACGGTGGCAACGTTACTATAATCTGCAATCATGTCATGACTTAAAACAATATAGGGTCTTTTTCCCGTTTGTTCATGTCCAGAACGAGGAGCTGTATCCAATAACAAAATATCCCCTTGTCTAGGTTTTCTTACCATTTTTCATTCCCTACTGCTTCACCTAAATGTTGAATTTCCACATGATTTTTCTCAGCAGTGTAATTTTCAAATAACTCTTCAATCGTTAACTCGTTTTCTACATTTGCTGCTTCGATGATTAGCCGTTTATGTCCGTTTACTTCTTCTTGTATTATCTTCACTTTGTCATCAGTATGAATGCCAAGATACTCCATAATGTACTTTGGCAATCTAAGACCGTTACTATTGCCCCATTTTTTTATAGGTAACATTTCCATGAGCAACACCTCTTTCTGTATATACATAGTATAACTCATATCGCGACAGAGTATATACATAATTATCCTTTTTGGTCGATTCACCTAAATTCCATTAAAAAGAATTGTTCTTAAAAGTTTACTCTGCTGTGCTAATAAAAATTTGTAGTATGCCGAAATGTCAAATTGCAGGACAATGACTGACATAAACGATTTGATTATAACCACGTTGATACGCTCTTTAGGTATTAACAATATTTGGATGCAAGTAAGTAGTAAACAACAGGGATTGCTATCCCTCCGCTACTTATTCCCTCATGTGTTCTATATTCGATAGCATAGCTAGTTCGAAAAAATAGTTAACTTTCCCACTAATCAGGAAGCCAATAATTTCTTCAATTAGAATACCTGCAAAACCGTCACCCATGGCTTTATCAGAAAATTCTGGGTCGTTTACTTTATCCGAATTTATCACTTACATGTACACCTAATTTAAATTTTTCTCTATTTAAAAAAAAGAGAAAACAATAACTCCTACTATAGACTATTTTTTTCACGGTAATACCTCAAGTGGGGGTTACCATCCATATTTCGGAAAATAGAAGTAGAGGTAATTAAATTTCAAATTTATTAGGTTTTCTTTATCTATTCAAGTGAATATCACGGGTAGTTTTTTATTTTTCCTGTGATATAATAACCTTGCGAAACGATAGAAAACTTATAGCACTACAGCACAAAGGCGCTCCCTAACCGCGACGAAAGGGAGCGCCTTTTTTTATGCTAGTTGCGACTGCTAGCATGTGAGTTGGATAGCAACTTGCTTAGTTGTCGTCTTTGTCTTTCTCATCCAACCAGTGAGAAAATAGTTCGATGACTATACCAACAATAATTGGTGCGACAACCAACGATAGATAAATCATATACACTACCCCCTACACAGGGGGAGTAGAAAATATTCATGTTACGGAAATTACACACAGTTATTTTTCAAAGACATTAAGTGATGCTCACGTTTCTTCCTTTTGCAACGTCATGATGACTGGACCTTCTTTGGTGATGGCGATCGAATGTTCATATTGGGCACAATAGCTGCCGTCAATGGTGCGTGCTGTCCAGCCGTTCGGGTCCATCTTCATGTGCCAAGTGCCGGTCGTGATCATCGGCTCGATAGTGATCGTCATGCCTTCTTTCAACCGAATTCCTTTGCCAGGTAACCCGAAATGAGGAAAGAATGGTTCTTCATGAATGGTTGGGCCAATGCCGTGAGCAATAAAGTCCCGCACGACACCATACCCTTTTTCTTCAGCGAAGCTTTGGATCGCATAACCAATATCGCCAACTCGGTTGCCAACCTGTGCTTGCTCGATGCCTCTCATCAAGGCTTCTTTCGTGACTTCCATCAGTGCTTGATGTTCTGGTGAAATCTCTCCTACCGCATACGTCCAACAGCTGTCAGAGATTGCCCCTTTGTAATCGACACAAAAATCGACTTTGACGACATCGCCTGATTTTAAAACATATTCTGAAGGGAAACCATGACAAATCTCTTCATTGACACTGATACACGTCGCAAATTCATAGCCTTCAAACCCGATTTGCGCGGCTGTTGCCCCTGCAGCTTCTATCTGTTGATGGACAAAGGCGTTGATTTGGTTCGTGGTGATACCGGGAACGATTTTCTCTCGTAGCTTTTCGTGAATACTTGCCAAGATACGACCAGAAGTTTTCATTTGTTCGATCTCTCGTGGGGATTTTAATGTGATCAATAGATGATCTCCTTTCCTTAAATAGCCATTACGATGTTTCTTTTAATAATACACCTCATCTAGAAATAAGCCATGAGAAGGCACTGTTTCACCAGCTGCTTGTCGTACTTTATCGGCTAACACTTGATCGATCACTTCTGGTGGCAGTGTGCCATCGCCAATGGCAATCAGTGTGCCTGTCAAGATTCGGACCATTTTATGCAAAAAGCCGTTGCCTTTGAAGGTAAACCGCAATAGGTCGCCTTCTGGTGTGATGGTGATTTCATCGATCGTGCGCACCGTTGATTTTTTTGATTTTTTCAATGCAGAAAAGCCGATAAAATCATGGGTGCCGATCAACTTCTCAGCCGCTTGCTGCATTTTTTCCAAATCAAGGGGCTGCGGGCAATGAAAACTAGTATTGCGAGCAAAGACCGATGGGATCGCGTTGTTCCAAACATAATAACTGTATTGCTTGCCTTTGGCGTGATAGCGTGCATGGAAGCGCTCAGGCACTTCTTCAATCTTGTTGACGACGATGTCTTGCGGCAAATAGCGGTTAAAGAACTGCTGCATCTCTGGCAAACTCATTTGATGAGTCGTCTTGAAATTCGCCACTTGTCCTCGAGCATGCGTGCCCGCATCGGTTCTACCAGAACCGACGATCTCAATTTCTTCTCCCGTCAATAATTTGATGACCCCTTCAACTTTTTCTTGGATCGTTTTTTCAGAATCTCCTAGTCGTTGCCACCCTAAGTAGCGCTTGCCGTCATATTCAATCGTTAATTTGATATTTCGCATGGTTGTTGCTCCTTTTTACCGATACTATCGGTGGATAGTTGTGATTGTTGTTTAAAGTGACTTTTAAAAAATATACAAGTGCATTTATACAAGAAACAGTACACAAAAATTTTTCTATTTTTCATACTATTTCTATTATTTATAAACGTTTAGTCAACCTAAAAGTTCTTAAAAGAACAATATGACGTTATCTCGCTTGTTTTGTGTTTATATAAGCGATCGCACTGCCGCTTCCAAATTTAACTTCTGGCAATGAACGCTTTACTAAATTGAGTTCCTTCAGTGTTTCTTCTCTAGTTGATAGTGCACGGAACGCATATCGCGTTAGACCGTTTTCTAGTTTCTTTGATTCTGAAAACTGCTCAGATACTTTATAAGCTGCCACAACAGCATTTTCTGCTCCTGTGTTAATAGCGATGATATAACGGATGTGTTGAATTTTATTGCGCCCAATAACCCAGTTCCCTAAAGTTCGCGACTTTAGATTTGAAATATCCCGATATTCTTCATCGATAGGGTATTCTTTAGATTCATCTTTACTCAAAGAAAAAGCATCTCTTACTTTTACTGCTAATATCAAGTCATCCGTTGCTATTTCACTGATAGACATTGGTTGGAAGCCAAAACGCTCTTCGATTTCCTCAACGAGCATTACTTTAGAACCATGTCCTTTCACCAAATTTGTCAGTGAAAGCCCCTGTACCAGCTGTGCATAATTGATCATAACATTTTCGCTTGCATATGCTTCATTTTCAGATAACCCATAACTTAGGATATAACTTAGTACTTGTAAATTTGATTCAATAATTTCTTGAATCGTTTTAATTTTTAAAGTAATTGCTGTTTCATTTTCTCCAACTAAATTTGCTTGTTTCATCCTATTTAAAGCAGCTTGCCGATGGGCAAAAATACGATTCCCTTTTCCTTTCCCAATATAAAAAGGCTGGTTGTTTCTAGGATCAACTAAACAATATACATAATATAGATGCTTCTCATCTTTTTGTAATGTTGCGAGCGTAGAAGCGGAAAACTGATTAATTTCCTTCATTTTTTCTTTCCTTTTATTGATAGATTATCCTTACTAATTCGTTTTACTTATGATACGGCGCCCCCGTATTGATTCGATACGCGCGATAGATTTGCTCCAATAAGATCAGTTTCATGAGTTGATGCGGGTAGGTCATTTTGCCAAAGGAGATTTTGGCATCACTGCGGGTCATGACTTCTTGGCTTAAGCCTAGGGAGCCGCCGATGACGAAGGTCAGTTGGCTTTTTCCTTGGATGCCGAGTTGATCGATTTGTTTGGCGAAGGCTTCGCTGGTGGGGTTGATGCCTTCGATCGCTAAGGCAAAGACATATTCGGTGTCTTTGATTTTGGCTAAAATGCGCTGCCCTTCTTTTTCTTTGATTTGCAGCATTTGGGCTTCACTCAAGGTTTCTGGTGCTTTTTCATCTGGTACTTCGACAAACTCAAGCTTTGCGTATGCCCCCAATCGTTTGGCATACTCGTTGATTCCTTGAACGAGGTACTTTTCTTTTAGTTTTCCTACTGTGACGATTTTGATTTTCATAGGTTCCTCCTCGTTATCCCCTTATTTTATGAAAATGTGGACAATGCTATCCACAACCTTTTACACACTTTGACTTTCTTTGAAATTCTTCTATCTTATCTATAAAAATGCGACACTTCAAGGGTTTCTTCATCCACCCAACCAAAGCTTCAAGTTTGTCCACACACTGTGGATAAAAAGACCTTCGCTTCTCCCCAGTTTTGACTGCTATTTTTATTCAAAAATGAACGGGTTTTGCGAAGAAAATTTCATCGTTTGAAACAGATTCTTACGCAACTTCTTCATATTTTTTTCAAAATCTCTTAGTAGACTAATCTCAGATAGAAGGAATATACTGATTATAACGAATTATTCATTAAGGGGGAAATAGTAATGGCAAGAAAATATGTCACACCAGGCAAGAAAACTTCTCCTGGTTTATTAAAACGATTAGGTATTGGGATTTTAGGCGGTATGGTCGGCGGTTTATTGACCTTCGGCGGTCTGTATCTGGCAATGGGTTCCTCTTTGACTTCAACACCAGAAACCACGACCAACAGCGGGGTCCAAGATTCTAACGGACAAACCCAAGTATCCAATGTAAAACTTGATGTGACTAGCGATGTCACTGAGGCAGTTGAAAAAGTACAAGATTCTGTCGTTTCCATCATTAATCTACAACAAAGTCAAAGTAACGACTGGAACAGCCTCTTTGGTCAGCAAGGCGGACAAAGTGAAGGCGATAGCCAAAGCGACGACGACAGTGCTTTAGAAGCTTCTTCTGAAGGGAGTGGGGTCATCTACAAAATCGATGGCGACGATGCCTATGTCGTAACCAACAACCACGTCGTAGAAGGTCAAGACGGTTTAGAAGTTGTTTTAGCTGACGGTACGAAAGTCAAAGCTGAATTGGTCGGTACTGACGCTTACACAGACTTAGCTGTATTGAAAATCTCTTCAGAGCATGTGAAGACTGCCGCAACATTTGGTGATTCAAGTGCCTTGAAAGTCGGCGAACCAGCCATCGCGATTGGTTCTCCTCTCGGCTCTGACTACGCAAACTCTGTGACACAAGGGATCGTTTCTTCCTTGAATCGTCAAGTAACAAGCCAAAACGAATCTGGTGGTACGATCAGTATCAATGCGATCCAAACGGATGCTGCGATCAACCCAGGGAACTCAGGTGGCCCACTGATCAACGTTGATGGTCAAGTGATTGGGATCAACTCAAGTAAAATCGCCAGCACCTCTGGCTCTGCTTCAGGTGTTAGTGTCGAAGGGATGGGCTTTGCGATCCCAAGTAACGATGTCGTTGAAATCATCAATCAACTAGAAGCAGACGGCAAAGTGGTTCGCCCTGCACTAGGGATCCAAACGATCGATTTAGGTTCCATCACATCACAACAACAAGAACAAATCTTGAAAGTTCCTTCATCCGTAACTTCTGGCGTTGTGATCTACTCAGTCAACAATGCAACACCAGCAGAACAAGCAGGATTGCAACAATATGACGTTATCACGAAGATCGATGACACAGAAGTCAGCACAACAACGGATCTGCAATCTGCGTTGTACAAACACAAAGTCGGTGACACGATCACTGTAACCTTCTATCGTGGCGATGAAGAAAAAACAGCAGAAGTAAAACTTTCCGTTGATACGTCGATCAACGAACAATCAACAGACAGCAGCAACTAATCACCAAAACCAATCGAAACAATCAAAAAATGAACTGCCGCAAAAACAGGAAGCGGCAGTTCATTTTTTTAGGCTTTACCGACTGGAAAAGCTTCACCTACAACGGCATCTTGAGGCAGCTCAAGGATGCCTTTTTTCATTGGTGCACCTTCTAAATGCAGTTCTTTAGCAGAGCAGATCATTCCGAAGCTTTCTACGCCACGAAGCGTCCCAGGCCAAATCATCAAGCCATCTGGCATCATTGCCCCAGGTTTTGCGACAACGACTTTCAAGCCTTTACGGATATTGGCAGCACCACAGACGATTTGCAAGACTTCCCCATCTCCAACTTCTGTTTCCGTGATAGACAGATGGTCGCTGTCTGGATGTTCCACACAAGATTTCACATAGCCAACGACGATTTTTGGTTCCGTATCTGCAGGCAGTTCTTCGCTGAATCCTGCTTCTTTGATCATGGTGTTCAATTGTTGGATTTGTTCTTTCGTCAACGTCACTTGGCCACGGCCTTCGATCGTCATCACTTCTGAGATCGCAAAAAAGTTCCAGCCGACGATCGTGCCTTCTTCATTTTTGATTTGGGCAACATTGCCTTTGCGTTCGACGGTTTGTTCTAATCCTTTATCATCTGCTGTGATGGCAAGCAGTGTATCACTGACATATTCTTTGTTATAAGCAAAAATCACGTTTTTTCCTCCTTAGGTACTTACACATTCCGCCCATAATCTTAACAAATTTTTCGGCATCCGTCATGGAATTTCTTTGTTTTCCTTGAAATTCTACTTATTTTCAAAGACAAAAAACGCCTGAGAACCAACTTCTGCTGGCTGGCTTAGGTTGAGAATTGGCGAAGGAGCAGAACCTGTGGCTTCTCAAGAACTTGCTGGTAGAACTACTTTCTACGAAAGAAGGCAACAACAATAGTTTCCCAAAATACGGATACAGAAAAAAACTAAGAACCAGCTGCGGCTTATTAGCTAAGACGCTGGTTCTAAAAACTTCTGTTTGGCACTATTACCTACGAAACAAGACAACAGCGACAGATGTCTTCCCTCAAAACGAGCACAAAAAAACCTAAGAACCAGCTGCAACTCATTAGCGAAAGACAATGCTTTGCTAACAAGTGAAACATCGCTGGTTCTCAGGAACTTTCTTTTAACCCTTGTCTGCTTTTGCTGCCATCTTCTTTAAGGAAAAGAACTCGGCAACGACAAGCTTATTTTTTCAAAAATGACCTTACGCTTTGGTTTCTTCAGGTGATACGATCAGCACGTCGCACCGGGCTTCACGGATAACGAAGCTGGCGACACTCCCCATCATGAAGCGTTCCACGGCATTCAGCCCAGATTGCCCCACCATGATCAAATCGATGTCGTATTGGTCTGGTAATTGAGTGGCAAGAGCGTCTTTGATGGAGCCGTAAGCGACGATGCCTTCTACTAAATCAAAATCCACTGATTTTGCGTAAGCTTTGCAGTCGTCGATCAGATTTTTCGCCGTATCTTTTTCTTGTTCCAAGATCGAACTATCCAAAGGTGCATAGCCCATCATGGTCGGCACTTGCTGATCGATGATCGTTGCGGCATAGACCTTCCCTTGATTTCGACGAGCGACTTCCACTGCTTTTTTGAAGGCAGACATCGCTTGATCTGAACCGTCGATCCCTACTAAAATGTTTTGATATCTTTGTGCTTCCATCTTTTTCCCCTCCTATGCTGATTGTACGCTGGTTAAAAAGGCTTCGATCTCTTCTTTGGTTTTGCGATCCTTGTTGACTAACCGTCCCAGCTCCTTGCCGTCTTCGATAACGACGAGGCTAGGAATACCAAAAATGTTCCATTCAACCGCTACATCCATGTATTCATCACGGTCGACTTCGATAAATTGAAGATCTGGAAAGTCCGCTTCGATCTCAGGCAATTGCGGTTTGATGTATCGGCAATCGCCACACCAATCGGCGGTGAAAAAGAAGACATTTTTGCCTTTCTCCACATATGTTGCTAACTCTGCTAAATCTTTTGGTATAATCAAATGCTCACCACTTTCTTTTCTTTCAGTATACACCTTTCTTTCAGGGACTACCAACTGACATGCTGATCTTGCAAACACCTGCAGAAAAAAAGAGACAACAGATGGCTGTCTCTTTGCTTTCGTTCGTTCTCGCTTATTGTCCTGCCAAGATCGTATCAACAGTGGAACGATCCAAACCTTTCAAGACTTGAATCACCATTTCCCGTGCCGCTTCATAATCAGCGATACTGAATAATGTTTGGTGAGTATGGATGTAACGTCCAGGAACACCGATGACTGAACTTGGGATCCCTTCATTTGCCATGTGTGCCGCACCAGCATCGGTACCGCCTTTGGAAACAAAGTATTGGTACGGAATGTTGTTGCTTTCTGCTGTATCCAACAAGAATTCTTTCATCCGTGGCAACATGATCATGCCTGGATCATAGATTCGCATCAAAGTCCCTGCCCCTAGATGACCAAAGGTACCATTTTTGGTGACTGTGTCATCTGCTGGCGAGCAATCGACTGCAAAGAACAAGTCGGGTTTGAATTTTGTCACAGACGGACGAGAACCCCGTAAGCCGACTTCTTCTTGAACGTTGGCACCAGCAATCAGCGTATGGCCTAACGTTTCCTCTTTCAAGGCTTCAAGTGCTTCTAATACGACTGCACAGCCGTAACGGTTGTCCCAAGCTTTCGAGATGATGTTTTTCCCATTGGCAGTTTTGATGGTTTCCACTTGTGGGACGATCGTATCGCCAGGACGTACACCAAAGCTTTCTGCTTCTTCTTTTGATTCAAACCCAGCATCAAATAAAATATCTGTGACTTCAACATTTTTTTGACCGCTGCTTCCTCGCAACAAATGTGGCGGTACTGAAGAAGAAACACATGGATAATCGCCTTTCGCTGTTTTCAATGTAAAGCGTTGGGCAGAAACCACATAAGGGTTCCATCCGCCTAAAGGAGTGACTTTGAATAAGCCACGATCGGTGATCGTCGTCAATAAGAAACCAACTTCATCCATGTGAGCAGCTACCATCACTCGCGGTGCATCTGCTTCTTGGTGGTGACGCAAACCGAAGATGCCGCCTAAGCCGTCTTGTTGGATCTCGTCCACCAAGGGGGTCATCGCTTCACGCATATACGCCCGAACGTCGTGTTCAAACCCGCTGGTTCCTTGTAACTCCGTTAGTTCTTTGATGCGTTGAAATGTTTTTTCTTCCATGATCATTCGAGAAACACGGATCGGTTGTTTGCTGCCCTAAAGAAACAAAGCTGCTTTTTTTGAAAAAGCAACGCTTGCTGTTGCTGTGTTTTCCAGCAATTTTTGGGTGAAACAACGGATGTGCTCTCTTCCTCCTTATTCCTACTGATATTCTTTATTATAGCGCAAATTTCTATTGTTGGTTATTTTTCTTATAGAATATTTCTAAACTATGGTAAACTATTGTTAAGAGAACCTGTGCTTTCACCGAGATCAAAACATTCGGGAAAACTTACTTTAGGAGGGACATTAGATGGAGAATGAGCATCCATTGCATTATTTTAAAAATGGACTGACCATCGGTTTAGGTCTTGGCTTTGCAGGAGGGATTTTTTCAACGATCTGGTTGAAGAAAAGGCAAGCCATGAATGCCGATGATGTCTTAGACAATATAAAAGCGGCGTTTATCAAAGAAGGACCGATCGAAGGTTCTTGGATCAATTTCGAAAAACAACCTTTGCGCAAATTTGCGATCACTTCCCAAGGTTATACTGGCGGCATCACCCGCACCGAAGACGGGCAGCTTGTCACCTATGAATTTTTGGCAGATGCTCATACAGGCACCGTCTTAGATATCCAACGAGCAATCGTGGACTAATCACTGCACTTACGACCAGCTTCTTAAGAGGCTGGTCTTTTTTCTTTTTAAGCAGTGCTTTTACTGGAGCAAGGTCGCAAGATCCAATACTACGACTTCATCGATGCTGCCGCCTTTTTGCCGATACGCCCATGCCCCACTTTCAAACAAGCAGTACAGCTGTCCTTTTTCTACCACGATCTGTTCAAGGTAATGGGGAAACTTGATGCGCCGCAACGCATGTTTGCGGGTCAGCACCGTTGCATCCTTTGAAAAGACCCATAACTCCGCCGACCCGGGTCCAAAGGAACGTGCCAGCAACATGTATTCAGTGGTAAAGGCGATACTTTGGACTTTCGTGGTGGTGACCCTTCTCTTACTAGGCTTGATGCGAGGAGGCGCTTTGCGACCGCTGGCTGAAAGAACAGGCAGCGGATAATTCGCCACCACGCCTCCTTGTTTCAAGGCAAAAGTCCCTGAGACAAGTTCACCGCTATCGGCTGCCAAATAGGAGCTGTGAGTGATGCCTGCCAATTCGATGATTTGCTGATAAGCGATAGGCTGATTGGTTGCCAAGGAATCATCTTCCAGCAGTGCTTGTAGAGAAACACACGCCACGCGCCCCATTCCTTTCCCTGTAATGGTTAGCCACAGCATTTGCGTTGCTCGATCAAAGACTAGCCCACCGACATGGGGGCGTTTTGGCAGAACCACCGTTTTCAGATGCCGCCCGCTCGTTCTTTCTATTATATAAAGCTGTGAGTGATGTTCCTGCTGTGAACAATACGCTGAGATGAACAAATAGTCTTCTGAAACGGCCAACCCTTGTGGGGTCATTGCCTGACATTGATCCGCATGCTTGTGCAGCCTCGTTTCTGCTTTCGCCGTTGCCACTGCGGCAGTGGCTTCTTTTAAACCAGGAACCAAAAGAACTGCTTCCCTTTTCGCCCCGGCTGCCAGCCACGCCTGCCGCACGCTGGGATAACGCTTCAGTTGAGCTGCCAGTGCTTGGTTGTGGCGTGTATGTCGGTGCTTTTTCAGCCAGTACACCACAAAAAGGCCAACCGCAAACACGCCCAAAAGCAGCAAGCTCTCTGTTTGTCTCATTGATTGGCCTCCTTGATGAATTCCCTCTTGTCGGTTGATTTACCAACCGCTTATTGTTGGTCTATTCGTAATACTGCTTAGACTACTTGAACTTCGACATCAATGTTGCCGCGAGTGGCACGAGAATACGGACAAAAATCGTGGGCTTCTTCTGCGATTTTCTCTGCCTCGGCTTTTTCAACGCCTGGTAACGATACTTCTAAAATCACGCCGATTTGGTAACTACCGTCCTCATGCTGATACAAAGACACTCTTGCTTTAACTTCGGATTCGGATTCGATGTTATGCTCTTTCAGCATATGCTGTACGGCACCGTTGAAGCATGAAGCATAGCCTGCGGCAAATAATTGCTCAGGATTGGTCCCTTCACTATGAAGACCTGGCTTGTCGATTTTCAGGTGAAAACTACCGTTTGGTGCTTCGACCTCTCCGACACGTCCGCCTCGATTGATCATCGCTGTTTCATATTGCTTTTTCATTGAACCTCTTCCTTTCTTTTTTTGACCTACTTCAAGTGTAACGACAATTTTCTAATCTGACAAAAGGATTGCTTATGCATCCTTTTAAAAAACAAAAAAGGCAAACCCAGAAACTCTGGATTTGCCTGTCTATTCAAGGTAGTTCCTACCCGAAATAAATGAATGAAAACAATTGCTGAATGGACTAGCCGTTTGAACGTCCTAAGAAGAATGAAACAACAGCAACTACAATAACCGCACCAATAATTGATGGGACGATTGCCATTCCAGCAAGTGATGGACCCCAAGAACCTAAGATCGCTTGTCCAATAGCTGAACCTACTAAACCAGCAACGATGTTGGCGATCCAACCCATTGATCCACCTTTATTTGTGATAGCTCCGGCGATCAAACCGATAATAGCTCCTACGATTAATACCCATAACCAATGCATATTTTTCTCCTTCTTTCTTTTAAGTAGTTATTACACATATTATGTTACGCTTAATCCCCGTTTTAGACAAAAGATTTGCACTCAATTTGCAAAAATAATTTTCAAACCTTGTTATATTAACGTTTATCAGCACTTCTTAATTATCGTTGTAAGAGCTTTAATTCGTTTTTTTTAGTATTGGTGCATTTTTTGAAATCGTTTTATTTTGTATTTTGCATCTTATCCGCTAAACTGAGGGAGAACCACTCTTATTTTGTCAGATAATTGGCACTTTTCACTCCTCGATCAGTCCTAGGACTGCTATCTTTTCAGTACATCAGCTATTTTTCATTGGGGGACGTTTCGATCGTTTTCGATTGGAAACGTTTTTTTGAACAAAAATCATTCAATAAAGGAGAGGAACAAAATGAACAAAAAAATAGGGTATTCAGTTTTGTCTTTGGCGGCAGTGATGTTAGGGGTCGCTGGCTGCGGCAGTGGTGACAGTGCCAGCGACAGCAAGCAGATTCGTATGTTCGTTTCTGGAGATACCAGTGAAGGCGGCGCTTATTCGAAAATGGCGGAAAAATACAAGGAAGAAACTGGTGTGACTGTCGAAGTCACCGACGTGCCTTATGCAGACTTGCTGACAAAAATCACCAAAGCTGTTCAAGCGGATGATGCGCCAGAAGTCGTGCGGGTTTCAACCGTTCAACCTGACTGGAATGACTATCTGATGGATCTATCGGACATCGCCAGTGAGGCAAAAACATTGGAATCGATGACGATCAAAGATGAAGCAGATGTCGTCAAAGCACTCCCTTCTGATGTCACTGCCACTGGGTTGTTTATCAATACGGATTTGTTTGACGAAGCTGGTGTGACCTACCCCACTTCGGAAGAGGACATTTGGACTTGGGATGAATTTTTAACCGCGATCAATGAAGTCGTTGAAAAAACCGATGCCAAATACGGCATGGTCATGGACGCGTCGGATCACCGTTTACGGGCTTTCACCTATCAATACGGAGGACAAGATTTCTTTTTAGATGACAGCGGTGATTCTTACACGACCGATGATGCTACGAAAGCGGCTTTGCAAAAATTTGTTGATTTGAACAATGACGAAGTGATGCCAAAATCGGTTTGGACCTCTGGAGAAGATGCTTCTGCTATGTTCAAGAGCGGCCGTGTTCCAGCTTACTTTTCTGGCAGCTGGCAGATCGTTGATTTTTCTACCAACATCAGCAACTTTAACTGGCAATCCACCTATTCTCCTTATGAAGAGACCCGCGCGGTCAATATGGGCGGCAACTTCATCACTGGCTTCAACAATAGTAAAAACAGTGAAGAAGGCGAAAAATTCATCAAATGGTTGTACGAAGAAGAAAATTACAAACAGCTTTGTACCTATGCTGGTTACTTACCTGCGGTGGAAGATTTGACGGTCGACTATGAACAAGGCCAGGATGCTTATGAAATCTACAACCAAGAGATCGCAGCCGCTGCTCAACCAATCAGCAGCAAGCAAACCACCGATCAAGTGACGATGAGTATGAAAGGCTACACTGGATTGACAGGGGCTTACCGTGATGCCATCGTGCAAGTATTAAATGATGAAATTACATTAGATGAGGCAATCGACAAGACGATCAAGGATTACAATGATGGGTTTTTGAAGAAATAAACAGACGTTCAACCACAAAGAACCCATAGTCTGACTTTTTGCAGACTGCGGGTTCTTTGTTGCTGATACGATCGTCGGAGGAGGAATTTTCTGTGAGTACTTTACAAAAAAACAAATGGCCGTTGCTATTCACTGGCGCAAGCATCATTTTGTTCATTATCTTCTTTTTGATTCCAGCACTCTTAGGACTTTATTACTCGTTAACCGACTATAAAGGCTTTGCGACAGCCAATTTTATCGGCTTGGCGAATTATCAAGAACTGTTTCAAGACGCCAGCTTCTATAAAGCACTATTTCGTACATTTCGTTATGTGATCATTCTGGTCCCAAGTATCTATGTCGTTTCTCTCGCCGTCGCTTTGATGTTGAACAGTCAGTTGGCGAAAGGCAAATTTTTCGCAAAGATCATTTTTTTCTTACCATGGACCATCTCTGGGATCATCGCTGGGGTTATCTGGAAATGGCTGTTTGGTGAAAACTTTGGCTTTATCAACTTTATTCTAGAGCAAGCGGGACAACAAACTGTCCCGTGGTTTACCGACTCGAATGCTGCCTTTTCTGTCATTATTTTGGCTGCCATCTGGGGCGGGACTGCCTTTAACATGCTGCAATTTACTGCAGCTTTGAAAAATATCCCTCGCTCATTGTATGAAGCTGCCGAGATCGACGGCGCCAGCTTTGGGCACAAATTACGCTACATCACCTTGCCTATGCTGCGGCCGACTTCCTTTATGGTCATCTTATTGGCTTCGATCGGCGCTATGAAAGAGTTCGCCCTCGTGCAATCGCTGACCAATGGTGGTCCAGGAACCGACAACATGTTGATCGTGCAATATATCTATACGACTGGGTTTGACAAAATGCGGGTCGGCTATGCCAGTGCTGCCTCCATGGTACTTTTCGTAATTCTTTTACTGTTAGGCTTAGCACAAATGAAGATTGGAGGCGGCAAGAATGACATCTAAGACCATCAAAACCAAACGACCTGTCACAAGAAAGTCAGCGATGTTTTTTTTAACGCTGGCACTGATCATCACTTCCCTGCTGTACCTTTTTCCACTACTTTGGTTCTTATTAAGTGCCTTTAAACCAGGGACTGAACTATTTGCTTATCCCTTGAAAATCATTCCTGAAAATCCAACCATTCAAAACTTTATTGATGCTTGGACAACATTGGATTTCTTTCGTTACTTCAATAATACGTTGATTTCAGCGGTGGTCACCACTTTATTGACGATCCTAGTCAGCGCCGCCTGTGGCTATGCCTTTGCAAAATACGATGCCAAATGGCTGCGTTTTTTCTTCATCTGTATCATCGCCACCACCATGCTGCCGACGGAAGTTATCATGAACCCAACGTTTTCTGTCATTCGTTCACTAGGCTTATATGATAACTTATTGGGGATCATCATCCCTTCCATCAATACAGCAACAGGTATCTTTATGTTCCGAACCTTTTTCGTCTCCGTTCCTGACGATCTGATTGAATCAGCCCGCATCGATGGCGCTTCGGATGGGATGATCTTTTTGAAAATCATGCTGCCGATTGCCCGACCAATCATTATGACACTGGGGATCTTTTCCTTCCAGTGGCGGTGGAATGATTATATCTGGCCCTTGATCGTCTTGAATGATCCGAAAAAATATACCTTGCAAGTGGCGATCCGCAGCTTGGTGGGCGCGGAAAATATCAATTGGACGATTTTGATCGCTGCCTCGGTAATTTCCATTTTGCCTTTGCTGCTGGTCTTCCTCGCCTTTCAGCGCTGGATTCTCGACAGCAATTTAGACAGCGGGTTAAAATAAAAAAAGTGCCGACTGCTTCGTCGCACCTTTCTCCTTTTATGGATGAACGGTGCCACAGAGCAGCGGCGCTTTTTATTTTGAAAAATCTTTTCGTGACAAGTAGACGGCAGTTAAAATGCCGACTAAAATAGCCAAGCCAAAGACGACGATCGTACCGATCGCATTGTCTTTTCCTGGCAGTCCCCCGGTGTTGATCCCCCATAGCCCCGCGATCAAGGACGGCACAGCCACCACTAATGCCGCAGAGTCTAAGTATTTCATCAGATGGTTTAGATTGTTGTCCATCATATCGGAGAACAAGCCACCGATGGTTTCTAACAAGTCGCGATAAATAGTGACCATTTTCATGGCAAATTTCTGCCGCAGCTTGATGTCATAAACGAGTGCTTCATTATCCAAACGATCCAAAAATTCTTTGCGATCCATCAATCGATCGACAGTATGATTTTGGTCTCGCAAGGTGTGATCAAGATAGACCATGTCTCGCTCGGTATCGGCTAAATTAAACAATTCCTTGTTTTCCGTCGTTTTACGGGCTGCTTGATCCAAATCATCGATTTGCTTCTTCATCTCCTGCAGACCTTTGATGTAATGGGTGTAGATCATCAACGTGGCATAAGCAACAATATCTTCATACCGCTGGATATCTTGCTCATGCTTTTCGATCAATCGTTTGATCAGATTGGATTGTTCAGATACGTAGGTGATCAACAGATCCTTGGTGTAGATAAAAGTCACAGGCTCAAGACGGTCTTCGATCCGATCTTGTGTCACTTCCGACAAATCGATCAAAGTATAGAGAATCGGATGATTTAACTTGGTGTTGCGCAAGTATTCCAAACGTGACACTTCTTCCGGTTCATTGGCGCCAATAAAAATATCTTCAGGCAGTTGATACTTATCTAACAAGTGTCGTTGTTCCTCTGGATCTGTGCCAGAAACCACTAGCCAATTGTAATCCTCCTCCGAAGATTTGCTTATTTTTCGGTCTTCCATTTTGTAATACTGAAACATGGTGACTCGCTCCTTTTCTAATTCTCTCTTAATTTAACTATCTAACGCTTACGGCTTTTTGTCAAAATAAATGGCTTTTCTTTTCGATGCTTTTTTCATTTTGGCAAAGTGCGTTTTATTAGACGAACGTTTCGATTCATGAGAAACTTTTTATGGGCCCAATAAAAAAATTTTAGGAGGAATCGTATGTTTCGTCATCAGAAAGAATTGCAGTTTGAAGCTAAGCCAGAAAAACCAAATCCGTTAGTTGCGAAATACCTTCAAGAATTAATCGGTGGACAATATGGAGAGATGAGTGTTGCCATGCAATACTTATTCCAAGGATGGAGCTGCCGTGGGGAAGAAAAATACAAAGACATGTTAATGGATATCGCTACTGAAGAGCTTGGACACGTTGAAATGTTAGCAACGATGGTTGCACGTCTACTGGAAGGTGCACCTGTGGAAGATCAAGAAGCGGCTATGAAAAAAGACCCAACGATCGGTGCGATCATTTCTGGAATGAATCCGCAACATGCCATCGTTGCAGGCTTAGGACCACGTCCTGCTGATAGCGTCGGCAATCCATGGTCAGGTGCGTATATCATTGCTAGTGGCAACTTACTTGCTGATTTCCGTGCCAACTTAAATGCGGAATCACAAGGTCGTCTGCAAGTAGCACGCATTTATGAAATGATCGATGACCGTGGGGTCAAAGATTTACTTTCGGTCTTATTAGCACGTGATAGCTACCACCAAAATCAATGGGCAGCTGCTGTCAAAGAACTGGAAGAAAATGAAGGAACGATTTTAGTGCCAAGTACTTTTGATCGCAAAAACGAACGCTTAGACATCGCTTATGATTTCTATAACTTCTCAGAAGGCGATCAAAGCAATGAAGGGCCTTGGGCAAAAGGCAAAGCCCTCGACGGTGAAGGCGAGTATCAATGGTTAGCTGAACCAAAAGTCGAAGGAGAAGCGCCAAAACTCGATCAAGTCACACCTAAGATGTATGGCACACCACCTAAAAAATAACTTGATCAAAAAGAGCAATTGTTTCTGAAACAGAAACTGTTGCTCTTTTTTCTTTGTCTGTTTGAGCAAGTTGGTTACTTTCCTGTCAAAAAAGCGTTAGAGTAGAATGTAGAGAAGAAAAGGAGGAATCATTTTATGAAAGCACCTTTACTGACATTAAACGACGGCAATTTACGCCCCGCAGTGGGCATCGGTACCTATCAGATCCGTGGTGGCGAAGGATTGAGCCAGCTGCAAGCAGCGATCGCCGACGGGTATCGCTTGATCGATTCTTCAACCAATTATGACAATGAAGGCATTGTCGGCAAAGCGATCCGTCGCTCGGGTATCCCACGTTCAGAATTTTATATCACCTCAAAATTACCAGGAAAATACCATGGCTATGATGATGCCTTAACCAGCATTCAAGAATCCCTTGCTCGCATGGGGCTCGACTACTTCGATGCCTTTTTGATCCACTGGCCATTACCAAAACGCGGCAAATATGTCGAAGCTTGGCAAGCCTTAGTGACCGCCCAAAAATTAGGCTTGATCCGTTCCATCGGCGTTTCCAATTTTGAACCAGAACATTTGGATGCCATCATTGAAGCAACTGGTGTGACTCCTGCACTAAATCAAATTGAGATCCATCCTTACTGGGTCCAAGAACGAATGGTCGCAGAAAACAAAAAACGCGGCATCGTAACGGAAGCTTGGAGCCCATTAGGTCGTGGCAGCGATGCCCTGAAAGAACCACTGATCACTGAATTAGCTGAAAAATACCAAAAATCAGCTGGTCAAATCATCTTGCGCTGGCATGTGGATCGTGGCATTTTGCCCCTTCCAAAATCAAGAAACCTCGCCCATCAACGAGAAAATCTTGCGATCTTCGACTTTGAACTGACTGAAGATGAAATCAATCAAATCAATCAGTTAAACAAAGCAGACGGCCGCATCGATGGTCAAGACCCAAATGAGTATGAAGAATTTGAATAAACAATTTCAACTGAAAAAAACACCATAGCTATCTCTTGGCAGACAAAGCCTCTCAAAAATCAGCGACCAGCTGCTTTTGAGAGGTTTTTTATGTAACCAAGGCTCCAGTGGTTAGCTTTGCGTGGATCAAAGTCGTACGATCAAAATATTCTTTTTGGCAGAAATTCCCTTGCTAGCAGTTCGATTTTCTTAAAGGTGACAAGCGTCAGCTAGGCGTTCATCACAGCTTTTAATCGAATGTCGGTTTCTCGAAAGAAGGTTGTCCTTCACTGTTTCGACACTTAAAGACAACAGCGTTTCCCCCGTTCTCCTTCAGCTTGAAAGGAATTTCCACACGCCCATCAGTGAACATTATCCCCAAAATTCGTGTTTCTTGCGAGGAGGTCTTTTTCGGTAAATGAAGATGGCGAAACTCAGAATGCCACAAAATAGACCGGCACCTCCTAGTAGTTTCACGATAGTCGGCAGCCCTCTTAAGCCCATATCTGCCATTGAAGAAACTGTGCCATTTTCATTAATCCTTCCCCAAAATTGATATATTTGTTGTTCTAAGTGATTTAATCGCCTATCAAGAGGTTTTCTTTCGTATTCAGGAATTGTGGCATAACGTGGTGTTTTTATGTCTGCCAATATAGCTAAACGTGCTTCTGCAAAAATGTTGGGGTGCTCTGCCAATAGTTTTTGGGCTTTTTTTATCAATTCTCTAGGTGTCCCATCAGCAACCTTTACGCGGAAAAGAGAATAACTAGAAGGATTTCTTTCCAATCGAATCCCATCTATTGCTGTAATTGTTTCATCAATCTTATTTTCTATCAGTTTTTTACTAAGGTAAGTCTCTGGAAACGTTTCAGCATTCAAAAAAGATGTTTCTTCATGCAATTGAAAGCTCAACACATTGTTTTGATACCTTCTCAAAAACAATCCAGGAACAAAACCAACTCGCACCATTTCAGGTTTTAACTCAAAGGAGCGGTTGACAGATTCTTCCTCACTAGGCAATAAGTCTGATGTGGCTAAAGCTATCTCTTGGATCTTTCCATCAGCGATAAATCCATAGGATTCTGAGATTGACTTCTGTATAATCCTTTCAAGCTCTTCATAAGAAGTTCCCTTCAAACGAATTGTTGCAAAATCATTTTTATCTGGACCGGATAGAAGTTCACCACCAAAATATGAAAGTTCATAAAGTAATTTGTCTAAAATCGTTTCATGGTTTGACCCGAATTCTCGATTAAAGCGCTCCCTATCCAGTTGAAATTGGAGCCGATTGTTAATGAAGGTCACTTCTTCACCGGAATACTCTTCCGTCGTTACATCAGCGATAGTCGGCAACGGCGGCTCGGGATTTTCCGATAACCAAAATGACTGCTCTATGGGATAATAAGTCCTTTTGTTACTGCTATCGACGGCGACCAATTCAAATTTACTTTCCTGTTGGTCACTAGAGAGAAAAAGCCTCGCCTCACCAAATGTTCGCTCCGTGAACTTTGGCTCTCCTATCGCTCTTTGATACAAATGCCGATCATATTCACCGTTCACATTGACATAGACTTCTTTCAGCGTTTCCCCCTCGCTTGGTGTTACCGCATAAATCAATTCAAAGAAGGGAACCATTAGTTCTGAATTGGGAAGTTCCGTGACGATTTCCAACAATGGTTCAGTGAGCGGCTCTGTGGGTTCTGGGGTATTCCTTTCGCTGTTGAGGATGGCGGCTAAGGTGCCTTGGGACTGGTCGGTTGGTCCTTCGGCTGCTAATACTTGCCAACTGGTCATATGATAGATGGCAAGAGCAAAGAAACACAGACTAAAGATTTTATAGATGGGAAAGATATTTTCAAAAAATTTCTCTTCGGTTGAATTTATTTGCGCAGCGACTTGCATTCACTTTGCTCCTTTCTTCTTTGGAGGTAACAGAATTCTATTAGAATTTAAGAATGGCCAACGAGAATCAGTTTTTACCTGATTGTCTATTCCTTTTCCGTCTTTCTGCCCTTTGACAAGCAAAAAGTTCAAATATAAACACAATAAAGCCGATAGAACCAAATCCTATCACTAACGCCATGCTGACAGTCACGCCGTGCCAACCCATACTCGTTAACGACGAAACTGTGCCATTCGGGTTGATGATTGCCCAGATAGGATAGTTCCGTTCTTCAAAGGTGCTCATAACACGCCATCGTCGTTTGTATTCGGCTGTGGTAGTATAGCCATAAATAATTTGCCTTCCTCTGATTATTACATACCCTTTTGAAAAGACTTCGGGATAATTCGTCAGTAGTTGCTGCCCTTTCTTCACTAAATTCCTTGGTGTATTTCCTCCTACAGCTATTTGCACATAAGGATAAGAAAGTCGATTTTCTTCTAAACGAATGCCGTCAATCGCTGCAACAGCTTCGTCGATTTTTTCATTTATCAGTTTCTTACTGAGATAAGTTTCAGGAAACGACTCGGGATTTAAAAAAATGGTTTCTTCATGCAGCTTGAAACCTACCACGTTGTCCTGATACCTTCGGAAAAACAAGCCCGGTACCCAGCCGATTTTTAACATATGACGTTTAAACTCAACCGAGCGATCGACAGGTGCTACTGTTTTGGGTAACTGGTCCGCCTCAGCTAAAGTCATCTCTTCAATTTCTCCATCGGTAACAATACCAGAAGTAAATGTTTCTAAATCACGAAAGAATCTATTAAGCTCTCTATAAGGAGTTTGCTTTAACTGAATCGTTACTCTCTCATGCTTGTCTGGTCCAGCAATCAACGCCATGTCATAGTAAGAAAGTTCATCCAACAGCTGATCTAAACTCGTTTCGCCGTTTTGCTCGTTTATTCCTGTAAGTATCTCATCATTATATTGGAGCTGGAGACGATTATGTACAAAAGCTATCTTTCCTTCATAACGATCAAGTATTGATATGTCGGCAATAGTCGGCAACGGCGGCTCGGGATTTTCCGATAACCAAAATGACTGCTCTATGGGATAATAAGTCCTTTTGTTACTGCTATCGACAGCGACTAATTCAAATCGGCTCTCCTGTTCATCGGTAGAAAGAAAGAGACGAGCTTCACCGAATGTTCGCTCCATGACCTTCGGCTCCCCTATCGCTCTTTGATACAAATGCCGATCATATTCACCGTTCACATTGACATAGACTTCTTTCAGCATTTCCCCCTCACTTGGTGTCACTGCATAAATCAATTCTAAAAAAGGAACCATCAATTCTGAATTCGGAAGTTCCGTGACGATTTCCAGCAATGGTTCAGTGAGCGGCTCTGTGGGCTCTGGGCTATTCCTTTCGCTGTTGAGGATATCGGCTAAGATGCCTTGGGACTGGTCGGTTGATACTTCGTCTGCTGGTGCTTGTATGCTTGTAAAGTGATAAGTGGCAAGAGTAAAGAAGAGCAGGTAGCAGATTTTCAAGTGGCGAAAGAGTTCCCTAAAGACTCTCTCGACGATTGATTCCGCATAATCAATGAATTGCATCTATTTAACTCCCTTCTTTTATTGATTTGAGATACGCACCACATCGTATGCTGTATCAGATTCTAATTTGTTACACATTTGGAACCAAAAGGTTTACACAAAAACATTCTCTACCTTATAGAAATAAATCATTGCCTTTGAAGCCTGCCTTCGTAATGAAAGGAGATTCATTTGTCCTTCAACGAATTTCAACCCCAAAACTCGTGTTTCTTACGAGGAGGTCTTTTTCGGTAAATGAAGATGGCGAAAATCAGAATGCCACAAAATAGACCGGCACCTCCTAGTAGTTTCACGATAGTCGGCAGCCCTCTCAAGCCCATTTTGTATATGGATGATACTGTGCCATTCCTATTGATGGTCGCCCAGATAGGATAGTTCCGTTCTTCAAAGGTGCTCATAACACGCCATCGTCGTAGATAGACATCTGGCACACTATGAAGTTTTTGACTTTCTCTGATTATTACATACCCTTTTGAAAAGACTTCGGGATAATCAGTTAGTAGTTGTTGCCCTTTCTTCACTAAATTCCTTGGTGTATTTTCTCCTACACCTATTTCCACATAAGGATAGGAAGGTCGATTTTCTTCTAAACGAACGCCGCCAATCGTTGCAACAGCTTCATCGATTTTTTCTTTTATCAGTGCCTTGCTAAGATAAGTTTCAGGAAACGACTCTGGATTTAAAAAAGCGGATTCCTCATGAAATTTGAACAATATCACATTGTCCTGATACCTTCGGAAAAACAAACCAGGTACCCAGCCGATTTTAAGCATCTCTGGTTTGAATTCTACAGAACGATTGACAGGTTCCTCTTTTTTTTGGAGACGATCAGCCGCTGCTAAAGTCATTTCTTCAATTTCTCCGTCGGTAACAATATCCTCAGTAAATGTTTTTAAATCACGAATAAATCTATTAAGCTCTCTATAAGGAGTTTGTTTTAACTGAATCGTTACTCGGGCATTCTTGTCTGGACCAGCAATCAATACCATGTCGTAATATGCAAGTTCATCAAGCAAATCATCTAAATATTTTTTGGCATTCACTTCATTTTCTTGCAGGAACTTCTCATTATACAATTGGAGATGAAGCCGATTGTTAATGAAGGTTACTTCTTCCCCATAATAATCTTCCGTCGTTACATCAGCGATAGTCGGTGATGACGGTTCGGGGTTTTCTGACAACCAAAATGACTGTTGGAGGTGATAACTGCCGACAGCACCACTACTATCGACGGCGACCAATTCAAATTTACTTTCCTGTTGGTCAGCAGAAAGAAAAAGCCTCGCCTCACCAAATGTTCGCTCCATGACCTTGGTTTCTCCTATCGCTCTTTGATACAAGTGCCGATCATATTCGCCGTTTACATTAACATAGACTTCTTCCAGCGTTCCCCCGGCACTTGGTGTCACTGCATAAATCAATTCAAAAAAGGGAATCATTAATTCTGAATCGGGAAGTTCCGTGACGATTTCCAGCAATGGTTCAGTGAGTGGCTCTGTGGGTTCTGGGGTATTCCTTTCGCTGTTGAGGATGTCAGCTAAGACGCCTTGGGACTGGTCGGTTGGTCCTTCGGCTGCTGATACTTGCCAACTGGTCATATGATAGATGGCAAGAGTAAAGAAAAACAGACAAAAGATTTTATAGATGGGAAAGATATTTTCAAAAAATTTCTCTTCTGTTGAATTTGTTTGTCCCTCGGCTTGCATTTGCTTTACTCCTTTCTTCTTTAGAGGTAACAGAATTCTATTAGAATTTAAGAGTGACCAACGGGTATCAGTTTTTACCTGATTGCCTTTTCCGTTTTTCTGCCCTTTGACAAGCAAAAAATTCAAATATAAACACAATAAAGCCGATAGAACCAAATCCTATCACTAACGCCATGCTAACAGTCACGCCGTGCCAACCTATATCCGTTAACGAAGAAACTGTGCCATTCGGGTTGATGATTGCTAAGATAGGGGAGTTCCGTTCTTCAAAGATACTCATAACACGCCATCGTGGTAAATAAACATCTGACACATTATGAAGTTTCTGAATTTCTCTGATTATTAAATTTGCTTCCGAAAATATCTCTGGATAATCAGTTAGTAGTTGCTGCCCTTTTTTTACTAAATTCCTTGGGGTATTTCCTGCAACGCCTACTTCCACATAAGGATAGGAAGGTCGATTTTCTTCTAAACGAACGCCGCCAATCGTTGCAACAGCTTCGTCGATTTTTTCTTTTAGCAGTTTCTTACTGAGATAAGTTTCAGGAAACGACTCGGGATTTAAAAAAGTGGTTTCTTCATGCAGCTTGAAACCTACCACGTTGTCCTGATACCTTCGGAAAAACAAACCAGGTACCCAGCCGATTTTTAGCATCTCTGGTTTGAATTCTACAGAACGATTGACAGGTTCCTCTGTTTTTGGGAGACGTTCAGCCGCTGCTAAATCGATTTCCTCTCTCCTCCCATTGGCAATCACATCATACGTAAATAACTTGAGATCAGAAATTAGTCTGTCCAGTTCCTCATACGAGGTTTGCTTCAACTGGATCACTACTCGATCATTTCTGTCTGGTCCAGCAATCAGTTCCATATCGTAGTAGGAAAATTCATCAAGAACAAGGTCAAGCATCGTTTCGAACCCTCCCTCATTTTCTCGCGAAAAACTCTCATCGTTCAATTGGAGATGAAGACGATTATTTATATAGGTCACTTCTTCCCCATAATACTCTTCCGTCGTTACATCAGCGATAGTCGGCAACGGTGGTTCGGGATTTTCGGATAGCCAAAATGACTGCTAAATGGGATAATAAGTCCTTCTGTTACTGCTATCGACGGCGACTAATTCAAATCGGCTCTCCTGTTCATCGGTAGAAAGAAAGAGACGAGCTTCACCGAATGTTCGCTCTGTAACTTCAGGTTCTCCCGCTTTTTTTTTATACAAGTGCTGATCGTATTCGCCGTTCACATTGACATAGACTTCTTCTAACGTTTGCCCTTCGCTTGGTGTGACCGCATAAATCAATTCTAAAAAAGGAACCATCAATTCTGAATTCGGAAGTTCCGTGACGATTTCCAACAATGGTTCAGTGAGCGGCTCTGTGGGTTCCGGGGTATTCCTTTCGCTGTTGAGGATGGCGGCTAAGGTGCCTTGGGACTGGTCGGTTGGTCCTTCGGCTGCTAATACTTGCCAACTGGTCATATGATAGATGGCAAGAGCAAAGAAAAACAGGCTGAATATTTTATGATTCCCAAAGAAGTTTTCATAAATTTTCTCGTCGATAGATGCCGCGCAGTCAGCGGATTTCATTTGCTTCACTCCTTTCACTTATGAAGGTCTAAACACTTTAAATGATCTGTTTAATAACATTCATTGCCATCTGAGAATGACCTATGAGAATCAGTTTCTACCTGATTGCCTATTCCTCTTCCGTTTTTCTGCCCTTTGGCAAGCAAAAAGTTCAAATATAAACACAATAAAGCCGATAGAACCAAATCCTATCACTAACGCCATGCTAACAGTCACACCATCCCAGCCCATACTCGTTAACGACGTAATTTTGCCATTCGGATTGATGATTCCCCAGATAGGGTAGTTCCGTTCTTCAAAATTACTCCTAACACGCCATCGTCGTTTGTATTCGTCTGTGGTACCATAACCATAAATATTTTGCCTTTCTCTGATTATTACATACCCTTTTGAAAAGACTTCGGGATAATCCGTCAGCAGTTGTTGCCCTTTTTTCACTAAATTCCTTGGTGTATTTCCTGCAACGCCTACTTTTACACTAGGGTAGATGGGTTGATTTTCTTCTAAACGAACGCCGCCAATCGCTGCAACAGCTTCATCGATTTTTTCTTTTAGCAGCGCCTTACTGAGATAGGTTTCAGGAAATGACTCTGGATTTAAAAAAGTGGTTTCTTCATGCAGCTTGAAACCTACCACGTTGTCCTGATATCTTCGGAAAAACAAACCTGGTACCCAGCCGATTTTTAGCATCTCTGGTGTGAATTCTACAGAACGATTGACAGGTTCCTCTGTTTTTGGGAGACGTTCAGCCGCTGCTAAACCGATTTCCTCTCTCCTCCCATTGGCAATCACATCATACGTAAATAACTTGAGATCAGAAATTAGTCTACCCAGTTCCTTGTACGAGGTTTGCTTCAACTGGACCACTACTCGATCATTTCTGTCAGGCCCAGCAATCAGCTCCATATCGTAGTAGGAAAATTCATCAAGAACAAGGTCAAGCATCGTTTCGAACCCTCCCTCATTTTCTCGCGAAAAACTCTCATCGTTCAATTGGAGATGAAGACGATTATTTATATAGGTCACTTCTTCCCCATAATAATCTTCCGTCGTTACATCAGCGATAGTCGGTAACGGCGGTTTAGGATTTTCGGACAACCAAAATGACTGCTCAATAAAATAGCTACTGACAGCACCACCACTATCGACGGCGACCAATTCAAATCGGCTTTCCTGTTGATCAGCAGAAAGAAAAAGCCTCGCCTCACCGAATGTTCGCTCCATGACCTTGGGTTCCCCTATCGCTCTTTGATACAAGTGCCGATCGTATTCGCCGTTCACATTGACATAGACTTCTTTCAGCATTTCCCCCGCACTTGGTGTTACCGCATAAATCAATTCTAAAAAAGGAACCATCAATTCTGAATTCGGAAGTTCCGTGACGATTTCCAGCAATGGTTCAGTGAGCGGAACTGTGGGTTCTGTAGTATTCCTTTCGCTGTTGAGGATGGCGGCTAAGGTGCCTTCTATCTGAATTGAATCAGCATCTGAAACCTCGGCTGCTTTTACAGGTAAAACTAAAACGTGACAGTTGGTGAAACAGATAAATAAAATACAAAGAATGATACATAAGGGATCTGCTCTATCAGCCTCTTTCTGACTCATTGCTGTTATGCGTTGATCTGATTGCATTCAATTCACTCCTTACATCTAAGATTTTGTAAGTTTATGAAAAATGTTCATCAAATGATTATTTTTTCATTAGTTAAACATCAACTAATTGATAACCATTTGATGAACAACAATTTCATATTCCTTAAAAAGAACCTTATGCTGCTAAACGTTCAGACTCCACATTGGTCGTCTGAAGATTGTGAGCACTAGTTTCTGAGAGTTCGATTTGCAGCTTTTGAATATCTTCGTCAAATAGTTCGTAACGAATTTTTTCAAAAATTTCTGCTAATTGTTGAAAGTTAGAGATATGGAAGAATTCACCACCTGTTTCCCTTGCAATAGTATCGAGAAAGCGCTGATTAAGACCATTCCCCACCCCTATAGAATAGATTGTTACATCGTTTTCTTTAGCCTGTTGGATCAATTCTGCCTCTGGTGGACCTGAAATATTATTGTGGCCATCTGTAAGAACAACCATTACTTTTTTGGCGCTTTTTCGTCCATACTGTTCAAATTCTTGATTACCTTGTGCGATTGCTTGGTTTAAGGCAGTATTACCGCCAACTCGCCTAGGAAGCTGATCTGCGGCAAGTAACGGATTTAAAAATGAGAAATGCTTTGTCACCCTTGAATTAAAAGTGAATAAACCAATGCGATCATCATTAGTGAAAGCATTCTCATCCAAAAATAGTGATCGAGTTTCGTTGATCATACGCGAAAAATCATTTGAACTAATACTACTGGAATCATCGAGTAAAAATACAGTGTCGATTCCAGTATAAAATGATTCCTGTAAAATTATTGTGCCTACATCCGTAGTTACACTACCAGCAGTAGTTGAAATATTATTGACTCTACCTGCTGCATACCAAGGATGGTGGACTGTTATTCGATAATTGTGACCAGGAGCTTGACCAAAAAAATAAAACTTTCCTGATGAATTTGTCCACGTTTGTTCTAAAATCTCATTATCCTGATACAATCGAACACGTGCCCCCGCTACTGTATTACTGCTATAGTTCAAACTAACATTCCCATGAATCACAATACTTCCAATCTGTTTATCCACACCACGAGCTTTATTTAAAGCAGCCTCAGCATCCACTTGGTGATAAATCGATTTAGGTGTTTTTTCCCTAGTATCTTCGACTTTTGTGCCTGACTCTTTTGCAGATTCTGTAATGACTTCCTTAACCTGTGCACTCCTAAGCCCTGGATTTTCCGACCAGACAAGAGCGGCAAGACCCGCAACATGAGGTGCTGCCATGGAAGTACCGTTTTTATTAACATATAAATCTTTGCTAACCGATGAAGCACTTTTTATCTTATGCCCTGGAGCAACAACATCTATAATCGTTCCATAATTTGAACTGCTCCACATTTCAATTTGATTGTTCAAATTCATTGTTGCTCCGACTGTTATAATACGTTCTCTTAATGGATGGTTTTCTCCTATATGTGAAAAAGATTGATTGTTTCTAGCATCCGCTGCACTATTGCCTGCAGAATGTACAATAACAAACTCATAGTTTTCATCAACTAATCGTTGAGTTTTTCTAATGAAAGGATTAAAATATCCCCATTGTGGAAAGCGAAGTCCGCTCCCACCAATACTCACATTTACAACTTGGACCCCATTTTCGACATTCCATTTTAAACCACTTAATTGAGCAGAATTACTAGTTAAGAGTTTATACACCTTTACCTTATTACCATATTCGTCTTCCCTTATTTCTGAACCTATCGTATCAAAGGAATTATAACTAAGAAGATTCTGCCGTGAAATATTAATCACTCCACTAACTCCTAATTGATTATCTTGAATGGCTCCGATCGTTCCTATAACATGCGTCCCATGATCGGCTGTAAATAGATCCGTCTTTATTTTAGCGTTTGGATCATTTTGTATATTTTCAGCTGGTATTTGTAGGTCCTCATGCTTCCCCCATACACCATCATCGATAATCCCTACTTTGACATTCTCCCTTTCATGTGTGCCAAATAACGCCCATGCTTCGGGTAAATTAATCGCACGTAGCCCCCATTCACCGTTATTCCACCATGGATCGTCAGGAAAATATTCCTTATTGCTCATTGTTTCCACAGGGGTGACTTCGTTGAATGATGCATCATCTAATGTATCAAGATTGCCATCTTCAAAGACTTCCGGGAAATTTTCTATCACATTTTCAATCATTTCAATCAGCTCTTCTGCCGTACTTTCTTTCACTTGAACAGTAAGCTGACCGAGCCAATCAGGTTCGATCAATAAAGTGGCATCGATGGAAGCAAGTGCTTCTTCAACCATCTCTGGCGTCACATTTTTTCTTTCCTCAACGGTAGCTCCTGTAAGCCATAACTGGAAGCGATTATTCACAAAGGTGCGTTCATCTTCCCAAAAGAACTCCGTACTAATTTCTTCTGGTTTTGGTGAATCTGGAACAGGATGTTCCACCACTTTCACAGGCTGATCAACTTTATAACTTCCTGTCACACCACTACTATCAAAAGCCACGACCTCAATATGATTTTCTCCTTGTATCGGTCGGAAAAAGACTCTCCCTGTGCCCAACTCACCCTTGGGCGTAATACCATTCCCGCCTTTCAGATACAAATAACTATCAAAATTACCGTTGATTTTCACATAGACTTCTATAATCTCATTGCCTATTGTTGGGGTTGCTGTATACTCAATGTCAATGAATGGGACAGTGACTTCTCCTTCTGGAAACGCTGTATGAACAATGATCATGGGTTCTTCGATCTCCTTTGGAATGTCAGGTTCTTTATAGGAAAATTGAAATACTGGATAGCCCTTATCAATGATCCAAGTATCTTCAAAGTCCCACCCATCGAATGTCCCTGACTGTGAAAATTCTTGCGTATCTTTTCCTTGAGGTCTAGCACCACTCGTTTGCTCGCCGCCTGCATTACTTAAATTTTGTGTGATACCAGCTATTTGCTGATCAAAATAATTCGTCCCTGCATATTGTTGCCGTGTGCCAAGATGTTGACCGGCAAAAGCACCTGCACGCTCTTGATTTCTTTCATCCGTATGGATCGTATTCGCTGCATAGCTGTTTTCAATGATCGCTGAATCATAGAATGTACCAACAAAGCCACCTAGTTCGGTTGTTCCAGTCACTGCTCCTCGTGCGTAAGAATTACTTACAGAGGCCGAGTTATACAACGCTCCGACAAAGCCACCTGTATAGCGCACAGCCTCGACAGAACCATAAGCCGCAGACTGGTCAACCGTTGAACGATCGTAAATAACTCCAGCAAAGCCGCCATTGTAGGCCCCTTTGCCGACTACTTTCGCATGCGTCAGTGTTTGCCGCACTTCACTGCCTTCATAAATTGCCCCGAATGCCCCTCCGGCATAGGAGCCTCTTCCCTGTACGCTGCTTTCAGTATCGACAATGTTTTTCGTTACTAATGTGCCATTGCTGTGCGCCTGAGCAGAGTATCCATAAGTAACCCCAGCTATCCCTCCAGCATAGGAATACGCCTCTACCTTGGCACGATTGATTGCATTATCGAATAATGAAGAGTTACGAGCAGCACCGACAAGTCCTCCGGCGTAATTGCTAACGCCATTTGTCAGGACATTGATATGTTCTACCTGATTGTTTTCCAGTCGTGTATTATCTCCAGAATAACCAATCAGCCCGCCGGCATACCCAAGCAGCGCCGTGGCTCTAACTGTATGCCCGTTGCCAATCACCTGATTGTTTTCTAAAACGGCACCATTGTTTGTTACATGCGTCGTTCGCCCTGCAATGACACCAACAGCGGAAGATCCTAGGATATCCCCACCAAGTGCAACGGTCACATTTTTGATTGTCGCTCCATTGACTGAACCAAATAAACCTAAAAAACTACTACCTGTTCGATTTATCCGCAACCCACTGATCGTATGGCCATTACCATTGAACACACCCGTAAAGTTTGGGATCGGTAGCCATCCTTGATTCGCAGTATTTGTATTAGAACGATAGTCGGATAGATCAATGTCCTTAACTAGCTTAAAATTACCGTTTAGTTCCTTACGTATTAAGGTATCTAATTCTTCTGCTGAATGAATCTCTGTATATTCGATACCATCTTCACTATTTTGCTTTTGTTCTGTAGAAGTAACGGCTTCTACCACATTGTCAGCATAACGACCAAATGGAAATAGATTAAGTACAAGGACAACGATCAGTCCGACAAGCAGATACTTATGTAGTTTCCGACTCCTTCGCTTGTCTGTTTCTTCACAATAACTTTTATCACCTAACATTCTCTTTTCTTTTTTCACATTCTTCCTCTCCTTCTTATCGAAAAATCGATACCCACTACCTACTCCATAAGCTGCTCCTTTCTAATCAACGGTTTGTAGATTTTTTATTCATTATTTGTTGTCTTGCTGTAGCTCCCAAGCTAATTATACCGAGCGGGAAGTTAAACAACAATCGTTTTTGTAGTATTTTATTCATATTTCAGCTATTATTTTATATATTTTTATTTTTAAAGACCATTGTTAAGTAAAAATACATAATTCTAGTTTAAGCCTTCTTTGCTTGAATCGCATTTTCATCCCTATGCTCCTGCCCTTTTCTAACAAGTAAGCAAAAAAAGACATTCTCTCGCAAGGAGAAAATGTCTTGAATGGTTTCTTTGACCGTCTTAGTTCGCTAAGGAACGACTAACTCTTGACTTACAGCTGATAATGGATCGCTTCTTGGTACTTTTCAAACAGGGACTGGTTCAATTCATCCCCGCCGTCCAGGTTCGCTGAGTAAAAAATCGGCGGATAGTCGACACCGGCTTCTTTTAGTTTTTGGCAAACTTCAACGATGATCGCATTTAAGATCGTTGCGCCGACTACGGTGGATGTGGGGCCGACTTTTTGTTCGACGTCAGGAATCGTACACGCAGCATCGCCAATCTCCCCATGATTGTCGATGACGATATCCGCCGTTTCAAACAAACGCAAGCCTGAAGTATGGCGGCTGGTGACTGTTTTCGAATAGGTAAGATTCGTTAATGCGATGATCTTGACTCCTTTTTCTTTGGCATGAAGCGCCATATCGATGATAACTGGGTTTCGCCCAGACACCGAATGCAAGATCAGCACATCACCTGCTGTAAAGGGTTGGGTCGCCGCCAAGGCACTACCGTAGCCTTCTAAGCGCTCCATTTTACTAGTGAAGGTGATTGGGCTGCGATCAAGCATCAGTTCT
This sequence comes from Enterococcus sp. DIV1059_2, assembly GCF_051713685.1. NCBI lineage: Bacteria > Bacillati > Bacillota > Bacilli > Lactobacillales > Enterococcaceae > Enterococcus > Enterococcus sp. DIV1059_2. The sequence continues at coordinate 1,108,761 of NZ_JBIOQK010000001.1, read as the reverse complement.
CTTCCAAAGATCGCATTGATGGTCATCATGCCACCTGCTCGATAATACATCTCTTCAGCTAAGATCCCAGCGTGACTTGCGCCAAAAATGTAGATGGCTTTTTTGGTCAAGTTCGTTTGCGTCAGTAATTCAATGGCTTGCTCAATCACTGGTGCTTCTTTTTCTTCTACAATAGACAATAGTTCTTTTGCTTTTTCAAAGTATTGAAACATTTAAAACCCTCCAAACAGCTTGCCGATCAATTCACCAAGGATGCCCCATAGAGATAAATCGTTCCCACCGAAAATCAAGATCCAGTTTTGAATCGTCGTTGAGAACAACGCTGCAGAGATCCCAACGAGTGCTACCATAACGACAGAAGCTGTGATCGTACCAATAATGGCACCTCGCAAGCCCCCTTGTCCTTCGCCGATCACCGCAGCACCGCCACATTCAAAAAAGCTGGTGATGACTAAAGGAACGATCAAAATGCCAAAGACGTTGGTCGTATTGGCAATGACCACTAAAATCGTTGAGGTGATCATCGCCACGATAAAGCCGATGATTACAGCATTTGGACGATAGTTGAACAAGATTGGTACATCAAAAGCTGGTTTTGCTCCAGGAACGACTTTTTCTGCGATCCCTTGAAAGGCGGGAATGATTTGGTTGATCAATAGACGTACCCCATACAACATGATCAATAGTCCTGCACCGAAGTTCAAGCCAGCATCAACCGCAAACATCACCAAGTTGCCCCCTTCAGGAACTAATACGGGCGCAATCAAACCGATGACGACATTCATCAAAAACATCACTAACGCGCCAGTAATCGATATTTCACGGAAAAACGAGAGATTTTCAGGCACTTTCAAATCTTCCGTCGATTTTTCTTTGTTTCCGACCCGTTTTGCAACAAAGCCTGAAACCAATGACAAGATCCCCGTTGGATGACCGATCAAGAATGAATCATCGCCTGTGGCATCCCATACATATTTACGCATGATCCATGGCATGAAGGACCAGTAACAAGCAGATAGAACAGCCCCTAAGATCAACAGTGGGATTCCGGTAAGCCCGCCTTCAACGCCCCCAGCGACGATGACGAATGGGAACCACCACAACATGTGACCGGTGAGGAAAATCGTCTTCACAGGTGTAAAGCGAGCAATCAATAAATGAATGACAAGTCCGAAAAACATCGCTAAACCAACTGTTCCGCCGTATTCTGCCGTAAAGGTGATGTCAGAGAGTCCATCTGACACAGCAACGCCTAATTGGGTTTGAACCGCTGCATTGATCGGTGCGATCGTTCCCACCAACATATTTACCCCAGCCGTCAATGCCACCATCCCGAAGGAAGCTGTTAAGGTTCCTTTGACGACTTCTGCAAAAGGTTTTCTTTGTACCAATAACCCAATCATGGCAATGATCCCCAGTAGGACTGGCGGATTTTTTAAAATATAATCCGTGACAAAATTCATGATTATCCCTCTCTTTCAGCTAAAAATTTTTCCATTTGCTGTTTGACTTCTTCTTTATCCATATACTTTTTGATTGGATAAACGGGTGCTTTCACGGATGCTTTTAACTCATTCAATAATTCATTACTCGTAAAATAAACATCTGCTGGTGTCGCTTTTGCCGTTGATAAATCAGTATTCTCGGCAGTTGCCGTCAACCCTAACTCTTTGATCACCTTGTCGATCGTCATCTTCAATACCATTGAGCTTCCTACACCAAATCCACATACTGCTAAAATTTTCATATCCTTTTCCTCCTATTGGAATAATTGACAAATTTGTTCCCGATCGCCATTTAATATCACGTTGTATTTTTCTTCATCCATAAAGATCGCCATGATCTCTTTCAAGCTTTCTAGATGGCTTTGACTATCTGCGGCGGCTAAGACAAGAAATATCCGCACCGGTTTGCCCTCAAGATCGATGGGCTGTTTCGTTACTAAAAGGCTCATACTTTGTTCCAAAACCCCTTCTCCAGGACGGGCATGCATCAGCGCAAAGTAATCCGCCAACACCATGTAAGGACCATTTTCTTCCACACTTTGAATCATCGCTTCGATGTAAGCTGACGTAATCAGCGCTTCATCCAGCAAGGGCTGGCTGGCTAATTTTACGGCTGAGCGCCAATCTGTCACTGCCTCATCCGTTTGTATATGCTTTTCAGGCAAAGAATCCTTCACTTTCATTCTGATTTAACCTCCAACATTTTTGATAGGAACCATTCTTTGTTTTCGATTCCTTGCATGATCAATTTCATCATTGGTTCCACCTTTTGCGTCTCATCCTCTCTGATCATCAATAAAATAATGATGTCGGCTTTTTGGTTGCCCCATTCTACTGGCTGATCCAAAAGCAAAATCGAGATGGCTGTTTTTTCGACATAATTCGGATTGCCATGAGGGATGGCAAAGCCATTATCTAAATAGGTTGATTGTAGCTGCTCTCTTTCAATGACGGATTGCTGAAACTGCGCTTTTCGTTTTTCATCACTAAAAGGGGTTTGTTCGATCAGAAAATTGATGGCTTCTGTTTTGCTGGCAAATCGCTCGAAAAAGACCGTTGGCTGGATCATCGATTGGGCTTGAAGAAGTAAACCATTTTGATCGACCGCCGCCTCATTATCGATGACTAAATCGATGTAGTGATTCATGATCCGCTTCATGTCGCGATTGGTCACCATAGGCGAGATCCGCACCACAGGTTTTTGAATTCCGACGAGATCGATGGTTGAAATAATAAAATCGATCGCCGAGATGTCCATCTGCTTTAATTTTTCTACTGAAACGGTTTCGATACTGTCGATCTCTGGCAGAATGCGACGAATTTTCGCAGAGACAAACGAGCTAGTGCCGACGCCATTGGGACAGACAAAAATGATTTTGTTCATGCGGCGCATTCGCTCGATCGCTGCTTGAAAATGGATTGTGACAAATCCGATCTCATCATCAGAGATCCCCACTTGATACGCTTTCAAAAAATCATGGAGCGAGAACCAGACCACGCCATACAAGGCAGGATAGTTTTGTTTGATTTCCTCTAACAAAGGGTTGATGACTGTGGTTTGCGCTTCGATCCGCAACAGCAGTTGATACAGATGGATCGTCACATCTTCTTCCAATCGATTGTCTTGGGTCAAGTCGGTGCCTAAGCCTTCGCTGATTTTTTGAATCAAGTTGCGCACTTTTCCCCGAAAGACGAAAGGAACTTTTTCACTTTTCATAAAAAATTTCAAGCCGCTACCGACAATCAGGTAGGTTAGATATTGCACTTCTTTTGGTGAAAATTGATAAATGTGCTGTTCTTCGATTTCTTTCAGTAGCTCATAGACTAACGGATATTTGTCGAACTCCAAAAACAGCTTCCCCACTTGGCGATTTTCTTCAATCACTAAGTTTTCCGCATGACTCGCCCGTTCGATCAGCAGCACGATGGAAAGGACGATACTTTGGATGTAGCTGTCGGGCATTTCCACTTGTTTTTCCATTAACGCTCGACGAAACGCCTGATTTACTTCCTGGTATTTCGCAGGTTCCACCAACAAGGAAAACGCCGCTGGTTGATCCAGCATCATTAAGCAAAAGCGTTTGAGCACCCGATGGATCTGGGATTCACTTCCTTCAAAAAATGTACCTGAATTATCAAATCTCAGACGTAAGCTTTCTTTTTGAAACAGTTCTTTTAAATAAGAAATATCTTTTGCAATACTGCTGCGAGAAACGAAATAATCCTCTGCTAACTGCTGATAGCTGAGGTGCTCGCCAGCAATCAACCGTTTAAAGATCAAAATCCTTCGTTCCGATGTCCCCGAATAATTCATTTTCATACGCTCACCCTCTACCTCTATTTTATTGCTACTGTACCAAATTAGAAGGCTAATTGTTAGATTAAAGAATGATTAAAAGGAGTGTACACTTTGATTTTCAAGGCTCCTGCTGGCATTTTATAACAATTTCAAGGCGCTTTTTTTCACAATCTGCCGCCTTTCTCTTATAATTAAGCTAGGATTTATATAGGAGGAGATAACATGAAATGGCGTGGGGGTAGACAAAGCAGAAATGTCGATGATCGAACGGGGCGATCATCTGGCTCAGGCGGGATGCTGGCTGCTGGTGGCGGGATCGGTACGGTGATCATCGCTGTTTTATTTTTCCTGTTTAGCGGTGGTGATTTAAATTCGCTGCCGGATGTCTTGGGTGGCAGCGGTCAAGCAGCCAATTACCAGACAGAAAATGTGGGCACTAGTGAGTACACGGAGGAAAAAGAGTTTTCCGCAGTCGTATTCGGCTATTTAGAAGATTATTGGCAAGACGTTTTTCAAGAGCGGCAAGAAACCTATCAAGACCCGACACTCGTATTATTTACGGGAAGCGTGCAGTCGGCATGCGGCTATGCCACGTCACAGGTTGGTCCGTTTTATTGCCCAGCAGATGAGAATGTGTACCTTGATCTGAGCTTTGCCAATGAGCTTTCCGATAAATATGGCGCAAGCGGCGACTTCGCAATGGCCTATGTCATCGCCCATGAAGTCGGTCATCATGTGCAAAATGAGCTGGGGATCACCCAACAATTGGACAAAATCCGCCAGCAAGTTTCAGAAAAGGAATATAATCAGTACAGCGTTCGTTTGGAACTGCAAGCTGACTACTTAGCTGGTACTTTTGCAAAGTATCTACAAGGTGAAACCTATCAAGGACAACCGATTTTAGAAGCTGGCGACATTCAAGAAGCGATCACGGCTGCCAATGCTATCGGGGATGATACGCTGCAAAAAGAATACCAAGGCTATGTTGTTCCAGATAGTTTTACGCACGGCACATCGCAGCAACGCGTGGACTGGTTTAACCGTGGCTATCGTTATGGTGACTTAGCCCATGGCGACACCTTTAATGTCGATAGCCTTGACTTGAGCAAGTAGCTTCAACTAAAAAATCACTCCGAAACAGCATGAACCGCCTGCTGCTTCGGAGTGATTTTAGGTTCTTGTTGCCCCTTCAAGCCTTTTGGTGAAGGGACGCTTTACGCTTTCTTAACTTTCGCAATGATTTTTTCGCAAAAACGTGCCTGCTTCGTCATACTTTTTTCACATTTCGAGACTATTATATAAGCATACCAACAAACAACCCTAACACTTTTTCATTTTTACTCCTTTGCCTGTCAGTCCCCGCTGACAGGCTCTTTTTTTGGGTTTTGATTGATATACTCAGACTTGCAAGTCTTTGCGCTCATAACGGAAAAAGGTGCCAAAGAAACAGATGATACCGATCAGCAGTACCCATAGGACTGATGTCGCGCCGTTATCCATGAGTTGGACGGGTAATGCCATCCGCACGGGTGAAAGTCCTGCCAGCCATTCCAATTTATCGTAGAGTTCCCCCACGATGCCGAGCAAATACAGACCGAACACGCAGCCTAAGCCGACGCTGGCGGTTTGTTTGCTGGTGGATACACACAATAGCTTTGTGCATGTTTTTTTGATTCAATGGTTTTTTGATTCAAAAGATTTATTTTTTAGTTTGAGTATATCGTTTTACTTAATTAAATAGTTTTTCATTTTTTAAACAAAAATTATTCAAACGCTAAAAACTAATCAATGAATAAGAATTATAGAACGGAAAAAAGAATACGGCATCCTTACTTATAAAATTAAAAACACATACAAAGAAAGTTTTTCATTCAGAACTTCGCCTAATTTAAAATTTAAATCTGACAGAGTCAGATAACGCTTAGATTAAAATCCGTTTTATGATTTATATTTTTCATGGATTTTTATTAATGTTCTTGAGACCTCGACTCCTAACGCATATGCCAACAACGGAGGAATAGCATCACCAATCTGCTCATACTTATCCTGCTCTATATCCCCATGAAATTTTACATATGGTCCACTAAATTCATACCAGTCTGGAAATGATTGAAGTCGTGCTGCTTCTCTAGGCGTGAGCCCTCTATCCTCATATGGATGAATCATCTCATCCAAAACATGAGATGTAACAGTAAAACTCGGTTTATATGGAATTAAACGCCTGTTTCTCGCAGCATACAATTTGTTCGGAAAATATTCGGACACTAAATTTGCTCGATTTTCTTTTATTAATCTATCTGCGGCATGTTTCATCCCTTCTCCAATTTTAATTAAGTGCATGCGCTTAATCATCTTTTCTCTATGGTTTACTGCCTTATGAAAAGTTATTTTGTTTACATCATATTCTATATTAGCGGGTGGCTCAAACCCCTCTTTTACCCCATGAAGCATTGTAATGAAATCAAGTTGCTTATCATTTAAATTAGTATAATCAAAATGATAGTCTAATACCTCGGCTCCTTGTCCAGAATCAATTTTTGGCAAGTCCTTTAATGCATCATCGACTGTAACATAATCAAAATTTTTTCCTTCTCCATGTGTTTTTTGAGGATAATGAAACTCCGTATCAAATTCATTATTTATTCCTACAAGAAAAATTCGTTCCCTTACTTGAGGAACACCATAATCATTAGCTTTCAGCAAAACCACATTTCTTTCCCTACTTGCTAGGTGAAATGAAGCCTCTCCTTCAGTAACACGCTCGAATTCATTACATATATCTTGGAACATTTTACCATGTATCCCATCGTTCTTTTTTGAAAAAAGACCTTTCACATTCTCAAATACGAACATTTTTGAATTAATCGCTCTAGCAATTCTGGTTACGTTTAAAAATAATGTATTCCGTTCGTCTTCTTCCGCTCTCTTTCCAGCTTGAGAAAAACTTTCACAAGGTGCTCCTCCGGTAACAACATCTACAGTATCAACAGAAAATCTCTCTTTAAGAATCTTTTTTATTAAATCATTGGTTACTTTTCTTATATCACCATGTATAAGCAATGTGTTATCATTTTTTTCAAAAACAAAATCATCACTTTGCTTTAAATAACCTTCTAAATCAAGTATTTCCGCGCCATGTGACGCAGAATAAGTTTGAACAGTATGGTCACTCCACTCAACTGCAATAAGGGGTTTGATTCCGGCCCAACGAAAACCCGTAGCTAATCCACCAGGACCACTAAATAAATCAATTGAAGTTAACATTAACATTGCTCCTTTAAATATGTATAATTAGATTATCTCTTCTTTTAGAAAGGAATGATTAGGTATTGATTAATCTCGATAATTGTAAAAAAAGTAAAAAAGGTAGTGATGTAAAAAAAGCACTGTCAAATATATTAAATAGCTTTTATATACAAAAAAAATTCAAAAATTTTAAAATCAATTACTCATTAAAGTACCCTGAGACAGAAAACTATTTTAAGTTTGATTTTTTGATTACATTCAATGATGATATCACATGGATAATTCATTGTACATCGACATATAGATCAGATAGAGCTCAAGGAATTGAGTATCGCTCTGAACATCTAAAAAAACTGAATCCTTCCATAAATGCTTCCTATTTAATAATTCCTAATGGGATCAATGAAGAAGAGAAAAAATTAGGCTATGATGCTTCTAAAAAAATCCGTACAGGAAAAAGGTTTAGTTCTCTAGATGACGTTTTGACTTTTAGAGAGTTAGAACTTTTAATAGAATCTAAAATATCCTCACTAGATTCTGTGGGAAAAAGAAACGCCGATAGAGGAATTAGTTTAGAGCAGAGACTTGCAAGAATATTTAATAATGAGAATAACAAAAAATGTTGGAATCACAATTCTGATAATTCAATTGTGGGAGATAATTATGACTGGTTTTATATGCTCTTAAAATCATTTGGCATAAATGAATCTGAAAAAGTATTACATATCGAAGCAACAAATAAACTTCCAAAACTCCCATCAAGAGGAACACCCAAAACAGATGTCTATATTGAAATAGAAACCGATATACAAAAATACGATATTAAAGTCAGTTGCAAAAATTCCCACTCTAATTCAGTATCCGTTCATGAATATTCGGCAGATGACTTCATTAAAGTTTTAGGAATAGAAAGTCCAACCATGGCAAATTCAATAAGAGAGTTTCAAAAACATGGAGGAAAAAAAGCTTTTATGGAAAATTCTTTAGATTTGTACATAGAATTTTCAGAAAACATTAGTAAATACAATAAAAAGTTAATTGAATGGGCATTTTTTGGCATTGGAGGCGAAGGTAATAATAAACAAATAGCAAACTATATGTTTACTTACAAACCACATGTTGATTCTTTTTCCATCTACAATAGTCAAGAATATATAGAAGTACAGTCAAAAATAAAAAAACAATTCAACACTCCATTTACTTGGACATATCCATCTGGTAACAAAGGAAATAGGATTCAATTAAAAGCCCAAGTCCTATGAATTATAACACCAAACCCCCTAAAATACAAACATACATTCTGTTTATAATAATCAGTGATTTAAAGTAGTAGGTTCGAAGAACTTGCTACTTTTAATATTATTTAATTCCTAATATTTAGATAAGTCTTTCTCTTCAAACAAGATTTTTTCTTGCACTAAAACACTCTAATATTAATATACTCATTTTTCTTATGATTTTTTTATTTACCATTTAACGAAGGAAAATAAATCATTCAATGATACGATCGATCGTTTATGTGGGTGACAGGAAACTAGTATTAAAATGCCATAATTTTTTTATACTTCACTTTTTTACATTGTTTGATCAAACAAATCTGTTTTTCATGTTCTTAAATGATTTCAATCAATAAAATACTCGTTTTCATGTGTTTAAATTGGTATTATTCATCTCTATTTTCCGTTATATTTAGGGGATATCATCGTAGGAAAGATACCTATATGATTAAAAGATTTTGAAATTTTTCCATAAATTTTTTATCAAATATTTCTGTAAATGATTTCAATGAAATAAGCAAGTCGAGTTCTTTGTTTTGATAGACTTCAATCAACTTTAAAAAAACTGTTACGCCTCCTTCAGTGGTAAAAAAACAATCTACCATTTACTTTATGACGATTTACTCTTACTTGAATGCGACATACTTCTTAATATACAAATCGATAATAGGTCTGAAGAATGCAGCGCCCCCGAAAATTTAACTTTTTGGGGGCGCTGCAGAATCAATTCTGATTATTCAGTTCTATAAGTTTTAACTCATTCGTCTGACAGGCTCTTTTTTTGGGTTTTGATTGGATGTGCTCAGACTTGCAAGTCTTTGCGCTCATAACGGGAAAAGGTGCCAAAGAAACAGATGATACCGATCAGCAGTACCCATAGGACGGATGTCGCGCCGTTATCCATGAGTTGGACGGGTAATGCCATGCGGACGGGTGAAAGTCCTGCTAGCCATTCCAATTTATCGTAGAGTTCCCCCACGATGCCGAGCAAATACAGACCGAACACGCAGCCTAAACCGACGCTGGCGGTTTGTTTGCTGGAACGCAAGATCGTGGATAAAAAGAAACCTAGACAGAGGAAGAAGACTAAAACACCGTACTCGGCAACGAAGATTTTGCTGATTTCTTCCATAAAAGCGGACAGGTCGTCTTCTGGCAGTTTGAACAAAGCAAATGATGCCAGACTACTGCCATAAGCAATCAGCCAAAAGCCAGTCAGCAACAACAATCGAGCGAGGAACTTCCACCCAACGATTTCTCTGCGGCTAATAGGCTGAGCATATAAATACTCGATCGTTCCTTCTGATTCTTCAGTGATCAGGCTGTTCAAGCCTAAAAGCATCCCATAAATACACGCAGCGATAAATAAGTATTGAAAGTAGTACCCGAAAAAACCTGTTGGAGAAACCAAACTTGAGGGTCCTGTCAGTTGGATGTTAAAGATGCCTAGTAATTCTGGGCTGAAAGAGCCCAACATCTGGTCTAACGACGTTTTCATTTCTGGCGTGATCATTTGAGGATAGATAGCCGTAAATGCAAAAATGATTGCTGCAAAAAGGATCGCCCAGACTAGCCAGCCTTTGAAGGTATTTTTAAGATCGATTTTCATTAAAGTCATTTTTGAGAACCTCCTTCATACAGGAGCATAAATTGCTGTTCAAGGGTTGGGTGTTCGATCGTGAACTCTTTAATGGCAGGATTGGTTAAAAAATGTGCCAGCTGATTCATGTCCCCTTGATAGAAAAAACGCAAGCTGTGTGATTCCTGAGCAAGAACTTGTACGTTTTCCAAGCCGACTAATGAGAGACTGTCCTCATTCGTGAGCGTTACAACTTTGCCGAAATTTTCTTCCTCACTCAGTTCTTTCACGGTGATGATCTGTCCTTCACGAATAAAGGCGGTCCGATGGGCATAGGTCTGAATTTCATGCAGATCATGACTGGATAGGAAAATCGTCATCCCCTGTTTGTTTCTTCTGAGAAGCTCTTCAAACAGCCGTTTTTGGATCAAGGGATCTAAGCCATTGGTCGGCTCATCTAAAATCAACATTCTCGGTTGTGCAATCAAGGCGCTCGCAAGCCCGACTTTTTTCTTGTTCCCTAAAGAAAGTTCTGCGATCGATTTGTTTGGATCAATTTGAAAAAGCTCCATCAACTCCTGAATCTCTTTTTTTGGCTGCTTGACTTGATGAAAATCCGCCGTAAATGCCAGTAGTTCTGCTGTCGTCATTTTTGAATAAAACCGTACATCACTGGAAACATACCCAGTAAACGTTTTGATCTCTTTGGCTGCTTGTTGGCAATCTCGTCCAAAAATCGCCGCCTGTCCTGCATCTGGTTTGATAAAATTCAACAATACTTTGATGGTCGTTGATTTTCCCGCACCATTTGGTCCGATAAAGCCAAAAATTTCTCCTTCTGCCACTTGCAATGATACATTCTCGATGGCGTACTTCTTGTTGTATTGTTTGCTTAGTCCGTTGATCGTAATGGCATCCATCCTGTCCCCTCCTTGTACTGCTTTGATGCCATCAGTGTAGCCTTATTTCGCGTTTCCGTCAATCAAAGATCTAAAAGGCTTCCGCTGGAATGTTTTACGAAAATCATCAACAGATTGACACACTTCTATTGCTTTCTCTTCCTATTTTTTTCACATTTTCCCGCTATTATCAATACATACCAACAAACAACCCTAACACTTTTTCATTTTTACTCCTATCCCGCCAGTCCCCGCTGGCGGGCTCCTTTTTTTAGCGGCAAAAAAAACGCAGGCCTAGCAGCAACTGACATTAGCAAATGTAGCACTCGCTAAAGTCAATTGACTGACTATCCTGCGTTTTTTGGCTCGATCATTTCTGGGACGGATGAATCAACTCTGATTTATCCGTCCCACTTTCATTATTGACAATGCGTCCGTTTTTTTAAGTTTTCATGGGGTGATTTGTTAACGAAATGGATTGTAGAAACGTCCGCCATTAAGGACCATCAAGGACAATCCGAGCGCCACGATCAAGCAAACGACAGCAATCGCCAAGAGATCTTTGCCTTGGATCGGCTTAGCTTTCAGCCAGGTACGCTGCTTGTGCTTGCCAAACCTTCTTAGCTCCATAGCAGCAGAAATATGGTCGATCCGTTCCAAGCTGGAAAAAATCAAAGGAATCGCGATCGCGACATTGCCTGCCACTCGCTTGCGCAAAGGTGCTTTTTTAGAAAGCTCCACGCCCCGTGCTTGCTGCGCTTTGGCAATGGTCCGAAAATCATCTTGAATATCAGGGATGTAACGCAAAGCGAGTGCAACTGCATAGGCGATCTTGTAGGAAATCCCGATGCGGTTGATACTGGACGCTAACTCACTAGGATTGGTGGTAAACAAGAAAATCAACCCTGGAGGAATCGTGACAAAATATTTGATCAACAGATTCAGCTCATAAAACACTTGCTCTTGGGTCAATGTATACCGACCGATCCCTTCGAAAATCACGTGGCGCGTACCGTAGATCTCCACCCCATATTCTGGTGCGAAAAGATAGACCGCCACCAAATTCAAAAGCGAAAAGAAGATGATAAATTTCAATACAAAAGCGATATCTCGGTAGCGAATTCCAGCACTGGCAAATAGAAAGACCGAAAACAATGCCAGTCCAATGAGAAAGCGCGTATCATAAGAGATCATCCCGATGATGGATAGCAGCAAAAAACAAATCAGTTTTGCGGCACCGCTTAATTGGTGAATCCACGTTTTGCGGTCAAGATAGCCGATTAGATTACTCTCCATCGTATCCCTCCTTCTCGCTGGCAATGAAGGCGGCAGTAAAAGCGGCGGGATCTGTCAGCTGGTTAAGGGTCGCCAGTGTGTACAAGCTGGTTTCTTTGAGGTTTGCGGCACTCACCACTTGTTTGTCTGCTAAGACAACTTCTGGCGGTGCGTCCAGCAAAATCGTTCCTTGTGTCAAAACGATCGTCCGCTGTGTATACTCCAACATCAAATGCATATCGTGGGTGATCATAACGATCGTTAATCCCCGCTGGTTCAACTCCTGTAAAAATTGCATCATTTCGGTGTAATGGCGATAGTCTTGTCCCGCTGTCGGCTCATCCAATAAAATGAGTTCAGGATCTAAGACGAGGATCGCTGCAATGGCGGCTCGGCGTTTTTGCCCATGACTTAGTGCCGACAATGGCCATGAACGAAACGGATAAAGACCACAAATTTTCAAGGTCTGATGAACTTTTTCTGTAATTTCAGCCTCTGGAACGTTTCGGTTGCGCAAGCCTAAGGCAACTTCGTCAAACAGGAAGTTTTTTGACAGCATTTGATTGCTGTTTTGCAACACATACCCGATTTTTTGCGCTCGTTCTTTGATGGAATCATTGCCCATATCCGTTCCTTGCCAAAGCAACTTGCCAGAAGTCGGAGTTAAAAAGCCGGTAATCAAATGGGACAAGGTCGATTTTCCTGCGCCATTATGCCCGACCAAACTAATCATTTCTCCTTGATGGATGGTAAAATCCAGTGCCTGCAAAATGGGTTTGCCCACTTGGTAGGAAAACGATAGATTTTTTGCTTCCAACAACGGCGGCTGGTGGCTAGGAAGCGCCGTTTTCGGAAATTTTTCCTGAAACTGAGTCAGTTTTTCGGCAATCTCAGGTGATGCAATTGCTTCTACCGCGACCAAATCAGCAGCCTCGGTCACGGGAACCCCCGCTTTTTTTAAAGCAGCTAAATACAGCGGTTCACGAATGCCGACTTGCTGCAGCATATCCGTTTTTAATAGTTCATTCGGTGTACTGTCGGCAAGGATGCGGCCTTCTTCCATCACGATGATGCGATCGACAGCTGCGGCTAACACTTCTTCTAAGCGATGTTCAATGATGATGGTGGTAAAACGCTTCTCTTGATACAGCTGGTCGATCATTTTGATGGCTTCCACACCTGTTTGCGGATCCAAGTTGGCTAGCGGCTCATCAAACAGTAGAATCGGTGTTTCATCGATCAAAACACCTGCCATTGAAACACGTTGCTTTTGGCCACCCGATAATTCCTGCGGTTTTTTCGCCAAATGATCCATTAAGTCAGTCTTTTCTGCCCAAAAACGCAGCGCCTCTTGCATCACTGCTTGACTGCGCTGATCGTTTTCCAATGAAAACACGATATCTTCTGCTACGGTCAAGCCTACAAATTGGCTATCGGTGTCTTGCAGCACCGTGCCGACGGTCAAAGACAGCTCGTAGATGGAAGCTTGCCCAAAGGCATTGGTACCGATCGTCAATTCTCCAGTACTACTGCCTTTGTCATTTTGCGGGATCAAACCGTTCAAACATTTTCCTAATGTACTTTTGCCAGAACCGCTGGCACCGACGATCAGGACTTTTTCTCCTTCATAGATCGTTAGATCGATGTTTTTCAAGGTCGGTTCCGCTTGTGCATCATATTGGAAAGAAAAATTCGTAAATTGAATGATTTTTTGTTTCATTTTTTAGCCTTCACACATTTCTTTGGTTAGGATTCCTTGCTCAAGCTGCCTTTTTTGGTTTTGGTTTGGGCATAGGCTTTTAGCAGGATCACTCCGATTATCCCAGTTACGACTGCATTGGTCAATCCCGCAATGACTCCTTGCGTAAAGACTTTGTTCGCTGGTTCGCCATAGATCAAAATATCCCCGATCGGCGCAATGATCACCCAGACGACCAAATTTGCGATCGTTTCACCGATCAAGAAGGTCCGAATTTCTTTAGCGCCAAAGGTTCCTTGCTGGATTGGAATCCAACGAGTCAAAAATCCAAAGAACACCCCTAAGATCCCAGAGGCGGCGATCCAAGACCACCATGGACCATAAGTCGTTAAATCTCCTAGAGCATGACCGATAAAGCCTGCTAAACCAGCCACGATCGGACCGTAGACAACGCCTAATAGCGCCAAGAAAGGATAGGCTGTGGCGATATCTGTATTTGGGAAACCCGTCGGAATCGTGACGAAACGTTTTAAGACGAAAAAGACCGCAGCACCGATACCGATTGCAACAATGTGTTTTACTGTAAATTTTGATTGATTCATTTTTCATTTCTCCTTTTTTTGAGGGTAATTTTCCAATTTGTGCCAGTTCCGATTTTATAGGTTTCAGCAAATGAAGCCAAGTTGAGCCCTAAACCGATATTCAGCAAGGAATTGACATATAAGACGGGTTCTTTTTCTGCCACTTGCGCAAAGGAGCGTCCGAAACGCACTTCTTCTTGATAACGCAGGGTATCTTGGTAGTAGATACTGACGAGCAGCGACTCATTGTATTGGACCTGCCATTGCTTAAAGAACGTGTGGGGAATATTCGTCCACAACGAACCAAAGCGGATATCGAGAATATCGATCGTCCCTGTGATCGTTTCAGCTGTTTGGCTTGGCTTTTCAATGGCAAAAACTTGGATTGTTTCTTTAGGTTCAGGTGTTCCTAGCTCTTCAAAGCTGATGGCGCCGCTGGCGAGCCGAGCGGCATTATACATATAAACATCCCGACCATGAAACGTATGGCTTTCGGCTGATCCTGCCAAGCGCTCAGTTGCCTCATTGATCACCCGAAGTTCAGCGATTCCGATATAAGTCGCTAAATAGGTCAGGGTGCCGTTATCTGGTGTCAAAACCAACTGCCCGGTCGCCAGCTTGGCAACCACACTTCGTCGATCAGACCCTACGCCAGGATCGACCACTGAAACAAAGACTGTTCCTGCTGGCCAATAGGTGACGCTTTGTAGCAGGCGATAGCTGGCGTCATGAATGTTGTATGGCTCGATCTCATGAGTCAAATCCGCGATGACCAGCTCTGGTGCCACTTGATAGGCTACCCCGTACATCGCATTGACCGCTCCATCTTGCAAACCAAAATCGGTTTGAACCACTAATTTGTGCATTTTCTCTCCTCCCAACAACCTTTCTCCTTTTCAACAAAACCTTCGCATGAAACAGCTGACCCTACAGACACAAAAAAAGCCCTTAGCCAAAGCTAAGGGCATCACCTGCGGTACCACCTTAATCTGTAAAACCTTCACAGGCCTCACCTCATTCAGTACCCGAAAACACTCGGAGACTGTCGCTTGTTAACGGGGCAACCGTATTTTCCTAATTAGTCAGAAAATCCGCTCCAAAGTCATTTTCAAATCATTTGTTGTCGTTCCTTCTCACCTGCTGGAACTCTCTGCTAGACAACGCCCGTGATTCTACTTTCTTTTTCATCGCGTTTGCATTTTGTTTCATTAAAATTATCAAAGCTTGTGCCTTTTGTCAATTCTCTTTTAAGAAAAAATTCAAACAGAAGCCATAATTTGTCAAAAGATTCACGCAATTTCTAAATTTCACGCGAAAATTCTTCATATTTTCTCGGTATGATACTTGTATACCAACAAACAACCCTAACACTTTTTCATTTTTACTCCTTCCCGCCAGTCCCCACTGGCGGGCTCCTTTTTGTCTTCTGACTGTTTTATCTGGTTTCACTTTTTCTTGGCTATTTCTTCTCAGAATTCTGTTTGATTCGTCAATTTTTTTTCACATTTTCCCGCTATTATAAATGCATACCAACAAACAACCCTAACACTTTTTCATTTTTACTCCTATCCCGCCAGTCCCCGCTGGCGGGCTCCTTTTTGTCTTCTGACTGTTTTAAATGGTTTCACTTTTTCTTGACGATTTCTTCTCAGAATTCTGTTTGATTCGTCAACTTTTTTTCACATTTTCCCGCTATTATAAATGCATACCAACAAACAACCCTAACACTTTTTCATTTTTACTCCTATCCCGCCAGTCCCCGCTGGCGGGCTCCTTTTTGTGAGATTGGACTTGCATTTCTTCCTAGAAAGGATTATCTTTATCTTATGCGGAAGTGGCGGAATGGCAGACGCGCACGCTTCAGGCGCGTGTGAGTTTATCTCGTGTGGGTTCAACTCCCATCTTCCGCATTTAGCAGTTCAGCTTTCTGAACTGCTTTTTTTGTTGCAAAACGCGCATGTTCATCGAATAAACATGCGCGTTTCATTCAACTATTTTTCCCCTTATTCACTAACATAGGCGGTGCGGAAAAAGAAATGCGCGCCATAAGCTGGGAATTGGATGTCTTTAACATTTGATTTGATCAGATAATTTGAAGCACTTTGGTAAAGAGGGACTTGCGCAGCATCTTGCTCCAACAAAATTTCTTCTGCCGCTTTGTAATCTTCAAAATATTGATCGGGGTCGTTGGCATGAACGGTGCGCGCATCTTCCGTCAACGCCGTATATTCTTCATTGATATAGCCGCCGTAGTTAAAGGAAGCGCCGTTTTTGTATAAGATAAAGAACATATCCATGTCACTGCTTCCAGCGATCCAGCCAGAAACGGAAAGCTCATAATCACTATTTGCTCTTGATTGATTCAAGCTGGCACGTGGCTGTTTGTTGATGGAGATCGACAAGCCTGGCAAGTTCTCTTGGAGTTGGCTTTGCAAGTACTCCCCGATTTTTTGGCCATTGTCATCATCTGTCACTAACAAACGCAGCGTCGTACTTTCGCCAATTTCCGCTTGGGCTTTTTCCCACTCTTCCTTGGCAGCCTCTAAATCATACAGGTTGTAATCACCGCTATATTCTCGAAAATCTTCGCCAGTATTTGGATTCGCAGCTAAGCCGGTAGGGATCAATCCATTTAAAACTTTCGCTCCATCGTTCAACACATTATCCACGAGACTTTCTTTGTCGATCGCCAACGCGATCGCTTTACGCACATGAACCTTTGCTAAGGCATCGTTGGCGGTTTTATTGAAGTCTAAGAAAAAGTTCGCCACATCGTTTTGCGTAACTAGTTCTTCATTGTCCCCGTATTGTTGGACGTAGATCCCGCTGATTTTTTGCAAATCAAGGTCGCCGCTTTCAAACAATTGGATCCCCGTATTTTCTTCTTTGATGGTGGAGCCTTTGATTTCCTCCAATTGAACGACATCAGCATCGTAGTATTGGTCGTTTTTCACTAGCGTCCACTCGTCTCCTGTCTGTTGCCAATCGGTTAAAGTAAAGGGACCAGAATACAACAAATCTTCACTTGTCCGGGCATAGGTCTCGCCTTTTTCTTCAACAAAGGCTTGATTTTGCGGTGCCAACCAGCCGATGGAAATCAAGGATAAAAACGAAGGCTGCGGCTGCTCCAACTGTACGATAAAGGTCGCGTCATCTGGGGTTTCCAGACCAATCGTTTCTACGTCTGCATTGCCTTCACGAATGTCTTTACTATTGACTACATTATCCAACAAATAGGCGTTTGGTCCCATCGTTGCTGGATCAACTAACTTTTTCCACGCATAAGCAAAGTCAGCCGAAGTGATCGCTTCGCCATTGCTCCACTTCGCATCGTCTCGCAAAGTAAAGGTATAGGTTTTGCCATCTTCACTGATTTCGACTCCTTCTGCCAAGCCTGGAACTGGTTCACTGTTTTCATCGAAACGATAAAGCCCTTCGAATAAATGTTGTACGATGGTAAACGTTGCTTTATCCGTCGTTTGGGTCGTATCGAGAGTCGTCAGCTCAGCTGGTAGACTCACCGCAATCGCTTGATTCGGCGCTCCGTTAGATTCAGCCTCTGATCCCTCGGTATTTCCTGTTGTCGTGCAGCCAGAAAGGGTCAACCCAATCACTCCTGCTGCAACCAATAAACGCTTCTTCCAGATCATTTTCATTCTTCCTCCTATGTGATTGCGCAACCAACGCAAGTGTTTTTCATGACAGCAAAAAACGCATTCAACGATAAAAAGAAAAAACCTCATCCCTTTGCTTATCAACTTTGACAAACAAAGGGACGAGATTTTCGTGTTACCACCCTTTTTCGCACCATTCTCACAAATGGCACCTCAACAGTACGCTAAGATACTTGGCACGGTAACGGCTGCTTTCCGTCTGATTTGCGTGAACAAATCGGATCACTCAGAGCTCATCTTCACTTTTTTTCTGCTGCCCTTTCTCACCATCCGGGTTCTCTTCTAACAGATTCCAAAGCTACTCTTCTCTTCATCGTCTTTCTTTTTATCTAAAAAACAGGTAAATGACGTTTTTTTGTCTATTTCATGATTGTTTTAAAGTATACTATTGGTGTTTTTGGAAGTCAACAAGAATTGCGAATATTCAGTTTTTTATGATTTTTCTATCAGAGCTTGTTTTGCGTCTTGCTTGCCTTTCGTCACGTTCTTCTCTAGGATAAGGATTAGATAAGCCTTCTCATTTGTAAAAAGGAGTGTGCCAAAATGAAATTAGCAGAAGCGTTACTTTTAAGACGAGATTTGAACAATCGTCTGTTTCAATTGCGCAACGAAATCTCTAGCAGTGTGTTAGTCCAAGAAGGCGATACCTTGGATCGCAGTATCACAGAATTGTTCAAGGAATACGATGAGATCAATCAACAATATTCAGAATTAGTCGTAGCCATCAATCGGAAAAATGCGACTGCCTCTTTAGCAGATAGTGCGTTATTGTTGATGGAAGCACTAGAACAGCGAGAACAGCTGCGCCGCAAGCATGCACTGCTTACGCAAGCACTGGATGAAACCAAAGCAGCTCCCCGAATGGGTCGCAACGAAATTCGACTGGTGCGCACGATCGATACAAAAACGCTAACGGAGCAATTGAATGCGACCGCCAAACAGCTGCGAGAATTAGATGGAAAGATCCAACAAACCAACTGGCTAGTCGATCTTTAACAAACATGGGTGGGGGTCAAAGGCGAGCACAAAGCAGGTACAGGCTGATATGTACACTATGGATCGTCTGGCAGAGACGTAAACGTAACAACCACTGCTTACGAATCACAATCGTAACAATCACATTGCATTTTTAGCGACCACGTGCTGATTTGACTGGATGGGAAAAACCCTCTTCTTTTTTTGAGAAGAGGGTTGTTTTTATCGTATCCAGCCGTACGTGGAGCCGGCTCTTTTACTGGGGAGCCTGCTGCTTGTTACTCACAGCGGAAGGACGCGCCAGAAACGCTTGCCCTTTCTCACTGCTCCAAAACGCCTTCATCAATGCCGTCAATCCCTCTTTGGTTTGATTGGCACCAAAGAAAGGACTGCCGGGTTCTAACATGATGCCATTAGCTAAAGCACCGATAGGAAAGGGATCAAAGCCGAAGGCAGCAACGATTTCTGCTGTCTGATCGAGGGCGGTTTGGTCATCACCAGCAATGGCGATGGCTTTTTTGGCAGTTCCTTGAGCAGCCGTTCTCGTCAGCAAAGATTCCTCTTGGATGTCGTGGTACCCCATATGATTGAATCCTTTGACTACTTTACTTTGGGAAAAATAGCGTTGCACACGTTCCGAAGAAGTCTGCTCGATGGATGAGTATTCTGTTTCTTTGCCATCGACTTCCCACCAATAGTTCATGGCATCGATCACTAGCTTGCCAGCCAAAGCTTCTGCTGGCAGCTGTTGGTACTTACTCAATGGGATTGCCAAAATGATCGTTTGGGCTTCTGTCATCACCTCAACGGCATTTTTTGCGATCGCTCCCGGAGCCAACACAGAAACGGACAAGGCGATTTTTTCTGCTGGCTTCGTACTGGCGATCAAGACCCGATAGCCCGCCTTGGCACCAAGATTTGCGAGCGCTAAGCCTAACTTGCCTGCGCCTAAAATACCGATGGTTTTAGGCATTGCTATCACCTGCTGCCAACAATTCTTTCACCCGTGGAATCACTTTGGTTCCATACAATTCAATCGTTTTGAAACGGTCTTTTTGCAGCTGTCCGCCAGTACCGTAAACCAGATCAAAGCGTTCTACACCGACTTGCGGCATCATACGGGCGATTTTTTGCGCCACGGTTTCTGGACTGCCTACATAGTAAGATCCATGTTCGACTTCAAAGTCAAAGCGCTCTTTGCTCATGGCTGGCCAGCCGCGATCAAGACCGATTTTGTCCATGCTCTTTTTGATGTAGTTCCAGCCGATTTCATAGGCTTCTTCGTCGGTGTCGGCGATCACACCATGGGAGTGCATGCCGATTGGCAGAATCGGTTGCCCCAATTGCTGCGCTGCCTTTTTATACAGATCAACATACGGCGCAAAACGAGCAGGTTCGCCACCGATGATCGCTAACATAACGGGAAACCCATAACGGACGGCACGAATGATCGATTCAGGGGTTCCACCGACACCCACATAGGTATCTAATTGGTGTCCCTCGATTTTTGGAAAAACGTCGACATTTTTTAAGGATTGCGTGAACTTGCCTTCCCAAGTTAATGGTTTGCCTTTTCTCAGTTCACTAAACATCGCTGTTTTTTCTTCAAATAGTTCTTCATAATCTTGCAAGTCATAGCCGAATAGAGGGAATGATTCAGTAAAAGATCCTCGTCCCAGCATGATTTGTGCACGACCGTTCGACAACGCGTCAACGGTCGCAAACCGTTCGTAGACCCGCACGGGATCATCCGAACTCAAGACAGTTACACCGGTACCTAATTTGATGGTTTTGGTAACCATCGCTAACGCCGCTAGTACCGTATCAGGACTTGAGATCGAATATTCTTCCCGATGGTGCTCCCCTAAGGCAATGACATCGATGCCGACTTCATCGGCTAATTTTCCTTCTGCCACGATATTGCGCAACGATTCGCTATAACTGATCCGTTCTTTCGTTGTATCATCAAAGGCTAGATCGCCAAAAGTATCTAACCCAAATTCAAGATTTCTGTGATTGATGGTCATTTTCTTTTCCTCATTTCTCATTACTGATTCTCTGTTCTCACTATAACAAGGAACAAAAAAAGTTGCGAACAATATGCTTACTTTTTGTAAGTTATCGATTTTAAAGCAAAAAAACACTTTCCCGAACAAAAATTCAGGAAAGTGTTTGGTCTTTAAAGATAGATCCCTTTACTATGGAGATTCACTAAGCATTCTTCCAAGTATGCTTCATCATGTTCTGGATAGATCGGCGTAGTCAAAGGAACAGCTTGAACGGAGGGTTCCAGCGGCAGATTTTTGCCACGATATGCTGGATCGTACCATTCAGGTGCTGGCCGATAGCCTCGATAGGTCATTTCATCCAGCACTAACTGATGGTATTGAAACAATTTATAGGGCGGATGGGTAAAAACGTAATCGACGGTTGCGTGCTTCTTACCCCAGCCTAGCCCCCGTAAGGCTGCTGCTTCACGATGCTGGCCTAACAGCTGCTGCCGAGGCAAAGCAGGTATCAGCGCTTCATGCCATAAGCGCATCGGTTCAGCCTCCTTTATTCTGCGTCTTGGCTGATGAAATTGTCTTGGTTTTCAATAACGATCTTGCCGACTGCATGGTGTGTCTCACTCAATGCGTGGGCATCGTAAATTCCTTGTGCTGTCAATGGGAAGGTTGCACCGATGATACTGTTGACTTTTTCTGCTTCGATCAGCTCTGTCAATTCTGCCAATTGTTTGCCGTTGGTTCGTAACCAAATTGCTTTGGCGAAGATGTCTTTTTCTTTTGCCAAGTCTTCGTCTTCAATACTCAAAATCGAGATCAGACGGCCCTTAGGTTTTAAGACAGTGAAACTTTTCTTCTGGGTGTCGCCCCCCATCGTATCAAAGACCAAATCGATGTCTTGCAAGACTTCTTCAAAATCTGTCGTATGGTAATCGATGATCTCATCGGCACCAAGTTTTTGCAATAACTCATGGTTACGAGGACTAGCCGTCGTGATGACGTAAGCGCCAGCTGCTTTTGCTAGTTGGATCGCATAGGTACCAACTCCGCCTGCTCCGGCATGGATCAAGACTTTTTCCCCTTCTTTTAAACGACCGTGTTCAAACAACGCTTGGTAAGCAGTCAAACCAGCTAATGGCACTGCAGCTGCTTCTGCGTAGTTTTGGTTTTCTGGTTTGATCGCTGCTAACTCAGCATCCACGATGGCGTAATCAGCATACGTCCCAAAACGAGTCGTTTCAGGGCGGGCATAGATCGCATCACCAACTTTGAATTCTGTCACGTCAGCACCTATTTCTACGATATCCCCTGCGACATCCCAGCCTAAAATAATTGGGAAGTCCCACGGAAACATTTGTTTTAAATAGCCTTCTCTTAATTTCCAATCGATCGGGTTGATGGACGTTGCGGCAACTTTGACTAATAATTGATTTGCTTTTAATTCTGGTAATTGGACCGTTGCTTCTTTTAATTGGTCTTTTCCACCATAGGCTTCAATAACGACAGCACGTGTTTCCATTGATGCTTCACTCCTTACATTCATTCTTCATCAAAGAGAGGTTCCTGTTTTTCCATCCCTTGATTTCTCACTTCCCTAGCTTAGGCAAAAGGAGGGAATTTGACAAATGATATGTTTGGAAACTGCCCAAGTCACCTGGCCGTTCCTCCTTCAAAGCCTTGAAAGAAACGGGTTTATTTTTTCTTCATTTTTTTATTGCCTTTTCTTTAAAAATCAATTACGCTACTCAAGAAATACGAAATTGTAGAGAAAGAAGGAATTGATGAATTGAAAAGGTTGTGGGTATTTTTTGGCGGTGTGATCGGCATCACCGCGTTGCTGTTTTTAGGTGCTTCGGTGTTAACGAAAGAATCGGGGGCAGCAACGTCGTCCGACAAAAATACAGTGATTATTTACAATTGGGGCGAATATATTGACCCCGAATTGATCAAAACATTCGAAACTGAGACTGGTTACTCAGTGATTTATAATACATTTGACTCCAACGAAGCGATGGAAACGAAAATCAAACAAGGCGGCTCGCGCTATGATTTGGTTTTCCCTAGCGAATCGATCATTCCGAAAATGATCGAAGAAGGATTGTTAGTGCCTTTAGACCATCAGAAATTGACGGGAACGGAAGATCTGTCGCCTTTTTTGATGGATCAAGCCTTTGATCCTGACAATACCTACTCGATCCCCTATTTTTGGGGCACGATCGGAATCATGGCAAATACTGAAGAAGTTGATGTTTCTTCGATCCATGGCTGGAGTGATTTATGGGACCCTGCATTTAAAAATGATGTATTGATGGTGGATGGTGCGCGCGAAACCTTAGGAATCGCGTTACAGACGCTCGGTCTTTCCCAAAATGAAAAAGACCCGACCAAGGTCACCAAAGCCTTGAAGAAGCTGGAAAGTATCCGTCCCAATGTCAAAGCAGTTTTGACCGACGAGATCAAAACCTTGATGATCAACAACGATGCCCCTTTAGGAATCGGATATTCGGGCGATGCCGCTTATGTGATGGCGGAAAATCCTGCCGTCACCTATATCGTTCCCAATGACGGCGGTGCGATTTGGACAGACAATTTTGCGATCCCGAAAACCGTTGGCAATCTTGAGGGAGCCTACGCCTTCATCAATTTTATGCTGCGACCAGAAAATGCCGCACAAAATGCCGAATACGTGGGCTACGCCACGCCGAGTGAAACGGCCAAAGCTATGCTGCCAGTAGAACTGACTGCTGACAAGGCTTTCTACCCTGAGCCAAGTGCGATGGAACAAATGGAACATTATGAATACTTAGGAAAAGAAACAGTTGAGCTTTACAACGACCTTTTCCTTGAATGGAAGTTGGGATTATAATTGTCACTATTACTAAAATCTGAACACATCTTTGATACCAAAACAAAAACGACTTTTGCGGGCTTTCTCCTGATTGAAGACCAGAAAATCACGGCTGTGGGTCCTCTTTCAGCGCTGCCAACACTTGCTGAAGACACCCAGGTCATTGATCTCAAAGAACAAATGATCATTCCAGGCTTTATTGATGCTCATGTTCATTTTTATCTTTCCGCATTACTCCATCAAGGGGCACTGACCCATCTTACGGGAGTGACAGAAGAAGCCGTTGCCCAGCAAGTGCCCGCCTTGCCCATCACCCATGGATGGAAAATCGGCATCGGCTGGTTCAGCAGTGATTTCGGTCAGCAAGTCTACCCGACGAAAGATTCGATCGACAACTATTGTGCCGACACGCCTGTCATGCTAATTTCCGGTGATGCCCACAGTATTTGGTTGAATAGCCAAGGGATCGCTGCTTTAGGGATCACACCTGAGAACTTACCAGCAGGGATCAGCGGGGAGGCACTGCTTGACGAAAACAGCGGACAATTAAGCGGCTGCTTTTTAGAAGCGATCGCCATTCATTATTTAGCAAAGGTCTTACAGTCTTTCCAAGCACAAAGCCCTGCTGCCTTTCTGACCTATATGAAGCAGCTCAATCAATACGGCATTACGACGATCGGTGATGTTGCCTTGACAGGAGAAAGCTGGGACGATTTGGTTTACCCCACTCTTTATCGGCAAACAGAAGCAGAAGCGACCTTGCGCGCTGTCTTTTATCCAGCCATGCGAGAAGACATCACGCAACTGAAAGAAACTTACCGTACTTATCGCTCCGAAAAAGTACAAATGGGCGGCGTCAAACAATTTTTTGATGGCGTGACGAGTACGCACACGGCTTTTTTAAAAGCGGAATATGAAACACCTTATTTTGCTGGTGATGTCGGGATGCCGTTGATCGATGTTCAACGGATGCGCCGCTTTATTTTACAAGCCAACCAGCAAGACTGGCCGATGCGCATCCATACCATCGGTGATGAAGCGATTCGACAAGCACTCCTCTTCTATCAAGAAAGTGCTACTGCTCACCCGCTTTCTAAAGGCAAAGCCAATACCTTGGAACACTTGGAAGTGATGGATGCCGCTGATCTGCCACTAGTTCGCCAAGAACAACTGGTACTCTCCGTACAGCCTAGCCATTTATTAGTCGGTTATGAGACCCTCGATGAAGAAGTAGGCCCTCAGCGTGCCAGTCAAATGTTTCCTTTTCAGTCCTTTCTAGAGCAAGGCGCAACCTTGGCTTTTGGGACTGATACGCCAGTCGTGATCGACGTGACTCCTTTAGACTCGCTGTATTATGCGGTTGCTCGGCAGGAAAAAAACGGCCAGCCAGCAGGCGGATTGATGCCACAAGAAAAAATCTCCATCGCCGATGCCCTCTATGCCCACACCGCAGGCGCCGCTAAAGCCTTGAGTCGGCAAGATATCGGGCGATTAGAAGTTGGCTGTTTAGCCGATCTTTGTATTTTGTCCCAAAACATCTTGCCTTTGACTGCCGAAGAATTGCTTCAAACGACTGTTGAAGCGACCGTATTTGATGGGCAATTTGTTTATCGGGGCAACTAACATGAACCACCAGATCTTGTGAAAGTACAAGGTCTGGTGTTTTTCTTTGATCAAAAAATACAGAAACAGGTGCTTAGTTTGGACCACTCTCCCTTTTCGTACTTGCCCCTATCCCTTACGATGGATTCCCTGCTTGGCAGCTATGCTTTATCATAGGTTTTCTTTCGGCCATTTTGATTCGCGTGGATTGGTCTATTCGATTGGCGCAGCAAAAGAATAATTTAAGCGGTTGCCAGTTTCTTTATTTGATGGAAATTCAGAAACATGCCTCTTTTTCCTTGGAGTTTTTTCCATTTAACAGCAATCATTGGTCTATTCCACAACCCCTTACTTTCTCCTTCAATCGTTTCTTAAACCTTTGAATAAATTCTTAATAAAATAACTAACAAAAAATAAACTTTTACTATATCCCTTGAATGTAAGCGGTAAATTTGTTATTATTACCAAGGATAAGGAGGTGTTTATCTATTGTATGCGATTAAAATCTTTCATGGTTATCTAACCGCCGAAGGAAAAAGAACACGGGACAAAACAATTGCATTGACCTATACGTGCAGAGAAGATGCTGAACGTTTCGCAAATAAAATCGGCGGGAGAGTTAAAAAAATTGGCTAACCAACTAGAATAAAAAAGGCTGTCAACCTCAGTAGGTGACTGCCTTTTTTTGTTATCTGATTTCCAGCAAATCAAGCGATACTCCTGACTTTTTACATATGTTTAAGCTCCTTTTCTTGTTGAATCGAGAAGTGAAGCAAGTTAGTTGGTTTTGACGCCTTGAGTCTTTATACTGAAACAAAGGCACCAGCCAATCCAAAAAAAGGAGTGACCCGTCCATGTGCGGCCGATACTTATTTGACCCAACAACTGGCGAATTGTCAGAATATTATCAAGAAGCCGCGGCGAAAGCCCGCAAGCGCCAACAGACTGTCGCTGTCAATGATGTTTTCCCTTCCAATCATGTCGTAACCATCGGTGCAAATCAACAACAACAAGTTGTAGCTGGTGTGACAAGATGGGGCTTTACCGGCTTTAAAAAAGGGCATTTGATGATCAATGCCCGTTCTGAGACCGTTGAAGAAAAACCGACTTTTCGCAAACCTTTCCAAGAGCATCGCTGTGTCTTTCCGATGTCTGGTTTCTATGAATGGAATCATGAAAAGGAAAAGTTTCTCTTTTCGCAAGATCACGTGATTTATGCCGCTGGTTTTTATCGCATCCTTCAAAAAGAGGATCAGATCGAAACCGAATCAATCATTCTAACGACTGCCGCGAACGATTCTGTTGAACCAGTCCATGATCGAATGCCTCTGTTCTTAGAAAAAGAAGCGATTGCTTCTTGGATCAATGACTTGGCTTTTGCTCGCCAACAACTCAAAGCAGAAATGCCCAAGCTGAAAACCCAATTGCTCTCTTCTTAACTGCTTGCTACTTCTTTTTCAGCAGAACAAAAACCGCCAAGTCAGCTTTGATTTGGCGGTTTTTCCTACTTCTGCTTTTTCTTAATAAACGGTGAAGGTTTTGCCAGTCATGATCTCAAAGACTGCTTTTTGATACGCTGCAAAAACGGGTGCGTCACCAACGGGAATAAAGCCTTTGAAAGAATCGGCGAAGGTTTCCCAAGAGCCCACAAGTGCATTGGGACTGACTGCATTGATTCGTACCCCATGACCGATCTCAAAAGCTGCCGATGCCACGAAGGCTTCTAAACCGCCGTTGACCAGTGCTGAAGGCGTGCCCATTGGGATAAATTCGTCTTTGATAATTCCAGAAGTCAGTGTGATACTGCCGCCTTCATTGAGAAAATGCTGGCCAATCAACGCAAGGTTGACTTGTCCTTGCAGCTTCGAAGCCACCGACTGTTGAATATCTGCTGGCGTCAATTCCTCAAAGGGTTTAAACACTGTGCTTCCCGCAGCGGAAACAATGGCATCCACTTTCCCAGTAGCTGCAAATAGCTGGCTGACACTGTCTGCATCCGCAATTTCGACTTGATGATCGCCGCTGCTACGGCTAGCCGTGATCAGCTCCACCTCTGGTAGCTGCTGAAAGCCTTCAACTAAAAGCTGCCCAAGTGTGCCGGTATGTCCAATCAAAAGTAATTTCATTTCCTCGCCTCTTTTTTTGTTTTGTGCTTCGATTCTAACCCAACCAAGCGATTTCGACCATTCATCTGCTTTTCCTGCCTTATTGATCTATTCTTACCCTTCCCCATTTGTTCCCCTACTACCTGCGTAGTGATTGGAATCACCTATCACGAAAGCAATTGACAACTTTCTCATCTTGTTCTAAGATACTACTAATTTCATACACATGCAGTGAGAAGAAGAGTACGATCCCCCCTTTCTTTCAAGAGAGCTCGGAACTGGTGGAAACGAGTAAGGAAGACGATCCGAAGATGACCTTTGAGCATTCGTGGACGAACAATCCCCGACGGAGAAAGCCCGATAGCGCAATGCAGTTTATTTGATGAACTGACTGAGGTTTTTTGTTTCAGCAAAAAACAAATGAAGGTGGTACCGCGAAATGATCGTCCTTCCCAAAGAATTGTCTTTGGGAAGGTTTTTTTTATAAAAAAGGAGGAAGAGGTATGAAACGAAGGATTCGATTAGGTATGGGCATTGGTCTGTTGTCCTTGGTCTTATTTACGGGCTGTGGCAACCAAGAAGAAGTGACCGGAAATGCCGAAGAACAGCAGACAGAAATCAGAGTTGGTACGACACCAGGACCTTACAGCGAGCTGTTTCTTCAGGGAATCAAACCGATTTTAGAAGAAGCTGGCTATACCGTGACCGATATTGGCTTTACTGGAGTGTTGGAAGCAGACATTGCACTGAACGATGGCGAAATCGACTTAAACGTGGATCAGCATACCGCCTATTTAGAGAACTTTAATGAAAACACGGGTGCCGATTTGGTGGGTATCACACCGATCCCTACCGTTCCAGCTGGCTTGTATCCTGGCAGAAAGGACCATTTAGCAGCGATTGAAGCAAACGATACCATCGGGATTCCCAATGATCCGTCAAACAGCGCCCGTGCCCTGTTGCTGCTGCAAAAAGCTGGCTGGATCGAACTTGACCCCGAAGTGGCGCCCATTGACGCGACGTTAAGAACCATTACTGACAATCCTTATAACCTGGATATCGTCGAGATGGATTCTGCGCAAATCCCCCGCAGCTTAGCAGACTTAGACTATGCGGTGATTCCCGGCAGCATCGTTTATAGTGCTGGAATTGCTGCAGAGGAAAGTTTATTAAGTGAAGACATTTTGCAAGAGTATGAACTGGTGGCAACGGTCAAAGAAGCCAACCAAGACAGTGATTGGGCACAGGCAGTGGTGGCAGCATATCGTTCTGAAGCCTTTAAAGAACTGCTGGCAGAAGAGAATCAAACGGGCTATTGGTTTATTCCTGAAGAATTGCAATAACCGCTTCACAAGTAGTAATAAGCAGCAACTGTCGTCTTATTTTTTAAGAAGCTTCTATTATAGAAGGAAAAGAACTGACTACTATTGATTAATGGACCCTTTTTCCGTCTGAATCTTTGTAAAGGAGGGCAAAAATTGAATATTCAACAAATGCGGATCGTGCAAGCGATCGCTGACCATGGAAGTTTTCGTGAAGCAGCCAAACGGCTGTATCTCTCACAGCCAAGTCTTTCCCAAGCCGTGAAAGAGTTGGAAGCAGAATTGGAGGTCCAGCTTTTCGAGCGTACGAATCAAGGTGCCCGCTTGACTGCCGAAGGCTCGGAATTTCTAGACCATGCCCAGCCGATCTTGAGTCAAGTGGCGCAGCTGCAAACGCGTTTTTCCAGCAAGCAAGCAGCGAGTCAAACCTTCGCCATCGCAAGCCAGCACTATGATTTCACGGCTGGAATTTTCAGTGAACTGCTACAGGAATTTCCCAAATGTCGCCAGTTTCGTCTATTAGAAACCACGACCTTAAAAGTGATCACGGACGTGCAGCAATATCGAAGTGAATTTGGGGTTCTTTATTTGAATGAGCAAAACCAAGCAGGATTGGAAAGACTGTTACAAGGCGCCCAATTGTCCTTCGAGGCGTTGGGACGGTTTCGCCCCCATGTCTTTTTACGAGCGACTCATCCCTTGACAGAAAAAAAGCAACTTTCCTTAAAGGATCTTGCGCCTTATCCGCAAGTACGCTTTTTGCAAGAAGATGAACGCTATTCGTTCTTTTCCGAGGATTTGATCGACTTTGCTCAAAGCCCTCAAGTGGTGCATGTCAGCGATCGAGGCACAATGGTCCAGCTATTACAGCAGACGGATCTTTATGGAACCGGCTCGGGGATCGTTGCCCAACCAGAACGCCAAGGCTTGGCTTTTCTTCCTTTGATCGACGCATCCGAGGGTGAGATCATCCTCATTAAAAAGAACGCTCGCCCATTATCAGTGATCGGCGAGTGTTTCTTAACAAAATTACGACAACACCTTGCCGCTTTTCCTACTGATATATAAGCGAAGGCCTCCTCTTCCTACTCCCCATAGATGATTGGCTGCACCTTCGCATTATATAAAAAATCCTTGAGCCACTTCCCATGCAGGAGGCTCAAGGATTTTCTTTTACGGTTACTGTTGTCGGCAATCACCGCTGATTACAGCTGCTCTGCCTGCATTTGATACATTTGCTGATAGATTCCCTGCCCTTGGACAAGACTTGCATGGGTTCCCCGTTCCACGATCTTCCCTTGGTCTAGGACCAAGATTTGATCGGCTTGTTTGATCGTTGACAAACGGTGAGCGATCATGAAGGTCGTCCGTCCTTTTTGCAAGACAGTCATCGCCTTTTGAATGATGGACTCTGTTTCAGTATCCACATGGCTCGTCGCTTCATCCAGAATCAAGATTTTTGGATCAAACACCAACGCACGGGCGAAACTGATCAGCTGGCGTTCTCCACTAGAAAACTCATTGCCTTTTTCAACGACTGGATGATGGATGCCTTTTTCGTAGCGGCTCAAAAGGTAGTCAGCGCCGACTTGCTTCAAGGCATCGATAATCATCGCTTCGGTAATCGTTGGATCATTCATCCCGATGTTGCTGGCGATCGTTCCAGTAAATAGATAGGGATCTTGCATGACGATCGCCATTGAATCTCTTAAACTATGACGATCATAATCAGCGATCACTTGTCCATCCACAACGATTTTTCCCTGCTGAGGATCATAAAAACGGAACAACAGGTTCAAAATACTCGATTTTCCAGAACCAGTATGACCAACTAAAGCAATGGTCTCTCCTGCGGCAACGTCAAAGTTGATATCGTGCAAGATCGCTTGCTCAGGGTCGTAGCCAAAGGTCACTTGTTGGAAAGAAACATCGCCATTCGTGACAATCAGCTGCTCACTTTGTTGTTTTTCAACCGGCTGATCAGCAAACTCAAAGACCCGCTGTCCAGCAGCTAATGATTGCTGCACATTGGTGATGGTTTGGACAAGCCCTTCGATGGGATCATACAGGCGGTTGATGTAATCAATAAAGGCATACAGCAAGCCTGCTGAGATCGCCAAGCGGCCATCAAGGAAAAAGGCGGCCAAGGTCGTGATCAAAATCAAGATCGTTGAATTTCGCAACAAGTTGCCTAATCCCCAAGCGATACTTGAATCAAGCAAGAGGTATTTACGTCCAGTTTTGAACCATTTCTCTACTGTTTCATTAAATTCTTTCTGCAACTGATTTTCTCGTTGGAAGGCTTGGATGATCGCCATTCCTTGGACAAATTCATTCAACTGCCCACTGATTTGTGAGATGTATTCCCGCATTGCTAAATTGTAACGAGAGGCATATTTGGTATAAAAATGCTGCCAGATTCCTAAAATCGGGATCAAAATCAGCATCGCTGCTCCTAAGGTGCGGTTCAAAAGAAACAATGCAATAAACGCACCAATGATTTGGATGATGTTGCTTAACAAATTACTGATCACGATCACGTAGAAATTCGACCGCAAGACTTCGGTGTCATTCGTGATTCGTGCAACGACTTTACCTGCTGGGATTTGGTCAAAGTAAGAAACCGGTAATTTGTGCATATGGTCAAAAAGTTGATCCCGCATTTTTTTGACGATACTGTTGGACATTTTTCGCAATTGCAGCAAGCTGATATAACGAAAGAGGGAACCAATCAAATTGACCAGCAAATACCCAGCGAGCAATTGGATCAAAAGCATCGTGTCTAAATTGCTACTGTTAACCGCTGGTGTCATCACTCGGTCGATCAGCTGCTTGGCAATCAGTGGGGAAGTCAGTTCGAGCGCTGCAGCCAGCAACAGCAAGATCGCACCCACGGTAAATTGTTTTTTATAATAGCTCAAATACGTGAGCAAACGTTTAATCGTTGAGAACACTCGTATCGTCCTCCTTTAACTGTTGATGATAATACTGCTCTTGGTACCAGCCTGGCGTTTCGATCAACTCCTGATGGGTACCACGTTGTGTGATCCGACCGTCTTCTAAGACGATGATTTGATCCGCTTCGGTGATGGCGGACAATCGATGGGTCACGATGATGGAGGTCGGTGCCTGCTTCATCGTTTTCAAATTCGTGATGATGGCTTGTTCCGTTTTGGCATCAACTGCCGAAAGGGCATCATCCAGTAAGAGGACTTCACTGTTTCGTAAAAACGCCCGTGCTAAGGACAAGCGTTGTTTTTGTCCACCAGAAAGGGAAACGCCTTTCTCACCGACGACCGTTTCGAGCCCTTCTGGCATCCGCTTGATGTCTTCGCTAAAGCAAGCAGCTTCCAGTGCTTCCCACAATACTTCTTCGGAAGCGTCTGGTTGCCCGAATAACAAGTTCTCGCGAATCGTTCGTGAAAACAAGGTATGTTCTTGCGGTACTTCTGCAAAGTGGTTGCGCACTGCTGTTGTTTGATAGGCCGTCAACGGCTGCTCGTTGATCAAGGGGACTTGATCAGAGTATGGATAGCGGTGACCGAATTGTCTTAGCAGCGTCGTTTTTCCGCTGCCGGTCTTCCCAACGATCCCTAAGACTTCTCCACGAGTGATCGTCAAATCCAGTCCTTCTAACACATAACGAGCTGCTTGCGGGTATTGGAAATGATATGCTTCAAAACGGATCGTATTGATGGCTTGCAGGTCGGCTTCACCTGGCGTTTCTAATTCATCCCCCGTCTGCAGCACTTCATTGATCCGACGCCAGGATGCGGCACCTTGCTGCATCACATTCACAAGATCTCCTGCTGAGATCATCGGCCAAACGACCATTGTCAAGTACACTTGGAAAGAGACCATCGCACCGATGGTGATCGTTTGGTTGGCAACAAGAAACGCCCCGACACCAAAGCTCATCACAAAACTGATTGCTAAGATGATGGTAATCAGCGGCCCAAAACGGGAATCGATCTCAGAAACGATATTGTTTTTCGCTCGTGTTTCCAGTGTTTTCTTTTGAAACTGTTCCGTGGTGGCTCCTTCTAGTCCATAAGCTCGGACGACCCGAATGCCATCAATGATCTCCAGCACTTCACTGTTCATCTCAGAAACAGAATTCTGCGCTTCCGTAAACGCCTTATCGACTTGCGAGCCCCATTTGAAAATGTAATAGGCTAAAAGTGGCATTGGAATCAAGGCAATCAAGGTCAGTAGCCAAGAAACCGTCCCAGCCATCATCGCTACGATAAAACTTAGATACAAACTAGTATTTAAGAAAACCATCAGTCCATACCCAATGGTCATCCCCATCACTTGGACATCGTCACTGGAACGAGTCATTAAATCACCTGTTCGGAAACGGTGGTAAAACGGCGCCCCCATTTTGAGAAAGTGGCTCATCAATTGTTCCCGTAATTGTTTTTGCAGATCGTAGGAACCAATAAATAAATTAAACGTCCAAACAAATTCCGCCAAATATCCTAACAAGATAGCTCCCGCGAAGAGGCTCACATATTGGATCAGTACGGAGTAATCAAAATTATCTTGAATCAACGCATCGATGAACAAGCGCAGAATATAGATCGGTGCGACATACATCGCACTAGCGATCACCATAAAGACGAATACAAAGGTATAGCGCACCTTATGTTCTTTAAAATACGTTGTTAATTGTTTTAATACATACTTCATGTTTTATCCCTCACATTCTAAAAAAGTACACAAAAAAGCTCTGTCCCTTCGGAAAAAGGACAGAGCATAAACGTCGTTATTATAGACATTATCTGTACACTAATGGTTACCGAATGAGGGATTCACTTTATTCAATTTGGTTGTTTTTTTATCAAATACTTTTTGCATCGTAATCCCTCCTTCTCTTTTTATTTTTGCTGACTACACCTAACACTTTACAGATAAGTTTCTGAGAATGCAACAACTTTTATTAATTTTTTTTCAAAAAGATTGACTTTTCTAAAAAGGCGTTTCTCAATTTCTCGCTTTTTAACAACTATTTTTTGAAAACGAATTCTCGATTTATCCTAAGCGCTGCAAGGAATTTGGCAAAATAAAAAAACAGATGCCCCTCTCTTCAACAAGCGTTGTTTGGTCAGCACACTTGGTTGAAAAAAAGTTCCTCTGTTTTCTTACTTCTTGTTTATTCTGAGACAGATGCTAGGCGATAGGATACTGTTCGTCCAAAAGGAAACACTTGCACCCCTTGCAAACGATCTGTTTTCAAATACGCTACCGCTCCTTGATATAACGGCAAGACGGCTGTATCTTCAACGATCAATTGTTTCTCGAGTTCTTTCAATAAGTCCCAACGGGCAGCTGGGTCGTTTGCTAAAGTCGTCCGTGCTTCTTGTAACCCTTGGTCGTACCTTTCACTAGCATACCCAGAGGTATTCAAGCCACCTGTCGAATCATAAAATTCTAAGAAGTTGATCGGGTCCGCGTAATCTGGTGTCCAAGTCCCGAAGACGAGATCAAATTCACCTTGGGATTGCAAGTCCAAGCGGTTTTGTAAAGGAATCGACTTGGCATCGATGGTTAATCCAGGCAAATTGGTTTCTAACTGTCCTTGGACAAATTCGATGGTTTTCTTGGCTGCTGCTGTATCTGCTGACAACAGTTCCAAAGTGATCTCGTCTTGTCCCAACTCTTCTTTGGCTTGTGCCCAAAGCGCTTGTGCGGCTGTTAGATCATACGGCAGTAAATCGCCATTTTCTTCACGAAAATCTTGGTCTGTTTCAGGATCTTTGGCAAAGTTGCTTGGCACAAAGCCGTTCAATGCAGTGGACCCGTCACCTAAGATATTTTCGGCAAATGCCTCTTTGTCGATGGCTTGTAAAATCGCCTGACGTACCTTGACATTGCCTGTGACTTCTCGTTTTTGGTTGGCACTTAAATACCCCACCAGCGCCTTTGGCACATAGTTGGCTTGAGCTGAGTTTTGGTATTGCTGCGCGTACGTATCCGTTAAGGTGGTGTAGTCCAGTTCTCCTGTTTCAAAAAGGCTGACACCAGTTGCCGTTTCCTTCACTACTTGCACGTCGATCTTGGTCAATTGGACATTCTCAGCATCCCAATAATCAGGATTTTTCGTTAACGTCCATGATTCATTGGTTCCGTTCCACCCTTCGATCAAGAATGGGCCGTTGCCAACAAAATTTTCCGCTGATAACCCATAATCGGCACCTTTTTCTTCAGCAAACGCTTGATTTTTTGGCATAAAAGGTGTCCCGACCAGAATCTGATCCAAATACGAGATCGGACTTGCCAATGTCAGCTCTAACGTCTGCTGGTCCAATGCTTTGGCTCCTAACTCACTGACCTCAGCATCTCCTTGACGTACTTGACTGCCATTTTTCAACACATCCATTTGATTGCTGCTGCTAGAACCGTTCTCTGGATTGGCAACATATTGAAAGGCGTAGACAAAATCATCCGCTGTAACAGGATCGCCATTGCTCCATTTTGCATCACGAATGGTGAAGGTATAAACCAGTCCATCTTCTGATACCGTAGGCTCTTCAGCGGCCATCGCAAGCTCAGGATCCCCCTCTTGATCCAGACGGTATAACCCTTCTGCCACTTGTCCGATCATATCGGAACTGTTGACATCCGTGTATTGCCCGCTATCAAGGGT
Organism: Enterococcus sp. DIV1059_2; assembly: GCF_051713685.1. NCBI lineage: Bacteria > Bacillati > Bacillota > Bacilli > Lactobacillales > Enterococcaceae > Enterococcus > Enterococcus sp. DIV1059_2. The sequence continues at coordinate 1,073,220 of NZ_JBIOQK010000001.1, read as the reverse complement.
CGATAAGGCGCCCGCGGTTGACACTTGAATCTCTTGCGCAACAGCGCCTTGCTCCTCTTGCTGTCCAGAATCCGTCGTGGGACTCGTGGTACTGCAGGCACTTAAAACCAATACTGTGAAAGCAGTGATACCAATCATTTTCTTTTTCATTTTTCTCCTCCTTGCGTGACCCTCTTTCTTACAACACATCAACGACATACTTGAAAACCGCTTGTTCTTGTAAAAGCGCATCATAGGCAAAGTCAGGATGCCACTGAACCGCCAACAAGCGTTGACCCACGTGTTCAATGCCTTCAATGATGCCATCAGGACTCCAAGCTGTCTTTTGCAATGGACGAGCCAATCGATCCACCGCTTGATGATGAAAGGAATTGACCTTTGTTTTTTGACCGTATACACGAGCCAACATGCTTTTTTCAGCCGTCGCGATGGCATGGGTCGGCACTTCTTTCGGAATCGGCGCCTGCATATGAATGATCTCACTGAAGGTACTGATGTCTTGCTGCAGCGTGCCCCCAAAGGCCACGTTGACCAGCTGCATCCCCCGACAAACCGCAAAAATTGGTTTCTTTTGCAGCAGCGCTTCATCGATCAGCGCCAGTTCAAACTCATCCCGTGCCAAAAAGCCGCTTCCAGTTGCCTGATGGGCCTCCTGCCCATAAAACTTGGGTGAAACATCTTGTCCACCAGCTAACACCAGTTTATCGATCTGTGAAACATAGTCCTTGGCTATAGCTGGCTCACTGATTGGCAAGAGCAATGGCAGTCCGCCCGCTTGCTGGATCGCTCGCACATACCCTAATGGTGTGTAGGCGATCGGCAAATGATGCAGCACATCGCCAGCATCTTGCACTTCATTCGCAGCGATCCCTATAATTGGTTTGCCCATCGACATCCCTCCCTGATTAACGATTTTTTCAGAAAAAAGCGACATCTAGCAGTTGAACAAGGCAAGCGCCGCTTTTTCCCTCAAGATATGTTTCAACTATTCTAAACCAATCGACACTTTTTGTGAAACACTATTTTCACTTTCGCGATCATTTATTACAATCACCATTCTATTCAACCGCCTCTTTGATTCGCAATAAAGAACACCGCAAGTCAGATATAGTTGAATTTTGCCAATGCTTTCTCTACGTAAAAAAACATGCGAGAAGCCGTGGCTTTCCGCATGTTTCGTCATTAAAATAATCGATTGTCTTTTAAAAACTCCAGCATCTGTGTTTTTAGGGGATCTTTTCCATTACGGATCGACTTTGTTTGCGTCGGTTCATCAAGTGTCGAGGACCGCTTTTTAGGAAAAGGTGCCGCTGGTTCTTCTGCTAACTCTAAAATTTGAAAGGTATCCACCACCACTTCTGCCGCACAAAATCTTTGCCCTTCTGCTGTTTCATACGGACAGCCTTGCAAGTGTCCGTTGATTTTGATACTTGCTCCTTTTTGAGTATACCGTAAAAAGGTCTCTGCCTGTTTCCCATGAACGACACAAGCAAACCATTCATGATGCACTTCTTCACTGTTTTGCCATTGAGATACAATGACAAGATCAAAACGTACGCCCTGATCGTCCGCCGCATCAAACGCTTCTTTACTAGGCATCGCTGCGATTTTCTCAGTAAGAACCACTTTATTCATTGCCACGCTGCATCCTCGCTTTTCTCTCATTTCTTGAGTGATCTAAACTTATGCGACCTATTCTACCATATTCCAAAAAACAAGCAATCAAAGGGCGAATGGCTTAAGAAATGCTTTGAAAAAAATGAACCAACTCAAAGAATTCGTCTGCTCCTGTCAAAAAGCTGCGATTTTTTGACGGAAAAATTCTCTTTGCTCCACACAGCAAAAAAACAGTTGGTTCAATACCCTATGAACCAACCGTCTTCTGCAAATCTTTATTTAGCAAAGGAATCTTGACTCCCATAGCGATCAAAATGGAGGGTTTCGCTTTCGAGATAATCGATGATCGCTTTGGGGATCAGGACCCCTTCTTGCTGAGCTTTTTCAAAGTGTATTTGACTGATCTCTCCAGGATAGTAGACTTGTGATTGCCCTTTTACTGGCGGGATTGCATGCAGCTCAGTCACCATCTGATCGATGCTTTGCTTGAAGGTTTCGGTGTCCGTAAAACGAGACGGATCGATCACCAAAAGGAATTGTCCTAAGCGACGTTTTTCCGTCAAGTCCGCATACATGGAGGTGACCTGTTTACCAAAAGCCAAGCCCAACATCGAGCCGGCTAAAATATCCACCATCATCATCAAGCCATACCCTTTGGCACCAGCGATAGGCAATAATCCTTGGACTGCATAGGGATCGGTGGTAGGCAAGCCTTGCTCGTCTACTGCCCAAGTATCGGGGATCTGCTGTTTCTTCGAGCGAGCGTCCAAAATTTTGCCCCACGCTTGAACCGTTGTCGCCATATCAAAAACCACCGGCGGATGATTGGCTCGTGGTGCTGCAAACGCGATTGGATTGGTGCCAAAATAGTTTTCGGTCCCACCAAAAGGTACCGCCATCGGATCCGATTGACACATGGCGATCGCCACTAAGTCGGCTTCAGCAGCCTGTTTGACGTAATACGCCATCGTCCCGCTATGGCTGGTCTGCTCGATTCCTACTGCAGCGATCCCTGCTTCTTTCGCCAGATGAATGGCGATCGCAATCGCTTCGTTGCACACATAATGCCCCATGCCGTTATCTCCGTGAAAAATTCCAGTAGCGGCGCCTGTTTTTTCAAAAGACATGTTTGGTTCTAGCGTGATGCCGCCTTTTACTAAGCGCTCGGCATAGTAGTCCATCCGCACGGCACCATGAGAATGGATCCCGCACGCATCCGCAAAGGTCAAATGCGCCGCTGTTTCACTGGCAGCGGCTTCTGGCAAACCAGCAGCCAAGAGTTTCTTTTTCATCAATGCTTCTAATTCCAGCAGAGATCGTCTGCTCATTTCTTCCATCTTTTCTCCTCCTTAGAAAAAGAGAAGCACGCTTGGCAACGGCTTCTCTTATTGATTAAACACGCGATGATCGAGTTCATCAGCAGACTTAGCGATCAAAAGCGCTGAATAGACGTCTGAGTTCACGTTCAAGATCGTCCGCAGCATACCAACAAACCATTCGACACCAGCAAATAGCGCAATGCTTTCGATTGGTAAACCGAGCTGGGGAACAATGATTGCCAAGGAAACTAACCCCGCTCCGGGAACAACTGCATTGGCTAAAGAAACGAAAGTCGCAGTTACAGCTACCGTCACCATTTGGATCCCGTCAAAGTTGATTTGATACATTTGGGCGATCGTCATGACTGTAATCGCCATATGCATCGCTGACCCATTGCTGTTCAAAGACATTCCTAATGGCAATACCAAATTGGTGATGCGGCTACTGAGTCCTAATTTATTCTGGGATTCTTCCATAGCGATCGGCAGCGTGATGGCAGAGGAGGTTGTTGCCAATGCCATGACCGACATATTTTTCATATTTTTGATCAACCGTAACGGATTGATCCGACAATACACGGTCAACAAGACTAGCCACAGCCCAAGGAACGTGACGGTGGCTAGACCGTAGACGAGCAAATAGCTGCCTAATGGCAAAATGATCTGCAAGCCCAGGGAGCTGATCGTTGAAGCGATCAAAGCAAAAATACCGATTGGTGCCACGATCATCACGTAACGAATGATGGCAATGACGACCTCATTCAGATCCACGATCAGCCCATAAAGAGCTGACTCAGGTTTCTTTTGCATAAAGCGATTGAGGGCAACACCAAAAAATAACCCAAAAACGATGATTTGAATAATTGACCCTTTACTCAACGCATCGAAAATATTCGTGGGAATAAAGTTGATCACTGTCTCTGATATAGAAATTTCTTGTGCTTGCAGAGGTTCGCCGGCAGCTTGTGAAAAGTCGATCCCTTTGCCTGGAGCAAAGAAGAGCGCCATCAGCACGCCCCATGCAGCAGCGAATAAGGAGGAAATCCCAAAGACAGCGATCGTTTTTCCACCCAAACGAGTGAGTTCTTTCGGGGCAATCCCCCCAACTGCTTGAATGATTTGGCCAACGATCAATAATGGGATCGCCATTTGCATCAGACGCAAGAAAAGATCGCCCAAAATTTTTAGGAACGAAGCGGCTTGCCCAAAGAACAAACCGCAAAGAATCCCTAGAAGAACGGCAATAACGATCTGCGTCACCATCGGTAGTTTTTTTGCTTTCACTTTGATCCCCTCTTTATTTTCGAAGTATGGTTCCTGTATGCTGATCCAGTTCAGCTAACTTTTCGATTGAGGTAATAATCGCGGTTCTGGCTGCATCTTCTTCGACAAAATCAATCGCAGCTTCTATTTTTGGCAACATACTGCCCGCTGCAAAATGGCCTTCCTCGATGTAGCCCTTGGCTTGTGCCACACTGATTTCCCCTAAGGCTTGCTGATTCGGCTGGTTGTAATTGATGTAGATATTGTCGACACCAGTCAAAATGATTAGGCGATCGGCCTGCACGTCTTTTGCTAAGACACTAGCGGTAAAGTCCTTGTCGTTGACGGCTTCCACGCCAGTAAACCCATTGTCGTTGCGAACGACAGGTACGCCACCACCACCGGCGCAAATCGTGATCACACCAGCATCGACCAATGTTTTGATGGCTTCTTTTTCAACGATTTCTTGCGGTTTCGGGGATGGAACCACTTTCCGGTAACCACGCCCAGCATCTTCTTGATATACCCCGCCATTGGCTGCCATCGCATCATTGGCTTCCTCTTCACTATAAAAAGGTCCGACTGGTTTGGAAGGTTTCTCAAAGGATGGATCTGCTGGATCGACACGAACTTGGGTGACTAATGAGATCACCGAAGGATGTGCTTGACGTGTGGCAAACTCATTGATCAAGGCATTTTGCAGCCAATAACCGATACTTCCTTGGGTCATCGCCACGCAGCTGTCTAATTTCAATTGGGGATTTTTTTCACTTTCCCCTGCTTTTTGCTGCAACAGTAAGTTGCCGACTTGTGGTCCATTGCCGTGACAAACAATGACTTTTTCCCCTTTTTCGACAAAATCGGCAATATAACGTGCTGCTTGCGCAACAACTGCTTTTTGTCCTTCATCACTAGGGTCTTTATCTAAAATAGCATTGCCGCCTAACGCGATCACATTCAAACTCATTTTATGCTCTCCTTCTGATTTTCCTTTGCTAATACGGCAAAAACACCTAATCCGATCAGCAGTAATAGACAAGACAGGTAAAACCCGACCTGCATCGATCCTAAAGAATCGGCTAAAAAGCCAGTAACATAAGGTGCTAAGATCGACCCCGACATCCCGATAAAATTATAAGCACTCAAGGTCGTTCCTAAGGCGCCTTTTGGTGCGTTTTTCGTCACAAAGGTCACGACGATTGGATCAAGCGCCAGCTTGCCAGTCAATCCATACAAAATCAAGACAGTGATCAATAAGGTACGATCCGTTACAAAGGCAATGGCAAATACGGAAAGGGTCGCCAATGGGACCAATAAATAGACTAATTTTTTCGTTGCGCCCGTTTTATCATTCAATCGAGCAAAAATCAACGCACCTGGAATTGATGCCCATGGGACTAAGGAAGCAATAAAGCCGACACTCGCCCCTTCAAAACCACGCTCGGCAATCAAGAATTGCGGCAGCCAAGTAATGATCACAAAGTTTGCATAAATGCTGGTAAAGCATAGAACAAAGGCTGCCACGAGATTGCGGTTTGAAAAAATCTGCTTCAAGGAAATCTTTTCTTTCGGCCCTTCTTCTTTTATTTCTTGTCCTTCATCTTCTGGACGAATCACTTTTTCTTTCAAAACAAAATAGAACAAGACACCGACGATCAAGGTCGGAATTGCCATTAGGAAGAAGGGTTGGCTCCAATGGCCCCCGTTATCCAAGACTAATTTACTAGAAAGCAAGTACCCACCAGACGTTCCAAACGCCATCCCACTGTTGATAATGGCATTTCCGACGGTTCGTTTGTTGTCGGGAATCGCTTCGGTAGACAATGCGTATTGCGGACCGTAATAGGCACCTTGACCAATCCCTGCAATGGCACGAATCACTAAAAACAAAACAAAGCTTGTGGCTAGCCCACTGAAGTACGTAGTCAGCGCCAATAAAACAAAGCCTAGAGCGATCACTAATTTGCGACCGATTTTGTCGCCGATGATCCCAAAAGGAATTTGCGCAACGGCATAAGTCAAAAAGAAAATACTATTGGCAAGTCCTAGTTGTGTGTTACTTAAATTGAATTCTTCACCGATCACACCCATGATTGGATTGAAGATCGTCCGTGTGGCGTACATTAAAATCCAGCCGACAAAGAAAATAGCAACGACTTTTTTCCAGTAAGAATTGCTTACTTTGACCGCATCTTTCTGGTTACTGATTTCCATGATTTCTCCCCTTTTCTATTCTTTCTCCTCAAGTGACAATGACTCCAACGCTAACAACAACCCAAAGCTAAGATCTTTGCCTGACGAATGACCGATGGACATCAGCTGCTGCACGTCGTTTTCCAGCACCTGTGGGTTTTTACTTTTTACGTCTTGGAATAATTGCAGCATTACCGAATTGACATACCCTTGACTGGCACTTTGAATATATGCAAGGCTGACATCCGTCGTAGACAGCGGTTTTGCCAATGCTTGCGCTAACGTTTCGGCTTCTGGCTGCTGCAAGGCATAGAGCATCGCTTGATAGGCAACGAGAAGATCATCGCCGCTAGGTGTCAATCCTTTGCCGCGACCAATCAGGTGGTCAATGATTGGTTCCCAATCTGAGACAGACTGCCGCAATGCCGCAAACACTGCTTGGGTTTTCTCATCTTCTGGCAACCCAATCTTGGTTTCTAGTTCTTGTTGAAGTAGGATTTCTTTCAAAAGCTGCAATTCCGCAGAGGTGAAGGATAACTCCTTCACCTGCAGCGAAACCAATTCTTTCTCCTCTAATGAAAGAGAAAATGTTCCTTTTGTGCTGTAAAAGGTCAGACCATGCTCTCGGACTTGCACGTGATTGCCGACTTCGATCAAAGGCAAGACTTGTTCAAACAATGCATCGGGTAAAAAGACCCCGAAGCCAGTCAAATAGTTGCGATAGTTGTTGATATTGACCAGATGCTGCCCGATCATCACATTGAATGAACGATCAAACACGCTATGCACCCGACCGGTACGACCGAATCGTTGCAGTGGGTCTAGATAATCACTGATTTTGATTTTCTCAGTCAACATCGATCCCCAGATCCTTCGCATAAGCCGTCAAAGCATTTTCAAAACAGCCTAACGGTGCACGCACCGTGCCTGCGCCGACTTGACCGACACCTGCTTCTTTATGGGCGATCCCAGTATTAATGATTGGGGTGATGCCTGTTTCAACGACTTTGCGGATGTCGATCCCCAAACAAGTTCCTTGGAAATCCCATGTTGGGATCGAGAAGGTCGGATTATGACCGAAACAGATTTTTGCCATTTCATTGGAAGTTTCTAGCGCATCTTCAAAACCACCAGCGCCGACAAAGCGTGTTACACCTGGTGCGGCTACCATCGCCATTGCTCCGACACCGACGGTTTCAGTAATGGCACTGTCCCCAATATCGGGATTGCCATCTGCTTCGGTAAACCCAGTAAAGTACAAACCTTTCGGCGTATTGACTGGTGCAGTATGCCATTGGTCTTCTGTTTGGGCGACACGAACCCCAAAGTTAACACCGTTTCTCGTCATGGTGGTCACGATCGTTCCTTTGGCATCGACACGGGCACCGTCAACGATGGCTTTCCCGGTTGCCATCATGATATTCAAGAAGAACTGATCGGTATCTGCTAAGAACTTGATCACTTCATATTTTTGCTTTTCATCGATCTCTGTTTGGATGATCAACGGCGCGATTTCTTTCAAAAAGTTCAATGATGCTGCAATATTTCGTTGATGGAATTCATCCCCCATTGTGATCGACCGGGCAATCAATACATTCAAGTTGATGCCTTCTTCTGTTAATTGCAATGCCTTGGCAATGGTTGGTCCTAAGACGTCTTTGATCCAATCCAAACGATCGATGACTTCTTGTGAATAGGCACCAAATCGTAAGACTTTACCGATCCCTTCGTTCAAAATACAGTAGGCTTTGTTGCCGACAAGGCGGTTCTCAACCACAAAGACAGGCATATTCCCAGAAGTGATTCCCCCCATTGGTCCAACTGCCTGGACATGGTGACATGGCATAAAGCGGACTTCCCCACTTTCGAGTAAGCGGCGGGCTTCGTCTTCATCCTTCGCCCAGCGTTCAAACAAGGCAGCGCCGATACAAGACCCTTGCATCGGTCCCGTCATTTCCGACCATTGGATCGGCGGTCCTGCATGCAGCAAGGTTTTCTGGCTTTCGTTTAATTCAGCAATCACTGATTTAGCTGGAACGACATCGATCAAGAATGGTTGGGCATTTTTGATTTTATCCGTCACTGCTTGGTTTTCAGCTGTGATTTTTTCGTCAAATTCTTCTAACGCGTCTAAAATGCGGATCATTTTCTTGTTGCCGTTGGCACGAGGACGCCAGTTAAATTGTTCTGTTTTCCCGCCATATTGCAGGATCGATTCATTGAAGCTTTGCAAGCCAACATTGATGATCCGTGGTTTGGTGGTCAACAGCTCCATCACTTTCTCGCTAACTGTCGGCACCTCAACTTTGCTACCAGTATAATCATTGACCGCTTTGTCTGCTTCAGAAAGAGTCGCCCCTTTTAAGGCGAGGGCTAATTGCACTGCTTGAGCATTGCTTGGTGCCACATAGACGCCAGCTGCTTTCAAACGGTTGACTGCTTCTTGATAGTTTTGCGGATCTTTTTCAGTTCCGCAGACGGTAGCAACAAAGTATAGCGCGCGATCAGCTGCTTGGGCTGTTTGCTGTGCAGCTTCGATGGCTGGTAACAGTGCACCTACCATATCTGCATGTGCGCCGTAACCTAACACCACATCAAATAAAATGACCCCGGTTTGCTCATCTTGCGCATAGTCTTCGATTTTTTTGATGCGCACTTCAGGATCGATCATTGGGTGCGGTTTGCCTTGGGTATAGATATCATCACCAAGGTCGATCACATCATAGCCGTGGGAATGCAAGATATAGCCTTCTTGTTTTACAAGGCCTTCTAGATTCAAGGCTTCGGAGATCAGCATTCCTGCTTCGGCAGCTAATGTACCGCCAGAATAAAGACCTTTGACCACTTTGTCTTCAGCGAGTTTTGGCACATCTGGGGTTGCCACGCGTTCAAAATAGTTCGCTTTGACGGGTTCTTCATTGGCAAGATCAACAGCGATGCGCGCTGTTTCTTCCAGAGTATGTGCCAAATAGACTTTTCCTTCATGGGCTTCTGGTTTTTCTCCTAAGAAAATCGCTACCACAGGTTTGCTGATACTTTGCAGCAATTGAACGACTTCATCCCGCACTTCTTTTGCAGGTGGTTTCGAGATCACGCAAATCACATCTGTCGGTTCATGATTTTCTAAAGCAACGATGGCATCTTTGACAGTGATCGCCCCAACTTTGTCGCTTAAGTCACGTCCGCCGGTCCCAATGGCATGAACGACACCACCGCCTAATCGGTCAATGATCGTCGTCACTTCTTGAATCCCCGTACCAGAGGCACCAACGACGCCGATGTTTCCTGGTGCCACGACATTCGTGAAGGCAATCGGAATGCTGGAAATAATACCGGTCCCACAGTCTGGCCCCATCATCAATAAGCCTTTTTCATGAGCCAGCTTTTTCAAACGCACTTCATCTTCGATAGCGACATTGTCCGTAAACGAGAAAACATGCAAGTCATTTTTCAAGGCTTTTTCCATCTCGGCTGCGCCATACTCCCCAGGAATACTAAATAGTGCAACATTGGCATCTGGCATTGCGCTCAAGGCTTCTTGCCATGAAGCCGCCGCTGGCGTTTCTTTGCCTTGATCTTTTGCTGAAAGATCAGCTAAAAATGAATCGATCGCTGGCATTACTTGATCCATGATCTGTTCGTTTTGGCTATCGACTACGATCATCATATCGTTAGGTGAAGCACCTTCTGCCTCTTTAGAAAGCAAGCCAGTGTTATTTAATATATCTTTGTTTGCATCCGTCCCCATCATGATTTGACTCATTTCGACATCGCCTAGATCATTGATCGTATTCGTCAGCAACATTAAGTTAATGGAATCTTGGTAGTTATTCTTTAAGATTACTGTGTGCAGCATTTGTTCTCCTCCTTTTCTTATACCCTCATTCTAACGAGCCTTGTTTGCGTTTTCATTGGATAAAGTTCTAAAAAAATGCTATACTTTTTATCCAAAAGAGAAAAAAAGGAGCATTTTATGAAATTAAAAGAATTGGTTGAACTGCCGCTTTTTGAAAAAAGTAAAGTCCTGACTGGCTCCATTGGTTTAACAAATTCCGTTGGTTCCGTCATGGTGCTGGAAGCGATGGACATTGAGAAGTGGAGCAAAGCCCATCAATTGATTTTGACTTCTTTTTATGCCTTCAAAGACCAATCCCCTGAGGAACTGCGTGTTTTTTTTGAAAAAATGCAGCGAATCGGTGTCAGCGGTTTAGTGATCAAAGTGGATCGCTTGATCCCTATGATCCCAGATTGGGTGATCGAACTTAGCTTTGCTTATCAGATCCCTTTGATCAAAGTGCAGCAAGAAGTCAGCTATGAAGCCATCATGCTAGCGGTTTACGAACCATTACTGAATCACCAAACCCAGCTGCTGCGTACCTATTACGAAGTTCGCCAGCGCTTCATGAAAGTTGAGCGCAACCACTCTTCTTTCGATCAGATCATGCAGGAGTTCTATCAATTGATCGAAAAGCCTTGTTCGTTGCGCATTCCTCATTTAGATGTGCATGTGTCCGTCGGTCAATCCTTTAAGAATTTCGTGGTGACCAAACAAGAACCCATGAAAACCATCGAGTTTACCAAGAACCACTACGAATATTTGGAATTATTTTCTCATGAGAACAATCAATATGTGACCGCCATAAAAGTAGAGATCATCAATCCTTACAATGATCTGTGTACCTTGATCGTTTATCAGAAAGATTCGCAGATCCCTGAGGCAAAAGTCATGATCATTGAAAATGTGATCGACGTCATTTATGAACGCCTCCAAATGGAGTATTTGTTGAAGAAAGAACGCTACAATCGCATGAACAATCTTGCCGATGCGATCTTACAAAACACTCCTAGTAATTTGGCTGAGCTGGATCTTTTGTTAGAAGAAGCGCAACTGGATCGCTACGATTTCTACCAAGGCATTGCCTTTGCTTCCAACAGCTTTAAAGATAAGGAGCGTAAGTCCGTCGTTTTGCACAAGCTACGGGCGTTGAAAACACCCCACGTCTTTTTTGAACACCACAATTATTTGGTGATCCTCTATAATTTCCAATCGATCGCCCATCAGGTGACGAAACAGATGCTGCAGACACATTTTGATGATGCCCTGTTAGCCGATGAACATGGCTGCTTGGTGGTTAGCGAAGTCTTGCGCAAGGAACAGATCAAAGAGATCCTGCCAGAGTGTTTGGATGCGATCCGCTTCAATCGGCAGTTTTATTTGGCGCCGATCATTGCCTATAGCGACTTAGGTATCTTTAGTTCCTTTATCAAGGAGAACCAACTGGAAAAGCTGCAGCAAAGCATTCCCCCGAAGCTGTATCAACTCTCGGAAGAAAATGAAGAGCTATTCAAAACGCTGTATACCTTTTTTATCACGAATCGCAATTACAAAAATACGGCTGAAACCTTGTTTCTTCATGCCAAAACGATTCGTTATCGGCTAAGCAAAATCGAACAGCTACTAGAGATCGATCTGACAAGTCCGATCCAATTAGTCAATTACGAGATCGGCACCTATTTATTAGAGCTTCAGAAAAGGAGTCAAGCAAAATGAAAAAAGAATGGCAATTGACCACCGGTGCTTCGGTGTCCCTTTATCCTGCTTCGGAGAAATACGTGATTTACTTTCACGGCGGCGGTTTTGTTTATGGAACCCGTCAAGACATTCCCGCATCACTGATCGCATTATTTCAAGAGCAGCAATACAGCGTCCTCACAGTCGATTATTTACTGGCGCCCAATTCCTCGTTAGCGGAGATTTTGGCGCTGAACTGGCAAAATTTTCAAGAATTGCAAGCAACTGTGCTTAAAGATAACCCGTTTTGTTTCTGCGGACGCTCAGCTGGCGGTTATTTGATGCTGGCGCTGACCCAGCAATTACTGAAGGAACAACAGAGATTGCCTGAAAAACTGGTCAATTTTTATGGGTATACCGATCTTTCTTTTATTGAAAACAAACGAGTCTTGCAGCAGCCGCTCTTAAGCAAAGAGCAAGTCCCTTCTTTGAATCAAACCGAGATCGTTTGGGATGATCCGCAGTTTCAGCGCTATTTGCCTTATGTTTATTGGGTTCAACAGCAAGAACTCACCACGATCTATGGTCTAACAGCTGAAGCTCTTTCTGACTATGCCATTGATCCTGAGCTGCTTGCTCAATTTCCTCCAATTTTCAGCAGTGCCAGCAGTACCGATGAGGAAGTTCCTTTTCGTTACAGCAAAGGCTTGAAGAAAGTGCCTAAAAGCAAATTTGTCCCTGTCTATGATTTGCCCCACGACTTTTTGAAAAACGTCGAGGAGCCGCAAGTCCAAATGGTGTTTCAGCAGCTCGCCCGTTGGCTCAAACAATAATTTGATACAAGTAAAGTGAAAATAATGTTTTTTTATTTCGACGAGTACACAGAAAAACTCTGATTGCCTTCGCTTCCTCCTTATCTCAAAAAACGTGCGGTTTAATGAAACTCTTTTAATAAAAAAGGCTTGATACAGGCTCAATTCAAGAGAGAATGCTATACTAAAGGGGAGTATGTTATAGGAAAGAAGGATGAGGTTTTATGCATTTTGTCGGGATTTTGTGTTTGATCCTAATCACGACGACCCTCTTCTCGCATCTGGCGAGACGGATGGGCGTTCCTGCTGTCATCGGGCAGTTGTTAGCGGGGGTTTTATTAGGAGGCGCAGGACTCAATTGGGTCCATCCAGATATTCTGGTTCATGATTTTTCAGAGATTGGTGTTATTTTGCTGATGTTTTTAGCGGGATTGGAAAGTGATATTTCTTTATTGAAACGCTATTTTCGTCCTGGGATGCTCGTTGCCCTTTTGGGGATCGTGTTCCCAATGCTCTTCGGGTATGCCACGGGGATCGGTTTTCAAAGCAGTCCCACAGAAGCGTTCTTTTTCGGGATCGTATTAGCTGCCACCTCAGTCAGTATTTCTGTCGAAGTATTGAAAGAGTTGAATGTGGTGAATACGAAAGAAGGGTCGACGATTCTTGGTGCTTCCGTCGTGGATGATATTTTGGTCGTGTTGGTTTTGAGTCTTAGCCTTTCCTTTTTAGGCGGCGAAAGCAGCCAAGCAACACCACTGCCGGTCACCTTATTGGTAGAATTGATTTATTTTGTGTTGATTTTTCTATTAGTGAAATGGATCGCTCCGTTCTTATTGGCACTTGCAGAAAAGCTATTTGCAAATTCCGCAGTGATCATCATGTCACTGATCATCTGCTTAGGAATGGCGTATCTTGCTGACCTCGTTGGGTTAAGCTCGGTCATTGGTGCCTTCTTCGCAGGGATCGCTGTCAGTCAAACGAAGGTTCGTGAGGAAGTGGAACACAGTGTCGAAGCATTAGGTTACGCCGTCTTCATTCCGGTGTTCTTTGTCAGCGTTGGCTTAGAAGTTGATTTTTCCCGCTTAAATGAGCAATTATTCTTTATTCTTGCCTTTACCGTGGTCGCGATCTTGACCAAACTGGTCGGCGGCTATGTCGGGGCGAAAATCGCGAAATTCTCAAACAACAGTGCTTGGATGGTGGGAGCTGGAATGATTTCCCGAGGTGAAATGGCTTTGATCATTTTACAGATTGGTCAACAAAACCAATTGATCTCGTCCGCATTGTATTCCCCTTTGGTGATCGTTGTCTTGTTGAGCACCTTGATCTCTCCCCTGATCTTAAAATACTTTACGAAAAAGATTTATTAAGCGATGTAGCAACAGCTAGGCTATACCGATGATTGCGAAAAAAACAGTGCGGGTTTTGTAGTGACCGCTCAACGGCCGATTGTTGATCGAACGTTGGGCGGTCGCTTCCTTTCCCGCGCTGTTTTTCTCTATACAGGTATAAAAGCGACAATGCTGCTAGTTACTGGAAACCAATGTTAATTTTCCATGATCGATTTGATACACATCATCCGCGACGGCATCGATAAACGCTTGATCGTGCGATGTGAACAAAACCATGCCTCGATAGCTGCGAATCAATTGTTCCAAGACGGTGATTGTCGGCAGATCAATAAAGTTCGTCGGTTCATCAAGTATCAAAACATTGGCAGGTTGAGTAAAGATGCGTGCGAGCTCGACCCGTGTCGCTTCTCCGCCGCTTAGCACATTGACTGGCTTCATCACGTCAATCTGGCTAAATCCCAGATTGTGTAAAATACTGCGGACCAGTGGTTCCTGATAGTCTGTTTGAGCCATCAATTCCGTCAAAAGCGGTGTGGTGCTGTTTTTTCGATAGCCCATTTGCTCGTAGACCGCAAAGACGATTTTCGGTGATACATAGATTCCCTCTCCGCCTGCGATGATTTCTTTTAGTAAAGTCGACTTTCCCGAACCGTTCGGACCCACGATAGCGATTTTCTTCCCGGCAGCAAACTGGAAACTGCTGCTGTCTAGCAAACGTTTCGCCCCTCTTTGAATGGTTACTTGCTCCCCACGAATCGGTCGTTTATTATGCAGCTCAACTGCAGGGACTACTGGAAAACGAATCACCTGCTGCCGGGCGACGCCCTTCACTTCTTCCAATTGATCCAAGCGGCTTTCCATGGCTTTGACTGTTTTTTGCAATGACTTTTGCACCGTGTCTTTTTGTTTTGATGACGACAAACGGTCTGGTCGGATGTTCTGCTGTCGCTTTTTTTCAGAAATACGACTGCTCTTAATCGCTTGTTCTTTTTTCTTTTGGATTGCTTGGGTCAACTGCTGTTTTTGTTGCTGATACTGCGCAGCCTCCCAGGCAATACGCTGTGCCGCTTGCTCTTTTTGCTGTCGGTAACTGTCATAATTGCCAGCATACTCGGTGACTTTTCCTTGATCGACTTCCCAGATTTTCGTTGCCAGCTGATTCAATAGATATCGATCATGACTGACCACGATCAGGGTGCCATAATAATACTGCAATTCCTCAATCAAGACTTGAATTCCTTGCTGGTCCAAATGGGTCGTTGGCTCATCGAGCAAAAGTCCTAACTGATAGGAAGATAACGTTTGTGCCAACCGGTATTTGGTCTCCTCCCCGCCGCTTAGTGTCGCCAATTCATTTGTTGGGATCGAAAAACGACCGAACAGCGCCCAGTCAAGGGCCTCCGTCTTTTCAGTCACCTCAGCGATTTGCGGGAAATAGTGAAACGAATTTTCTTTTTGAATCGTTCCTGAATCAGGATCGATGACTCCCGCAATCAATTTCAGCAAGGTAGACTTGCCTTGCCCGTTTGCTCCCACGATCCCGATACGATCCGTTTGATAGGTGCTCAGTTCTTCAATGTTCAGTACTTCTTTGGACCCATAATTTTTGATTAGATTGTTTATTTTTACACTTAATTGTTCCATCAGTCTGTCCTTCCCGTCTAGGAAAACGCAAGCACAAAAAAAGGGCATAGCCTACCGCTATACCCTGATTTTAATAAGAAATTGGAAAAAAGAGGACACTCATCCCTTGAAATCACGATTGCCTAGACTTTTGAAATAGATTTAAATTAGCTATTCAAAAGGTCAATCCACAATTTCATCGATGCTGTCATGTTTTTTCCTCCTCTTTTTGTCGTAGTTGTCTGTTGAACGACGAGCGGAAAATCAGCCGCTACTGTTTACCGTTTACGGTATTTCAGGAAGCTTCTTTCGTCTATCAACGAATCAATCGTAGCACGTTTTCAAAAAAGAGTAAAGTTTTATCACAAGAATGATTGGTCTTATACGCCATCGGTGATTTTTTCTGCTAATTTGACCGAGGCTTTTTCACCATTGAAGACTGCATGATCCAGTTCTCCTTCATCATGAGCAACGATCAACGCCACCGTGACGTCAGGGTCAACATTCAAGAGGGTCCGAAACATCCCAGAAAACCAATCGATCCCAGCCAGTAAGGCGATGCTTTCATTAGGCAGTCCTAACATAGGTAAAACCGTAGCCAGTGTGACTAATCCGCCGCCTGGAACGACGATCGTTCCCAAGCATGCCAACGAGGACAACAAGACCACTTGCAAAAGATCTCCCCAGCTCAATTGGATCTGGTACGCCTGAGCAACGGTTACGATTGCCAGGGCTAAAAATAAGGAGAGCCCATTGCTATTTAAGGTCATGCCCAGAGGCATCACGAGCTTATTGATTCGATCACTGATCCCAAATCGCTCTTTGCCATCTTCCATTTGAAACGGCAATGAAACAGCAGAGGAGGTGGTCGTAAAGGAAACCACCGAGAGGCGCCACATGTTCTTTATCAAACGAAACAAGGAAACTTTGCAATAGAGCGACGTCAAGAGAAACCAAAGAAACAAAAAGAGCAAAGATGCTGCTGCTAACGTCAATAAAAAACTGGCTAACATTCCCAACACACGAATACCGGTATCTTCTACTAAGGAAGCAACCAGGCCGAAAATCCCGATCGGCGCCAACTTCATGATCATGCTGACCATTTTTATCAAAATATTATTAAAACTACTGATCATATCTAGAAACAGCTGATTCTTTTTTTCATGCTTGATCAAGCTCAAGGCAAGGCCAAAGAAGAGCGAAAAAATAATCACTTGGATCATATTCTGCTCCACCATGGCTTGAATAATGTTCAGTGGAACAAAGTTTAAGATGACTTCTTCCATGCTGCTGGTACTTAATGCGGTTTCTGTACTTTGCAGCAGGGACTGATCAAGGCCTGCGCCAGGCTTGAGAATCAAGGCGAACAAGAGACCGAAAATAGCGGCGACGAGGGTCGATCCAGTAAACCAAAGGAAGACTTTCCCGCCGATCCCACCTAATTCTTTTGGATCAAGTCCCCCCACCGCTTCAATCACCGAGCCCATGACCAGTACGACCACAGACATTTGAATCAGCCGCAAGAAGAAGTCCCCGACTAGCTGCATTTGATCACCTAACCCGGGAAAGGAAACGCCCCAAAAAATCCCCAATACCGTTGCAATCATGATTTGGTTGGTCAAACTGATTTTTAAGGATCGTTTTTTCATCTGTTTTGCCTCACTTTTCTACTTCGCTGTTTTCTTAGAGTTTACAGTCAAGAATAAGAATGTACCACCGATCAACAAAATAATTGCGATATAAAAGCCCATTACTTTTGACCCTGTTGCATCCGAGATCGATCCGGTCAATGTTGGTGCGATAACGGAAGACATCATGCCGAAAAAGTTGAAGACCCCTAATGTCGTACCGACCCCAACTTTGGGTGCATTTTCCCCTAGCCAAGAAATGATGATTGGTTCAACCGCTAATTTTCCAAGGAACCCGTACAAGATCAACGCGATCATTAAGAAGGTCGAATTTGTCGCTTGCACCGTTACTAATAACATCAACGCCGCCAATACTTCTAAGATAACGATAAAGGTTACTTTTTTATGCATGTATTTGTCTGCCAAGCGGCTAAAGAACAATGCCCCAGGAATGGAAGCAAATGCTACCAATGAAGAAGAGAAACCGATCGCGACTCCTTGGAAGCCTCGTTCTGTTCCTAAGAAGTTTGGTAGCCAAGTAACCGTCATATAGTAGGCATAACACGTCGCAAAATATAACACATAAGTAAAGAGCATCCGCAGTGAGAACAAGGTCGAAAGGGAAACTTTTTCTTTCGGCTGATCCGTTGTTTCTTCTTCAGCTGCTGCTTGGCTCTCCAAGAAAGCCACGTCTTCTTTGTTGCTGCGGATCACCAATGCAAAAGCGATCGTCATACAAACGATCAAGAAAGCGGATAAATACATCATTGTTTGCCAAGGCATGTTCATCTGAATAACGATAAAGCTTGATAAGATCATCCCAAACCCTGAACCAACGGCAGAACCACTATTGACGATCGCTGTTGAGAAGCTCTTCTTTTCTTTCGGAATGTTCTGTGAGGTCAAAGAATACGCTGAACCGTAAAATGACCCACAGCCGATCCCTGCTAAAAAGCTACCGGTATAGATCATGGAGATTGAAGAGGCTTGTGAAATCAGTAAAGCTGCCAGTGCAAATACTACGAATCCTGGAAGCAGAACTGTTTTCTTCCCAATCTTATCCACCAAAAAGCCGGCAGGAATCTGCATGATCACATAGCCGAAAAAGTAAAAGCTGGCAATCGATCCTAATGCTGTATCAGAAATATTGCCGCCAAGTGACTCATTGATTTGCGGATAGACTGGCGATAATGCAGCGCGATAAATCCAGATAGTGACCCAGCCTGAACACATTAAGATAATAATTTGTTTCCAGTAGGCAAGCCCACCACGTTCTTTATTGATTTCCATTTTTTTCCCTCCATCAGTTACACAAGTAAAGTTTGTGAAGCACGCCAACGAAAGCGCTTTAAGATAGTCTTAGTGTACGTTTTTTTGCCGACGATTGCATTTGTCATTTTTCACAAAGCGCTTTCAGTCGTTGTGCATTTGTGCTAAAAATTTAAGTCGTTTTTTGGTAGTAATTTAACGCAGCGATGAGTGCTTTGCCAGCAGAAATTGGTGCTTGCTGGTACAATAGTGCCCCTTCTAACGCGGCTAGGACATGTAAAATATTTTCTTTGCGGCTGCTGTAGCCCATATTTCCAATCCGCCAGATTTTTCCTTTTAGATCACCAAATGAACTAGCAATCTCTACACCAAAGGAGTGAAGCATCTCTTCTCGGACAGCTTCGCCATCAACCCCTTCTGGAATAAAGATAGGGGTAACTGTCGGCATTTTGGTTGCTTTTTCGCCATAAATCGACAGCCCCATTGCTTCCAGTCCAGCGACCAACGCGCCTTCATTCGTCAAATGACGTTGATAGGCTGCATCGAGACCTTCATTTAGCAGCATCCGTAATCCTTCATGAAGCGCATAGATCATACTCGTCGCTTCTGTGTGATGGTTGATTCGCTCTGTGTTCCAGTAGCGTTGCAGTTGACTCAAATCCAGGTAATTGCTCATAATGTGCCGCTTGTTTCGATCCGTTTTACTCAAGCCTAATTCTTTTTGGTAACGGGCATTAAGGACGGCTTCGACTCGCTCGTTGTAGGTCACTAATGAAAGACCAGACGGCACACTTAAACACTTCTGTGTACCGGCAATCGCTAAATCGACACACCAATCATCGACTGACAGGGCCACGCCACCATAAGTCGCCACCATGTCAACGACAAAGAAAATATCTTTTGCGCGACAATACTGCCCGATTTCTGCCAACGGCTGCATTTGCCCATTGGCGGTTTCCCCGTGGACCATCGCCACGATCTTGGGTTGAAATGCGTCGATTTCTTTGATGACCTCTGCGGGTGCAAAAGGAGCTGTCCACTCTTTTTCTACATATTTGACTTGTGCTTGGGCACGTTCACAGATTTCTCCCAGTAAGAAAGCAAAGCGCCCATAGGCTGGGATCAAGACTTTGTCCCCTGGTTCGATCAAAGCGATCAGCGCCGCTTCTAAACCAGCTCGGGAAGTCCCGTCAATGGCAAATGCCTCTTTGTTTTTGGTTCCAAACGGTTGTTTGATCATTTCTTTGACCTCATCCATGATCGCCAAAAAATTCGGATCAAACTGCCCCAAAATGCGATTGGTCATTGCTTGTAGAACAGCTGGATGGGCTTCTACAGGCCCAGGTGTCATGATCGTACGTTGTGCGATCGTTAACTCTTTATACATCTTTTTCCCTCATTTCTCTTTTTGATTTCACTGTCCAACGCCTTGTCAACGTTTCCAAGTTTGTTGTACAATAAAGCTAAAAAAGGACATGTTTTTGTTTATTTTGTTCAATTCCAAAAGGAGTTTCTCTATGAAGTTAGTTGCTGAATTGCTTGCTATACCACGCTTTTCCAATTTGCGTTTATTGACAGATCCCCTGACTGCGGAAATTCCCGTCGACAGTATCGAAATCACCGAGACCCCCGATATCGCCCACTATATTCCTGAGCATACCTTTATCTTAAGCACGGCGATGGTTTATAAAGATAATCAAGGAGCGCTTCTAGAGCTGATCGATTCTCTTGTAGCCAAAAATGCCGCCGGATTAGGCATCAAGATCGGTCGTTTTTTAGATGTCATCGATCCTGAAGTGATCGCCTACGCCGATAGCTTGGGTTTCCCCATCGTAGAAGTACCTGCCACGATGCCGCTGGGTCGTTTGATGCACCAGCTTTTGAATTTATTGTGGAACACCAAAACCGAGCAGCTGAGCTATGCCTTAGACATTCAAAAACGGTTCTCTGCTTCCTTGATGAAGGATGTCAGCATCGCTCGCTTTATCGCTGATTTTGGCCAAATGGTCAATACACCGATCATTTTGTTGAATCCTTTTAAACAAGTGATTGCCCACTCCAAGCATTTCACCCGCATGTCAAAACCCGCGGAGTATTACATCCATCAATTAGGACAAACGAAAGGGGTTTTTACTGGTGAAAAAAGCGGGGCGATCCCTATCAAAGATCTTCATGAAAAAACGTCACAAATTTCTTATTATGCTATTGAAACCTCCACTTATTTCCCCCATTATTTAGTCATTTTGAATCCTGAGGCGATTCCTTATCCTGTCTCGGATTTTGCGCTGGAACAAGCAGCCTTGGTCTTGTCGTTTATGCTTTACAAGAACCAAAAAGTGCAAGAATCTTTTGAAGATTTAAAAAGTGACTTTTTAACACGGATGATCGAATACCAGCAATCCACCAAGCAAGAACAAAAGGATTGGTTAGATCTCGGAAAGACTTACGGTTTGGTCAAAGCCCGCCATTATCGTGTCATCTATGGTGCCTGTGAACCAACCAAAGAAACCAAAGGCAAAGACAAATACCTAAAAGAAGAAAGTGACTTGGTCTATCAGTGGTTTAGTGAACAACTGCCTTATCGCATCAAAGATGTTTGTCTCTTTCGCTTAAAGGGCAGCAATCACTTTGCGATTTTCGTGCAGCACAAGTGTGATGCCTTAGAAGACCATTTGATCGAGACCGCCAATGCTTTGACCAATCGGTTGCCATTTCGAATGGCCTTTGGGGTAGGGAGTGTCTGTGAAAGTATCAATGATTTAGCCAGCTCCTACATCGAAGCAAAAACTGCTTATGAAGAACGAAGAGGCCAACATGATTCGTCCATCGTCTCTTTCTACCATCAACGGGGAATGCGGAGTCTCTTTGAAAAAATGAGTCCTGAAGATATCCATTATTTCTGCCGTACGATTCTTAAAGAATTGGCGTTTCCGCAAGAAGATGCCACCATCGAATTGCGCAAAACCTTACGGGCTTACTTGGATTATCAATGTGAGATCACCCGCACCGCCAAAGCCTTGTTCGTTCATCGCAACACGATCAAATACCGCATCGAACAGTGTCAAAAGCTACTAGGAAAAAACGTGCATGATCCTAGCATCAGCCTGGATCTGCGTTTAGCCCTTGAGCTGTCCGAAGAAGGCGACTAATAGGCGAATCAAGCAGTTGGATCGCTGGTGTTACCCAGCGATCCTTGTGCCTGCTTCACCTAATAATGCTAAGTCCGCTTCTTCCAATGAGCAGATGATTGCTGTCTTTCCTTGTTTGGCAAATGCAATCGCCGCTTCCATTTTCGGCCCCATACTGCCTTCTGCAAAATGCCCCGCATCAAAATATGCTTGCGCTTCACTTACGGATAAGCCCGTTAATTTTTCTTGTTTCGGTGTTCCATAATTGATATAAACGTTGTTGACGTCGGTCAGCATCATAAATACATCGGCATCCACTTGTTCTGCCAGTTTTTTCCCAGTTCGATCTTTATCGATGACTGCTTCGATCCCTTTCAAGCCTTCCGCTTGTTTTACGACTGGAATCCCACCGCCGCCACCAGCGATCACGATGGTATTTTGATTCAATAAATGAACCATTGATTCCACGCCGTGGATCGTCACAGGTTGTGGAGATGGCACGACGCGACGGTACCCACGTCCAGCATCTTCTTCCATCACCCAATGTTTTTCCTCAGCCATCGTTTTTGCTTCTTCTTCTGAGTAGAACAAGCCGATCGGCTTCGTTGGCTTTTCAAACGCGGGATCATCCGCTGCCACTTCCACTTGGGTCAATAAGGTCACGACATTGCTGGTCAGTTCTTCTTGCTCGATTTTATTTTTGATGCTTTGCTCCATTAAATAACCGATAAAGCCTTGTGACTCTGCATTGCAGACATCCAGTGGAAAAGGCGGCACGACTTCTTTGGCTTCTTCATTTTGTCGTAAAATATTGCCGACTTGCGGACCATTGCCGTGCGTCACGACGATTTGATGGTCAAGCTTCTCGATTTTAGCGATCTGTTCCGCACTTAACTGGATATTTGCAAGCTGTGTTTCTACGGTCGCTGGTTGATTCGGTTTTAAAATTGCATTGCCCCCTAGAGCGATGACCACTCGTTTTGCCATATGAATTCCTCATTTCTATTGTTTTGAAATTGATCGATACTGCGAGCAAACCCTGCCAAAAAGTCAGCCCCCGAGGTATGACCGATCGCTAGTATCTCTTTGATTACTTGGGAAAAAGCCACTGAATCGGTACACTTGGTCAAGGATAATGCCGATTGATTGAATGCGCCTGTCAGTGCATGCAGAAGATAGTGTTTACTGACGTCAGTCGTTAAATCATTGACTGTCAACAGCCTTCTTTGTAGATAAGCCACCAAGCGGGTATCTTCTTGCCCCATCACTCGGCGAGCCAGTAAATGACCAACTAGCATATCATCGCCTGTGGGGGTCAATCCGACACCCCGTCCGACTAAATAAGCGACTGCTTGCCGTTGTTCCTTAAATGAAGGCGTGCATAGCTGATCGATTGCGTCATAAAACGGATGATTGCTGCGGATGGTTGCTGAAACAGCTTCTTGAATCCCCGTCTTTTCCGTGACGTTTTGAAGGATTGACCAAAACAGTTCTCGATCAAATGGGACTGTGCCAGCCGGAACGGTCGTTGTAAATTTGGCTGCCTTTTGAAAAGACAGACGATGATGCGGAAAATGGACCACCCGTTGCTGAACCAAAAGAGTGGTACCAGCAACTAAGCCTGTCGCCAACGCTGCATAATCGTCGGCAGCTAAAATCATCCCTTTGGGCACGCGAGCCGCTTGTTTGGAGACACAGATCAGCTGATCCTGACGAGGATCTTGTAGATTGAAACTATGCTGAAACACACTGTGAACGAGCCAGTTGCCATTGATAAATGCGGGTTCAAATAAAGCTTGGTCGATCCATTTTGCCTGTATCATCGCTCGATTGCTCCTTTTTCACGTTTTCAGTCCCTGATTTATTCTTCAAATCCTAATTTTTTTGCATAAGCCAAGACAGCTTTTTCAAAGCAATCCATTGGTGGTGTCACTGTCCCGGCACCAATTTGTCCTCGTCCAGCTTGTTTGTTGGCGATCCCTGTATTGATCACCGGTAAGATCCCTGTTTCCACGACTTTCCGAGCATCGATCCCTAAACAGATCCCTTTGAAGTCCCATGTAGGAACGGGAAAATTCGGATTGGTATCAATGGAGATCTCTAACATCTCATTGCTGGTTTTCAACGCATCGTGAAATCCACCAGAACCAACGAAGCGTGTCACAGCTGGGGCAGCAATCATTGCCATTCCCCCAACACCAAAGGTTTCCGTAATGGCACTGTCGCCCATATCTGGAGAGGCATCTTCTTCACTGAATCCTGAGAAATACAGCCCTTTTGGTGTATTGACAGGACCAGTAAACCACTCATCTCCCATGCCAGAAATACGGATACCGAATTCATGCCCGTTGCGACACATTGCGGTCACAACCGTTCCTTCTTCAATCGTCCGGGCGCCATCAAGCACCGCTTTTGAAGAAGCCATCATGATATTCAAGAAGAACTGATCCGTGTCTGCTAGAAACTGAATGACTTCTGGTTTTTCTTTTTCAAATCCTTCCAGAGTAACGATCGCTGGTGCTACTTCTTTTAAGAACGCCAACGAAGCAGCGATATTCCGTTGATGGAACTCATCCCCCATGGCGATTGCTTTTGCGACTAAAACATTGATGTTCAAGCCATCGGGTTTTGTTTGTAGTGCAGCACTTAAAACTGGTGCTAACGTATTTTTCATCCAATGCAAGCGATCAATGACTTCTTGAGAATAGGCGCCAAATCGTAAAACTGCCCCGATCCCTTCGTTCATCGTACAATACGCTCGGTTGCCATCGGTTTTGTTTTCCACTACGAGCACTGGCATATTGGCAGAGGTGATGCCCCCCATTGGGCCAACCGCTTGCACGTGGTGACAAGGAATCAGTTGAACTTCCCCAGATGCTAATAAATGACGTACCTCTTCTTCCGTTTCGCCCCAGCCTTCAAAAAGCCCCGCACCAACACAAGCACCTTGAATCGGATCAATCATCTGGTCGTAGCGGATCGGTGGTCCTGCATGCAATAGGACTTTTCCTTCACCTAACTCTGGAATGACACTGACTGCTGGAACGACATCCAGCAAAAAAGGCGAACCGGCAACGATCTTGGCAATAACGGCTTGGTTTGCTTCTTCAATAGTTTCGTACACGATAACTTCCTCCTACTCTGATAGTGACACTTGTGCTAAGAAACGTAAGGCTTTTTGTAACGTTACGTTTCCACCAGCAATTGGCTGCCAGTCATATTGAACGACTTGACCGTGATGCGCCTGGATCGCTTCCGCAAAGCTACGCAACCCTACATTGATGAACGCGTCATTCGCTAACAATTCGCGGCTCTTTTCAGATGGCTCTGGCAACGCATCGGCAGTTGTCACTGCTTTTGGCAACAGCTTACGACTAATTGGTGAAAACGGGTGACCGAGCATTGCTAAAGCTTGTTTGACTGCTTGGGCATTGCTTTGACACAAAATCACGCCAGCTGCGGTTAAAATCTCTGCTTGCTCGTTGCTGTCTTGGGGGTCTAAATCAGTTCCGACGATCGTAGCGATCACCGCTAACTCCCGGCCAGCTGCTTGCGCTGCTTCCTTCAACGATTTGATGGTCGGTGCCAATTCACTCGCCATATCTTGATGAGAGCCGTACCCTAAAACGATATCTAACAAAATCACTGCCGTTTCAGGATCTTCTCCGGCTTGTTTCAACAGTTCGATCCGCTTTGTTGGGTCGATCATCGGATGGGGCTTGCCTTGCGTATAAATGTCATCACCTAAATCGATGATCTCATGGCCAGCTGCTTTTAAGATATACCCTTCCTGATGGGCATCTTCTTGTTCTAGATTTAATCCTGCTTTGACCAGCATCGCTGCTTCGTACGCCAATGTTCCGCCAGAATAGTAAGCTTTGATTTTTTGCTGTTCAGGTCCAAAAGCGGCAGCTGCCGTTTCCTCTTTTACTGGCTCTAATCCAATCTGTTCTTGACGTAGCAGCTGCACGGCTAATTGAGCCGCTTCTTCCAGCGTGTAAGCTCGGTAAAGATTTTCTTCGTGATCCGTTGGTTCTTCCCCAAGAAAAATCGTGACTGCAGGTTTTGTTCCTCTTCTTAATAATGCCAATACTTCATCTCGGACACGTGGTGCAGGTGGTTTGGAGATCACCACGATCACCTCCGTATCAGGATCATGTTCCAAGGCAAGAATGCTGTCTTTCATGGTGATCCCACCGACGGCTTCTTTGAGATCTCGTCCACCGGTTCCGATGGCTTGTGTCACACCGGCACCCAATTTATGAATGATGGTGGTGACTTCTTGGATGCCCGTACCCGAAGCGCCGACAACACCGATTTTCCCTTTACGGACGGCATTCGTGAAGGCTACTGGTATCCCATTGAGAATCCCTGTGCCACAATCTGGTCCCATTAAAAGAAGTCCTTGTTCATGAGCCATTTTCTTTAGCCGAACTTCCTCTTCCAATGAAACATTATCACTGAAACAAAAAACATGTTTGCCCGCTGCTAATGCGGTTTCAATTTCTGGTGCTGCCATAGTACCAGGAATCGATAAGACAGCGACCTTCGCATCTTTTCCAAGATCTAAGGCTTTTTCCCAAGTTTTGACGCTTTGGGTTTCTTCTCCTGCGCTATCGCTTTGGTCCGATAAGAAGGCATCGATTTCTGACAGGACTGTTTCGATGATTTCTTGCTCTTCAATGTCTAAAACGAGCACCATATCGTTGGAGGTCGCATTGTTCATCTCCTCGGTATAAAGACCACCCGTCTTGAAGATATCCTTATTGGCAGGTGTACCCATCATGACCGAAGCGTTGTTGATCCCTTCGATCGTCAGTAAACGATTGGTCAAAAGCATTAAAACAATGGAATCTTGGTAATTGTTTTTTTGAATAATAGTGTGTAACATGGGTCTCCTCACTTTCCTGTTCCTGTCTGTGCAAAGGCATCTGACCCAGAATACTGGTCAAAATGAACCGTGTCGCTAATGAGATAGCGATAAATGTTCTTTTCGATAGGAATGCCTTCTGCCATATATTTTTCATAGGTTAGTTGATTGATCTCGCCTGGATAATAGACTTGCTGGAACTGTTCAGCAGCCGGTATGGCGTGTAGCTCTTCGATCATCGTTTCGACTGACTCTTTAAATGTGTCTAAGTCAGTGAAGCGTTGAGGATCGATCAGCAAAATAAACTGCCCTAAGTCGCGACCTTTCGTCAGATCGTTGTACATAGAGGAAACATGCTTGCCAAAAGGCAGCCCAAGGAGCATTCCAGACAAGATATCCACCATCATCATCAACCCAAAGCCTTTTGGTCCTGAGATTGGCAATAACCCATGAACATGATGAGGATTCGTCGTTGGCTTGCCATGGGCATCAACGGCCCATGTTGCTGGAATCTCTTTATCTTTGGAACGAGCATCTAAAATTTTGCCCCACGCTTGGACTGTCGTTGCCATATCAAAAACCACCGGCGCACCATGCTTTCGCGGTGCCGCAAAGGCAATCGGATTGGTACCAAAATAATTTTCTTTGCCGCCAAAAGGAACCACCATTGAATCCGATTGGCACATAGATAATGCAATCAAGTCAGCTTCTGCGGCTTTTTTGACATAATAGGATAGTGCCCCACTATGACTCGTTTTCCGCACACCAACCGCCGCGATCCCAGAACGTTTGGCCATCTCAATGGCATGCTTTGTCGCTTCTAATACGACGACCTGCCCTGCGCCATTTTGCCCGTGAACGATCCCGCTGCTCGGTCCAGTCTCTTCAAACGTGATCTGCGGGGTGCGATTCATCCCACCTTTAGCGATCCGCTCTGCGTAATAGTCTACCCGCACAGCCCCGTGAGAGTGGATCCCGCTGGCATCGGCAAAGACCAAATGCTCTGCAACGATGGCTGCGTGCGCTTCAGACAAACCAGCAGCCGCTAATTTGTTTTGGATCAATTGCTGTAACTCTTGTGACTGTACAATAACCGTTTCTTCCATCTTCTAAACTCCTTTAAATTTCCGGATCGCGGTTGCAATCTTTGGAATAAATATAGGTCAATGGTTCGTCACGACCAACACCATAGGCCGCTTGCTGTACATAGGCACTCATGAAAATGTAGTCGCCTTTTTCCACTGGGAACCACTCATTATCTAAGTTATACATCCCTTTACCTGACAGTAAGTACGCTCCATGTTCTTGGTAGTGGGTCTCAATGTAGCCATGACTTGCCCCTGGTTCAAAGGAAAGGATATGGATATTCATGTCAAAGCCCAGCTCTTTTGGCAAGAAATCCCAAAGTAGGACGTCTGCCATCCCTTCGTATTGGATCGGTGTCAACTCTGAAAGATTCCCCACTACTTTGTAGGCTTGGTGATTTTCAAGTGGTTGGTAACGTTTCTTATACAAGAACACTTCTGTCGCTTCTTCTTGGAGATTTTTCATATACAGTTTTTCTCCAGCAGGCAGATAGATATAGCCTCCGTCCGTCAATGTATGGGTTTCTTTGCCATCACTTACTTCCAGTTTGCCCGAGATGACATACAAGAAACTCTCGATCTCTGGACCGCCGAAGCCCAATTGGTTGGCGCCATCTTTTTTGAATGAAATGATGTAATCGACAAAAGACGCCCCTAATTTTGGTGTGCCGAGTATCGAACATTCACAGTTTTCGAAGCCTGGAATGACATTATTCACTAGCCCATCATGCGGCAAGATCGCAAAATTATTTTTTCTAATGACTGCTCGTGATTGCAGCAATCCATCTAAATAGCCCGTATTATTATTTTTATATCCCATGTGTGTCCCTGCTTTCTATTCTTTGTATGCTAGCTCGTAAAGGGAAGCTGCTAAAACTTCAACCCCAGCTACTAAATCTTCGATAGTCGTTGCTTCGGCTGGGTTGTGGCTAATCCCATCAATACTTGGTACAAACAGCATCGCAGTTGGAAAATGTGGTGCAATGATTTGGGAATCATGCCCCGCCCCACTATGCATGACTTTGTAACGTTTACCGGTTTGCTTCACCGCTTGTTCCACCGTGGCAACGATCGTCTCGTCCATCGGCACAGGGCGTTCATCCATCCATAGATCCATCTCCACTGTCAGTTCGTGCTCTTTGGCGATCGCTTGAATGATCTGTTCTGCTTCAGCAGTAAAGGCATCCAATAGCTGCCCATCGGTATGGCGACAATCCATCGTAAACAACACTTCACCAGGAACCACGTTGACCGTATTCGGTTTTGGCTCAACTTTACCGAATGTCACTACTAATGGATCCCCAAGCTCTAAGCCACGGTCGATCACTGCGGCACACATTTTGGCAAAACCATACACAGCATCTTGGCGATAGCCCATCGGTGTGGTTCCTGCATGATTGGCTTGTCCTTTTAAAACAAAGGTGTAGCGCTTTTGACCAGCGATACTATTGACGACACCGATCTGCAAATTTTCTTTTTCTAAAACACTGCCTTGTTCGATATGGATTTCCACGAAGGCTTTGATGTCTGATCGAACCGGTTCTTGTGGGTCGCGAAAATCAAAGCCTTGGCGTTGCATCTCTGCCACGAAGCGATTGCCTTCAAAATCTGCGATCGCTTCAACATCGGCTTTTTTGGCTTCTCCGACAAAGTTTTTGCTTCCCCAAAAAACGGTTGGAAAGCGACTGCCTTCTTCTTCTGCCATTGAGATGACTTCCAAGGAGCGTAAAGGTTGCCCATAGGTCTCTTTTAAATACTTGATTGCTAAAGCAGCAGCAACGACCCCGTATTGACCGTCTAATGTGCCACCGTTGACGACGGTATCGATATGTGACCCTGAAAGAATCGTTTCTTCTGGATACTGGCTGCCTTCCATTCTGCCGAAGAGATTGCCGACTGCATCATAGGACGTCGTTAAGCCAGTTTCTTTTAATTGTTTTTCTACAAATGATTGCGCTTCTTTCCATGAATCGGTATAAAGCAGTCTAGTCATTCCTCCAGTTGGATCACTCCCAATCTGAGATAGTGCATCGATCATTGCCGCTACTTCTTTTTTCAACTCCATTGTTCTGCCTCCTTTGATTTATACGGTTATTGTAAGCGTGTTACTGAAGGACATCATTGTTCACTTTCGACAAAACCGTTTCTATTTTTAGTCATAACGCTGTTTTTTAAACCGCTTCCTTCTCCTATACTCTTCCTTATACTATCGAAGAAGAGAAAGGAAGAAAACAATGGTTTATCCTAAAAATGCCTTTGCGCAAACAGAAAAAATCCAATTTGACACCTATGGCACTTTGCCGTTAGAAGTGACGATCCTAAAAGCAGCGCAGCCTCGGATCAGCCTTTTGTATTTTCATGGTGGTGGCTTCCTCTATGGTCAGCGGGAAGACCTTCCGCAGGATTATGTCCACCAATTGCTGGCTGCCGGTGTTAGCCTTTACCTGTTCGATTATCCACTGGCTCCCGAAGTAGCACTACACGATATCTACCTTCATGCCAAAAAGGCAGTGGCGTGGTTTTTGGCCGAAGGCTGGCAGTTCAGCGGCGTTGGTACAAATGAGTACGTTTTGTTCGGTCGCTCCGCCGGCGGTTTTTTAGCGACCTTACTGACCGCACGCACAAAGCACTCGGAGCAAAAGGGCTTGATCCGATTTTACGGTTACCAAGAGTTGTTTTGTAAAGAATTTTTGCAGCCGGCACGCTTTTACACACAATTTCCGAAAGTCCCACCACTCGCCGCTGAAGCCATGAGCAAAAGCCAACCCATCACCCACGGCACGTTAGAAAAACGATTCCCTTTGTACCTTTCCGCCCGTCAATATGGCAACTGGCAGCGTTATTTAGGGAATCGGGAACAGCTAGCAGCCTTGGCGATTCCTGCTGCCGCTTACCAAGACTTTCCTCCTTGCTTTGTCGTTCATTGCAAAAAAGATCCAGATGTTCCCTTCAGCGCATCCCAAGCTTTCGCTGCACAAGTCCCCCATGCCAAAACACTTTGGCTCGACTTAGATCAGCATGACTTTGATCGGACACCAAATGCGATCGCTGATGAGTACTATCGAGAGATGATTGGGTGGCTGACTGACCAATTCTGAAACTCTCAGCTCTTGATAGGTGATGATTTTGAAGCGATCGGTACGCTGTGATCTTGCGTACAGCAAAAAAGTGACCATTAGAGAACCAACTCTAATGATCACTTTTTTTGATTTGATTACTAGTATATGGGCACAACGATTTCTTCAAAAATCTAACGCTTTGCCTCGCAATTTTACTGAAGTCTTCAGAATAAAACAGCAACTGATCAGCAGATCGTTGTTAAGGGAAACTTGCAGAAGTATCGTTCATTTCTTCGAATTTCGTACCTTTAACAAGATTACATCAACGAACGATAAAGCTCAATAATCTCTTCTAAAGTTGTATCCCGCGGGTTGCCTGGTGTGCAGACATCGTTCAAGGCATCTTTGGCGATGGCTGGGATATCTTCTTCTTTGACGCCTAATTCAGAAATGGTCGCTGGAATGCCCACATCTTTGCTTAACTGATCGATTGCTTGGCAAGCAGCATCGCGGACGTCTTCAAGTGACATCGTTTCTGCCCCCTCAATGCCTAAAACGATCGCGATCTCACGGTATTTTTCACCCGTAAAGTCTTTGTTGTATTTCATGATGGTTGGCAACAAGGACGCGCACGCTACTCCGTGAGGAATGTTGTACCAAGCGGACAATGGATGGGCCATGCCGTGGACTAAGCCCAAGCCGACGTTTGAAAAGCCCATACCGGCAATGTATTGTCCTAACGCCATCGCTTCTCGTCCTGCTTGATCGCCATTCACGGAATCTCGCAATGAGCGGCCGATGATCTCGATTGCTTTGATGTGCAGCATATCAGTCATTTCCCATGCGCCTTTGGTGATGAAGCCTTCGATGGCGTGGGTCATGGCATCCATTCCCGTTGCGGCTGCCAAGCTCTTAGGCATCCCCATCATCATATCGCTGTCCACAAAGGCTACCAGAGGAATATCGTGAGGATCTACACAAACAAATTTCCGATGATTTTCTTCATCTGTAATCACATAGTTGATCGTTACTTCGGCTGCAGTCCCAGAAGTTGTCGGTACCGCTAAAATCGGCAAACATGGATGTTTCGTGTCTGCCACGCCTTCCAAACTAATCACATCAGAAAATTCAGGATTCGTAGCAATGATCGCGACCGCTTTTGCCGTATCGATCGGTGAACCACCGCCAATCGCAATGATACAATCGGCTTGTGCTTCTTTGACAAACGCTAAGCCGTCTTTGACATTTTGGATCGTTGGGTTCGGCACGATCCCATCATATAACGCATAATCGACACCTGCTTCATCCAATAATTTCGTCACTTTGGTCGCAACTTCAAATTTCACCAAATCTTTGTCGGTGATCACTGCTGCTTTTTTAAACCCTCGTGCCTTGAATTCGGTCGGTACGTTCTCGATCGCTCCTTTTCCAAAATACGATGTTTCATTCAAAATCATTCTATTTGCCATTCTTCCTACCTCCATTTGTTTGTTTATTCACAATATATTTTAAATAGAAAAGACTGAAAGCCTTTTCCATTCTTCTACCATTGATTATACCTCAAGATAGCCTGCTCGGGGAGTGACTTTGAAAGCGTCAGCCAATTTTTTCAGATTTTCATCTGTAATGGTTTGTAAAATTGGGCCTTGCGCTTTGACATAGGTGTACACTTCCGCAGCTTTCTCTGCCGTTTCAATCAAGCCAAAGACTTCGTCCATATCTTTGCCAGCGCCATAGATGCCATGTTGTGGCCAAAGAACCAAACGGGTCTCTTTCATTTTAGCAGCCGTTGCTTCGCCGATCTCATTCGTTCCTGGGACCATCCAAGGAATGATGGAAACACCTTCTGGGAAGACCACCAAGCACTCCGTACACATTTGCCACAAGGTCCGCGTGAAACTGCGTTCATCCAACTCATGGGTAAAACTCATGGCTAAAAGATGCGATGCGTGGTTATGCATGATGATTCGGTTTTCTGGATCGACCGACAAGCGTGCGATATGACTCATGAAATGACTTGGCAGTTCACTCGTTGGCACCGCACCATTTTCCAAGCCCCAAAGCAATTCCAATGTTTGCCCATCTTCTTTGACTCGGATCACACCAAGGTTTTCCGCTGGATGTGCCGCTACATTTTTAAAGTATTTTCCTGAACCTGTCACGATAAAGTACTTGCCAGCTAGTGCCGTGGCATCAAAAATCATGGGAATTTCCCGCAAGACGCTTTGCGGATCGATGAAAGGCAAGATCTCTTCTTCTGTTAATAAGTAAGAAATATTGCCGCCGTTGCGCTCATCCCACCCTAAACGGTAAAGATTTGCTGTCGTTTCCATCATTTCTTGTACAAAATTCGCTTGTAAAATATCAATCTTTTTCATCGTTCTCCTACTTTCTGGCTTTTAAGACGGTTTCTTCATAGGCTTTCACTTCTGATAGCCAATCCAGACCTGCTGGTACCCCTTGGCTTTCACAGAAGTAATTCCAAACATCTGCATACGGATAGTCTTTTAATTCTTCCGTCATGGCTAAACGAGTGGTGAAATCACCTGACAATTCGATTGCTTTTAGTTCTTCGATCGGTTCTAGCATCGCTTTTAGCAACGCTTTTTGAGTATTGCGCGTCCCGATCACCCACGCAGCGACCCGATTGATCGTCGCATCAAAGAAATCTAACCCAATGTTGGTTTTTGGCAATAAGTCATTGCGAACCAATTCGCGGCCAATCTCTTGCAATTCATCGTCCATGATCACGACATGATCACTATCCCAGCGTACAGGACGGCTGACATGCAGCAAAATGCCTTTGCTGAATAGTGCCAATGAAGACAGTTTATTGGAGATCACTTCGGTTGGATGGAAATGTCCAGCATCCAAACAAATCAATTTATCGCGCGTCAAGCCATAGCCCATATAAAATTCATGAGAGCCGACGGTGTAGGCTTCGGCACCAAGACCAAACAACTTGCTTTCCACGGCATCTACCGTGTATTCCGCTGGCAATTCTTCAGCAAAAATCTCATCTAATGCTGTCATCAAGCGTTCCCGTGGTGTAAAACGATCGATCGGGTTGTCTTTGTAGCCATCTGGCACCCAGAAATTATTGACACAGACTTGCCCAGTTTCTTTCCCCATATAGGCAGCGATTTGACGAGAACGTTTGCCGTGTTCGATCCAGAACTGACGAACTTCTTCATCTGGTGAAGCAAGGGTAAAGCCATCTTTGAACATGGGATGTGAGAAAAAGGTTGGATTGAAGTCTAAACCTAAGCCTTGTTCTTTCGCCCAAGCGACCCATTTTTCAAAATGCTTCGGCTCCAATTCATTTAGATCCACTGCTTCCTCGGTGTCTAAATAGATGGCGTGAAGATTCAATTTGTGTTTTCCAGGAATCAAAGAGTAGGCTTTTTCTAAATCTTGGCGCAACTCCTCTGGGGTATGGGCAGCACCAGGATAATTCCCCGTTACAGAGATCCCACCAGATAATGCTTCATCACTCAAAAATCCTTGGACATCGTCCCCTTGCCAAACATGCATCGAGATTTTCACATTGGCTAATTTTTTCAAAACCGCATCCGTGTCGACACCTAATTTGGCATATGCTGTCTTAGCTTCTTCATAACGCTGTTGAATCGTTGTCATTTTTTTCCTACTCCTTCTATAAAACGTTGATAGTTGCTTAAAATCTTGTGATCAAAAGGCTGTGGTTCATGAACACTGCAAGGAAATGAGTGTTTGACCGCACGGCGTGCTTCAGCCAGCGACGTGAAGATGCCAGCACTCATCATCTGCATTAAAAGATTACCGATCGCCGTTGCTTCACTTGGGCCAGCTTCGATCGTCAGCTGCGCAGCATCAGCCGTCAGTTGATTTAAAAAGCGATTGTTGGAACCGCCCCCCACGATATGCAGTTTTTGCAGCTTGCTCGTCGTACCTGTCAGCTGTTCCAGCTTTTGCAATTCACTGGCATAGCAAAGCGCTAAGTTATCATACACACAGCGAGCCAGTTCCCCTGCGGTTTCTGGAACTTTCTGCTGGGTTTCTCGACAATACGCTTGCAGTTCAGTAATCATGTTTTCTGGATTCAAAAAACGAGGATCATTGACATCGACAAACTGTTGAAAAGCAGGTGTTGCTTGCGCCAATTCCGCCAATTCTGCATAGGAATATTGATAGTCTTGCTGCCGAGCCACTTCTTGGATCAGCCACATGCCCATGATGTTTTTTAAAAAGCGAATCGTGTTGTGGGCACCCCATTCGTTCGTATAATTTTCATTAAAGGCGGCAAGGGAAACATTGGGTACTTTGGTTTCGATCCCCAGCAATGACCAAGTCCCGCTGCTGATGTAGCCCCAATCTGACCCCTCTCCAGGTGTACCGATGATCGCTGATGCCGTATCATGACTAGCGACAGTGACAAAGGTCGCTTGTGGCAAATCATAGGCTGGAAACTTCTGTGTTTGCAGTGTGCCTAAAACCGTTCCAGCATCAACCAATGGTGGGAATAGGCCTTCTGTTACGCCGATCTCAGCTAACAATTCTGCATCCCATGTTTGGGTGTTGGCATTTAGAAGCTGCATCGTCGAAGCATTGGTTTTTTCCGTGACCATCTTGCCAGTAAAAACGTAGCCCAAGTAGTCTGGAATCAGCAGCAGCTTGTCGGCTTTTTGCAGCAGTTGCGCTTCTTCTGCGGCTAACTGAAAAATCGTGTTGAAGGGCTGCAGCTGAATGCCTGTTTTCTCATACAGTTTTTGCAAAGAATAGCGCTGACCAAAAGCTGCGATCGCATCATTGGTGCGACTATCTCGATAAGCGACTGGGTCGCCTAAACGTTCGCCTGCTTGATCGATCAAACAGTAATCCACTGCCCAGGTGTCGATTCCGACGAAGCAGTCATTGATACCTGCTTGTTTCACTTTTTGCAGTCCTACTAAAATCTCTTGGATCAAATAATCGATCGCCCAACGGTCAAAGCCTTCATGAGGACGAAAGCCGTTTTTAAAGCGATGGATCTCTTCTAAAGTGATCTGCTCATTTTCCCAACGGCTCAGCATCAGACGACCGCTTGATGCACCGATATCGATTGCGATAAATGTGTTCACTGGTCTCCACCTTTCATTATCTTGTTTAAAAATAAATCGATTACAATTCACTGATTCATTCTTGTTGACTCAATTTTAGCTTGACAATCAACGAGTTTCATCACACAATTTTGATAAAGACTTGCACAATCTTGGTAAAAAGGAGGATTCGATGGATTACTGGGAAAAAGCCAACCACTCATGGTCAACTGATTCACTGCGTTACATCAATACTTCAACCCAAAAGCAGCGTGAACTTTTCTATTACATTCAAGAGATCGGCTATTTCAAAGCCAGCAAACCTTACTTTACAGAACGAGAGAACCTGCCTTCTTATTTGATCAAATATACATTGTCCGGCTGCGGTGAATTGCGCTACAAAGGAAAAAGCTATCAATTGAAAGCAGGTGATGTGTTTTTTATCGACTGTCTAGACTATCAATACTACCGTACCGTTAGTCAAGAGCCCTGGGAAATGGACTGGATCCATCTATATGGCGCCAACGTCGCAGCGTTTTATGAGGAATTCCTCAAAAATGGCAGTCCAGTTTTTCACACCAATCCTGCCAGCAGCCGCCAAAATCCGATCCATTTGGTCTTACAAGATTTATTGATGTTACAGCCAGAACCAAATGCGAAAACTGCCTTCCAAAGCTCTGTTTTGATTCATCAGTTGCTCAATGAACTGCTCCTGCAAAAATATCATCTCGACTTTTCGGATAGTGAAATCCCGCCTTATATTTTGCAGATTCGTGACCAGCTAGAAGAAGATTTCCGTCAAGGGATCACCTTGGAATCTTTGGAGGAAAGGTATCATATCAATAAGTATCAAATCGTCAAGGAGTTTTCCAAATATATGGGCTTGCCCCCCATCGAGTACCAGATTAGCAAACGCATCTCTTATTCGAAAGACCTTTTGCGCTATTCTCGGCTTTCCATCAAAGAGATCTCATTGGCGATCGGCATCGAAAACACCGCCTATTTCAGCCGTTTATTCAAGAAAAAAGTCGGCATTTCACCTAGTGATTATCGACAGACGGAGAATGGACGGTAAAAAAGAAACATGAAATCATTCACTGATTTCATGTTTCTTTTCATTGAATCTAACGTTTTAGTTGGCAACAATAAGAGACTCTTTTTCATTCGTGATTTTCTCAAATGCTGACGCATTCGTTACCACAACTGGCGTAATGGTCGCATATCCCTCTGTTTGGATAGCTGCGAGATCGGCTTTTATCAGCGGTTGTCCCTTTTTGATTGTTTGATTTGCTTCAACAAGGGGCGTAAAGTGCCTTCCCTCTAGCTCTACGGTGTCAACACCGATATGGATCAAAAGTTCGACGCCTTGATCACTGGTCAAGCCGATCGCATGCTTTGTCGGAAATAAAGCAGTGACCACGCCATCAAAAGGGGCATAAAAGGTATTTGATTCCGGTTTGACAGCTTTACCTTGCCCCATCAAGCCTTCTGAAAAAACTTTGTCAGGAACCTCAGTTAAGGGAACGACTTCTCCTTGAACGACTTCATGAAAATTGATTTTTGTATTCACTGCTTCTTTTGATTTAATTGTTTTACTTTTTTCAGGTTCTACAATCCCCCAAAAATAAGTGATTAGAAATGCCGTAACAAGCCCTACTACCTGCGAAGCGATCCCACCATAAAATCCACCATCGATTCCTGCTGGATTGATGATCAAAGGAATACCCAATAATCCCGAACCACCAAAAGAATACTGCACTGTCTGCATAAATCCTGCAATAACACCACCTAAACTTCCACCGATAACAGCAGCGATCAGAGGACGCTTATAAGGAAGTAATACTCCGTACAATGCTGGTTCGCTGACACCAATCAGGGTTGTCAGACCTGTTGAATATGCGAGTGCTTTCGTTTTATCATTTTTCGTTCGTAGACCAACCGCCACGACAGCTCCAGCCATTGCCATTTGGTTCGCTAGGAGCAGACCCATCACAGGATCGAATCCTTGCATCGCCATGTTGTTAAGAAAAATCGGAATGAATGCCCAATGCAATCCGAACATGACCATCAAGATCCATGGTCCCCCAATCACCAGCCCACCCAAAACCGGACTGAATTGATAAACATTATTTACAAGCGTTGCCAGTAGACTGGATAAGTTGGATATAATTGGACCAACCACCAGCAAGGCAAGGGGGACAGAAACTAGCAACACGATAAGAGGCTGTACCATGAATCGCAAATCCTTCAACGGCCATTTCTGAACGAAACCATTGATTTTGGCTGCCACCCAGACAGCAATGATTGCAGGAAAAACGGAAGAAGTATAGTCCATCATATTCACGGGAATCGACAAAAAGGTCAAACTACCTTCTGTCGCATACGGGAGCAAAGTAGGATAGATCAACGATGCCCCGATCAACATTCCGACATAGCTGTTTAATTTAAAATAATTTGCCGCCGAAGCACCTAATAAGATTGGCATGAAATAAAAGAAAGCATTAGACAATGCGTACAAAACGATATAGGTTCCCGATGTTTCTGACAAAATACCTGCTACTGATAAAATCGTCAAGATTCCTTTGATCGTTCCTGACGCAGCCATCGCGCCTAATGCTGGCGTGAAAATCCCTGAAATTGTGGTCGTAAATTGATCAAAAAGAGACTTTTTTGTTTTTTCACGAGTATTGTCCTCTTTTAGTTCGCCAACTTGTTGCAAGACCGTATCATAGACATCGTTCACGCGATTTCCTAAGACGATCTGGTACTGTCCGCCCTGTTCAACGACTGAAATCACTCCGTCAAGACTAGCAATCGTCTCCTTATTTGGGATATCGGTATCATGCAATACAAAACGCAGACGTGTGACGCAATGGGTCACCGATTCGATATTGGCTTTTCCACCAATTTCCTTCAAAATATCTGCTGCCAACTGCTGGTTGTTCATTTTTGCTCCTCCTCAATAAAAAGTTTGATTTCGCCAGTGATTCCCAAAGGTTCGAACAGGACAAACTGCGAAAGATAATCCCTCATACTGCGACCTAAATTATTGATCACTTCAATCTGGATCGAATTGTTCGTTTCTTGAAGCAGGTCCGTCAACTCAAATGTATACGGTGTACTGATTCTTGTGCCTACACAATGACCGTTCACTGAAACAGTCACAACTTCTGAAGCATCTTCAATACTTAATAAAACCTCTCCTACTGCTTTAGGGAAGTCCACGGTATAAGTGATTTTCCCGCTAAACCGACTGAAATCATCACCGACACCCAGTAAAGGCAGTGACGAATATTGTTTTTGACAGGCAACTGCTGCTTGCTCTTTCCCGATTCCTTCGAAAGTGACTTGCCATGGCTGATCGTTTAGATGAACTTCTTTCATTGGTTTGCTTCTTTCAATACGCAATGGTTGTTTCGAGGTAGCTTCAAAAAGAATCATACTCTCTGCTGGTGCTAAATAAATCTCATAGCTGCCATTTTTATATGACACAGGTTTCAGTTTATTTTCTACTGGATCGTATTGAGCTAATGGCTTCTCAGCAGGAAAAACAGCCTGAAACTGCATCGATTCATTGTCATTTTCATTGAAAAGCATGAACACCTCATCTGTTTGCTGCTGATAATGATAGTACCGCAAATACGGTAGAGCTTTTGACGTGTCTAAACGATCCCGTACCTTCAAGCCAGTATTATCAGTAAGTGCTCTGAGCGTCGTTACTTCTGTCAGACGAGCGAGAAGCCGCAGCTCATGGGTAAGCAGAGTTTGTTCAAGGGATTCTTTCACCATTTCCTCAATAAAAATAATTTGAATACCAGATTCTGCGAGAGCTGTCAGCTTTTTGATCAATGGATCAGGCATTCGCTCAGTATATGGAATGACTAGTGTTTGAAAGGCGTGCTCATTGATGACAAACGTTTGATCCGTAAATTGTGCATCAAGCATCATATCAACCGAAACGATTTCAAATTCGTATTGATGTTCCATCAGTTCACGAGCAACTTTTTGAATCGGCATATAAGCGCCTGCCCACTCCGCTTCAGCATGGTACAGCACAGCAATATCCGCTTGATGTTTCCCATCACTAAATAGATAACTCAAACGATTCATATACGTCATCAGCTGTTTGAAGCCCTCAAATTGTGGATTATGGCCTTGCGCATAAAAATGTGGCGGACAATCGGCATCAGGAAAGTCATTCATTGAAAAGGCATGAGGGACAAAATGATTGACCCCTCGCACCAACATGTGATCGGTTAGCCATTTCATCAGTTTGGTTCCTTCTGACCAACCATATGCGCCGAATACTTCGCACATCGTTCGACCTTGTTTCGCAGGGTCTAAGTTTCCTAAAGACGCCCCCATTTTTCCTAATGCGTAATGGAAAAATTCGCCATCCCAGCCAGTAGATGTCATGGCTTCAAAGTATCCGTCATTTTGTTGCGGCATCAATTGATGCAAAACGACATCGATTCCTGCCATCGATTGTCCTTTCATCGATTGAAAGAAGTGACCCGCCCCATAACCTAAACGTGTATGGGCATTGTTATCCTCAATCACATGTCCGATATAGTCGACCTTATGTTCACGACACCAGCGTCCGATCCGCTGAGAAAAATGTTGACTATATAGCTCAGAAACCAACGACATATAATTGTAACGAATCTTCGCCGCCTGTTTTGATTCACCACGATAGAGAGCCGGCAACAGCCCTCGCAGCTCAGTTTCAGATATTGCTAGCTGGTTTGCTAACAAAGTCAACAAATCATACCGCCATGGCAATGGCATATCTACTTTTCCAAGGACTGCATCAGGACCCTTGATATTCCCAAACCGCGGTTCATCTGAGAAAAATCCTTGAATCGTTGTGCCAAATTTCTCTCCAAAGTGTCGATAATGACTTTGATAAACTGTTTCCAGCAAAATATCTGTTGCTTCTGGTACCAAAGGATTCAAGTACCCTTGTGTCGAAGCTTCCCCTCCTTCTTGTGTCGTGTAAAAGACAAAGATACTCCACTCTCCTTCAGGAATAGACCAATACAATGTCTCATCAATCATTGAGTCTGTAAGGTCGATCCACTCCTCCTCACTGATCTGCTTAAATCCAGTTTTCTTGACCGCAACGGCGCTGATGATTTCAGCTGAAAAAAATGACTTGCCACTCTCCTTAACCGTTTCCCCTTCTGAATTCAAAATATTCGGTCTTTCTGCATTAAAACACCAATCCAACATAATTCCAGCATTCTTTTTGGGACCTACAAAATCAAATTGTCGGAAATTCAAAAATTCTTTCTGCAAGTGACGATGATTCTTTTCAATTTCCCCTGCGGCATAGCCTGTTGGAAAGTGTTTATCATCCAAAATCCAAAGTGTCATCTGTCTTTTTTCACACTCTTCAATGATGATCGCCAACTCATCCCACCATTGTGCTTTCAAAAATTCTTCATGGGGGCGTGATTCGATACAGACAGATCGGATGCCTGCTTCATAAATTTTACTGATGTAAGTTTGAATCGTTTCCTTATCTTCTCCATGCATCCATAAAAACGGAAAAACATGATTATCATATTTTTCGTTCAATAAATTCGTTATCTTTTTCATACAAATTCCTCTTTCTTTCTCATTCAACTTCATTTAAAATCATAATAAATACGCTTACAAATGTATCATAAGCAATTCTTTAGCTTGAAACAATGTCATACGCTTTGTAGATAATTATCATATTTTTAGATTTACGAAAGGAGGAGATCGTAATGACAACCGAAGAAATGGAAGCAAAACTTTTTCAGTTATCTGAACGAGAATGCTATCACAGAGACCATCCAAACCACCTTTCTGACTATTATCAACAGCTGGAAAAAGTGACGATCAATGGCCGACAAGTTTACTTATTCGATAATCTGATGGAAGAACAAGAAAACTTTACTCTGGTAAAGCAAAGCCGCTTCAGTCCAGTTCCTTATCATAACCACAGTTTTATCGAGTTAAATTATATCTACTCAGGAACATGCACCCAATTGATCGATGATCAGAAAGTTACGCTGACAAAAGGACAAATTTGTCTGATTGATACCGGAATTCCCCATTCGATTGAAATGACCGGTGAAGAAGATGTTTTGATCAATCTTTTGATCAAGCGGGATTATTTCGCTCAATTGATCAGTCGGGAACAGTTTAATGAAGGGGTCGTGCTTGATTTTGTTCTGACTGCATTGTCAGACAAGCACGCGCATGACCAATATATTGTCTTTAAGAACAATAAAGATGATCGGATCCATGCTGTGATTCAAGAAATGCTGAAAGAAACTTATGAAAAAGCCATTGGTAGTAAACGAATCATCAGCAATCTGATCGCCATTCTTTTCACTTTTCTCGTGCGCGAGTTCGACTATCAGACCAACAAGCAAGAAGCGGCAAAAAAACAGCATATTCTAGCAATCTTGACCTATATCGAAGAGAATTTTCAAACCGTTACCTTACCAAAACTCGCCACCCTTTTTAACTATTCCCCTTCCTATCTAAGTGCATTGATCAAACGAGAAACTAGTAAAAATTTGACCGAATTGATTATCGAAAAGAAATTGAATCTCGCCCACAATTTAATTGCTTCCTCCACCAAACCAATCACCCAATGCGCGGCTGAAGCAGGTTTCACCAATATCACTTTTTTCTATAAGAAATACAAAATTTATTATGGGCATACACCGAAAAAGAAGAAATGATCCTATTACGCTACTTGAAAAAAAAGAAGCCGAGAAATGTTCCTTCTCGGCTTCTTTTTATTCGTCATTTTCTAACGCCCCAACACCTCCGCCACCGAATAAACGCCTGGGGCAAAGGTCTTGCCTGTTAGCTTCTTCGTCATGGCATTAAAGGTATAGTGATCTTCTAAGACGACGACTTCATCGTATTGCTTTAATAGCGTGCGAAAATCTGTATCGGATAAGAGGAAATTCTCTCGGCCATCGACATTAGGTGAAAACAAGTAATATTTTCCGACATAGCCAACTAAGTAGCTATCTACTGCTTCTTTGTTAGTACTGACCACCAAATATTTTTTCTCGTTTAGGTCAAAGTGATCGCCAGTAACGGCTGAAACTTGTGCTGGAATCGAAGCAGCATATTCACGATTGGTATAACGCATGCCATTATTCTCTGAAAGGATCAGCAATGTCGCAAAAAATAACAGAATCAATGTACTGTATTGATAGATTTTTTTCGTGGTCAAGCTGGCAAAACTACGGTAGTTTCGCCGATCGATCGCTTGTTCATGATACAAATGATCAATGCCTCTGACCATGAAAAAGGTCATTAATCCAAGTGCTAAAATCACGATACTTGAGGCATAGCGATCGAACCCTGCCAAAGACAATGCTTCATCAGTGGGCATCGAGAACAAGAACATGGCATAGATTCCTAAATAATACCCACCAATGATACCATCGATCAACAGCAGTTCTTTGAAAAATGGATTGCGTTTTTTCATGATAAATCGGACAAATAGCCAACTGCCCAACAGGATGACCTGGATCAAGAGAATCCCTTGCGTGGAGATCGTCGCAACATCCGTGATGGTTTTGACAAAAACATCCGTAATCTGCTGCAGTATCTGAGAATCCTTTTCGCCAAAAATCTGTTTATAAGCGGTCACGCTGACTTCATGCTTCGATTTAGGAAAATTCGCTTTGACATGCAGGTTCCAAAGAATCGCTGGCAGGACAGATAGCCCAATGGCAGCTAACCCTACAATCATCATGCCCAGCCGTTGCCGCCAACGAACTGATGTCTGCCACAAGCAGACTAGTAAATAGCCGCCTAAAATCAGCAGGAAAA
Source organism: Enterococcus sp. DIV1059_2 (assembly GCF_051713685.1). Taxonomy (NCBI): domain Bacteria; kingdom Bacillati; phylum Bacillota; class Bacilli; order Lactobacillales; family Enterococcaceae; genus Enterococcus; species Enterococcus sp. DIV1059_2. The sequence continues at coordinate 1,029,600 of NZ_JBIOQK010000001.1, read as the reverse complement.
AGACGGCGCTATTTTTGACCAAATCAAGAGAGGCGCCAATCAAAAGAAAGAAACCGATCGACGGTAGTACGTTGCCTTTTAAAGCGAATAAGCCAGCGATGCCAGCTAAAGTCAACACTGGCAGGATAAAGTCCACTAACAAATTATTCATTCGAATCGCAATATTAAAATAATTGAAAACCGCCATACTGGTGAAGATCAGGGCAAAAGCCAGCTTTCTTTTCGGATCACGAATAATCGCAAAGAAACTATACAGACTGCAGAAAATCAAAATCAATTGACCAATCAGCAAGACATTCTCATGATAGCCAACAATGATCGCTGTATAAGTAACAAACAGCGAGCTGCCTAAAGGATAGGAAGTAAAACTGATGATGGCATCGGCTGCCGTTGGCAATTGTCCCTGCGTATAAAGGAATTTAACGATCGTCGCCCAATGGGAGAAGTTGTCATAGTGGGTCAAATGACTGTGAAACAAGGTTAAAACGAACAAAGCAAAATAGCCGTAAAACCACAACAGTATGGGCTCTTGCAAGCCCCAACGTACCTGATAGCGCTCCTGCCAAAAACGCCAAACGCATAATAGTAAGCCAAGACCAAATAAAACCCATGCCCCCCAGATCAACCATCCTTTTGGACCATATGCGACAAAGGAAAGAACGAGGATCGGCAAACAGCAAGCAGCGATCCAGCTGATGTGTTTGGGAAAATGGCAAACTCGTACAAAAAGATAGGCATAGCCAGCTAATGATAAACCAAAAAGACTAAATCGCAGCAGGATCTCGATCATCATCTTCCTCCTTTCTCAGCAAGCTGTCTACACATTCTTGAAAGGCTGCTGTAAAACGCAGCTCGGAAAGATTGCTTACTTGATAAATCACTTGATTTTCTGTTGGTTGAAGCGTTGCTTTTTCAGCGTGAAGCACAAGATTACTGATCGGCAAGGTTAGACGGGCAGGCATCTCGACTTCTTCTGTTTTTACCAACGTGAGCTGGTCAAAACCAAACGTTGTGACCGTATAGGCTCCTTCTTCAAAGACCCATTCTTGATCAATCGACAGGACAGGCACTCGTTGAGGCGGCAATGGCTTTTGTTTGGCTTGCAGCAGATGCTTACCGAGATTTTCAAAAAGACTGTCAAAGAAGGTCATCCACGGATCACGCAGAACTGGCAGGCTTTGATTGAAGCCATCATAAATGATCTGCAAATAAGCCAAGTAATCTTTTTCTGATAATTGGTGTAAAGCAACCCCATAGACCCAGCGATCCTTGCCTGAAAAAACGCGGACGACGTTTCCCGTCATCTCTGCTTGGTAGCCATTACGGGTGATTTTAAACGTCAGCTGCGCATCTGGCGGAAAATAAAGAGGAACGTCAGAAACGAAGGACAAGCCGTTTTCTGAGATATTTTCTGTCATCAAAGAATAGCTGGCGTCTTGGTCGGAAACTTCAACAGGATAATGGGCTCTGAACCGTTCCGTCGTTCGGTAAATCGGGCGACCGAGATAAAATAAGACCGCAAAGGTTAAGTTAAAGAAATGGGTCAGCAGCCAGAAGGTCAACACGCTGCCATAGAAAATCTCTGAACCGAATTTGCCGTAATTAAACTTCACTAAGCCGATAATCGTCAAAATCAACAGCAACAAATGCGGCACCACAAACAACAAGTCTTTTTTAGACTGAGTTGCTGCTTTATTGGTCACTTTGAAACGGGTCTCTTTGATGCCAATGGCTTGTAAAAAGACAGGAATCACTAGGTAAGGTGCAAAAATCGTTTCCTGGATCTCGCCCCAGCGCTGCGTTCGAATATCACTGCTCAAATCCTGCATCGCCAAATGCAAGAACGTATAGCTTGGCAGCCAAAACAGCAGCAAGACCCAAAAGTTGGTCTCTACGACCCTTACATTAAAGACGGTGTACAAAATCGGCGCGAAAATAAACAGCAACCGACGTAAAAACGACCACCAATACAAATAACTGTTTAAGAAAACCATTTTTTGCGCCAAAGACAACGTCTTGTTCTTAAAAAGATGGAGATTGTGGACACTTTGGACCACTCCTCTTCCCCAGCGAATCCGCTGCTTTAAGGCACTTGGGATATCAATGGGAGACAGACCGCTGGCCATGGGCTGCAGTGTTGATAAACTGCGGTAACCTTGGCAATTGATCAAGGCGCCTAATTCAAAATCTTCCGTGATGGTGTCCGTCGGAAATCCGCCGGCGGCTTCGATCGCTTCTCGTGCGATCACCGTATTGGATCCTGTATAAATAGCTGTATCATGGGCGTTGTTCAAAACATTGACTTCTCTGGAAAAGAAGTCCTGCTCGTTAGGGATCGCAGCTTCTGAAAAAAGATTGTACTGAAAAAGATCCGCATTGTAAAAGCTTTGCGGTGTTTGGACAAAGCCCAACGGTTTGATGGTCTGATCTTTGCGGCGTTGCTGCTGATTTGCCACAAAATATGGCACTGTTTCCAGCAAAAAATCTGAGTAAGGGATCATATCTGCATCAAAGGTCGCCACTAGCGGCGAATTGGTTTTTGATAATGCATGATTGAGATTGCCTGACTTGGCATGCTGATTGCCTGTCAATCCGATATAGCCGATGCCAAATTTATCTGCCAGTGCTTTGACTTCTGGACGGTTGGTGTCATCTGACAAGTAGATGTGAACTTTTTTGGGATCGGGGTATTTCATATGAACTGCCGCATTGACCGTTTTTAATAAAAGCGGCACTTCTTCATTATGGGTCGCAATCAACACATCGATCGCTGGATAGTCGGCTTCTGGCACGATCGGTTTTTCAAAAGGCTTTGCTTTGTTTTTGTTCCAAATCAACAGCAAACCTGTAAAGTTCGATACGATCTCACTGCCCCAAAGCAGCAAACCAAACAGCAGGGCAAACCAAGACTCGTGCCATGGCAATGTATACAGCCCCCGCCATGATAAATAGATCAGCGAAAAGACAAACGCCAGAAAGTAAACGACTTTTTTCGCCCAAGGCAAACGTTTTTGTTCCACCTCAATCACTCCTTAAAGATGACATTTTTTTGCACATGGTAACTAAAGAAAAAGAGCAGGCAATCGACGCCTATTTTTAACAACACAGAATCCCCGATCGGCAGGATCAAATAGATCAGGTAGACGAGGAAAGAGGACAGCAAAATCTGTATGATCACTAATAAAAAATACTGCAGCATACTGTTCTTTGTCCGTTGACCAAAAACAAGCTCGCGATTGATGTAGTAATTGACGATCGCCGAAATCAAGCGGGCACCCAACGAAGCGATCACGATGGAGGACAGATCGATGACAGACAAGAAATGGATCAATAACGCATAGGCGATCACATCGACAAAAAAGGAGACCACAGATGAAAACAAATACTTCAAAAAGACGCTATAGATAGCGACGGAATCTGCCAAGACCCGAAAATGGGAAGAGGCATTTTCTTCAATATAGATGGTGGCGATCGGTTGCGAGAGAATCGGCCACCCCCGTTTCTGGGCTTCGATCAGCATCCGCGTTTCATATTCAAAGCGCTCACCTGAGATCGCCAACAAATCTGTCATGAATTTCCGAGGGAAAACCCTTAAGCCCGTCTGCGAATCCTCGATGGCAAGACCAGTCGCTAAACGTAGGATATTTCGGGTCAAAATGTTGCCGAACTTACTCCGCAAGGGCACTTCTTTGCCAAAGGATCGGGTCCCTAAAATAATACTGTCGGGATGGGCTTGGGCCTTTGCTAAGCAAGCCATCATATCGGTATACTCATGCTGCCCATCCGAATCAATGGTCACCATAAATTCAACAGCTGGCTGGTTTGTCAGCACTTCAGTGAGAGCGGTTTTGATGGCTGCGCCTTTTCCCTGATTCTTTGGATGGGTCAAAACCTGACAACCAAACTGCTGTGCCAATGCCGAAAAGACAGGCTGATAAGCAGCCCCACTGCCATCATCCACGACCAAAATCGGCAGGTGCTGGTTATGCAAACGAATTTTCTCCACCAGAGCCAGCAGTTTGTGGTCAGGTTCTAGCGAAGGAATCATGATTAAACTATTTTCCATATGCGCTCCTCATTTAAGGTAGTATTTTTGAAAATAAAAAAGAAAAGAAGCCAACCCCGTCAGTAAAGACAGAGTTGGTCGCGACCGCTGCGCTTGGCTCGATACAATGCTTGATCGGCTCGTTCTTGTGTTTGCTGTAGCAACTCGCCCTTTTGCCGTTGTGCGATCCCAATCGACAACGTGATGCTGACCGAATCGCCTGCATCCAAGATGATCTCTTGGTAACGGATGCGCTTTTGGATTTTTTCGAGGAGATAAGCAGCAGCCTGTGCGTCTCCTTGGATCAAGATCGCAAACTCTTCCCCACCGATGCGATAGACCGGGTTGCTCGCCGTACAGTAGGTCGAAAAAATACGAGCGATTTCTTGCAAAATCAAATCCCCAGCACGGTGTCCGTAACGGTCATTGTAATTTTTGAAATGATCGATATCGATCAAAGCGATCGATAAGTCCACCTCGGTCGTGTCTAGGCGTTGGCGGTCATCTTGAAATTTACGGAAGTTGTTCAACTGCGTAAGATCATCGATTTTGACCAATGCCAAAATGCGCTGCATATCATTTACTATCGAGTAAAGGAAAAACGCCAACGTATAGGCGAGAATGCCATAAACTATATAAATTAGGGTCGTTTTTTGAATATCACCCGTCAGATAAAAACCAAAAAGAAAGGAGATAGCGATCAAGTAGGTAATTGATAGGAATAACTCTTGTTTGTCAGTAAATCGCCGTTTGGCCCAGGCATGCAGAAATGTCAGTGTCACTATCAAAAAAAACGTAAGATATAAGTTCAACCAAGACGATTTTGATACTTCAAACAAGAAACGCCCTAACGCTAGATTGACCATCGTCGGTACGGTCACCTTCCACCCCAGATATTTCATGGAAAAAGCGTAAAGCAAAAAGCGCAGGTCAAATCGCGTTTAGTATACGACGTAAGAGAAATTCATCATCAGCATCCCCACCACGGTTTCACAAGCAATCGCAGCTGCGATCTGTTTCGCTTTGAACGTCCCTTGGCCAACGAATCCGTCACTGATTTTGAATAACAAATAAATATTGATGATAATTGCGCCTAAATTTGCGAGTGTATTGACAACCAGCGTATTTGCCATTTCCTGTGCTTCCTTTCTAAAAAAAAGAACCCTTACTTGCTGATTCGACGGGACAATTCCAGAAACATTTCATTGGAAAAGCGGACAAAGCATCAAGTAAGAATCACTATTTATTATTGACAGTTTTTATCACTCTTGATTTAGAATAATTTACCAGAAATTATACATAGTTTCAATCTTTTTGTTGATATGCGAAGATTCTCAAGATAAATAAAAAAAGCAAAATGTATATTTTTTAAATAAATAACATTATTTCTTTATTATTACTAACTTTTTGTGCATAAAGATTTAATTCTTTGTGAATTTGTGCAAACCATTTTTTCATTATTTTTTTACGTCTCAGGTAAGGTGCACACCCGATTTCGACCACTTTGTTTTGCGAGATAGAGTGCTTGATCGGCTCTTTCGACGGCTGCCAAGATATCGCCATGACAAACGGTGCTCGCTTCAACGCCGCAAGACAAAGACATCGTCCCTTTTTCAAAATTGGCGACAGGAAACATACTGCTGGAAATAGTTTGACACAGTGTCGTCATCGCAGCTACGGTCTTTTCTTTGACATCCCCTTCGATCACGACACAGAACTCTTCGCCGCCATAACGATAAAAGGAAAAGGTCTCAGCAAAATGCGCCTCTAAAAAAGTAGTCGTCCGTGTGGCAAAGGTTCTCAACAGCTCATTTCCAGCGATATGACCATAACGATCGTTGACCTTTTTGAAGTGATCGAGATCGATCATGGCGATCGTCACAGTCTTTTTCTGTGAAACGGCTTGAAGCAGGTCGTGGTTATAGGTCCCATAGTTGAAGCAGCCGGTCAACGCATCGATCTTACTATTCGCCAACTCTGCCAGTACTTGGTACTCTTCGCCTTCAATCAACCGATGCAGCCACATAAAGCCGCCCAACAGCACAAAAGAACCAACAAGTACCGCCAACATCGCTTCCCAGTCATAGGTCGTCGTATGATGGACCAACATCGAAAAACGCGGTGAGAGCAGACAGGTTAAAAAATACATCAAATAAAATTGCTGTTGCGGACGCAGCGGCTTGATTTTTGATAAGAGAAAATCAAGGACAAAGACGCCGACACCTAAGAGCGGTAAATAAAAGGCTTTGCCAATGTCAGAAAAACCGACAAACAGTAAATAGAAAACGACCATACACGGCGTTATCAAAATCAAGATCTTGCCACGATCACCATAGAAAAAATGACTCGCAATAAAAGCAGTTGTGTATTGATAACAGATAAACCCAACTGAATTCATTGAAAAAGAAAGAATAAAATACAAATGCGTAAACGTCAGAATACCAATAATAAAATACTTAAATGGACGAGAAACCGATATTTTTTGCACACTTCGTACAAAAACATCTGCGGTCACCAGCAAACTGGCAATCATCAGCGGCAAACCAAACGCCAAGAGCACGCCTCGTTCTAACATTCCATCACAATCGCTCTCCTTTAGACCATAAATATCCTTGTTGTAAATGAACCCCCATCTCAAGCAGCTGCGTCATCTTATCGCGGGTCTCGATGCCTTCAACGATCAACTCAAGCTGATACTTTTTGGCGACCTTCAACCAACAGGTCAAGAAACTAAACCCGATCTCCTCATCGAGCTGAATAAACGGCAGTAGTGAAAATTTCAAACAATCCACATTTTCAAGATTGGCAAAGACCAATGACAGGGTATTTTGGCCACAGCCGATGTCATCGACAGCGATCACATAGCCATAGGCTTTGATTTTTGCAAGGGCAGTAGACAAATCAAAAGAATCATGCTGACCTTTTACAGGATGCTCTGTTAATTCGATCTGCAACTGCTCTTTGTGGGCAGTCATCCCCTCAAAAAAGGTCCACGTTGACTGCCACAGCAGCTGTTGTGGATGAATATTGACACTAAAGCGGGTTTTCGGCTTTTTTTGGCACAACCGTCGCAGCTCCTTGGCATACCACCCCATCAACTGCTGGTTGCCGCTTTCAGATTGAATCATTGCGCTGAATTCTTGTTGCGGAAAGCGGTTGTTTTTCTCGCTGCGCAGCAAGACCTCATAGCCGTTCACCTCTTGCTGACTTAGCGATTCTACCTGCATGATTGGTTGACATAACAGATAAAAATTGTCTGTGTTTTCCCAAATTGTTTCATTTCCCATCTTCGTTAAGCCCCCATCTAGTAAAGTTATCACTTCCGAAAATTGGTCATATTCGTATCATCGCTCGTTCATAGTCCTTAGAAAAAGAAGCTTCAAAGGAACTGACTTGCCTAAGTATACCAAATAGAGCCGCAGTTCCCCAACTATTTTAGATGATTGGGCAGAATTTTTTGTGAACGATTGGACAGAGATTGCTATTTCCACCCATAGTTCCCGTTTCTTCTGACGGTTGGAATTCTGCGCTTTTCTTGTATCAAAAACGCTGTTTCTGGCTGACTTACACGTTGGTCGATTGGCGTTTTTGACAGCTTCTTCTGCTCATCCTCATAAAAAAGCCAGCTGAACAGGAATTGTTCAGCTGGCTTCCTTTTTCTGTTAATAAATTAAATAGTCAGAGGCACCGGCTTGCTTGATCTCGATCACCAGCTTATGAGGCAGGCAAATGCTCGTCTGCCCATTGCGATAGATCCAGCTGGTTTTGACAGCAATCTGGTCGGGACTATTGTCTTCACGAACTCGGATCGCGCCATCTTTGATCTCGACGATATTGTACTGGCCTTCTGCTGGATAGTAGGTTTTTTCCATCGCATCGATTTCTTCTAAGTTAAAACGGTCAACCTCTTCCCCGTTGATCCGCACGATTGCATACCGATCGCCGGTATCACTTTGAGCTTGTGCTTCAAATAGAAAAAGCGGTAAAAAAGAGCCGACAACTAACAGAACAAACAGCAGATAATCATAGGGCTTTAAAAGTTTTAAAAATGGCTGGATCGTCTTTTTCATCACATGTACGCCTTTCACGGTTCATTCACTGTTGCTTTTTAGAAGGTAATCGCTCTTCAAAAAAAGCAGTTAGGTCGATGATCTCTTCCTCTGTGAAGGTTTCTTGCTCCCATTGGGCAAGGATTTGTTCTTGCAAAGCCAAATCCATTTCCCAAAAATGCTCGATCTTCTTGAAATGCTTTGAGTCAAAGGAACGAAACACGGGGTAGATCATCAAAAATTCTTCAAAGGTAAGATCCCAGTCCTCAGTATAATCTTTAACGACCCCTTCTGACAAGGCTTTTTCCGTCGGATCGCCGTTTTCTTTGATCAAGCCTGCTTCGTAAAAATGGCGATAGATTGCCTCTTTGGTGATCTCTGGATGAAATTTTTTACTGTGACGATAGGCTTCTTCAATCAATGACGGATAGATGATCTCCATTTTCCCCCTGCTTTCTGGACGGCGTCATAAGACGCCGTTAATTCTTTTCGATTGGGTGCTGCGCTTTATATTCTGCTAATGATACATGGTGGCTGCGCTTGAAGGTTCCTGTTGTCCCATCAAACGAAATCGCTGGTGCTTTGACGCCATAGTGGGTCCGGCGCTTATTCTTTTTTGCTTTTGATGTTTTTCTTGCAGGTACTGCCATGTCATTTCCAACTTTCTTTCACTTTCTCATTATGCACGCAGCTGCAATGCATTTTTTCGTTTATTTCGCTTACATTCATGAATGATCTTTAATGCGCGTTTCCTTGTTTTGATGTTCGGGCTCTTTAAACGTCGATACGCACTAGACAAGTCCGTTTTTTCCATATTGACTCCTTTCTGTTACCAGCTTGCTTTTGTAACGCCGGGAATTTCTCCGAGATGTGCATGCTTACGGAAATTGATCCGTGACATGCCGAATTTATTCATGTAGCCGCGCGGACGACCATCGATCATATCCCGTTTCTTCAAACGAGTCGGATTCGAGTCCTTCGGTAGTTTGGCCAATGCTTGGGTATCTCCTTGTGCTTTTAGTTCTTGACGTACTGCTCGGTATTGTTCGATGAGTTGTACTTGTTTGTTGTATTTTGCAATTTTTGATTTTTTTGCCATTCAGTTATTTTCCTTCCTATTTCTTGATTTCACGAAAAATCGCTCTGCGCCGCAACTTTGGTGAATATTTTTTTAATTCTAAACGTTCCGGCGTATTGCGCTGGTTCTTATTGGTCAAATAAAGTCTTTCCCCTGTCTCCACACATGCCAAAATAATATTGTTTCTCATAATAACCAGCTCCTTTCTCTTGCGTCACACCAAAAGAACACTCAAAGTGTAACGATTACGTTTTGTATCATATCACACTAAAACACAGGAAGCAAGCAAAACTATTTCTTCTTTTTGTTATTTAACACGTGAAGAAAACGTCATATGAATTTGTTTTCAACCGTCGCTGTCATTGGCGGCAAGATAACAGAAACCTATAGCTTTTGATCCCGCAAAAAAATCACCTGATTTTTTAAGAAATCACTGGTTGGGCTTTTCAAGCAGCCCAAGTCGTGATTCTTTGTCAGGTGATTTGATTCGGTTAATTTACTGATTGGTTCTCATGTGATGCAAGCCATTCACTGATCGCCTGCAAGCGTTCTATCCGCAGGTTCGGCAAGCCATTGCGCGACAAACCATGAGAGGATTGAGGAAACAGCATCAGCTTCGTATCGACGCCTTGACGTTGCAATGCCATGTAAAACTGCTGTCCTTGTTCTTGCGGACATCGCAAATCATTTTCCCCATGGAGGACTAGCGTAGGTGTCTTGACTTGGCTGGCATAGGCCAAAGGCGACATCTTCCAAAGTCCTTCGGTCTCATCAAGTTCCCGCAACAATTGGAATTTGACAAAGGCAGGTCCAATGTCACTCGTCCCATAAAAGCTGATCCAATTTGAGATCGAGCGTTGCGTAACGGCCGCACAAAAACGATCGGTATGGCCAACGATCCAGTTGGTCATAAAGCCACCATAACTGCCGCCAGCCACATGGATGGTGTTCGTATCGATTTCTGGATGGTTTGCCACCACGGCATCCACCCCTAACAGCAAGTCTTGATAATCTTTATTGCCATAATCACCTAAAATCGATTTGACAAATGTTTGACCGTATCCTTGCCCGCCACGAGGGTTCAACAAGATGACCCCATAGCCATTAGCGGCATGGACTTGCATCTCATGGAAAAATGTTTCCCCATAACAGACCTGCGGACCGCCATGAATGTACAAAATCGCTGGATGATTTTCCTTTGTTTCGGTCGGAGGCAAATACCAGCCTTGAATTTGCCAGCCATCTGCTCCTTCGTACCAAAACGCTTCAGGTTTACTGATCGTTAATTGTGACATAACTGCTTGGTTAGGATCATAGAGATCGGTTACCTCGCCACTTGTTAAGTCAATCAACGCTAAGCGACTAGGGATCGTTGGCGTCGCATAAGCAACAGCAAGTTTGGCTTCTGAATAGATCGCCGCATCGAGGATATCCATTTTTTCATCAAGTAGTTTGGTCCATTCTCCTTGGGTCGTGGCACGGTACAATTGTAGCTTGCCATGTTCTGTTACGGGTACAAGGAATGTGTCATCCGTCAACCAGGTGATCGCTACGCCACGATTTTTTTGTTGAAAATCACTGATGATCGCATTGCCAAAGGCAACATCTAACTCCTTGGAAAGATTTTTGACTGCTTTCGTTTTTAAGTCGATCAAAAACAAATCATCCAAGGTCACAAATCCGTAAGAGAGATCATTGCCTAATAGTAACAGCTGATCATTGCGCGCAGCAGCAAAAGTGTAGGTTCCTTCTGGCAGGATGTTTTCTAAACTTTCTGTCTTTTTCGTCTGGCTATCAAGGAGACAAACCTTCGAGCCATAGTCCCATTCATCTTCTTCCTCTTTGTCAAAGGTGAGGAACAACGTCTTCTGATCATCCGCGATGCCAGAAAAAACAAAGGGAGAATCATGCTCAAAAATCAGTTCCGTTTCTTGTGTCGCGATCGTTTTTTTGATGATCGAATGTTTTTTTTCTTTTAAAAAGCCGACGCCATCCGCCAAATAATTGACTTTCGTAGTAGCTTTTACTTCTGGAAATTCCTTTTGCTTGTCCGTCTTTTCTGTGTCGTCTTGATTCTCTGAGAGCGGCTCTTCTTGTGCCAGCTTATAATAGACCGCCGTTGCGTCTTGCTTCCAAAAATAGTCCCCCAGACCCTTCTCAGTGACAAGTGCTTGGGGCTTGCCGCCGGACACTGGCATCGTCCATAACGTACTTTCACCTTTCTTTGGATCGGTCGTCACAAAACTGAGCCATTGCTCATCTGGCGAGACCTTTAGGTTGTTGTGGGTCGTCGCTTCGTTTCCCCACTCACGCCGTTCGTTGGTCTTTGGGTCAATACTATAAATCGCTGAATCATACGTATTGGTCTCTTGGTTGACTGCCGTTTCCAAGTAAAAAACCTGATTTTGCCCCACTGCAGGCTGCGCAATCGTTTTCAGTTCAAACAGTGTCTCATTCGTTATTTTTTCCATCCGTTTCCCTCCAAAGATACGTGTTTTCGCAGTAACTATCTACTAGTATATCAAAAGAAACGAATTTTTCTGCTTTTTTCCCGCCTTTTTTTAATAGTGAAATCCTCGCAGATTCGCTACTTCTTCAAAACCAGCCGACGTTCCCGTCTGCCGCAAGATCTCCTGCCCATTTTCTAAAAGGGTCAAGGCAATTTCCGTACTGGCGCTTTCGCGAATGATCCGATTCATTTGCCCAATAGAAGGTGCTAACAACGAATGGCCTTCTTTCGTCAACACTTCGATCGTCAGCAGCCACTGTTTTTGTTTGAGATGGATCACTAAACGGTCTTCCGTACGTTTGACATCATGAATCTTTGCACCATGATAAGTAGCAAAACGATATTCTTGGCTGCCGACTTGCAGAACACAAATCGTTCCCAAAAAAGCAAAACCAGCAAAGGGAATGTCGGCTGCGGAGAAAAAGAACCGTACATCTGGTGCATCAAAACTGTTGCACTGAACCCAGATATAAGCTGCTGGAAAGGAGGTACCCCAGTCTTTTTCCAAATAACCGATCCCGTTCGTAAAATCGATTGGTTCTTCGTTCCAGTACAGCGTACCTTCTAAGGTATGACTCATGCTCAAGACACCGTGGTAGCACTCCATAAATGACAGATACGAAAAAGGCCCCATGATACTCGGCGCATAACGTGTCCGCTGAATCGGTTTGTGGTCGTTATATTTTACTGCTCCTTGTACTTGGAGATCGTTATTTTTTAAAGAAACTTGAATGCCTGCTTCACTAAAGATATTGTCACCAATCGTTACTTTTCGCTCCTCTTCTGAAACCTGAAAATCAGTTTCTGGAAAGGAGAAGTAATGCGCGCCCTCATGATTGATCACTTGAATGAACACTTCTTTGGTACCGTCTTCTTGAATCGAAAGACCAGGAATAAAAGCATAGACTTCTTCACCAATTTGGTGCTTATGGTACCAGCCTTCAAAAAAAGCGGTCTGCTTGTCGTGGCCGTGAAAGAACCGATCTGTTGTCAACATCTTGATTTCCCTCCGTTTCTTTTTTAAGTGTAGCATGAAGCAGAAAGATTCCTCAGGATAATGCTTTTGTCCATGTAAAAAAGCCAGAAACAAGCAACACACTTGTTTCTGGCTTTGCTTATTGCTTTTTCATCACTCGACGGGTCCACCAGAGAAAAATAAGAAACCCTACAACGAGCAGTGTCACAAGTCCGCCGGTCATCCACGATGGATCCCCAATGTGATAAAATGCCATGGCTTTTTGCAGGCAACCAAGCAACACAAATACCCCCAGTAGAAAAACGATCGGATAAAAAGCTTTTTCTTTGCGTGATACAACAAAAACGATCGCCGCTACTAGCAAACTGCCAACCAATACTACATCAAAAGGAAATGCGATCGTCAGGAGCCACCAGTTTGGGGTCAGCAGATTGATCAACAGTGAAAGACCAATCCAGCCACTCACAACGAGCCAAAGGGAGCCGAAACGAATCACCTTGCTTGTGTCCTTCTTTTGATAGATGGTTTTGCTGATGATCGCAAAAATCCCGATGACCGCTACCACAGTTACCAATCCTGTCAAAAGATAATCCAGCAGGTTAAGAACCAGTGGTCCTTGATTTGTAAAATCAGCTATAAACTTGATGCCCCAACTGATGCCAACCGCTAGATACGCCAATTTGAGACGCTCTTTGAGATTGCTCTTTGGCGTGTTTGCCAACAGTTCATCTGCCACCCCTTTCGGATCATTGCCAAAATAGTGTTGCGCCTCTTCTCCATGAGTTTGTGCTTCTAATAAATCCATTGCAATCGCGTATACCTGCTCTGTGACTTTATGCTCATCGTAAAAAAGGCTGGAAAGTAAGAGGTAGCTTCGAAAATCATCAAAAAATTGGCGATTTTTCTCATTGAATTGTTGCTCGATCAGATTGGTTTGCTCTCGCCAATAGGTCGTCTCTTGTTTATTTGCCATGTTTCCTCACTCCTTAAATAATCCTTCGACTTTCTTCATTAGGTTGGTCCATTGTTCTCTAAATTGTGCCAAATAGTCTATGCCTTTCGGGGTGATCGAGAAATACTTGCGATCAGGTCCTTCAGGTGATTTTTTCATCTCAGAGGTAATAAGTTCTTGTTTTTCCAACTTCTGCAGCAAAGGATAGATCGTGCCGCCAACGATCGTTTCAAAGCCTCTTTGCTTCAGTTCCTGTACCAGTTCATAACCATAAATCTCTTTTTGAGCAATCACTTGCAAAACACACCCTTCCAAAACCCCTTTTAGCAATTGCGTCTCTTTCACGATTTCCCTCCTTTAGTTCCCTTTATCTAGTTTGTTATACAAACTAGTGTTGTACCTAGTATACGTGTTTGTCACTAGTTTGTAAAGCATACTAGTAGAATAATAAAATCTCCTAAGAAGATTTTTCTTCTAGGAGATTTTTTATCAGATGAATCAACGCTTCACCCCGCGTTGATAGGAATCATTGTATGCTTGAAAGGACTTATCGTGGAGTTTAGCCGCTGCATCTGCCAACCAGTTGACATTTCTGATCAATGCGCGGCCTTGTAAAACCAAATCCACTTGATTGGTTTGCAAAAGATATTCGCAAAGATCAGGATTATCCAATAAACCGACTGCTGCTACGGGAATATCGACCACTTGCTTGATAGCTGCAGCAAAGGACACTTGGTAGCCATCATAGATCGGAATATTAGGCTTTTTATCCACCACACCGCCTGTGGAACAGTCAAGACAATCAATGCCATCTGCTTGAAGCCATTGGGCTACTTGCTGCCAATCTTCCAACGAATTTTGGCGTCCTGGTTCTTCATAGTCTGTCAGTGACAAGCGCATCCACAAGGACCCAGAAAAGACTGCTCGAACTGCTTGTACCGTTTCTTTTACAAAGCGATACCGATTCTCTAAGGAACCACCATACAGGTCGGTTCGTTGATTGACGAGAGGCGAAAGAAATTGATCCATCAAGTAGCCATGAGCCCCATGAAGTTCGATCATCGTGACACCCGCTTTGGCTGCTCGTTGGGCAGCCTGAACAAAACTATCTTGCACCCGTTTGATTTCCGACAGGGTCATTTCTGACGGTAACGGGTAGCGTTCGTTAAAGGCAACGGTACTTGGTGCCAAAGGATTGCTGGCATCAACTGCTTTTCGTCCTGCATGGCTTAGTTGGATTCCTACTTGCGCATCGAACCCATGCAGCAGTTCCACCAATTTCGTCAGCTCTGTTTGCTGCTCTTCATTCCATAACCCTAGATCATTATTTGTGATTCGTCCGTCTGGTTCAACGGCAGTCGCTTCAATAATGATCAAGCCGACTTTGCTTAATGCTCGTGCCCCGTAGTGAACAAAATGAAAGGGTTCCGCAACACCGTCTTCTTTTTTTACTTCATACATACACATCGGCGACATAACGACGCGGTTGGCCAATGCTAAATTCGCTAGCTTCACTGGTGACAATAATTTGGACATGCTGACACTCCCTCAACGATTTTTCGCTTTGTATTTTTCTCTATATTCAGTATAAACAGCCCCTTCAAAAACACAAGCAATGACCCTTTTTCTCATTTTTAAAACAAAAAAATAGACGCATTCTGCTTGCTCCCATGACATTGGAACAATCAGCTGCCTCTTCCCACTATTATTATACCGCATCCAGAGTCAAAAAAATAGACTAGTATTTTTGGTGGATGCTCGTATAATTGAGATACTTTGGAGAATGGATGTGAGTCTAAATGAACGACCTAAAGGCTGAAAAGAAGCATCTCGCAGACACGTACCAGCAATTGCTGACGCGAAAGACAGGGCTGAGCAGTTTCTTGACTGAAGGCAGAAAAAAAGATCGCCTTGCGATGCAAAGCATCGGCGAAGAGATTCGCTTAAACTTTGATAATTTTGCTGACCGTTTAGATACTTTTGCTGCCATCGAAAGTAAGAACCGTGAGATCGACCAAATGAACGCCGCTCTTCAATCTGCTGAACGTGAATTAGCTGCCATCGATCGTCTACTGGATAGTCCCTACTTTGGTAAAATCTCCCTACAGTTTGAAGATGAGGAAACAATAGAAGATTTTTACATTGGGATCAATGGTTTTGTTAATGAAAATAAGGAAGGGCTGATCTATGATTGGCGCTCCCCTATTGCCGAATTGTTCTATGCCAAACGCTTGGGCCCGGTCTCTTATCAAGTGAACAATCAGACGATTTCTGCCGTTCTTGAACATCGCCGACAATTTATTATCGAAAAAGATCACTTGAAGCAAGCCTTTGATACCTCAGTCGCGATTCAAGATGAAGTGTTACTGGCAGCCCTTGAAGCCAATAATAGTCAAAAAATGCAAGATATCACTGCTTCGATCCAACACGAACAAAACGTCATCATCCGTGACTTAGCGCATAAAAACCTACTGGTCAACGGTGTTGCTGGAAGCGGAAAAACGTCTGCTGTCATGCAGCGAATCGCCTTTTTGCTGTACCATTTTCGTGAAGAGATGACCGCTGAGAATGTCTTGATCCTCTCCCCGAACTCTCGGTTTATTGATTATATTTCGCAAGTGCTGCCTTCCCTCGGTGAAAAAAATCCATTGACGCTGACCATGCGGCAGTTTTGCCAAGCATTTCCTAGCGTTGACTTAGAATCGGAAGAGGCGTATTTTGACCGCATCCAGCAAACACCCAGTGAAGCAATCGACCTTTTGCGCAGTGCTGACTTTAGTCGCTTTCTTCAATCCTTGAGCAAACAGCTGCCAGAAGAACTTGTGCTTCAGTTTAAACCAATCAAAAGAAAAAACGTCGTCCTTTTTTCTGAAGAAACGATCGACACTTTCTTCCAAGAGACACCGAAACAGGCATCCTTGCGCGATCGCATCCAAGCAGTCAAAAAGAAATTGGCTTACGCTTGGGAGGAGCGACTGCAAAAAAATGCCTTAGCAGCAAATGTTCACGACCAAGTTCGTTCTTTGACTGAAGACGAACAGCGCTCCCTATTAGGGACAGTTTTAAAGGATGATTCAGAAAAAACAATTCAGAAAGCAGCCATTCGCCTCCTGAAGAAAAAATACGCAACGGTTTCCAAACAAATCAAAGACCTTACTTGGTTTGATACGAAACGATTGTTAGCAGACAGTGCCGACTATTTTACTCAAGGACAGATCACTTTGACGCAAACAACAGATAGTTTGGATTATACCGTTTGTCTATTGCTGATTCGTCATTTGCTCGCCGAAAAACAACCTGTCCCTGCGTTACGCTATCTGTTTATCGATGAAGTCCAAGATTATACGCCAGCACAAATTCAGTTTCTATTATGTCTTTTTCCTATGACCGCTTTTACCCTCGTGGGGGATCAGCAACAGGCGATCTTTACAAGTGCCATCACCGTATCAGAAATCCAAACGTTGTTTCAACAACAGGCGAAATCCCTCGAAACGTATCAGCTGACTACGAGTTATCGGTCTAGCGGTGCAATCACGCGGTTATTTGCCCAAATGCTACCAAAAGAAACCAATTTAAACATCTCTGCCGTTCGACCAGAAGGAAAGTTGCCACAGTTTTATGCCAATCTGTCTGATATTGCCTTGGTAGACATAGTAAAGGAACTTAAGCAGCCAGTAACGATCATCACCAAAGATAGTCGGTCCAGTGAGGAGCTCAAACAGTTCTTCGATAAACAGGCCGTGTCATTTCATGGAACGGTTTTACCGATTCATCTTGCCAAAGGATTGGAATTTAAGCAGGTCCTCTTATATGATGTCTCAGAAGAAAATTATCATACCGATCAAGATCGAAGGATTCTCTATACGGCGATTTCTCGTGCAATGGAAGAACTGGTGGTAACTTCAAAAGGAACCTTTTCGCCATTTCTCACTCCTTGCTAGTAGAACGAAAAACCTCCTACTTTCTATAGAATCTTGATAAGATTTGAAAGAATCCTGTCTTGTCTCTCTGAGTAGTTCTCTTATCTGACTGATTTAGAAAGCTATCGATCAAATAAAAAAGCATCAACGCGATTGCGTTGATGCTTTGCTTTTGAATTGATTAGCGATGGATGTAAGTATATCCAGATGCGCTCATTGTTGCAGTGTTTGGTCCACCAGGACTGTCAAAGCCCATTCCGCCTTGAGAGATTGTGATGGTATTGTTTGATGGGTTGTATGATTCAACATAAGCAACGTGTCCATAAACTGGATCAGCAGTCCATTCGCCACCAACTGATTGACCAGCGGCAAAGACTACAACGGCACCGGCTGCTGGTGTACCATTGACAGTGTATCCATCAGCTGCAGCTGATGCACCCCATTGTGCACCATTACCCCAGTAAGTACCTACCCAAGGAGCGCGGCTTTTCACGTACCAAGTACATTGACCCCAAGCATACATGTTACCTGAGCTTGAATGATCTTTTCCGCCGCCAGTAGAAATACTTCCGGTAGAATTATTGTTTGATGCAGAATTTGAACCTGAGTTACTTGAGCTTGAATTGCTTGAACCAGTGTTTGAAGAGCCTGCGTTCGATGAACTTGAGCTGTTAGAACTGCTGGTATTGCTTGAACTTGTGTTGCTTGAAGAACTACTTGTTGCTGTTTCAGTAGAAGCTGTTGTATTCTCTGTCGTGCTTTCAGTTGATTGAGCAGCAGCTTCTTGTTGTGCTTCTTTCAAAGCAGCAGCTTGTCTTTCTTCTTCTGCTTTTTGAGCAGCAGCAGCTTCTTGTTGTTCTTTCAAGATACGGGCTTTTTCAGCTTCCGCTTCTTGTTTTTTCTTGTTCAAAGCATCTTTGTCTTTTTCAGCAGTCGCTTGTTCTGCTGCTAAGTTTGCTTTCAAGACATTTAAATCAGCTTGTTTTGCTGCGATGGCATCTCTTTGTTGGCTAAGTTCTGCTTGGTTCACAGCAACTTCTTGGATCTTGCTTTCGTTTTCTTTGACTTTGTCTTCAACATCTTGTTTGTCTTGTTTTTGTTGTTCAACTAAATCATTGTTTGCATTGACGATCGTTGTCATCGCTTGTACGCGACCGATAACATCCGTTAAAGAATCTGCTTCTAAAACAGCATCAATGAAATTGGTGCTTTGACCGTTAACTTGTACATCACGGGCTTGCTTTTGGATTGCTTCTTCACGTTTGGCAATACGCAATTTCAATGTTGCGATTTTGTCTTGCAATTTCTCAGCTTCTTGACCTAACTCAACTTGTTTCGCTTCTAATGAAGCAACTTTTGCACTCACTGTTTCAATTTCTGCTTCTAGAGAATCGATTTGTGATTGGGCGTCAGCTTGCTGACCTTTAAGAGAATTGATTTTTTGGTCTTGCTGCTCGATTTGATCATCAATGGAATCTGCAAATGCTAATGCAGGTGCTGCAACTGCTGTTAATGTTAGTGAACACACCATTAATGCTGATAACAAACTATTCTTCACTCGTTTTTCCTCCGACTAGCTGGTTGATTTGACAGATGAACTGCCTTTATAAAAACTTAATTTTGTCTAAGAAAGTTTAATGTTCGATTTAACGACAAATGAATTCTACCATAATGATATGACACACAGATAAAGGAAATGTTACAAAAATGTTTCAATCTAACACTCCCTTTATCTCAACGATAAATAACAGGACAATTAAAGACCGTTAAATCAACGTTTCTAAATAAATTACCGCATTTTCTTTTCATTTTCATCATCTAAAATAAATTCAACTCATGTTATCTTTATCAAAAGTAAGGCTAATTATTCAAGGTTTAAAGCTTGATCACACTTATTTTAATAAGAAAAACTATGAAAACAAGAAATCATTCAAAAAAAGACCATTTATGTGACAAGATCCCTATTCCTTTCTATAATAAATAAAACAAGCGAGGAGGGAATCGCGATTCCTACACACAAAAAATGGTTTTGGCCATTGGCACTACTTACACTTTTTGTCACCTGTTTCCTGTTATTCTTTCAATTTCGTAAGGTGCATGAAGCCGATACTCCATTGCAACAGGCGAGCAACAGTGAGTTTTGGCTCTTAAGTGATATTCATTTTCTTTCCTCCACGCTCCATGATAACGGCGCAGCCTTTCAGACCTTCACAAAGGGAGCTGCTGGCAAAGAGATGACGTATCAGGAACAATCGATCGAGGCCTTCACCGCTCAAGCCTTAAAAGAGAAACCCACGGGAATTATTTTGACCGGTGATATGACGCTCAATGGCGAGAAAGCAAGTGCTCAAGAGTTGGCAAGATTGCTTGAACCATTGCAAGAAGCTGACATTATGGTTTTAGCATTACCTGGCAACCACGAGATTTACAATGGTTGGGCGCGAGCATTTAAAGGTGAAAAGGAATACTACGCAGATCAAATCAGTCCTGAGGATTTTCAAACGATTTTTGCTGAAGGTTACGAAAAAGCCAACAGTATCGACAAGTCTTCCCTTAGCTACAGCATTCAGTTAAACGACAAGTATCGTCTCTTTTTGCTCGATTCATGTATCTACGATTCTGAGGTTAATTGGGATGATCCTACTACGAATGGTGAGTTGAAACCGGCTACTCTAACTTGGTTGGAGGAGCAATTAACCCTGACGAAAGAAGCGGAGCAAGTACCACTGGTCTTTTTGCACCATAACTTGTTCGGTCATAATGAACTCTTACAAGACGGTTATGTTCTTGACAACGCCTCTGAGACTGTCGCTTTGTTGGAACGCTTCAACGTGCCAGCCGTTTTCTCTGGTCATATCCACATTCAAGACATTAACGAAGGGAATGATTCGCTTTATGAAGCAGTCACTGGGTCTTATTCAACGGCAGAATTAGGCTACGGCGTCCTTTCTCTTTCTGACAAGGAAATCAACTATGAAGCTCGGCAGATTGATCTCGATGCTTGGGCGGCTGAAACGAAGCAAACTGATGAACAGTTGCTGAACTATCAAAACTACCAGAAAAGTATTTTTGAAAAAGACACCGACCAACTGGTCCGTGACCAATTGTCCGCCGTGTCTGAACTGTCAGATGCCCAGATGACAAAACTTTGCACGTTTGTCACGAGGCTGAACACTGCCCTTTTTACTGGCAATGATACTTACTCAGCCGAAGAAAAAGCTGCCATCAAAGACTCCGAGGAGTATCAGTGGTTAGCGACCTATTCTTACTTTTTGAAGCAATATGTCGATTCAATGCTGGACGATCAAACCGATGATCGCAAGCTGACGATCCCCCTCACAGCAGAATAAAGCCAAAAAGTGTCTTCTTCCTTTCTTTTAGGAAAAAGACACTTTTTTCTTTTCTAATGAACGATAGCCCTCTCGTTTGGGTAAACGAGAAGGCTATCTGACGAGTCAATATTTATTCTTTGAAAGTGCAGCATACTATTACTACTATTATTTATTTCTCATTTAAACGATACAATCCCTAACCTCTATTGTATCCTTGTAACTCTGAAGTTACGCCAGGTTTGAATAAATTTCTTCAAAACAAGTAACGTGTGGTACAAAAATATTTGTCGCTTATCAATAACTATACCACGCAACAAGGCGCCAACGGAAGTAAACTAGCTTATTCTTAATCATTACTTAAACAAAAGGTATTGTTTTCAAACAGTGTTGCTCCTTTAAGAATTCTACGTAAAGCGATCAACCTTCCTGTCATGCATATCTGCTAACCATTCCTATAAGGGAATTCCTTTTATTCAATAGGCAAGTCGTGCTGTTTTAAGAAAGATAATTTATCCCAGTAGCCTCTTTGAAATAAAATTTTATCATTTACTATTTGAAAAAAACCGCAGCCTCTCAAACCTAAGGGGTCACGCCACTCTAAAATTGCCCATTGTCCATCTTCGAAAATGTTCTCAACGATACAAACCATGTTTGCGTTAGAAAATTCTTGCTCAAACATCTGCTTGATCGCTTCTTTCCCAATAACTGGCTCATTGGCAACCTGATGGTTTATTGCATTCTCATCATATAATTCTGAAATACATTCTACATCTGCCTGATTAAACGCATCAACCCATTGGCAAAGTATTTCTTTTGGCTTCATATAAATCCCCCTCGAAATGTAATCATCTGTGTTCCAATCGCAATAAAAAAAGCAGCTAATTTGTACCAATATATTCTACTTTTCCAATTTATTCAAGACAATATCGAGGAAACGAATAAGAATTATCGATCTTTCGCATCGTTTACTCTTGTATAAGTACGGGGTACCTGAATCGTGGCATGTTCCGCTTTACCTGTTTCTTTATTCCATTCACATGAGTCATGCCATTTGAATCACTAGTAACCATTGCTTTTAATGGTAGCAACGCCACTAAACCTATTCAACCACTTTATTAATTTATTGAATACGGTATACAGCCCCTCTTTCTTTTTATACGCTTATCATCGAATGAGAAATCATGGGTAAGTAAACCGCGACGCTTAGGGCTAGTTGAATAGTGAAATCAAAGATGTACTATTTACCATGTTAGGTCCTCAAAGCCTGCAACTATTCTCTTATAGCAGATCATCAACACCCGATCCATTTCAATATTTATATAAAATAAAACAAAAAAAAAGCGAGAACCCAATGGATTCTCGCTTGTTAACGTCAATTAACCTTTAACGATATTTGTTGCTTGTAAGCCACGTTGGCCTTCTTCAACGTCGAAAGTCACTGCTTGACCTTCTTCTAAAGTTTTGAAGCCTTCGCCTTGGATAGCTGAGAAGTGAGCAAATACATCATTGCCGTCTTCACCTGTAATAAATCCAAAACCTTTATCTGCATTAAACCATTTTACTGTACCGTTATTCATAAACGTATACCTCCATATTACACATCGACTGTGTTTATTTGTTTGTAATAGAAAATGATGTGTAATTGAAGTGTGTATCAATAGAAAAGATAAACAAGTATTAACATATCAGAACTTTACCCATTCATCATAGCATGGTTAAAATAAAATAGCAAATAAAGTTGGCTTTTTTTCTTGATAAAAAGGTAAATTGTTAAGAAACCTTATGATTCAGTTGCCGTTTTCTCTTGCCTCCAAGGCTTTACAATCCATTATTGGATTATCCTACTCGATACTTTTCACCGCCTGAACTGATTTCAGGGATCGACATACCAAAACCGCCAGCAGCATTTCGGTTGAAACCCAGTAAAACGAAAAAGCGGTAGAACAGCTTCCAGCGCTGAGGATTGCTGATTTTTACGGTACTGATCCCGCCACGGTGATTACAAAACATGATAGTAATACCAGCTTTTTGGAATTGATACAGCACATATTCTAAATCACGGCGCACTTTGTCCGTCTGAACAAGGATCTCGCGGATACCATGCTCTAAAAGTAGATTTGCGGAAGGAAAATCTTGCGGAACAACGCACCAGCGATTATCAAACTTGCCTGATTTTCGTTTGATCTTCGTTAAACGATTGCCATCCAATAAAAATACTGGATTGGCATCATCTGCTATTCGGTTTTTATCAAAAGCATATGCGCCATCGACAACTGACTGAACAAGGTTTCTCATCGGAACGATGGAGGAACTGCCGCCATTGACCCCATTAAACAGCAATACAGGGCAATAACCCGATAATGCGGCTGTCAGCCCTGCCTCGACACTTTTTTCTCCCGGCAGATCAACGATCACTGCTCGTCGTCTGCGGTACTTGGCCCAAGGCGCTTTTTTTAGTTGAGAAAAAGCGCCCGGCTGTTCATCAGTGATCCCCATAAATACCACCGGTTTTGTCCAACGTGTCCATAGCAATCGCTCAGCCGTCCATCTTTGGTAGAGATATTGGGCGGCGTCATGATTTTTTCTCACATTTCCCCCTCCTTTTTCCGATGAATCAGTACTGGAAGATCTTGCGCTTTTTCATCGATTCGAGCATAGGAACTGATACGACCATAGATCCCAGCGAACTTGCCATCAATTACAAAAACGCCTAAACACAAATGAAACGCTCGCCCGTCTTCTGTTAAAATCGGTTGACTGTCAAACCGCTTTTGAACGATCCATTCCTTTTTAAAACGCAATGCATCACGACGGATTTTTTTAAACTCATTTTCCGACGTACGTTCACGAATTGTAATCGACTCCCCAACTCGACCAAAAACTGGCTTATACAAATAGTCGCTATCTTCATAATCAAGAGCCTCCACAGCTTTTGTCTCCGGCAAAAGCTTGTTCCATAAGGTTGGCTGCCCCAAATGTTGAAAAAGCAGCGGCAAGCGTTTGGACTGGGTCAAAATCGCAAAAGGATGATTGCATGATACCGTACTCGTTTGATAAAAACCTTGCCACTGCGTACGAAATGGCAGGCACAGCATCCATTCTAAAGGAAAGAAACGGACGATTCCTTGAATGTTTGTCTGATTATCCTTTTCATAGGCAACTCCCTCACGAAAGCTTAACCGATCGGGTGCCAAGTAGACAGCTTGGTATCCGTTATGCTGGAAATGATCCCCCATAAATTGCATTACTTGCCGATCATCCGCGTAAGAAGTCGCATGCACAAAAGCGATTCTTGCCCCTAATGATATCCTTTTTTTAAACGCCAGCAACAGATGCTCTGACACTTTTTGGCTTTCCTGTACATCTGTTAAATATCTCTTAGCGAGCTCTGGCAAAATCGAACTTTCCGCAAAACCGCCGGGGACATCACTGTTTACTTCTGAAATTTGCCATCCTTCAGTCGTGGGATGAAAGTCAAACCGCATCAAGCGGATGTGCCGTGATGAATCATAGTTCCGATGTTTTTTGAGCTGGTTTCTGATTCTTCTTGGCAGCTTCAGTGCGTTGATCAATGAACGGTCTGCCAACAGCTGCGCTTCGATTGCTGTTGTTTCAGCGGCCAGTTCTTCTGACAAGGACGCCAGTTCTTGCTCCGTCTCTTCATTCAAAACTACGGCATATTCACTGACCGTATTGCTGTCATAGACTTGCGGATCCCATTTATACCCTTGAAAAATCACCTGTTGCCGATAAGAGGTATACTGTTTATCTGGTATTTTTATTAGCTTGATTTGTTTTTTCGTCGATAGCATAAAATCAACTCCTAAAAAATGGATGGAAGCAGCGATATGACAGCCACACTGTACAGCAGATAAAGAGCGCCGACGAGCTTGGCGATCAAGGCAAATCTTTTCACGTTGTTTTTCGCATGTGCTTTTTGAAAACAGAAATATTCAAAACACACGGCTGTAAAAAACAATGGTAAAACTGGCCAAGCAGTTGAAAAGTCGGTCACGGTAGCGACTGCTGAGACCCAATCCCCTCCAGATGCTCGTGCAAAAATCAGTCCAGAAGCTGCCAAATAACTGCCGAGATGTATGCCGCTAGGCCAAGTACGTTCTCTGACAATTTTCGTGATGACTTGCGTACTTGTGTCAAAAAGATGAAGCAGTAACAGCCATAGCACCGTCCCAATTCCACTAGCAAGAACGATCGTCCACCATCCCGGTCCATCACCAATATTACCGCCAGCAAAAATTACGCCGATACCTACAAGAGCACCGGCAAGCACTGCAACTGCGCCTTTATTTTCGCCTAGTAATGCATCATCTCTGTAGGAGAACTCGACTGCCAGCAAAACACCGTTTAAGCCTAAAGCCAGCCAAGTAATTCCCATGAAAATATAAAAATAAATATAAATTCCTTTAACATCCCAAGATGCAGCATTCAGTAAAATCAAGAGATGCAGTAGCGTCACTAGCAAAGGCAGGCTTGACAAGTAAAGGAATCGGCCATAATGTTTAAAAAAACGAGCGTTGCGATAAATGCTCAAATACCAGCTTCGAAGAAACCGTATGCTGATAAAAATACACAAGAGAAATAGGATCAATTCTGGTACGGAGTAAGACAGGTGGTGATAGACAAAGCCTAAGATCATCAGTACTGCAAACAAAAAGATTTGTAAGTAAAACGAAACCAACCCCTCCTTCTTGTCAAATTATTCTGCAAATGAATCATTATTCTTCATTTTACCGAAGAAAATAATCAAAGGGTAGGGAACATACCGCTCTTCTTGCATTTTCCAGCTTATTTCAGAGAATGAAACAGTGATTAGCGAACTGTTCTCATTTGAAGGTAAGAAGCCAGATAGTTTCATTCACTATTACAAGCAGCTAAAAGAAAAGACATTATACCTAAGTTCAAGCAGTTGACTGATCGAAAGCGCATGTAGCACAAAAAACACACGCACAGCCGATAGCGGAAAGAAGCTTCCGCTCACATGACTGGACGTGTGTTTGTTTTTTATAGGAAAAATCTGCTTATTTGTTGCCCGTTTCGCTACCTCCCATACGGTTCGAAGCTAAAACAAATGGTGTATAGATCAAAAAGGCTAGCACCAAAATAACTACTTGAACCAAAATGGCCGCAAAACTTTGATAACCTACAAACGCATTGACAAATAAGGGCAATCCAAACGGCACTTCCACACTAGCTGCTGGAATAATCTGGGTCACTGTAGCAATGTAAGCAACAACGGTAGCCATCAATTGCGAAAGGATAAATGGAATCGCGAAAATTGGATTCATAACGATTGGTAATCCATAGACTAGCGGTTCATTGATACCGAAAATCCCAGGAATCAAAGCTAGTTTTGAAATGAGTTTTTGATCTTCTCTTTTTGAAAAAACCAGTAAAGAGAGAATCAAGGCAATCGTCACTCCAGCCCCACCCATTACCACATATACTCGAAAGAATGTCATGGTCAATGGATTTGTAGCAGCTTCTCCTGCTTGAACTTGCGCAATATTGTCTGCAAGACCTGCTAACGCCAATGGACTTAAGATAGGCATGATCACCATATTGCCATGCAGACCAAAGACCCAAAAAATGGCTGAAGCAAAAGCCAATAAAATGATTCCAACAGGACCGTTTTGCATCACTTTTTGCATCGGTACTTGCAATGTATTATAGATAATGTCACTTAAATAATTGCCCGTCCAATTGAAAATAACGGTACTAATAATTGAAAATACTAAAAGAACGAGTAGTACTGGTATCAAAGAATTAAAAGACCGAGCAATTCCGCTTGGTACACTTTCTGGCATTCGGATTTTCAATTTTTCTTTTTTCATTAACCAAGAAAAAAGTTCTACTGAAAGAGTAGCAATCAGCATCGCTACAAACAATTCTTGTGCATTGATACTTGTTGTTGCAATACCACTGGTTAAAATGTCCTCCATTCCTTCCACCACTGTTACGATCGTTTGTGGCACGATCGTCAAAAATGAAACAACTGCTACTAACGCACTATAGTTTTCATCCACACCATTTCTTTGCCCAATAATTTTCCCAATCAAAAAGGCAATGGCAATACTCATCGTCGACATAGTTGCATAATTAATTGCTGTAAAAGCTGGACCGATAGCGCTTAAAAAAGAAAAAGCTGCAAATTGCGCCAAACCGACTTCTTCAGAACAAAGAATGGTGTTAAATAAAGTTGCGAACGAGCCAACAATAATAAATGGCATATAAACGGTAAAGGCTGTTTTAATACTGTAAAGATATTTATTCTGGTTGATCGCTTCGGCAGTGTGGCCGATTTTATTCGCAAAAGAATCAAAAAAAGACATAATTTCCCCTCCTACATATCAGCTAGATTATTATTTTGTTCGATTATTTTTTTGTAATACGCAAAGCTGTCTTTCTTGCGACGCTCAAATGTTCCGTTCCCTTCATTATCAACATCTACGTGGATAAAACCGTATCTTTTATTCATTTCTCCTGTGCCTGCACTTACAATATCTATGATTCCCCACCACGTATAAGCAAGGATTTCACAGCCATCATGGATGGCTTCAGATAAGGCAAGCAAATGATCTCTTAAATAGTTTTGGCGTTCTTTATCGATAATCTTGCCATTAGCGTCGATGTGATCTTCCATGCCGAGGCCATTTTCAGCAATCATCAAAGGAATTTGATAGCGATCATGCAATTCATTACAAACATACCGCAATCCCAAAGGATCAATTTGCCAGCCCCAAGGCGAAGTTTCTAAATAGGGATTTTTTTTCCCTTGTGGACCGCCAGTTCCCGTCTTCATCTTTAAATCATGAGAGTAGACTGTCGTTAAATAGTAACTGAATGCTAAATAATCACTCGTATAGGATTGAATCGTTTCTAAATCGCCTTTTTCTATTTCAAGATCGATAGATAACTCTTCAAATAATCGTTTAGAATATGCTGGATAGGCCCCTCGGATCATCACGTCTGAAAAAAACAAAGATTTTCTGCGAAACTCATAACTACCAAATATATCTTTCGGATTGGGCGTATCAGGGTACACCCCACTAAGTGAAAGCATACAGCCCATTTTTGCTTTAGGATTTATCTTCTTCAATGATTTGTTTGCTAAAGAATGGGCAACGAACATATGATGAGCTGCTTGATATTGTGCTTGTGCAGGATTTTCGTCTTCCTCCGTTCTTAAAGCGCCCGCAAACCACGGAATTTTTACAATATTATTGATTTCATTAAAGCTCATCCAATAAGTGACCTTTTTACCATATTCTGAAAAAATCACCTCACAATAATTGAGAAAAAAAGAAATCAGTTGCCGATTTTTCCAGCCACCGTATTCTGTCGCCAAGAATAATGGTGTTTCATAATGAGAGATGGTCACGATTGGTTCGATCTTGGCAGCTAGTAGTCCATCAATCAAGCGATGGTAAAAGTCTATTCCTTCTTGATTCGCTTCTTTCTCATCGCCACGTGGAAAAAGTCGCGCCCAGTTGATCGAAAAACGAAAGCATTGTAGACCCATTTCTTTTAACAAAGCAATGTCTTCTTCAACATGATGATAAAAATCGATTGCCTTATGGGAAGGATAATAGTGATCTTTTTTTAACTGAGGATCAATCGTCAGTAATCGTTCTTTCCCCACCGGTAAAATGTCGCAGATCCCCAATCCCTTGAGCCCCTCTTGGTAGGCTCCTTCCGCTTGGTTTGCTGCAATGGCTCCGCCAAATAAAAACTTGTCGGGAAATCCTTTGCTCATAACTATCACTCCTCTTTCTTGATAGCTAAAATTTATCATAGAAAAAGAAAAGCACAATTTTATAAAAAGGCTTACAATTTTTGATTTAAAAAGGTTTTACAAAAAATCTGGTACCTTTTAAAGATAGAAATCCATCTATAAAAAGTACCAGAAAAATCAAAAATCATAAAGTTTATCTTGTTGATGTCGAAAATCGAAGGTTTCTTTATTAAATGGCAAACGGAAAGTCCCTTTATAATCTACAGCAATTCTTGAAGTTAACTCAACGATCAGCCCCTCAGTAGTAATCGTTCGGCTGGTGACTTTCATTGCAGCACTATTTTTTTTAAGATGAAAGACTTGCGCATCTTGCTCCGAGAGATTTACTGCTTCAAAACTCGTCAAACTATGAGAGATATAATAACCAGCATCAATCAATAGTTTCTGAATCGAACCTTTCCCCATCTCTTCATCAAAATAAGGAAATACTTTTTTAGGAAAAATCGACTCTTGAATCTCCGTTACCTTTTGATCAAGAATGCGTAAACGCTTCAATTCCCAAACAGATCCAATCAATTGGGCATCAAAGATATTCGCTTCTCTTTTTGTCATTTCTCGTTCTTTTAATAAAAGGACTTTTGATTCTATTTGATTCGATTTTTTTTCAGTTACCGAGCTGTAGATCAAGCTTGGGTTTACTTTTGTCTTCTTGATTAGATAACCTTTTTTAGGGACAGCTTCCAAAACACCTATATCGATCAATTTTTTTAACGCTTTTCTAACAGTATTTCGCGATACTTCATATTTTTCCGCAAGATTTCTTTCTGAAAGAATTTTTTGGGAGGGTTTGCTCTTCTTTTGATAGATTTTGCTTAATAAATCCTCCACAATAAACTCAGCTTTACTCATTCTTTTTCCTCCTCCCCTTTTCAGACTATAGCTTCCTTCAAATTTTAGCATTAATCTTTGTCAATAAACCACCTACGATTTTTTTATCCTACAGAAATTTTCCTACCTCTCCCATCTGTGAATTTGAAATTTTTTTAATCCTAGGCTGCTATTTATTAAATTTCTCCTCATTTATGTTTTTTGTTTCACAAACTTCACCTCGGTATGGTATAATCATTTTGTTTTTAAGAAAACTATGGGAATACAAAGGAGAAGGAAACATGAAAAAAACTAAAATCACTTTAATCGCTGCATCATTGCTTATGGGAGGCACTCTTTTAGCTGCATGTAGTTCAGATAACGATACAGCTGCAAGCTCATCATCATCAACAGCAGCTTCAACTGCTGCATCAACTGAATCATCAGATGACGTTGTTTCAACTGCTTCTATCAGTGACCAAACTTCAGTGATCGAAAAAGCATTGAGCGCAGATGGTAACTGGATCGTTGCTGTAACTGGCGACATGACATTTGATAACGATGTAACCGTTGATGGCGAATTCCACGACAAAGGTGACGACTCTGCTGATATCTACCGTAAATTTGCATTGTACTCACAAGATGAAGACCGCAACGTAACAGCTGAATACACAGTAACTGTTCCTAAATTGATCGTTAACTCAGAAAACTTCAACATCGTTCACGGTGTAATCAAAGGTGACGTTGAAGTGAATGCTAACGGCTTTGTATTGAACGGTGCAAAAGTTGAAGGTAACGTAACATTCACTTCAAAAGAATTCCAAGATTCAGCAACACTTGACGAAGATGGCGCTTCTGTAACAGGTGACGTAACAGTTAGCGAATAATCTTTCACTGGATTTCTGTGAAATAGATGAACAAAAAACGAGGTTGGCAAGTCGATCGTTGATCCCTTGCCAACTTTTTTTGTTTTTTTATAAACAATTGCATCCGCTCTCATTACTAACATTGTGTAAGTAAGAACAAAGCCCAAAAAAAACTGGCTTGCTCACGCAAAACCAGTTTCTTCTTTAGGCGCTTATTCTTCAATAACTGCCCACTTGTAGTCATATTGCGCACCAGCACCGTGTGATACGACCCCTTTTACTTTTGGTGCACGTAAATGAGCTTCAACGTTTTGGTACACAGGGATGACCCCTTGTTGATCCATAATGATTTTCTCTGCATCTAACAAATCTTGCCAGCGAGCATCTGGATTGCCAGCGTTTGTCGTGGCAGACGATTTCACTGCTGCATCGTACTCCTCACTTGTCCAACGACCGCGGTTGTAGGAATTGTCGGTAACAAACAAATCAGTAAAGCTACTAGCATCCGCATAGTCAGCTCCCCAACCACCCATGACGACATCAAAGTCACCTGAGTTTGAACGATCTAAACGAACGGAGAAAGGAACAGGACTTAGGCTAACTTTCACCCCATCCAGCGTGTCTTGGATCGCACTTTGAATATACTCAATGGCCTTTTTGGTTGAATCTGTATCAGAAGCCAAAATTTCAAAGCTTAAGGAATCGATTCCTAACGCCTCTTTGGCTTTTTCCCAATGTTCTTTGGCCTTTTCTTGATCGTATTCAATGACACTTTCCGCTTCATCGACAAAATCAGTATTATCAGTTGGGTTAAAGGTCATTCCTTTTGGTATCAATCCTGTGGAAGCCAATGAACCGTCCCCTAAAATCGATGTCACTAATGCATCACGATCGATGGCATAAGAGATTGCTTTACGCAGATCCTCATTGCGGAATGGCGAATCTTCTTCGCGCTGATTCAACTCGATATAGGAAGTACGGGCTAATGGTTCTGACACAAACGCTTCATCATTGGCCATTTGCTGTGCCAATTCTCCTGTTAAGATGACGTCGTCTGCTTGCCCATCTTGGAATAGATTCAAGGAGGTCGATGATTCTTTTACGACACTAACATTGATGGTATCAAGTTTCACCGTCTCTTTGTCCCAATATTGGTCGTTCTTTTCATATGACCATTCTGTATCGGTTCCTGGCCCATCAAAGCCAGCCAACACAAAGGGTCCATTGTAAACGGCATTGTCGCTTGTTGAAGCATATTGATCGCCGTTGTCTTCTACGACTGCTTGGCTTTGTGGGAAGAAGGATGGAAACGCCAATAAGTATTGGAAGTATGGCGTAGGTGTCGTCAGCGTGATTTCTAATTCATAGTCACTGACTGCTTTGATCCCTAATTCTGAGGCATCTTTTTCACCTGCTGTTATCGCTTCGGCATTGGTTACGGGCGCAAATAAGTACGCATACTCAGAACCTGTTTCCGCACTTACGGTGCGTTGCCAACCAAACACATAATCCGCTGCCGTTACTGGTTCTCCATTTGACCATTTGGCATCTTCTCGTAGTTTCAATTTATAGGTCAGACCATCTTCACTGACTTCCGCTAATTCGGCGGCACCTGCTGGTTCGGGCTTACTATCAGCATCTAAGCGGTACAACCCTTCATACACATTATTTAAAGCACTGAAACTGATCGTATCGGTGGCTAAGGATAGATCGGCACTCGGCATTTCTTGTTGAACCACAACATTAAAAATTTGTTCGGCAGCTGCTGTCCCACTACCACTTGAACTTTCACCTGTACTTGATGTCCCTCCTGTTGAGCAACCTGCTAATACGATTCCACAAACAGCGACGACACCATATCCCCATTTTTTCTTCATCTTACCTACCCCTTATGAAAATCCAAAATTTTCAGAATTATTACAAAACTCTGAATGTAAATAAGATTTTAATAAATATTAATTATAAAAGCAAGCTATTTTTCTCATTTTATTATTATTTATTTTTTATGTTAACACTGCATGTTATTATTTATGACACAAAAACAAAAAACACAAAGCGAAAAAGATCTCACTTTGTGTTTTTTTATCTTTGGATAGAAACGTGGATTACTCCATTTTATAGCTTTGACGCGTCACTTTCCCCTCTCGTACCGTAGCGATAATAGTTGGCACAGCCCCAATCGCCGTAAAGAGATAGACCAGACCTAAGTTCCCGTAATATTGACTCGCTTCCAAATATCCTTCACGAATCAAATCAGGTAAAATACGGAAGGCATAGAAGACATCAACGTCCGTGTAATAATTTGCTACACTGATCGACCAGTCGATACGATTCCCGACATAGACCATGATGATCATGACGATAATACTACTAATAATACCTTTTGTGCTGAGTTTTCCACCTAATAATTCATACCCTTTGATGGCACAGATCGCCATCGCGATCCCAGACAATGCAGCAACATACCCCAGTTGTCCTAATAAAATAATTGCGCCGGCACCAATCAGTGAGCCAAGAAACGCACCCACGGTTCCAGCTAACCAATTTTCTTTTTTCTGCCCCTTTTCCCGTTCTTGCGCAAGGACTGCTTCTTGTTGTTTCTTAAAGCAAGCTTCACAGGCAATGACGGGAGCGCCGCCAATCGCATACAGCGAAACCGGCTCAGTGACCGCGCCGCAGAAGGTACAAGCATTTTGGAAGCCTTTCGTCTTCAAAAAATTCGTCAACTGGTCCAACGCAGTACGTAACTTGTCCACGGTTTTCCCTGCAGTCATCGCTCCGCGTAATGTATAGGCAACTTGATATCCTTGGATCACACAGTCGATGATCTCTTTTGACTCACTTAAAACTTCTTTGACTTCTTCTTGGTTGGGAAGTTCGCCATCTTTGCTAAGTGAAAAATGAGCCACTAGAGAATAACTATTGTTATTCTCTTGAACTAAAAAAAGTTTATAACTATGATACGTTCCATAAATCACCCCAGTGGAAGTATCAACGGAGAGCCCCAACGGCTCGGCAAATTTGGTCAATGTCTTCTCGATCTTCTTATTCATTTTTCTCCTTCTTTCCAACAAACACTTACCTTTTTAGGTATAGCTAAAAGTTTAAGGAGAGTAGAAATGAAAGTCAATCAATTTGTTCAAAAAACCTAGTTTTTTTATCTATTCTGTGACAAATTGCCGCAACGCATCAGCAACCCCATGGTCTGTATTGCTAGTCGTCACAAAATCAGCTTTTGCTTTGACCAATTCGGGCGCATTCTCCATCGCAACACCAATACCAGCTGAAGCAATCATTGGCAGGTCGTTAAAATTATCGCCAATCGCTAAGGTTTGCGCCAGCGGCACTTGAAAATAGGCCGCCAATTCATTTAGCGCCTTATCTTTTCCCACAGCTTGATGAGTGACTTCCAAATAATTCTCTTTGGATAAGTAAAAGGCGCTTTCTAAAAATCCAGCGTTCTGGCAGGCAGCATGAAGCGCTTGGATTTCTGCCGTTGTGCCGATCAAAAGAAACTTATGAACCTCAAAAGCTTCTTGTGCCAACAGTTGTTCTAATGAAGTTTCTACAGGAGTCTCTTTGGTGATCGCCGCTTCTGCTCGTGCCCATTGGTCCACTCTTTCGCAATACCACTGATCACCAGAGTAGACATTGATGGAAACACCAGGAAAATCAGCTTTGATGCGCGCAACCAAAGTTTTTGCTTCTGCTTTTTTGACCTCATGACTGAAAATCGGTACCAGTGTGCCCTTTTGATCGTACCCTCCAATCAGGGCACCGTTGTAACAAGCCAAGGGCCAGTCTTCTATCCCTAATTCTTGAGCTATCGGTAGCATTCCTTTCGGGGAGCGAGCGGAAGCCAAAACAAAAGGAATCGCTTGCTGCTTCAATCGTTTGATTTCTTCAATCAAATCCAGATCGATTTGATGCTTATGATCCAAGATCGTCCCATCAATATCACTTAAAATAAACCCTATCTGCTTTTTTTCCAAATAAACCATCCTTTCCCATTCCCCATCCTTTTTACGAAAGCGGGTTGAGCCATCGCTTTCGACCAAAATAAGCGCCGTTTCCATAAAACGAAAACAGCTTCCTTGACCTTCTTTGCTTCCAGTTTACCATACTAGCCAATGAAAAAAGAGTGCATCGCTGCACTCTTAGGAAGTATAGATATAAAACTCGATTTCCTTCTTAATCGGTTTTTTGATCCAGCGTTTCACAGCAGCTGCCCGCTTCAAGCCCATATGCTCATAAAAACCGAAATTACAGGTGGTATCGGTATAAAGGAAAAACGGAGCCGTTTTGTCCTGCTGGACCATCGCTAAAAAGGAAGTAAAGAGCTGCTTGCCTACACCCAATCCTTGTGTTTTGGGACTAACGGCAAACAAACCAACTTCGGTCTGAGAAGGAGTTTGTAAGTCTTTCAACATCGCTTGATTTAACTCAGCCACCTCCTTGGCATAATGCAGCAGCGTGTTTCTCCCTTCTTTCGTAAGCAGTAAGCAGCCAGCATGCCAAATCGTTTCCCCCCAATAGCGCGCTGGATGAAGCTTCTTCCCGCTTTTACTGTCTGCTAACAAGATGCCGACAGCTTCACCATTTAAAAGAGCCACCCGCGAATAGGTCGCACGGGCAAGTTCGTAACACAAAAAGACATGAGCAAAGTGCTTGGCGGTCTTCTTGTCAAATTGCTTGTCGTAGTTCCAGCTATCAATAATTACTTGCACAAGCGCAGGCAGATCTTCTCGTTTAAATGGTCGATATGTTACTTTTTTATTCATTCTATCTTCCTCCCAGTAGTTGACTATCCTTAGTATAAAGTTTACAGTAACTGTAAAGTCAAGGAGGAGCTTCATGAAAACCAAATTAAAAGTATCGGAAATGGCACGCTTCGCGCGGATCAATCCTCGGACACTCCACTATTATGACGAGATTGGGCTATTTCAACCAAACAGGAAAGACGAGAACGGGTATCGGTATTATTCCCTTGATCAACTTTTGGATCTCGGATTGATCCTGTCATTGAAAGAATTATCGATGCCCTTAAAAGAGATCCAAACAGCGCTGCAGGGGGATGCCGAGACCATGAGAAACTTATTGGAAGCCAAGCGGCAAACCATCGATGAAAAAATTCAGCAGTTGACCAACATCAAAAAAATCATCGAACGAAAAGCTGCGGATTTGCGCCTGGCTGCAGAAAAAACTTCCCCCTTCACCTTGAAGGAACAGCCAGAGGAATATTTCTCCCTTAGTCCTAGATTAAACGGCAGCTCCATCCCAGAGATGATCACCCAAGCCTACGACCTTTTGATCGCACAGCCTTATCTTTTTTCGAATAACGAGTACGGTTTTATGATTCGGACGAACAAAGACGATACGCAAGACATCGACTACGTTTACGTGCGGCAAGAAGAGCCGCAAGGGACTTCCTTCGTGAAACCAGCAGGATGCTATTTAACCGCCATTTATCAGGGGGATGACGAAGGATTGAAGCAGTTCTATCAAAAACTCAAGCAGCTGATTGCGACGCACCAATGGCAAATCGATGACTACTTCTATGAACGATCGATCCACGAAACGACCCTTAGCAACGAGCAAGCTTATTTGACAGAGATCCAAGTTCGGATTTTATCTGAGGAATAATGATTCGTTCAAACTGCGCTAAAAAGCAAATAAAAAGCGCAACGACAACGAGCAGCTTCTTTCGCCTCGTTGTCGTTGCGTTTTATTTAAATCAAATGGTTTTCTTTCAACAGATCGCCAATGTAGGTATGTTCGGTTTTCTTAACGAAGCCTTCCAAGAGTTTCCGTTCGATAAACGGCAGCTCCATTTCCGTAATTTTTTTCTTATCGGTCAGATAATAGACAGCTTTGGCCAAAGTACGTAGATCATAAGCGGAAGCAAACACTTCTGGTACCCCACGTTCCACATCTAATAGCTGATAAACAGCCTCCATTGCAGTCCGAACGGAATATTCTGTTGTAAAAACAGTGTCTCGTTCAGTCTCTGCGAAATTACCGATAAAAGCTAAGTTTTTGGAGCCATTTGGAATAACCAATGGCCGATCCCCTGGTTCACGCAGCATGAAGTAAGAAGTGATAAACGGCATGTAGACTGGAACTGCCACACTTGATTCTTTTGAAATGCGTTGGATTTCTGCTTCTGGCACGCCTAAATGGTAAAGCAGTTCTTGCACGATTTCTTGTCCAGAACATTGTTCAATTGGTTTTTTGATGTAGTTCCCTGGTGTATTTGACAACAAGCCATACACCCATGTGATCGTTTGTTGGTCTTTTTGTTCTTTAAAGTGCGGTTGGCGATGGGTCGCAAAGCTCATCATCCAATTGGAATCTTTGATGGTGATGATCCCGCCAGTGACGATTCTGCCTGTTCGTAACTTGCGATGGGTCAATTTTTCTAAATAAGGTTCCACATCAAAATTTTGCCAAGTCACGGTTGCCGAAACAAACCAGCTTTCTTCAGGTAAGTTTTCATAAAAGACTTCTGGATGACCAAACTCAGGCGATTGCGCCGCCAAGTTTTTCCATAAACGCCAGCTGCCACCAGGTGCTTTTGAGATAGGCGCTGGAGTATAATGGTCCCCTTGCGTGGAACTTTCAGTAATCGATCCGTTGGTAACAAAGACCAAGTCATCTTCTGATAAAGGAATTTCTTCGATTGCTCCCGCTTTTTCCAGCACAAGTTTTTGAGCAACTTTTTCCTCGCCCACGATCCGAACATCGATATTGCTGACGGTGCATTCATATTGGAAGTCAACTCCTTGTTCTTCCAAATAAGCAAGTAGTGGTTTGACCAATGACTCATATTGGTTGTAACGGGTAAATTTTAACGCAGTAAAATCAGGCAAGCCATCGATATGGTGCACAAAACGCAACACATAGCGGCGCATTTCAATCGCCGAATGCCATTTTTCAAAGGCGAACATCGTACACCAGTATAGCCAAAAATTGGATTCAAAGAATTCTTCGCCAAAAACATCTTCGATTTTTTTCCCGATCAATTGATCTTCTGAAGTCATAAATAATTGGGTCAATTCCTTTTGTGCTGTAGCAGACAAGGTAAATTCTCCATCATCTGCTGCTCGTTGGCCGCGATTGTGAATGATCCGACAGTTAGACGAATTTGGATCATCGTGGTCCAACCAGTAAAACTCATCTAGCACCGAAGCATCTTCCACCTCCAAAGATGGAATCGAGCGAAATAGATCCCACAGACACTCAAAATGATTTTCCATTTCTCGACCGCCGCGGGTCACAAATCCATCATGGGGAATGAATTTTCCGTCCAATGAACCGCCTGATAAAGAAAGTTCTTCAAGGACGTGGATTTTCTCACCCGCCATATGGCCGTCACGGATCAAGAAGACTGCCGCAGCAAGTCCTGCTAATCCCCCACCAACAATATAGGCTTCTTTCTTTTCGACATCTTTCGGTTTTCTGCTTCTTGCAAAAGCTTCGTAATTTCCGTTCGTATATCTCATGTAGATCCCTCCTAATATTGGTACGTTTTTATGGTATCAGTAACTATTTTTTTTGACAAAAATTTGTACTAATAAAAACAAGTGATTTTGACAAATCGGCCTTTTTGTCAAAAAAACAGGGCAAAGCCCCACCTTTTAAAAAGATCTGCGCCCAACCCAAAAAGCGCCCCTAAGAAAACTGATGGCAGCTTTCTTAGGGGCGTTTCTAACAAAGGACAAACCCTTTGCCTATTCAATGAAACATTTATTTCACTCGTAGAGCGAAGCTAGCAGTCGAAAAGCCTGATTGTGCTTCGGTGACTGTATAACCCGTGCTTGGCGCATGGATATAGCTTGTATTACTGGTAGCGATCGCTACGTGGTAGGTATTCCCTTTTTGACCCCAGAACAGCAAGTCGCCAGCTTGTGCTTGCGAGACAGGAATGATCGTCCCTGCGCTTTCTTGTGGGACTGTCCAATCACCGATGTTTTTGCCCGTCACTTTTAAGAAGACGTAGCGTGTAAACCCAGAACAGTCAAAGACATCTGGTCCTTTGCCTCCCCATTGATAAGGAGTGCCGATATGTTTTCTAGCTTCTGCAACGATCGCTGCTCCGTTCACGCTCATCGGAACATTGGTATTGCCTGCGTTGTTATTGTTACCAGGAGTCGTTGCACTGACTTCCTTCACATACGCTGCAGATACCCAGCCACCCGTTGATAACTTATACCAAGTGGCATTGCCATTGACTGACGTTCCTTGTTTTTGAGCGACTGCTTTGAAAGTCGCATTGCTGCCCAAACTGCTGACTACACTTGCAGAAGTTGATGCATTTGAGCGGACATTCATACCAGTGGTTGTTTGGAACGTTTTATTGATGGCTTGCTCACTCGCATTGTTTGAGCCGTTTGATGAACCGGTGTTGCTTGAACCTGTGTTTGAATTATTGTTATTACTTGTATTTCCAGAACTAGACGTGACGTCACGTACATATGCCGCTGTGATCCAGCCACCAGTCGATACTTTGTACCAAACATTGGTGCCGCCAACGGATGTGCCATTTTTCTGGGCAACGACCTTCACCGTCGTGCTGTTGCTTAGGCTGCCAACGACACTACCACTTGTTGAGGCACTCGAACGGACATTCAATGCCGCTGTTGTTTTCACGTTCTTGTTGATAGCCGTTTCTGCAGAAACACTTGTGTTGCCGCCAGAAGAACTATTGCCTGTTGAGCTGCTGGAAACATCTTTGACATAGGCCGCCGTGATCCAACCACCTGTGGACAATTTGTACCAAGTGGTCGTGCCATTCACCGACGTTCCACTCTTTTGTGCAACGACTTGTACTGTCGCATTGCTGCTTAGTCCACGTACGACACTAGAACTAGTCGTTGCATTTGAACGGACGTTCAATGCAGTGGTCGTTTTCACTGATTTCGAGATTGCTTTTTCCGATGAAGACGACGACGAATTGGACGAGCTAGTATCGGCAGAAGAAGAGCCTGAGGTGCTTTTCACATAAGCACCTGAGATCCAGCCCCCTGTTGATAGCTTATACCATGTTGTATTGCCATTCACTGAGGTACCGTTCTTTTGAGCCACCGCAGTGATTGTTGTATTTGCTCCTACGCCACTTACGATAGAGGCACTTGTTGAAGCATTTGAACGAACATTCAGTGAAGCTGTTGTTTTAAATTGTCGATTGATCGCCGTTTCAGCTGACGATCTGGCAAGAGTAGCAGTTGTGTTGGTTGATGACGAAGCGTTTGTCGTTTCGGTCGCATGAGCAAGAGACGTAAAGACACCTGAAGTCGATGCTAACGCTGCTGTGATACCCAATCCTTTTTGTACGAAAAGGGACCGTTTTTGTTTCACTAAACGCTTACGTTTGATTTTCCGAGATTCCAATAAAACACCCCCTGTACCCCATTTTAACAAAAATTAATATTTTTTGATATTGTTTTCGTTTTGTATTTTTTTAATTTGCGTTTAATAAAACGTGTCATTTATTTTCCTGCGTTATTCTTTTTGATCACTTTCTCTTTGGTGTTGCTCAATGGCACACTATTTACAAAGATTTCTATAAACGACAGAAAAACGCTATTTCATTCAACGTTATTTTAATTCGCGAATAAAAACAGGAATTTTTTTGCAAACAAACCCACTTTTTGAAAAACAAGACTGTTATTTGAATAACATTTCTTTCCTGATCCCCTTTTTCAAAAACCGATACTAAAACCACCCATTTATCATTCCTTTTTTACACGAGGGATTCTGTGAAAAAATTGTTTCAAAAAGAACGCTACTTCCAGCTGTGTGATCGACGCTTAGATGAAATCCTGTTACATCGCTTCCAACCGGATGCGAATTTCTTAATAGAGAAGTCCCTCATCTCTGCCAAAAGAAATATTTTCACAATGTATTTCACGAAAAAGATTATAATACCAAGGAGAAAACCAAGGATTTGCATAAGTTTGTGAAATCATGCTATACTTTAAAAAAAGGAAGAGGTGACCGAGTATGAAAACAAAGACGAAAGAAAAAGTGTATGCTGAACGACAACATAACTATAAAACGAAAAAAGAAGAGATTTTCAAAAAAGCCCTAGATTCCGTACCGACCACAGACAAGAAAAAAGAAGAACAGAAAAAGAAAGCGTAGACTCCTGCGTTTTCTTTTTCTGTTGATTTATAAAAAAGACGAGACTTCACCGATTTTGGCGAATCTCGTCTTTTTCACAATTTTTTTTGTAAACACATGATGCTCCCTATAACTGCCATAAATCCTACTAGCTCCACCACTGTGAAGTGATCATGAAAAACAATGATCGATAAGAAAGCAGCCAGCAGTGGCTCAACTGCTGTTAAAACTGTTGCAAGTGTTGAGGATAAATAGCGTAAACTTGTTAAAAAAATCAAGTACGCTAGTGCTGTTCCAAATAAAATGACCACCAGCAAATAAAGAATCACTTGAACGTTCAGTTGACTATCGATCTGCCACATTGGATGAACCACATTCCCCAAGCCTCCACCAATCAACATCCCCCAGCCGACAATTGGTAAACTCCCATATTTTTGCAAGAGTTTACGCGGCTGTATAGAATAAAAAGCTAGTGATATCGCTGATGCTAACCCCCAGCCTAGTGCAGATTGGGAAGTCGCTAATTGCTCAATCTGTCCTTTTGATGCCACAGCCGTCACACCAAGTAAGGTTACCAATAACCAGAAACATGTCTTTAAAGAGGGGAGCTGCCTTTTGGCTATCGCGGCATAGAGTAAAACAAAGAAAGGTCCTGTATATTGAATAATCGTTGCAAACGAAGCATTGCTTTGCTCAATCGTTTTAAAGTAGGTAAATTGAACGAGAAACATGCCTAAGAAAGAAAACAAGAGCAGCTGAATGAAGTCCTTTTTCTCACGAAATGGGGAAATCAATCGGGCGCGATCCTTTAACCCAATGCTGAGCAACAAACACCCTGAAAGAACCAATCGTGTTGAAACGAGCCAATTTGCTGAAATACTAT
This sequence comes from Enterococcus sp. DIV1059_2, assembly GCF_051713685.1. Lineage (NCBI taxonomy): Bacteria > Bacillati > Bacillota > Bacilli > Lactobacillales > Enterococcaceae > Enterococcus > Enterococcus sp. DIV1059_2. The sequence continues at coordinate 988,248 of NZ_JBIOQK010000001.1, read as the reverse complement.
ATTTCGTAAATAAAATTTGTCCAGCGATGCCAGAAACTGCCCACAAAGCTGCTGCTGAACAAGCATAAACAATCCCAACTGTTTTTTTCATAAAAACACCTTTTGTCTTTCACTTTACTTTGTTAGTATTATACCGAATCAGATAGTGAACTTTTGTCAATATCCTGATTGTTTTTAACACTATTCTGTAAAAAGGTGGTGCGGTATGTACTTTGAACGCACAGAAGAAAACGAAGAAACGACCAAACATACAACTACAAATCGCTCCTTTGCAATTTATCAACGTTGCTTGCAACAAAAGCGTGGCGACCAATTGCCTCTACATTGGCATGACGAGCTGCAAATCGTATGGGTCGAAGAAGGTAGCTTCATGTATACGATTGACGACGAGCAAATTTTGCTAAATAAGAATGAGGCGATCATTATTAATAGCCGTGTACTCCATGGTGCTGTTTTAGCTTCAGAAAACGTCCGATATTGCTGCTTTGATTTTTCTTCAGGCTTTATTGCTGACCCTGTTTTTAAAGAAGCGATCGAACAATTAGTCCACGATCGCACCCGCAGCTATCGGCGCTTAACCTTAACCGCCCAACATCAAGCATTTGTTCAAACCGTGCGTCTGCCTCTGCTTATTGAACAACGATTTACTCTCTATGAATTGTTTCTAGCTGCCCTTTCACAGCTAATGGCTGCAAGACCTGCTTCACCAAAGAAAGAAACTATCTACTTAATGCTGGCATTTGTCCATGAGCATTATCAAGAACCATTAACGGTTCCTGCGATCGCTAAAGCTGCTGCCATCAATACACGTACTTGTACCGCCCTTTTTCGGCAATACACGACATTGACCCCAATCAACTATCTGATTGATTATCGATTGTCTCAAGCCAAAAACCTATTGATCGAAACGGATGAACCGATCTCAACCATCTGCTACCACGTTGGCTTCAATCACTTGAGCTACTTTAGCAAAAGATTTCAGCGTAAATTTGGTTTAACGCCGCTACAGTATCGCAAGACCTATCGCGAAGATGATAGAAATTAGCTGATCGGTACCAACAGAGCCTCTCATCTAGATAAATTTTGCTATATTCTATAAGCGTTTCAGTACTTTTTTCACTTTTACGCTCATTGGTCCATAAGAATCTCTTTGAAATCCTTTTCTAAAAACCACACACCCAATATTTAGTAGGCGAAAACACGTTCCTACAACATATTGTGGATAAACCTGTTGAAACTGTGCATAACTAAAAAGCCTGCGATTTTTTCGCAGACTTTTTTATTTATTGACAAGCTATTATTATTCTAGAGATAAATAATAGCTCACATTATCTGGTAGCGGTTTAAAGCCATTCTTTTTATAAAAATCCGCTGCTGGCATACTTTCTTCAGTATCTAACAGGATCGTTGGGATCTCTTTCTTGAGCAGATCCTCTTTGATCCTTTCTAAAAAAGTGGAACCCAAGCCTTTTCCTTGGTGCGTGCCAGTAATTAAAAAAGTATCGATCACATACTCTTTTCCTTGATACCAGGGCTTGATAAAGCCTAATGAAAGACCAATCAATTCATTCGATGCTCGGTCTGTTAGTCGATAACCAATAAAAGTATTCATTGCCATCATTGATGATACATAGTCGGTGATTTGCGGCACTGTCAATTGGTCATTCCATGGTTCTGCTGAAAATACAGCAATATAGTGGTCCACGACTTCTGCTAAATCCGCCGTGGTTAATTCACGCATGCTTACATTCTTTTCCATCCTATCTCCTGCTTCCATTTCTATTTCGGTAAGGGCCTATACTCGAGGAATCTACTAGTTTTTGTGCGTGTATCAATTATCGATTCGTTTGGTATAGCCATTGCCATAACTCGTATAACGACGCTTTTGGTTGACGGCCATTTTTTTATGAATCTCTGCTTCAAGATCGATGGAAAGGATTTCCGCTAACCCAAGAAGATAAATCGCCACATCCGCCAATTCTTCTCCTACCTCTTGTTGCTTCCGATACGCGTCAAAGGCTTCCCCTACTTCACCATATAAAGCCAAAAACTCTTTTTCAATATTTGTGACATTGAATTGGTGATCGATTTTGTTTTGATAAATCGCTTTTTGCATTTCTGAAAGTTTCATAGTCGCTCCTTTTGGGATAGTATACCATTTAATTAAAATTCAAAATAGAAACTTAGTAAAAAATCACCTCAAAAAATAGTGACCCCCAAAACGTTAGAATTTTGTTCTAACTTTTGTAGGTCACTCTAGTATAGGATTCATCCTGTTTTGTTTATTCTGCCCGCTCCAATTCAGCAGATTTGATTGCAACCCGTTGAGCGATTTTTAAAAATGGAAAATAGATTGCTACACAGACGACGATGATGATCACTTGAACCAAAACAACTTTAAAATCCCCTTTTGATGCCAACAATGCACTAAGAATTGGTGGTGTCGTCCAAGGAACCATCACAGAAAGCGGTTCAATGAATCCTACTGCGGTAGCAAAGTAGCCAATCAACGTCGCCACAATTGGACTTGCAACGAAGGGAATGATCATAGGTAAATTGAAGACGATCGGTAAACCAAAGATGATTGGCTCGTTGATATTAAAAATACCCGGAGCTAGGGATAGATTGACGACATCCCGAAAAGGTTGGTAATTGCGGACGAATAAGAGCACTGCAATGATCAAGCTGATCGTAAATCCAGTCCCGCCTAGTTGTGCGAAAACCGTCACGAATGCTGAATTTAAGATATTGGGTGGCGTAGCGCCTTCTTGCACGGCTTGCATGTTTTCATTCATATTGACTAACAGCAATGGATCTAACAAGGTGCCATTGATGACGGTTTGGTGAATGCCTAAAGTAAACAGAAAATTGCCCGTTGAATAGATGATCAAGAACCCAAAAATCGATGTGTTCAATAAACGCAGTGGTTCTTGGATCACTGTTGAAATGATTTGAATCAGGTCGGTATCAAAGGCTGCTAGCACGGTCGCAACTACGGCAAAGAAGGAAATCACCAAAATAGCAGGGATCAACGTGCTGAAGGATTTGCTGACGGCAGGAGGAACTTGATCCCCTAAATTGATTTTTAGGTGCTTGTTTTCTGACAGTCGAATAAATAATTCCGTGGCAACTAACCCACAAATGATTCCAGAAAACATCCCTTTGGTCCCGACATCGTCAAATAGCATCACACCACTGATGGTCACTTCTGCTTGAGCGCCTTCTGGCATCACGGCATGAGCCATCGCCAACATGACCACTAAGCAAGTCGTTGCCACAAAGGTTGCATTGATGGCGCTCGGATTGTTTTTATTGCGGCAAAGAAAATAAGCGATCATCGGGGCGATCAGCAGACCGGCGATATTCAATGTTCCATTGGTGATGGAATTGCCAAACACTTGCATTCGCGCCAAGGCAGCCCCTTCTAAAAACCATGGAAAGAAGACATTATTAAACAACACAGCGATCCCTGCGATAATAAAGGCAGGCATTAAGGTCGCAAACGCATCACGAAGACTTTTGAGATGAACCTGATTGCCGAGACGGACCGAAAACTCTGTAAATTTATCTAAAAACGTGCGCTTTTCTGCTGCCATTTTTGTTCCTCCTATTCTGTATATGGGTTTGTATAGATCGTACTACCATTGGTTTTGATCACTTCTTTGAACCATTCATACGATTTTTTCGGTACACGTTTCATATCTCGCAACTCATGGTTGCCACGATTGACATACACGAGTCCGTATCGTTTCTCCATATCACCTTGCGAGCTCAAAATGTCGATCAGCCCCCAACCAAGATACCCAAGACAGACCACTCCATCTTCCACCATCGCTTCAAACATCGCTCGAATATGCTCTTGATGATAGACAATACGGTAATCATCTTGAATCGGTTCTTTGCCATCCCAATGCTCTCTGACCCCAATCCCGTTTTCAATCGGAAACACTGGCAACCGGTACCGCTGATAGACTTTATTTAAGACATCACGGAAGCCAAGCGGATCAATTTGCCAGTTCCATTCCGTCGTTTCAATATACGGATTGTCTTGTTTTCCAAAAGTCATGTACCGATTCGGCGGCGTTCCTTCAGGAATTTTTTCAGCATTCAAGGTAGAAGAAGCATAATAGCTAAAGGCAATGTAATCATTTTTCTGCGCTGCGATCGCCTCTAATTCCCCAGGTAAAATATTCATATTGAGTTGATGATTTTTCACGTATCGGTCTTGTGCTGCCGAATACTTGCCGTGCGCATAGCAATCTAATAAAGTAAAGTTCGCAAATTCATCAAACTCTCTTGCTGCTTTGATGTCTTGTGGACGACAAGTCGCTGGATACGCCTCAGAATACGCCAGCATGCCGCCGATCTTCGCATTTGTTGTTTCATGAAGATAATTACAGATTTCTGCATGGCAAACCATGACATTGTGGAAAATCTGATACAATTCTTCTGTCGTTTCTTCCCCTTCTAAATAACCGCTGATCTTAAAACCATGGTCTTGGTGAAAAAGATTTTGTTCGTTAAAGGTTAACCAATAATGGACTTTATCCGCAAAACGATCTACCATTTCTTTTCCAAAACGAATGAATGCGTCCTTCACTTCTTTGCTGATGAACCCGTTATAGGTTTTCGCCAGATGCAGAGGCATATCAAAATGGTACAAACAAATCATAGGCTCGATCCCTCGAGCTAACAGATCATCAATAAAACGATCGTAATAGGCGATCCCTTCTTCATTAAAGGCACCATCTCCATCGTGAACGACCCTTGACCAAGAAATTTGGAAACGATACATGTTCATCCCCAAATCTTGCATATAATCAAAATCTTCTGTATACGCATGATAGTTATCATTTGCTACATGCCAATCGCTAGCCTGTTCCGAAGCTTCCCGTATATCATAAACGGATAAGCTTTTACCGCCTTCATTCCAACCACCTTCTGTCTGCATACTGCTGACACTGTTTCCCCAGTAAAATTTTTTCAAATTGATTCCTCCATCATTTGTATTCGCTTACAAAACCTATTATAATTAGGTGAAACAGGCATGTAAATTTTTCAAAAACATATGTAAAGCTTTTTCTATACATGTTAATTTCAGCGGATTCTTTAGTGATAGACCTTGTTTTTATCCCCTTCAAACAAAACTCAAGTCCATGAATTTCTTTACATAAGGAGTGATGACTATGACAAAATACAAAGAGATCGTTGATCAGTTGCGGACGGATATTTATGAAGGAGTTTTTCCTGCTTTATCAAAACTACCGGAACAAACGGCGTTAGCCAAACGATTTCAAACCTCGCGAATGACGATCCAAAAAGCGCTAAATCAACTGAAGCAAGAAGGCCTGATTTCCACCAAAAGAGGTCATGGCACCTATGTCAATTCAGCGACCTACCAAGGACAGATCAATGAGTATATCGGTCTAGTCAACCGATATGGCGGACGGCATAAAGTGCAAAGTAAAATCATTAGTTTCAATGTACGTTTTCCAGAAGCCAACGAAATGGATTACTTGTCCTTGCGAGAAAACGAACCTGTTTATGATATCGTACGACTGCGCTATGTTGATAACGAACCCTTTGAATTGGAGTACACGATCATGCCCATCAAAACAATTCCCAATATTGATATGGCGATCCTTGAACACTCGATCTATCGATATATCACTGATTCCTTACATCTCAAAATAGGTCCCGCCATACGTAAAATCCGTGCCGACAAAGCAGATTCCTATGATATCAAATATTTAGAAGTCGATCCCAATGATCCGATCTTAGAATTAGAACAAGTTGCTCGTCTCTCCGACGGACGGCCCTTCGAATTTTCGCAAACTCGTTATCCATACCAAAATCGTGAGATTTACTATCTTTCTGAACCTTAATGGCAAAAAAACAAGTCTGAAGAAAACTCAGACTTGTTTTTATTATCCAGGGAAGGTGAATTCGTTAAGATTCTTCGGTTTTTTTCGCCGTTCGCTCAGGGCTGACCCAAACGCCGCTGCCGTAACCGAGGATGGTCTTAACGGCTGGAATAAAGGTAGTGACGATCGTTATGGCATTGATCATCCAGTAAAACAGCATGTAAAAAGGAGCAAAACGGAAATACTTCAGCTTGCTGCGGTTATCATCCGCCAAGAGGCTGGTAAATAGCTGCATGACCCCCGCAATCATCTCGAAACAAACGAAGAGAAAGGCCATCGTAAACATATGATAGATCCGTTCGTAATTCCCAGTTGCACCATAATAGATCAGATAGAAGACAAACAAGGCAGATGAAAGCCAGAAAAAGAATGACCAGATGATACTTAATGTTTGATCAACAAACATAGCGGTTCGACCAATGTTTTCAAAAGGATGCAAAAAGACCTTTTTAAAGTTGGTCAGCCATACTTCTGTACCGCCCTTCGCCCAGCGTTTCCGTTGTCGGTAGAGCATCTTGAGTGTTTCTGGCACCTCCATGAAAAACATCACTCGTGAAGCAAATAAAGACAGCCAACCTCGGAATTGGTGGTCCCAGGCAATACTGATGTCTTCTGTGGCTCGATTTTGTCGAAACAGCCCCACGTCCATCAATGCCGCGCGGCGATACATCGTATTGGCACCGCTATAAGCATAGATGACCCCAAAAACGGCTTGCTGGGTCCGTTTGATAATTCCTACGATACTTGAAAATTCAACGGTTTGTGATTTCCCTACGATCGTTGTGCGGTTTTGAACATCCATATTCGCCGTAATGGCAGAGATATTGATGGAATCTTGGCGGATGAAATAATTGACATATTTCCATAACGCATCAGGTTCAGGAACCGTATCTGCATCGTTGCTCAAGATCAATTCCCCTTTGGCAAACCCTACCCCAATATTAAAGGCATGGGCTTTTCCTTGATTTTTTTCGATGCGCAACACTCTTAGATTTGGGTACTGTTCCATCAATCGGTCTAGTATCACAGGAGTTTGATCCGTTAAGCCATCATCAGTCACCAACACCTCATAATTGCTGTAGTTCAGATTGTTCATTAAATAATGAATCGTGTCTTCAATAACGATTTCTTCATTGTGAGCTGGTACCATAATCGTGATCATCGGCTCGATCTCTTCGGGGATCGGTATCCACTCTAATTGTCGATAACGGAATAAAAAACGATTGCAGATCACCCCGATGAACCAAGCAAAGCCACCTAAAATTGGATACGTAAAGAGAATCATCAAAACGACTGTTAAAAATGTATCCAACCACGGGAACCCAGTATCAAAATTGACAACCATCAGCCCACCCCATTTCTACGGAAAAGTTCTTGAATCTCCGTTTCTCCGATGTTTTGCTCCGGTGCAACTGCGTAGTATTTTGCCCCGTGGCGTTCTTCTTTCGTGCCGAAGCGTTCTTCGTAAAATGCTTCTAGCAACTCTTTGCGTTTTTCCAAGGCAGCTTCATCATGCATCGATTGCTTTTGCAGCAATCGTTTGAAGCGGCGGTTGTTCCTCAAAGTTAATAAAGCAAACGTAAGAACTAAAATCAAAAAAGAAATGCCCAAAAATAACGCTAGAAATTCGAAAGTGACTGCTTCTTCTAAATAGGTCCGAAAGGCGATCCGATCCGCCAGATTCGGCAGCGTCAACGGAATGGCCAGCCATACAAAGGGAACCAAGACCATCAGCCAAGCAAGAATCGTCAAAATCGTTTGGCGGGTCTTTAAAGCGGAACGACCTTTTTGAAAATACGCATCGGTGACCAACCGTTCTTTGACTTCTTCCCGTGTCACTCGTTGTTTCATTTTTACTCACTCCTTAAAATTTTTTTATTTGCTGTGAAGAAAAAGAAGCAACAAAAGCAAGTCGTCTGGACCTGCTTCGTTCTTCTTCTGTTTGTTTCACTTAGATTTCTTGCCAACTTTCAACGCATTGAACAGCGTGTGAAATTGGCCTTTAAAGGACATCACTTGCTCAAACACATCTTCCCCATCATTCAGCATCTTGACCGTCACCCAGCCTAATGCTTCGGTAATACCGCTAGCCACACTGGCATTGATTGCAGCTCCAGTAACGGTGCCGACTGCTGGGACAAATTTCAAGATATTGCCAACGGCACTGCGACCAAAACTCACAACGACTAGCTCTTTCGAAATACTTTTCGCTAACCCTTCACGCCATGTTCGCCCAAAAATACGATACAAACGAGCCATCATTGTCATCTGAACTGGCACAAGTAACACTGCATCTGAAAAGGGAATCGGTGAACAGCCGATGATCGCCGCCGTCAAAGAAGCCGCATGGATCGTGCGGTGGGCTTTTTTTCGTGTTTCATCATCTACGCCAACTAAAAACTCCTCAAACACCTGATCAAATTGATCCTTGCTTTTCGCTAACACTTTTTCCGCCTGGGCTTTTGATCCGTCATAGCCTTTCATCACAAGGGCAGCCGATTTTTTCGGCATTCGCTTCATGACATCCGCAAAAAAAGAAGTAAACTCCGCTTCTTCTTGCAGCTCTTCTCTCGTTTGACTTTGCTCGACTTGAACGGACTGTTCCGTTAATAATTCATTTTCGTTTTGCTTCTTTTTGCGTTTTATCCATGGTTTTTTCAAAGAAATGTCTCCTTCTTTCGACTCGTTGTTCATTTAAAAATCAAAGTGAGCCATGATTTTGTTCCTCTTTCTATTTTAGCTCAGGTTTTTCAAGATAGCGAAAATGTAGCTTGAGAGAGCTTACACTTGCTGAAAAATGCAAATTTGCATCTTTAGATTATTTATTTATATTATCGTTTTTTTATGCTATGATACACAAAAGGAGTGGATCGAATGAAAAAGAAATTGAATTGGAAAGTCCTTTTTTATCTAGGCTTATTGACTTACTTTCTTTTAAGCGGGATCTTCGCATTCTTTGGCGTCGAAATACCGTTTCTTTATAAACGTTGATCTTCACGTTTTCTCAGAACCATATCATTCAACTCTTTGCTCTATGTTAAGAGAATCCATCATTCTATCGTCCATTCAATCTAATCAGAAAAGGTGATTTTCTTGTCCATTTTATTTGATCTATTGCAGCTGCTTGCCGTTATCTGTATCGCGTATTTATTGTTCACAAAAAACCATTTCCTCAAACAATTAACTGCTGTTCAGAAAATGGTCTTTGTCGTCTTATGTATTTCGGTGATACTGCCGGCTCTCTACGAATTTATTACTGGTTTTGCGCAGGGATTTTGGGAACGGTTGTGATTGACGTTCCTTACAAAACTCGCTGCCTTTACAAGACAAATAGATAGCTTATATCTACCAATCCTTTCTCCTTTTATTCAAGCAATGAACCAATTCTTTGGTGCTTAGAATACTAAGAAGAAAGGTTTTTTGTCTTTTTCTGTGTTGAAGTATTTTTTGATCGCACAAAAAAAGAACCCCTCAAAAGAGGAGTTCTCAAGGCTTGCTTACATCATGCCGCCCATACCCATTGATGGGTCCATTGCAGGAGCTGCTGGCGCTGCTGGTTCTGGTTTGTCGGCAACGACTGCTTCAGTTGTTAACAATAATGCGGCAACAGAAGCTGCGTTTTGTAATGCAGAACGCGTCACTTTTGTTGGGTCAACGATCCCAGCTTCTAGCATGTTTACCCATTCGCCAGTTGCTGCATTGAAACCAACGCCTAAGTCAGCGTTTTTCAATTTGTCGATGATCACTGAACCTTCGTAGCCTGCATTTTCAGCAATTTGACGAACTGGTTCTTCTAAGGCACGTAAAACGATTTTGACACCTGTTGCTGCATCGCCATCTGTTTCGATTTCTGCAACTTTGTTGATGACATTGACTAAGGCAGTTCCCCCACCTGAGACCATGCCTTCTTCAACAGCGGCACGTGTTGCATTCAATGCATCTTCAATACGTAATTTCAATTCTTTCAATTCAGTTTCAGTTGGTGCCCCAACTTTGATCACAGCAACCCCACCAGCAAGTTTTGCTAAGCGTTCTTGTAGTTTTTCACGGTCAAAGTCAGAAGTTGTATCAGCGATTTGGTTTTTGATCAATTGAACGCGTGCGTCAATTGCTTCTTTTTCACCAGCACCTTCAACGATTGTTGTGTTGTCTTTATCCACAACCACTTTGCTTGCTTGACCTAAGTTATCGATGGTTGCATCTTTCAGCTCAAGACCTAAGTCTTCAGTGATCACTGTACCACCAGTTAAGATCGCAATGTCTTCTAGCATTGCTTTACGACGGTCACCAAATCCTGGTGCTTTCACTGCAACAACATTGAATGTTCCACGGATTTTGTTCAATACAAGTGTTGGTAATGCTTCGCCATCAACGTCATCAGCGATGATCAATAATGGTTTTGATTGTTGTAAGATTTGTTCTAACAATGGCAAGATATCTTGGATGTTAGAGATTTTTTTGTCAGTGATCAAGATGTATGGATTTTCTAACGCTGCTTCCATTTTATCGTTGTCAGTTACCATGTATTGTGATAAGTAACCACGATCAAATTGCATTCCTTCCACAACATCTAATTCTGTTTCGATCCCTTTTGATTCTTCAATAGTGATAACACCGTCATTGCCGACTTTTTCCATTGCATCAGCGATGTATTGACCAACTTTTTCACTACCAGAAGAAACAGCACCAACTTGTGCGATTGCTTCTTTTGAATCAACGATTGATGAAATGTTGTGTAGCTCTTCTACAGCCACTTTTGTTGCCATTTCGATCCCACGACGAATACCTAATGGGTTCGCACCAGCGGTGACATTTTTCAATCCTTCACGAACGATTGCTTGTGTCAATAACGTAGCAGTCGTTGTTCCGTCACCAGCGATATCGTTTGTTTTTGAAGCGACTTCAGAAACAAGTTTTGCGCCCATGTTTTCAAAATGATCTTCTAATTCGATTTCTTTAGCGATCGTTACACCGTCATTTGTGATCAATGGTGAACCGTAAGATTTTTCTAAAACCACGTTACGACCTTTAGGGCCTAAGGTTACTTTTACTGTATCTGCTAATTTATCTACCCCACGAAGCATTGCTGCGCGTGCGTCTTCTGCAAATTTGATTTCTTTTGCCATGATTTCATCACCTCAAGTATTTTTTATTTTTGTTATTCTACTACTGCAATGATATCTTTTGCAGCAACGATCAAATATTCTGTTCCTTCATATTTCACTTCTGTGCCAGCGTATTTTTCGAACATTACTTGTTCGCCAACGTTGACAGCAACAGGAGCTTTTTCACCGTTTTCGAGCGTGCGTCCTTCGCCGACTGCAATAACGGTACCCGTTTGTGGTTTTTCTTTTGCTGCTGATGCAAGCACGATTCCGCCTACAGTTTTTTCTTCTTCTTTTGCGACTTCGATAATCACACGATCACCTAATGGTCTTAACACGATAAATCCCTCCAATGAATGTTATAGAATTTAGCATTAGCACTCTCTTGTATCGAGTGCTAACTTACAGTTTCAATATTACTCATTTTCCCAAATTTTTGCAAGCCTTTTGCTAAATTTTTTTTGCATTTCTAATTGATTGATAAATATAGTAGGATTTTTTGTTTCTAGAAGCAACCTAGTCTATAATGAAGCAAAGGAGTGTGAGGAAACAACTATGTCTTTATCAAAATATTCTTTGTCCACGATTCTTACTTACGGCATCGTCTTTTTTCTACCGATCGCCTTCGTCCCTAGCGGACATCAAGTAGCAGCAACAACGATCGGTTACTTAGCTGGTGCAGCGATCATGTTTTTCTTGTATTTCAAACAAACAGAACCGCTATCGTTTGAACACAAAAAAACCAAAGTCTCAGCGATTCTTATTTACGGGCTAACCGGCATTGTCGCAGCGATTTTGTTGCAAAATCTAGCCATCTTTATCGAATCCTTTTTCGGAGAAGTCAGCGCTTCGCAAAATACCGAAAACATCATTGCCATCGTGGTGCAAAACCCACTCTTTGCTCTCGCAGCAATGGTCGGTGGGCCAATTATGGAGGAATTTGTCTTCCGCAGAGCCTTAGTTGGCATCATTGGGAAATACAGCAATGTTTGGGTTGGTGTAGTGGTCAGCGCCGTAGCCTTTGCCTTTGCCCACAATGACAATCATCTCTTAGTCTATATTTTCTTAGGACTGTTCTTTTCTGGGCTTTATGCTTTGACCGGCAGTATTTGGACTTCCATGATCACCCATGTGGGAATGAACACTTTAGTTATTATTATTCAGTTATTGCTTCATTACGGCTATATCCAAATGCCCTAAAGAAAAAACGCTACGCAGAAATTTTGCGTAACGTTTTTTTCTTTAGACCTTCGTGCCATTGGACGCAATCACTTGCTGATACCATGCAAATGAATCTTTCTTCTGACGAGCAAGGGTTCCATTTCCTTCATTGTCTTTGTCCACATAGATCACACCATAGCGTTTCTTCATTTCCCCTGTCCCCGCAGAAACCAAGTCAATGATGCCCCACGGTGTATAACCTAATAAGTCGACGCCATCATAAGCTACTGCTTCTTTCATCATTTCGATATGGGCTTTTAGGTAGTCAATACGGTAGTCATCGTGGATCTGTCCATCCTCTTCCACCGTATCCACCGCACCAAAGCCATTTTCTACAATGAAAAGCGGCAATTCGTAGCGTTCGTTAAACCAGTTCATGGCATAGCGCAAGCCTACGGGATCAATCTGCCAGCCCCATTCAGAAGCATCGACATAAGGATTATCCACCAGATCTTGGCTCTCATCATAGTCATAGGTTGGATCATTCTCCTTGCCTTTGATCGCAAAAGACATATAGTAGCTAAAACCAATATAGTCAACACAACCTTTTGCCAAAGCTGCTTCATCTTCAGGGGTGATATCTAAATCAAATTGTTTTCTTTCAAAATAGCTGCGCATATAACTCGGATAGTGCCCACGGGCATGAACATCTGAAAACCAATAGCGCCGTTGCATGGCCACCGCGGCTGCCATCATGTCTTTGGGATCGCAAGAATACGGATAGATTGGGCACATCGCGATCATCGATCCGATTTGAAACGCAGGATTGATCGCATGTCCTAGCGCCACCGCTTTTGCACTGGCAACGAGCTCGTAATGAGCTGCTTGGTACATGACTTTTTCTCGGTCTTCTCCTTCCGTAAAGAACAGACCAGAATTGGTAAATGGCGCAAAATCTTCTTTATAGTTTGCTTGATTATTGATTTCATTGAAGGTCATCCAATACTTCACTTTCTTTTGATAGCGCGTAAAACAAACTTCTGCAAAGCGGACAAACAAATCGATCAACTTACGGTTACGCCAACCTCCGTATTCTGTCACTAAATGATAAGGCATTTCAAAGTGAGACAGGGTAATGACTGGCTCAATGCCATAGCGTAAACACTCATCGAATAATTGATCATAAAAGGCCAGGCCTTCCTCATTCGGCTCGCGCTCATCCCCCTTTGGAAAAATACGGGTCCAGGCAATCGATGTTCGGAAGCACTTCAACCCTAATTCGGCAAAAAGCTTGATATCTTCAGGATACCGATGATAAAAATCGATCGCTTCATGATTGGGATAGCTTTCGCCCGGTTGGATCCCTTCCGTGATTCGGCGAGGAATTCCGTTGCCTCCGACAGTCATGACATCAGCGACACTCACGCCTTTTCCATCCGCACGATAGCCGCCTTCCAATTGGTGAGCAGCGACTGCGCCACCCCATAAAAAATCGCTTCTTAGTTTATTCATTTCTATTCAACCTGCTTCCTTGGTATTAAACAATCTCTGTTTCTTGTTTATAGTTCAAACTATCGACCTTACGAATGAAAGGATAGTAAATAAAGAAACCGATTGCTAAAACAACAAATTGTAAGATAGCGGTCCGAATGCCACCTACTAGAAAACCTGAAATGATCGGCGGGGTCGTCCAGGGAACTTGCACAGCAGTAAATAGCGGTACGATACCGGTATAAAGTGCAAAATACGTGATCACGCCTGAAACCATCGGTGTCAAAATAAATGGTAATACCATGATTGGGTTCATGACGATCGGTGTCGCAAAAATAATTGGTTCATTGATATTAAAGAATGCCGGGATCAAGGAAAGACGTCCTAATTGTTTGAACTGCGCCGAACGGGCAAAAGCCACCATGTATAGCACGATCCCAATCGTCATTCCTGCGCCAGTTACCGTCATAAATTGATCCAAAAACTGCTGGGTCACGATGTGTCCGCCATTTTCTAATGTCAATGCTTTACCAGATTCAAGAATAGCCGTATTGGCTAGTGAATTGGCTTGTAAAATTGGTCCCATGATCCCGCCCACGATCGTCGAACCGTGAACCCCAAAGAACCACAAGAATGGCACTAAGAAGCCTAGCATCATTGCACCACCAAGGGAATCCGTCACCCCTTGCATTGGACTTTGAATCACGGTGTGATCCATTCGACCACGGTTGTTTGAAAAACTTTATCAAAGAAAATATAAATGCCTAATGCGATGGTCGTCAAAACAGCGGCTGGAATCAATGCTGTAAATGAGTTTGCGACATTGGTGGGTACTTGCTCTGGCAGTTTGATTCGGATGTCGCGTTTCAAGAACCACGTATAGCCCCAACCCACAAAAAGTCCCACTAAGATGGCACTGATCATTCCTTGTCCACCGGTCCACGTCTTATCAATGACATTTGCGATGGTCACATTTGCTCCAGCATCCGTCACACTTGACTCCATAGTTAATAAGAAAATAACTAAACCAATCATTCCTGCAGGGAGTCCTTCGTAACCTTCTGCTTTTACATATGAATAGGCGATGCCCATTACGGCGAAAAAGGCCATAATTGCAAAAGAGGCGCCATAGGCTTGGTTGAAGTATTCACCTAAGCCGCTACTCGTTACCCAATCCGCAATCGACTGGACGGGAAAGTTTGCTAATAGCAGGAAAATCGATCCTACGATTGAAAAGGGCATCGTATAGAGCATACCGTTTCTTAATGCAGTGATTGCTTTCGTATTGACAAATTTTAATATTGGGGGTAATAATTTCTCATTGATCCATTCGTTCATCTCACATCACTCCTAAAATAAAATTCTATCCACTGGCCAGTGAATTCGCTTACAAATAAATCTTAATGGATAATATTCCCCTTGCCTATAGCTTTTCTAAGTTATGAAACATGTTCCAACAAAAAAAACAGCCGAAGCTGTTTTTTTACGATCACTTAGATTTGCTTGTAGACTTGATGGGCTAAAAGTTCGATCAGTGTAATCACTGGGACTTGCGTCGTCAGGTTCAAATCGACTTCTTTTCCCCCACTGACGACGGGCATATAATAGGAAATATTGTAATCTGCCATTTGGGCGATCGTCGATTTTTCATCATTGGTGATACTGAGTACTTTTGCCCCATACCGTTTGAAGTCCTCCGTTTGCTTGATCATTTGAATGGTTTCCCCCGAAACTGATAAAATGATCGCTAACGTATTTTCCATCCCACGAGGCGGTACTGGCAAAAAGGGATCGACGATGCTATAGGCATTGATGCCTAAATTAGCAAAATAGCGGCTGCCATAGGTGCCAAGAATGCCACTTGTGCCGATACCTGAAAACGCCACATGGCGTGCGGAAAGAATCAGTTCTACCGCTGGCTGGATAAACTTACGGTAATCTTCATTATTGACTTTTTTTAAGAATGTATTGACTTGGATCGTTGCATCATAGAAAAGATCAAACGCTCGTGCATCTTGTTCCTTTTTTTGACAGATCGCATACTTTAACTCTGAATACCCGCGATAGCCTAATTTCGTGATACATCGTAAAATCGTCGAGGTCGAGACATGGCATGCAGCTGACAATTCGCGGATCGTCAGTTGATCGATCTCTTCAAAATGCTGGACAATGTACTTATAAACAGCCATTTCAAGCTCGTTCAGACGCTTGATTTTTTCTTCATCAAACATACCTGCTGCCTCCACCCGACAATTTTATCCTTTGTTGATCGATTAGATTGCAAATAACTCCGTCGCTTTGTCAGGATCGGTATCATAGACTTCAAATGTTTCTCCAACACCTAGATCATGTTCTTTCATGGTGTTGACCATCGTTAAGTGCGCCAACTCTTTCAAGTTGTTTTCTTTACTTAAATGACCAAGATAGACCCGTTTGGTATTGTCGGTCAAGATATCCGTCATGACCAGAGCGCCATCTTCATTCGATAAGTGACCACGATCTCCAAGAATTCGCTGTTTGAGGCTCCACGGGTAAGGGCCCATTCGCAGCATTTCTAGGTCATGGTTGCTTTCCACAAGGTACGCATCGGCGCCTTTGATAATGCCTCGCACATGATCGCTGCAATAACCGGTGTCCGTCAACATCACGAATGATTTGCCGTCTTTATGGAAACGATAAAATTGCGGCGCTGCAGCATCGTGAGAGACGCCAAAGCTTTCGATGTCCAAGTCACCCAAGGTCAGCACTTTTCCCATTTCAAAGATATGTTTTTGTTCGACAGCGACGTTACCGATCATTGGATCCATCGCTTGCCATGTTTTTGTATTCGCATAGACATCAAGTTTGTATTTTCGCGCCAGTACTCCGACACCGTGGATATGATCTCGATGTTCGTGGGTCACAAGAATGGCGTCCAAATCTTCTGGTTTACGCCCTACTTCATCCAATAATGAAGTGATCTTCTTGCCGCTCAAACCGGCATCCACTAAGATCCGCTTTTTATTGCTTTCGATATAGAGCGAATTTCCTGAGCTTCCGCTGGCTAGAATACTTACTTGAAAGGCATTTTCCTTCATCATGGTTTACGTGACTTCCTCTCTGGTTGTTTCAACGAATTCCATTATACCCGCTTTTTTATGGATTTTCTACCTTTTGAACGGCATTATTCGTGATGATCCGATTGCTAAAGGCATTGACCGTTTCGATTTGGATGGTGTCATCGCCATCTAATTGGAACGCAATAAACCATGCAGGAATATACACATTTTTTTCCCTAACCTTCAAAATCATCGTATAGGCTAATTCCGTCCAGAGAATTTTCGAGTGACTCGGCAGCTTGTTGTTTAGATAAAGCGTATTTACTGCTTCTTTTTCTGAATAGACCGTCATCTTTTCCCTTAGAGGCGTAATATTGGAGATATGTGTTTGCGTGTAACGGGCAATCTGCAATAGATCATCCGTTTGTTCTAAGGTGATATCGATTCGACTTGAGCTGTCATTGAAAGGAATGCCTTCATAGGATTGAACCGCCACCACGGTCGGATGATTGGCGTTCAAGACAGAGAGGTTTTCCAAATAGTCATATTCATCCCCAAACAGGACTTGATCTTTTCGTTGCAAAAAACCATTGACGGTTTCTTCCGTTTGGGAATCATCACTGATGTAAAAGCCATTGGTTGAGACATGGATCAACTGCTGCCCTTTGACCGTCGACCCTCTTTTGAACTGCGTATTGAGTTGCGGATTTCGTAGCTCCACATCAAAATCCGTCTGTTCACCGCTCAAATAATAGCCACTCAAGACCTCATCTGATAATTCGCCCGAATAGCGAATGTCCTCAGACTCGAGGCGTTGTTCGATAGGAATCGTTTGGTTTGATTGTGAAACCATCTGATGCTCGCTGCGAGCCTCACTGTAAACATTGAATAAAAAGACGTTCAGACCAAGAAAAGCGAGGAAAAAAATCCATTCGATTCGTTTAAAATCCAATTAATTCTCCTCCGTTTCTGCTAATTTTGTCATTAATGCATCATAACTGATCCAAGACGAGTCATAATTGACATACCAAGCAGGCGTCAAATCAACGAGTGGTGCATCTTTGATCTCCCCCCATTGATAGCCAACGATGATCTGTTGCAATAAATCAGGATCAGCCCCTGCCGCAATCAGCTCATTTTTGACCGACAAACTAGAGGGCAATTCAATCTCGGTTTCAGAAGGAATCGGCACTTGAATCGCGTTCAAACTGGCAGAAATCGTCATTTCCCGACTGCCGGTCTGACCACTTTCTGAAAAAGCCACACTAATCACCCCTTGACCACCAGTACTAAAGACTGGATAGCCTTCAACGAAAACCCGATAATCCAAGTGCTTGTCTTGTTGATCAAAATAGCGGATCGTCCCAAAATTGTTGCCTAAACGAATAATATAATCCGCACTCAACATCGCCAGGTCCGTTTCATCGGAACCATCTGTGGTAGTTTCAAACTTGACTTGCTGCTGATCTTGCAAGACCGTCATGTTTTGCCCACCTTCATAATAGTAGGTATCGACACTTTCATCATTGATCTTGACGTTTTTAGGATTGCTGAAAAAGGCTTCTCGAAACAAGCTCTGAGATTGGGTCGAAGAATAGTAGCTGTATTTTTTCAGCTTGATCGAATCCTGCGTATAATATTGCTTGCTGGATCGTTCTTCATCTGCCACCATTGTCGTCCATTCCCGAGGGTTGTCTGCTAGTAAGTGTTTTACTTGGGTTTTGTCCCAGTCAATTTTACCTCGCACCACTCGTTGATGGGTAAAATCAACAAATTGGATCGTGTTTTCTTCAAGGTCAAACTGGATGCGGGAAAACGGAAAATCCTCTGTTTCACTTTCGTCCTCTAAGGACAGCTCTTTTTCAAAGGTTTTCTCATAATCTTTCAAGTAAAACGTCGTATAGTAGTTTAAGGACACCCCTTGATTGACTTCTTGGGCTTTTGAAAAAGCTTGTTCCTCGCCATAGGTCCGCAGCGTCAAATCACTGATCGTTGCCTCATTGATCACCTCTTGGATCTCTCGAATCACCGCTTCAGAGTTGGTTTCTTTGATCGCGTCCTCGTCATTCCAAGTCAAATACAGGGGCAAAAACAAATCGCTTTTTTGTTTGTAGGTTTGAACCGAAGGATTGACGCCGGTATCTGTTTCCGTGCTGGCATTGTTGAACCCAGTCGGATTCAGCCAAATCATATAGGAGAAATAAAAACTCAAGGCGATCATTACGATCAAGCCTACACGAATGATTTTTTCTGAGATTCTCATACCCACCAATCCTCCTCATACGGTTCATACGGCAACATGATGTAAAATGTTGACCCGCGATTTTCTCGACTTTCCGCCCAAATCGCACCGCCATGAGCTTTGATGACTTCTCGTGAGATCGCCAATCCTAAGCCAGTACCTCCTTGCTGACGGGCACGAGCTTTGTCGACTCGGTAAAAACGATCAAAGATCTTCGTGAGATCTTTTTTCGGAATCCCTAGTCCTTGGTCATTGATGCTAAGTACGATGTTGTTATGGGTCTCCATCAATTTCACCGTAATGATCCCGCCATCTGGCGAATATTTGATGGCATTATTCATGATGTTATCGATCACTTGGATCATTTTATCGGTGTCGACTTCCACCCACAATTCTCGTTTAGTGAACTCCCGACGAATCAAGTATTTTTTGCTTTCATTCGTCACCATCATGTCAAAACGATCCAACACGAAATTGACCATCTCATTGAAGTTGATGTATTCCAGCTGCAGTTGCGAATTGCCGCTATCCATCCGCGACAGACTCAACAAGTCATTGATCATCCGAATCATTCGATCCGTTTCATCCAACGTCACTTTCAAAAAGTTCGGCGCAATTTCCGGGTCTTTCCAAGCACCCTCACTCAACGCTTCGATGTAGCTGCGCATACTCGTTAATGGTGTCCGTAACTCATGAGAAACGTTGGAAACGAACTCTCGCCGTTCCTGTTCATTTTTTTCTTGCTCTGTAACATCGTGCATCACCGCAACTAACCCAGAAATAAAGCCAGACTCCCGACGAATCATGGAGAAATCGATGCGCAAAATCATATTTGTTCCCGTCAAATCATTGCTAGGACGCTCCAACAGCATGTCTTCAGGATTTTCCAAAAGCTTTCGTAACGTGTATTCTTCATCGATTTCCAATAACGTCAAAATCGACTGCCCGATCGCTTCTTCGTTGCTGACATTTAACAAGGACATCGCCATCTCATTGATGGTAATGACTTTGCCTCGTCGGTCGGTGGCAACAACGCCGTCTGTCATGTGGGATAAGACGCTGTCCAAGCGGTTTCGCTCAGATTCCATCGCCTCTTGAGTCTCTTCGATTCGTTCTCCTAGTTGATTAAAGGTCTCCGCCAGTTGCCCCAATTCATCTTTTCCATGAATCGCGACCTTGCGGCTATAATCTCCTTTGGCGATGCGAATCGCTTGTTCGCGCATCTCTCCGATCGGTTGGGTGATGGAACGAGAGACCAATAGTGCCACAATGATCGAAATCACTGCCGCAATCAGTGAGGCTGTCACAAAAATGACCGCAGTCGTACTGACTTCATTGTATTTTGACTCAAGATTGCTCCGTAAATAAAGGGTTCCTAAAACGGTATCCCCTGTCGGTGATTGGATCGACTGCACGATATTGAACACCCGCTGGCCGCTGGATTCATCATAGAGGACTTCACTGCGGTTCGTATCGTAATCACGGTAATCATTTTTTTCTCCCACCGAGCCACGATCATTGATATTGGTGGTTGCACGAATGATCCCTTGCTCATCCACCACCCGCATCTCCAAAATTTCCGATGAGTTGGTACTCGTTAAGATTCGATTCAAGGAAGCATTCATGGAATCCCAATCTAAACCGTCATCATTATCCATGCGACTCAATTCAGAGCCTAATGTTACCACTAACGTGCTGGCACGTGCCTCCATGTCGCGTTTGAAGGCATCGACCGTTGTTCTTTCCAATTCGCGAATAAAATACGCCCCGATAATCTGGATCGCAATCAATAAGATCAAGATAAAAGTCAGGGCGATTTTGAAGTTCACCGATTGAAAAAAGCGAACTTTATTTTTCATAGCTTATTCCTGTTCTGGGTTCCGCAAGTAATAGCCCACTCCGCGACGAGTAACCAAATAATTTGGATGGCTCGGGCTGTCTTCGATTTTTTCACGTAAACGACGCACCGTCACGTCAACGGTCCGAACATCACCAAAGTAGTCATAACCCCAAACCGTTTGCAATAAATGCTCCCGGGTCATCACTTGACCAAGATGTTTTGCCAAGTAGTGCATCAATTCAAACTCTCGGTGCGTCAATTCGATGGCTGCACCATTTTTAGTGACCATGTACGCATCAGGATGAATGGTTAAATCACCAATCGTTAATTCGCTGTTGGCGTTATCGTCTGCTTCCTTCGCAGCTGCCGAGCCGCGACGCAGATTGGCTTTGACGCGGGCCACCAATTCCCGGTTTGAAAATGGTTTGGTTACATAATCGTCCGCACCAAGCTCGAGGCCTAGTACTTTATCGATTTCAGAATCTTTGGCTGTGACCATGATGATCGGCATGTCATGGGTTTTGCGCACTTCCCGTGCAACTTCCAACCCATCCATTTTTGGCAGCATCAAATCAAGCAAAATCAGATCAGGATCGACCTCGGCTACTTTTTCTAATGCCTCTTCTCCATCATAGGCGGTATATACTTCATATCCTTCTTTGGTTAAATTAAATTTGACGATATCAGAAATTGGTTTCTCATCGTCCACGACTAGGATCTTTTTCAAAAATGTCACCTCAATTTTTTTTGGTTTCTTACTTATTATACATTATTTAAACGGGCTTTTCATCTTTCCCAAAAACCGCAGCCTCATTCTTAAGGAAAGCACAAAAAAAGAAAGGCACGGGGCCTTTCTTTTTTACTCTTCTAAAAGCTGGATACCGATCCCTAACAACCCAGGACCCGTGTGGACGACTAATGCGGGAGAAATTTGTCCAAATAAGATTTCTTTGACCTTAGGAAATTCGGCTTCTAATCGTGCTTTCATTTCTTTGGCTTCTTGCAGTGCATCACCTTGCGCCACAGCTAAACGCACATGGCGATGATCACCGATGAATTGCTTGATCAAGTCAACGGTTTTGTCCAAGCTTTTCTTCCGTCCACGAGATTTTGCGACCGTATAGTAGATCCCTTCTTCATTACAAGAAATAATTGGGTTCAATTTCAAGGCATTACCTAAGATGGATGCAACCAGACCGATGCGGCCGCCTTTTTGTAAATACTCTAAGGTAGCTACGTTGAAAAAGACTTTGTTTTTCGGCACTTCATTCGTTAATTGTGCCCGCAGTTCTTCCCAAGTCACGCCTTTTTCTAACAGTTCTGCTGCACGAATCGCTTGCAGCCCTGCACCGATTCCGATATTTTTCGTATCAAGCACGAAAACCTCAAGATCCGTCCGTTGTTCACCTAACAGGCGAACGACGTTAAACGTTCCGCTCAATCCGCTGGAGATGGTTACGGCAAAGACTTTCTCATACCCATCGGCTTTGATCCGATCAAAGATTTCCCCGATCGCAGCACCGTCAGGTAACGAGGTACTAGGGATCTCTTGCGGCAAGCGCTCGTAAATTTCTTCCGCAGTAATATCAACTTTATCGGTATAGGTCCGATCCTTGTAGATAATTTGCAATGGCAGCATATACATGCCGTATTGCTCCATGATCTGTGCGGGAACATCGGTACCTGAATCAACTAATAGGGCAATTTTCTCTTTATTCATGGGCTTCTCCTTTATGTGTTTCTAAATAAATGACTTCTAATTCAATCGTTTTTTCTGCCAATAGTTTGTTGGCAAAGGAACGCGTCGCACCTTTCATGGCTACTAATTCAATTGGGATCGGTTCCGACGTCATTTGTTCGGGTTCTCCCATCGCTTCTTTGCCGACAAGGTGGATCGCTTTTTCTTGTTCTTCACAAAATACATTGTAGGCATTTCTGATGCCGACAACTTTCCCTTGAAAAAGGATCCCCGTCTTTATTTCAGGAATCGTCAGCACTTGCTTGAGCATCGTGATCGCAATCAAAAATGCGAGATGCTTTTGATTGTAACGTTTCTTCTCTGGTGCTGGAATCATCCCTTTTTTGACATAATTATTGACCATGGAAGAGGTCAATAGCGGATGCTTTTCCGTTTGGATCACCGGCGATAAATATTGATCGATCAATGTGATCACCTGATCCATATACAGTTCCAGCGTTGGCAATTCTTCCCATCTCGGCAGGTGGAATTTCAGCAATGAATTGCCCCAATTTTTCATGTCTGCTTGTAATTTTTCCATGTCATCCTCCATTTTGACGAACAGAAGGTTAGATTATCACAAACTAATCATCTAGTTTTGATAACTAGATATATTTTATCACGGTTTTCTGAGTTTTTAAAGCAATCTGATCAATCTTTTAAGAATTTCCTATCATTTGAATTTGGGGAACGAATGGTGTTTTTTTAAGATAACGTCAGTTTCTCAACTGAAAAAAGCGCATATTTTTTTCAAAAGAATGATTGATTTTTCAACAACGGAGTGCTAAGATAATGAAGTACTTTTGGTACGGGCCGTTAGCTCAGTTGGTAGAGCAGCTGACTCTTAATCACCTGCCCTCTTATGTAGAGGTGTGTTTATAAACGTTGATTTATAGAGGTTTTAATGAGGTTTACTTAGTTGATAATCTTCAAGCCTTTTAATTGCCAACAATTTGCCAACAAAATGACAGACTTTTTTTAATAGTAATCGTTTAAAGACTTGCCAGTTAATTTTGATCAAGTCTTTTTTTGTTATTTATTTTTTGAATCCAAATGTATTTGCTAAATTTTCTGCAGAAGCATATTTGAAACTTGGATCAAGGTGTGCGTAAAGATTAGCAGTTGTCGTATAAGAGGCATGGCCAAGCCACTCTTGCACCTTCTTCATGTGCTCACCATTTCCAATCATTATAGAAGCTGTTGTATGTCTCAAATCGTGGAATCGTATCCTTTTTATATTGTTTCTCTTGATTACCTTCGCAAATCGTTTGGAAACGAAATCTGGTCTTATGATATTGCCATTTTCCATGGTAAAGAGATAATCGTCGTCTTCGTAATTATATTCAGCTCCGAAAAGCTTTTTATTTTTTTCCTTCCACCACGCTAATTTCACTAACTCCTCTTCAACTGTTTCTATTAAAGGAACAGAACGATAGCTGGAAGCATTTTTAGTTCTGTCTTCTTTAAGAACGGTTGTTAAGTCTTCTTTATTTTCCAAAACTACGTGTTTAATGGTAATCGTCTTATTCACAAAATCAATCGCATCCCATTTAAGCCCTAAAACTTCACTTCTTCTAAATCCATAAAATACTGTTAATAGAATTATTGGATAGAGCTTCTCACCTTTAAATAGTTGAAGTAGTTTTAGCACATCATCCTTTGTGTAAAAGTTTGGCACGAAGGAGTCCTTTTTTGGTCTACGTACACGATCAGCAATATTTTTATCTATCTGTTCTGTCATAAAAGCTTCCTGTAAAGCTTTTCTAATAAAAGCGTGATAGTGTAGAGCAGTATTTCCAGTGCACCCATCGTCTAATATTTTTTGATAGAACCTTTGCAAGTGGACCGGTTTTAAGTCAGATAACATAATTCCACTTGGTCCAAAATAATCTTTTATCCTAATATCGATGTAACGTTTATAACTAAAATAAGACGTTTTTGACAGTTGTGTTTTAGCAGTTTCAAGATAACTATATAGGTAATCGACAAAAGGCGTTTCGGTTCTTTCCAGTTTTAAAACAAGATAATCCTCTTGTTTCATAGCAATTTCTTGCTCGATCTCAGATATAAATTGTTCTTTTATTCTTTCAGCTCTTTTTTTATTTCCTTTCATTTTTAGTTTGGTATCTCTCCATCGTTGAGAAGTTTTTCCAAAATCATCTTTTATTGTAACGACAACTTGGAGAGTTCCTCGTTTTTCTACAATATTCGCTCGTAATTTCAATTCAAATCCTCCTAAAAATGAAAAAAGCAAGCTATGGAAAACGCAATTCTAACATCTTTATTATACCATAGCCTGCGTATGCTCATCTGCCACATTTTGGGCATCTTGTAAGTATTCGATCACACACTTTTTAGGAATCTTGTAGTTGCTGCCTATCTTGACATGTTTTATCTTGTTCGATTTTAGTAGCCCATAAGCTTTATTTCTCCCTATCCCTCCTAACATTTCTCTCAATTCATTTATTCCAACCAGATCTTTATAGTTCTCAAACATGACGTCATAAATGTTTCGCTCCATTTTTACCTCCTAAAAAAAACCATAGATTATTGTTGCCAACATTTTAAAATAGTGATACTATATCAAAGTAATAAATTTTGGGCCATTAGCTTAGTTGGTAGAGCACTTGACTCTTAATCAAGGTGTCGAAGGTTCGAGTCCTTCATGGCCCATTGGGTGCCAAACCCACGGAACAGGTAAATGTTGGTGCGAAAGCATTTCGAAAACATTTATGCTGTTCTTTTTTTATTTTAAACATTTTCTAAACCACCTTGGAAAAGGTACACAGGAGTCTCCTCCTCCCCCTGTTCGTCAGCGGGACGCTTACGTGAGTATCATTATCTTCAACAATTATCTCTTTGCCTAAAGTTTCCATGCTTTAGTCGCAACTTTTGGTTTATCGCTCCTTCAAATCTAAGAGATCTTGGCGCCAAAAGTTGCCTGCTACTTAATCACTGAAAAGAATTTAGAAAATGGGCTATTTGGTTATCAATGAGCAATAAAAGAACGAAAGCGTTCCTTTCTAAAATAGTTTTACCAAATTTTTTTCAGAATATATATAAGTACAGGCTAGAATGACACATATTGAAAAGTAGTTGATCCGAAACACAAAGACTAGTGATTCTAAAAGAACAGTATGTCTCCTTCCTTCAATTAATTGTTAGTGATTGAAGACACCACTGGATTCATTTATCGTTCATTTTGATTTTCTTCTATATTGATAATAGCCCCTATATACTCGCTCAACATTAACATGAGTATCATCGTGCATCCTCTTAAGATAGTTGCTTTGCAAATTACTATAAGATATTGATATTAGCTTTTCTTTCACCAAGTATTCATAAATAGTTTTTGATCTAGTTGGGATACCTTTTTCTTTTAAAAAAGAAGCTATATATAACGAAATAATGTCATAATTATTCTTATATTTTTGGTAATCATTCTCTCTTACATATTCTTCATAAACTCTCTCTTGTGAAACTTTCTTGTCGTATTCAAATCTTTGATTCTTTAACAGAACATATTCTTTTGATAAAGCAACAATTTCATCCATGATTTCTATTAGACGAGCTTCTATTTCTCTACTTCCCATATCACTTTCACCTCTAAATAGTTAGGCTGTGCTCTTTCCAAGAATTAAAATAGTTTTGTCTATATTCTTTTGGAGATAACCCGGTTTCCTTTTTAAAAAAAATAGTAAATGCACTGGCGTTAAAGAAACCAGCTTTCTCACCAATCTCAAAAATTTTTTCATCTGTCGATTCCAACAAATTTTTCGCTAACGTAATTTTGATATCATTAATTAAATCCTGAGGCACTTTATTTAATTTGTTCATACAAAAACGATTTAAAGTTGGTTTGGACATGTGCATAAACTCTGCCAAGTCACTAACGGTCACATTTCCAGATAAATTCTCTTGTATGAATGCTATTAACTTAAATATTTCAAAGTATTCTTTTAGCGTAGAAAGATTCAATCGAAATGTCTTTCTTATTATCATTTCGATAGCGGGATTCACTACATACGTTCGATCTCTCGTTTCAAACCTTGTAAAAAGTAACTGAATTAAGCTAGATAACTCTTGATTGATTATCAGATCAATCTTTTGAATATAATTTGAAGAAGGCTTACAAAATAAATTCAACTCGACAATAATGATTTGATTCATTAAGCTCTGCGAAATGTAATGGAAGATCATATGTGATTCTATCAGAATTATTTCTACCTCAGATTTCTCCATATACAGTCCTTTCTTCGTCAACAGGATAGCCCAACCATTTGCGCCATGATCATTTGGAGAATAGTTATTACCATTTGTATAATAGATATTTTTGATTTCTATCATTCTTTTCACCCTCCTACTTTATGCTACTCACTTTATTTGTAAAAGTTGTCATATTCTGTACGTATTCATCAACTTCTTAATTCACTTTTATCATAAAGTATAAATAAGTAAAACGTTTTCAAATAATAATGATTAAAACCGCAAAATTATTGATTCAAATTACAAATTATTATTATCACTTCTAAATATTTCAATCCATCAATGCTAAATTATCAGCATATAATTTTTCTTTTTAAGCGATTCAATATACAATCCAAATTTCAGTAAAATATATCACTTATTAAGAAATAACACCGATAAAAAACTCTATAAACGAATTAAAAATAACTATTTAATATAAATAACAAAATTTCATATCTTCTCACGAAGTCCTGCCAAAATACTTTTTAATAATCAAAATGTCACCTAACTTTTTCGAACGCCTAACCTCCTCTTTATAAGTGTTAATTGATGCCTTTGGAGACACAGATCCTAATTTTTTCTTTTTACTTATTTATTGAACTTCTTTAACCTTTATATGGCGGTTTTCGAGTAAACCTTCAAAATTTTCTAACCTAATAAGAAAAAGTCATCACTAATGCGATGATTTATCCTGATCCCAATAGAAAAATAATAGATAAGAATACCCATACAAAAGAAATATTACTAGTTTCCTACGGATTTGAATCATATGAGTAATTGAGAACCAGGCCCTTTCTTGATCATCAATTGTTCAATGTGGAAAAGCAAAAAATCTGGGCCAGATTGATGTTCAATCTGACACAGATTTTATTTTGCACAACTAATCAATCTTTAATGACTAAGGTTTTTTTAATCATGTATTAAAATTAAATCTACTCATTATTACATATCTAGGAAAATCTTTCCCTTACTGAAAAAGCTATTCCTGCATTAATTGTAAAGTCCTTGTTTATGCTTTATGAAATCAAGAAATATAAAATTTTGAGTCCACGCTAAGCAAAGTCCCATTTTAAAATGTTCTTAGTTTACATTTCATATTCTTCCACCACTAACTTTCAAGAAAATAATTATTTCCTCTTTCTACTGATATCAAGAGATATTAAATATCATTGAATTTTCCGTTTTCATGCTTAAATTATAGCCACATAACTCTTTGAAATA
This sequence comes from Enterococcus sp. DIV1059_2, assembly GCF_051713685.1. Lineage (NCBI taxonomy): Bacteria > Bacillati > Bacillota > Bacilli > Lactobacillales > Enterococcaceae > Enterococcus > Enterococcus sp. DIV1059_2. The sequence continues at coordinate 960,240 of NZ_JBIOQK010000001.1, read as the reverse complement.
GGTTCGATAATCATTCTCGGTGATTCGAATGATTTCATTACTTGAAAATTCTTGAATTTTACACAATTCCACTAAAAGATTCAACTTTGCATCAATCCCCAGTATTTCTGGAAGATCTTGCCAAAATGTTGTTTTTGAAATATTATCAGTCAGCTCTATCAGTCTAACTATCTGTTTATTGATATACTCTCGAATTTCTTCTGTATCTCTGCGAGACTCATCCAATTCTTGCCAGAAATAGTTAGTATAATCTTTTTCTGTTGTGAATAGAAGCATGTTTATTTTCCTTTCCAAACATTTAAATGTTATATTTGGTACATTCTAGCTACGCATTATTTTAATTCTTTTCACTGCCATCATTATGGTCTGTATCCTTTTAAAGAAACTATACATGACTAAAAATATTTTTTTCGTACAGTAATCAGGTGGATATCATATACCCTTAGACATGTAAAATAACACTGAAACTTAGTCAGAACCTCTCACCTATCATCTTAATTGACTTAAATTAGCTTAAGCAACTGTAACGATTGTTTACTGTATTCTTATGGATTAATTTTTTTTGTTAGAGAATTTACTTATTTGGTCTCCTATCACTATGCAATCTTCTTAAGTTGCTTTCTTATTCTTATAAAAAAACACTAAGAGTAAGAGTATAACAAGAAAAATAGAGATAAATAACCAGTAATTATTTGGACTAGAAATAGTTATATCTTGTCGATTAAATTCCTTAGACGTCTCATCATCTACCACAAATGACCTCGTCCACTCCCACTCTAATTCTCCTGAATTTGCTTGTAGATGGAGAACATAAGTTCCTGGGATAAATGACTCACCATTCAAAGGAATTGGAAACGCAAAATTGGAGTGAGGAGCCATTTGCATTCCTGATGCCTCTGTGGAATAAAGGCGTTCTGTTTGATCTTCATTATAAATTGATGCAATAACCTCAAACTGATTAACAAACGTCCCCGATTGATTTTGAATCTGAGCACTAAACACATTTCTAAAGTTTAATTGGTCCGCATAGACATCTAAAAGATCTAGCTCGGGAGAAAGTTGCTCCCGCTTATTCGATACAACGAGGCCCATAACATAAGACAGTGTGTTCTCAATAGCCATTGATTCTTCTGACAAATGCTCACTATCTTTGATTTCTTCCACGCGAATTCCTGCTGCTAGAACACCTTCAAATGGTTTATCTTCTGGTAAGGTTAATAAGAGATCTAATTGTTTCGTCTCCCCTTCACTAAGAGTAATCTTGCCATCTCCTTGAATATAATCAGCCAAAAAAAATGGTAGGGTGTCATCTGGGATATCGGCGTCACTACCATATTCCACTACACCACTCACATTTGTAAAAGCTGTATGTACGGATATTGATAAGTTGATCTCTTCATCAGACATATTTCGTAACTCCAAAGATAACGTCTGGCTTTCTCCAGGCTCAAGATTCAGATCAAAATAGCCTACCTCAGAATTCACTTGATTTTCACTCAGAATCGGTCTAACTGAAAAACCAGCAGATTGATCAGCAAAAGCAACTGGGCCAAAAAACAGGGTCAATATAAAAATTACCACTATGTACATCATAGTTTTCTTACTGTCAAATAGTATTTTATTCATAACGATCTTCCTCTCTATATTCCACGGGGATTGCCTTCATTTCTTTTGTTACTACCATTAGTGCCTAATTCCTACCCAGCATAGCAAAATTCATGAATCATATACGCTCGATTTGTGCATGCGACGATGACCAAACTGACCATCATGATTACTAATGAGGAGCAGTACCGCCAGATTCCTCTTGCTTGTAATCCTCGCAAATGGCCAAACAGAAAAATAGCCTAACAACCAAAATGATTTCCTATTGGATGTTAGGCTGTTTGAACATCTGATGAAGTACGCATCCAGTTGATTTCTATCATTGAATGACATTATCAGGGACCGATTGAAGAATCCACTCCAAGGTGGTTTCATATGTTCCAGTTTGACGTTCCTGTTCGGACTCTAAGTGCAGTACAACACTCTCAGCCGCTTGGTCTGTTGTACCAAAGGCAAATAACCACGTTTCTAATCCCGATCCTGCTTGTGCCTGAGCGACAGTAGATGAAACACCCGGAAGGAGCGAGAGTTGTTCTGAATGGGTAGGCTGATTTTCTTGATCGGACGCTGCTATTGCTTGAATATGATGAAACTGCAAAGAAGCGCCAGCTAAAACATGCCCTGTTTCGCTATTCTTAAACTGTTCTCGTTGTTTCACAGATAAGCGCCACCCATCACTTTGATTTCTTCCACGTCTATCAGAAACTTGCACAAAATTTGCACGTGTTTCATTTGCTGTTGTTCTTAATGGTTCGGCGTATAGTGTTTCCGGTGCAAAATACGATATTTCTTGATCCCCAAACTGAATCGTAGGAACAAAATCAATGCTTAAAAATCCTTGATTTTCTGGCAGTTCTGGCATCACCTCTGGATGCAATTCTTCTTGAGGATTCTCTGGATCTTTAGGTGAGACTTGTAACGGCCTTATTGTTACTGGAACGGTGTAATCCATTTGAGCGTATTGCCCAGAGGATAACTTTTCTTGCACTCGAACAACCATGGATGAATCTCCTGGCTGATTCGTATCAGGCATTTCAATGATCTCCGCTATGGAAACGTACCCTTCAGCAATGTCAAAATCAAAAAAACTTTCTGCTACTACCAATAACTCCTCTTCAGAAATATATTGCCAAACCTCATTGTTCAGCAACGGCTTCAACTGATTGATCACTAACGGTCTTAGGTTAGTTGCTGTCACTTCATAAAATGCACTATTTTTATGATTCGTGTGATCTGTGCCTACATTTTCTTCTGCTTCATCTTGCATAAGTACATTCCATTCTAGATTAGAGAAGCCAGCTAAGGCGCCATCAAATTCCTCTCCTGATGAAAACAAGTGCGTCGCGCTGACGATATCACCAACCGATAACTGTAGACGTCCATTTTCTCCCACCGCATTTTCAAAATCTTGTTGTGCTTCGGCAGGTGTTTGCTGAGTAGACAACGTAAAGTCAAAAAAATGTTGGCCTTGGTTTACAAGAATAGTGGCGGAGCCTGAGTATGCATGAAGGGAAGCAAACTCTTGATTTGGCAACTGCTGGATCATTGGTGTAGTTGGATTTGTCCCACCGTGTCCTGGCGATAGGGACAGTTCAGGGCCCAATTCTCCAACGTGATGTGTAAAAGCGGCTATTGTTCGCCACTCCTCGAAGTTATTCGCCCATGTTCCACGTAAACGTATTGTGTTGCCCCAACGAACGGAAATGGGAATACGGACAGATAACGTATGCACCGTTCGATATGTAATGGTCACATCTTTAAATCGATCACCTATATAAAGATAGGAGGATGAGTCAATGTAAGTAACATCGTACTCCCCTGAAGACAACAAGACACCATCTGCCGTTACCGTATGAATCGCACTGCCTAAATCTATGTCTTGGGTTCCCTCTCCTAGAAGGATTGTTTGGGGACTTACTTGTGCTTCAAGATCAATTGTTTCTTCCCAGACATATACGCCAGGATTCGCACCATTATACCCAGACATAAATGCAGTTGAACTAGCAAATGAAACAAAATTAGTTGAACTAGCCAAACTATCTTGAAGTACCCAACGCCCCGTATAGGTTTCCGTTACCGGTATATTGGATAACCAGGTACCGTTAATTCTTGTTCCGGTACCTAAAGTGAGATGATTGAAAGATGTCGCTCTAAACATGTTAATAACTAAGATATTGGCATGCCACGAACTTATATCTAGTTTTTTTAGATTGGACATTTCAGCGAACATTGTAGAAGTACTAGTAACATTGGACATATCCCATTGACTCAAATCTAATTCTGTCATACTACTTGCTCCTTGAAACATTGAGTTCATATTTGTTACATTAGCAGTATCAAACTTTTCAATGCCTTGTATACTTTTCAATTGAGTTAATCCACTGAACAAGCTTACAGCACTACTACCCAAGATGACTCTATCTTCAAGTACTATCTGTTCAACTTCAGTATAGGTTTTCCAAGGCGCTAGTCCGGTCAACCCAACCTCGCCTCCCCTGAGAACGATTGTTGACGATACCAAATCATAGGTCCATGGAACTGTCCCCCATACGCCAGTGATCAACTGACCTGCGAAAGAGTGGTTTTCAGAAGAAACCGCATTCTCTTCTTGCTTGCTTTCTGAAGTGTCCCTACCACTATCACTGGGAGAAACCGCGTCATCTCTTGCCACTTTATCGCTTGATTGAATCTCATCTTCCTCATTATGATTACTGCTTTCCTCAACGCTATCTTCCATAAAAGAATCACTAGTTTCCTCATAGACTTCGTCTATAGATACTGTTTGAGCAAAAGTTAGCATTGGGGATGAATGACTGATTAAAGAAAGTATCGCTATCAAAACTATGAATTTCTTCATTTTCTTCTCCTCATATTTCAACGAAATAATCTTCTTACAAATATTGTTGATCTCATTCATATAAAAGAGACCAACAATATTCTGCCAATATGTTTTTGTTGTTCTTAAATAACAGGGTCCAGCGAAGAAGGGACATTGCTTAGACTCCAATTCAATTCACTTGTGAATTGGCCGTTTGCTCGTTCCCCAGGAATTTCTAAAACAATATTCGGATTCACCTCACCATTTAACGTTCCCCAAGTAATCGAATTCCATCCACGCCCGTTAAGCACTTCTGCACCCATAAGAATTTGGCTGCCATGTTCCGCCGAAATAGTGACAGGATTTGAGTGAATAGCAACCTCGGAATCCCAGGCTTGAGAAAGTCTTGGGTTACTAAACGTAATGGATGCACCATTCAATTGCACATTATTATCATTTGTAAATGGTGTTACTTGTTCAACTCTCAACGTCCATCCTGTTGATACATCACGGGTATCACGAATCTGAGCAAAATGTGGACGCAAAACTTCTTCCCCAGAATCATCATTCACTTCAAAGGACTCTGCCAGAGCCTCAAATTTTAGCAAACCTGTTGAATGAACATTATCGTGCATCCCAAAATTTAAAGTAGGCACGTAGGTTATGGAAAATTCTCCGGTTTGTACTGGGGGAATGATAATTCCAGGACCTGGATCTGGATCTGGATCAACCGTATCAACATCATCAATTATCGAAAGAGTTACTTCTCCTTCTGTTTCTGCATTTCTTGTTATTTGTTCGGCTGAAGCTGTAACAACATTTCCAAACAATAGGCTGCTAAGTAATACGATTGCTAAATACTTCTTTTTCACTTCTTTTTCCTTCTTTCCTTTTCTTTAATAAGACAAACACGATCAACAAAATGCCTCCTAAAAAGACATTATGTGTTTCTCTTATAGCCATTAACTGGGGAAACCTTCCTGGCTTCTTATATGAGGGGATTTCTTGAATGTCTGCCTGATCTCCTTTTGGTGGTTCCGGCTGTATTTCGTCTTGAATGATATTTTGAAAGGTAATCGAACTATTCGATTGAACCGTTTGAGCAGAAACAGCTGGGACAAAAATCCACAATGCTAATAAACAAAACCAAATACATTTCCTCTTTAATAATTGCACATACAATCACCCCTTTTTGAACTTTTGGAAATAGTATCGAGCGCTTTAAACTCTATGTTAAATATATTTCGGATGGTGTTGGTTCAGGTTTTTCTGTAGGTTAATACGCACCCGTTAAGCCAATTAGTGCATCTGTCTCAACTTTTTAAGTTTCTTGTAAAAACAATTGGTTTGTCTCATAATTCTTCGATTTTTAGAGAAGAACAAAAATAGACATTCGATCCGATCGAATGTCTTGGAAAAGTTATTAGATTAGGTTTTCTATTTTAGAGAATAAACAACAAATGTCTATTCTAAAAAACGAAGGTTTTTGATACATTTGTCTGTAAGTTTGTATGCATACCTAATTCTTACATGACTAAGGTTACATGATTTTTAGATAAAATGGGAATCAACATTTTCATATACGGATGAAATAAATGAAAAAACACTCGTTAATACCTTTAACGAGTGTACGGAGATTAGAGAAATGGTTTTCGATACGGATCAATTTTTCTTTCCAGATTCCGCCAGTCATGCTCATCTGGGACAGCTTTTAATAACAAGTAATCAGTTTCAATAATATAGTCTAAGAGGTACCGATTATAGTTTGTGACAATCAAATCAATATGATCGGCATTTAACATTTCTTGTGTCAGATGTTGCAATGGCAAAAAGGTTAACTTGTGCTTTGTACCAAACTGTTGCATTGCACGAGTTCGAATCTGTTGGCAGATGAAGTGATCACCTTCTAGAAGAAAATAAATTCTTTTTGTCGGTGAATAAAAATCAAAAATCAAATCACTGTAGATCGTTAAACTCACACAAATATCTTCAAGATATGGCGCAGCCAAAAAGTCTTTTCTTTGATGCTTTTTTAAAAATCGTAAATTCCGTTGATAGTTTTCATTGTCAGAACGCATGAGAGATTCTTTGATGTCCTGTGCCTCTTTGTTCAATGCAGGAGCTAACGCATAGTTCACTTTTCTAGACAAAAAGAAGGATTGCAAGAAAATTTTTATCTTAGCATAACTCTCATTTGTGAGCTCAAACTCTTGTAAGTAAGCCTCCGTAAGTTTGGCAATTTCTGATCCTTGATGAAACTGCTGGTAGAACTTTTCCTCCGATGCTTCTCGATCTAAGGTACGTTTACAAATAGTAACTAAATAAATCCATGCAAATTCTTCCTTCGCTAGTTCTACGCCGTAAAGCTTGTTGATTCCGTCTTTTAAAGAATACAAGAGGGAGAAGCTATTTCCTTTGTAGGCTAATTCAATCAAATATTTCGGGACTGTTATCGGAAAACCAAGACTCGCTCGTTTGATTGCAATAAAAAAAGTATAGTAAAAAGCAGCTGGTGTTGTTCCAGAGCCAATATCATATTGTCCTAGTTTGTTGTTTAACTGGGTTAAGACCAACTCATGCAATACGGGGTCGGGAACAAGGGTATGAGCAGTATCAATCCCTTCGTAATAAAAGTCTTTGAAGAATTTCCGTAAATCCGCTTCGCTCCCTTCAATTGTCAATGGATTCGACACCCATTTTAACCGATAACTGCTCAATATTTTGTTCGATTGACCCAACAACCGTCGAAACGTGCTCTCAGAAAAATGATAATGATGGGCCAACTCGTCAATATCCATCAATTCCCCTTGAAAAATATGACCGATGATTTCAAATAAGCACTCATTTTCTAGCAAATCTTGTTTCTTTTCTTGGTACACGGAAGGTTTTTTCTCTTCAAAAAGAAAGCCACTATTCCCCGAAATTAGGGTGATACAATCACCAAAATAGTCTTTCACATACTTGAGATCATTTGCAATTGTGCGTTGTGTGACTTGCATCTTTTCTGCCATTTCACCAATTGTAAATAAACGATCTCGTTCCATCACACTCAAAACTCGAAATAAGCGCTTAGTTGTGCGATTACTGATAAATGCTAACTGTAAGTCTCTCATATTCTCCGCCTCATTTCTCATTATCAGATTCTTCTTTTTATACTATTACATAAATAGAACAAAAAGTGAAAATAAAGAATTTAACAAGATGAGCTACTCTGTTCCTTTTTAATTTTCCACAACATACCTGACCACCAACAATTGAGCTGCTTTAAAAGCTTTCAAATGACAAAATAAAAACGGGGTCAAAAACTTAAAAGTTTCTGACCCTTTTATTATTTCCTGAACAGTTCACAAAATATGAAGAGCTCAACTATTCTTACTTAAAGTATTTTTCCTTTCATTTATAAGATTAGAAAAATATTCCGTTTGGTGCTTAGTCTTTAAAGCTCTGAAGTAATCGTGCCTGCAATGACAAACCTGCAGTACTACAATACTGCAGGCCTATCAGCTGTAACGTTGGTCTATCGCTCTTTCTTGACCGTTTCGATCACTGGTACAGCTACTAATAAAAATATTATAAAGAACCCCAAAAGAAAAGCCGTGTGACTTTCTACGCCTATGACTTCAAAAGCGAATATCATAGCGATCCCAAAAATGATACTAGCGATAAACTCAAGCAATGGTGATTTTCTCCGTGACCTTGTTATCAGTGATAATCATTAATTCTTCATTGCGTATTCTTACTTGATCCACGAATGACAAGTAACGCAAGGAGTTCTCAGAACGTGTGTGCCAATGGTGCAAGCGGTACGCCTTCATACACTCAAAGTCTTTTCTTAGATAAATTTCAATGCTGCTCGGTACTAAATCACTGACGATCTTTTTAATAGCAGTATGTAAGTAGTCGCCCTCGTTTAAATATATGCGGCCTTGTTTTACCACACTGTCGATCTGTTCCTGCGTGTATTTTCTCATTGGCATATTTATCCCCCTAATTTCCTTTGTAGTTTACTCCTTGATACAAGAAAAGCCCAAAAGTGAGATTTTTCTTATCGTTTTGAGTGTTTTCCGATTGGTTTTCTAGGTTTGAAAAATAGTACTCCGGCTCCTGCAACAAGCGTTAAGCCAATCGCTGATAAAGCACTAGATAGCAAGCTGTCAGTTTCGCCTGTTTTTGGTAAAGCTACGATATTTGAAACGCCTGCGATCTCAGTAATCATTTTATCAGTGTCTGTTTTGCTCTCTGCTCCGTTTTGATCTGCTTGGATCTTGTTAGCCGGTTGATCGTATGTGCTGCTCTTTCCTGCGATCAAAGCGATCGTTTTTGTTTCGTCTGTGTCAGCTGTAGCCTTCGTGATATCGTGTTTGTCAGATTTAGTGGAATCTTTTTGAGCGGGATCTTTTTGATCCACCTCAGCGATCACTTTCACTTTTGATCCTTCGATATGCGTTGGTTTCGTGATATCATCATAGGCTGTCAAATCTTGCTCTGGATCTTGTACGTCCGTGATCACTGTTTCTGATCTTGTAATAGGTGTAAGTTCAAAAATCGGATCTGACACCTCAGCAATGATAGAAGGTTCAAAAGTTTCAACTGCAGTCCATTGGGTAGGCTGATTGTAAACCGTCTCTGTGTAAGTCGTTTTGCCTGTTTCTACGGCTTGCCATTGTGTTTCTGGTGTTTCGATCGTTTCTGTATAAACTGTTTTACCTGTTTCAATCGGTGTTTGTTCAAATGTGCGGTTTGACACGACTGCAGTAAAGGTTTCTGTTCCTGTAATAGGTGTAAGTTCAAAAATTGGATCTGACACCTCAGCTATGATAGAAGGTTCAAAAGTTTCAACTGCAGTCCATTGGGTAGGCTGATTGTAAACCGTCTCTGTGTAAGTCGTTTTGCCTGTTTCTACGGCTTGCCATTGTGTTTCTGGTGTTTCGATCGTTTCTGTATAAACTGTTTTACCTGTTTCGATCGGTGTTTGTTCAAATGTGCGGTTTGACACGTCTGCAGTAAAGGTTTCTGTTCCTGTAATAGGTGTAAGTTCAAAAATTGGATCTGACACCTCAGCAATGATAGAAGGTTCAAAAGTTTCAACTGCAGTCCATTGGGTAGGCTGAATGTAAACCGTCTCTGTGTAAGTCGTTTTGCCTGCTTCTACGGCTTGCCATTGCGTTTCTAGTGTTTCGATCGTTTCTGTATAAACTGTTTTACCTGTTTCGATTGGTGTTTGTTCAAATGTGCGGTTTGACACGTCTGCAGTGAAGGTTTCTGATCCTTCTGCAGGGGCTTGATCGTAAACACTGTTATAAACCGTCTCAGTTAACGTCTGTGATCCCTCTGCAGGGGTTTGATCGTATGATTCATTTGGTACAGTCTCGATCACCGTTTCTGATTGCTCTGCGGCTTGCCAATCGGTTTCTGGTGTCGTTCCTTCTGCAGTAACCGTTTCGGATCCCTCAGCTGCAGTTTGATCGTATGATTGATTCTGCACGTCTTCGATCACTGTATCTTTTACTAGCGTTACCTCTACGCCGTCTCCGATCCATTTGCCGCCCTCGTTGTGAACCTCTAAGCCATTTTCTAATACGATCTTTTGACCGTCATTTGATACAACTTTCAAACCTGCGATTGTGTCGGCCGTTACTACTGCTACACTCCCCGCTTCTGCTGCGATAATACCCGTAAGTGCTATAACTGTAAGTGCTACTGTTGATTTTTTCATTTTCTGTTTTCCCCTGCCTTTTATGTTTAGCTATCGAGAACCATGTCTATCTCACGTTAAAAAACGTTTGATTTGTGATAAAAGCGGCATGTTCATTTTGCGTTCATTTTTCATGAAAGTCTATACATTTTTCATTATTCTATATTTTCATACATTTCAATTTTAGATACCTTGCCACATTGGTATACTCTTACCCTCTGCGGTTTGGTGCCTGTGGTGTCTTTGATAGTTTCCTCTATTTCATTACTATTAATTTTATTACTACCCTTTATAGAAGCACCTTCCGTTATTTCTTTAGCAATTTGCTGTATAAAATGTTCAGATTTTGCTAAGGTATATCCAGCTAAAATAGCCAAAAAACAAGCTGTACCTATTGTAATCACTTTAATAATAGTTGTTTTCTTCATAAATTAGTTCCCTTTTAGCAATAAACCTTGCTCCAGTAGTAACTGAACCAACTCGTGGACTTCTTGTCGATTACATCTTCTTTCGATCTCTTGTTGATGTTTCCTCCTTAGTTCACGTTCTATTTTTAGTGCTCTTCGACGATATTTTTTTTGTGTCAATTCTTCCATATGGCTCCTCTTTCTTTTTTACCTCAGTCTCGTAATAACCTAAATTAAAGTAAGTCATAATAAAATCTTTATATTAATACTTGCAATCTAAATCCTATTTTATGCTTTTTCACCGATAAATTTTTGACAAGTTTCAACATCATTAAGTATAGATTAAGTCCCCCGTCAAAATATCATCATTATAGTTACTAACCTCCTCATTTAAAACTATATACTTTTAGCTATCAAAGAAGTAACAAAGACTTTCTCTGACTATGGTGTATCAAACTTCCATCCATTTTTAAAATTTCTTGATAATATGAAGTGCTGTCTATTTCCGAAAGGCGAATAATTTCTTGTTCCGGCAACTCGAAGATATTGTCTTCAATTAGACTAGACAGGATTTGTAACTTCGCATCGAGTATTATTAACTCTTTAATAGAAGCCCATGCATTAGCAGATGAAATATACTGGATTACATTAGAAAATTCTTTTTTTATCTCCTCATAGTAGTCACGAATTTTTAAAGATGTCTGTTTTTCAATAGCTTGATCAAAAAATTGAAAATACTCTTTTTCTATATCCTTATCCATTTAGTTTCAATCCTTTCTAACTTTAATAGAACATAGAGACCGACAGAAAGTAACCAATAGACCAACACCAATAATTGTTAAAAACTGACTAATTATTCTATCTACCTTATCGAATCCTGTCTGCGGTAAATTAGATCTATTTAAATATTTTGAACTATGAACAAACACGCTATTATTCTTTGAACCCTCATCTGAAGTAATATTTATCCGTTTATTAATCGATTTGGAATGTTCTTTTGACGCAGATACTTCTACTTCCGGCAATGATGGTACTTTTTGTTCAATTGCTTTTGGTGTTTGGACCTCTACTTCTGACACAGAAGGTTTTTAGTCAGCTAAGCCGCTGACACTGTTTAATGTATTGATCAATACCACTGAGGTCGCAATAAACATCTTTTTATTCATATTCTCGCTCCTATTTTTATTTATTTATTTATGTGAGTATCATACAGCCAATAATTTTCTCACAACTATTTGGTCCTATTATCAGGACCAAATAGATTTTACTCACGTATCCTCTGTAAAATTTGCTTGTTAAGAAACGCTATACTAGCTATGTGTTTTTTTTAAATGCTATACTAATGGAAGGTTTGACGTTTCAAATTTTTTATAAAGGGAGAGATTAAAATGAAATTAGCACTCACTGATTCTATGGTACTAACCAAGAAGGAAAGAAAAAGAAGTATAACACTGGCTATCATAATAGGGGTTATTCTTATGGTTGGAGTCCAAACAGTTGTTACTGAGGTGCCCAAACAATTTGTTTCAAATATTGGCGCACAAGAAATTATTGCTTTATTTGTAAACATCTTTGTGATATTAGCAGTTTTGTTATTTTCACGCATATTTGAGAGTCGTTCAGCAGCTTCCTTTGGTTTCACTACGAAACAACCGCTAAAGAATGTTGAAATAGGTTTATTGACCGGCTTTGTTTTTCTATTGTTCGTATTTCTTGTTAATTTACTATCCGGTTCAATTGAAGTTTCTTTCAATTTAAAATCAATTAGTTGGCTCTATGTCATTGCCTCTTTTTTTGGCTTTTTATTTCAAGGGACAATGGAAGAAGTCGTTTGTCGTGGGTTTATAATGAACACAGTAAGCGCAAAAACGAATGTTTGGATGGGTGTGATTATCAATTCTCTTATTTTTACCGCTCTTCATGGGGTGAATGATTCAGTAACTGCGTTGGCGATCTTCAACTTATTTTTAGCTTCACTTATTTTGTCGTTCATCTTTTATCTTTCCGATAATCTGTTGCTCGTTGGTGCTTTCCATGCCATCTGGAACTTTATGTTGGGACCTTTTTTCGGAGTACCTGTTAGTGGGTACAGCATCTACTCCTCCATCTTTCAAACTGCTCCTTTGACTAACAAAACGCTAATCAATGGCGGTGGTTTTGGCTTTGAAGGTGGATTGGGTCTAACGATTTGTGCCATTTTGATGTTGATTGTCCTATTCTATTTTGTAAAGAAAAAAAATGACGATGCTGCTAGGGGATAAACTGGCGATAAGACATATGAAAAAACTATTCTATCAATAATGACCTTTTTCATTTTTGATTGTTCAACGAATAAAAAAAGGAGAGAGACGATTGAGTTACGGAGAACTGATTAGGAAAATTCGATTGGAGAAAGGTTTTTCACAAAAAGAAATTTATTATGATATTGTCACAAAATCCTATGCTATCGAATTTGAAAAAGGAAATCATGATTTATCTTTTAAGCTCTTATTGAAGGTATTGGATCGTTTGATGGTTGATTTAGAAGAGTTTTTCTTTATTTTCAATTACGATAACAAACAAACGAAAACCAACTGGGAAAAATTCGAACTTGCTTCCAATGGCAATGATTTGCAACTACTCAAGCAGTTATATGAGGAAGTTGCTAGTTCTCAGAAAAGTAGCGATCGTGTGTTTAAAGCAATGGTCAACATGAGGTATAAGGTTATGGTCCATTTCAAAGAAACTGGAACGGTAGATAACAGCCAAGCTGAAATCAGTGATATTGAAATTGTTGTAGATTATCTTGAGACCATTCAAACGTGGACATTGCAAGAAATACAGTTGTATTCGAATACAATGGGCTTTTTCAAACCTGAACAACAAATCCTTTTCTTCGATAATGCGTTGAAAAAAATTGGTATGTATCGTCTCTATCCTCCAGGAGAAACTATCTATGCAAAGCTTCTTATCAATAGTTGCGGTAACTTTATCGCTCAAGGAAATTTTACTTATGCAAGAAAAGCGGTGGTCCAGTTGCATCCCCTAACGCTCGGACTACGCAGCTCTGTATTTAAACTCTATCACTCGTTTTTTGAACAAGTCATTCTCTTTTGTACGGAAGAAAAAAAGGCTAGTAAAGCTGCAATAGAACAGACATTACAACTTTTCGATTTGCTGGGTTTTACTTATTTACGTGCCCAATGTTTCGATTTTTTCACCCAAATTCAAGCGATTTATTAGAAAGTAGGCGCTATGTATGAATAAACTTTATGACAACCCGATATCCCCTCTTCGAGTGATTCTCGGTTTGGTCCTTATTTTCTTTGGTTTTTTAAACTTATCTTTCGGATTTCTTCCCTTTCTAGAACCTTATTCTTTGTTACTAGGCAGCTTGATCGCATTCTTACTTACCTATAGTCTGAAGGGAACGGCTCATTTGTTTTCTAAACCAGAAAATCCTTTCCGCAACTTCTTTCTTTTCCTCCTTGCTGCCTTTGTCCTAAGTTTTGTCACTAGTTTTTTATTGGTTCTTATTTTAAAACTCGATTTAAAAGCCAATGACCTTAGTGGAAATATTCCATGGCTGCAACTGCCTTTTATGCTTTTAGGAGAAGAATTATTCAGTTTTTACGTTTTGATCATTTCTCTGAATTTCTTACAAAAAATCCCGCAACGAATGATCATTGCCACTTTACTCAGTTCCCTTGTATTCGCCATATTTCATATGCTGACTTACTGGAATGGAAGTTTCCTATTAACACTCGTCCATGTCCTCTTATTGCAAGGATGTGCTCGAATTCTTTTCAATGCAGCAGGTGTTCGATCGAATTCTCTCTATGTTCCGTGGCTCATCCATATTGTGTTTGATTTAATCACGTTGGGTGCTATTTCTTTTCTATAAACTTCAATTTTAATAGAACTTATAAGTTAAAAAATTCTAACTAGGTTTACAGTTTTAAATTTATGCTAATACAGCTTTCTTCTCGATTTTTAAACAGAAAGGGTCAAAAACGTTTAAGTTTCTGACCCTTTTATTATTGCCTGAACAGTTCACAAAATATGAATAACTCAACTATTCTTACTTAAAGTATTTTTCCTTTCAATTATAAGATTAGAAAAATATTCCGTTTGTTGCTTAGTCTTTAAAGACCTGATTGCGTGATTCACCAATTTTTGTACAACCGCTTCTCCGTTTAAAGTAAGTAATCTCAATCGTTTACTCCTTTTTAATCCTCAATTCGATTACCTTCTTTATCGCTCAAATAGACCATATTCGTAAGTAAAATACAACCGGACATGGTAGTAAACAAAAAAAGCGGATCTTTTATAGATTCGCTCTTTTGTCATTGCTATTTTTTAATCAGTTAAATTTTTTTGTTGTTTTACTTTTTTTTACATAATCATATATAATTTTTACAATTAAAGAAATAATTAAGATTATATAAAAAATATTTCGATACAAACTTTGATCATATTTTAGAAATACTAAAGCTAAAATAAAAACAACGACTAAAATTATATGATAAATTTTAAATTTAGAAATTTTCATGATAGCTCACCTTCTTTTTTATTGCCATTCAAATCCCCACGGTATTGATGTCCCACTAAATGTCATGCCAGGTACGAATATGGTAGATACGTTAAATACAAAACCTCCAGGCACATTTGATAAAGCGACACCTCCTAAAGCAACTGCTAAACCAATTAGATTTGATTTAATGAAAACTCCTCCAATTGAAATTCCAGTAGAAATATTATTTGCTGCGCTTTTTGAAATCCAGATTCTCGTGCCCCACCAGTAACCTTTAATTGCTGTTTTTCCTTGTTTATATGCTCTAAGATAGACGTTATTGCCAGTCTTTTCGATCGTTACAGTTTTTTCATTAACATCAATATACAATTTTTCAGTTTTTGAATCAACCTGTAAGCTTTCAACCATACTGTTTGCATCATTGATTTTTTCAACTAGTAATGCATATTCATTAGAAGAAAGTTCGGTAGATGCTGTTTCGGATATGCTATAAAAACCATCTTCGCTAAACAAAACATATTTGTCTAACTTGTTAATTTGGTCATTTGTTATTTCTTCATTTTGAACATTGGATGCTTCTGTTGCACTCACTTGGACGGGAGGGAATACGATAGTAAGCATCATCATACTGCAGAATAATGTAACTAAATATTTAAAGTTCTTTTCACGTAAAGCGTTCGAAAAATTGTTCATCTTTTACTCTCCTTTGAAATTAAGACCAATTAAGTTCAAACATAAAATCTGGGACATCAATCAACGAAATTCTTATATTATCAATTATACAACCTATCATCATTTAATTGCAATGGTCATTTTTTTTAAATAACTATTTAAAACTTTTATAATTCTCACCGATTTCGTGGAACATCAAAAATACTTAATCCCACCGAAAAGGAGGGCCATGCTTTTTATAAGGTATTTGGCTTTTATCATTCTCAATCAAATTGTATATTTAAAGCGTACCCTAAATAGACATGAATATAACATTGAAAAATATGGTTTTTCAATGTATGATTAGGGTGTATTTTAAATACTTGTAGAAAGTAGGTAAAACTTTTGAAAATTTCATATATCCGAGTATCATCGATCGATCAAAATGAACAACGTCAAATCGAAGAAATGAAAAAATTCGGTGCAGAAAAAATTTTCATCGAAAAACAATCCGGAGCGACTATTACTCAAAGACCGATTTTTCAAGAAGCATTAGATTTTGTTAGGGAACAGGATATTTTTATTGTAGAAGCCATCGACCGACTTGGACGTAATTATGACGAGATTATCGATTCAGTTAATTATCTAAAAAAGAAAAATGTGCGGCTCATTATCACAAGTTTACCAATAATGGCTGAAGCAATCGGAAATCCACTCCTAGATAAATTTATCAAAGACCTAATCATTCAGATCTTGGCCATGATTGCTGAACAAGAGCGTACTGAATCGAAACGACGCCAGGCACAAGGAATTAAAATCGCGAAAGCAAACGGCGTCTATAAAGGTCGTCCTAAGTTATACAGTGCAGACACAAAAGATCCTCAGCGGCGCCTTGTTTATAAAAGCATCGTTCAGGATCTTGAAAATGGAGTTGCTATCTCAAAGATTGCAAAAGACTATAATGTGACTAGGCAAACAATTTACCGGATAAAAAAAGAATTGGATCAACTAATTGTATGATTTCTTTTTTTTACACGTAATTATCAATAGTTATGTTATCAAGATAGACAATCATGTTAAATTCATCTAACTAAGTTGATTATATTTATGATAATGGGAATTTAGTTGACATAAATATAATCAATGCATCAATTATCCTGATTTAAAGCTATTCATTATCGGTAACTTCGCATAATCTATCTTATGTAAACTAAAATGATTTTATATATTTCTTTAAATTTATTTGAAATAATTTATATTTTTCATTCGTGTAAGTTTAATTTCTATTATAAAAGAAATAATAAATTCGTTGCAAAACTTCTTAATTATAATATTGGTTTTGCAACGATACTTTAGCTTTTAATTACATTCAAATTATGTCCAATTATCATAATTTCTTAAATTAACTAAACCATTTCTAGATAAGAAAATAGATTCACTAGCCGAGATATAATCAGATGTTTTTGATCTGAATCTCTCAGTTCCTAACAATATATATACTGCTTCTTTTCCCCGCGTCAAGCCAACATAGTGTAAATTCTCATCTGCTTCCAGATTTGTATATTTTTTATTATATTCGTTAGGTATTATATATCTGTAACAATCCATTAGGAAAACCACATCAAATTCTAGTCCTTTAGATTTATGGTAAGTCATAACTTGGATTTCATTTTTTTCTGCAGGTTTAAAAGTATCTAATAAAGTTTTTTCTTTCAATATATGAATCAATTCATTTTTATTTTGCTCAGTAACTGGTCGATTTTTTGTTTCCAAATAAAGTGAACAAATTAAGTCAATCTCAGAAATTAAGTCTTCTGGTTTTTTAGAAAACAGCAAATCAACTTTTCTTCTAGTTTCTTTGTATAATTCTTGATTTCTATGTGTATTTACCAATTCTTCTACACAATCTTTTTTTGTAGTTTCTTTCTTCTTATATTGAAAAAATCTAATTAATAAATGCATACAAAATCTACTGAAGTCATCTTCCTTTTTAAATGCTACTAAGCTATAATCTTTGTTAGGAATTTTCAAAAACTGAGATACTCTACTAACCATGTCATTGGAACGACAAAATATAGCCATATTTGACATTTCTTCAATATTATATTTATTTTTAATGTCAGAAATATTATTTTCTAAGGACTCAACTATATTTTTCTCGTTTCCCTTAATATTAACTTTGGTTATCCTTGAATCCTCGTTCATTCGAGGCACATGATTAGCATTTTTGAATCGCATAGCATAATCAACGATAGTTTGATGTGATCGATGATTTACAGTCAATTCAAAAGAGGTAAAACTACTATCACTCATTAGCTCTCTTAAAAATTCAGGATTAGCATCCGTAAAGCTACTATATATTGATTGGTCAATATCTCCAACTGCAACTAACTTTATCCCTTGATGTGAAAGGAATTTCCATAATAAATGTTGATTTTTTTTGCAATCTTGATATTCATCTACAAATATCATTTTATATTTAGCTCTTAAATAATTCACACATTCGGGAACTTGTCTTAATATAAAATAAGATAAATCGGCAATATCGTTCAAGTATATCTGCCCAGCTTCTAAATGCTTTGTATAATACTCATCATCTTTATTTTCATTATTACTAGAACCTACTAGTTCAAAATCCTCTATGTTCTTTTCAATAACATATTTTGAGAATGGAAATATAATCTCTTTGAGACAAAAACTATCAATTGTCCCGATAAAAAATTTTTTTGTGTTTTCTCCTTTCAATCGACTTTTTATTTCATCTGCAGCTTTATTTGTGTACGATATTGCAACTAATCCCTCATAATTTTTTAAATCTTTACTATGTCTTTTAATCTTTTCTACAATTGTAAACGTCTTGCCACTCCCTGGACAAGCAGTGACAACACAATTATTATCACTATTAATTACTCTAATTTGTTCTGTTGTAGGCTTTTTCATTTTTGTTTCTCCCAATCTAAGCCGTATACTTCTTTAAACAGATAAGAAATAGGGTTAAAAATATCTTTGTCTTTAAGAGAAATAAAAGAAGTTTCACTTCTCACAAAATCATACATATTAGTAGCTTTTCTTTTTTTCAACTTTTTAATTAGAGTATTTTGATAACCATTATCCCAGCCTTCGCTTAAGGAGAGCTGATAAACTAAGTCTTCTTCTAAATCTGTATCAGCTATGAATAATCCTTTACTCTCAAAAATATCTTTCAGTTCGTTAATTTTCTGAATTTTCTCTTGTGGAATAATTTTTGTTTCCTCAGGAGACTTTACAATCCACTCAAAATCGCTCTCAGTGAAATCACTAATTATTCTTTCATCATCAATTACGCTATCTCTAAATAACTTATGCAATCTATTTACTCCTGAGCAGTATTGGTAATCTTGTTTATCTCTAGTTTTGTTAAAAATATCGTTATCAGTACGAAGAGTAAATGGGATCTCTAATAACTGACACATTTTGATAAAAGGTGTAAATCCTACACCGGCTGTAGATATTATAGAAAAGTTATAAAAATCTAAATCAATATCTAAATCACTACATAATGCTTGATAGAATATTTTTTCTGAAGGGCCTTCCACTAGGATCATTCCGTCAACAAAAAATAAATCTGATGTAATTAGATCTAGCCTATAGTTGAATTCATCAATCCCCGAAGAAATTCTTTCGCTTGCTCCATTAGAAGCAGCTATAGTTTTCCCATCATTTTTCTTTAGTTTTATAATATTTTCAGGTACAAAATCCGTTCCTATGAATGGAGAATGCGAAGTAATAAATATTTGAGAAGTAAACTTACTCATAATATAAGAGGAAAGTTTACGTTGCTGGTGAGGGTGCAAATGAGATTCTGGTTCTTCAATAGCATAAAAACATACATATTCATCTGTATTATCATTTAGTGCTTGTTTAGAAATCCAAGTTGCTAAGAAGATTTGATTATTCTTTCCATCTCCTCCAACTCCTATTTTCTGCCCTTCCTCCCTAAATGATAAGCTCACGTCAGATAAGACTTTAGACATGTCAGTTTCAGGAACTGTAAACTCTAAATTACCTTTACTATGATGAATGGACATCTCTTTAAGTTCATCATTTACAACGTCTAAAGCTTTTTCAATATAACTTAATTTTTCAATTGAATTATTTATTCGAGTTAACCTTTTTTGCAATCTTTTTTCAAGAGCATCATCTTTTTGAATTTGTTCTTCTTCTCTCGATTTTTTTGCGTTAACTAAAAGAGTACTTTTTTCTTTTTTAATAAACTTATTTAAGTCACGATTAGTATCGACACACTCCATAAATAAATGTCTTATGTAAAATCTGTTTTCAAAAGCTGTCATAGTCTCATCGTTAAACCCACAATAAATTATATATGGTTTTCCCTTTTCCTTATAGAATCTAATAATCATCTTATCTTCTTTTATTAATCCTTTAAAAGTTGAGACTAAACAATCTTCTATGACATTTTCAAAGTGTACTTCAATAGAAATTTGATTAGATGAAGAATGGATACAGTAATCACTATCAAACAGTTCTAGATCGCTCTCACTAATCTTTTTATCGAAAAGAAGTCGTAGAGCGTAAATTAGATTAGTTTTTCCTACATCATTCGCCCCTATTATTAAAGATTTTTTTGCTACAGTGATTGTAGCATCTTCAAAACTTCGGAAACCTTTAATTTTAATACAATTTATTTTCGTCAAGTTATTTCCTCCTCGATGCCATTTGAATTTAATAGTTTATACCAAATATACAGTTTTCATATAGAAAAGATAAAAGTTCTTTTTTTTCATTTAAATCTTCACTATTGTAATACACTGATAAAAGTTTATTAAATTGACCAAATAAATTACTTGGTATTGATAATAAGCCTAATCCTTGGCCAAACATAATTTTGTTGGCACTCAACAATGCTGTCCGCTTATTACCGTCCCAAAATATTTGATTTTTCGAAATGAATAGAAACAGTCGCAATGCCTTTTCTGTCTCTGATATCTCTTGATTCATTATTTCGTCATATTGATTCTTTACCTCATCTTCAGTTAACACTGGTGGCACATATCTTCCTTGAATAGTCGATACTTCAACTCCGCCGGTTCTTATTTCACCAGGAAAAAGGGTATCTTCCGCTGCAACGATCCGATTAATCCGCTTACTTGTCTCTATTAGGGGCTCCTGTAAGTCGTTTAAAAGCATTTCAAAGCCTCTTTTTAAGTTAACGACGGTCAGGACATCATCTACAGCCACATTATTAGCTCGATTATACTTGATAATCTCTTCTGTTTGTAATAACGTTGTATTTAACCCTTCAAATTTTCCCGCATTATACACCAGTTCCACAATGTTTTTCTTCAATAAATACACAGACTCTTTGCGAGATAAGTGGTATTTATCAGGAAATTTCGGACGCTTTTCTTCGTTCATTTTCTCACCTTTTGAATTTTTCCTTCTATTATATAGGGCATTATTCTGTCATAGATCCAAACTCTTTACTGCAGTATCTTTGTCTTCCTGGGTGATTCCAATATAGCGTAAGGTCTCCCGTTGTGAAGAATGGTTTAGCAGCGACTGAATAATCTCTGTTTTGGTCCCTTGCTTGTACAAAAAATAGCCGAAGGTCTTGCGCATCGAATGGGGACCAATTTCTTTCAACCCAACCGCCGTTCCTGCTTCATGAATGATCCGCCAAAGGCTTTGTCGGGTCAAAGGCGTATCTGCTCCTTTTCGACTTGGAAACAAATAATTACTGAAGTCCTGTACTTGCAGCTGGTCAGGAAAATCCGATTGAACATACTCAAGAATCACTTTTCGTAATTTGTTCGAAATGAAAACCGAATTGTGTTTAGCTGTTTTTTGTTCCTTCATGGCCAGACGTTCTTTGACAATCACCCGTCCACGGGAAATTTCTAACACATCACTTAATTTCAACTGTCTTAAATCGGAAATTCGATACGCTGTATTGATCCCGATCGAAAAAAGCACCAAATTTCGTTGCCCATATTTGCCGGAAGCCAAAATTGCTTTCATGGCATCGATCTTTTTTTTGTCGCGAATCGGTTCTACGCTCTTCATTTTTAGCCGCCTTTCAAATGTTACTTAATATGATTATAACAGATAATAAGTCACATTTAAACAAGCTATAGAAAAAAGGCCCTAAAAGAAAAGTGATTTCCTCTTAGAGCCTCTAAGGATGGATCGATTTTAACGAAAGTGACACAACCTGCTTGTGTCTCTTTCGTTGATACTAAAAAAATCATCAGTCTAGATATAGCTAGATAATATTATATTATGAGTTAATTAGCTTTCTAAAGTTTCTATCTAATTGCTCCTCTATAAATAGAGTATTTTCGCTTTTAATTTCTGAAATTGCTGTAATGATGTTTCTGAAAATGGAAATATAATCTAATTCTTGCTCATTTATACCAAATGGCGAATCAGTCTCTATTAAGAATCTTTCAATGGGGATTTTATCAATTATCATTCGTCCATTCTTACTTGATATCATTTGGGGATTTATAGAAAACCAATAACCTCTATCAATTGCAATTTCGAGATTTTTCATAGTTCCCATATACCAATGCAAAATAACTTGGCCGTTAAATTTATCACCCAATATACTAAAAACTTCTTTTTCTGCTTTCCTAGAATGAACAGTCAATATTTTCCCACCCACTTCGTGACAGCTTGATACTATTGATGAAAAAATGGCCTTTTGTTTTTCAAGTGACTGTCTATTCCGTTGTGAAGCATCAAGACCAATTTCTCCAATGTATCGCGTATTCTTTAGTTCTTTCTTGAATACTGATAGTAAATCTGGATAATCAGAAATTAATTCCGGATGATATCCTAGTGCGTGTTTTAAATATTTTGTTTCTGGAATTATCTGTTTATCTCGATTAAAAACTGTGGGTAAATTGGTGACAGCTATAGAGTAAACATTTTTTTTGGTAATTTCTTCAACAATTTTTTTACGGTTTTTCATTAGATCTAAATGTAAATGTGTATCATGTAAAATCATAATTTAAGTCTCTCCAAAAAATTCTTAAGTTCAATAAGGCCATTGAGGTAAATTTTTCCGTATTCCTCAAAGTTATTTAGTATTGGTCCATTACTTTGAATTGTAAATAATGGGTCCTTCTCCATATTATTTGCGATAGCTAATCTGAATGCGTTTAAGTTCGATTTTGATTCGTTAGTTGAATAGTCAGTTACAAAATATTCTGTTTTATCTATAAATTTACCTTCTAAAATTGATGCTCTCCTTATTGTACATGGAATACAGTATCCACAATGAATTGGTTCGTTGTAACCATTCCATCTTGCATGATCAGGTTTGGAACATGACATAGTATTTACAATATTTTTTTCTAAAAAATTTCGATTTTTACAGTTCTTTATCATTTGGCCCTTAGTTAAATACTTGAAAGGATTGTAAATTTCAATATTAATTCCCAGACCTTCAAGTAAATTTTCAAACAACAGAAAGTAATATGGGTGAGTGGTTCTTGTACTACTACTTCCTATTCTTGCAGGTGTTAAAGGAACGTTCAAGGAAATAAATCCATTTTCTGGAATGATAAGTTTGTTAGCACCCACTGACGTTGCTATAGATATTGCATGTGAAAAAAACAAGAGCGAGCGGCTACGTGTTGTATCTTCATTTCTATCCTTGTGTTGTATTTGAGGAGCTATATAGAATTGAAAAAAATCATTTTCATTTAAAGAAGGATACTTACCCATTAATTGTTCTCTTAATAGATCCTGATATTTTAACGTACCTTTACTTCCCCCATAGTGGCTTACAAAAATTTGCTTTTCTTCTTTTTCAAGCAAATCAATTGCTCCTATGAATGAATCAAGTCCACCTGAGAACATGCAGACATTAGAAATATAATTTTGGTCTCTATCGGCACATTTACTCCGATAACGTTTCTCATTATCAGTTTCTTTTCTTTTAAAGAAACTTAAATTCCACGTATCTCCACTCAAGAAATTTAATAAATCTTGTATTATGTCTTTTTTATCTTCAAATTTTTTTATATTTAATACAGGAATACTCAATGATATATCTCTTTTCCATCCATCATCATTTAATTCACGCATAAAATTTCTGTCACAAAAATAGACGAATTCTGAAAGATACATTAAATCAATTGCTTCTGTAGATGGATAACTAAATAATTCATTTTTCAAAAATCTATCCCAAAAATTATTCTTTTGTATTTTGTTATCCTCTAAGTCAATTTCAAATAATTCATTATTAAAATTTGCTTTCCCAACTAATTGTTTCATCATCGTTCCTCCACAAAAATTTCAAAACAATTTTTTATAATTGCAGTAGCAATCTTTTCCGGATTACCATTAATTCCTTCATTATTAACTGCAACATCCACGGAAGACTTCACATAATCTCTCATTTCATTTTCGCGCTCAATGACCCTTTCGGCGTCACCTCCATATTTCTCTAAACTAAAACCTAAATCTTTAAAAACCATTGCTATGATTAATTCTGCGCAATAAATCTTTACACCTTCCAGCAAAAAATAATCCGGTAACTGTGGCAAAGGAGTATCAAACGGTACCTTTAGGTCATCCATTAATTCATATAGCTCAGATGATGCCCTAAGCAGCGCATCTCTAGCCACTACATCCTCTTTGAACTCTCCAGATGCTCCTAATTTATTCGCTAGTTGACTAAAAGCAATAATCGGATTTTTCGCGTCATAGTCAATCTTCAATTGTTCAAATGAATTTGCAAATCCAACTTCTTGGACGTTATTCAGGAATCCAATAAAGCCTCCCAATGAACTGACTGCGGATTGTGCTCGCTGAGTTAATGCTTGACTACCACCATTTGCTCTAACATATTTTCCTAAAATTCGTTCTGAGCTATTTTTTCTACTTCCGGTTATAAACTGACTCATTTCTGATTTAAGATCTGCCCAACTTTTTCCAAAATCATCTGGGAGTAACGGATTTCTCCCGTTTGGACCTTTGTATGATGATGAAGTCCCCATATTATTTCCCCCTTTCTGCTTGTAAAGCACGACTTACTGAAGTATTTTTTTCAATCCAATCGTCTATTAACATTGTGAAGTCATCATCCTGGATTTTATTTTCGGTTTCTATAATATATGGTGCCATTCCTACTGTTAAACTATCAAAAGGAACCATTTTCGTGTAAGCTACTAATAGTTTAGTTAAATTTGACGTTAAACTTCCAAAATACATATATGAAGTAAAATCATCTACTTGGATTTTATCCACCTTGTTAATTTTTTCAGTAAAAATTGCTGTTATAATCTCGTCCAATTCAGTAGGTTGAATATTATGGATCAGACTTTCTACCCTTTCTTTATATCCATGTGTATGATCAACAAGCAGCGAATAAATATTTTTAGCCCCAGGACTAAAGCTAAATGTTGCTAATTCTTCCACTCCTTGTATCTTATCTCTTGAAAAATAAAAATAAGGCGATAAATCTTCTTCATGAAACTCAGGAGACAATTTAAGCCAGGATTTTCCCCATGCCGTTTCTCCAAAAGCTTTAAGCACTGGATTTATGATTGTGCCTTCATTGCCTTTTTCCAAAATATAAAATTGCTTCAAATTTTCTTGAGAAGTTTCATCTCCATTCGTAACAGAATTAAGCAATAGCTCGAAAACATCTTGTCTAAAATATTCCAGTAACATCAACTTAGCCAATACTAATTTATTTAAAATTATACTATTGTACTTCGCCATGATTATTCTTGACTCCATCGTATTTAAAAAGCGCTTGCATTGTCTTGGATTGCCATTCATTCCTCTTGATAAAATTGGTGATAAATTTTTGGCTAATTGTAAATTATCTTTAATCTCATCGTTATTAAAATTTGAATTACTTGATACCGAATTAAATAAATCAAACTCTAAAATATTTGTTTTTCTTTTCTCTATCAAGTAGTTCAGTATGTCAGAAAAAGCATAGTTTTCATTCTTCCACTTTTCTGTTAATAAACAAAAGATATAAAACTCTACTTCTGCAGACTTCATTCTATGAATATTCACAGGATACTGAATAATCTTTTCAAGATATTCCTTACCAATATTCATTTGATTACCCTCGATATCCGCAAATTTTCTTTGAACAGAATACTGAATATGTCTCTCATCCGCGCCAATAATAAAGTAAGTATTCTCTGTAAAAAGAAATAATCGGATTGCCTCTAATGTTTCCAAAATAGTTTCAGGATTGCATCTATCAAGTTCGTCAATATAAACTACTAATTTTTCTGTATTGGTTTGTTTTAACAATGAACAAAACTCTGACCTAAACGATGATATGTCTTCACGAATTTCTGTCATATTCAATTCGTCCTGTACATTTTGGACAACTTTTTTTAGTTGATCTGTTGGAACTGTTTCTTCTTCGGAGATTAAAGACTTGATCCCTTTTATTCCCTCTTTAGCTGCCGTCAAAACCCCACCAGTAAGGAAATAATCCGCACCAAATTTAATTGCTCCTTTCGCTATTTTGATTTTGTCCACACTCTTGTAAAGACCTCGCAAAGTTGTTTGCGCTGTTGCACTTATAGTGCGGTTATTTTTAATTTCATCTAATATCGTTGATAATAGAACACTTTTAGCATCGTCATAGCCTTCAAAAAGCCATCCGTTAAATTTAACAGTAAGAATATTCTTTTCCTCTTTAAAACTATCTAGAGACAGTTCAATCAAACTTGATTTTCCTGATCCCCAGTCGCCATAAACTCCAACGGATGCTGGTGATAAATCGTTATCGCTGATAATGTCTTTCAGAAGATTAACTAGATGATCAATATTTAAATAATCAATATTTGTTTCACTATCTTTCCACATACTTTTTCTCCATTAATTAATTATTATTTTTAAACAATTATTTATTTTAAAAAAACAGAGTGATACTAAAATACAAATTACATATTCTCATTATACCACTTCTCATTATTACTTTTCGCATTAATCAAAACTTAATTACTACATATTTTGGGGGATATTTATTGTTATAGGTTGCTTGAAATTTGTATAAACTGCACTAATTTATATTTGGTAATCTCTGTCAGAAAAGCTTTGTCCTAAACTATGACACCGAGGAAGAACCAATCTTAAGTTCGGTGATTCAACTTTTTTTACTCAACTTAATTTTTGTTGTTGTAGTTTAAATAAATAACTTACTGAACCTAATTAGTTGAGCTGCCGAATAAGCTAAGAAACAAGAAAAAAATCAGGGTCCGAAACTCTTAAGTTTCTGACCACAGTCAATGTTTGTCCTAATACTCATAAATTTAAATTTATATTGAACAATGATTTATTTTCGAGTTTATGAACACAAAAATAAAGTGATACCTATCAATTATGCTATCTAAAAGAGTGTCCAGAAATATGTCATTTTATGAACATTCAAACATTCACTTGAATATAGATGGATGTTCTGATACAATACATTCAAACAAACATTTGAATGTAAAGGGATGATCGTATGAATAATGAAATTTGTGAAATAACTTGTATTCATGAAGACAAAGTTAATCGTGCTAAATCTAAACTAGCAAACTTTGATACTCCGTCAGTAAGTGGTTTCTTTAAAATATTGTCAGATGAAAATCGACTTAAAATTGTACATGCTTTAGTTCATGAAGATGAGCTATGTGTTTGTGATATTGCTAATATCATTGATGCTTCGGTCGCAACAACTTCACACCATCTGAACTCCTTAAAAAAATTGGGAATAGTTGATAGTCACAAGGATGGTAAGTTAGTCTACTATTTTATTAAAAATATCAAAATCTTAAATCTTATGGAGCTTGGCGTAAATTTTAAAGAAGAGGTGCTAGCATGAGTGAGAAAATGACCGAAAAAACCTATCGAATAGAAGGATTAAGCTGTACAAATTGTGCAGGTAAATTTGAAAAAAATGTAAAACAGTTGCCAGGAGTTACGAGTGCAACAGTAAACTTTGGTGCAAGTAAGATTTCAGTAGAAGGCCAAACAACAATTGAAGAACTCGAAGAAGCGGGAGCCTTCGAAAATCTTATCATTCGTGATGATCAAGAAAATGATGAACAAGTTAGATCAAAAGAGTCTTTTATTAAACGGAATATCGCTTTAATCATCTCTCTTGGTTTTATACTTGTTGCTGTGATTTCCCAACTATCATTGGGCGAAGATCATTTATTAACGAAAGCTCTTTATATATTGGCAATAATAATTGGTGGATTTGATTTATTTAAAGAAGGGTTCTCTGATTTGATCAAATTGGACTTCTCCATGGAATCTTTAATGACTATTGCAATTATTGGGGCCGCATTTATTGGAGAATGGGCCGAAGGTTCTATTGTAGTAATACTATTTGCTATTAGCGAAGCTTTGGAACGATTTTCAATGGATAAAGCAAGACAGTCGATTCGTTCTCTTATGGATATAGCTCCCAAAGAAGCTCTTATCAGGAGAAACAATGTAGAGCAATTAGTCAGTGTCGATAAAATCGATATCGACGATATTATGATCATTAAACCCGGACAAAAAATAGCCATGGATGGGCTTGTTATCAACGGTCATTCTTCAGTAAATCAAGCAGCAATAACAGGAGAATCGGTTCCTGTTGAAAAACAGTTAGATGATGAAGTGTTTGCAGGAACACTAAATGAAGAAGGTGTTCTTGAAGTCAAAGTAACAAAAAAAGTAACGGATACAACGATTGCCAAAATCATTCACTTAGTTGAAGAAGCGCAAGGAGAACGAGCTCCTGCACAAGCCTTTGTAGATAAATTTGCAAAATACTATACGCCATTCATAATTATTATGGCCCTTTTGATAGTGGTTGTTCCTCCGCTATTCTTTGGTGGTGACTGGAATAAATGGCTTTACCAAGGGTTATCCATTTTAGTTGTCGGATGTCCTTGTTCATTAGTGATCTCAACACCTGTTTCAATTGTTTCGGCTATTGGTAATGCAGCAAAAAATGGTGTTTTAGTAAAAGGCGGAGTCTATCTGGAAGAAATTGGTCATTTGAGAGCAATTGCTTTCGATAAGACTGGAACCTTAACAAAAGGAAAGCCTGTCGTAACGGATTTCATTGCAACCAGTTCTGAAACTGATATAAATTATCTATCGATTATTTCATCGTTGGAATCTCTTTCTCAACACCCATTAGCTTCTGCTATATTAAACGAAGCGGATAAAACTAATGTGGATTACAAGTCAATACAAATCGAGGATTTCCAATCTATCACAGGTAAAGGACTTACAGGTATACATCAAAACATACGTTACTATATTGGAAGCCCTAAACTGTTTTCTGCATCAGTAATCGAAGAAACAGCGGTCAAAGTACAATACAGACAATTTCAAGAACAAGGGAAAACCGCCATGTATTTCGGTACTGACGAACAAATTTTAGGAGTAATTGCTGTCGCGGATGAAGTAAGAGATTCAAGTGCTGCCGTTATTTCTGAACTCCACAAGTTGTCAATTGAACACACTATTATGCTTACTGGTGATAATACTAAAACCGCTGAATCTATTGGTAAGCAATTAGGTGTGACTGAAATAAAAGGAGATCTAATGCCTCAAGAAAAATTAGATTCGATTAAAGCGTTGCGGACAACTTATAATAAAGTAGCAATGGTGGGCGACGGCATTAATGATGCACCAGCATTAGCTGCATCGACGGTTGGTATTGCAATGGGCGGTGCAGGAACAGATACGGCTCTCGAAACTGCTGATGTTGCTCTAATGGGCGACGATTTACAAAAATTACCATTCATTGTTAGACTTAGCCGCCAAACTCTAAAAGTAATTAAGCAAAATATCACCTTCTCATTAGGTATAAAACTATTAGCTCTACTACTAGTCATACCAGGTTGGCTAACACTATGGATTGCTATTGTAGCAGATATGGGAGCAACGCTTTTAGTAACATTAAACGGATTACGATTGATGAAAGTTAAATAACACAACAAATAAAAGAAGGCATGTTTATAAGCGTGCCTTCTTTTTATGATACATTTTTAGTTTTTTTGAACGCTAGTTATGAAGCAAACTATGCGCCATTTAAATATTAAAATGACAAGGCCCTAAAAGAAAAGTGATTTCCTCTTAGAGCCTCTAAGGATGGAGCGATTTTAACGAATGTGACATAATCTGATTGTGTCACATTAGGGTTTTGATATTTTCGGTAAGATTTGATTATCTCAGAACATTAATATTGTCCCTTTAAAAAATTTTGTCAGTACTTTTAAGTTATTCTATTCTGAAAATTCAAAATTTTCAGTCTATATCATTAACTTATATTCAGTTTTACCAAATGATAAGCTTTAAAAAGTATTCAGAATTTAGTCATGTTATGGATCCAATAAAGTAGATATGGAATATTTATTTTCTCTTGTCTAATTTATAAGAATATGATTTGTCAAAGAATTAAAGCTATGAATTATTCAGGAATAAAAATTATTTTTAATAACAACCTATTATCCTTTCCAAGCTTGTAGATATTTTGGTTTAGATGTTTTTTATGTGAGTTCAATTGGTTCTGTTGCAAAGTTTTCTGATAAACTGATTTTAAGGTAAAATGAATGGAAAAGATAGCTTGGAGGAATCAAGATAGATCATTTTAAAGGCAAGCAATTTCAGCAGGATGTGATTATTGTAGCCGTGGGCTACTATCTTCGTTATAACCTTAGCTATCGTGAAGTTCAAGAAATCTTATATGATCGTGGCATTAACGTTTCTCATACGACGATTTATCGTTGGGTGCAAGAATATGGCAAACTACTCTATCAAATTTGGAAAAAGAAAAATAAAAAATCCTTTTATTCATGGAAAATGGATGAAACGTATATCAAAATTAAAGGAAAATGGCATTATTTGTATCGAGCCATCGATGCAGATGGTTTAACCTTGGATATTTGGTTACGTAAAAAACGGGACACACAAGCAGCCTATGCTTTTCTTAAGCGGTTAGTGAAGCAGTTTGATGAACCGAAGGTTGTAGTCACAGATAAAGCCCCCTCTATTACAAGTGCCTTTAAGAAACTAAAAGAATACGGCTTTTATCAAGGGACAGAACATCGTACCATTAAATACCTGAATAATTTGATTGAACAAGACCATCGTCCAGTAAAGAGACGCAATAAATTCTATCGAAGTTTACGCACTGCCTCTACCACGATTAAAGGCATGGAAGACATTCTAGGATTATATAAGAAAACCCGAAAAGAAGGCACTCTCTTCGGGTTTTCGGTCTGTACTGAAATCAAGGTATTATTGGGAATCCCAGCTTAAATCATAGATACCGTAAGGGATTTTATTCTTTATTTAAAACTTTGCAACAGAACCGTTCAGGGCGTATGGCGACACAAAACGAAAAAATGGTTTCAATAGATATGCTTTTGAAAAAAGCACTCCATACTCTTGTCTTTTAAGGAAAAACGATTGCGATTATAGGAGTTTTTCTTTTCCCTGCTTTTGTTATTATTCTCTCTTTTCATCAGTAAATGAAAGTCGCTGATAAAAAAAATCAGGACATTTACTCCTTGTCCCCCTTCACAAAACGAACACTTGTTCTTATAATGGTTCTAAAGGAGTGATTATCCATGAAATATTTGAATGACGAATATCAAGACCGGGGTATGAAAAAATGGGCGGGCTTTTTCTTATCTGAACACACAGCTGAACAGGAAAAAATTCAAAAAGGATTGGCTCACATCAATTCCCCAAAGCCCCAAATGTCCGAACAAGAGATTGGCGAGGTGCTTCAAGTGGCTAGATTAAAAAATAAGTCCGTTGCCATCCAAATCGAGGCCATCGATAACGAAGGAAATTATTACGATTAATATGCCACTGATGACGGTGATTTGATTTTTCTTTCCTAAAATACACCTTTGCATGATTTTTTCCTCCTGTTTGTTGTTTGTAATGTAAGTCTACTGGATTGAATCAGATTAAGAATTGATCCTCATCAAGAAGTGGTTTTCCTTCGAAAATAGTTTTTCACTGCGCGGTCTTTTTTGTTTTACTCTTTCGTATAACTCTATGATAGCTCCTTTATTGTTTTTAATAATTGATGACAATCAAGTTTGAATAAACGATTTTTAGCATGTATTTAAAATAGATAAAGCTGATAATTTCTGTTCAGAAATTATCAGCTTTTTTGACGATTTAGGCTTTCGCCAAGGGTAAGCTTCATTCCCTACAGATACAAATTTAAAAAGCTGTAGATATTCGCTCACCCTTTCAGCTAATATCATGATGCAGTCTAATAAGCACCACTTAATTCCGCTTTTGTTTTTTCGGACCCTAACAACCGCAAGCCGTTTAAGATGACGAGGATTGTGGAGCCCTCATGGAATAGTACTGCTAAAGGAAGTCCCAGAACGCCGAACATATTTAAAGTAATCAAGCTGACAATAACAGCGATGGAGAAAATGACATTTTGAATAATGATTTTATTTAATTTCTTGCTTAGCTGATAGCTATAAAACAATTTAGACAAATCATTCTTCACTACAACGACATCAGAGGATTCCATTGCGACTGACGAGCCACTTCCCATCGCAATTCCGATATCTGCATTCGCTAGCGCGGGCGCATCATTGATCCCATCGCCAATCATCCCAACAACTTCTTCTTTTCCTTGGCTTTTTAAGACAAAATCTATTTTATCTTCCGGTAACATGGAAGAAATATAGTCATCTACCTTTACTTCCTTTGCAACCTGTGCCGCAACCTTTTCGTTATCTCCCGTTAAAAGATAAACCTTGATGCCCTCTTTTTGGAAATCCGCAACCGTACTCGCTGACTGCGGACGAATTCGATCCCGGAGTGAGAAGTAACCGACGACTTCATTTCCCTTCGCTACAAATATGGTCGTATCGCCTTTTTCCAGTAGCTTTTCAAACTGATCAAATTTATCATATTGCTTAAATGCATCCGGTTTTCCAACTAGGATTGCCCCTTTTTTAATTCCCGAACCAGCAATTTCTTCAATCGATTCCGCTTGATTCACTTGTGCTAAGTTAATCTCTTTAAAGGCAGAAACAATTGCTCTTCCGATTGGGTGACTGGATTGTTGCTCCATATAAATGACTTCTTTTAACAGCTCTTGGTCCAAATGATAATCGACCACTTGGAAGTCGCCATACGTCAATGTTCCGGTCTTATCTGTATACAAAATATTCATTGTACTTAACGCTTCCATTGCGGCTCCACCTTTAAATAAGATACCGTTTTTGGCTCCATTACTTATCGCGCTTAACGTAGCCGGTGTAGCTGATGCCATCAATGCACATGGACTAGCCACTGTTAAAAGTACCATTCCACGATAAAATGCTTCTTCTAATGGTAGGCTTAGGAAATAATATAGAAAGAAGATGAAAATAGGTATGATAATTAAAACGCCAATCACGTACTTACTTTCAATACGGTCTATAAACTTTGCGATTCGAGAAGGTTTGTTTTGTGCTTCTTCAACCATCCGGATAATATTGGAAAACATGGTTTGATTCAGTGTCTTGTTTACTTCTATATGAAAAACATTTCCTTCATTAATCGTTCCGGCAAAAACTTCCTCCTTTAACTCTTTTTCTACTGGGACAGACTCACCCGTTAAAGCCGCTTCATTCACGATTGCATTTCGGTCGATCAAGCCATCAATAGGGATTTGACCACCTTTCGATACCACGACAATGTCCCCAATAACTAACTCTTTCGTAGGGGTAACCACTACATCCCCATTTTCTTTTAGCACTTGGGCTGTGTCGGGTACTTGCGCCATTAATTCTGAAATCGCGCTGGTGGATTTGTTCGTTGCATAATCTTCCAAAACTTCTGCAGCAGCAAAAATCAATAGCAACGCCGCTCCTTCAGACTCAAAATCAATGATTACTGCACCAACTGCTGCCAAAACCATTAATAGGTCGACATTTGGTGAGCGATCTTTAATCGTTTCAACAACAGCATGTTTTGCCGCATAGAAGCCTAAAAAGAAAATTGAAATATAAAATAGTATGGAACTGTATGCATCATTTAGTGGGATAAAGATAAACCCTAAGATTGTAAATAAAACACCGACAACTAAAAATTGTCCTTGCCTACTTTTTGTTAGATACTCAACCATTTCTAAAACCTCTTTCTTATTTTTTGTTTTTTTGCTTACCAATTATTACAAATCCATTTCATCTCATCTTTTCACTCCCCTTTATTTAGAAATATATATATAAAAAAGGGCACACCTATAGAACAGAATTAACTGTCCCACAGGTATGCCCTTATTATTTACATACTCTGCTGCCGCAAAAATTGCAGCCCGGCTGCATGGACCTTTTATATGTCCACCGCCTGTTCAGATCACAATGAATATAACCAACAAACAAAATCTGTTATATTCCAAAGCTTTCATTATTTAGTTTTAATATGCTTCATTGATTCTCATGTGACTATTATAACAAATTTTTTTTGAATTTCAAATCGCTTTTCCATTATTTGAACAGGGTAGAATAGCAATCGCAGCCATAAGCTTTGTGGCGGATCGAAGTCTAGGAAATGTATGCTTCCTTAGTTAGTTCATAAAGTTTTATTTCCACTTTTTTAAATAATTTTTGATATTCTTCTCCCATTTTTTGGTAAATTTCTAATAATTGCATCAATTCTTTTTTTTTAATAAATCACCCATGTGTTCACTCCTGTTCTCCCTCTGTTGTTTTGAATATTCATAATACTTTAAAGGGTTCTGTTGCAAAGTTTTCTGATAAACTGATTTTAAGGTAAAATGAATGGAAAAGATAGCTTGGAGGAATCAAGATAGATCATTTTAAAGGCAAGCAATTTCAGCAGGATGTGATTATTGTAGCCGTGGGCTACTATCTTCGTTATAACCTTAGCTATCGTGAAGTTCAAGAAATCTTATATGATCGTGGCATTAACGTTTCTCATACGACGATTTATCGTTGGGTGCAAGAATATGGCAAACTACTCTATCAAATTTGGAAAAAGAAAAATAAAAAATCCTTTTATTCATGGAAAATGGATGAAACGTACATCAAAATTAAAGGAAAATGGCATTATTTGTATCGAGCCATCGATGCAGATGGTTTAACCTTGGATATTTGGTTACGTAAAAAACGGGACACACAAGCAGCCTATGCTTTTCTTAAGCGGTTAGTGAAGCAGTTTGATGAACCGAAGGTTGTAGTCACAGATAAAGCCCCCTCTATTACAAGTGCCTTTAAGAAACTAAAAGAATACGGCTTTTATCAAGGGACAGAACATCGTACCATTAAATACCTGAATAATTTGATTGAACAAGACCATCGTCCAGTAAAGAGACGCAATAAATTCTATCGAAGTTTACGCACTGCCTCTACCACGATTAAAGGCATGGAAGCCATCCGAGGATTATATAAGAAAACCCGAAAAGAAGGCACTCTCTTCGGGTTTTCGGTCTGTACTGAAATCAAGATATTATTGGGAATCCCAGCTTAAATCATAGATACCGTAAGGGATTTTATTCTTTATTTAAAACTTTGCAACAGAACCGTTCGTCGAAAGTTCTCATTGGTTGAGGATAGGCATGTTCAAAACAATCAGTCCGATATCCTTTTAATCCAGTTGCTGCACTATATAAAAAATTTCATCATAGTTTCGCCCTAGTCGTTCCAAAGATTCGATGACAAAAATATCCTTCTTCCTTAAAAAATGAAGTTCTTTTGCAATTATTCTCGTGAGGTCTTCTTTTAACTACATAAAATTGTAACCACTGGTTTTAAGAGTAGTGTATCATCCCAAATCATATAATTAATTGACTGCGATTGTTATAAAACTCACGGTAAGCCATATAACTAGCAATAAACGAAGAAATCGCAGTAACTGAAATCAACATAAACATCACAACAATTTGGTAACGAATCGCTTGAACAGGATCAATTCCCGCAAAAACCAACCCTGACATCATACCTGGTAGGCTGACAAGTCCAACCGTTTTTGTTTGGTCAATTGAAGGAGCCATGCCCGTTTTGACGCTTTCTCTTACAATACTCATGGACGCTTGTTTTTTATTGGCTCCCAATGCCAATTTTTCCAATACCTGTTGGCGTTGGTCCGTAAATTTTGAATTCAAAGACCGATAGGTCACTCCAATCGCAGTCATGGCGTTGCTGGCAATCATGCCTGTAATTGGAACGATTTGGGAAGGGGACCAGTCAATGACTCCTGAAAAAACAAGAATGAGTAAGGACAAGGCTGTTCCTACTCCAATAGCCGTCGTTGAAATTTTAAAAGAGCGGTTGATCCCCTCACTGCGTGTATGGGCGTTATAAGAAGCGTTGAACACAATGAACAAAACCATCGCTAAAGTGAGAAAGTTGTTATCCACTCGTAATACGTAGCTCAATACATATCCAATAAGGAATAATTGAACGACAGCGCGAATTCCCGCAATAAAAATGTCGTTTCCTAATCCCAATTTCTCTTTGTAATCAATCAACAAGGCAACTATCAAGAGGACAGAGGATAAAAGCAAAGAAAGATTACTGATTTCCAAATTGTTTGTCATTTCGATTCCTCCATTTTTCCACCTTTGATAGTAATCAGACGAGAAGCTTGGTCGATTTCTTCCTGGTTGTGAGTGACGGCCAACACCGTAGTTTGTTGGTCTTTCATCATGTCTCGGACTAAATCAAGGACAATCGCTCTGTTTTCTTGGTCCAATGAACTGGTAACTTCATCCAGGAGCAACACTTTCGGTTGATACATCAAATTTCGGACCAATGCAACCCGTTGTTTTTCCCCTCCTGATAGTTCCTTGACCTCTTTCGATAAGTAAGTTTCAGGTATTTGAACTCGTTCTAACAATTTTTTTGCACGTTCCCGATCAAATCCTTCTTCTCTTATGCGGGCAGGAAAAGACAAGTTCTCTTGAACTGTCTCATCGAATAGAGAAGCGTTTTGAAAGAAATAAGAGACTTCTTTTCTATACTCCACAGGATCGATTTTTTGCAGATCCGTACCTCGATAATAAATTTTTCCGGAAGTTGGGGAAAGCAGCGTACCAATTAATTTCAAAAGGGTACTTTTTCCACTTCCAGAAGGACCAGAAAAAACAATCACTTCCCCTTTGTTTACTGTAAAAGAGATATCTTGAAGGATTTGGTTTCCGTTTGCCTGAAAACCAACCTTCTCTAATTGAAACAATGAATCACTCATACCACTTCTCTCCTTTATAAAAAAGCCCTGCACCAGTGGACCATCCATACGGGTGCAGGGCTTTTGTTTCATCCTAGTGTACCTCAGTGTTCGTTTGGATCGTTTTTGGCGTCTTCATGAGTAGGGTGAACCGTTCCTTCAAGGTGATCTGGACCAGCATAAATGGTATACAGTCTGAGCGGCTTATCACCGGTGTTTTCGATGTTGTGCCACATGTCCGCCGGAACAAATACGGCGTCATCATCCATCACTTTTTGTTGAACATGTAAGTTATCTTTAGAAGGCCCCATTTTACACACGCCTTCTCCTTCTTCAATACGGATAAATTGGTCAATGCCTTCGTGCACTTCCAAACCGATGTCATCGCCCGGTTGAATGGACATTACGGTGACTTGCAGTTTACTGCCTGTCCAAATGGTCGTCCGGTAATTATCATTTCCTGTGGTGGCGTCTTCAATATTAATGATATACGGCTTCTTCCCATGATCCTTGTAGTCTATTTCCATCTTCCATTCCTCCTAGTCTTTGTACTGAAACAATGATACCTACTTCTTATTTATAATAATTCTAATTAATGGTACCACATCTAAAATTCTATGCAAAAAAATTGGCTTTTTGGAGAGCGATTCTAAACAAAGACCATATAATGCGCAATTACAATTGGTACCCCTTAATCCTCAGCACATAAAGGAAAAAATATGGAATCAAAAAATAATCGATATGTACTCTGGTTATGACTTGAATCAGGGAGAATTTCAGAGACGACACATCATACTTTTTTAGTTTGCACTTGTAAACTAACTAGCGTACATTAAGTTTATGCTCACTATCAAGCGTTGTCAATCCTTTAGACTCTTATCAATTTCGAAAGAAAGTAGCAAGGTTATTGATTGTGACTGTAAAAGTGGGGTGTTCCTATAAGCACATTAAACTATCTTCTCTAATTTATCATGCTATTTAAATTCTGTTTTTTCATGAGAATTTTTGTCCAAAACTTGTTAAAATGATTTTAAAAAATACTTACATACACAATCCCCAAAAAACACTAATGTCATTTCAGTCAAAAAAGATACCGCAGAAAATTTCCACCTGAGATTCGATACGATATTACTCTCTTGACAGCCAGCTTAATTCCTTAGTTGAATAGATTATTAAAGTGCACAAAAAACAATGCGGCGTTTGTTATATTTTCTGGTATAAGCGACGGTGCTATAAACTTTTTTGCAGATTAAAAATCATATGAATTTAACTCCAGTAATAAGAGATTAAGTGCCAATGCATAAATGGAGGCATGTCCAGCACTATGCGAATGCTAAAACATCAATAGTACAGGAAATCATGAAAAGAGTGAATAGTAATAATGCTTAAGGAGAGTGTCATGTTTTCTTGGTTTGTTATAGGAGGTTATATCAATGAAAAATACAGTAGATAATTTGTCGAAAAGTAAAGTTATTTTAATGTGCGGCCCTGCGGGAGCAGGTAAATCAACACTAGCAAAAAAATTTGAAAGTACCGGGATGACAATACTATCTTATGATGAAGAATCATTCAAACGAGGTTTGAATGAACATCCTTTACCTCAGGAGGTTTTAGAAGATATTAAAACCTATCTTGATGAAAAACTAATTTCACTTATCATGCAAAACATTGATATTGTTCTCGATTATTCATTTTGGTCTAGAGAAATGAGAAATGAATATATTTCATTATTAAAGAAATACGACATAGAACCCAAAATCTATTATATAAAGACACCTAAGGAAGTTGTTATGGAACGTATTCGAAAAAGAAACGGAAATCATCAAAATGATATCATA
Organism: Enterococcus sp. DIV1059_2; assembly: GCF_051713685.1. Lineage (NCBI taxonomy): Bacteria > Bacillati > Bacillota > Bacilli > Lactobacillales > Enterococcaceae > Enterococcus > Enterococcus sp. DIV1059_2. The sequence goes on along the minus strand of NZ_JBIOQK010000001.1, from coordinate 921,524 downwards.
TTGACGGAGCAAACAGCTTCCACTTATTATGATCATTTTCAACCCCCAACTGATGAAGAAGGTGAAGTTATAGTAGTCGAGGGATATTAATATTGTGGTTTTAGGCATGGAAATTGTACTAGATGATAAGTTTTGTCAAATTTTTTGAAAGATATACTTCCAACAAGGGGATACCAGCTTCAGGTGATATCATTATTGTCATCTCAGAGCAGGGGGTAGTATTGATTCAGCCGGAAGAATAAGTGGCGATGCAATGAAGACGATGAATGCATTATTGAAATTACAGGAAAAAAACTTACTGAAATACGTTATGTTTATTCTTTTGACAACTCTACTCAATCATGATTATGCAATTAGACACGTTATTTTTTATCATGAATGGATATGTTCCCGTCTACCGATGGTGCTAAAAACGCAGTGAATATGTTTCCGAGAACGAACATACTCAAATGACATTCATTCTGTCCTCTCAAGCCACATCGAGTTGGTGGGATTGATAACAAGGGTGGAAAAGTAGAGGCTGGAAATGGCTTGATATAGCGGTATTTTGAGGATTTTGGAGAGTTGAGATTATTTCTTCTTCCATTTCTAAATCCAATGTTACTTGTTCTGATTCTGGTTCTGTTGGCTCATTTGGGATTAAATCCACTACTAGCGTTGAGTTAGTTAACTTTGCAATTTGTTCTAGTGTTTTTATGGTTGGATCTGATTTTCCTGATTCTATTCGTGAATAATTTGATCTACTCATTTCTAATTCTTGGGAGAATTTTTCTTTTGATTTGGTACCTCTCATCTTTTTTAAGTTTTCTCTAAATGCTAGTTCCAAGTTTCTCCCCCCTGTTTATGTAAATATTTTGCACGTTTTCCATTTAATTATATCGTTACACCTTGTAAATCACAAGTGATTAATCACAAATCACTTGTGATTAGTGATTTTAGCTTTTATCTTAATTTATCAACTGTTTAGAATATTAAGTATGCTATACTAATTAACGGCAACTTGCCCCGTAAGGGGGTGCTATTCATGGAACAAATTATCTCGTTAGTTATCGCACCACTTTTAGTGGGTCTAATAATCACATTAGTTGATCATTGGTTAGATGATTAGACGATAGCAAGCAAGTTGCTGTCTAACTCACACGCTTGTATTCGCAACAAGTGCAAAGAAAAGCCCGACCTACTCGCAATAGGTTGGGCTTTTGTGCTATTCATTAGAACTTATCTCGTTTCGCACATTCATTATAGCATGATTTCAAAATGAAGCCAAGTTGCTGATTCTATCTGTTGTTATTGGTGTTGCCTAGAACGATTCTAAGCACATGTTTAATTTTAAAGTGGGCAATTTTATCTTTAAAATGTCCTACAATGATTCAATAAAAGCATGGCTGCTAGTGAAACTTGCGACCATGCTTTTAAATTTACTTAAATTCTCTTTTTAAAAATGATTCCTGATCCTAATACCATTAATGAACCTAGGACAGACAATGCAATATTTGCTGTTTCACCTGTTTTTGGTAAAACTTTCATTTTTCCGTCTAAACCTTTAACTGTAACTGTTCCGTCTTTTTGAACGTCTGCTCCAATTTCTTTAGCTTCAACTTTTTTTGTTGTTCCTATATTCAAAAATCATTTGACGATTAATTATTTTTTAGGTAGCGTATGTTTCAATAAACCAATTGAGTCTATCGTTAATAAGCTAAATAATCAGCGGTTCTGTTGCAAAGTTTTAAATCTACTATCAAATAAGGTAGAATAATAGAAAAAGATAGCAGGAGGAATGACGATGAATCCTTTTAAAGGAAAGCAATTTCAGCAGGATGTGATTATTGTAGCCGTGGGCTACTATCTTCGTTATAACCTTAGCTATCGTGAAGTTCAAGAAATCTTATATGATCGTGGCATTAACGTTTCTCATACGACGATTTATCGTTGGGTGCAAGAATATGGCAAACTACTCTATCAAATTTGGAAAAAGAAAAATAAAAAATCCTTTTATTCATGGAAAATGGATGAAACGTACATCAAAATTAAAGGAAAATGGCATTATTTGTATCGAGCCATCGATGCAGATGGTTTAACCTTGGATATTTGGTTACGTAAAAAACGGGACACACAAGCAGCCTATGCTTTTCTTAAGCGGTTAGTGAAGCAGTTTGATGAACCGAAGGTTGTAGTCACAGATAAAGCCCCCTCTATTACAAGTGCCTTTAAGAAACTAAAAGAATACGGCTTTTATCAAGGGACAGAACATCGTACCATTAAATACCTGAATAATTTGATTGAACAAGACCATCGTCCAGTAAAGAGACGCAATAAATTCTATCGAAGTTTACGCACTGCCTCTACCACGATTAAAGGCATGGAAGACATTCTAGGATTATATAAGAAAACCCGAAAAGAAGGCACTCTCTTCGGGTTTTCGGTCTGTACTGAAATCAAGGTATTATTGGGAATCCCAGCTTAAATCATAGATACCGTAAGGGATTTTATTCTTTATTTAAAACTTTGCAACAGAACCGCTTAGATCAATGCCTTCCACAATGGTTTTGTAAGAAGCTGACGTTTTTAAATAAATACAAATTAGGGATTCAATATGCTTTAAAACCCAGGTATAGTAATGGTTCATTGGAAAGAACAAATAATAAGATAAAAGTGATAAAACGAGTAGCCTACGGCTATCGAAATTTCCACAACTTTCGAGCAAGAATTTATCTCATTCAAGGCTTGATCTTCCAAGTAAAACAAAAACCAGTTAAGCACTCTGCCTAACTGGTTATGACTAAATTTTCAGTTGTCTCTCTACCAGCACTAAATGTCGAAGAGCCAAAAATCTGAGCCAGAATGAGGTTCGTTCTGACCCAGATTTGATTTTGCACAACTCATCAGTCCTTATTAACAAAGAGCTCATATTCCTCATGTTGAGAATACGAAGGCCATGTACCAGCTTATTGGTTTAGTATATAAAATTACTCATTATTTTCGTCATATTCCATCTCATCTTCAGTTACCCACATATGATTCTTAACTTCTTCTTGACCATCGGTTGGAGTGTAATTAACAACGTAAACAGTTCCTGTAATAGATTTATCTACTTTTGCTTCAGCTCCCATCATCCCATCCATGTGATCGGCATTCAAGATAACAGTATCGCCCTCATTTGCTACAGTCTCAGTATCTTTTAACTCTTCTTGTACTACCCATCGATGATTGTTAACCATTGGTCCCCCAGTTTTTGGCTCATAGCTTACTTCATACATTGTAGTATCAAAGGCCCCTACAACTTGAGCATTTGCACCTTTCATCCCTTCCATATGATCGCCTAGCAGTATAACATTACTTCCCACCGGGAATTTAGGGTTTGCAGCATCTTTCATTGAAGAAGGAACCATACCTTCGTGATTCATTCCCTCCATACTATTCATTTCACTAGACGCTGTAGAAGTCGATTCCTCGTTTGTGCTTTTAGAATTATTCGATTCACTTTGATTGCTACACGCTCCTAAAAATACAATAATTCCAAGACTTGCAAATACTAATTTTGTCATCTTTTTCACTGTCTTCATCCTCCTTTAATTAATCACATTTAGGTCATCTCATAAATTTGTAATCCAAAAACTTCTTTTTTAATTGTAGCTATTGATAAGTCCTTCTTAGAAAAGATTACTACAGAATTTGATAAGATATCTAAATGAACTTTTTCGACACTATCTATCGAAATCAGTTGAAAAAATATTTTTTTTGCCCAACATTCACATACTAGTTTAGCAATTTTTATCTGTTTTTGAAACAAATAACTCTCCTCCTTTATTGAAATGGTAACTTTATAACAAATTTAGTTCCTAGACCTAATTTACTTTTTACAGTTATACTACCTTTATGCGCTTCAATAACGCTCTTTACAATAGCTAATCCGATACCTTGCCCCCCTAAAGCTCTACTTCTGGAGGGGTCAGCCATATAAAATCTATCAAAAATATGAAGTTGCTGATCTTTTTCTATACCAATGCCGTTGTCTTCAACAATTAAAAGAACATGGTCTTTATTTTTACTTATAGAAAACTTAATGGTTCCATCCTTTTGCGTAAATTTAATAGCATTACTCAAAAGATTGATAACAACTTGGTTCATTTTATCTTTATCTGCAAATATATTGATGTTATCCCCTTGGATTTCAACATGAAGGTTTTTTGACTCAAATTTGCTGGAGAAATTTTCAATAACGGATTCGATCAACTTATATATGCTAAACTCAGTTTTATTTAAATGATCATACTTTGCTTCAATTTTGTTGATTACTTCTATATTTCCAATTAAACGAGTTAGACGATCTATTTCATCATAACAAGATTGTAGGCGCTCGGGAGTTATTTTCCAGACTCCGTCAATCATTCCTTCCACATTGCCTTTGAGGGTAGCTAATGGAGTTCTTAATTCATGTGAAATATCAGTAGTTAATCTTTTTCGAAGTCCATGCTGTTTCTCCAACTGATTACTTAAATCATTTAGGGAATCAATCAAGGAATTAATTTCAATAATTGAAGTTTCTTGTGGGATTTTATCAGCATATTCCCCACGGGTTAATTTATGTGTAAAGTCGCTTACATGCTTTAGTGGTAATCCTAATCTAGCAGAGATCCACGAAGCAAGTATAAATGATACAAGAAGAGCTGCAATAGCAACATACATTAAACTTTGTTTCATACTGGAGATAAACAAGGCATCGTGCTCTGTATAAGCAAAAGGTCCGAAATAATAAAACGTTACTTTTCCAAACTCGTTTCCATCATTAATTAACTTCTTTTTCGCTTCTATTGTTTCGTCTAGTTTCACACTTTTTTTCTCAGAAACTTTCAAGGCATTTTTTTTCAGTTTGTCCTGTGCTGACTTCAAATTTTTTCCTTTAAGTTCCCAAACCATGTTGCCTTGTTCGTCTTCTATAGAAAAATAAATATTATTTTCTAATGCTTTCTCAGATAGTGCTGCAAGTTCCTCGCTGTTCCATGTTTCTCCACTATTTAACCACAATAAATCAATTGTATATACATACTGATTCAACAAATCTTCTTGTCGCTCTTCTACGTATTTACTAAAATGATTGTTCGTCAAACTTAATGCGACTAAACTAATCGATCCTATTATTAATGTTGCGATTGCTAAAAAGGAAAGAACTAATTGAGTTTTTATCGTTCTTTTTCTCATTAGTGGCCACCAAATCTATATCCTGTACCATGGACTGTCAAAATATACATAGGTGATTTAGCATCATTCTCAATTTTATGTCTTAAGTTTTTTATATGAGAATCGATGCTCCTATCTAGTCCATCAAATTCTATTCCCTTAACTTTCTCTATCAAATCACTACGAGAAAAGACTTTATTAGGTGTGGATATTAGGGCGTGTAGAATATCAAATTCAGTTGTTGTGAGGTTTAATTCCACTTGATGTAGATAAACTTGGCGACTTTCAGGATATACTATCAATTCCCCATTACTTGAAGAAAGCTTATTAGGATTTGATAAGGTCTCAGTTCTGCGCAATACAGTTTGTATTCTCGCAACTAATTCTTTGGGACTAAATGGTTTAATCATATAGTCATCGGCACCTAACTTGAGACCAGTAAGAATATCATCCTCATCAGACTTAGCTGTTAACATTATAATTGGTACATTTGATACTTCTCTGATTTTTCTACACACAGTCAATCCATCAGTATCCGGAAGCATTAAATCTAACACAACTAAATCAGGATTATTTTTCTCGAACTTTTCCAATGCCATTGCACCACTTATTGCTTTATAAACTGAATAATGATTAGCAACTAGATAGGCATCAATAATTTCCAAAATTTTTTCTTCATCGTCCACAATAAGAATTTTCATAGACAATCATCCTTCTTAAATTATTTTCTATTTAATTTCCATTTGTCCCATCATGCCATACTCTTCATGTTCTAATATATGACAATGATACATGAAAATACCCTTATGGTCGAATTTCACAAGAAGTTCTACTGTTTCATCCGGATTTACCAGCACAGTATCTTTCCATCCCTGCTCGTTTAGTGCGGGCTGATTTCCGTCTCTAGATAAAATTTGAAACTGAACACCATGGATATGGAACGGATGAATCATTCCTCCCATCATACTATTAGTATTGTTAACTTCCCAAATCTCTTGAGTATCTAGTTTTTTAAATAAATCTATTCTTTCCATATCAAACTGCTTATTGTTGATGTTTACCATGTGAGACATTCCTCTTAAATTAATACTTTGTCTTGCTAAATCTTCCAATTTCTTTTCATCTAAAGTACTAATAGTATTTAGACTATCAGAGGGAGTAAACTCTTTGTTTTCTATCGTATTCTCAATTCTCATTGTCAAGGCAACCAAATTATTTGCTAGTAAATGAATTACCTCACCTTTTTTATAATTCTGAGTATCCACTAATATTTCTGCCCTTTCCCCGGGGGCTAAAAGTAGTTTACTAAGTTTAACAGAAGTATTCAGAAAACCACCATCTGTAGCAATTTGGTAGAATGATTCATCTTTATCCAAAGTAAAAGTGAAGTTTCTTGAATTAGATCCATTAACAATTCTATACCTCATCCATCGGTTTTTTATCTCAATATATGGATTGATAGTGCCATTAGTAAGCAACGTCTCCCCTTTTGTTCCATCAGAGTTAAAATCATTTTCATAGTTAATTTGATTAGTGGAGCTGAAAGATTTATCTTGCACAATCAAGGGAATGTCGTCGACACCATATTTGGAAGGTAAATCTAATGATTTTGAGTTGTCATCATCAATATACATCAAACCTGCTAAACCCTTATAAACTTGAGATGCTGTTTCTCCTTCCGGATGGGGATGAAACCAGAGTGTAGAAGCTTCTTGATCAACCTCGAATGTTACACTTTTTTTCTGTCCTGCTTCTATAATCTGATGTGGACCTCCATCTGCATCAGAAGCTACTTTCAAACCGTGCCAATGAAAAGATGTGCTAGCATCAAGATTATTGGTTGTATTGATAGTAACTTTTTGACCTTTTTTCAGTCTAATAACTGGTCCTAAAAAATCCCCGTTATAGCCTAATGTTTCAGTTTTTTCTCCATCCATTATTTGAACTTCTCCGTTTTGAGCAACTATATCATATATCACATTTTCTTTGCTTTTTGAAGATGGTTCAAGAACAGGGGGAATCAATAGTTGTCTCTCCGTTTGGTGTACTACCTTCAAATCAGCTTCTTGATTATCCCCCATCATATTGGACATTCTACTTGAGATTTGTCGTTGTTCTTCTTGAAAGACAACTTCAGCATGCTCCTCCTTGTTCTGCTGTTGAATCAATATGAAAACACCGCCTAGGGTCAACATTGATATTGTTGCTGCTAACCAAATATATTTATTATTCTTCAACCCATCATCTCCCATATCTATTATGTAGTTACCATAAAAAAAATATGTGGAGATTTTGTGTTGATTCCCCCACATATACTTATACTTATATAGATATATCCCTAGTTACAGTATACTTTGTATTTTTTAGTAGTTGATTTAAGAATGTTAAAGTTAATTTTGAATCAGCATCGAAAGTAACTGTACCTCTAGCCAAATCAACTATTTTTACACTGACTGTTGGCTCTGCTTCCAAAGCATTTCTTACTTTTGATGCACACCTTGAGCAATTCATTCCGTCAATAACCACTATTTGCAAATATTTCATCATAAAATTCCTTCTTTCTTAAAAAAGTCGCCTATATTGGATTTACTAATCTAATCAATCTTTTAAGAATTGTCTTACAAGTATCATAAGGAAAATTTATGGAGAAACCATGTATAGAGTTTGTTTTAGAGCTTTTAAATATAGGATAGATACAGATTGATTTGTTTAGTGTATGATTGCATATCATGTACATATATCGCTAAGTATCGCGCCCAAAACATAGGTTTCGAGTTTCATGAATATCCTAACAGGTAGAAGTGCTATGATGATATTCGATAAGCATCCTAATATGAAATATAAGTTTAGAACTGCTATTTTGGATAGTTCTTCCTCCTATTCAAATAAATAATTGTTCTACATAAGAATTTCACAATCCTCTCTACCCTCCTCTACTACCAAGTGAAAATCCATTTCAACTAATACCAAAAACCTACATTGGGATTCCAAAGGATTTTTGAGTTCAAAAAAACATGAAATGCCTCTCAGAAATCCGTCCATTGGATTCAACATATACTTATGCACAAAAAGCAGTGAATAAATTTAAAAAACTGGTTTTTCTATATATCTCAATTTGAAAAAAGTAGAATATAGAGGAACTTTCTTACCATAAGAATTCACATATTTAATGTGATGATTCACCAAACTTATAATGCCTTATAATTCGTATTTTTCAACAATTGATTAATAACGCTAATTGATAAATCTGTCTTTGTTGCAATAGTTACTAAACCTTCTTCGAGATTTACTTTCCTAACAGAAATTGAGGGATTCTTTTCTAATGCATACTTAATTTCTCCGGCGCATCCTAGACAAGCCATTCCACTAATAAATAAGGTCTGTAAATGTTCAGTCATAAGACAATCACCTTTCCTATTTGACTTTGAAGTTTTTTAAGCGAAGTGAATTTAAAAGTACTGTTATTGAGCTAAAACTCATAGCAACGCCTGCAATTAACGGGCTTAATAAAGGCCCCCAAAAAATGTTCAAAACACCCATCGCTATTGGAACACTTAACATGTTATAAGCAAATGCCCAGTACAAATTTGACTTTATATTCCAAATTGTTTTTTTGCTTAAATCGATCGTGGACATTAGCAATTGCAGATCGTCGTTCATCAATATTATATCCGCAGATTCCATCGCTATATCAGTACCAGAACCCATCACAAAACCTATATCCGCTTGAGCGAGGGCAAGTGCATCGTTTATCCCATTACCTACCATTGCAACCCTATGTTCTTTTGACTGCAACATTTTAACATAATAGGCCTTTTCTTGAGGTAATACCTCACTAATAACGTTGGTGATCCCAACTTGATTAGCTATTGCCTGTGCAGTAAGTTTATTATCACCCGTGAGCATAACCACATTGAGGCCAAGTTTATTCAACTTTTGAATTGCTAATGCACTTGCTGGCTTTATAGTGTCTTCAATCGCAATTATTCCGAGAAAGATACGATCATTTGCAATATACACTGGTGTCTTTCCTTTAGATGCTAAATTATCTGAAATTAACTTAAATTTACTAATGTCTATATTCAACTGCTTAAAGAACTCTTCATTTCCTAAACTTACTTCGGTACCTTTCAATATAGCATTAATGCCCAATCCAGAGAAAGATTCGAATATACTAGGTTCAACCAGATCAATCCCCACGATTTCGGCTTCTTTTACAATTGCCTCCCCAAGCGGATGCTCGGATGCTTTTTCAGCAGAGGCCGCTAAAAACAAGAGAAAGTTTCTATCCATATTTTCTGCAAGTATTATATCTGTTACCACAGGTTTTCCTTTTGTAATCGTACCAGTTTTATCGAATAATATTGTTTTTACGTGATGAGTTGTTTCTAAAGCTTCACCACTTTTAATTAAAATACCATTTTCAGCGCCTTTTCCCATACCGACCATAATAGCTGTCCGTGTAGCTAAACCGAATGCACAAGGACATGTTATAACTAAAACTGAAATTAAGACTGAGAATGAAAACGAAATACTTTGTCCAGATAGCACCCAAAGTAGACTAGATCCAATCGCAACTAGAATAATGATATATACAAAGTAACTTGAAATGATATCAGCCAGTTTTTCGATTGGAGCTTTCGAAGATTGTGCATCATCCACTAGTTTGCTTATTTGAGCTAAAGTGGTGTCTTTACCAATATGAGTTGTTTCATATCTTATTACGCCATTTTTATTTTTACTGGGTCCTATTACTCGGTCATTAGCTTTCTTTTCAACAGGAAGATTTTCACCTGTAGGCATAGATTCATCAACTAAAGACTTACCACTTATTACAATACCATCCAGTGGCAAACGCTCTCCTGGTTTTGCTATGATCACATCTCCTACTAAAACTGATTCAATAGGAACAGTCTGTTCCTTATTATGTCTGATAGTTTTCGCTGTTTTGGGAGTCATCCTCATTAATTTTTGTATTGCTTCAGATGTCTTATCTTTCGTCACCAACTCTAGGTATTTCTCTAGTCTGATTAACGTTAATATCACTGCTGATGCTCCAAAGTAGAGCTCTTTTGTATAGAGATAATTTCCGAATATAATCTGTATTGTTGCAAAGGTGCCGTATAAAAAAGCAATACTTGTACCTAAAGCAATTAATGTATCCATATTCGGATGTTTTTTCATGAGTGCGGAAAATCCAGTTTTATAATAGTCTTTATTGGCCAATATAACCGGAGTGGTAAATATCAATTGCGTCAGCGAAAAAAAACTAGGGTTTGTCGTAGAATCAATTATTTCAAATAGGGGTAACTCAAGTATATTTGCACTAGCAACATATAGAACAGGAATTGTAAATAGCATTGACGTGATAAATCTTCGCCTTAGCTTCTGTTGCTCTTGTTCTTTTGTTTTATAAATTACTTGTTCCTCCTCTTCAGAAAGAGCATATAGCTGATATCCAAGAGTTTTGACAACATCACTTATTTTTGCAACCGCTGAAGGGTCAGTTGATATTACCGAGAGTTTTTCTGCTTCAAAATTTACGTTGGCATATTTGACATAAGTCATTGATTTAACTACATTTTCAATTTTGTTAGCGCAGGACACACAAGTCATTCCACTTATTCCAAATACCTTTATCTCAGTTTTTTTTCGAATCTCAGCGTCATAACCAATGTCTTGAATAGCTGTTATAACTGTATGATTAGACAAAACACCTTCATCATATTCCAATTTTAGAACCTCAGTTGTTAAGTTAACTTTAGCGAAATATACTCCATCCAACTCATGAATTTTTTTCTCTATTGTTGTTGCGCAAACTGCACAAGTCATTCCATAAAGATTATATTTTGAAATCATTGAATTCCTCCGTGTCAGAACGTTTAACCAATCCGTTTAAATAGTAGCTTACTTCTGAGATACAACCTTCATCCATTCCAGAAAGTAACCTTTGTATTTCGGTTTCTAAAAATTCTTGCTTCTTAATCAGTGAAGTGTAGTATCTTTGGTTTTTTGAAGTGTTAAACGTGATCACATTTTTATCTAACAACCTTCTTATTAACGTTTTTGTTGTGGAGGGATGCCAACTATTACGCTCTTGCATTCCATGTGTTATTAAACCACATATTACCGGTTCATATCTCCAGATAAACTTTAAAACATCTAACTCTGAATTCGATACCTGTATTTTGCGTTCGACCAAGACCATCCCTCCTTAGGCTATTCATAAAGTACGTTCTTCTTTATTAAACAAATGATGAATTGTTGTCAAAGTAGAAACACTTATAGTTACAATTAATAAAAAGCATAAAAAGAAAAATGTTTCCGGTAAAAAACTGATAATTGGATCTGTACGATAGTCAAACATCCAATCATCATTGTCAAAAAATACTTGATGAAAAAGCACAAATGCTTTATCAAAAAACAGAAGTGCCATTACACAGACTGATATTATCATCCACTTGATTAAACTAGTGATTTCTCTGACTTGATCACGCGTTACTAATTTTTTCCTGTTTAGGTATAAAAGAACGCTACTCGTAGAAAGAAGCAATGAATAGTTAAGCTGGAACAAAAATTTAACATCTTTAAAATGGTTTATACCACGATCTGAGACGTATAGATTATCAAAAACCAATTCTTTTTGAAAAGGATTATTTAAATAGCCCATTAAATTTTTAAAATCTTGATTAACTTGAGATCTACTCCAGTTTTGAAAATTTATATCGCTTTGAAAGAATAAATTGATTTTGAGCAAACCAGGGAAGTTGATTGTCAATGTAATCGCGAGGGATAAAGCAAAGACAAAAAATAATAGAAATAGCATGCTTTTTTTCATTAAATTAATATTTATATTAGATCACTCCTTTTAATATAATGATAAAAAAACTTGTGTAGAAAATGTGTACTAATGTATCTGTCAAAAAGTCTACATAAAATTTCCATAATAGCCTGCTATAGTCAAAACAAGTTCATTAGGAAGGAGGGAAGAATTTGAGAGAACCCTACGACAGAGTATTTATTTCGTTTGGTCCATTTACTATTTATTGGTATGCCATTTTCATAGTGTTTGGGATCATAATCGGATATTTTGTTGCTAATAGAAGAGCAAAGCGTGCGGCATTGCCTGAGGATACAATTGTTGATCTGTTGTTATATGGATTGCCAGTTTCTATTATATCGGCCAGATTATACTATGTACTTTTTGAATTACCTTTGTACATTGATGATCCTTTAAGTATCTTAAAAATTTGGGAAGGTGGTCTAGCAATACATGGTGGATTAATTGGTGCTGTATTGACAGGGGTTATTTATTGCAAGAAGAAAAATCTTTCTTTTTGGAATGTTGCTGACGTAGTTGCTCCCAGTATAGTAATTGGACAAATCATTGGACGATGGGGAAATTTTATGAATCAAGAGGCCTATGGAGAAATTGTAGACATAGAGTTCCTACAATCTCTGAAACTCCCATCTTTCATAATTGATCAAATGTATATTGATGGGGCCTACCATCATCCGACTTTTTTATATGAGTCTTTATGGAATATAGGAGTACTCATTATTTTGCTTCTGGTGTCTAGAAATAGAATGTTCTTTGGGCAAATATTTTTAATTTATGTTTCACTATATTCCGTCGGGAGATTCTGGATTGAAGGATTACGGACCGACAGTTTAATGCTAACAGCAAACTTGAGAATGGCTCAAGTCCTGTCCATAGTCCTATTAATTGGCTCTATATTAACTTACATCTATCTCAAAAAATCTAAGGAGGAAGATTTACATGGAAGCATTACTTAATCTCTTACCACTACTATTACTACTAATTTGCCCTATCTCAATGATGTTTATGCATAAAGGGCACGGACATGCTGGGCATCATCATATGCATGGAGAAGATCATTCAAAACACACTGGTTCCGAAAATGATATAGCAAGTTTAAAAATCCAAACTGAGCAATTAAAAGAAGAAGTTGCTACTCTAAAGAACTTAGTTAAGGAGCGATGACAATGCAGTGGTTATTACTTTTATTATGTCCGATAATGATGATATTTATGATGAGGGGTATGCACTCAGGATCGCATAATGAAAAAGATGACGAACAATTGAAACAGGATCTTGAAAATTTAAAAGAGCAAAATGATATCTTAAGTAGTGAACTAAGCGATTTGAAATCACGGTTAAAATAAGTTAAAGGAGTGTGATTTATATTTCACACTCCTTTAAAATTCACTAAATTCATGGTTCAGAATAGAATTGATTCTCTCAAAATATTTAGTCTAACTTTACTCTTTATAAAACGAATAAGGCATGCGTGGTTTATAATCTTTCTTTATGTATTTCTGACACCAAAGAAAATGATCCTCATCATTCCATCCACTCGTTGCATTCCACCAAGAGTACATAACATTCCCTGGTGTATGGGGTAGTCCATACACCAGGGGATTCTAGAAGTAAGATTTATTGTTTCTTTTTTAAGTGCAAATAAAACCATTATCTTCGATGAATATAAGGAAAATACCTTTTTAGATAACATTTCTAGGTTATGAATAGATAGTATTCACTCTATCCGCAATTTTCTTCAACGAAAAGTTACTAAAATGGAAGCATGGGCAGCATTAATATGATGATTTTCTTCTAGACGTTGCTAAGACATTCAATAGCAATGAGCGCCATTATAAATGTGGAAGCTACTCGTAAAAAAAGGGAAGATTGATTTCCAATTCTGCCCAAATGCTTATTTATACTACAATTAACCGTATTAATTTCAACTTCTTTGTCCAGAATAACTACCGAACTAGTTCACCACTTGGATAATGAGATATCGGGGCTAAAATTGTAAAATCTTTGCCAAATTTCTTCATAAAATTAGCATGTTTCTCTAAATCTGTAAATAGAATGTATCGTAAGTGATCATGCAAATTTTGATTACGCATATAATGTGGTCTATTAAATTGTGCTCGTATCTCCTCTTCACGTTGATCTGGTGAGACAATATACATCATCAAATTTTCTTGATGAATCGAATACAAATCATCCATTCGATTCATCCCAGAAATTATTGACGTCGATTTTTCAACCTCAAAAGCACATATCGGTTCCCCATTTTTTGAAAACCAAATAACATCAATCAAACCAATCGTCCTACTTAACGGATTTGGTAATTGATAGATTGTTTCTGGTAATAGAGGTATAGACACATCTCCTAAGCGATTCCCATCTACAATTCTATTATGATCGTTTGAGGCAATCCAAGCATGATAACCTATCTCATTACCTAAAGTAGCTAAGATATATTGGATTTTTTGGTGCACATTTTTGCCATCCTCTTTTTCCAACTTCTGTTTTATTAATTTCTGTGTGTTACTTTCTGAAATTCTGACATACTCTTCTTCATTTTCGCGAACAATATAATTTAGTTTCCCAATATCAAATAAAAAAGCTGAGATAGCACCCAAATCTTTCGAAAAAAGTCCTCCTAAGCAGTTGAGTTCAATCATACCATCACGGAGTTTAAAATAGTCCTCCCATTTACCTAAGCGAATTTTCGAGCCCGTAAGATAATTATATCCATTTACAATAGCTGTGTTAAAAGGAGGGAAAATGGTAGGTTCTAGAAAATATAAAATGTTTGCGACAGCTGGACCAAGCCCTCTGATTTTCTTTTCTGCTAGAATATTTATAGCAAATAACATTTTAATTTCTTGATTAGCTTTAAGAATTTGATCAAGACAAAGTGAAAAAGCTAACTGATTTTCCCTATTTTCATAAATATCCGGAATTCTCAATTTAGGTTTCCACATAAATGCATGCTTGGCTCCTTTAAAAATTTCTGTTTGTTCTGCAATTACATTCATTATGTCCTCTAGGGCTGAATTTTTAAAATCTGTTGGGAACGTTCCGTTATTGACATGTTTGATAAGTACTTGTACGTATTTCCTAACTTTTTTAAACGCTTTCAAACGTTTTTCACTTTTGATAAACCAAGTTTGATACAGTAAATTTTCGCGTAATTTATATTGATTAAACACATCTGTTAAATAAGTATTATCCACTGTAATGATAACCACCATCCCTATTAATATCAATTATTAATATTTTTATAACCTAGTCATCTCTAATAAAACGTGCTACATGCAACATTCCTAATATAATCAATTATAACGATAGTAGTTACTTTGGCCTGATATCTATGACTTTTCTTATTAAAAGTCTAGTTCGGCTCCATTCTGTAATCAATGTAAATGTAGGATTTGTATTGTTTATTAGTCATACTAATAAATTAATGGATTCTCTTCTATTCCTAAAATTTCAACAATCAATTTATGAGGTAAACATATACTCATTTCCCCTGGTCTACTAATCCAGCCTGTACGAACAGCAATTTGATCAGGACTATTATCTTCTTTTACCCTAATTTTCCCTGGAGCTACTTCAATAATATTGTATTTCCCTTTTTGAGGATAATATGTTTTTTCTAAAGACTCACTAACTTGTGATAAGTTAAATTTGTCTACGACTTCTCCATCTATTTTAACAACTGCAATTACATCTTTACTTTCTCTATTATTTTCATTTTTATTAGTATCAAATAGTAAATATGGTAAAAATGATGCCATAATGACTCCAATAATAATGAGATAGTCCCAAGGTTTCGTAAGTCTCAATATTTTATCCACTAAATTCGTTCTCCTATATTAACTTTTGATATCATACTTTACAGTTGTGT
Source organism: Enterococcus sp. DIV1059_2 (assembly GCF_051713685.1). Taxonomy (NCBI): domain Bacteria; kingdom Bacillati; phylum Bacillota; class Bacilli; order Lactobacillales; family Enterococcaceae; genus Enterococcus; species Enterococcus sp. DIV1059_2. The sequence continues at coordinate 905,619 of NZ_JBIOQK010000001.1, read as the reverse complement.
GAATTTTATGTAGATATGTTTCTACTCCACAAAATCTCCATAAGTTTTAGTTATTTTAAATCTGTCTATTAAATTGAAATGTAGCATATGGATCCTATTACTTTTTGTATAGTAATTCCAATTTCAGTTCCTAATAGAACCTGTAATACACATAAAAATAGAGAGGAGAATATTTGTAAAATATTTCTTCACAATTAAAAATAAGGGAAGTGAAAAATCAATTTGAAAAAAATAATTATATCTACCTCGGTCATTGTGTTTTCGCTATTTTTTAGTAATAGTATATTAGTTAAAGCGCAGACTATTGAGGAAAAAATTAAAGAAAAAAATGATAAAATTGAAACGATTGTGAAAGATCAAAAATCAGCTAAAATTTATCTTACTGATTTAGATAACAAAATAACTCAGCTAGAAAATGAATATCAAAAAGTGCTAAAGGAAAAAAACACATCTGAGAAAAAACTTACCGAAATTAATCAAAAAATTACTACTCTTGAGAAAAAAATACACCTTAGAAATAAACTTATCGAAGAACAAGCTCGGAATGCACAAGTAAATCAAAAAAGTGACTCTATAATATCTGTCATGGTAAACGCTGAATCATTATCAGATGCAGTCACAGCAGCCTTTGGTATGACTAAGCTTATTTCTGCTAGTAATGAGATTATGCAGGCTCAGATAGATGATAAAGAAAGTTTAGATGAATTAAAAAAAGAAGCTGAGAAAAAAGTTATAGATGCGGAAAAGGAAACTCGCTCTCTCGAAGAGAAAGAAAAAAATCTTATAGAAGCTAAATTGAATCAAAGTATAAAAATTAATGAGATATCCGCTTCTTTGGCGACAGAGCAATCCGAGAAAGAAAAATTTGAAAATCAAAAACAAGAAGCAGAAAAAAGAAGGGAAGAGGAACTTAAAGCCCTAGCAGAGGAAAAGAAAAAAGAAGCAGAAGCTGCGGCTATTTTAAAAGCTCAAGAGGAAGAATCTGCATCTATTATAAAAGATCAGAAAAACGAAGTATCACAAATAGATGGTAACGAAGACATAGGAACAGATCAAGGAAATACTGATACGCAGGAAGAAAAACAGATCACAAATGAAACTTCGGATAAAGAATCTAACTCAGTTAATCAAGATGAGTACCAAGACAACAATAATTCTTCCAATAATAATCAGGTTCAAAGCCCTAGTTCTTCTGGTTGGGGCGCACCCGTAGCCAACATTATTGTCACAAGTCCATTTGGCGGAAGATCTGATCCTACTGGATTCTCTGGATCTTTTCACGATGGTATAGATATGGGTGGAACTTCGTCAACGCCTATCATGGCATCTAGATCAGGAACTGTAGTGCAGGCATCCTTTGATGGATCCGCAGGTAATTACATTATTATTGATCACGGAGATGGCTACTACTCATATTACCTTCACCTAAGTAATTTTATTGCTGCACTGGGCCAATCAGTGAGTGCTGGCCAGACCATTGGCACCATGGGGACTACAGGAAATTCAACTGGAGTTCATTTACATTTTGGAATAGCGACTAGCTCAAATTGGTCTGGATTCGTAGATCCTGCTCCATTTCTAGGAATCTAAAAATGATAAAAAGAATCAAGCGTATTTTTTTAAATTTACTTTTAATTACCATTTTTCTTATAGGCTTAGTTTTAATATTTAATTTTCAAATTCGATCTTACTTACTGAATAAACAAGTTCAACAATATGACATAGCAAATTATTCAAAGAAAGATTTGGAAGACAATCTGAAAAGGAAAGGAAACTTTGACTTTGATTCTGTTGAATCTATTTCAAATGAGTTAGTATTAAAAGCACAATTTAAAAATAGTGATTTACCTATAATAGGTGGTATCGCTATACCCGATGTAAAATTATCTTTACCCATATACAAAGGCTTAGACAATATTTCACTACTTTCTGGGGCTGGTACAATGAAATCAAATCAGCAGATGGGAGAACGAAATTATGCTTTAGCAAGCCATAGTGCTAAAGATAAAACTATATTATTTTCTCCATTAGAGTTTATTTCTCTAAAAGAAAAAATATATGTAACAGACTTAAAGAATATTTATATTTACCAAGTGTCTTTGAAAGAAAAAGTGGATCCATCAAAAGTAGAAGTCATTGATGATATTCCTAATAAAGAAATGATCACTCTTGTTACATGCGGGGATTTGGAAGCTGTAACGAGATTGATTGTACAAGGCACACGGTTCTGTTGCAAAGTTTTAAATAAAGAATAAAATCCCTTACGGTATCTATGATTTAAGCTGGGATTCCCAATAATACCTTGATTTCAGTACAGACCGAAAACCCGAAGAGAGTGCCTTCTTTTCGGGTTTTCTTATATAATCCTCGAATGGCTTCCATGCCTTTAATCGTGGTAGAGGCAGTGCGTAAACTTCGATAGAATTTATTGCGTCTCTTTACTGGACGATGGTCTTGTTCAATCAAATTATTCAGGTATTTAATGGTACGATGTTCTGTCCCTTGATAAAAGCCGTATTCTTTTAGTTTCTTAAAGGCACTTGTAATAGAGGGGGCTTTATCTGTGACTACAACCTTCGGTTCATCAAACTGCTTCACTAACCGCTTAAGAAAAGCATAGGCTGCTTGTGTGTCCCGTTTTTTACGTAACCAAATATCCAAGGTTAAACCATCTGCATCGATGGCTCGATACAAATAATGCCATTTTCCTTTAATTTTGATGTACGTTTCATCCATTTTCCATGAATAAAAGGATTTTTTATTTTTCTTTTTCCAAATTTGATAGAGTAGTTTACCATATTCTTGCACCCAACGGTAAATCGTCGTATGAGAAACGTTAATGCCACGATCATATAAGATTTCTTGAACTTCACGATAGCTAAGGTTATAACGAAGATAGTAGCCCACGGCTACAATAATCACATCCTGCTGAAATTGCTTTCCTTTAAAAGGATTCATCGTCATTCCTCCTGCTATCTTTTTCTATTATTCTACCTTATTTGATAGTAGATTTAAAACTTTGCAACAGAACCGATAGAAACAACGATTTAGAGCCTGTAACTCTTAAAAGTGGCAAATTAAACAGTAACATCTCAACAATAAAAATAAGTGATAACAAAAAAATAAAAAAAGTGCCGATTGCCATATTAATAGACAGTAATACAGGGAGTTCTGGCGAATTAACCGCTTTGTGCTTTAAGGGGATCCCTAATGTTAAATTTTTTGGGTCTGATTCAGCAGGTTACACTTCTGCCAATCAAACTGTCTATTTATACGATGGATCGACATTACAAATAACTTCTGCTTTTGTAAAAGACAGAACAAATAAAATTTATAAAAATGTTCCTATTAATCCAGATGTTCAAACAAATAATAGCAAAAGTTCTGCAATAGAATGGATAAAATCTCAATTAAAGTAAAAAAAACTTGCAAAGATTTTTCTTTCCAAGTTTTTTTTTACTTTGCTACTTGTGCTTTTTTCTTGCAACATGAGTAAATCCAATACTTAACCACCCGAAAAATAACACTAACCAAGTTGTACTATGTCTTGCTAGAAATGCGATTAAACTTAAAATAGCGACAATAAAATATAAAAAATAATCATATTTTGAAAAGAATTTACCCATAACTATTCCACCTTAAAGTTATATTTTCTGTAATATATTCTCTTTTCTTAATGTTGGTCTATCAGTTTTTAGTCTTAGTATACGTGCAGCTGCTGTGTCAGGAACTTCGAACGCTTCAAGCAAATCGGGACGACCTAGCTTGTCTGCTGATACCAAAAAATTCAGCAAGTTCTTTTACTGTCAACATTTGTTTTGGTTATCTGTCCGTTGTCACAAGGGTGCCACCTCGTTTGTTTTTCTTTTAGTATACATGAATTCGCTTTGCCAAGCGAAACCGATTGAATGCAGCAATCAAAGTAGAGGAACATGTAGTAAGAAAACTACATGTTTTCTTCTAGTAATTTTAGTATATAGTCGTCCGCTATGATCTCACCTTGCATGATCAGCCGTAAATGGTCGAAAGGGATTTTTGTGGATTTACTGAGTTGGTTCAGTTCTTCCTCACTCTTGATCCTTTCATAAATTTTTTTGGTTCGTTCGATTCGATCCCATTCTGTATTGGTCAAGTAGCGGGAAAGTTCATAGGTTAGCCGAGAATCCTCTGCACCGTGCACAATATCAACTCCTCTTTTTATGGATTATTATAAAGACAATAGAAAATAAAGAAACAACTGATCACTTGAATTGTTCATGTTATACTCGTTAATGGCAACTGCCCCGTGAGGGGGTGTAAATATGCTAGAAACTTTAATATCGCTGATTATCGCTCCACTATTCGTGGGTCTAGTACTCTTACTAGTTGATCGCTGGCTAGACGATTAGCCGATAGTCGAAGCAGTTGCCTTCTGGCCCCAACGCTGGAGTCGCAACAGCGCAAAAAAAGCCCTCCTATTCGCAGTAGGAGGGCTTTTTGGTGTAAACATGCTTGTTCTTTAATATCGCTTCGCACATTTATTATAGCAAGAAATTTTGAAAAAATCAAAATGCAGCAATCAGTACCGATCGTTTTTTTACATTAAAACTATTTGCGATTTTCTGTCTAAAAAAGTTGGTTACATTCTCAACTTTTATCGGTCAAAAATGTAACCAACTTTAAAATTGCTCAATCCCTTGCAGCACTAAGGTTTTTCTGACCTCGTTACATGTAGGAAGTCGTTTCCTAACCCCCCTATTAGTAAATGGGGGTTCACGGTCACTTCAGCTCGCACAGCAAGCTGAAGTGACACCAGAAAGGCTACAAGGATTTTTTGCTAGCGCAAAAATCCTACAGCGTCTGCACAGCAAACGCTGTACGCCATTTCTCTTTTTTATCATAACGAAAGTAAACTATTTTGCAAAGTTTTTTCTCTCTAACTAATCAAAAGTTTTGTAAAAATTGATCAATGGTATCTGCGCTTCAACCCTTTACTTTAAATGAGTCGCTCGTTTTAAAATCATAAATCATTACACAATCTGCTTCTATATTTTCTTTGAGAAGTGGGTTTCTTTTTTGGTTTGTTTCTGCGTTGATTGCACGTAGTGTAGTAAGGTCGATCTCTTTTTTTAATGCGCTACTTAATTTACTTTTTAACCGAATCACATCAAATATATTTTGGAGCAAAGACCCTTCACCGTCGATTAAAATATCTAAATCACTGGTTTCTGTTGCTTCGTTTCGAGCGTATGACCCAAACAGAAAAGCTTTTTTTATTTTCCATTCTAAAAATATTGGTGTACATAATTTTTGAATGTCACTAATTGTATAAATCAAATAACCGAACTCCTTGTCTTCAATTTGAATATTAAAATAAAAATGAAAAGCGACAATTATACTCACCGTTTAGGAAAAAATATTGATAAAAAAGGGAAGGAACAGGTAAATCGATTGCTTCTTTTAGATCAAAAAAAGGGAAAGAGCATAAGGTAGATACCCCCACCTTCTAGTTAGAAGGTGGAAAATAGGCTGTGCCTATTGGGTTTTAAGAGATTTCAAAGTGATATCATTGCGGCTTTTTTAGTGGCACCCAGATACCACTACCGATGGCACCTAGGTGGTACTTTTTGTAAAAAGTGCCACCTAGGTGCCACCATCAACCCTCAATTATTTTGGTAAATATTGGGAAACAATATCATTAAAATCACGTTCTTTTTTGACATCTTCTTGAACAGATTTGACCTTTTTCTTTTCTTCTTTCTTTGATTCGTCCTTCCTGTTTTTAAAGCGATAGTTCTTATTTCGAACAACTTTCTTACTCATTGTGACTGCTTCTTGATAAACATCAGAAGAAAAAAGGTCTTGTATTTTGGTATGATCTTGCTCCAATTTTGCATTGGTCATAATCTCTAATAAAGACAAAGAATCCAATACTTTTTTTTTCGAAATTTATTTCTTTTCTCACCCGATTAAGTAATTCAAGCAGCGCATATCGAATCATCGGACTATCTTTAATATCCTCGTCAACGGGCAGATAGGTTTATAATTCTTTCAAAGCATCTTCATGTTCCGTGTCTAAAAATACCGGAATTCGTTTCTTTGACATGTTATCTCACACACCTTTTTTGAGTTCGTCAATTTTCGATTCAATCAACTGAATCGTCTTTTCGATATCAGAAATTTTGGTTTGATTATCTGAAATGTTCCCTTTAAATGATTCAATCGTATTCTCCAAAGTGGTGATTGAATCTTACATTTTTGCTAACTACTCTCCGACTTGATATTCTTTTTCTTCAGTGAAAGAAGCAATTTTTTCTCGTGCATTTTTTATTTCTTCGACAAGAGATTTGTTCTCTTCCTCAATCATTCTCGGATATAATGAATTTTTAGAATTTGATAATTTCATGAATTTATAAAGAAACTAGACTTTTTGAACCGATCCCCAAAAGTTAGATTCTTAGTCTAACTTATAGGAATCATTTTTTTTATGATAAAATTTAGTTGTGATTTTAAGAAAATAAATGGACAAAATTATCGTAACGATAACTCTTAAATAACAATGAAATGAAAGAAAAGACGAGAATCTTCCAGTACTTCGAGAATCTTGTCTTTTCTTGTTGAATATAAAAAACCGAAAATAGATATATTTTAAAGGCTCTTGTCAATAAATCTAATGGTAATAAGTCAAGTTGAAGATTGAAAATATTTTTATTGTGTAACCTGTTTTGAAGCGCACTTAACTAGCTCCGCCTAAAATCAAATTTTTTACAGGGGATTTCAAAGGTTTGCGTCAATAACAGAATGTTATTTACCTATTACTCTCCTTGGCAACGCGTAGAGTCGATGGTTACGTAGTAGCGTATCCACAAGACGCGTAACTTAAGACGATTGCTCGTTTGTGTTTATATTTGGGACCTCTTTACATTTGCTTTGATAAAAAACTTTATATTCAGGAAGATACTTTTTTATAGAGTTGGTAGCTTTAACTAAGTAGTATCCAAAATAGCGATTCCCTTGTTTTGTCAGAGGTGTATTTTATGACTGACAGTTACCAGATTGTTTGACTTTCGAATATAAGCCTGCATATTTTGCCAATTTTGTTTGATTTTCCAATCGTTCAATTTGACCGATTTCAACGATTAATTAAGTGGAGTACACCTTTCCAATACCTGGAACACCGGGCAAATATTGATATTCTCGAATGCCGACAAATAATTGCTTGATTGCTTTTCCAAGTCTTTGATGTTCTTTTCAAGCGCACGAATTTCACGTACAAGAACACTTAGAACGACATTGATGGATTCTTGTGAAAGTCTACCTAAACGATAACTCATGGTAATTGCACGTTGAATGATTTGGCAATTTTTTCTGGATCTTTAAAGCAACCTTTTCCTTCTTCTTGTAGTAAGTCACAGAACGCCTCTAAGGCTTCTTTAGCTATAGTCGCAGCATCCGCAATATTTCCATAGTTAATGCAATTCCTTTTACGGTATCTTCACCCATGACAACCATTCTAAAAATTTTCGCTAACTCGTCCATTCCAGCTGGAAAAGAATCCCAAAAATCAATATCATAATTACCATTTTAATGATTTGTATTCAAAAATCAGATGAATTGTTTGACGTGGCAATTAATAATAATACTTTAGCAATCAACAAGATGATTGACGGTATGTGGTTAAAGAAGAAAAATAGCTAGGAGATTTTTGAGAGATGACTGGTAAATTTAAAGATGAATTATTAACTGTTGTTGCAGATAATGATTTAAAAAATATTATTCAGTTAAGAAGATACTTTGAAAATCATAGTGATGAATTTACGTTCAAAAATATCACTCGTTTTCATCAAACCATTAATAATAATGTCGATGTTTTTGGTCTATATTTTGAGGGTAATCTTCAAAATTAAATGCACTTAAATATAAAAGCCCCCTGACGAAAGTCGAAGGGGGTTTTTATTTTGGTTTGAGGTTTGCATACCTACCGAAAAGGTAGAGTAGCAAAACGTCAAACAGGTATCAGCTAAATGCCACCATAAGGGTGCGCTGATACTCGGCTCAAAAGAGCCGACAGAGCCGTCTGCAAGACCCCTCGGAGAGCCCACACTTTACCTTGTAAAGTATAGTGGGTTATACTTTACAAGGAAGTAGTCACCGAATTCCAGTTAGAAATTACTTTGTAACTACGTTTTGAGGAGGAGTAAAATGCTTTCCTACGTTCGACATTACCCATTAGCGATAGCTAAATTAATGTGTCTGTGCTCTCCTAAAATCTGCTGATTTATTACTGACTAATACTGGAGGTTTTTTTATGGGACAGACAATCATATCTGCTATTGGTGTTTATATTTCCACCAGTATCGATTATTTAATTATTTTAATTATTTTATTTGCACAGCTATCACAGAATAAACAGAAATGGCATATTTATGCGGGGCAATATCTAGGAACTGGCTTACTTGTAGGGGCGAGTTTAGTTGCTGCTTATGTCGTCAATTTCGTGCCTGAAGCATGGATGGTTGGATTGCTTGGTTTAATCCCTATCTATTTAGGGATTCGCTTTGCAATTGTTGGAGAAGGTGAGGAAGAAGAAGAGGAAGAAATTATTGAAAGATTAGAACAAAGCAAGGCAAATCAACTGTTTTGGACAGTCACATTGCTGACAATTGCGTCTGGCGGAGATAATTTAGGTATCTATATACCTTATTTTGCTTCGTTAGATTGGTCACAGACCCTCGTGGCGTTGCTTGTGTTTGCAATCGGCATAATTATCTTTTGCGAGCTTAGTCGGGTGCTATCTTCTATTCCGTTAATATCCGAGACAATTGAAAAATACGAGCGAATCATTGTGCCCTTAGTATTCATTCCACTTGGACTATACATCATGTATGAAAGTGGCACGATTGAGACTTTTCTGAACTTTATTTTATAGATAAAAAAGCCCCTTAAATGGGGCTTTCAGACTGTAGACAAAGTACTAGTTTTTAGTGCTTTGTCTTTTTTTATCCGTTAAAATAAGAGTATCAATTGGAGGTGTATCCAGATGCTCTCAAAACAAGATATGAGTAAACGCGCACAAATCGGTTTCTTTTCTCTTGAAGACTTGGTCCCACAGGACCATTTATTGCGGCAAATAGATCAATGTATTGATTTCTCCTTTATTTATGAATTGGTTAAAGAGAAATACGATGAAATCCAAGGACGTCCTAGCTTGGATCCTATTCTTCTAATTAAATTACCAATGATTCAATATCTATTTGGTATTAAAAGTATGAGACAAACAATAAAAGAAATAGAAGTGAATATCGCTTATCGCTGGTTTTTAGGTTTGAGTTTAGAAGATCCTGTTCCTCATTTTTCAACATTTGGTAAAAATAGTGTTGCTGACCAATACTATTTGACACAGAACCATTTAACTTAACTTGATGCAAATAATAACTTATCTAAATCAAATATCTCAACATATTTTTGAGTATGCTGTTTAATTAAACCTCTCTCTTCCAATGATGAGAACTTACGACTTATTGTTTCTGGGGTTGTACCCAAGTACGAGGCTAGATCTTTTTTCGACATTGGTAAAGTCACATAAGTATGGTTTTCTTCATCTTCAACGTATTCTGATAGAAAATCAATAATACGAGACTCTACTTGCTCCATACCAACCTGCATCGTTTGCTTTTCTGATACCTGTAAACGTTTCGTAACATCTGATAGTATTCTTCTCATAATTTCTGGGTAAGCGCCTAAATAGTCATCCATATCCTTTTTATGAATTCTACATATGCTCACTTCTGATATTGCTTCAGCATAATTAGAATGGTAACTTTCAGTTTGAAAAATAGCCACTTCTCCCATAAAATCACCAGGATTTAATATGCGTACAGTTTGTTCACGACCAGATTCATTTAAGTTATAAACACGTACACGCCCATTATTTATAATATAAAGTGTGTCATCTTTATCACCATTTCCAAATAACAACGCATTCTTTGCATAATGTACTTCTTGCGCTGATTGCGCAATTAAACTCATTTGTTCTTCATTTAGGTGATTAAAAATCGGAACTAAACGTATACAATCTATATGACTATGGTGGTGATGATGTGCCATACAGCTTTCCTCCTAATTAATCGTTATCTATATAGTCATCATCTTCTAACGCATCCTTGTTAACAAAGGCTTGAAGTTGCCAAATATTTATATCTAAGTAATCTTTATAACTAATTAGTAAATCTTCTAATGCATCATCTGCTTCTTCTTGTGCTAAACGCATTGCACGAACGGTAAATTCACGATTAGTCCTAAAATCTTCTACTAACTGTATGACCATTTCTTCAGCAGAATAATATTTTTCAGACGGATCTTCAGAAATTATTGTAAATTCCTGAAATTCAGTAGTTGTTGAAGCTGGCTTAAATCCTGAAGCTAGTAAACGTTCTGCAATCTTATCAAACCATGTCTCATTCTCATTGTATAAATTCTCAAAAACACTATGCAATGAATAGAAATTTGTGCCTTTCACATATCAATGATATTGATGTAATTTTACATGTAAGGTATGGATATTAGCAAGTATATGATCTGTGACAGCTACAGCATTAATCTTAGTATGATGAATGTGTTCTTTATATGCTTTTTCAGCAGCTAATTTTTCTTGTCTTTCATTTGCTGTTGTCATTTTATACACCTTCCTTTACTTTTGAACTAATAACTGAATATCCTAGGTTTTCAATAGCTCTTTCAATTGTACTCAAATTGACTTGTTCTTCATCAAAATCTACTTTTACCTTACTTGCATTGAACAGTACTTTTACAGAATCTTTTTCTACACCAGCTGTCTGTTTTAAACCACTTTCAATTTTTTGTAAACACGATGGACAAGTTAATGTTTCTAATTTTAATGTTGCTTTAGTCATATCTATCACTCCTTTAAATAAATTATACAGGACATTTCTTTTAAGATAATTGACATAGATCAATTATCTTAATTGATATCTTCTTAATCTCATTGCATTTAAAATAACTACTAAAATACTTGCCTCATGAACTAACATACCTATCGACATAGACATCCATTCACTAAATATTAAACTAACCAATAATATTATCACCACACTAACAGCAATTAGAATATTTTGTCTCATATTCGCATATGTCCCTTTAGCTAAACCTAAAGCATGGGGGAGACGATTAAAATTGGAATTCATTAGAACAATATCTGAACTTTCAATAGCCACATCTGTCCCATTTCCCATAGCAATCCCTACTTCTGCAGTAGCTAGAGAAGGGCTATCGTTCACACCATCACCAATAAAAGCAATAATTTCACCAGTAGACTGTCTTTCTTTTAGAAACGCTTGCTTGTCCTCAGGTAACATATCGCCATGAGCCTCGGTTAATCCTAGCTCCTTTTTAACTAAATTAACTGTGCCTTGATTATCCCCTGATAATACAGTGAGATTTTTAACACCAAGTGATTTTAATTTTTGTAGGTCTTGTTTAACACCTGCTCGAACTTGGTCACGGATTCCCATTAAAATAATTAACTTACGATCAACTGCCGTTAATACAATACTCTTCTTTTTTTTTCAAGAACTCAAAAAAGCGGAAAATCCCAGATTTAAAAATCTGAGTTTCCGCTTTTGTCATTTCAAGGATGGACTATTGTCTCAGCCTCTTCTAATTTATTCTTAAGATATTTTTACTTTCTCTGCAGGTGCTGATACTTCTTTTTGTTCTTTTCGACCTTTCAACTTATACTTCATTAATCTCATGCCATTGAAAATTACCACCAAGATACTACCTTCATGAACCAACATTCCGATAGACATATTCATCCATTCGCTGAAGAAGACGCTGGTCAACAAGACCAACACTACTCCAATTGAAATCACGATATTTTGTTTCATATTATTTGCGGTGGCTTTTACTAATCCTAATGCGTGAGGCAAGTTGCTGAAGTTCGAGTTCATTAAAACGACATCGGATGTTTCAATCGCTACGTCCGTTCCGCTTCCCATTGCGATTCCAATGTCTGCTAAAGCTAAGGACGGACTATCGTTAACGCCATCTCCAACAAAGGCTACAATTTGACCACGTTGTTGAAGTTTTCCGATATAAGCCGATTTGTCTTCCGGCAACATGTGGCCGTGAGCTTCGGTCAAACCAAGTTCGCCGGCGACCACATCAACGGTTCCTTGGTTATCTCCTGAAAGAACGACTAGATTTTTCACGCCCAAGTCTTTTAATTCCTGCAAATTAGCTTTCACACCCGGACGGACTTGATCGCGAATGCCCATCAGTACTTTTAATTCACCGTCGACCGCTGTCAAAACGAGAGAGTTCCCTTGTTGTTCAAACCGTTTGACATCTTTTTGCACTTTTTTGCTGAGAGTGACATTTTCTTTTTCCATCAAGGCCACATCCCCAACAGCCACTCTATGTCCAGCTACACTTGAAACGATTCCGCCGCCTTTCACGACTTCAGTTCCTTCAACAGGATAAAAATTTGTTTCTCCAATTTGATTTAAGACCGCTTTTGCTAATGGATGATCTGATTCCCGTTCCACACTGGCCAGATAGCCAAGCGTTTCAGCAGAATCTTTTTCATACAGTTCAGTCGCTGCAACGGTTGGGTTTCCGACAGTTAAAGTACCTGTCTTATCAAATACAATTGTATCCACATTGCTGAAGTCTTGAATGACTTCACTCCCTTTTAAAAGAACACCGTTACGAGCACCATTCCCGATACCGGCAACGTTTGAGACAGGCACTCCGATAACTAATGCGCCTGGGCAACCTAGAACCAAGATGGTGATTGCTAACTCAATATTTTGACTGAACGCCCATACAACAATTGCCAGAACCAAGACAGCTGGTGTGTAGTATTTAGAAAAGCGATCAATGAACCGTTCCGCTTCGGATTTAGAATCTTGTGCTTCTTCCACGAGTTCAATAATTTTTCCAAATGTGGTGTCCTCACCAACTCGGTCAGCTCTGATTTGAATCGTTCCGTTTTCTAAAATGGTTCCTGCAAAAACTTCTGCATCAGCTAGCTTGTTGACCGGAACAGCTTCCCCTGTAATGCTAGCTTCATTGATATGCCCTTCGCCCGTAAGGACTGTGCCATCCACTGGAACTTTCGCACCCGTTTTAACGAGCAAGATATCCCCTTCATCTACATCATCCACTTCTACTTCTTCAAATTCGCCATTATCCATTTGTTTCAAGGCGCTTTCGGGTGCCATTTCAGTCAATTCTTTGATAGCAGATCGCGTTTGGTTCAATGTTCGTTGTTCCAAGTAGTGTCCGAATAAGAATAAGAACGTGACAATAGCCGATTCTTCATAATTTTGAATAAAAAGCGCACCAATCGCTGCAATACTGACTAAGACATCAATACTGATGACTTTGACTTTCATTGCTTGAAACGCTTGAATGGCAATTGGCGTAATCCCAAAGACAGAGGCGATGATCAAAGACCACTCTGAAAGTCCTACGTTTTCTAAAACAAAGTGACTGAAGAAACCGAGTGCGATTAACAATCCACTGATGACGGTGATAACATTTTTCTTGCTTAATATATATTGTTGCATGCTTTTTCCCTCCAAATTTAATTTCTCTTTTATTGATAAACACAGTATAAGATAATTGCCTAAGTAATTAATTGACTGACATCAAGTTTTGAAAAAATACGTGTCCCTTCTCACTATTTTTTTGATCTAACAGCCTCAATGACACTTATTCCTCTTTACAGTTATAACGATACCCTCTTTTTATCGAATAAAAATTTACGGCTATCAAGTTTAGAAAGTTCTCTTTTATCGTTTCTAAGCACCTCGAATCGGATTGCAACAAAAAAGCAATCCCGGAAAAATAGCTTTTCTTCCAGAATTGCCTAGTTCATTTAATCTGTTAAGCGGCCTTGACTTTTGCTTTAAGGACCGGATAGCCTACGTTTTCGATAGCTTTTTGAATCTCTTCAATCGAAGTGACAGCTGAATCAAAATTGGTTTTGACTTTGCTGGAGTTGAATAATACTTTAATGCTGTCTTTATCAATACCGTTAACTGATTTCAAGGCACCTTCAATTTTTTGCATACAACTTGGACAAGACAACGTTTCTAATTGCAATATAGCTTTTTCCATAATTCCTATCTCCTTTATGTGTTTTTATTTTATCCGCAGCAGATTAATGAACACTGCCTTTTCCTCTTTACAACTGTAGTATAGCTCACTTTTAGCAAACGAAAATTGACGCATATCAAGTTTTGCACTTCTTTTTATCTTTTTGCTCAATTCACCATCTTAATAGTCTTTTTCTGCCCCTTATTGCCATCAGAATAATAATAAATTGGTGGATAGTCTTGTCTGCGTATAAACCATACTACAATCGCGCCAATAAACAGGGCCAGAGACAAGGCTTGTGAAACGCGGATCTACTCGCCAATCCATAAACTGTCCGTTCGCATACCTTCAATGAAGAACCGACCCACTGAGTACCACAAAACGTAACTCAAAGCGACTTCTCCTTGACGCAAAAGCTGTTTTCGGTTCCGTATAGTGACGATGAGGACAAAGCCCAACAAACTCCACAATGACTCGTATAAAAAAGTCGGATGGTAGTAGGTACCATTGATATTCATTTGTTCAATGATAAATTCAGGTAAATAAAGATTTTCCAAGAATTGACGAGTAACCGGTCCACCATGAGCTTCCTGATTCATAAAATTGCCCCAACGACCAATGGACTGGGCTAACAATACATTGGGCGCTAAAATATCAAGAACGAGTGCCAAAGAAGTACCTTTTTTCTTTGCATACCAATATAGCGTACCCCCTCCTGCAATCAATCCCCCATAAATCGCAATGCCGCCATTCCAAATCGCAAGGATTTGTCCTGGATTTTGCAGATAATAACCAAGTTCAAATAACACATAATAAAGCCGAGCGCCGAGGAGTCCAATCGGAATTGCCCATAAGGCCATATCGATAATGGTATCCTCTTCCAGTCCTTTTTTCTTTGCTTCCTTGGTGCTCAACTGGAGAGCCGCTAATATGCCCGCTGCAATAATGACTCCATACCAATGAATCACAACAGAACCAATCTCCACCGCATGGGGATTCAAAACGCCTAATACGAATTCCATTCTATTTGCTCATTTCTTCAATTTTTCGCGTCATTCTAGTCATGGTGATGCTGAACAAGATTCCGGCTAAGCTCCATGGAAACCAAACAGTAAATACACTTTTATCTCCCTGGTCACTCGCTTCGTAATACGCCACTTTTCCGTGTCCGATTACGCCGGCTCCTTTTACAACTTCCTCTTCTTTTTCCATAGCTAACCTATCTGCCTCAACAACGTTAGACGTTTTTGCTTCGCCGCCAATCGTGTTCTTGGTGAAAGGGACGACAAAGAATGCACCCGCTGCTGACAACGTGATGGCAACTATCACCCAAAAATAATGCACATTCACCCCTACTTATTTTTACGTTTTGTTCGACAACCCTATCTTAAAGAAAAATAAAACAAAAAAACTTGAGGGTTATCATGTTTGTGCTTTTATTTTTCCAATGAATGAAGGTCGTTCTGTCTTAAAAAAGCCAAAAACGGACAGATGGAAGCAAAAGCACTGAGTTCTGTCCCGTTGTTAATGAAGAGCGACAGAACACCAACGTGTAGAAAAAAGTGTGTCCGATTATTCGCTGTAAAGCAATAAATCATCTAAATCCTGAATCTTGATCCTTTTCCCAGACAGCTGTTGAATCAATCCCTCGTCCTCCAATTCTCCAAATTTGCGACTGATGGTCTCAGGTGTCGTTCCTAAATAGGAAGCAATGTCCTTTTTTTCCATCGGCAGGGTGATGGTGGGAGAGTTGCCCATTTCAGGTTCCACATTTTCTGCCAAAAACAAAACTAAACGGGTAATGACACTCTCCAAGGCTACTTGTGTCGTTTGACGTTCTGAACTTTCTAACCGTTTAGACATTTCCGCCAATAGTTTTAAAGAAATAGCTGGGTATTGTTCCAGAAAATCTTGGACATCTTTTTGCTGAATCATACAGACAACGGTATCTCGGGTTGCTTCGGCATATTCCTCGTGTACTGCATCCGGGTTGAACAAGGTCCATTCTCCGGTGAAATCACCAGGGTTCAAGATCCGCACTAGCTGCTCTTTGCCAGAGTCTGCCAATCGATAAATACGGATTTTCCCACGATTGATAATATATAAAGTATCCTCTTTTTCTTGTGAACGAAACAGAAACTCTCCTTTTTGATACTGTTTCGTGTGGGCTTTTTCAGCAATGTAATTCATCGCGCTATCCTCTAAGTGATTGAATATTGGAACCAAGCGGATACAGGCTGCGTGGTCGCCAATTTCATGATGGGTATGTTTAGTCAATTCATTCTCCCCCTTTATTTATTTTGTTTATATTCGCTGCTTTTATTATATAAGTCTCTTACTACAAAAAAATTGATGCACATCAAGAAAATGGAAAAAGGACTGGAAAGAATTCCAATCCCTAAATCAGCTTCTACTTTTACCTTAATCTTCATCCTCATCAAGAGCGTCATCATCTTCTAATGCTTCTTTACCAATGAACGCTTGCAGCATCCAAATGTTCTTGTCTAAGTCATTTTTAAAAGCAATCAATGTATCTTCTAAAGCATCGTCACCCTCGTCTTGAGCTAAACGAATCGCGCGAATAGTTAGGTCACGAGTGCTTCTGAAGTCCTCGATAATATTTTCAACCATGTCTTCTGCTTTAGCGTATTTATTAACTGCATCTTCCGAAAGCATCGAATATTTTTCAAATTCAACCGTTGTCGAAGCAGGTTTATGCCCAGAAGTAATTAGACGCTCCGCAAGTTTGTCGAACCATTTTTCATTTTCGTTATACAACTCTTCAAATTTTTCATGCAACGTAAAGAAATTGGCTCCTTTTACATACCAGTGATATTGGTGCAGTTTCACATGTAATGTATGCATGTTGCCTAAAAGATGATCCGCAATGGCCGCTGCATTAATTTTCGTATGATGAACATGTTCCTTGTGTTCTTGTTCTTCTTGCAATCTTTCTTGGGGTGTTCTTTCTTGAGTAGCTTTATTTTCAGTCATGATTTATTCCTCCTATAATTTTGGTTTGTTTAAAATAGCTTTCTTTGATTCCTCCTTTTTCTTTACTGAATTTAGTATAGGATAGATTTCCGTTAAAAAAATTGACGCTCATCAAGAAAAGTATTTCTTAATAGACGCCAGGCTTCTCTATTAAATTCAACTGAAATAATCAAAGGAATGAAGTCGTTCCCTCCAAACAAAAATTTCATTAAAGTAGGGCCTAAAAAAAGAATAGCAACTATACTTTGTCAAGAGACCTGACTGCTATTTTTTTGCTTGTTATTCTTCAATTACCAAATGTCTTGCCTTGCAGTATATTTAATACTCTTTCTCACTAGTGTTGCATGCAACACTAGTGAGAAAGAGTATTAATAAGATTAACCTAGAAGAATAACTTTACTTTATTTATGTCATACCATAAATAAAAATTGAAAAGAATTTTTTATTTATTTTTAGTAGATCGATTAATAGGAGTTTTAGCTTGGGAGCGTCAAATTTGCTGAATTAGATATTAGTATTATAAATGTATTTTAAAGAAAACAAGTGTCTTCTTCATAACTATTACATCTCCTCCATCCTCAAAAATTTATACCAAAAAATAAGAAAACAAATGCAATATAAAGGAGAATTCCCCCTCCCAAAACAATAAAAAAGTAGAAAACATATTTAGTCGTTTTGCTAATATCATTCGCATTTCTTATCTTAATACTAATAAAAATATAAAACCCTATGAGTATTAAAAGTGGTAGCATTTTGATCAACAATTTTTATCCTTCCTTTGAGAAAATCGGGAGCGTCAATAATTTTGTGTAAATGATTCTTCCCTACTGCAGATTATTTCTAATTCTCAATCAGTTGGCTTAGCATTTGTTCAAGTTCGCCTTCGGCCTGTTGGAAACCTTTATGACTGCGACCTAGGAATTTTTGGTTGTGAGTATCAAAAGACGAGACTAAGAAACGTTCCATCGACTCTTCATTTTGGAACTGTTCCTTGCGGTGGCTGTATTTCTTGATTTGCTTATTAAAGGATTCAATCAAGTTCGTAGAATAAATACTCTTGCGTATGGCTAATGGGAAATCATAGAAAGTGAGCAAGTGATCGTTCGAAAGAATCGATTCAACCACTTTTGGATAGCTGGTTTTCCATTTTTCCGCAAAAGCACCACGTGCTTCCAACGCCACCTCTTTAGATGAGGCTTGATACACCATTTTAAAATCATCACAGACTTCCTTACGATCATCGACACGCACTTTGTGACTGATATTACGGGAAACGTGTACACAACAATGTTGAAAACGAGCTTTGGGATAGAACCGACTAATCGCTCCTACCATCCCCTTTAAGCCATCCGTGATGAACAGGAGGACATTTTTCAAACCGCGCTCTTGAAGGTCCAATAAAATTTCCTCCCAAATCGTGATGGATTCAGTCGGTGCAATCGCATAGCTCAATACTTCCTTTGATCCATCCGGGCGAATGCCAACTGCGATATGAATAGCTTCCTTGGCGACGGTTTTCCGCTTTAACGGAATATACGTTGCGTCCATATAAATAGCAGCATAACGGTCATGAAGCTCCCGCCCTTTAAACGCCGTTACCTCTTCTGTAAATGATTTTGTTATATTGGACATGGTTTGGGGCGTGTAGTGATGCCCATACATTTTCTCAATCAAGTCTGCGATTTCCGACATGGTAATACCTTTTCGGAAGAGGTGAATGACGGTCTCCTCTAACGTGTCATTCGTCCGTCTATAAGCAGGAACAGTCTGTTGCTTGAACTCACCATTGCGGTCGCGCGGAATCTGGAGATGAAGTTCCCCATACTCGGTCTTGACCGTACGGTCATAGGAGCCGTTACGAGAATTACCCGTGTTAAAACCAATGCGATCATACTTTTCGTAATCTAGGAAAGCCGTTAACTCCGTTTTGAGAAGCGTATTGACTGCTTTCTCCAAATGGACACGGAATAATTCATTCAAATCGCCTTTGTTCGCTAGAGTCTTTAGAATTTCTGTAGTAAAATCGTTCATAGGGAAGTCCTCTCTTCTGTGAATGTGTTGTGGTAACTCTATTCTACAGAAGGGACTTCCTTTTTTCTATTTACACAAAATATTTTACACTCTCCTGAGTTAAACTGAATATCATTCTGTCTATATAAATTTTAAGATGGATTACCATACTTTTGTTTGACTCATTGACAAAAATCTAAAAAACTTATCCTCAGCGAGATTGAGTGTCTTTTACCAGACACAAATCCCTACTACAGATAAGTTTTTTATTTTTTTATGCTTTTAGGCTTTTAGGTATATGGATATTTCAGTTTTTCCTTACTGATAAGTTTCTGTCCGCAAGAATTCTTCTTGCTTTAATAGCTCCTCGATGGAACAATTTTTTTCCAATGCTTCTTTGACAAAAGCAGTGGCTTTTTCATAACCAATTTGCGGTGAAAGGGCTGTAATAGTCCCTGTACTGTTATTTACAGCTTTCGAACAAGCTGTTTCATTGACGGTAATACCTGCCACACATTTATCGGCAAAAATTTGACACGCTTTGGTCAACAGTTGACATGATTCAAATAAATTATGGAACATCACCGGCTCAAAAGCATTCAATTCCAATTCTCCGGAAGCTGCCGCAAAGGTGATGGCACCGTCATTTCCAATCACTTGAAATGCAATTTGACTGATAACTTCTGGAATGACTGGATTGACTTTGCCCGGCATGATCGATGAGCCTGCTTGTCTTGCTGGCAAGTTGAGTTCATGAAAACCAGTTCGCGGACCGCTGGCTAAGAGACGCAGATCATTGGCGCTTTTGTTCAATGTGATGGCAATCGTTTTTAATCCACCTGAAATCGAGGCGAAACTGTCGGTATGCTGTGTACTATCAATCAGGTCATTCGCTGGCCGTAAGGGTCTTGGAAAACGTCGGTTCAATTCTTGATAGAGGTATTCTTGATAGCGATAGGACGCATTAAGACCTGTCCCAATGGCTGTCCCACCCATATTTAAGGTCAATAGTTCTGCCGATAAGTGGTGCAGCCGTTCACGGCAACGCGTCAAACTGTGGGCATATGCAGCGAAACTTTCCCCTACTGTCATTGGCACCGCCTCTTGCAGTTGGGTTCGCCCCATTTTTGCCACGTGCTGAAATTCTTTCGCTTTCATATGCCATCTGTCAATCAACTGTACCAGCGCTTCATCCAATTGTTCAATATATACAAGCAAAGCCAGTTTCCCAGCACTAGGATAGACATCATTGGTGGATTGGCTTTGATTGACATCGTCTAAAGGATGAAGATATTGATATTCCCCTTTCTTATGCCCCATCAATTCTAACCCGCGATTGGCGATCACTTCATTCACATTCATGTTGGTGGATGTTCCTGCTCCCCCCTGAAATGTATCAACAATAAATTCTTCATCCCACTTGCCCATGATGATTTCTTCCGCAGCAGTCACAATGATTTGTGCTTTTTCTTTGGATAGCGTGCCAGATTGTTGATTGGCTAGCGCAGCTGCGGCTTTGATACGTGCTACTTGTTTGATCATCGTCAGATCAACTTTTTGATCAGTGAAAGCAAAATTTTCTTTTGCGCGATAACTATGAATACCATAATAAGCCCCCTCGTATATAGGTAGACTGCCAATTGTATCTGATTCGATCCTCATCATGATTTAAACACCCCTTTTTGTATTATATGTGATAAAATATCACATAAGAGAAAAAGACACGAGCCTTTTCAGCCATCTCTTTGTTAATCCTTGAAATTGATTCCTTTCACTTTGAAAAACAAAGAGAAACAGTACAAAAACAGAAAAGAGGAAAGTATTTGGATGAACTAGATAAAAAGTTGTTGAATCTGTTGCAGCAAAATGGTCGGTTATCGATCAAAAAGTTAAGTGAAGCGTTATTCATCACTGCACCTGCTGTTTCCCAACGAATAAAACATTTAGAAGAAACCGAGCAATTGTTGTATTATCAAGCGACGATTGACTATGAACAAGCCGGCTTGCCGATCAAAGCATTTATCCACCTGTCGATCGAACCACAGCAAAAAGCAAGTTTCTATCCTTTCATACAGGCGATCCCCAATGTGTTGGAATGTGATTGTGTCACCGGCCCTTATTCAATGTTAATCAAAGTCGTTTTCCCTTCTACCAAATCATTGGACAGCTTTATCAATGACTTGCAAAAATTCGGTCGAACCAACACCCAAATCGTTTTCTCGACGCCAGTTCCCTCTCGAGGATATCAATTCTGAAAACCCAAAAAGCGCGCTTATCTCACATAGACAGGCACGCTTTTTTTATATACAGGGGTCACTGGTCATCGACTGGCACTTGCAACCCTCGTGGTCCGACATTCGTTGAAAATACAATGTGGGTTTTGGTATCCCCATAAAATTGCAAATCTGTGATAAACCGATCCAAGACGACCGTATCACTAAAATAAACCTTCAAGAGCATAGAATAATCTCCAGTGATACAGTCACACTCGATCACATTTGGGATGTCTGCGATATAGGCATAGAAGGCTTCTTTATCTTTGGCATTCACTGCGCAATGGACATACGCTTTGATCAGATAACCAAGTTTTTGGTAGTCGATCAGTGCCTGATAAGAACGGATATACCCAAGGGTTTCAAGGTTTTGTACCCGCACAGAAACAGATGGCGATGAAATAAAGCATTGCTCTGCGATCTGCTTGACAGTGACTCGGGCATTTTGCTGCATGATGTTCAGTATCTTGCGGTCTAAGTTATCCATAATCATCCCCCGTTCTCATTATTTTCTCAGTTTATCGAGAAAACAACAGAAGCGCAAGTTGCAGATTACATCCTATGTTAAATTTCCTAACATCAACGCTGAGATAATTGGAAATAGCGATAAACAATCATCGCCCCACAAGCAAACAGACCACACCCAAAAAACATCATGTCAAAGCCAAAAAGACTGGCGATGATTCCCCACAAAAAAGCCCCACCTCCATAAGCTACATCTAAGGCTGCTGAAAATACCGCTGTCCCTTGCCCTCGCTGCGCCTCAGACACCGATTCTAATACAATCGTATTCATCACAGGCAATAAGCCGGCATAACCGACACCATAACAACTCGCGGCCAGAAGCAAGCTACTGAGCTGTGTCGTAAATGGCAACAGACAAAAAGAAACCAAAATCAATAATAAACTGCCATAAATCAATGTAGCCGTTTGGATTTTGGCGAGCAAACGTGGAAATACGACCCGTGTTGTGACCGTCATGATCGACATGACCGTAAAATAATAGCCTGCGCCGATAATCTCACGTTCAAGGGCATATTGTGCAATAAACGCCACCACGCCAGAATTGGCAAAGCATATCAAAAAAAGGATACCGCTAGGAAACACAACCGCTTTGATGCGAAGCAGTTCTCGTAACGATGATTTCGCTTCGCCAGAGTGCGTATTCCTCCGTGAAAAGGGCTGTTCTTTCAAAAAGAAACTCAACAAAAAAGCTGTTCCGCTCAACAAGACAGCCATCCGAAAAAGTACAGGAAATCCATAATTTTCTACAACAGCAAGTCCTATCAACGGGCCGATGGCACTCGGCACAGCCTGGGCGATACTGAAATACCCCAATCCGACTGCTAATTTGCCTTCAGGAATCGTATCAACTGCCATCGTCGCTGCTGCTGTCGCTTGCAAACTATTGCCCACCCCTTGCAAGATGCGCAGACAAAAAAGCATCAATAGCCCCTGCAGCAGATTCAATAAACTAAAATCAATCAACAGAATGGCTAATCCCATACAAAGCAAGACTTTGCGTCCATATCGATCCAATGCCACACCGATTGGCAAACGGCAAAACAAAGCAGATAGCCCCAAGACACCTACAATGGCGCCGGATACTGCTTTAGAACCACCTAAAGAAGCAACATATAACGGCATAGTCCCCATTTGGGTCGTGATGGCTGTCATTGCTAGTACCGTGACCACCATCACTAAGTAAAAATCTTTCGACCAAAGCCGACTAGAGCTGTTCACATTTTCCATATTGTGCCTCGCTTCTATACAGCTAATTGAAAACGTACTTGTGTCAAAAATTGCTGTGTACATTCTTCTTGCGGATCCTCAAAAATTTCTTCTGGTGTTCCCGCTTCTACCACCACACCATCCGCCATGAATATCACTTTATCCGCGACTTCTTGTGCAAATTGCATTTCATGCGTCACGATGATCATCGTTTGCCCACTATCAGCCAGTTGCTTCATGACATTTAGGACATCACCGACAAGTTCTGGATCGAGCGCTGAAGTGGGTTCATCAAACAGTAATAACTCTGGCGTCAAAGCCATCGCTCTGGCGATACCTACACGTTGTTGCTGTCCGCCAGACAGTTGACTAGGATACATCATAGCTTTATCTGCCAAACCCACTTTTTCTAAGGCAGATAACGCTGCTTTTTCTGCCAGTTTTTTTGGGAAACGCCGTGGTGTGCGTAGTCCTTCCGCCACATTTTGCAACACATTCATGTGGCTGAACAGCTCATAGGATTGAAAGACCATCGCTGTTTTGCGGGCGATCTCCAATCGTTGGGTTTTGCCAATATGTGCGAGATCATACTGGAAGTCACCGATAGAATAACTCCCCGCATCAGGCTGCTCCAACAAATTCAAGCAACGCAAAAAGGTCGTTTTTCCAGAGCCGCTAGGACCAATGATGCATACAACTTCCCCACGTTCAATTTGTAAGCCAACATTTTTTAAGATGACTTGTTTATCGAAAGACTTCTTCAATCCTTTGATTTCTGCTTGCAGCATACTCCCACCCTTTCTTTTCTATCGCTCAAAGCGCGATCGTATTGGCAGATTGTCCTTCTAGCAAAATATCTCTTGCATTGTTCAAAGCTGTTTCTGCAATTTCTTGTACAGCCAATTGGGTATAATACGCAATATGCGGGGTCAAAAGCACATTTGGCAGTTGATTCAGCTGTTGATAATAAGGATTTTGATCCCACCCAACTGAAAAATACCGTTCTTCATTGGCGATAGCGTCTAATACAGCACCAGACAAACGCCCTTGCGCGAGTGCGGCAATCAACGCATCCGTATCAACGATTCCCCCACGTGCCGTATTGACCAGACAACTGCCAGGCTTCATCTGTGCAAAAACAGAGGCCGAAAATAGCCCTTCTGATGCTTTTGTCAGCGGGATATGGATCGACAAGACGTCCGATGCAGCAATCAAGGTCTCAAAGGACACATATTCGACAATCCCCTTCAACCGAGGATTTTCACTCCTACTAGTGGCAATCACATGTCCCCCCATATGATAAATCGCTTCTGCGACTAGAGCACCGATTCGACCAGTGCCTAACAAACCGACTGTTACGTCTTGTAGCTCCCGACCAATCACAGACCGTCGATCAAGTTTTCCTTTGATCATTGCTGGAATATTGCGTAAAGCCATCAAGATCGACATCACAGTGTAATGGCCCACCGATGTTGGGCTATAAGAAGGGACATTGGTGACCGTCAACTGATGCTTTTGCGCCCAGTCAAAACGAACACCGTCGACCCCCGTTGATTTGATCGATAACTGCTTCATCCCTAAAATATGCAAGCGTTGGTACAGGGACTCATCTTGCTGCATAGCCAGACTAGGATACAAACAGATGCCGTCGTGCCCTGCTGCCAAATGGATATTCTCCCAAGACAAGCCCTCCATTACGATCGTCACTGGTGTTTTGTGGATAAATTGCCACCGTTCGATATAAGCAATTTCCTCTTCACTTACCCCGTAATAAATCAATTTCATTGGCAACACCTCCTAAATGACCCCTTCATATGCTGGCGGCATAGCGTATTCCAACGCATCACCTAATAAAGCGATCCCTTGATCGATCTGTGCCAATGTCGGCTTCGTAAAATTCAGCCGAAATGAATGCTCATAGCCTTTTCCCGCAACACTCATGATATTGCCTGGAATGACCGCAACTTTCGCCTCATCAAGGTAATCATAGAACCGCTCTGCGTCCATCTCAGTCGATAGGAAACAGGTGATAAAATAGCCGCCTGTTGGTTTGATAAAGGTAAGCTTATCCGTTGGCAGTGCCTGTAATGCTTGCAGCATGCGGGCATATTTCTCTTGATACAACAAGGTCAATTGGGCCACATGACCTTCGAAATCATGATGATCCATATATTCGGCCAATACCACTTGCCAATAAAAATTGGTGTGGGAATCGGCGGATTGCTTGGCCAAAATCAATTTTTCCATTGCAGGACCAGCAGCCATCATAAAACCAATCCGGCTGCTGGGTGCCAAAATTTTTGAAAAAGATCCCGCATAAATGATTCGTCCTTCGGTATCTAATGTTTTCATCTTAGGGATCGGTGTACCTTCATACAACAACTCACCGTAAGGATCGTCTTCAAAAATCAGCACATCATATTGACATGCCAATGCATAAATGGCTTTACGTTTTTCCAATGGCATTGATGTGCCTAAAGGGTTTTGGAAAGTGGGGATCAGATACAACATTTTCACTCTTGCGTCTGTTTTGAGGATTGTTTCTAAAGCGTCAAGATCCATTGATTCTGCTGCAAGATCCATCGGTACCGGCACTGGTATCGCCCCATATCCTTTGATAGCATTCACCGCACCGGAAAATGTTTGCTCCTCGCATAACACCACATCGCCTTCATTACAAAAGACTTTTACCGCCAAATCCATGGCTTGGGTCGAGCCCGAAACCACCAGCACCTCCTCTTCGTTATCGATATTTGACAATTGACGCAAACGTTCTTTGATCAAGGTCCGTAAGCGCGGATACCCCTCTGATGCCCCATACTGCAAGAAAGACTCTGGGTCCGCTTCGTTATATAATTTTTGCGAGATCTCTTTCAATGTAGCCATTGGAAATGCTTCTGTCGGTGGAAATCCGTAAGCAAAGGAAATAGCTGCTGCAGACTCCATATTTTTTTTTGCATTCTCTCTTAATGGAGATGCTTCTAATGTCATGATACGTTGTGCGAATTGATAGGCCATTCTATTTCCTCCCTGCATAGTTGTTAGCCGGCCAGCTGTGTGGTAAAGCGGGCTAAAAAGGCTTTGGTTCGTTCTTCTTTGGTTTCCTCGAATACTTGTTGCGGTGTGCCTTGTTCAACAATATGTCCATTCTCCATGAAAACGACTTTGTCTGCTACTTCATACGCGAATTTCATTTCATGGGTCACCAATACCATGGTCGCACCAGCTTCCGCAATTTCTCTGAGCAGCGCCAATGTCTGTCCCACTAGTTCCGGGTCCAATGCCGAGGTAGGTTCATCAAACAAGATGACCTTAGGATTCAACGCCAACGCACGGGCGATCCCGATACGCTGTTGTTGTCCACCTGACAGTTGGCTAGGATAAAAATTTTGTCGTTCAGACAAACCGACTTGATCCAACAAAGCCTCTGCTGTTCGCAGGGCAGCTTCTTTGCTTTGTTTTTTGGTCACGATCAATGGCATCATGATATTTTCTTTGGCTGTTTTATTTTGAAACAAGGCATAATTTTGGAAAACCATCGCTGTTTGCCGTTGATGGGTCAATATTTCTTTTTTACTTGCTTTGTGCAATGTGGTGGTGGTTTCTCCCAATTGAATCACACCTTGATCTGCTCGTTCCAAAAAATTGAGACAACGCAAGAAGGTCGTTTTTCCCGAACCGGAAGGCCCCAATAAGACGACTACTTCGCCTTTAGCGACATCAAGATCAATCCCTTTTAACACTTCTTGTTTGCCGAATCGCTTATGGATATCCGTTACTTTCATCATAATGCGGCCCTCCTTAGTTTGCGCAACAGCCGATTTTCCAGTAATTGTGCCCCTTTTTCGATGACCAAACTAATCAGCCAATAAATGATCGCAACAGCCACATACGCTTCTAAAAACCGATAATTTTGCTGGGCCGTGATTTTAGCTGCCGCAAAAACATCGACAACACTGACCATGGAAGCTAAGGCCGACGCTTTAACCAATGAGATCAGCAAATTACTGAACATGGGCAATGAAATCGGCCAGGCTTGCGGGAGCAGCACACGACGGATGACTTGTAAGTTCGTCATGCCGATCGATTTGGCTGCATCGAACTGCCCTTTTTTGACTGCCGCAAATGCGCCCCTGAAAATCTCGCTGCTATTGATAGCAGACATTAAACTCAAGGCGGCGATCGCTATCCAAACCATGTTGAAATCTTTAAATCGCAAAGTCCAATGCATCGACTCCGCCCAAATATCAAACTGTTTAGCAGAAATAAGATATAACGCTAAAATCACTAAAACCACTGGGACCCCTTTTAAGACCGTGACAATCACTTGCAGCACTGGTACGAGGATCTTGATCCTATACAGACGAATCAAGGCGATGATCAACCCAACCACCGCGCCAATGACTAGTGCGGTCAACGCCATAAAAAGCGTCGTACCAATATAATGACTTGCTGTTTTCAGCGCTTCGATCATAATAGACAATTGAAAACTCATCGCCATTCCTCCCTATTCTGGGACGTAATCCCCATCTAGATATTTTTCTGATAATTCTTTGATCGTTCCATCTGCTTTCAATTCCTCTAATGCTGTATTGACCGCATCAATAAAGTCTTGGTCAGCTTCTTTGTTGAACAATAAGTAGGCATCTGAGTTGTGGACTGGTTCGCTGCCGATCTCTAGATTTTCACTAAATGAATTGTTCCAATTATCGACTTGATATTCTGGTGCTAACGTTGCATCGACCGCACCTGAAGTGACTGCTTGTACGATTTGCTCGTTGTTGTATTCCCCATAAACCAATTCAAAAGCATCGGGATTTTCTGCCAGATAAGCCTCAGCCATTGCTGCTTGGTTAGTAGCAGTCGTCACATAGACTTTTTTTCCTGCTAAATCTTCGAAGCTATCGTAGACCGTACCGGCATCTGGATCAGAGACAATATACGTATCCCAGACCACATACCCAACATCCCCATAGACGAATTTTTCTTTCCGTTCATCATTGACTTCATATTCATAGGCAGCCATCTGGACTTTATTGCTTTCTAAATTTGATAACGTCGTTGGGAAATCCGCTCCTTCAAAGGTAAAGGTATAATCAAGTAATTTTTCGTCGATTGCTTTAACGACGGCGACATCATAGCCATCATATTCACCATTTTCGTCTAAATAAGCATATGGCAATGCTTCATTCCCAGTACCCACCTTGATTTCTGTTGCATCACTTGCTCCACTGCTTGCAGTGTCGGCAGAACTGCTTCCGCAAGCCCCTAAAACCAAAAGTGTCACCAATGTAATTGCACCTAAAATCGTTTTTTTCATTTGAATTCCTCCCTTTCCCTCTACCCAAAATTTTCCTATGTTGTTTTGATTTTTTGCTGTTTTTTGGTCCATGATATCAGTGGTACTTTTGCTGTTTGTTGTTTTGTTTTCGAAAAACTCATCCGACGTTCCAGACCGGTGAAAACACGTTCTAAGAGGAAGCTTAAGGTAATAAACAAGATCGCCGCACCGACATAGCCTTCAAGTGTATGGAAGGTCACTGCGCCTATCGCTCGCGCTTTGCCGACAACATCCACTACCCCAATGGTAAAAGCCAGCGATGTGTCTTGCAGCAGTGCAATCGTAGTTGTACCAAATGCAGGTAATGCGACACGGACAACTTGCGGTAAAATCACTTGTCGATACATTTGTGTTTTCGTCAATCCGCAAGCAATACTCGCTTCCTTCTGTGTGACCGGTACACTTAGAATCGCAGCCCGGAAAGTTTCAGACTGAAAGGCAGCAGTATTTAATCCGTAGGTGATATAGATGAAAATAATTTTATTCCATGAGGAAACATCGATTTGAATCATTTGTAATAAGGCGGGTACACCATAATACACAACATACAGTTGAACCAATATCGGTGTGCCTCGAATAAATGAAACGAAGACTGCCGCCAGTTGACTCAGAAATGGCACTTTTTCGACACGAATAAATGCAAGTAAAATCCCTAAAAGCAATCCTGTAATCGACGCCACTGCTACTATCATCAACGTAACCGGCAAAGCACTTAAAACCTTTGGAAAATATTCCCAAACTAATTTCCACTGAAAAAATTCCGACATATTGCCCCTCCTTTTTCTGAATATTCTGATTATTAGACAATATTACTAATGGAAAAAAATTTTTCAATAGATTCATTACTAAAACTTCATTAATTTTATAAATTCTCCCTTTTAACTAAAAAAAGAAAGATGCAAACGGCATCTTTCTTTTTAATATAAGAATATAAAATACTACCCGTGGTGCTAGTTAATTTTTTCCTAGAGGAAAATGTCTAAACATGT
Source organism: Enterococcus sp. DIV1059_2 (assembly GCF_051713685.1). Taxonomy (NCBI): domain Bacteria; kingdom Bacillati; phylum Bacillota; class Bacilli; order Lactobacillales; family Enterococcaceae; genus Enterococcus; species Enterococcus sp. DIV1059_2. Next base: position 876,178 of record NZ_JBIOQK010000001.1, on the reverse strand, counting down.
TGGTAAATCAACAAAAAAACGCATATAGTAGTCTCAAAACTCCCAAGAAATGAGGACTATTTAACAAACTACGATGGTTACGTCGTGACAACTGAACATTTTGACTTAGCCAATCCTGTTACTAAAGTCGATGATATCCCCGATTATGAAATGTACAGTCAAACAATCGATAGCTTAAATAAGCGTTTTGGCAATCGTGTTTTAAAAGGCATCGAAATCGGTTACATCGCTTCTGAAAAGGATCGGATCATCGACTATTTAGCCGATAAAGATTACGATTTAAAATTACTCAGTGTGCATCATAATGGTCAATTTGATTATTTAGATGACGAAGTCAAAGATATGGATCCTGCTATTGTGATTCCTCAGTATTTTGCACAACTTTCAGAAGCACTAGTTGTTATAGAAGCAGATGTCTTTGCTCATTTTGACTATGGTTTTCGGGTATTTGGTCTATCCGTTGCTGAATTTAAACAATATGAAGCGCAGTTTTTACCGATTCTAGATCAAGTAATCAAAAATAAATTGGCATTCGAATTAAATGCTAAGAGCGCTTACTTGTATGACAATTTAGCGTTATATGAATATGTCATCGATTTATATCTTTCACGTGGTGGTACCTTGTTTAGTGTTGGATCAGATGGGCATTACCTTGAACATTTCCGTTTCCATTTCGATGATCTTTTTGCTCTGTTAAAAGCAAAAGGTGTGACGGAATTAGCGATTTATCAAAAAGGAAAGCGAATTATGGTTCCATTACCAGTCTAAAAAAACGTCCTCAGCATCAAAAGTGAGGACGTTTTTTTAGATTTCTTTTTCTAAAATCGGACAAATACGATCTTGTTTTCCTAAAGGAAAATGTTTGATCCCGATTTTTTTAAATCCATGACGTTCATAAAAACGAATACCTGCATGATTTTTTTCATAAACAGTCAAACGTAAATAACGTTTTTGTTTCGTTTTAGCATAACGATTCGCTTCATCGAGTAACCGTTGCCCTAACCCTTTGTTTTGATAATCTTTGAGCAGATAGAGCCGTTGAATCTCTATAGCATCTTTTTCATCATTGACTTTCATATAACCAATGAGTATTTGATGATCCTTAATACCAATAAATTTACTGGTTGACTGTGCCAATTCTACTGCCAATATTTCAGTTGTCAATTGTGTCTGTAAATATCCTTGCATATCAAGTGGATCTGCGCCATCGATAAACGATTCATAAAAACTGACAACACTTACAACTTGTAAAGCATCTAGATCATCATAATCTAAATACGCTAGTGTGATTTGATTGTTCATCTAACTCCTCCTTTTGACATAGTATACTATAAATCACCCGTGGTGCTAGTTAATTTTAATATCCTAAAGAATATCTCAAAGTTCCTTCAAAACGTCGTTGTGCTCGACTTAATAGAACACTGTAAGCCAGTAATATGCTTTCAAATCTACTCTCTAGCCCTTTAACAGAACGTGAGTTGAAATTTTGACAACCTAATTTTTCTAAGGAAGAAAAAACAGTCTCAACTGTTTTTCTTTGTTTTCCAAGTAAGCTGTGGTCTAGTTTTTCTGATTTATCCATGTTTTTACGTGGCGGAACGGATATAGTAATGCCCTTAAGGGCAAGTTTTTCATGGATTTTATGGCTAATATATCCTTTGTCCCCTAGGATATTGGGAAGATTCGCTTCTTCCGATAAAGTCTCTAACACTTTCACGTCATGGACACCTGGATTCGTGATTTAGTAAGTAATCGGAAAGCCAGTCTTAGTAACGATCATATGAATTTTAAGACCATAAAAATAAGATTTTTTTGTTGAGTTATAGCCAACTTTGGCTATTTGATTCAATAGTTTTGCTTGTCTATTTCTAACTGGTTTACATAATAAACTAGGAAAACTATCTATAATTCCGACTAGTTCACCTTTGGTGAGCTTCTTGATGAAAAAGTATCGAATAATCTTGATAGTGTAAGCTAAGTTTGAACTTAAGCGAGTGAATCGACTCCTACTAGGAAAGTCACCATTAGGAAATAAGACGGAACAAACCGCTCTATACGTGGCTCTTTGGCTAGTATAGCCATTAATTATGCCCCATATAACACAAGCAATAATCACTGTATCGCGTTGCTTCAGTTGATCAGTATTTCTTCGGTTTTTAATCTTATCTGGTACACAATTGTGGTATATGTTAGAAACAGTTCTCATAATTTCCTTGAATGTTATAAAAGTATCTGTATAATGTTCAGTATATTTTGATGAACGCATATGTAGTCCTCATTTCTTGGGAGTTTTGAGACTACTATATGCGTTTTTTTGTTGATTTACCAACATGTTTAGACATTTTCCTCTAGGAAAAAATTAACTAGCACCACGGGTTTAATAAGTTTTGTAATAATTACTCGACACGGTAGTTCGTTAGCTACGCAGCCACTGATCGTTGCATAGTTTCTGACATTGTTCTTATGATTCAGTAACTCTTATTTCGTTTGACTCCTAATAGTTCATGGGCGAAGCGCGTCCGTCTAAAATAGTTGTTTCTATCGTTTGAACCTCATTGACAATTTTTGGAGAATCTTACCATTCCTTTTCAGCAGTTAAATGTAAAATTCTTTAATAGCTACGCTTATTTTTCATCCAGAATGATAACCTCCCAAATTTTTCCTTCTATCTATATAGCATCATTTTGTGTTTTACGTAATTGAACTAGTTGAGCAAAATCAATTAAAGATTCAATCGACAATCCAGCATTTCGCAAGTTTTTTGCTAGATAAATCCAATTTAAATCATTGGTAGTATAATCTCGGTAGCCGCTCTCGTGGCGGTGAACGGGTGGTATCACGCCAACACGCTCATAATAGCTTAGTGTATCCACACTTAAATCAAACATTTCAGCTGCTTTTTTATATTCATCGAATCTCCTCCTCATTCTTCTTATTTATAATAAACCATGGAGTTAACTCTAGAGAAACCAGAAGCCTCTTGTCTCTATGCTAATACTATACTAAATACCTCCTCACATTCCGTAGACTATTAAAATATTAAGCAATAGATAAAATCAGTTAAATGCAACTTCTCATATTCTAATGTTTATTAAGTAAGAATAATGTTAAAATAAAAAAACGAAGAGTATTCGGCGCAGTCCAGAAAAACTTCCCCAAGTTTTCTGTGCCGGTACTCTTCTTAGATTAATGCATGTTGCTTAATCAGCCTACGCTATATATTTCTTTTTTGCAAGTAATTACGATGTAGAAGCAATGCTTAGGAATCCCTTACGTTTTTTCTATTTTTACTTTTGACTTCTTTTAAGTGCTATACTGGATAAGTACCATGAAAGTAGGTGTTCAAATATGAATACTAATTTTTATCCAGTGGAAGTTTTTAGTTCGGACTACCGTTTATATTCATCAAAAGCAAAAACAAATTTGTATGATTTTCAATCGAGACCACCTTTGATCACGTCATTTGCTGTGCTAAATTTGAAAGAGTTGCACAATATTCAACTCAAATTATTTATTTACGATATTGATATCGAAAAATTTTCTACTTTAGAGGAAGCTAAATCTAGATGTAACTCTCTTATGTATAAATAATTTAACTAGCTGATCATAGCTAGTTTTTTTGTATATCTGTATCTAATGAACTAAATGTTCATCCTTAATCTGCTTAATAAAAAGAAATATTTATCGCAAAACTTATGGTGGCGGATTTAGAAGTTTATAGATTAGCGAATGACACAGAAATATCTGCCATCTGCTATGGGTGAATCAGATAAAATATATTTCTGGATGGTTCCTTTGAAGAGTTTTTCTCCTTCACAGCAACTTTTTAAAGAAGTATACATTTTTTCAGAACCATCCAGATAATAAACATTGATTCCCTGAATCTGATTATAATTAATCGGAGAACGTCGTGTACAAGAAAGTTGATCTCCTAGATATTTCACTTGATTAACAATCATTGGGTCATTAAGCCAATTTTTGTTAAGTGTCAATTTTACGATTAACTGATGAATAGCTTCTTTTTGCATTTTATTCCTCCACTCAAACCAATCGTCTATCCAGTTTACATATACATAGTACGTGATCAAAAAACTCAATCTATTCTTCATTGATTTCAGTTACTCATTAAATTTTTATAATTTATAACTGTTCTTTCCGTAGTATTCGTCACTTCTGAATTTGAAAGGGTTACAACTGCCGAATTGCTGAGTAGCTTTATAATTGTTCCAGCTGCTTGTTTTTTTCTATATCGAAATATGACCTGTTGATCTATATGAAAAGCTTGGCCTTCTATTGAAAGTTGTTGTGGTTTCCATTGTGAAAAACTCATTCTTACCCCTCCTTTGAAGTATGAAAAAACCGCCTCACACATGTTGAGACGGGTTAAAAGGCACTTTTATGCTTTATAGATATTAGCAGCTTGCATACCACGTTGACCTTCTTCAGTATCAAAAGTGACTGCTTGCCCTTCATCGAGAGACTTGAATCCATCTGCTTGAATCGCAGAAAAATGAGCAAAGATATCTTGACCATTCTCTCCGGTTATAAAACCAAAACCTTTGTCTGCATTAAACCACTTTACTGTACCTTTATTCATACTATTTCCTCCTTGTGCATCATTACGAATGCATTTTGTTGCAATAATTGTTTGATAAGCAAAAGGAGAGTATAAATTTCTGTATAGCACTCTTAATACGTTTCAAAGTTTATCACTATAAGTAGTATACCACACAAACTCTTTAGTTGCAACTTTACATAAAAATATTATTTTTTTATAAACTTATCACTCACTATACACTATTTTATTTTTAATGTGCTATACTATCTATATAGAATTTCGCTATGAACGTTATCGTTACCTTTCGTCACTATTTGAGAGAGGAGAATGTATTATGACATTCACTAACAAAACAATTGATTATCGTGTTACTTTGGACACTAACTTAAACTTGTTTATTGTTTTTTCTAAAAATGATGAAACCAAAGTGGCAACCGGTACTACAATCGAAAATGCAATACATGAATTAGAAAAACTAGCATAAGGAGTGAAACTCTCTAATGGCCAAGCTCTTTTCATATTAAAGGCAGCTACTTGTAAGAATGAGTAGCTATCTTATTCATTTTTTGTGTGCTAATTTGCTAAAAATGATCTCCATTGTTTCAAGTGTATCGATATCCATCTGACACAACCAGAGAAATACCTTCTTTTCCTCCTCCGTCCAAGTAGTTTTTGGATAGGCGGAAAGAAGTTTCAGATATTTTACACGTTGGATACTAGATGACAATAGCCAGTGCTGTTCAAAACTCTCACTTTCTTCCATATCATCCCTCCAAAATGGTATTACCTACAGTTAGACATAGCAAATGCAAGTAACTTTTAACTAAAAAATATCACAAACTAGCAAGCCAATCATCACAGATTAAAAATTGCTTTTTTTATGTTAATAAAGCAGTACATCTATTTATTGTCTCCTATTCTTAGATCCAGCTTCAGCTCGATTTTAAAATAGAGCAAAATCCTATAATTTCTGATCCGTTAAAATCAATATTGTAGAATTCATAATCATTTTTTATCAAGCAATCATTTATTTAAAAACCATTCACATAAGTAATAATTAACTTTTCGAAACCTAAGACTTTAAGGAATATTATTTTATTCTATAGTGGTTTTCCGATAATGCTTCCACATAATATCTTAATAACTTGTAATCTTTTTCATCAATACTTTTTATTATTATTTTATTTCCAAATAACGATCTGTGTGAACTTTTTAAAAGTCTGTGATGTATCTGATTTACAATCAAATACTCTACTTCTTCGTCCTTCAAGTTAGGATCAGTAATCTTTTCTAAATCCCGATGAATATAATTATATTCTAAGTGAGACGCGTCATTAATAACTCGTTTAAATACAAAAAAATCTATTGTTTTTATACATAAATACCCTAACATTCTTATGCAAAACTCTTATCAATAGATCATCTAATCTAAATCATAAAAATAGACCTAATAGAATTCCCCCTAAGATGAAGAATGCAGAGTTAATTTTGTATTTAAGAATACCTAATAGACTAATAAAAAAAATTAAAATGAAATACCATTCAACAAAGATATTTTGTCCTAATTGGATGGTAACATTAGCCATCAATGCTAATGCTGCCGCATTTATACCAATTAACATTTTGGAAAATGTATTGGATTGTTTAAGCTTGGAAAATAGTGGTGCTAATATAAGAACCAGTAGAAACGATGGTAAAAAAATCCCTACTGTAGCTACCAAAGCACCTGGGATATCGAAAAGTAAATATCCAATAAAAGTTGCTGTAGTAAATACAGGCCCAGGAGTAAATTCGCCTACAGATATGGCATCTATCATTTGAACTTGGGTCAATACTTGTAACTTATCAACAAATTCTGATTGGATAAACGCAAGTAATACATAGCCACTACCATATAAAAGTAAACCTATTTTCAGGAAAGTTAAAAATAAAATTGAGAGACTAAATGGCTCTATGACATAATTTTTAAAATTCCAATCTTTTTTTATTAATAGTAAGAGTATTGCGGCAACTATTAACACAGTGAGTTCCGAAGCACCAAAAACAACCAAAAGCAGAGACAGGCAAAAAACAATAAATGTAGACATATCTTTTATAGCTGTTTTAAAAAGCTTTATTAGAGCTGCTACAATAATTGCTACAATGACAGGCTTTATATACTCCATAATTGTTTGAACTCTAGGAAGGTCTCCATATAATTTATAAAAGTGCCCTATAATCATTACAATGACCATTGCTGGTAAAATAAATGAAATACCTGCTAAAAATAATCCCCATTTTCCAGCACGCCGATGACCTAATATAATTGCCATCTCTGTAGAGTTTGGACCAGGAATCAAGTTAGTAAATCCTAATAAATCTAGAAACTCTTCCTTAGACATCCATTGCCTTTTATCCACGACTTCTTCTTCCATCATAGCGATATGAGCAGCTGGTCCACCAAAAGCAAAGAACCCAAGTTTTGAGAACACTTTAACAATCTCGATGTATTTATTTTCTTCCATAAGCCCTCCAATAGCATGATAAATATTAAGTTATGTGCATGATTTGTTATATCAATGATTGGTTTCAGTTTAGTAGATCTTTACTTTCCAATAAATAGTTTAGAAAAGGACGCAAAGAGAAAAATAGAACTTTCTCTTTGCGTCCTTTGATGAAACCTTCTGAAAAACGATAAATATATTATCATTACAGTAGATTTACTCACCTATAAATATAAAAGCAACATATAAAAAGAAGACTTCCCCAATCTGCTTTCTCCGCTACTCTTTTAATGAGACACACTAGAAAATTTTAGAACAATTATTTATATATAGCAAGTAAAATGCCCTTGTTAAACAATACTATTTTAATGAACCGTCCAAGAGATCTTGATCAAGCCAAAATCATGTTTAATTGCATAATAAATCAAGAATAAACAACAACTGTGTTTCTACCTCTTTTTTTTGCAGCATACAGCGCTTGATCAGCCTGATTGATGAGTTCATATACATCTAAAGAAGAATCATACTTAGAAATGCCAGCAGAAAAATAAAGCGTAATCTTTCTTTCCCCTCCAATATTCAACTTATTTTTTAATAAGAATGCCTGAAATCTTAATATAGTCTTTTGAACAGACTTTAATGTACTGTCTTTGAAAATAACTAAAAATTCTTCGCCTCCATATCTATAAACCTCTACTTGATCTTGGTGTGCTTCACTAAGAAAAGTTGTTATTTTTTTTGAAAAGAATATTAAAGCACGATTTCCTGTAATGTGTCCATAGTGATCATTAATTCTTTTAAAATGATCTAAATCCATCATAATAAAAATAAGCTTTTCCTTTTCAACATCTGTCATACTATCTACGTCTTCATTTAAGCTTCTAATATTTTTAACTTTCGTCAATTCATCGTAGTTTCTCTCAATAAGTTTTCTATTTATATCTTTTAAGAATTATTTTTGAGTACTTAGATAGTATTGCCAAGAAATACAAATAATTATAGACCCTATAAACAAAGATAGATATTCCCAAAAAGTAAGTTTATATTCAAAAAAGAGCATAGAATTCAATCCAGCCATCATTAGAGTAATTAAAACAAAAAATATATAAAACGGTATCTGTATTTTATATTTATAAAAGGTTTTTTTAATTACGAAACTAAAAGTGAATGCCAGTATACTTAGAACTAGAATACTAAGTAATGTCTTGATATCAATAATACTTATTACGATAGTCCGATAAACACCATCATTAGAGCCAATAAAAGAAAATAATTTTTCATTTTGAATGAGTTAAAGTATAAGATAAATAAAGGTAATGTATATTCATAATAAACATACCCCACATTATTTATCGAAAAAGTTATGATAAAATACATTTGCGATACAAATAATATTAAACCAATAATTATTTTAAAAGAATATCGTAAATGGAGTTTCTTAAAATTTTTTACAAATAAATCATAGGAAATAAGTAAGCTAATTACTATAATTGAATACAATATTACACAAAGCAAATGTAAAAGTCCCATAGACATTTCTCCATTTCTTTTTTACTGTATACCAAGACTATAAGTATGAGATTTTACCTTTTCATTCCAACTATATAAATTTATTTTGCATATCTTTTTGCTTCTCTTATTTTATCTAGAATAAAACTTGTTTGACTATAATCAGTTAGTTCACGTATTACTTTTTTCACCGTACGATCAACAGCGCAAATACCAAACATATCAGAATAGAAGTCAGTTATTGATTTGATTGGACTAAACAATTTTTCTGATAATTCAGTTTTTTTTGAGTAATTCATTTCTAAGTACCCTTTGTCTACTAGCCGATCAATAACTAAATAAGCTGTATTCAGCTTAAATTCTGGGTATTTTTTTACAAAGTTACGTTTTGTTATCCCTCCCTCGCATTCATATAATGAAATCAAAACTCGGTATTCAATTTTAGTTAAATCTACCATCTTCAATTTCACCTCTAGTAGTCCATAATATATAAAAAAATGAAGCTTGAAAAAAATACAAATTTTACATCAAACCTCAAAATAAGTTTCTTCCTAATTATTCCAATATTTAGAATTCTATCATAATTTTTGTATCGTTTCACAAACTTCTTGATAGTTTTTATTTCCTCCGGATAAATTATAAACTTGTTTAAATCCTTTGTTCAGTAAAATATTTTGTGCTGCATTTCCAGTAACGCCTTTATTACAATAAGTTACTGTCACACATTCTTTATCCAATTCCTCATATCGATCTCTTAACTCAGCTAAAGGTATGTGAATTGCTCCCTCAACTTTCGAAGTTTCAAACTGTTTTCTTGATCTGGTATCAATAATTTGTAATTTTTCGCCGCTATCAATTCTTCTCAATAGCTCTATAGGGGTCATTAACGGGGTATCATTATTTATATCGTTGTTCAAAGCCATCCCAGTATAATGAATGGGATCTTTTGTTGTAGAAAAAGGTGGGGCATATGCTAAATCCAAGTGAAACAAATCTTCAGCAGTTGCGCCAAATGAAATAGCAGTAGCAAGCACATCGATCCGCTTATCTACCCCATCATAACCTATGATTTGAGCCCCAAGTATCTTCCCATTTTCTTTATTTGCGATTGCTTTGATCACCATTTCTTTACCATTCATATAGTCCGGCTTATTAGGTTTAATATTATATAAAGTAGTAATAGCTATATTATTTGCTAAAGCATCTTTTTCTGTGAGACCAGTTTGAGCAATTGTTAAATCAAAGAATCGTAAAATACCAGTTCCTAAGATTCCCTTGTGTCGTAGATTGCCACCTGTAATAACATCTCCTGCGATCCTTCCCATTTTATTGGCTGTTGAAGCTAAAGGTCGATAAATTGGTCGCCTAGTTATGCGATCAAAACTTTCTGCAATATCACCTACAGCATAAACATTTGGAAAATTGGTTTCTAACTTATCGTTTACTTCTATAGCTCCGGTAATTCCTAATTTAATTCCCATGGATTTTGCTAATGCGGTGTTCGGCTTTACTCCGGTAGCTAATACAAAAATATCTGCCGAAAAGATAGTTCCTTTAGCCGTTTCAATAGACTTCAGACTACCATCACCGTTAACTTTTCTGACGGTTTCTTCAGGGAAAAAGGCAATGTTTTTCCTTTTCATTTCATTAATGATTCTTGAAGACATGTCCCAGTCTAAATGGGACATGGGATATTTACTTCGTTGAAGTAACGAGACCTCAAGACCTAGTCTCTGTAACTGCTCGGCCATTTCTAAACCAATATATCCAGCACCAATGACAACTGCTTTTTTTGGCTCGTTTTCATCTACAAACTTCTTGATACTTTTCCCACTCGAAATATTTTTCACCTGAAAAACATTCTCAAAATGTCTATTAACAAATATTTCTGGGGTATTATAAACCGATCCTGTGGCCAACACTAAAACATCAAAATTATTGGTAAATGATTTTTTTGTAATTAGATTGATTCCGTGCACCAATTTTTTATCATAGTCAACCTGAGTTATTTCATGAGAGGTATGAATATCTACGTCGTACCTTTTTTTAAACCATTCAGCATTACGAGGCGTCAGTTCATCAAAGTTTTCCACTTCTCCCCCCACTGCATATGGAATCCCACAAACTGCGTAAGACACATCCATATCTTTATCATACAAAACAATCTCTGCATCTTCCGTATTTCTTCTTGCTTTTGCAGCGACACTTGTTCCAGCAGCGACAGATCCAATAATGATGATTTTCATTTCTCCACACCTATCCTTTATACGTTCTTGATTTCACTCAAAGATTCCGGATTTATGAACCAGTCTTTTGTTTTATTAGAAACCTTAACTAAAAGTAACATAACTGGCACTTCCACAAGTACGCCTACGACTGTTGCTAAAGTTGCTCCCGACTGTAATCCAAAAAGTGATATTGATACCGCTACTGCCAACTCAAAAAAGTTACTTGCTCCTATCATTCCAGCAGGAGAAGCAATATTATGTGGCAACTTCCAAAATCTTGCCCAACTATAAGCAATTGTAAATATTAAAATCGTTTGAATCGTTAAAGGAATTGCAATCAATAAAATATGCAATGGATTAGCAATAATTCTTTCACCTTGGAAGGAGAAGATAATGATCAGAGTTAGTAATAAACCAATAATCGTCACTGAATCAAATTTCTTCAAGAAGACATTTTCAAAATAGGTTAAACCTCTTTTTTTTATGATCAACACTCGAGTAATGAAGCCTAAAAACAATGGAACAACTACAAAAAGAACAGTAGACAGTAATAAAGTAGCTAAGGGGACACTTACATTATCAACACCTAACAAGAAAGCAACAATAGGTGCAAATAATACTAGGATAATTAAATCGTTGATTGCGACTTGAACCAAAGTATAGGCAGAGTCACCTTTTGTTAGGTAGCTCCACACAAAAACCATCGCTGTACATGGTGCTGCTCCTAGAATAACTGCACCAGCGACGTATTCTTTTGCTAGTTCTATTGGAATCAATTGTTGGAAAATCACATAAAAAAAGAGTGCTGAAATGCCATACATCGTAAACGGTTTAATAAGCCAATTAGTAACGCACGTGATAACTAATCCCTTAGGTTTTTTAGCAGCACGAACAATACTGGTAAAATCAATTTTTAACATCATAGGATAAATCATCAACCATATCAAAATAGCCGTTGGAATTGAGACCTGAAAATACTCAAATTGACTTAATGTATCAGGGATAGCTGGCGCAAATTGTCCAATCAACACGCCGACAATCATGCACAATATTACCCACAGAGTTAAATACTTTTCAAAAAAACCCAACCCTTCAGATTTACCTTTTGGTTTCATTTTTACTTTCCCCCTATTTTAGATCCTTCTTTTACTTTACATACACAGTTGCCTTCATTATTTACAAGTAATTGTTGAATAGATTCCATAAATTCTACAACAAATTCTTCCCTCAACGAATAATGGTGCCATTGTCCTTTTTTACTTACACAAACAACACCCGCTTTTTCAAGTACTTTCATATGATGAGAGAGTGTAGGTTGTGTAAAATCAAAATATTCAAGTAAATCACATGCACATAAACTGCCGCAAGAAAGCACATCTACTATTTTCATGCGATTTGGATCCGCTAGAGATTTTAATACTAATGAAAGAGATTCATAATTCATTCTTTCGACCCTCCTTATATAGATGATTATCTATATACAATATAGATAATCATCTATATAAGGTCAAGTTATTTATTCATAATTTCTAAATGAATTGAAAGTAATAGCATAGTTAGTAGTATCACTAAAGGTTATCTATGGGAAAATCTAGCATAGAAAAAGTGTCCAAGAATATCTAATCTTGAACACTTTTATAGTATATAGCAACCAAAGAGTGATCATAAACTCTTAAGTTTCTGACCCCATCCAATATTTGTCCTAATACTCATAAATCTAAATTTTAATTGAACAATGATTTAGTTACGAGTTAATGAACACGAAAGCAAAGTAATACTTATTAATTATGGTATCTAAAAAGAGTGTCCAGAAAATCGTCATTTTCTGAACACTCTTTTTAACAATTCCATCATACACATTCTATTTTTTTATATCTAATTTGCTCAACTTATCTGGTCGCAAAAAACGGTTTGTATATTTCAATCGGCAAATATACCACCAGGGTATACTCTGGTGTCCAATTAAAAGTGTTTGAACTAAACATATCAAAAGAGACACAACTACTTGTGTCTCTTTTGACTGGTTACATTATTATTTATATATTTCACATTTTTTTACTTGTCATCTAACATTTCTTTAATTTTTGGATGTACGTGTTCTTTGTCAAGGAGTGTTCTAATTTTATCTTGTGCATTGAATCGGCGTACGTCTACTGCTATATATTTTAGTATTTCTCCAGCTAAAAAAAGTGTGTCAATATTATGTTCTGATTCTTCCTCCATTAACAAAGTATACATAATATAGGAGTAATTATCATAGGCTTCAAAACTTCGACAATTAGACATACTGGTCTGCAATTTTTCCAATAATTCTTTTGCATGTGTAGGCTCACGCTTCAAAAATGTTAGCAAGATATTTCTATAGTTAGGAATCGAAAAATTATTGTAAGTCTCGATCGCTCCCATATTTAAAAAATATACTTTTATATCATCATTATAGATGTTATTCTCTATATCTTTTAAACACTTACTCTCAAATTCTGTATTTTTTAGCTTCTGTAAAATAGATTCAATTGCAGATAATAGTTCATTTGCATCAACATACCTAACTTTTTCACTTTGAGCAGTTGCGGCTTTAGATATAATCGAAAACTTATGATTATCATTGTCATAGTCACCGGTCATTATATAATTAATTATTTTTCCTAAACTATATACATCGGACTGCTTTGTTGCCTCCTTTAGACTATTTAGTTGCTCTGGAGCAGTATATCCATAATGTCCGAATGACGTAGTATTTATTGTTTTCCTTGAGTAATCTTCACTTAAATTTTTTCCCAAGCCAAAATCTGAAATAACTATTGATTCTTCTTTGATTAATATATTATTTGGGCAGAGATCACGATGTAAAATATCTAAATCATGTACTTCTTTCATTGTAGTAACTATGCTTAGAATGTATTCATCTTTCTTCTCTTTACTTAGTGAAGTATAATTATTTTCAATTAAATCCTTGAGATTTTTGTCACATAATTCCATAGTATAATAAAGACCAGTACTGTCTTCTCCGTATTCAAATACATTTATTACACCAGGTACATGAGATAAAGATTTTGTAATTTCGTATTCTCTATAGAATCGATGTTCTATCCCTTCTCTTGGTCTTACCATGTGGCTCAAATATTTAATAGCTTTACCATCTTTTTTAAATACATTACCAAATCCCCCACTACCTATCTTATCCATATTACCCTCCGAACATTAAAATATATTTTTTGGAAAAATCATATATCATTAAATTTTTAACAAATATAGTATATCACTATTATAATTTATGTTCATATAGGAAATTAAAATATTTCAATATAATCGGAATCACTGAGAGATAAACTCTGATATTCTCTAAAAAAGTAACTTTCTGATTTAATAAATTGAGCTGCTAGAAAAGCTATTAAATGAGTAAATAAACATAGCTCAAAAACTTTTAAGTTTCTGACCCCTTTTTAATTTATGGATCTTTCTTAGAGGTTTAAATAAAAACAACCCTTTTAGAATAGTTATCTAAAAGGGCGTCTTTGTTTAAAAAATTCATTCAATAAAAGTAGGTACATCAGATATCTTATCTAATAAGATAGGATCATTTTGCAACGTGGGGATAATTAGGAAATTTTGCTTGTTAGTTAAAATTATCAAACCATCATTATTGTTACTTGAATCTAAAGTGTAAGCATGTTCGGTTGATTTTTCATATTCCCCACGATCATATTCTTTTCCGTCAAAATATAATACATATTTCCCTTCTTTATCAAAGGTAACTTGCGTCTTTTGATTGTCGTTTGGACTACCAAAAAAACCAATGATATCAGGAACTCTATTTGTGATCAGATTAAAAACAAACGCACCTGTAACTAATAAAGTTATCAGAATCAAAACTATTGTCGATTTCTGTTTCACATGCTTCACCTTCTTAAATTATTGTGCCTTTGCTGACAAGGTTCGAGAATAAAGTGTTTTGGGGTAAGTATAATATAAGAACTGTTTTGGTCCATTTGGATTTGTGTAAGGAGCTCCGTATACTGCTACTTTTTGGACTTTATACTTTTCACTCACATGTAGTTTAAAGTATTGTGTTTTGTTAGGTGCATTTACAAAATTCCCTGAAGTCCCTGATTTTCCTAAATTGGTAGAAATACTAACCCCTGCAAAACCTGCACTTACGCTGACGTTAGGTCCACCTCCAGATGACCAATAGAATCCACCTCCTGAAGGAAATTTTGTTCCTTTTGTTGGTTGATTTCCTGCATATCCACTAGCTACTGGATATTTTGTTTCAATAACTTTTTGAGTGAGATTTACCCAAGTTGGACTTCTTGTTAATCCTGTTTTACTAGAAATATAGTCTTCAACTTGTTTTTGTAAATCTTGCTCAACTTCATATTCAGGAACTATCATTTCTATAGTCCCATCCTCTTTAGTTACATAATCCGAAGCAACAGAGTTACTTGACTCTTCTACAGCCCCAACTGTTGGAGTGGTTAAACTACCTACCATAACAAAGGAAACACTACATAGTAAAATCGTTAATACAATCTTTTTCATCATTATCCCTCATTTCATTTTGATAGCTTAAGTATGACAAAATTTAATGAGAAATAAAAGAAACCAAATGTTTACGTATCGGTGTTAAATGCTTAGTTTACAATGTAAACTTCTGGTTGCCTTCTTCATAAATTGGATTTCTTTATTGAAGAAACTTAATATTTTCTGCACGGATATTCCAGTATCCCCGTATTCAATATTTAAATGTCTGCTCCAACCTAAAATGGTAATCCTCCGTAAAAAGTATCACGACGTTTATCCTCGATTTTTTTGTACAGTTTCTTTACATCTTCTAATTCCTCTTCATCATAAAAAGGTATTATGTCGTCGAGTTCTTCTTCGTGTACTGGTTTCTTTAGTAATTGATCTGCCATTCCTAGAACAGTAGATACTATCAATGCTTCTTCTAAATTCAGTTCCATTACCATCGTTTCTTTACTTTCTTTTTCTATCATTTTTTTCCCTTCTTCCTATTTTCTATAATCCTTATTATTCTATGATTGCATTTCAAAGTTTCTCACTAACTTTTTAATATATTGAAATTGTGTCTACTTCCAGTTCTTTTCCCCTGTTTCCTCTACTGATCCTCGCTGAAGATCAATAGAGGAAGCAAAGATTTATTATGTTTGAATGTACTACCTCTATAATATTAATTTAGAACTGAATCAGCTGTATGAATATTACAAGCGTAGACATACCCGTCTTTTTGTTCGCCATCACTATAATACAGTACAGCTTCGACCGGTGTTATTTCAACCTTAGTCACATTTGTTGCTTGTGCGTACGATTCTCCATATTGTCTCGCTTCATTTTCTGTAAAAAATACTTTTCCTTCAGGAATTTGATTATCTTTGAATAAGTAAGATTCCACTGCTCCCTCGTAGAATCCATTATCATTATTTTCTTCATAATCAATTTCAGATTTGTCCTGGTCTTGATTCAACTGTTTTTCTAATCGATCGATTTTCAGATCCATCGCTTCAACTCTTTGCTGTTGACTTTCGATAGTACTCGTCAAACTTCTAAAATAAATAAAAATTGAGAATACCAGAGTGGCCAAAGAAAGATACGCCAAAACTTTAATTATGATTTTCCTATGTTTTTTCAACTAGACCCCTCCTATTTAACTAACTTTTTCATTTGTTTCCTCTATATATCCTTGCAAAGGTTAATTACAGCATACTCAGATAAAGTTAAGCCTTACAGCAATGGCGTTCTTTGCAAGATTGTATCCTGCTTCATCAACTCCAGAGAATATTTCTAAAGGAGAAATGTAGTATTTCTTTCCGTTATCAAACTCATAGAAGTCCTGATTTGTAAATAAGTTGTATGCTAAAGCTAGTAGTCGTTGTTCCCCTCCTGATAACCTACCGTCAAACCATGTTTCACTATTTATTTCTTTTCTTTCAATGTTAACTAAAGTGTTACGTTCATCAAACAGTTTATCATTCCCAGAAATGATAAACACCAAGCTTCTCCAGTAAGGGTCATGAAGATCCTCAAACCCTAGTTCATTCATCATGTAGCTGAATTTGGCGATATGTTCTTTGTTAAAAAATAAATCCTCCATATCTTTTCCTCCTAACCATATTTTTAATTCTATTTAAGAAATTCCTTTATACACTTAACTTATCTTTATCAGTAAAGCGTACTCCCTCTTCATACCCAGAGTAAAATGCTTCCCGATCCTTCACGTTATGCGACGTGTCTTTCCCAGGAACAAGTCCAATTTCTTTGACTGCAGTCTGGACCACTTCTGGCACTTGTAAAGCAAGTGCGTAACCGTTTGCTAGCACCTGCTTTCTGAAAGTCTCAGATAATCCCCGTAAATAGCCTTCAAGATAATCTTGCTTTAGCTGCCATTTCCGCTTGTACTTGCGACGAATTTCCGGTAATTGCAAAAACTGTCTTGCACAGAAGCTGGCACTACCACGGGCGTATTCAAATGTGATCTGTGCGACTTGAACGTCTGATTCGATTCCAACGAAATGAAGTTCAACCGGTGCGCCGGATACATAATAGTAGCGAACCCGAAAATTTTTAGCAATTATTGACGCTAATCGGTAAAACCA
Source organism: Enterococcus sp. DIV1059_2 (assembly GCF_051713685.1). Classification (NCBI taxonomy): domain Bacteria; kingdom Bacillati; phylum Bacillota; class Bacilli; order Lactobacillales; family Enterococcaceae; genus Enterococcus; species Enterococcus sp. DIV1059_2. The sequence continues at coordinate 858,789 of NZ_JBIOQK010000001.1, read as the reverse complement.
TTTTTGCGGACGTCCTTGATAAATAACCACATCGATTACTGATTCGGTTTTTTGCTCTTGCTTAAAACTAAATACTTCCGATTCGTCAATATTGTGCTGAATCATCAATTCTTGGGCTTTTGCTAAAGCAGACATCGATTCTTCATCGTTAGCGTCATTTGCTAAAGCAAGTAATTTTACTATTTTTTGTTTTGCTTTTTCATCCATCACAATAATTCCTTTTTCCTAATTTAGTTTACCATTAATGAGATAGCGTTTTCTAATTTTTTTAAAAAAATGACAAAAATCCATTTTTGAATTCCGTTAATTCTCTGTATGCTATCTTGTTTAATTAAGTAATTCTCTAATATTCTGAATATGAATATAGTCATATTTGCTAATTAACTTGTCGATTGCATTTTCCTTCGTTTTAGGTTTCACCCAGGATATTGAATATATTAATTGGTCGAACTCATAGTACGAAAAGTCAACGGCAAATCTTATCATCATAACACCTTCTTATTGTTTAAGATCTTATAACCATGTATACTCTAAAAGACATAATAATTTGCTGCTCTCTTAGCGGAAACTAAGAGGGCAGTTTTTCTTTGAATCCGGTGGATAGTAGAATAATTATGATAACCAAATTTCTTTGTATCGCCTTGATCCTTCTTCAACATAGTCATCTATAAATTGAATATCTTCAGCTTCAAAATACTTCAAAAAATCGGAACGTCTCAATTTAAATTCTTGAATTAGTTCTGCACCAGCACCATTGCCATAATGTTCTATATCAAGTGACATAGCATCTCTCATTGCCGAAAAATATCCCTCGTCGAAATAGTGCTGTTCTTTTTTCGATCTCATAAATACATTCCTTTCTAGTTTTCTATTTCTGTCAATTAGTGACTATTATTTAGTTCTTTTCGGGCTTTGTCAGTCCGTTTTACAGCTGACTTATACACTTTAGAATCTTTGCTATACCCTAATGATTCGAGTTCTGACAGATCACTTTCCAATTTTTCTACCCACATTTTTCTATGATCCATTTGACTGTATTTCATGCTTTCTTCTTCCTTTCTTTCTAGTCCATATTGATTTTCTTTTTATTTCTTGTCTTAAGATTCAAAGTATTTTTTCAGCTGTTGCCCAACCCATCTTCCCATATCAACTGGAACAGCATTTCCAATTTGTCTATACGCATCATTATCAGTACCTTCAAATTTGAACCAGTCGGGAAAACCTTGGAGCCTTTGATATTCCAAAACGCTGTAAGGTCTTATACGCTTGCCATCATCTACAAGACGTGTGCTACGGTCTTTTGCATAATGCGCAACACATGTCGGTGCTTTACCGTTTCTAGGAGTAATAATTGGTTTATCTCGGTAGCCACCATTAAGACGTTTGTACACATATTCGGGTATATGAATTTCTGGATCACTTTCCAAAATATCCCCAACTGTTACAGGTATTTGTTCAATAGCAAGTGGATAGTCTAAGTTGTTAAATGGTTTTCTAGTACCGATCACAATCAATCTTTTCCTCTCTTGAGGTAGCCACCAGTTCGCATTTACCGGACATTCGACCCTTACGTAGTAATCTGGAAGCTTTGTCATACACTCCATTACAACTTGGAATTTCCTCATACCTGGTACGTTTTCAATTACATAAGCTTCGGGCTTTGACAAAGCGATATGTCTAAAAAAGTGAAGAAACAAATCATCACCTGTACGTGTACCACTTATATCAGCGATATTTGAATACTTGGTACAAGGATAAGTAGCAATATAAACATCAGCGTCCTGTTGATCTAAAACAGTTATCTGGGTAATATCGCATTGCGTTATTGTATGGTCGAAATTCATTTTTAACGTTGCGACTGCTTTTTTATCTATTTCAAAAGACTCTAAAATATTAATACCAGCTTCTACCATTCCGAGATCCATACCGCCGGCTCCGCTGAAGTAACTTTTTGCTGTGATCAAATGATTTCCCTCCTAAGCGTTAAGTAGTGTTGATTAAATTTAATCAAGCTGCTGTTTTATTTAAAAAAAGTGCCATCACTATTATGAATTAAGGAATAAAGTGGTATCACTCTCTCAGTTTCGGTATTTCAAAACCAGCTTTTTCTTGCTCAACCAACATATCTAACGCAATACACAAAAGTTTTGATTCACTCTTGCTATACTTCTTTTTCAGCTGTGATAGACTTTTTTGCCTATGTACATTAAGTGTTACTGGCAGTCTTTTGTTCCCTCTTGCGATTACCATATGCATTCTCCTTATTGATCTTACATAGTGAATGTAGAGATATGGCACAGGATAAATCGTTTTCCTGTGCCATAAACCATGCTCTACTGTTGATTCTTTTTGGCTTCTTTTGCTGTAGGAGTTAGTTCATAAACATAAGCGACAGCCATACCACATCGGATCGCTCCAAGTCTTTCTGGGCAAATGACATCTGCATCAATCAAAGCTTGTTCAATCCCTGTATTTTCAGACCAACCTTTAATTGCTACAAAATCTGGTTTGATCGCTGTATCTGTGTTTACGGTCGCAGTAGTGACTAATTCTTCTTCACGCATCCTACCTTTTTTCGGTTTTACTACCATGATTGCGACATTGTTGTTATCGGCATATTCTTCAAATCTTACTTGATATTCTTTGTTTTTTAGCATCATGTTCATAACGGGTTCCTCCTCTAATTTAGAAAATCTTTTTCCTTACAACTCTATTATATAAGGATATGCTTATATTCGCAAGCATTATATGGATATTCTTATATTTTTTTGATATAGTGTAAAATAGAAAAGGGGGATAAATTTGGATAATTCATCGCACAAAACCAGTGAAGCATTAAGACAGGCTGTAAAAAGGTATGAACAAAAAAATGCCAAAGCGAAGCAATATAGGAATAAAAAGTCTGCAACCAAAAGTTTCATTTTAAACTTGGCCACGGAAGAAGACTTACAGTTAGTTGAAGAATGGTTGAAAGAACGAGAAAATCAAGGCAATCATGAGTCATGAAAAGAAAAGATCCTCATAACAAAACAAATTGTTCATTGAGGATCTTTTTTAGTTTGCTATTGATTAAATTCAGCGGGCGTTTATAAACTACATCTCCCTTTCTTCGTGTAAATAATCTTCTTTGGAATACGCTACTTGAGATTTCTCGGTTTCTTCTATCTCATCAACTATTGATTGTGTGTCTGACTTATTTAGTGAGGACTCAATTTCTGATTGAATCTCTTGTTGGCGCAATACCTTCTCTTGTAATTCTTGAGCGTGGCTGAAAGGTTGTTTGATTTGTTCTTTAGCGCTTTCCATCTTTTCTTTTGTTTCTTGGACTTCTTCAGCTGCTTCTTGTAACATTTCGGGCAGTTGATTGATTTTGTTCTCTATCCGGCGAATGCTTCCAATTTGGGTGCTAGGATCTACGAGTAAATCGTAATGCCCTTTACCATGTAGACGTACTTGCAAACTTCCATAGCTTAATTCGCTTTTTCGCACAGAAAACGAAAACCCCTTGTATTCACCGATTTCTACGAAATCTGGAGAGCGCATATAAAGGAACGTGGCACTTTCAAAGACTTCTCCTGCTTTTGATCTTTCTGTGTATTCTTTGCCATCGATCACGATCGAAAACTCGTCAGGATCATTGTCTTTATAGCGTTGAATGTCTTCTTGTAGCGTGGCCATATGCTGCTCCCCGCTTTTGATCATTGACGGATAGATTTGATCGATTGAACGTTTCAATAGCTCTCGCTCATTCAAATACGAAGATTGTAACATTCTTAATTTCGTGATCTCATTATCCAACCGCATTTTGTCTGCTAGCAGCGGATTACCTGTCGCAACGGCTTTGATCTCAGAAGCGTCTAGAACCGTTTCAGACATCTCGTCTACGGTTCGAGTAATTGCCTTACCAGTCATTACTTGAGAGATATACGTGAGCTTTTGTTCCTGAATCTGCCACAAGAAACTATCAAATGTTCCTTTAGCCACATAACGATAAATCTGAATCTCTTTGTTCTCATTCCCCTGTCGAACAATCCGGCCATCTCTTTGCTCAATATCTGAAGGACGCCAAGGACAGTCTACATGGTGTGCTGCAATCAATTTGTCCTGAATATTCGTACCGGTCCCAACTTTTCCGGTACTTCCGATCAGAATACGGACTTCACCTTCTCGGACTTTCTCAAATAAAGCATCACGTTGCGCTTCGGTTTTTGCATCATGAATGAACGCCACTTCGTTTTCAGGTATATTTTTTTCAATCAGCTGACGCTTTATTTCATCGTAAACATTGAATTTCCCAGGTTTTGGCGTTCCGGAATCAGAGAAAATAAGTTGTGTCGATCGTTGTTCTTTTGTCTCTAACCAAATGGTAAATACCTTTTCAGCTGCACGTGCAATTTTGGTCTGTTTCAATTCTTGTTGATCGTATTTTGATTCATCGTAGTCATCTAACAGGCGTGGATCTAGTGCCATTAACTTCGCTTCGTTCGTGATTTTCAGCATATTGTCTACTTCCGGAGACACTTCACGATTCCTGATTTTTTCCGCACGCATAGCCAACTGATCCATCTTATCTTTTTGATAGGTAATAGGCTCAGTAACAATGATCTGTGCTTTCTCTCCTTTGATTGCTGGTACAGGAAGATTAAGCATGTCTTTGGTTTGAATGTCCGCTATTAAGTTAAACATACTCATCAGTTCCGGAAGATTGTGGAATTTAGAAAAACGATTCTTCATCTGATAGCCACTGCCTTCAGGCGTGATTTCCAGTGAAGAGACGATTTCGCCAAACGTGGAAGCCCAAGCGTCAAAATGGTAAACACCAAAGTCTTTTAATACATCTGGTTGTAAGTATTTTTGCATGGTATACATTTCCGACATCGAGTTAGAGATTGGCGTTCCTGTCGCAAAAACAACACCACGACCCTGATTTTCTTCAAGCATATACTTCACTTTCATTTCCATATCACTGGATCTTAGACTGTTAGACGCATTGACCCCTGCTACATTAGATAACTTGGTGTAGGAATAGAGGTTTTTATACAAATGAGCTTCATCTACAAACAGAAAATCGACGCCCAAGTCCTCGAAGTAAATCAAATCATCTTTCTTGTCTTGTTTATTCAGTTTGGCTAACCGTTCATTGAGCCTTTTCTCAAAACTAACCATCTGTTTGATCGACCAGGAATCAACATCATTCTCCATTTGATAAGCAGCGATTGCTTCAGATACCTGATTGATTTCTGCTTTTAACATATTTCGTTGGCGTTCTGGAGATAAGGCGATTTTTTCAAACTGAGAATGGCCAATAATCACGGCATCATAGTCGCCGACAGCGATTCGAGAAACGAATTGTTGCCGATTGGCTTTCTCAAAGTCTTTCTTGGTTGTAACTAGCACTTTTTTTGACGGATAGAACCGCAAAAGTTCGGTACCAAAATCGCCTGTCAGGTGGTTAGGCACAACATACATCGCTTTCTTGATCAAACCATGCGTTTTCATCATCATTCCTGCAGAAATCATCGTTAACGTCTTGCCAGCGCCTACCACATGAGCCATCAACCCACGTCCGTTTTGAATAATCCTGGCAACCATATTCTTTTGGTGCGGTCGCAATTCAATTTGTTCACTCAGCCCTTCAAACTCTAGGTAGCTACCATCATAGGCTCTCGGTACTAATCGATTGAATCGCTCTTCGTAAATTCCTTGCAGTTCTTCAAGGACTTGAGAATGATTCATGACCCAATTCTTGAAGATCTCTTGCAGTTCTTCTTGTTTTGAACGAGCATATTGCGTTTCTTTAGGATTTAATACATAGTGTGATTTTCCATCGCCGTCTTCCACTCGATCACGGATTTCGATTTTTTGGAGATTTAAACTATTTTCAAAAATGAGATACGCATTCGCACGTGCCGTTCCGTAGCGGTTACTGACGATCGGTCCTTTATGTGTACTTTTTCCAGAAATAAAGTAGCGAGAAGCGGTTGGATCATAATCCAATTGGACATAATGTTCCCGAACCATCCACGGCGGTGTTTCAAACGTTTCAAACATAAACTGTTCATACGTTTCTTTAGGTATCCAGGTACTTCCAACCGAATAATCGATTTCACCAGCTTTCAATGGCTCAGGCTGCACGTCCTCTAAAGAGGACACATTTTTTTCAAATAGTCCTGGATAGGATTCATTGAAGTACCGAGCTTCTACTAGCTTTTGTTTGACATCACCGCTTAGATATTCTTCTCTTACTTCCCAAACATCATCAAATTGATCCCCTTTATACTTCAATGGATCAATAAATATTTGACCTTCGAGTTCTTTGACTATGGTTCCTTTGTCTTTTCCATAAACATCCGCCATAAAATCTAAATCTACTTTTAAACGCCGTCCTAATGACAGCTGTAATGCTTCGATCGCAGAATCGACTGTTGTAATTGGTTCTTTTCTCCGGATAGTTGCCTTAAAAAAGACATCACCTTTTTCAACAGATCCGTCCTTATGGACTATTTCAATGGATTTTAGTAATGGAAGGTATTCGTCACGTTGAAACACTTTCGAGTTTTGCGCAATCGGACCAAAATCAGATACAAAGGTATCATACGCCTGATTCAGTTTTGCCAGTGCAAGCTGAAATTCTTCCACACTATAATCTTCTTGTCGTTGAACATAAATCACATGTAATAGCTCTTCTTTGATTTTGATCAATTGGGAAAGTTGTTTTTCGGCTTTTTCTGATCCTTCAAATGCTTCTAAATAGCCATTGTTGTTGAAGTAGATTTTCCCTTGGCTTTGGCCGTAATTGAAATTCGGGATCTCGGAAACTGAAACTTCATTGTCTGTTCTTTGTTCTACGAGAGAGATCTCTTTAGCGGAAGGCGTAAGCTCGAACGTTCCTGGTATCTTTTCAATCGCAGTCCTTAGATCATCAATCAAATTCGCTTCAGGATTTGCTTTCACATCGAGGGTTTTCCCACGAAAATTCTTAAGTGAAAGTTCGCCAAGAATCATGTCCGTATTTTTCACAAAATAGTTGTTAAAAGGTTTTCCTGGTACATCTCTATGCATGCCGACAAACACCCAGCTGGGTGTATATGAGCGCTCGATTTCCGAATTCTTTTGAAAGAATATAAGGTCAGTAACAACATCGGTACCTGCTATTTTTTTAAACGCATTACTTGGTAAACGAACGGCGCCAAGCAATTCACCTTTTTTTGCATACTCACGTCGAACATTTTCGCTTTGCTTATCTAATGTTGAGGTGGACGTGATAATAGCTACAATACCGCCTTCTTTTACACTATCCAACGCTTTTTTAATAAAGTAATCATGAATGGCATAGCTATGGTCGTAGTTAGGATCTTCGATTTGTATACTATCAAAAGGAATGTTACTGATTACGAGATCAAAGCCATTTTGATTTAGAGGGGTATTCTCAAAACCAGTCACCTCAATGGTTGCATCTTGGTGTAAGTGTTTTGCAATCGCTCCAGTCAATGGATCCAATTCAATACCGTATAGATCGGATTGAGTTCTTAATGATTCAGGCATAGCAGAAAAGAAGTTTCCAGTCCCCATCGAAGGGTCTAAAATATTTCCTCCCTGGAAACCCATAGTCTGTAACTTCTCATAGATCACTTCTATTAGCCGTGGATCTGTGTAGTAAGCCGTTAACACACTTTCACGTGCTTGGCGGTATTCCTCTTCAGTCAACAATTTTTTCAGCTGTTCACGCTCGGTCTTCAATCGATCATCACGGGTATCGAAGATACTCGCTAAACCGCCCCATCCAACGTACTTCGCCAGAACCGTTTGTTCTTCTGCCGTAGCCATTCTATTTTCAGATTCGAGCTTTCTGACTAAAGCAATCGCATCAATGTTGGCCTGTATCTTGTCTTTAGTTGCTTTTGGATAAAAGTCATCTAGCGATTCCAACGGAAATGAAAAGTGATTGCTGCCTTTAGTTGTCACGTTGTGACTTTCTTGTTTTTCGACGGATATAGAAGGCTTCTCAACTTTTGGCATTGGAACAAAAGCGACCTCAGAGCCGTACCCACTGTCTTGGAGCGGTTCTTCAGTGGCTTCAAAATCATCCATATCAAAGAGAGTGATTTCTTCTACCTTATCCAGTGATTCAGTGGCTTCATCTTTTGGGTCACTTACATCAATCGGCTGAGAAAGTTCGTTCGTTTTTTGGAATACTTCATTTACTCGCTCTTTTTCTTCTGCAGTCAAATAGTCATTCCTACCAATAAGGAAATCAATTCTTCCTGCAATATCAATCCATTTGTAGTCTTTCTCATATTCTTTACCGTCAACTATCTTAGTGATTCGAATACCTCGGTCTGGCCGTGAATTCATGGACGAAAAAGTTGCTCCATGGAGATCCAGTGTTTTGCCATACCAGCCAAATTCTTTTTTCAAAAAACGAACACGCTGTATCATGTCTTTTGTCTGAGAAAAAGCTAGAGAAACACGGAACTTTCCATCAACAGTTCCAGTCCCGTCCTTTAAAAGACGGGTAATCAATGATTCAGGAAATAGATCTGCTTCTAAAAAGGCACTACTGTCTTTTTGCTCATCTGCAGACACAAAAAAAGGTTCAGAAGACGCTGTCTCTTCCAAACCAGTTTCCAGATCATTTTGTTTTACAGAAGTTCGCTCATCGCTAGTTCGATCGCTTGTTCCCGATAGTTGTTGCGAATCTTGGTAGCTGTCTCCAGATTCTGCTGCTCCTCTAAGGTTAACGGATTCTGTTGCTCCATCTGTTCCGCTAGTACTGCTACTCGCTCCCATACCTTCTTGTCGATAGTGTGGCCGTAATTCATTAGTTCCCCTTGCATCAGTTTCATCTGATACTCTGTTGGCTGTTCTTCCTTCAGTTTTTCCACGGCGATTGAGCCAAAACGACCGAGCGGTTGGTTTTCTGGATACTCCATTTGCGGGATCAGCTGTCCGTTCTGGTTTTCTTGATACGTCAATTTCATCTTCCTTGCTCCTCTCAGTTTTATAAATCAAAATATCTTTACTTAAAAATCGGTTGATCTCGTTTGCTTTGGTCATCACTTCCACAAACGTCCGAAAATTTTGCAGTTGTGCCATTTCTTCAAATTCAGGAATTGGCTGAATCAAGGCTTTACTTTGAACCATTGCTAAACCTATCTCTAAAGCCAATCTTCTATGAACAGGATCTTCCAAGTCTGCTGTAAAAGAATCGATCATATCCTGTCTTTCTTGTGTGATAAAATCTGGCCACGTGTGTTCTTCCAAACTGTAATCCGGAAAATCTAGCACTTTCCCAACGGTCTGATTTACATCAAAGTAATAAGAAGCCATCATTTGATTATTGGAAAACCCAAGCGTCATGATTGCCTTGCTTCCAAATTTGACTTGACGACCAATTTTTTTCCATGTAGCGAAATCCGCTAAATAGCGAGCCTCGGGATTTTGACCATGAATAAATAGTTGGTCATTTACATCGTATTTATGGAGGAACTTTATTTGTTCCAAGTACTGTTGAAAAGATTGTGTCGTTTCTACAGTTTCAGCAAATGATTGCTTAAAAAGCATTCGTAAGGTAGATTGTTTTTTTTCGTCCATGTGCGCCTCCTGAAAGTTAGTGTGGCGCATGGATAAACTCAATCAAAAAAAGGAAAGTCAAAAATGGCTAAGAAGGTTTGAGCAACTATAAGAAACTCCCCTTCATCGCATGTGCCGGACAACGTGTACAGATCTGCAGAAGGATTGATCGTAAAAAACTCAGAACAATCGACGATCATCGAATGTTTCGAAGTCTCTAAGCTAATCTTGACCTCTAATGGTGCTTCAGTTGCAGCATCTGTCACTTTGCAGACGATCACTCGCTCATAGGTGTCGTAAAAGACATCTGCACTAAGGACTAGATACATTTGTCCCTGGTTATCTGATAGAATGTTGCGTTGGCTCCAGTTACTTTTCATCGCTTATCTGCTTTAATGGATTTTCAATCTTTGGAACAAGCTCAATAATGCCATTTTCTTTTTGGTGGCAATAAAAGTATTGATTTTCTTTTATTTGTAATTCTTTGGGCAGAGAAATGACGAGCGAGTTTCCAATGATTCTAGTTTTGACTGCTTTCATGATTGCTGTTCACCTCATGCGCTATTATACTCGTATATCCAAAGATATACAATAGTTTTTATTTGAAAAAAAAGAACCAGCTATGCTGATCCTTCAAAATTCCATCTCATTATTCATTTTTCTCTCTTTTTTTAATTTCTTTTTTTCCTCCATTTTCTCCTGATCCAGTATCAATTTCATCAAGGAATCAACTGATTCCAATGTAGATTCAAAGGAAATATCTTTAGCAAAATTGTTTTCACCTTGATATTTTTCCCATTTTTCTGCCAGTGACTGGCTTTCAGTCAGCTGAGGCATTTCGCTGTTGTATAGATTTTTGAATGAGGTGGAATTAGACCTTTGTTTAAAGGTACCCCGTATACTTTTGTATAGACTTTCTGCATCGATACTCTCCAGTTTAGGAATCATATACATATCATAAAAATCCTTCATCCTTGAATTGTCGATACCAAAACTGAATGTTGCATGTAGCTTTTCAGATAGAATTTGTTCCGTTGGGTAGGCAGGAATTTGTATTTGTCTATCTTCAAACATTAATTTATGTTCGTACATTGCAGCTTCCGGAATAATAGAATCACCTGACGTAATATCCAATTTAAAAGGGACACGTGCTGTATCTAAATAAGCAACTATTTTTGCTTGATAACCTGGATAAAAATCAGCTTCTCGGGTTTCTGATAATCCTTGAAGTTCAAATTGAATCCCGTCCTTTGTTGGATTGGCTATCAACTCAGTAAAAATCTCTGTTAGTTTTTCTTTAGTCAACTTTGAATTTCGGAAAGTAGTATCAATATCTACGGTTGATCGATTCTCTAGTCCATACTTAGAGCCAATCAAAAATCCACCTTTCAAGACGAAATCATCTCGGTAGTCAGATTCTGAGATACATTCCAGTAGTTTTTCCATCATAAAGTATCTTTGGACGATCTGTGGGTTCAAGTGTTTTTCCATTGCAAAGTTTCGAGTCTTTGCCTTAAACTGTGTCGGGGTCATTTAGTTGTTCCTCCTAATATAACGGTACCATATAAGCACTCATTTCTTTTGGCGATTTCAAAATTTGCATGTACTTTCTTAATTTACTTGTATTTCTACTAGGGCTATTCATATACTCTTTTAGCGCTTCTTGCTTTACTTCTGCACTTGCCGTATACCGTGAATTCCACATGTCACACAGGGTTCTTTCCAGATCATAAAGAACAATTTTGTTTCCATAAAAGCTTTCTGTTTCTGTTAACCCTAATTCAAATGTTTCTTTTGTTGTATAGTGAGGTTGAATAGCATATTTCTCAAGGCGATCTTTAGGAACATTATAGCCTTTAGGAAATGTCATATTTAACTTTTTTGGAATATAAGTTCCCACTTGATAAATATCTAGTGCTGTTTCGTGAGAAAAAACGCCTTTGGAGTAAACACTTTGAGCCAAGTATAGTTCATCAATAAACGTATCTTTCATCGCATAAAACCCTGGTGCTACCTTTTCGATTTGTTTAGATTTAACTAACCGATCTAATGTCATAGGGAGGATTCCCTCTTTTCGGGCATCTTTCAAAGATAGATTTCCACCATATTTTTCTAAAGCATCAGCAACCTTTTGATTCAAAATAAATCCCCCCTTTTGTTAACTTTAAACTAACTTAATTATACTACGTTAGTTTAATATTAACAAGAGGGAATCAGATTTTGAACCTATTTAAGTCATTTCAAATCCTTTTGCTTTTTCTTTCCGCTTCTTTTTACTTTTGTTAATTGCCACCTTTTCCTCGATAATCATTTCATCATCTTCTTGTATGAGCAGATTGGTAGTTTCAATTTCTTCAATTTCGTCCTCTTCCTCAATCGGTCGATAAAGTGTTTCAAATTCCTGAAATGAGCGCATTCCCTGGTTTTGAGCTATGAAGGTTTCGACATCTCGATAAGAATAAACCTTTGTATAGTCTTGAAGACGTTCCGCTAAAACATACAGCTCTTGCTGATTCTCATCAGGAACCACCGAAATCGTTAACGTTGGATCTTTTTCAAAATAAGCGACAATCTTTTCTCGTTCTTTTCTAACATCTAATCCTTGATCTCCAGTATCTGTCTGAACCATAATTTCCCTCCTAAAAAAACGGTCAGGCACTTTCGCCAAACCGTCTTTTCTTTCTTATTGTTTTTGTTAAATATTTGATTGACTCTCATACTGCAGTTCACGATATGCACGCTCATTTAGATAATGCTGCAGACTGTTTTCGCAAGATCTCCTTAATGATTGAACCATCTTTCGCATTTCCATTTCTTTGCGACGATCTTGGAATCGAGAAACATTTCTTGGAGCCACGCTTTTCCCCTTTGCGGTTTCTTTTTTTAGTAGCTCTTCGAGTTCTGCAGCTGTTGGTTGATAGGCTTCTGTTTGACTAATATCGTAAACACAAATTTCTTCAAAGACGACTGTGTCTTCTATTTTGTAGGGCGCAATGATAATCAACGGTTGATCGATCTCGTCTTCACGCACCTTACGGCCATTTAGTTTCCATTGTTGTGGACCATAAACAAACGTGGCCCCAGGGTTTTGACTCAGGATCATTGTGCGGTTCTTTTTTGAAAATCGATCAAGATTGTGTTGCTCGTTACCTTCCTCGCTCTCCGAAGATTTTTGTTCTTTTGCTGACACGAATTCTTCATCCAACGTTTTATGTTTTTGAATACTTGTTGGTTCATAGTGAACAAAATCCGTCTCACTATCCACCGCATGAATGTACATCGCTCTTCGCTCGATCGTATCCTCCCGATCGGCGTTCTCCTGATTCAGCTTATACTGTATCCCCATTTGACGCTGGTCTAAAGATTCATCTCGCTTGTCAAAGTGCTGTTTCATCAATTCGAATGCTTCAGCGAGTTGGTTCGACCGTTCAGTAGGAATCGAGTCGCTCTTAACTTCAGGTGATTTTTCAATGAACGGTTGCTCAATTTCATCTTCTTCCACAGGTGGCGGGATCTCATTTAGCAGGTGAAATACATCTTCCATTTCCGGAGAAATAAAATCTTGTTCTGTTGAAGATCCTAAATCGATTGGTAAAACCGCTTGTTCTTTTTGAAGGGCATCAAATTCTTCTGCAGTCATATTTCCCACTGCTTTTTGCATTTGTTGACTCTTGGCAAATGTTCTTACCTCATGCAAAATTTGGTTTCCAATCTGAGCGTATAACCCATTTTTTCCATACAACTGATTCTCGTAGTACGTCGGTGCGTTTCTTGGATTTCCATACGCTGATTCGTATTCGTCAGAAATTGGTTTTAAAAGGCGAACCACTTTTTCCATCGTTTCTTTTCCGTCAGTGTTTAAGAACAAATTGACCATCCGATCGAGCGGTTCTTTGAAACCATGCCTTTGGGCAAAGCCATATTTCCAAAAGTATTTGTTATCAGGCAATGCTTGCAGTAAATCGGTTGCTAACGTTTCGTATCGACCAGCCAAAAACTCACTACGATTCTCTTTTGCTAAGGTCACTTGTTGCTGTATCGACTGGCTTAACTCTTTGAATTGCGTTTCATTTTTGAGAAGCGTATTTACAAACGTCCGGCGTGTACTTTTTATGGCGGACTGTTTGAATTTGGCCATATACTGCCAACCAGTTTTCTCTGGATCAGTTGGGTGTTCATAATATCCCCACTCCCTCGTTGGTTCTTTTTCTACATACCCGATATGGACATGAATATGTTTCGTGTTGTAGTGAATGGCGCCCGACCACTCGCCTTCTAACCCTTCTTTCTTTTCTAAATCTGTGACTGCCTTTCTTGCTGCATCGATCAGTGAAACAGTATCCACTCGATTCGTTTTTTCATTCATTAATGCATGGTCAACTAGCCACTCATTTTTGAAACTAAAAACCATTTGCCAAAGTGGCGATTGATTTTCTTGTGCTTGTGTAAAGTAATCCTTTAAGTGATTCATTACTTCGAGTGGCGCTTGATCATAATGGCGAGTAAAAGAAGAACTTGTCTTTTCGGGATTCGACATATAGTCGTTATAGGTGGAGAACATGGTTTCATTTCCACCTTCAATACTGTTGTAACTATCCGCTTGATTCTGTTCCGAAAACACATTGTACTTATCAAAGTTTTCGTTCCGAACGGCGGAACTTCGGTTCATATAGTCAATGAATTCATGGAAAGCCTGGGCACTAGAGATGACGAACGCTGCTGAGTAAATGACGCCAGCTGTTTGTCTTGCCATCAATCATCACCAACTTGGTTATATTTTTTCCGGTGGTGCGCTGTTTTGATTTGACTTTCAAGCAGTTCTTGATATTGTTTTTTTGCTTCAATTAGTGGCAAAGAGTCCATTGCTTGGAACCCTTCAATCTCATGAAACCACATCATTGTGTTGAGTAATTGTTGATTCAGTTTACTGTTCATTTCAGCTTCACGTATGATAGTCATTTGTTGCCTTTGAAGAGTCAATAATTCTTCCATCGCTTGCTGTTCTTGGGAATGATTCTTTTCATAAAAGTCTAACAGTGCTTCTAAGGTGTAGCCTTCATTCTTATCATTCCTCACATCATTCCAATAGCGGATACGATCGATAGTGGATTCTTTTACCCAATAGTTTTTCTTTCTCCACTTTTCTTCCTCTAGACTTGCTTGTTCTAACTCTTCTTTTTCCATAAGTCTTGCCTCCTATCTTATTCAGTAAATGGATCCTTTTCTATTTCAGAATAGGATTTTTCAACGACGGTTATTGCTAACCATTCCATGAGTTGTTTTTGCTTTTCTATGAACTGCCGGTACCGGATTTCACTGTCCAATTGGAACTCATCATAAGCAATTTGCGTTAACACTTCTCGCAACATCTCATCACGACTTTTGTATCCTTTTTTCTTCGCTATCTTAACCAGTCTTTGGTGAATCTCTTCATCTACATCTCTAATCTTCAGTGGTTTTGTTCGACTCATCGTTGACTACCCCTCGTTTTTTTATAGCCAGCTGAGGCCCTGTTTTTTTCATTGGGTCTTAACATTGGCTTATTCGCCTCTGTCTAGTGTAAGAGCATAAGGGAAAATGGGGTCCACACAAGGTGTCCCGCCTTGCAGTGCAAGGCTTTTCTCTGGGACCCACTTTTCTACTTTTTCGCCCCTATGTCGCCCTTAATTTCAAGTATTTTCGCCCCTGTGTCACCCTTGATTTTCCTTCTTTTTGAGGAATTCGCCCCCCGTTCGCCCCTTTTCTTAGCATTTAGCACCCTTGGTTCGCCCCAATTCGCCCCTGTGTCGCCCATGGATTTTTTGTTATTTATTCTCAGTTTCCATTTGAGCAGCTTGATTTCGATCGATCAGTTTTTGACGTCGTTCTTCTACTACTTCAATTTGTTTTTGTGCTTCTTCAATTGCTTTGTAATAGCTATCAATTTGACTATTCAGCTGCTTATTGGCATTCTCGATTTCTTCTTTTTCACGTGCAGTTAAATACTCAGTTGACGCCTCATTTTCTAATATTTTTGACTTCGTTTTAACAATCTCTGATTCGATTTTTTGAATGCTCTCATTTAGTTTTTTCCGTTCAGCGATCGCTTTTTCAATATCTTTTTCGGTCAATTCAATGACATAATCATTCACATTGCGTTTGGCCAGGGTTTTACTCGTTTGGACTTTACGATAATCTATATTGAAGCTTGTTTGATTGACTTCTTCTTTATCTTCAAACACCATTTCTCCTTCTTGATTGTAAGTGGGATTGACGCTGATATTCTTCTCGGAGTAGCCAAAATCAATCAGGATCGTTGTCCATTTTTTAGGAAGTTCCGGAATAGTTAAGAGATAGTAATTATCAAAAAGTGGTTCTAGTTTGGACTCTAATGCGACCCCTTTATTGCCTTCTTTGACTGAACCTGCAAATGCTTGGTATTCTCGATTCACGCTCGTTTCATTGCGGCTTGTAAGGAGTATGACCTCCATATATCTAGTTTCGGGATTGTAGATACGTTGGAAGATTTGAACTGTATCATTCCCGATTGTCTGACTACTTTCTACACCAAAACCGCTATCTATAATCGGACTATCATCTTCAAATAGAAGTCTTGAGGTAAAGAAAAAGAGCGTTCCTATTATCGTAAATAGGAACATCCCTTTATAGATTATTGGCGATAGTTTTGCTCGCTTCTGTTTTACTTTTGTCTTCTTTGACTGTCCTTTTTGGAAGTCATCTCTAAACGTTTCAATCCGTTCAATCAGTTCTTTAATTTTTTTCATTTGTGCCGTCCTCCTCTATTCATAGAATCTTTCCGGCACATCATTCGTGGTGACTGTTTCTCGGATTTCATTCACTTTCCATACATTATTATCATTCTTTTTAAGATCCATCTGTACCAAATAACGTACTGTAAAAGGTTTATCTTCTTCATAGCTTGTAGACACATATAAGAAGCCGGTTACTGTAGCTTCGCCCAGTACGTTCTCTAAATTCACGTAGTATTTTTCACTGATTTTGCTCTGCTCAACAGTCATCTTGTCGTTACTTTCTACCCAATATGGAACGATTTTCCCCTTGGCTTTTGGCGTAAGATACTCTTGAATACTATCCATTTTCTCTTGAATATTATCTGAATTATTTGTGTAGAAACCATCTGTAAAAGCCTTAGCTACTTTTTCAATATTCTTGAATTCTAGTTCCGATCGTGTGTCTTTTGGAAGATTCACTTCCTGTGAATCAAGTTCTTCTTGCAAAGATTTATTTTCTTCAACATAAGAATTTATCGTCTCCTGATTTACTTTTTGTTCAGACAACAACGTATTATTTCCCTTCTCTTTTAGAACTGGTTGAAGATAATTTAGGGCAATCAAAACACCTAAAATAAAGCTCAGAACGCTAACAAGTATGAAAATTACGGCACTATTTTTTTTCTTCATTCGACCTCTTCCTTTCTCTCTATTTCAATCCTAGAACTTCAGCTGGATCGATTAAATTTGATTGCGATAAGTCACTCGATTTAGCTATTTCTAAATGTAAATGAGGACCGGTTGAATTCCCTGTACTGCCAAGCTGTCCGATTGTTTGACCTTGTTTTACAGTTTGACCGACTGTTACTAAAAGCTTACTTTGGTGAGCATATAAGCTTACTTGACCATTCGCATGTTGGATTACTACATGGTTCCCCCAGCTATAATGTGGACCGGCCGTGATTACTTTTCCATCTGCAATTGCTTTGATATTTGAACCATAAGGATTCGCAAAATCCAGACCTCTATGAAAGGCTGTTCCTCCTCCGAATGGATCAGATCGCCAACCAAATCCACTCGAAATCACAGGATTATCTACTGGCAAAGCATATTCACCATTAGGAGCTTGACTGCTCTCTGTATTATCAATGTATTGGTACACAAGTTCGGCATAAAAGAAGTTTCCTGAATGCCTATAAAGATACGTTCGCCCATCTGCTTGAGACACTTCGTTTACGTAAGAATATTTTTGTCCAGCAGTCGGATACCCATTTGCACGTTGGCTTGTTGCAACCACATTTTTCGAATAATATTCTGCTTCATCCACTGAGTGTTTCTTCTTTTTACTGCCTAGCCATGAAACGTAGCTTGAACCGAAGTTATATGCCTGAACGATTGCCTTTTTATCATTTTCCAGACCGTATCTTTTTGCTAATTCTAACGTTGTCTTATAGTGCTTTACTCCTTGACGAATCGACCATTCAACACTTGAAATGCTATTTGGCGGCATGCCTCCTGATTCACTTGATTGCATAGGATCACTCCCTCTACCACCCGATTCGACCATCATAATCGCAAGTAGAAACGGTACTTCTGAGGAAATTTCTGCTGCTTGTGCTTCTTTTTCAACGATAGATTTTAATGCTAAGACGTCAGCTGAGAGGTCTTTGTTTCCACTTACTTCAACAGCTTGGCTCGTTTGTTCAATACCTAAAATACCGGCCATCATGGTTTGAGTTTGCTCTATAAACATCGCTACTGCCGAAAATGTGAAGACAGAAATAATTACGATAAGCAGCAACTTTATTTTTAATCCTCTCATGATCAAACCCTCTCTGAGTACGACATTTGCATCGACTGAACAAGTTTTTCTGCTTCTCGTTTTTCTTTTAACTTTTCGGCACGACTATTTAATAATCCGGTTTTTTTAAGTTCCAACATCTCGTTCCAATCACCATTCTCCAATTCAGGTAGAAGTAATTTGAGTGTGTGGGCGGATTGGTACTCTCTTTCGTCTTTGTAGGTTTCATGTACATCTTGAACAAATTCTTGTCCTTTTTCATCGTTATTTACGGCAAGAATACTTTCTACTTTTGGCGCTTTAGTCAATTCTTGTAATAGACTTTTTGTCTCCCAAAAGGTGTCTTCTTTTAACCCCGAAAGAGATAAAAACCAAGAGTTAACAGGCAGAGATTCTTTTTGCAACTCAAACAAAGAAGCTGATTCAATCGGGCCTTCTGTGATAAATAAAGTCAACGGAACGTTATAAGCTACATTCACTCCAAATAAAAAGCCACGCTTTTTCATGGAGTTTTCACCTATGCCTTTAAAATACTTACGAGCTAATTTCAACTTTCCTTTGTCATTGAGTGAGGCTCTTTTTTCAAGAGATCGTGCGTAGGTTCCCTGTATATCGCAACCTACAATGTTTCCAGTTTTACCGACGCCTATATCAATGTGCTTGAATAATAAATTGTTTTTATTATCGGTAGAAACGAGATTTAGCTTTTCTAAATAATCAATTGTTTCATCCGATAGATAACGAGACTTTAAGTAAGACCGCTCCTTTTGACCGAGTTCACTTGTATCATAATTCCCCATCGTCGAAATGTGTTGAGGGTTAAATGGCTCTATTTTGCTTTCTAAGACATTTTGTCTAGCCGAGGACTTATTGATCGATTGATTCATTACACGCCTCGTGCTTTGAAACTGTAAAAGGTCTTCGACAGTTTTTTCAAAAGGTTCATTATAAAACGCCATTGATAGCTCAATGGCGTTGTTCCAAGAAGTAATATTTTGCGAATACCAGTTAACGACGCCTGTTTTAATATTTGCTCGTAAACTGTCATGGTCCTTATGCTCAACAAATTTTGAAGAAACCTGTTCGAATGGTTCTCCTCGCTCTAGCATGTAGGCGAGCATGTTTGTCTTACGTGCATAATTAAGTTGCTTTTCGGTAAACACTTTTAAATGGCTCACTTAGATCACTCCAATCCTACTTAAACGAGCAGCTGCAGTAATAGGTAAAGAAAGAAGACAAAAACCACTATCAGGTAGAGGGTCTTTGTCTTCGCTGCTTCCATTTTTTTTCCTGGCTCTTTTGGTTTGCCAATGACGATTCGCCTTGTTAGCTTTTTCGTCTGTTGCCAACGTCTAGCTCGTTTCTCTTTCTTCTCATTTTTGTCCTTCATTATAGACCTCCATCAAAGATTTCTTTCTCACGATCGGTTAGGTCGTAGCGAAATTTAATATTTGTAGATCCCTTAATGTTTAAAAGAATATCCCGTTCTTCGAATTTGAAAATCTCCGCTAAATCATAGTTACTTAGCTGTTTCCCAAAGATTTTCTTCATAAGTTGTTCTGAAGAGCTATCCTGTTGTAGCAAAAAGCGATAGGTAGTCAATTTAAACAGGTTCATTACTGCTTTAGATATTTCACCCATCTTTCCGTCCGTATAATCCGGAAAAGCATCCGCAATGTCATGCAAAATAAACGTTTGTCCAATCAACAACTTGCGAGCTTCACGGTTATAGCGGTCCAATTCATTTAACAGGGTCAAATTTTCCGTACGGATCGGATTATGGAACTCATCTGAAGTAATATTCGTGTAGATCAATTCATCCACTCGCTTTTGTTTCCGGTCAAAGAGATATTTTTCCCTCTGCCCGACACGTACCGCTTCACTAAAAGCAGCAGTATAAAGGTTGTAATATTGCGCATTATAGGTCGCTTTATCCGATTTGATTAAGTTCTGCATATCGAACGTAACTAACTGCCGGTGACTAAAATCAAATTCTGATCGTTGATTAAAGATATTCCCTGAATTATCAATAAAAGATTCTAATTGCGATACCAACTCATACAAGCTCTTTTTTCGGAATTCTTCAACTTCACTTGCCTGTTCTTTCTTTGCAAAGTCTAAAATATCCGAATAAATTGGATATTGTTCTGACTCATATTGAGTGATTTTCGATAAATCAAGGTTGTGATCTTCCATATACTTGGCATAGGCTTTGGGAAATAATTTTTTCGCCTCCACCATCACTGGATCATCACTCTTTATTTCGTTGTTCAAAGCAAAAATCAAGCGCATTTTTGTTAGATTTGTTAAATAGGACTGTTGTTCTTTCGTTCTCTTTGTTTTGGCATCCACATCTGAAGCGTAAATCTGACAAGGATTTAACCGTGCTTCTGCGCCATCTAAATGGATTCCACCCAGGTATTCAGTCAAACGCTTTGTTTCATCAGACATGTAGAAGCCAAAATGATTATTACCATATTCTACAAATTGTTTCGCTAGTTTCTTGGAAACGGTCGTTTTACCAAACCCCTGACTACCGACGATTATCATGCTGTACGATTTCCTTTGGCGATCCTTATGTGTAGGTGATAGACAGATAATTCCTGATCCATATAAAGGATAGCCGGAGTATGGAGCATCTGGATCAATATGATTCGTAAAATGAAACGGATAGCTGCCTGCAAGCGCAGATCCTTTGATTTCTTTCCCTTTTCTTCGAATCAGTTGCCGTCCTTGAGTATAAGAAACAAAGGAAGCTTTGAACTGTCGCTCCTGTTCATCTAAGAAACATGACGCCTGAAACTGTCGTTTACCTAATTGCATATGGACTTCTTTTTCTTTGCTGTTCAACTCTTCAATCGATTCCGCACTGATTATATAACGGACATGGATTTCTTTTAGCACCTCTTGGCCTTCAAGAATCTGTTCAACTGTTTGATCTAATTTGTAGTATTCGTTCTTCGCCTTTTTCTTCGATATTCTGGATTTTGAAGTAGCTACTTGATCTTCGTACTCTTCTAAGGAATTGTTTAGATTTTTCTCTACCATAGGATTAGCCACGTCGATCGATCGCATGTCCAGTGTTGTCACGGCATTTTTCATATTGAAAATATGTTGTCCCCAAAAATTCGGATTATTTTTTGGCCGATAAACAAGTAGATTCAATACACGAATGAAGCCATTACCAATTTGTAATTCTGTTGGCGAATGAGGTTTCAATCCCCCTAGTGGTTGAATTTGGCCGATAAAGAGTGGATCATATCCTTTTTTATCAACGATTTTTTGGACATCCGGTCTTCTTCCAGTTTCATCCGTATCCTGGTAGGGAATGCCAATAGGAATTGTTGATAAAGGATTATACAATCTTACAAGTAGCTTGATTTTTTGAGTTAATGACATTTTGACAGGTCGGAAATTCGCCGTAGAAACACTCATAATTTCTCGTTCAACGTCTTCTAACTCTTCTTTATCTGTGGCGAATATTTGTAAGTAAACCGTGTTGATTGGTTTGTTATTATCTAAATACTCTAGTTGACTAAGGGTGATTGCCTGTTCTGTTTGTACATTTTTGTTTCCTTTTCGCATCCTAAAGCGCCGACGTGCATAGTCAATGTTTTCCGACATATCGACCGGAAAACTGGTAAAGATCAATTTGAGATTCTTGTGGACGGTACGTAAGAATACCAGGTAATCATGCAATGCTTCTTGTCGCTGCTGTTCACTTCCGTCACGTGCAGACGCATCTTCGATTCGATAAAAATTAGTGACTTCTTTTTCCATCGCAAAACAATCTTCAGATATGATTCTTCGATACGGAATCAAAGATAAGACGGTCTTCTCTTGTTTTAGTCGACGAACTTTCTGCCGTTTTTCTTCAAGCAAGGGATCTTTCACTACTTTAGGGGTCGTTTTTTGTTCATCTAATTCTTGTAGTAACGCTTCTGAGTTAATCATTTCCTTTATTTGCACCTCCATTAGTTAAAAAAAGTGCTCTATCAACATACTGTTGATAAAGCACTTTTTAGTAAGAATATTTCAATTTTAATAAATATATAGGATTCAAATTATGACAGTATTCTAAGCACTTTCTTTTTTTATATCTTCCATTATATCTCCTAGTATTACTGTAAAGAAACTTGTCATTCTAGAATCATATCTCACATAAGTTACCAATCCCCAAAGTATAATAAATATCAACATTACAATTTCAGCAAATAAAATGACTCCTATCAACTTAAATGCTGAATAAAATTCAATCATAAAAGTGTATACCCTCGGAATAAAGCTAATAATTTCCTTTATTGCAGAGTAAGAGAACACAATTGCAATAATAAAAGATAAAAGATCCTTGTTTTTATCTTTTACTTTTAATTGGGAATGCCAAAGTCTAACTTCATGATTAGACAAACTTTCACGAATATAAATTTTTATATAATTGTATCGATCTGCGCTTGTTTTGCAGTCTATATCAAAATCCTTGTTTCTTAAATTTAATGTTGTAATTAATTCGCTAACATTTCCTATCTTTTCATCTGAAATCCAGCTAAAAGTATTCTTCTCTATTTTTTTTCTTCGTATTTCATGAACTTTGAAATAAATCTTCATAATCAAACTTGATACTGAAAACGATGCCTGTATCAAAATTACTGTTAGCTCTATTAAGAACATATAAATAAAGACGTATGATATTTTTTCTATTTCAGCTTCGTTTAAATGTCCTCCTCGAGCCAGATAAATTACATAACTTATCCCAAAAATAAAAAGCCATATAAAAACCAGATGAAATATTTTTAAATTCAATTTATCTTTCAATATATTTCCTCCCAGAATAATTTAAAATAATTATATCAAAGTTGAGAGTTTTTTTGCGATTTTATATTATTTTTATACAAATGATCAGTTTATTTCAAATTTACAATAGGTTAAACTTTTAATCCTGGTTAATTGTAAAAGAGATAAATTTACATATTATCAGAAATGTTCTAGTTTGACATAATTTGAACTGAAAGCCTATTTATAGTAATATAACTATGAAAAAAGGAGTTGCGCTAACAACTCCCCTAGCAGCACCGTTTAAGGCGTTGACGGGTTTTTATTACTATTTAAAAGATAATCGTTGTCCGCTAAAGCTGACGGTTATTTTTTTGTCATTTTTCACTGCTGTTAGGATACCAACAATGATCGTTGCGATTAAAGAACCGAAACTAATCATTCCCCCTAATGCTTAAGCTACAGACAAAAGGCTTCTACTTTCTAAAGAGTTAGCACTTATTTTCATAAGCACCACCACCTTTCAAAAGATAGCCACCGTCACAAACATTACTTTTCTGTTGTTATACCACAAACACTTCCCTGAATTACACTTTATCCAAGTGCTCAATTTCAAGTTCTTCTAAGGAAAGTAATTCGTCTTCCTCTTGAATTTCTTCAGTTGTTCCCATGACCATTTCAATTCGTTCTTGTACCTCAAAATCAATACGCTCAATCGCATGGTAGGTCGACCGATTGTTTGTTAAAGTAATAAATAATCGTTGATAGTTCCTCAGTTTCGCATTACTCACACTAGGACATAACCAAAAAAAGCCCATCAAGATTACAAACCAGAAGGAAAATCCTTGTAATTGCCCGAAAGTCGCATTCTGGACGCTTCTCGCAAGGTTGAACACAACAAGTCCGGCCACACCATCTTTTAACAAGATAGCGCCCCAAAACTTTGTTTCTGTAAATATCTCATTTTGAATATCGTGCATACTGTTCCATCACCTACTCTGATTTATTTTTTGTTCTTTTTCTATCCAGGTAAGGAGCGACAGATTCAGGGTGCTGCTCTTCTCTTTTGTTTCTACGTTGTTTTAACCATTCATTTACTTCTTGGCCAAATTCTTTGTTTCGATTGTACCCATCAACCATGTTTCCTACCTTATTTTTCGTATTCTTTTGGTAGTTCGGCGTATGGACCAATTGATTGACTTTTTTAGAGAATGAATTCGGCATTTCTTCATCTTTATCATTTTCCGGCTTTTTATTTCCCGTATGATTTCCTTTGACATTCTTAGTCGCAGAATTATTTTTCACAGCTGAATCTTTCTCATTAACCGTCTGTTCGGTATCAGCATCACCTGAATTTAAATTGGTAGCAGTTGACTCATTAAATGGCACTTCATTGTCACTTGTCGATAGATTTGATTGATCATTGTTGCTTTCTGGTTCATCTGTTAGTGGTGTTTGTTCTTCAACATGTGTTGAACCGCTGGATTCCCCTTCAAAGTCATCTACACTATTGTTATTGTGATCATCCTCCATATTATTTTCGTAATCATTCGCATACGGCTCAGTTTGTTCCAAGCTCCTATCATTTTCAGACAGTTCAAGGTTTTCTTCGATACGAGCTTCTGGCTCTTCTTGAAGTTCAACATCTGATTGATTTTCGGGTGTTTGTGTTAATTGATCTTCGTTCGTTTCTTGCTCTGTTTCTGCTTCACTTGTACCTGGCTCATTCTCTTGAGGTTGATCGAGTTCTTCGGAATTTTCATTCGAATCTTCTTGATTTTGCACATCCGGTTGTTGGTTGTTACTGCCGTTCTTGTTTTCTTCTTCCGGAAGATCCTCGTTGGTATTCTTCGCCATTTCGGAATTTAGACCAGCTTTTTCATCATTTTTTGGTTCCTCTTTTGAAGACATTCCTTCAGATAATCCTTTCACAAAACCGGCCATGTTTGCGGCACCATTAACCGTCTTACCAGTCATTTCGCCTGCTTTCTTGACAGCTTTCATTGCACCGATTCCCATCACAAAACTTCCAGCTGTAGATAGTCCGGCGTCGATACCAAGCGTTTTTTGAATGATAGAAGGACCATCATAGATAAACCATGCACCTCCGATAATCCCAAATATCTGAGCTAATACGGATAATTGTTGTGTCCCTAGCCAGGAATTATAAGCAATAAATACAGCATACATTCCAAAAATAGAGAGAATCAAAACAAATCCTGAAAAAAGCTCTAAAACTGCAATCTTGAGAAATTTGATATTTCGAATACTGAAGTAAGCAACAATATTTGCCCAAATATAGTTAAATCCGAGTTCAATTCCTAACCTACCACAACGAACAAGGGAAATAATCAGGGAGAATGCTAGGCACGCAAGAGTCGCAATCAATGGTAGCCAATTGATCGACCACCGATAGTAGCCTTTAACAAAAAGCTGTTTCATAAGCCATTTGGCGATTGTTCCTCCATCAGAATCAAATTTTTGGAGTTCTTTCCCACTGCCTGACTTACTGTTCACCACTTCATATAGTAAAGGCTCTCCATTATCAATATCTTCAGCATCTGTGATTTTTTCATTTACATCAAAAAAATTCCGGTCTTCTAAGTAATTCTTATTTTTTGGTTCCGTTGTTGTCCACCCATTGTCGGCTAAGACATAAACATCGGTAACATTTTTTTTGAAGCTGTCAAAGCCAAATTCGGCTTGTTCGCTGCTAACTGCATCGACAGTAGAATTTACGATCTTAATTCCATCTGACATGATTGAAGGAAGTAACATAACGATAACTACCATCAACAGAGCATTTAACGGAACAGCTCTTGTTTCTTCTGTTTTTCCCAGAAATAGAACTGCACCTATAATCAAAAGCGTAATCCCGATTCCAAATTTTTGAAAAGCACTAAAAGTCTCTAGGATTCCCCCTTTGCCGGTCATATCCGTAGCGTTGTAAAAGCCTAAGACACTAACCATTTCAGTCAGTACCCCGCCTACTTTTTCAACAATCCACATCAAAACACTGGAGATCCAATAGAGTACCGCTCGGCCAATATCCTTGATCATGTTCTGAATACTCAAGAATGGCGCAAATTCGAGTAGCTTTTCTAAAATTTCTTTATCACTCATAAGCTATCTCCTTCCATTCTCGAAACTGCTGTATATAACGATTGATCATTCGTTCTTCACTGGTTGATAACAAGAATGTACATAAAGACTGTACCTGGCCATTTTCAAGTATTTGTTTCAGTTCTTGTAACACTTCTTTTTGTCCAACAAAGAAACGAGCCATTATTTTCTGTATCTCTTCCACTTGCTCATTTGAATAATACTCTTTAACCGATCGCTTCCTTTCTTCGACCGAATATAGCCGTTCTAAAACTTTTGCTTTTTCTTCTTTTTTCCGTCTTTCTTCCTTTCCATTGTTTTTTTCTAACTGGATCAATTCTTCCAGTGACAATAAAGACAATTGCGTCCCCTCCTTCTTAGGAACAGGTTTCTTGTAGGTTTCGATTGGTGAGACTTCCTTTTGCACCACAGCTGGTTTGTCTGATTTTTCCTTTTGGGGCATAAGTGACCAATCCAAATCTTCAAGTTCCATTTCCACAAATTGGTTGTTTACAGGTATTTCTTCCCAAGAGACTTTGTCTAACTTCCGAAATTCATAAAAAGGGATCATATTTGAATCATTTTCTTGAGAATTTAAAATTGGGTACTGGTAAATCGGATTCCCTTTTAAATCAGTATGTTTATTGATTCGAAGGACAACTGACTCACCGGTTCTCGTTCTTTCTAACTCAAAACTGGCTAATAGATCGATTCGTTCCGAACTTTCAGTTTCAGAAGAACTGATCGACGTTGGGTCTTTATGCCTTGTCTTAGAATAATTTGAGCGAGTTCCTAACCGTCCAGAGATATATTCATTAGTAGCTTTAGAACCCGTTCGAATATACACGAGGTTGGCCGTATTCCCTAAAATGATTTCCTTTGTTTGCTCGTCGTATAACGACGTTAATTGTTCGGTGTCTTGTAAGACCAGGTGCTGAAATAGCTTTCGACTCGCCCCTGAAGTCCACTTACGTGCTAAATCAGAAATAGCAACGCCTAAATTTCCTCCTTCTTCGTAAATAAAATGGACTGCTCGATAACAAGCCGAGTCATCCTCTAAGTTGCATCGATTGAGCAACACTTGATAGATTTGATCAATATAATTGACCCCTACTGCATTATTAGAAGAATCTGCATCAGATAAAACCACAAAGACTGCAGTCGGACGTTCACGATCAAAACCGATTGATTCAAGGTCAAATCCATCATCATAAGCAGTCATTTTTGCGTTGGCACTCATGAGGAATTGTTGGAGATCTCCATCAAAATGTGTCACGATATTTCCTAGCGTCACTTGTGCGGGAGCAGATGCTTTGATTGCATCAAAATAACGTTTCGCAGGGTGATTTCTTGGCATTTCACTAAAAAAAACATCCAAGTATGATTTATCTTCATATTCAGCTAACAAGCGCTGTAGGTCCTTTTTATCCTTTGCGAACTGATTCAAAAAATCATGGCTGCCTTCTTTAATATGTTTGGACATCATGTCATTGACCACTGTGTAGATGGTATATGGATTTACTTTCATTTTTTCATTTTGTTCAAACTCTTGATCTGCCAAAGCAAGACCAGTAGAAATAAACAAGTTACGACAAGCTTTCGTCCAAAAACCACCATCTTTGCCTTCATTCACTTCTTTGAAATAAAGGAATGCAGCTTGGTTGATCGCTTTTTCTGCATTAGCTAATTGTTGCTCAGCCAATACGTTATACTTAATGCGACTCGCTTTATCCTCTTGTTGTCTCGCTTTGTCTGCCTTTTGCTTTAGTCGTTTGTAGTGTCGATAATAATTATTGAAAACAGCTAGGGTTGGGATTGGGTCTGAGAAATATTGATTCACGGTATTACAGATTCGAACGTTGTACCCTCGTCGTTTCAGTGTTTTGTACCATTTTCTCGGCTCATCCCCTTTGGTCGCAGTCATGACAAAAGAAGCCCGATCAGCAATTAAGCGGGCCCTGGTTAAAATATCAATAAATGGATCAATAAAGTAAATGCCTTTCCCTTGCCTTGTACCGGCAAGGGTCGCCGAGTTCGAATCAGACGTATCCACATAATAGTGAAATATTCCTTTTTCTTTCTCTTCAGGTGTTTGCGGTTTACGACCTACCGGATACCCTGGCATTCCATCATAAAAATCTTCATCTTCAGCAAAAATATGAACAGGGACTATCTCATATTCTTTTTCCATATCCTCTTCAGGGGTAAAATGCATGGTTCCTTGTGTTAAATCGTCTTCTAGAGGTCGAAATGACGTGTATAGTTTAAAATCAAAGTACCCAATTAAAGCCACAATCCCAAGGAAAAGAAGTAGATAAAATAGTGGATACCGCAATAGTGGGTAATAGAATATCGTTTGACCATACGAAACATGCGCTCGCTTCACTGTAAAATCAAAGAGTGGTTGGCTTAAAAAGGCAACACACTGGTGGAAAAGCCAATTTCCTAATGTCATTAGCACCAAAAATGCGATCACGGAAAAATAAGTAAGAAATTTTCGATTAGCCAAAAAGCGCAGATTATTCTTCTTTTCTTTTTCGTAATTCTTTTTGTGGTCTTTACTGACTTCTTTCTGCTTAGTTTTTGTTACCATAAGAACCTCCTCTCATGTATTCGCTAAAACAGACCTTTTTTTGCACAAAAAAAGACAAATGAATTAGTCATCTGTCTTTTTTCATCACCTTGAATCTCTCAAGAATGAGGTTATGAGATTTTCAAGAATAGAGCATACTTGCTAGGTCATCATAGTTCGCTCGTCTTGCTTGCTATGGTCAAATTTTCTTATACAAATTTCATCAAGACTAAGTTGAAAAACTACAACAATTAGCTATTATTTTTTTCTTCACTATTAGTTAAATATATCGTTTTATCTTCCCAGTTAATTTTTAAAGAAATAGCCCATGACATTTCTTGTATTTCGATATCACTATCAGAAATTACAAAGGAACAGAGCGCCCCTGTATCATTTTTATCTCTGATAACTAATTCATTAGAATTTTCGACGTTTGAAAATAATTTTAGATCTAAATTATTTTCAGCAATTAATTTCCAATCATTTTTTAAGTTCATTATATTTCCTACTTTCTTAATTAATTATTTTCCTGAAATTGTACCATCACCATCTACTGTGGCAACTCTTTTACCATCTTTATTTAATTTATACCGGCCTTTATGATTTGTTCTATCTTTTTGAATATCATAACGACCATTTTTAAACCTTTTACTCGATTTTCCATCTGAATCTTTGGGAGGATTACCAAATTTATCCCTGAAATCCCTAATCTTTACTCTCCCATTACCATCAAGAATTTTATTTGAAATATTATAATTATAGGCGATATAATCTCTTTTTGAAACAGACTTTTGATAATTATATCTAGTTGTTGTTTTATTTTTTGGTCTTGGCCGAGCGTTGACATGCGCTCTTATTTTATTATAAGCCCAGTGTCCAGATTTTATAATGGCTTTACTAAGTATATAGCTCCCATATGCAACAGCAACAGCAGCAGTTGCAACCACAGCTATTTGTCCAATCCCAGGAACAGTATAAAGCCAAGTAGTTGCATACCCAATGGCAGGTATATAAAAAGCTCTGGACTGAATTGGTCCCGATGAATTTCCAGTTAATTCGATCGAAACTTCCGTAGGATCCTCCATTTTATCTAGAAGTTTATCAAATTCTTCTGGGGTATAGAATTTGCCATCAATATAAACGCCATCATCTGTAAATTGGATATTCGTATCATCAACAACTTGTTCCGAAATAAAGTTTGTAATGGAGTCAAAATTAAGATTTTCATCTAACGTTTCTGGTAAAACTTCATTATCAGCTGAAACTTCTGATTGTTTTTTCTCATAAGCATCAAGTTCAGTAGCATAAGTTATAACCGGTATTACATTCGAACTAAGTATACAAAGACTTAGCATTAAAGTGAAGCACGTAAAAAGCTTCTTCCTTTTAGAATAAACGTTCTTTTTTCTTCTTCTCCAACTGCTATTATCAAACATGCTACCACTCCTTATTTTAATACTTTCTATGTAAAACTATACCACATAGAAAAATAATTACTCCTTACAAAATTGTAAGCAAAGGGGAAGCATTGATAATAATAGGTCTTACGAACACTAATGGTGGTAACGGACTCCTTTGCCAATAGCCAGGGCTTTATTATTCTCTTGAGCTAGCAATCTATTCCATTTCCTTACTTTTCTATGCGCTCGAAATTCTCGGATCTTTGTTAATATGTTTACCTCTCCTCCATCTTTTTTCATAGTTATTGGGGAAGGTACTCTTTACCAATTTGCTTGAGTTTTCTTTCCCACAATTCTTGGTTTTTTGAGTCTTTTTCTTTGGAATAGTGTGAGATCATTTGAACATAGATCTCCGTTGTATCAATCATTTCTTCCAACTGATCATCGTTTAATTTATCCTGTATCTTCTTTGCTTCTTCCACGTTCTTTTGTCTTAAATATCCAATAGCTAGCTGCAAAGATAACTGTGTACCTTCAAGACTGGTTTATTTTTGTTTTTTCTCTTTGTTAAAAAACTCCCTTCATCTCCAAATAGTGTAATCCTCCTCATATCCAATCGTCCGTTTTATTCTCTCAAGTAGTTAATAAATTTTAGGGAGTAAAAAAGTCGACTTCATTCACTGAAGACGACCCGTATTCATCAAGCTATTAAAAGAGCGAAGCTTTGATAAACATAATTTGTGGTAGGAACACAACTATCATGAGGAAAATATTAATGATCAAAGCTACTTTCCAAAAAAGAAGTCTTTCCTTTTTATATTGATAAACAAATAAAAAACATAAAGCTATTAGCAAAATATCAATAGCGATGAGAGGCAATAAATTCATGGAAAACATTTATGATAACTTCATTCCTGTAACTAAATAGTTACCAGAAATATTTCCATATAGTCTGACCGTTGTATTCCACCCTAACCAATCTATTCCTACCGAAGTTTGCCCCTTTACTCCGGAGGTTGTAGACGTATAATATGGGCTTCCTAAGCTAGTTGACCAAAGCAAACCATTAGACCAAGTTCCATACGCTCTTGTGATCTTTTTGTTTTTTACAGTTACTTTATAACCAAAGTTACAAGTTACTCCAATAAAAGATACACTATAAGTTTTATTAGAAAGCTTATATTTGTCCCCTGCTTGTCTTGTTGTGATGCTCACATCTTCTTGAACACTTAACTTGCCTAAATAGTTTCCATCGCTATCAACAATTGTAGTTTCCTCTTTGCCTGATGATTCATCTAGTTCTATTTCAGAAATTATGGTAGTTTCCGGAGCATCGTTTACTTCGACCACGTTTGTGACTGGTTCTTGGCTCACTTCAGAAGCTGATGCAAGTACCGCCGGAGAAAACTCCAGTGCAAATAGACTCCCCAATAAAACTAAAACAGAAATTTTCTTTTTCATAACAAAACCTCTTTCTTTTTTATTATAAACACACAAACATGTGATTATAATAACAATGTCAGCATAAAAATAACCATTTGGACTAAAATTTCGTCCGATGTTATTTTTTGCATCAAGTTTTATCAGTATTATATTACCACAATACTAACATTTCTGTTTCGTTTTAAAAAATACATTCCCGTATATTCTAATTTTCATTAATGCACCCTATCTTTGTCTTCAAATTTTACCTCCTATGGAAGAAACTCGTTACCAATTTTCTCGAGTTTTCTTTCCCACAATTCTTGGTTTTTCGTATCTTTTTCTTTGGAATAGTAAGAGATCATTTGAACATAGATCTTCGTTGTATCAATCATTTCTGCCAACTGATCATCGTTTAATTTGTCCTGGATCTTCTTTGCCTCATCCACGTTTTTCTGCCGTAAATAGCCAACAGCCAGCTGCATAGCTAACTGCTCATCTTCCAGACTTTCGCTTATTAGCTTTGCTTCTTCCAATTGGTCTAATTGAATAAACGCAATCGCCATCATCATTTTCCTCGCATTGTTTAGTGTAGAAATATCCGCTTCTATCACTGTCTGCCAGTCCTTTTGATTGAAAGCCACTTCAAACTTACCAATCTCCGTTGGATAGGCTTCTTGAAATGCTTCTAACTGTTCAAATGCTTCTTGCTCAACTAAAAAATTGACAACTTCCTCTTGTCTATCCGTCTCTTTTTCCGCTACTTCCATATAATTATCAAGGGTAATTTTTGTTATTTCGACACTTGAAGAAATAGAAGTTGTTGGCTCCTCTTTTCCTGAAAGAAATTCCTCTTTGAGAAAATACGCACCAGCTGCTATTAATAAAATCAGGAAAAGTTTAACAAGTGTGGAAATCGAATACGTCCTGAAAAAAATATTTGATCGTTGACTTTGCGAAATTTTCTCTTTCTTGCTTGGTCTAGGTATTCTAGTGGAAGTAGCTTCGTCTTTCTGCTTGTGTTTTGTTGGTAAGGAAGGCTTTTTATCGATAAAACCAGTCATTTCGAGAATTTGTTGCTCCTCTTCTTTTGTGATTCCCTTCTTTTTTACTAAGAGTTTTAGTTTTTTCTTTAAATCATCTTCGAAAGATTCTAGGCTTGATTGTTTTTCATATTTCCCTTGATAAAAAGTTGCTCCATCAACTTCCAAAAGCTGAAAGGATAGCATTTCTGAAGGATTCATTGCTTCAGTAACCTCCAGAAACGCTTCCCATTCTAAAGGATAAAGAGGAAGTGTAAATCCCTTGATCTGAGCGTCAAGAATTTCCACTTCAACCATTTGTTATCCTCCGATCCAACCCCAGAAAGTATCTCTGATCCAGTCAAAATTGACGATTACAATGGCACCTACAATCGCACCAATCAATAATTTTTTAGCCCATGACTTGATTTCTGCTCCTAAGAATTGGGCGCCACCAAAAAGAATGATAATGATCCCGATTCCGATATTTGCGATTGCTTTGAATTGTGTGCCTGCACCGGTTTCAATATCTTTCAATGTAGTTTGAACATCCGCAAAGGCAGTTAAGTCAATTGTGAAAAATAAAAAAGCCATTGCCCAAAGGACAAAAGCCAATCCTAACCATTGATAACCTGTTCTCTTTTTTGTCATTCTACTTCTCCTCCATGGATTGCTTGTGTTGGTTGACTTACGTCGCTTTTTTTCGTTTGTTGCAATTTTTCGTCCATTAATCGATCAAGGATTTTTTCTCCTTGCTCGTCCACGAACTTTACATGTTGTTCATGCAGCCACTCATCATACTCCATGCCGTCTAAAGACATGAGTTTGATTGTTTTTTTCTTGATTTCCGATCGTTCTTTTTTAGTAGCCATGCCACTTCTCCTTTCTTATTTTGGTAATTTGATAGTAAACGGCACTTCATAGAGCATCAAAAACTCTCTTTCTTGAAAGAATTTCTTCGTAGGTACTTTTTTTACATAGTGTTTCTTTACGCCATATGCTTCATAAGCATAGCCATGCTCTTGAAAAAGATCATTTAATTCGAGATCCGGTTTTACAGCCACGCAGTAATCAAAGTCAAAGATTCGTTCTAGCTTCGTTGTCACTTCTACTGTGATTTCAGCGGCTGTTTCCCAAAGTCGCTCCTTTTCCTGGATAGCTTCCTCTTGGCTTGAAAAAGATTTGTGCCATACTTTGCCGTCCTTTTGATAATTATATGACCACCTTCTAAGCTCGCCCTTAATGGCGTAGCCATTTATAACATAGACATCATACGCAACCGGCAGGAGAGGATACTTCAATGTCCATACTGCTGAGTTTCCGCAATTTGCTACTATATCAGCTATTTTTCCTCTTTGTTCTAGTTCGTCGATTTCTCGAATGGAAAAAAGACCCAATTCTAGTGAAGCTTCTAGCAGCTTCTGTAAAATCGGGTACGCACCTTCTGATTCTTGAAAGAACTCGTTGTTTACTGTGTCGATATGCATTGCAAGACATCTTAAGCAAGTCAAGTAAAGTTCTAGTGGTGAGCGTGTTAGGTTATTCAGTTGAATCGTTCTTTCAAAATTCTTGTACTGTCCTTCTTTTTTTAGCTCTTTTGGGACCACTTTAACAATAAACCCTTGATACACATCTGAAGGTTCAAATATTGCATCTAAAATTGAAATGAGCAGCCTTTTAATAGCAAGTTCTTTTTCATTCAAGGACTATTATCTCTCCTTTCTTATCGGTGGAGAACGACTACAAGGATCGTACGGTTCCTTCACGCCATCAAATCCTCTCACCATTTATTATTCTATTAAAGATTGTTCAGACGTCTGGAGTCTGTAAATCCACTTGTTCATTGATCTCAAGATCAGAACTATCAGTGTGTTCGATCAGTTCCTCTTTAGAAGGTTCTTCTAGTGCTGCTTCAACAGAATCTAAGTGATTTTCGGTAGGTAATGACGTGTGATTCTCTGTTTCTTCAGGAACCTGATTTTCAGGAACTACTTCACTATTTTCCCCGTCCCCACTAGGTGTATCCGACTCATTCTCTTCTGTTTCTGGATCTTCACTTGTAGCAGAATCGTCTTCTACAACTGTAATGATTGTAAGAATGGTTGTTGATTTTCCGTGACTATCTGTAGCGGTTATTGCGATTTCATAAACGCCTGGTATATCTGTACGAATGGAATACAAGGTTTCTTCATCAACCGATATAGTTGGTGTCAGGTGATTTTTATCGTCTTCTTTATCAGAAACTGAAATACTATCTAAAAAGGCTTGTGGATTAAATGAATCGCCAATTTTTAGTGTTTGATTGCTTACTGTAACGACAGGAGCCTCATTTACAACTTTCACTGTGATAACCTTATCGTCCACCTTTTTGCCGTCACGATCGGATACATTTCCGATTTTGATAGTGTAATTACCTTCTTTCCTTAAATCAAGATTATTCTCTAAAATATTATCGTTTGTCAGTTCAATCGGATAACCATCTCGGTCATCTTCTTTATCTGTAACAGATAGCTGATTTAGAATCGAGAATGATTCGTCGATCGATACCGTATATGAAGATTCACCCTGAATGACAGGCGCTTCATTTTTAACGAAGAATCGGATAGTTACAGGCACTGCTTCAAAACCTTTGCTGTCTGATACCGTTGCAGTCACCAAATATTCTCCCTCGATTCCAGTATTGACAGTTGAGAGGAATTCAATCTTCTCTTGTAAATTCCCATCCTCTGGATCTGTGGCTGTAAAATATTTAACCATGTCAATAGATTCGTGAATCGATACTTCTATTGTGGTAGCAAAAGCATGAATTTTGGGTCTGCCATTTACTTGTACGGTGATTGTTGCTGTATCTGAATAACCAAATTTATTTACCGCATGAATGATCATGGTGTTAGTTCCAACACTAAGCGTACTATTCTCAATCCACACACTTGGTGACTTATCCATTGAATCAAAGACAGAATAGTAGTTACTTACATCAAAAGAATCGCCTTCGTTCAATTCGAAGTAGGATTGACTAACAACAATTTTGGGCTTTGACTCAACTGGCAAGATAGGCGTTGGTTCTGGATCAGGAGCCGGACTAGGATCAGGAATAGGCGTTGGTGTAGGTAGAGGTGTAGGTTCTATTTCCTCGTCTTTATCTGTTTCTTCAACATCTTTTCCTACTAAAATAGGACCAAGCCCTTCGTTATCGGTATTAACTGCCAAATCTTTTCCTGAATTTTTTTCTTTTTCCGTAGTTTCCGTTACTTTGGCTACTTCCTTCAGCTCTGAAAGTGTTAGCAATGACTTAGCAGGGCTTGTTTCTTCACTGGAACCTTGAATACGGGAAAAAATAGAATCAAACAAGCCTGAATCTGCAGACGTTGTGTCACTGCTTTTTTTCTCATCATCTTGTTTTTGGTCAGTACGATCACTCTCAGATTGGGTTTTAGATTGCGAAGAACTATTTGTATTCTGATCTTGGGAACTGGTTGTTACACGTTCCATATCCTTGAATTCACTTTTGGATGACGAATTTAGAGCATTAATTCCGAGCGCTGTACTGAAAAATATCGCTCCTAAGGCGACAGCTATAACTATTTTTCGCTTATTACTCGGCGTTTTTTGAGAGCGAGTCTCTTTTTCTTCACTCATAGCTTCCTCCTAATAGGTTATTTTTTATGCGCAATCGCACTTTTTCGAATAGCAATTTTACGCTTCTTCGCTTTTTTTTGCCGCTTCTTGTTTTTGTAAATAGGCTTGATATTTTTTATTAATATGAAAAAGAAGCTCAATTTGAGAAGGCCGAAGGTCTTGTTCTTCAGAAACGATAAATTCAAAGTGTGACATCTGAAAGATATCTTTCCCCTCATATGTTTGTTCTGTTTGTTCACTGTCGATATTAAGGACAACTGGTGTTTTGTCTTTAAAACCAATCAAGTCTTCCACGTTGATCACGATATTACTGT
Organism: Enterococcus sp. DIV1059_2; assembly: GCF_051713685.1. NCBI lineage: Bacteria > Bacillati > Bacillota > Bacilli > Lactobacillales > Enterococcaceae > Enterococcus > Enterococcus sp. DIV1059_2. The sequence continues at coordinate 822,443 of NZ_JBIOQK010000001.1, read as the reverse complement.
TGCTGCCAACGATTAGGCCTAGTTTTTGAACGCCTAAAATACTGGTACGTGTGACCGTATTGTTACGAATAAGCTCGCCAAGACGGCTTTTCGATAACTGAACCGTCGTTACTTTTGTTCCTTCCTCGTTATAATTTAGTAGGACGTCTAGTCCAAGTGATAGATGTAAAATCCCTGGATCATGGTGCAAGGTTTCACTCATTTGATTTCCTCCAACTCTGAAATTTTATTTTGTATATTTTGATCTGAACTCGTCGATTTGGTCTGCTCGACCAGCCACAACACAACATGCGTAGACAGCTAATACGATACAGGCTGCTATAACGACAAAAATGCCAATAAGCATTGCTTTTAACATACTCATGATCTCCCCTCAAAAAAGGGAAGACCATGAAGGCTCTTCCCTTTCGTTTTATTTATTCATCTGTTTTTTTCGTAAGAAGAAATATCCCAAAGCCACTGCTAGTAATAAAGCAGCACCGGCTACCGTCAAATAAAGAGAAGTCGTTGATCCTGTTTTTGGCAACGTCCCTTTCTTCACTGGTGTAAGAGCTTGTTGTTTGTCTTTACCATCGAAGTTATGCTCACAGTCCTTTTCGCCTGCTTCGTTGTAACCAACTTCCTTGAAGAAGAAAGTCGTTCCTTCAGGGTATTTAGACGTGTCTACTTTCGTTTTCACTTGTTTAACGATCGTCGAGTCATTCACCACGTAATTAATTTTTCCAGAAGTCCAAATATCGGTCATTTTTCCATCTGGTGTTTGAGCAACTAGAATCGCTTCAAATGCTCTTTCAGTGCCGTCTAAGACGTTCTCATGGCTCAGGTCTACGTTGTCATAGGCGTTGATAATATCCCCGTGAGTGAACGTCTGTGTCTTATTGTCACCGGTATGTGCTTTCGTGCGAATAGATACTTTTGGTGATATGAATGTAACGGTTTGTTCGTCATTCTCCAATTCGTCATGGCGGCCGATTTCCTTCGTTTTGTCTTTGTCTTCATAAATGACATGCGTTGCAGTCAGACGTGTGCTGTCTTTCAACGTGCCTTTTGGCAAGGACAATTCTGTTGTGAACTCAAACGTTCCTTCCTTGTCTGTTGTGATCTCAGACGTAGAAGTGGATACGACTTCTTTTGTATCACGATTGACATATGCTGTATCAACAAAATACGTGTGACCTGGTTTCATACCATCGACTGCTACATAGTCCGTTAATTCATTATCAATATCAGGATTTGCTTGTTTTTTCCCATCTTTTGTCGTCGCAAATTTTGTCGTGATCTCTAACGGTTTGCGGAAGTTGACTGCATTTACTTCAATCACAGACCCATCTTCTTTAGGTGTGACCGTAAAGCTTAAATCGTCAGTATTGTCTTCGTACCAGTCTAATGGACGAGATTCAACGAATTTGTAGTTTCCAGTTGGAAGATTTTCAACAACGATCTCCCCAGCTGCATTCGTCGCATGTTTAGAAATCACTGTTTCTGTTGTCGTTTCTTCACCGTTTTCGTCAATCATTGAATCGATACGAACTAAATCAAACGCTACATTTTCTAGTGCTTGACCGTCCAAATCATCGGTTTTCACTAATTTGACCGTCGCACGGGCCAATTTATTAAGAATTGGATTTCTAGCAATCCGTGTTAACGCTTGTTTATTTTCTGCAAAGCTGTCTGCCCATACATGGATCTCATGTTCACGATCATTCGTTGCCGGTGTGTAAGTGAAGAAGTATTGCTCTTCGTTTAACACATGATCGCTACCAGCGTCCACTTCTTGCAAGTAGTAATCGGCTTTAATATTCGGCAGCAGCATGTTTTCAAAAGAAAGCACACCGTCATTTACTACTGCATAGCCTAATGTAGTACCGGCTTTCAGTGTTGTATCACCGATTTGTAAGTCTTGTCCGGTTCTTAGTGCAAATACTTGGCCATTATTGGCATTTTCCAATTCAACAACAGCTTTTCCATCTTCCCATCCAGTGATCACTTCCTGTTGTTTGTGACCATAAATATTGATTTCTTGAAGATAGTTTTCAGCAGTTGCCGTAGTTGAAGTAATATCAACGTTTTGACCTGCATAAGTAATTTCAAAAGGAATCGGTTGAGTGTCTTCCAAATTCACACCAGCAGGTGCGCTCGTTTCGACCAATTCATAAGCCCCGATATACAAGAAAGCGTCTGTTTGGAAATTCCCTTCAGAATCAGTGGTCCAAACTTTATCTTCTCCGTCTTTTTGTAAGAATTCACCAGCTGTAAAACGAATCGTGCCTTCAGCTGTCACGATATCTTCCGTTGGACGGATCTTGAAACTGAAGCCTTCGCCATTTGCTTGATCGAATTGAATCTCAGAATAGCTGCCATACTCGCTTTCTTTTGTTTCAACGGACATAGCCGTTTGAACCGTTTTGTGTAGGGTCACTTGTCCTTTTTGGTTGTCATTTTTGATCGTAACAACCACAAGACCGTCTTTTTCTTCACCGGTCACTTCAAAATCAATCGTGTTTTTCGCCACCACGTAGCCTTCAGGCGCTTTTACCTCTTTGGCATAGTATTTCCCAAAAGCAAATTGCGTAGGCAACTGAAGGACGCCTTCTTCGTCTGTGTAGAACACAGATTGTTCTTTGCCTTGAAGATCCTGCATAACTAATTGTTCGCCGGTGGTTTTTGAATAGATTTCAAAGCCAGCATTTGAACGAACGATCGTTTTTCCTGTTTCAGCATCAACTTTGACAAATTTCACCTTGGCTTCTTTTACTTTATTTTCAATGACATAGTGGAAACGTTGACCGTCTTCGCTGATCGTCACTTTAAAGTCTGCAATACCTGTATATCCGTTTGGTACTTTCGTTTCGGATACCACATAGGTTCCATAAGGCAATTTATCAAATGACACATAGCCTTGCTTGTCTGTGAGTGCTTTACCAACGACTTCTTTCTTGCCAAAGTCTTGTGTAACGGTAAATTCGACGCCTTCAAGAACGGTTGGTTGGTCTGAAGGATCTTTCCCTGTCAACCAGTTCCAGGCTGTCGTGTACCAGTTGTAATTTACGGTCTTGATCAAATCAAATCCGCCAGTGATCACTTTGTTTTTCTTTACTGCAGTCGCTTGTTTGGCGACGCTTGCTGTTTGACCTGAGTATTCAACAGAAAACTCAACCGGCGTTTTATCTAAGACGTAGCCGATCGGCGCTTTCGTTTCTAAAAAATAGTAGGTGTCGATCACTAAATCATTGACCGTCAGCTGTCCCTTGTCATTGGTGGTATAATGACCGATTTTCTTGTTATCTGACTTGCGGAACAAATCGAATTCTGCACCGGCAAAGGTTGTATCCCCTTGAGAAACAGTACCCGTTTCGCTATCTTGTTTTGTGAGAACAACCGAACCTTTTTGTTCTTGGTTTTCAATTTTTTGATCTACGTTCGTGATTTCAACGTTTTGACCTGCATAGGTGATTTCAACTGTCCAAGTATTCGTATTTAACAAATACCCTTCAGAAGCAGCTGTTTCTTTCAGCGTGTAGGTGCCTAAAGGAAGGGACTTTGTTTTTGCCTGCCCTTTTTCATCCTTTGTGATTGTAGCAACTGGCGTGCCGGTTGCTTTTGATCCAGCATAAACCTCAAAAGTATTACCCGCCAACGTATAATTGCCATTCACCATATCTTTTCCAAACTCCACACCAGACTTATCGATAGAAATCGAGCCTAACTGGCTTTTGTTTGTGAACGTAACCGACTTCGTTTTGTTTGCTTCAATCGTGAGTGTTTTCTTTTCCGTATTCAAAACATAGCCGGTTGGTGCTTTTACTTCTTTGATTTCTAAGACAGTTCCTGTATCCCATGTACCAGAGATTTTTCCGTCTTTATCGGTTGTTTTGGTTTCCGTTTTGTTGGTCGTTTTATTCGTGATCTCAAATTGCGCTCCGGCTAATCCTTTGCCGTTTTCGTCGACTTTAATGATTTCACCTTGACCTTGTAATTCAATGTTCAAGCTTACATTGAAGAATCGAGGGTCACCAATTCTAGCCTTCATAACATCTTGTAAATAAGGCGCTGAGTAAATAATTGTTGCTCCTTCGTATTCAGCTGCAATTTGATAGCGTAATGTTAGTGTCCCTGATTCCTTACTATCTGATTTTGGTGTAATTTTTAACGTATTGCCTGATTGAGATACTGTCATATTAGCAGTATCAGCTGTCACTTTGTATTTTGGTAAGTTACCTGTCGTATCTGTTAATATTAACGTCTCTCCAAGTTTTACCGTGTAAGATTTACCTGCAAATGAAGGTAGTGTAAAGAAGCTTTCTACTTCTTCCAAAATATTCTTACGGAACGTATTGTAGCCTGATTGACTAGCCATACCCGCATAATCATATATACTACCCGAAGTTACTCGGGTAGTGATTTCTTGTACCAAGCGCTCTGTATAAAAAGCATTGACGACAGATTTTTGTTTTTCCCATCCATAATAAACAGCTAACGAAGCCCGAATATACTTGTCTTGGGAAACCTCTGACGTTGTATAGGGATAGTTTGCACCCCAATTCAAGGGAACCCCAGGTTCAATACACCAGAGCATACCACCATTTGCATCTTTTTTCGCATACCATCCTAGTTCAGAAATGCCATTCGAATACGTCCACCCGATTGTAGACGAACCATAATCACGGTTCACATAAACCGATTGACCCGCTGCTTTTGCCATTCGTAATCTGATTGGATTTGGGTTTAACATGTTTTGAACTTCTTGAATAACGGACAAATAGTCGTCTCGATAAGAGGTTCCATTCGTACTAACGATCGTGCCATCAGCGAGCATTTCGTATCCTTGTTCACGGAGGTAATCATAAACCGATTGATCCGCCTCTTCAGTTGACGGTTGCGTCGCTTCTTCTGCTGTTTCACTCGTCGGACTATCATTTGCATTTTGACTCTCTCCGATTTTTTCCTGTTGATCAGTCTTCGTATTTGTCGATTGATCGGAGGAAGTGGTGCTGGTTTCTGCTTCTTCTGTGGCCGATTCTACTACTTCAGTTGCAGTAGTGTCTTCTTGTACTTCTTGTGTCTCAACCGTGTTCACTGTTTCTGCCAACACAGATACAGGTTCAACGATCGTACCACTCAAAGTCAGAAACAGCATGAGAGTAGTCATTAATTTTTTTACTTTACTCATAAGTACACTCCTTTTAGTTAGTTGCAATAAAAAAAGACAGATTTGATAATCTGTCTCAATTCATCGCTATATTCATATTCGCTAAATTTAGTTTTTATAATTCTTTTCAAATTGTTTTTCTATAGCACTTTATTTGTTAGATTTGTTTTCCATAAAGCCAACGTTTTTCTTGAATTCTTCTAATTTTTTTCTTTATTAACTTATATTTGTTTATGCTTTTTAGTGTTAAAAAACATTTCAAAACCTTGGTATACCTATTAAAATTCAACATATCCAAAGCATTTTCAAACTAAATAAAACTATCAATTATTTAACTCTTAATCAGCGGGTCGCGGGTTCGAGCCCCTCACGGCCCATTGGGTGCCAAACCCACGGAACAGATAAATGTTGGTGCGAAAGCATTTCGAAAACATTTATGCTGTTCCATTTTTTTGGTTATAATTAATTTATTGCCAAGTGAATAAGAAGAAATGCCTTGCTGTCAAAAAGTTTCTTATTTAAATGATGTATGTAAGAGCTATGCTTTTCGAAAAGTTTTTTTCTACGAGATGACTGAACTCTTTGCACGTGAAATGCTTCGTTTTTCCATAAATTAACTGAGTCAGATAATTTGTGGAAGTAATAGCTTCTGTATAAATCCAGTGAGTGCTTCGCTAGTTCAAAAACCTTTACAGTAATTTTTTTCTCACTATTACCACTACAAATTAGATATGAAATCAAAAAAATCACTACCTAGTCCTAATGAAAAGGTAGTGTATTTTTAATGCTGTTCATTCTTCTAAGAGCGATCCTTAAGAAACTCTTCTAAATGATTCAAATCTTTCTGAGATAGTTCCCCTATCTTTATATTTAAAATCTATTTTTTCTTTAGAAAGAACGAATAACGTTCCTGTGTCAATCCAAGACTCTTTTTTTAAATTTGAATCTTGCCAATCATTGATATGAAAATAAAGCTTTTTTATGCGCTCTGATTTGTGTTCAAACTTGCTTGTAATCGCATAAAAAAGAACTTCATTTTCACTATTCTCAATAATCAAAACTGGTCGTCTTTTTCCTTCTGGTTTACCCACATAAGCCACATACATTGAAACTATTTTATTCATCTTCATCCAACCAAGCCTCGAAAGCCTTATTATCATCTATCCTCGTCACATTAGTAGATTTTTTCGCTAACTTAGCAATTCGCCTTGCTTGCTTTGTTTGTTCAGAAAGTTTTACCTCAAAGGGTAATCCCCCTTTTTCTATGACTTGTTTATAAAAAATAGTAATTGCCGTAGTGGGATTCATTCCTAAATCATGTAAAATATCTTCTGCTTCCATTTTTAGATCTTTTTCAACCGCAATCTGAATTCTTTCTTTTTCCTTCTTCATAACGCACCTCCAAAAAGAGTTTTTTATACTCATATTATACTCTATTTGAACGCTATTTTCACTTACTATACTCATAAATAAATTTATTTTTCGCATAAGAAATCTAACTTCTTCAAATTACCTAACTTTTAGTCAGTGGGTTTGACACCCAATGAACAGGTAAATCGTGGCGCGAACCCCTACTTATATTATCTCCATGTATTCTTCAAAAAATCCATGGATATTACACTAACACTAATTATCGTAACACCATAAAACAAGGAGCATAACTTGTTAACCTATGTCATGTCCCTTGTTTTTTTAATTCAGGTATTGATAAACTAAATACATAAACCATACTAATCCTATTATAAAAAATAGATTTAAAATGTTTTTATTTATTTTTCTTCTTTGCTCTCCAAAGTATGGCGACCTTTTTTGCCAAAGCAATTTCCTGTTTTTCACATCAGAAAAAAACAATCTTAAAACTATAAATAACACAGGAAGAGAAAAATTTAACACTATATAAAAATATCTGTAGGATCTCCAATTATAACTAACCCTATCAAAATAAATAATATAAAAAGAAAAATTAGTTTATACTGAACTTTCATAACTCACCTATACAATCAATTGATTTTATTCTATTTGCATTCTGAAGGTTCTGAGGGGACGATCGTCATTTTAAAATAGTTCTCCTATTTCTTACCCTCTTTTACAATTTTGGCTGATCTAATTCCTCTCATCAGCAATTGGATACAAATTTCGTAATAGCTGCTCTTATTCTTCATTTGGGGTGGTCACCGCTAAATTATTTCTTCTATCGAAGAATGCAACAAGAAAAGAAATTGCCAATCACTATTTTGCTTCTAGCATGACTGTCCTTCGTGTCCTGCACAGGAATAAGACTAACTGTATTGAAAAAGAGTAAAAAACGTTTTGATGCTACTTCATATATTCTTTTGCTCGATCACTACCTCATCTTCATTTACCGGTTCTTCGAATCCTGAAAAAAACCGTTGAAGGATTTCTTCTGTAATAGGAAAAGCGGAATTTGCAGTTTGGACTTTGTTTCTGATCGCTAATCGTTTTCGTAAAGTATCATAATCAGCTTTTAGATAGATTACTTTAATCGTCACATCATATGCTGCCAGTAGTTCTCTATAGGCGTCTCGGTGACTTTTAGCCCAAAAACTAGAATCGACAACTACGTTTTTTCCTTCTTGAACAGCCTTTACTGTAAGCTCTTTCAATTTAACTGAAGATAATGAAGAAACTTTTGCATATTTCTCCGAAGGGTAATCAACACCATAAACGCCATAGTCTTCCCAAATCAATTCATCTATTGCTAATCTTACATAGCCTTCTTGCTCTTTTTGTTTTGAGTAAGTGGTTTTGCCTGCACCACTAACGCCACACATCAAAAGTACCTCAACCATTATTCTCCTCCTACCTTTTCTGATCAATAAACAAAGAGAACGAAAAAACCTTATTTGTAATCAACGCTCATGTTTTAGACCACTGTTCGCCACCCACATCTGATAATACAATGATAACATTGTTTTTATGAACAACAAGCAGATTGGGAAACAATCGCAAGAAAAATAGTAAGTAAAACCATATATTAGAGAATAGAAGCGTTAGCCACTTAAGCTAACGGATAAATCAAATTTTTGTCCATTTCCACTCTACTATAAAAAAATTATTTTCTACAAAAAATAGGAACGAAAGCCAAAATACGAAAGAAACATCATGGCTAAAACTTATGTATGTAATGGTATCTTTATTTCTATTATTCCAATTTTAAAATAAAATAAGCCACCACTCCAAACTATGATAGAAAAACAAGAATAGACTCTTGAAGAGAACTTGAATGCAAAACTGCCTCCAAAATCAACGCAAGAGTCTATCTGTATAGATAAAGATCTTTATGGGCAAGTTCTTTTGCACCAATAAAGATCCTTAGAATCAAACAAATCAGAATGCTTTCAAATCAAATGTGATAGTGTCATTGTTCTTTAAAATCAACGCTTGTGCCCCTTTATCGGTCATTTCGTCATTGACGGTATAGACCCAAAATAGATTGGCTTTTTGATCTTGACTGATGCCGTCGATAGAGGTGATAAAGCCATCTTTTTCTTTGATCGCAAAGTTTTCTTTCATTACTTCCAGCAGCGACTCATTTTCTCGGAACGTTACTTCTTTTGAGGTCACAGTTTCTTGATTTTGGATGACGATCGTAGCTGTTCCTTGTTCTTGCTTCAAGGAACTTTGCTGCGTGCTTTCTGGCGTTACACTTGCCTGTTGGCATCCTGTAGCGACGAGTAGTGTGCTCACTAGCATGAATACGACAAATACTTTTTTCATCTATTTCTTCCTCTCCAATAGTCAAAATACTAATCGTTTTTCTATCCAGTATGCGGATAAGAATTATTTTATCAATCTCGTTTTTTCTTAGAGCCCGCATTTTAATTGGATTTTACAGTTTGTGCAGGTACTACAGCCACCGATTTCCTCAATGGTTCCTTCATGGCAGATGGGACAGATTTCACCAGAGGCGACGGGTTCATTTACTTGAACGACAGACAGCGGTTCAACTTGTGCGGTCAGCTCATTTTCAACCGCTTCTAAGGTAAGTACTTGTGAATCTCGGCTGCCGTCTACATAGACAGTCCCTCCTTTGGCTCCTCCTTCATAAAGATCTCGATAAACCTTGGCTACTTGGCTTACTGTATATCCTTTTGGTGCATTGACCGTTTTTGAAATGGAGCTATCCACCCAGCGTTGAATGGTGCATTGCACACCGACATGCTCTTCGGGCGTCAACTCCATAGCGGAAATGAACCATGCCGGCAACTCCGCTTTGGTTCGTTCAGGATGATCCATCAGGTATTCGTCAACGATTTCCGCATTGATTTCAATAAACTTACCTAGTCGACCGCTTCTAAAATAAGAAAAGGAGTAGTAAGGTTCTAAACCAGTTGAAACTCCCGTCATCGTGCCTGTCGATCCTGTTGGCGCAACAGTCAAAAGATGAGAGTTGCGAATACCGAATCGCAGCACGCCTTCGCGGATGTGCGCTGGCATTTTTTTCATGTATCCTGTATCGATAAATTTCTTCCGCAACGCTTGCGTCTCTTGGTCATTTTTTCCAATCAGGAAGGGAAAACTGCCTTTTTCTTTCGCCAATTCAATGGATGCCTCATAGGCAGTGACTGCCATTGCCTCGAAAATTTGATCAACGAATTGATTTCCTTCTGCCGATCCGTATTTTTTCCCGCAGTAGATCAATAAATCTGCCAAGCCCATGATCCCTAATCCAACACGTCTTTCCCCTTTCGCCTGCTGCTCATTTTTGTCAAAAAAGTAAGGCGTTACGTCAATAACATTGTCTTGGAAACGAACTGCTGTTTTCACGGTTTCTTTTAGTTTGGCAAAATCAACGGTGCCCTTTTGGCGATCCGCCATGTTTGCGAGATTGATGGCTGCCAAGTTACAGACCGCATAGGGGGTTAGGGGCTGTTCACCGCACGGATTGGTTGCCACGACTTTTTGTCCGTATGCTGTAGCATTCGTCATCTTGTTGGCATTATCGATAAAGAAAATACCAGGCTCAGCAGAATATGTTGCACAAAAAGTAATCAACTCCCATAACTCACGAGCTTTGATCCTTTGATAGGTTTTGACTTTATGGCCAGCAGCTGCCCATTCTCGCACATCCCCGACTTCCGCCCATTTTGCATCATATTGCGCCATTTCTGCTTCTAAATAATTGTCGATATCTGGAAAGCGTAGCTCATACCACCCATCTGTCTTCACTGCTTCCATGAATTCTTCTGTCAAGCAGACTGAGATATTCGCGCCAGTTAAGAAATCACTTTCTTTCACCGTATAGCTGCCACCTATGCGCAATTTTTCTTTTGCCTTTTGGATCATTTCATTATGTTCCTTATCTGACGATTCAGGCAGTTGTGCTAGATAAGTGAACATTCTTTCTTCCATTTTTGTCAGAGGGTCAAATTGCAGTTTTTCATTGATCAGTTGTTTGATCGTCGCATTTGTGATTGTTTTTTTTAGGTGAAGCAATACAGCAGGATTTTGAATTTTAGAAAGAATAAATGCAAAAATATCTGGATGCCAATCTGCCATCATAATCATCTGCGCTCCACGGCGGCTACCTCCTTGTTCTACAAGGTTCGTCAAGTTTGCCAAATCATTCAACCAAGAAACTGCCCCAGAAGACCGACCACTGACACCGTGGACCACACTTGATTTTGGTCGCAAGGTCGACCCATTGGTTCCGACCCCGCCACCTCGACTCATGATTTCCATAACTTCTTGTCGATGAACAGCAATCCCTTTTCGGGAATCATGGATGAAAGGCATCACAAAGCAATTGAAGTAGGTAACTTGAGAATTTGTTCCTGCTCCATAAAGTACTCTGCCTGCGGGGATTAGGTTTTGCGCCACGATTTGTTGGTAAAACGCCTCAAAGAAGCGCTCCTGGTCATGGGCCTCGTTGGCAGAAATCCCTTTGGCTACACGATGCGCCACTTGCTCAAAAAAGAGTTCTAACGGTTTTTCAATGTCACTTTTTCTTCTTTTAACAAGTCCATTGGCTTGTTCATCAATATCTTCTAACGCTGAGCGATAGGCCTCTTCCACTTCGATAGAGACTAGTTCCCCATCGATTGCTTTCACAACACCGATTCCTCGCGCAGGATATTTAGGATCAGCTTTCGTTGTCAAAATCACCAAATCATCCTTACGCAATGTTAGATGGGTTTGATCTTTGTATGAATAACGATCCAGCATAATCAAACGAGCGATTCCCTCAAATGTTTGGGTCATTTCTGGTGTGATCGCCGAAACTTCTTGGAACAACTTGATATCCTCGTTCAATTTCTCAATCGTTTGTTTTTTGTATTCCATTTCTTTCCCTCGCCTTCTAAAACACAACATATTGTGCTCGTTTTTTATTATCGTACTATATAATGTGTATTTCAATCTTGAATTTTATTATTTTCCATGTATAATGAGAATGATTATCAATTAGAAAGACGGCGATTCTCATGCTTCCTCCCCAAACCAAGATATTTTCCATCCAAAGAATTTCTCATTTAGCACTGATCACTGCGGCTTGTATCGTTGGACGGTTAGTTTTTGTCTTTATCCCTAACATTCAGCCTATGAGTGCCCTTTTATTTTTAGTGGCTTTTTCTTATCGTTTATCTGATGCGTTGATGATTGCCTTATTAAGTTTGCTCGGAACAAATATCTATCTAGGCATGGGTCCCTGGACGATCAGTCAATTGGCTGCACTTACTGTCACCATCGTTCTTTTTCATCAGATTGGAAAAATACCGATCATCAAGAAAAACCGCTTCTTGCAAGCTTTCTTTGCCTTTCTTTGCGGACTTCTTTATGGCTTGATCGTTTCGTTGATGGAAGTTTGGCTTTATCAGTTTCCTTCGTTTCTTGCCTATTACCTTCAAGGACTACTGTTCGATTTCTTCCATGCCAGCGGAAACTTCGTCTTTTATCTGCTTTTATGGCCAGTATTTGAGCGAATAACACCCACCTCCTATAAATTGGCGAAAAAAAACGAGTGATTTCGATGGAACGAAGCATTCGGCTAACTTTGTTTTCGTGTTTCTTTGAAAGAATGTTCGCATAAAATTTTAAAAAAAAAACAAAAAAACTACGACTACTCTCCTGTTTCCTTTGCTTAAAAATCTATCCAAAAAGCATCAGTGAAAGCCTTTCGAAAGGGTTTCTTCCATCTTTATACGTCCATTCATTTAAATGAAATGATCCCTCTTTCATCCATGCCCTTGACCGAATGTAGTTGGATTTCTTTCAGATTATTAATGAATGATGATGTTTGCTTTTGCTATCATCAGAAATTTATTATTTTTTTTAAATAACAATTTAATTTTTCTTGACCAAAAGAATTCAGAGGTTTATCCTAGCTATGGAAAGTCAACGACTGGATAAAAAAGAAGCAAGTGAAATTTTTTATTCAATTTGACCTTTGACATTTGTGAAAAAATGCATAAGAAACTTGATCGTGATCAAGCGCTTATGGAAAGAAATTTTTTTCTCACTAAATTTCAAAAAACGCTCTATTTTAATCAGTCAGAAAAATCATTTTAAGAAGGAGAAAGCGATGAATGAGAAACAATTACGCTGGTATAATATTGCGCTGATGGCGTTCGTCTCTGTTTGGGGACTGGGAAATGTTGTAAACAACTACGCTCAACAAGGATTGACTGTTGTTGTTTCGTGGCTATTAATTATGGCTCTTTATTTTGTACCCTATGCATTAAGTGTTGGTCAGTTAGGATCGACCTTCAAAGAGTCAAGTGGTGGGGTTTCCTCATGGATCAAAGAAACCTCAACAAAACGGTTGGCTTTTTTTGCTGCTTGGACTTATTGGGTCGTTCACGTGCCTTATTTGGCACAAAAACCCCAAGGAATCTTAGTATCATTAAGTTGGTTATTTAAAGGAAATGGTACATTTGTATCAACGATGGGCTCCATGGAAGTCTCGTTGATTTGTTTAGCTATTTTTCTATTCTTTTTATGGATTGCCTCTAAAGGATTGACGACCTTAAAAATGATTGGGAACATCGCGGGAACAGCCATGTTCGTAATGTCGATTCTTTTTATTCTTTTAGCAGTCACTGCTCCAGCAATGACTGGTGCTGAAATTGCTACACCAAACATGTCATCTGTTTCAACCTATATCCCTAAATTTGACTTTACCTATTTAACCACGATCTCGATGCTGGTATTTGCAGTAGGTGGCTGTGAAAAAATCTCGCCTTACGTAAATAACACAAAAAATCCTGCCAAAGAATTTCCAAAAGGCATGATCTTTTTAGCCGGTATGGTGGCGTTATGTGCCTTGCTCGGCTCGATTGCTATGGGGATGCTTTTTGATGCCAACCATATTCCAGAAGATTTGATGGTCAACGGCGCTTATGAAGCCTTTCAACGACTAGGAAACTTCTACGGAATCGGCAATTTCTTTGTCATTCTTTATTCCATCGCCAATGCGTTAGCGCAAATCTCTGCTTTGGCATTTTCAATTGATGCCCCATTGAAAATATTATTGTCTGATGCTGATTCAGAATTTGTACCAAATGGCTTAGCAAAACTAAACAAAAAAGGAACACCAGTAAACGGGTATATTATGACAGGTATCCTAGTCAGCATTTTGATCATCATTCCAGCACTAGGAATCGGCAATATGACCGAACTGTATCGTTGGTTGCTAAACTTGAATTCAGTTGTCATGCCATTGCGTTACTTATGGGTCTTCTTAGCCTTTATGCTAGTCAACAAACACGCCAATCGCTTTACTTCCGATTATAAATTCGTGAAAAACACCAAGGTTGGCTTTGGGATCGGCTTATGGTGCTTCTTGTTCACGGCCTTTGCCTGCATTTTAGGGATGGTTCCTAAACTTGATTATGGGGCAGATCCGCAAGCTTGGTTCTTCCAATTGGCCTTAAATATCATTACGCCAATCGCCTTTCTTTTGATTGGCTTGATCTTGCCGATCATTGCGAAACGTGTAAATAAAAAATAATCATTCCCTCAAAAAAGAGGTGCCCGACAACTATTTCAGTTGTCGGGCACCTCTTTCTTTGTAAATGAACTTCTCCGCCGTGCGAGGCATTTGCTCCATCCTCTTGCCGAAGCATTCATTCTTCTTCATTGTCCTCTTTGATTCCATACTTGATCCATTGCACCTTATAGCGAAAATCTTTGATCAGCTCTTTTGCGGTCCATTCATTCGAAATAAAATCTGTCAGACTATCCATCACGACCGCCATAATAAAGTAAAGGAAACTGACGGCTTCTTGCGTATCATGGATCGTAAAGCGATTTTCTTCCAACAGCTCCAACCACTGACGAATCATGGGCGAATCGTCAGGGATCGCATCGCGCTTCGTCCAGGCATTGCTTTGGGTACATAAGTGGATCATTTTCCAATGATCATCTTCAGGTGACCATTGACTGCACCAAGCCAAGTATTCTTCGATCCCTTTGAAAAAATCATTTTTGTTGCGATTGATAAACGTAAAAATCGCGGAATGGATTTGGTTTGAATAGTCGGCGATCGCATAGTCATAGGCATCTTCTAAGTTTTGAAAGTACTTGTAAAACGCCCCTCTAGAAATGTGCGACTTTTCGACGATGGCAGAGACCTTGACTTGACTGATGTGCTTGCTGAAGAATTCTTCTAAAAGCACGGCATCGATTTTTTCTTTTTTCGCTTGTTTTAAATGAAAAAATGTTGTACTTGGCAAGGGATTCTCCTCCATCATTCGCAATCTACTCCCTCTATTATAAACAAATCCCTCTACTTTTCCACTCAGACTTGTGCAGTTTCTCTTGACGGGGCGTTTTGTTCGATCAGATTGCCATCTTCCATTCGGAAAATGCGATCACTCCATTGGATCATTCGCTCGTCGTGGGTGACCATGACTGTCGCTTTCTTTTTCTCATGCGCTTCTTTCACCAATAACTTCACGACTTCATACGCATGATCGGTGTCTAAGCTGGCAGTTGGTTCATCCGCCAAAATCAAGCTTGGGTCATTAAACAACGCCCGGCCGATCGCTACTCGTTGACGTTCCCCACCAGATAAATCGCGGGGAAACTTGTCTTGAAGATCGAGAATATCTAATGAAGCAAGCAATTCATCAATCCTTTCCTTTTCCTTGGCTTTTCTTGAAACTTTGTCGACCAAATAAAATTGTTCCTTTACCGTTAAAAAAGGGATCAAATTCGAGCTTTGCAAGATAAACCCAATCTCTTTAAAACGCAACTTTCCTCGTTGCTTTTCATTTAATTGGGAAAAGTTCACCTGGTTGATAATGATCTCTCCCGATGTTGGACTTTGTAAGCCGCCAGCGATGGTCAAAAAGGTACTTTTTCCTGAACCAGAAGGACCGATGATACTGACAAACTCCCCTTCTTGAACATGAAAATTCAGTCCTTTTAATGCCGTTACTTCGGTATGCTGCTTGCCAAATTTTTTTATAATATCCTTCATTACTAAAATGTCTTTCATCTTTGTTACCCTCCTATTGCCGTGATTGGATCGACTTTTGTGACCGTCCGAATGGAGAATAAGCCGCCTAGAACTGCCACGAGAATCAAGATGCCGCTATAAAGCAGCCACTGCTTTAATTCAAAGAAAAATGGCATGGCATCTGGTAAAAACAAACTGGTGCCGTATGCCGCCGCAAATGCTAGGGCTACCCCGATCACACCGACCATAAATGCTTGCGCAATAATTGATTTGGCAATAAAGCTGGTCCGAATGCCTTGGGCTTTCATCACACCAAAAATCGCCGTTTTTTGCAGGGTGATCACATACATGAAAATCCCCACGATTGCCGTTGCAACGACAAATAAGAAGTAGATCATGGCATTTAAGGTCAAGTTTTGGGCAGAAAATCCAGGAAGCTTTTCAATAAAGTCTTCCGTTGCCAACACTTTGAGCTGGGTTCCTTCTTGGTTATCGACTTTCGGATCACTTGATTTGGTCACAATGATATTGATGGGCTGCTCCTTGTCAGATGCAAATGGTTGATTAGCAAACTTCATTTTCGTCCAAGTATCGAGAGAAGTATAAATCACTGGTGACACCGTATAAGACGTTTCTGGGGTGATCCCAACGACTTTGAAGGTTTCATCTGAACGCCCGATTTTCACTTGATCCCCGACCTTGATACCTTCTTCTGCTAAGTTTTCTGAAATCGTGATCTCATTTTCTTTTGAAAACAGCTTGCCCTCTAAGACTTCTGGTAACAAGAACGCATCGTCTTGTGTACCAAAAACAGTCACATTGACTTGTTCATCGTTGACCGTGATGACACTGCTATATAGACCAATCGGGGCTTTTTGGGTCCCTGCTACACGGTCTAGATCCCCTCTCGTCAATTGCGAAGCCGCAAATGTGTCATTCGCATCTTCTGATAAAACGATCGCGGATGAATCCCAATCGACGATGGCCTTTTTAAAATCCCAGTTAAGTCCCGTTGCTAAGCCAGACAATATAAAAACAACATAGGCGATCAAAAACATGATTCCTACGATCAGCCCATATCTTAATTTTGAATAACGCATTTCTTTTATAGCCAGAAACATTGCTCTTTCCTCCTGTTTTCCAAATGTTGACAAAGTGTCACTTTTTGAAGAATACCACACAAGGTGACACTTTGTCACTTTTTACAACTCGAAATGTTTGCAAGGTTGATCGATCATTCTTTTTCTGTCATTCACTGAGGATGTTTTTTTTAAAGGAGTGAGAAAAAAGAGAGTTGAATAGTGGGCGTTTCGCGTAAAATACGCCATTTCCTTTTAACATTCTTGGCTAGATGTAAAAAAAGCATGGACGACCGTAAATAGTCGAACCATGCTTAGGCAAAAACGAACACGAGGATTTCATTAATCGTATTCTAAAGATCAGCTGACCTTGCTTTGTCCAATTGTGGAAATTACTGCTCGTAACTGATGACACGAAGTATCAAACTGCCGTTTTTCCTCAGGAGTAAGCGTCAATTCAATAATTTCGCGGACGCCGTTTTGGTCCACGACTGCAGGAACACCTGTGAATAAATCGTTGATGCCATATTCCCCATCAAGGTAGGAAGACACCGGCAGAATCGCTTGCTCATCATTTAAGATCGCTCGAACGATTCTTGCGACACACATCCCTATTCCGTAAAAAGTTGCTTGTTTTCGATCAATGATTTCATAGGCGGCATTCTTTACTCGTTCAGAAAGAACCGCTAGATCGGCAACGGTCAAACGATCCTTTTGCTTGATCAATTCTACGATCGGTTGTCCACCGATCGTTGTATGGGACCAGACAGCGACTTCCGAATCACCGTGTTCCCCAATGATATACCCATGAATATTTCGTGGATCGATGGCTAATTTTGCCGCCACTTCTTTTCGAAGTCTTGTGGTATCGAGGGTCGTTCCCGTACCAACGACACGATTGGCTGGCAACCCGGACACACGCCATGCTTGATAAGTTAAGACATCGACTGGGTTTGAAGCGATGACAAGCACGCCATCAAAGCCTGAAGCCATCACTTGTTTTGTGACGGTTGCCATAATTTCGGCGTTCACATCGATCAATTCAAGCCGTGTTTGTCCTGGCTTTTGGTTGATCCCTGCAGTAATAACGACGATATCAGCATCTTTACATTCCGAGTACTCTCCCGCCCAAACTTTGATGTTTTCTTGCCCCCATGACATTCCGTCTAACAAATCGAGGGCTTCTCCTTCTGCTTTGTCTCTATTGACATCGATCAAGACCAATTCATTGATCAGTCCTTGATTGATCATGGAATACGCAATGCTCGTTCCAACGAAACCTGTTCCGACAACGACAACTTTTCTGCTTGTACTTTTCATGTGCGATCCCTTCCCTTTCTTTTCAAATACTTGTACTATTGTTTTGCGTAGAGTACGCATTTTCTTAAAAAACGGATGATTTTTTGTACTTTCTTAGTAACTATGATCGGCAATCAGCGCTTTGGTTTGCTGATACAAATGAACAGCATATTTTCCTAACACATAGCTGACGATAATCACGGCAAAGCTGGTTTCAATAATCGTTAAGGCTTGTAGAAACCCAAATATCAGTGGGTGATTTGCAAAAAACAGTGCTGATTTGAACATTGCCGTCGCCGAGATCACAAGAGGAAACGTAAATGCCGCATAGCTTGGGTAAAACCCGACTGCCAGCATGTTTTTCATATAAGCGACGACACAGAAATAAATCGTTTGTGACAATAACAGCATAAAGGCGACAAACCAAGCAGAGCCTTGCTCAAATACGGAAAGGTAACCTGCTAAGCAAAGAGAACCTGGTGCTGTTAAAATCGTGATCAAAGGAACTGCCGCACGTTCCGTCAGCTTTTGATGGACGATTCGCTTTAAAATAATCGGCAAAAGCGCAAAATACAATACCAATGCGATCCAGACGATCACTTCCCCTAGCTCTTTAAAAAAGACAGCAGAAGTATTGGGAATTACGCCAATCCCGACGAAGGTAATAAACCAGCTTGGATAAATGTATTCCAGCGAAAGGTCAACAGGCAAAATATGCACGACAACAAAATAGATCATTAAAGCAAAATGTAAGCCGATAGCCCCCCACCAGAGCAGATCATTCACCACTGCATTGGGAATGACCCGTTCAAAAACAGTGGAAATCACCATCAGCGCCATCGTAAAGGTCGGCGCCACCGAAGCAACGATTGGGTTTTTCAACTCTGACATCGTGTGCTTAAATGTAAAGCATACTTTCAGAAGGAAGAGCCCCATGATGAAAATACCAAGGGTGCAAAACCCATTTCCAACCGTCTCCATTCCTTCTGAATACAATAAATTCCCCAAAGACACAGTGCCTAAAATCAAGCCGCAAATCGGGATTGGCAATGAATGTAAAAAATGCTGGATCGATGTTTTCATCAACTCATCCTTTCTTAATGCATGAAAATTTCAATTAAATTTGCTTTCTTTTTTCTCTACACTTATACTATAATCACCTGATAACTATTTGTAAAATTGTACTTTTAAATACTAATTATAAATATTATTAATAATAAAGGAGTCCGCAAAATGATTGAATTGCTCAAAACCTTCATTGTTGTTTATGAAACGAGAAACTTTAGTCTTGCCGCCAAACAGCTCTATAAAACTCAGCCAACGATCTCCTTGCAAATCCAACGATTAGAGGCGGAACTTGGCTTCAAGCTTTTTGAACGCAAAGGAAAACAATTGATTTTACCCACTAGCCAAGCGGAGTTTTTGTATCCTCGTGTGGTCGAGTCCCTCCGCTCATTGTCCACTATTTTTTCGCAAGCCAAAGACACCAAAAATTTTAAAACAGCGTGTGTGCTCGCTTGTTCGAATACCACCGCCGTCTACTTACTGCCCAGCATCATGGCACAGCTGATTGCAGAATTTCCAACATTTGCCTTTGAAATCAAAATCATGAATTCTCAAGAAGTGATCGATGCCGTCGAATCAAACAAAGCCCATATCGGCCTGATCGAAAAATCAATCGTTTCGCCATTGATCCAAAAAGAATTCGTTTATCGCGATGAATTGGTGTTAGCAGGCAACCTCGCTTCTGATTTTTGGGTCTTGCGGGAAAACGACTCGGGGATGTATTACATTAACGAAACCTATCTGTACGCACAGCACCTGCATCCACAAATCATCAAAGCCAATAACAGTGAAGTGATTTTGTCCCTACTAAAACAAAACATCGGCAAATCGATCATTTCGAAACTTTCATTACCAGAAGGGTTGCCTTGGCAGAAACTTGATCCAGAGTACCGCTATCGTGATCTTTTTATCATTCAGAATCGTCAACGTGTGACGCCGGAAACCGGAGAGGTATATGAGGAGATTAAACGGTTGTTGTTGGCATTGATTCCATAAATATTAGTCTTTTGAACCAATTAAAGTGAATACAAAAAAAGACGCTGGAGTGTCGTTTGTCACTCCTCCAGCGTCTTTGTATTTTTATAATTCCTTGATAAACCGTTTCTGTTCATGACTGCTATGATAGCCATGGTTTTCATAAAACCTGTGAGCAGCTTGGCGTTTAACATTCGAATTTAATCGAATGCCTTGCATTCCTCGCTGTCGGGCTTCTTCTTCAATTGCCGACAGTAGTTTCCCGCCAACGCCTTGCTTTTGCACTTGATCATCCACTACCAAACCTAGGACATTAAAAAATTGCCCAGCAGAATAAACTGTTGAATACGGCTGTGCTTCAATCATCCCAACTGCTTTTCCCTTTATTTCGGCAACAAGCAAGAGATGATCCTCCTCAGCTAAGATTCTCTTTAGACCTTCGATCAATACTTCTTCTTCAATCGGATAGCCTAGTACTTTCGACAAATGAGCTAGTTCTTTATGATCAGACAATGCTGCGGCTCTAATTTTCATGATATTCTCCTGTCTTGCAGCTTTTGACTCAACTATATTTTTAGAATGCTTATTTGTCAAGAAAGCCCGTTCTGCGCCGCTGATGTGAAATACCAAAAACTACATAAACTGAGATTGAAATAAGAATTAAAAGAAAACCGACAAGCTGCCTTCTGACTTTCCTCCTTTCGTGCAACTCGTACAGAGGAGAGATTTTTGCATACCTTGGAAAGGATGGCTTAGGTATACATTCGCTATTGGCATTCAACCTACAAAGATTCTCGTCTGTTTCGCATTAGTATTAAAAAAGGCTCGTAAATACTTTGATAAGACTTACGAACCTTTTTCACTTTTCTATGGCACAAGCGGACTCGCCGCTTCGCGTTACTTTTTCTCAGTAGTGATTACTCTACATACAATGTCACAAATTTTGCGTGGCCTATTTTTTCAAGAGTGACTACATTCTTTTTCACAACAAGTGCTTCTTTTGTAGCTTCTTTTAAATCGACTGTTTCTACTACATTCACTGGATGATTGAATGTGATCGTCGCGTGTCCACATTCATCTAAAAGCCCATTGTATAGGCGAAAAATATAACCTGGACGATCTTCGGCTTTTTTCAATACACTCAGGGTCAGATTGCCATTGATCTCAAAAAGACTAAAGTTTGCCGGTAAGGTTGGTTCAACCGGTCCTAAAGTAAAAATCAAGCGGGAATTCAGGAATTCTGCGGTTTGATAAAGAGTGATCGGTGTTACTGCTTGTTTGGCACGTTGTGCAACATTTGCTTGATCAAATCCTTGAGCAAAGTAAGCAACAGAGAAATCAAAGTGCATCGTTTTGTGGCACTGTGCAGCTGGTGTTGCAATCACTGATTCTCCTGAAGCACGCCCTGGTCGATACAGTAGATTCTCTTTCCCCATGAAGCCATAGGTTCGGAAAATCGTTAAGCGAATCGTATTAAACGCTTTGCCCACGATCTCATATTCACGTACACCCTTGGGCATGACTGCTACGCCATGGGATGCATCGAATAAACCGACAAACGATTGACAAGTTTCTATGGCGATCGGCTGCTCATTCCATTGCTCTTTATTAGCTTCCCAAAGAGCCATTTCTTTTTCAAACACAACAGGGCGCTGCAACGTACCAAACTGTTGGTCAGCCAGCGAAAATTTCGAGGCAATTCCGGTATCAAATAGCACACATACCCGATGACTATCCACTTGTTGGTTTTCAACCGTTAAGTTGAAATCAATTTGTTGCGATTGTTTTTTCAACACGATCGTCAATTGGATCGGTAGTGAAGCCGAGACCTTCTTTTCTGCACGTTCAGCTAAATCCTTCGGAACCCTCAGCGTGAATGCCACATCAATCTTTTGGTAGATTGCTGATTGCTGAATCGAGATCGTTGGTTGCGCATCAATTGATGAAATCACAAAATCTTTCACAGGTGGTGAATAATTGAATGAATCACCATCGTCGCCATTTTCTTCAATGATCCCTTGATTTTGATAAAGCACCTGATTGGTTTTATCTAGAATATCTAACGAGCCATTGCTATTGACAGTAATCTGATAGTACTCATTTTCGATCGTATTGGTTGTAATCTCCTGCAATGGTGCGCTTGTATCACCTTTTAAATCAATTGTCAGCTGAGTATACCCCATACTCGGCACGTCAGTCGTTTCTATGGCAATCTTTGCTTTATAGACTTTCTCCGGCAAATAGATCTCCTTGACTGGATCTAATATGTTCCCCTGATTCAACACATACTCCGTTTGGTCGGTAAGCTCTAAAATCGTATAAGGTAACGCCTGACCTGACTGGTCAAGGATCGCAAAATCTTTTTGCGGCAAATAGACCTCTGCTTCGATCACCCCATTACGTTTTGTGTCATAGGTATTGAAAAGCGTAAAAGTAATTTCTTTTGCTTGTGGGTTGTTGATTGCAGTAGAAATCTGTCGTAACATCAATTCGACAAGATTCATAGAAATATCTCGCGCTTGCTTATAGCGCATATAGATATCTTCGTTGGTCGTATCAGAAACACAAGAACCAATCGAATCATGCGCCGCATTTTCAAACATTAACTTCCAAATCTCTATGACTGTTTCTACGGGGTACTCAAATCCTAATTGCATAGCCATGGTTAAGATAGGCTCCATGACATTGACTAAGTAATGTTGGATCTGAGTGTTCATCGCCTTCAAATCAGGACGTGAAGAAAAAATCGTTTTGTGAATTCGCATTAATTTGCCGTTGATCAGTTCACCAGCGATTTCTTCCAACTCAGGATGGCGTGCTTTGACCGCAGCAATGTATTTTTCGATCGTTGAAAATTGTAACTCATACTCATCCTGATACAGTTGATTCATTCGATCAACCAATTCTGGAAGATTTTCTCTAACTGGTGCTTGGTCAAAACCATTTGGAAAATACACTTGATCCGTTGCACTGCGTCCCCAAGTCGTTTTAAACGGTTCTTGATGTAAGAACTCTGCTAATTCTGCTTCTCGTTCAGGAATGGCACCGCCAATGTAGTACCCACTTGGGATCTGGTAAACATTGACCACAGAACCATCTTCTCCACGCCATTTGTACTCTGTGTGTTTAACATCGTCATCACTGACACCGCGCCAAAACATCGTGTCAGTGATACCAAACTCACGATAGATTTGTGGCATACTAGCTGCTTGTCCGAAAGAATCTGGCACATAGCCGACATTCATGTAGGTTCCGAATGCTTCACAAATTTTCATGCCATATAACATATTTCGAACAATGCTTTCTCCCGAGATCACTAATTGATCGGTTTGTGTGTACCATGGGCCAATGATCAATTTTCCTTGTTGAACAAGTTGTTGAATCCTTTCTTTGTCCTGTGGGCGCCATTTCAAGTAATCATCTAACAGAGAAGCCTGTCCATCTAAAATGAAACTTTCATAAGGATCATCCTTTTCTAGTTGTTCAATGACGTTTTTTAGATCGTGCATCAAATAGATTTTCGAGCGACTCGTCGTAAAATACCATTCGCGATCCCAATGACTGTGGGGTACGACATGTACTGTTTTTTTCATTCAATCATTCCTCTCCCGTGATTAAAAAAGGCACGTAACGATGGGTGTCGTTCGTGCCTATTAATTTTTCTCAATTTTTTTACCATCTGGTACGCATCATTTGATCCTTACATAAATGCTTCGAATTTTGAAAATCGTTTCTCTTCAAATACTCTTGTTTTCTTCCCCAAATCTTGTCCTTGTCAGATACCTTAAACCGTTCTTGAAAAATCACCTGATCGTGCCTTTTCTTTTGCTACTATTTAGCTAATCAGCCTTGTTGCTTAGTTTTCAAAGCTCACTTCAATATCATCGAGGGCAATATCTTCTGTTTGTTCTTCTTGCTTATTGAAATTCACGAATAAAGGCGCGACAAAACCGATGAAGGCTGCTCCTGCAAATAGTCCAATCAAATACGCCCAACCGTTTCCAACAGTGAAGAAGCCGTAGATTCCCCCAACTGGTGGCATTTTGTCATACATTCCTAATGCGATCCCCAAACCAGAAGCAATTGCACCTCCCAACATGTTGATCGGCACAAGCCGTAATGGATTGACTAATGTAAAAGGAATTGCTCCTTCTGTGATTCCGATGAACCCCATAATAAAGTTATTACGCCCAGCATCCAGTAGCTCTTTGTTGAATCGATTTTTGTGGAACAAAGTTGCTAAGGCATATCCAAATGGTACCGCACAAATCGCAACGTTCACGATGATGGCTGGTAAATAGACTCCTTCCGCTAGTAACACATTTCCTGCCATCCAAGCAGCTTTGTTTACAGGTCCCCCTAAGTCAGAGCCAATCATTGCCCCCATGATGACTGCCAGTAAAATTTTGTTAACGTCATTTTCAATCATGGTTCGGATCCATTCAACCAAACTAGTATTGATCCACGCCAATGGCTCAGAGAGTAAGGCGCCCATGACGATTGCTACGGACAATGTAGCAATCAAAGGTAAAATTACCAACGGCATCACCCCAGCAAACGACTCCGGTAATTTGATATGTTCTTTCGCCCACTTCACTAAGTATCCTGCTAAGAACCCAGCAATAACTGCCCCTAAAAACCCAGCATTGGTGCTAGAAGCGACTGCACCACCGATAAAGCCGGCACCTAGCGCAGCCTTATCTCCAACAGAATACGCGATAAAACCAGCCAAGACAGTATTGATTAAGCCGATTCCTGTCCACCCTACTTGTTCAATCAAATAAAGCGCATGTTTAAAGCCTTCCGTGTCAGCATAAGGATCTAAGCTTGTGATCCCCATACCAAGAGCAATCATTTTCGGAATGGCAACAACCAGTGAAGCACCAATAATCAATGGCAGTACAAAACTAATTCCACTCATCAAGTGGCCTTTTAAATCTGCTAGAACTCTTTTCATCATCCTTGCCTCTTTCCTTTAGTTTGCGTTTCTTTGTTCAACAGCAGCTACACATTTCTTCAGCACCGCTTCCGGTGCCTTGATACACGTATTGATATTTACTCGAATTTGCGGTTTTCCTTCAAACCGTTCCATCCCAACAACTTTTTGGTCAGTCGCTAAAAGCAAGAAATCCGCTTCTTTTGCTTCGGCTGCAGTGATCTCATTGACTTGCCCTAATGAGCCTTGCTGTTCGATCTTGACCTCATAGCCAAGTTTCACACCAGCTTTTTCTAAAGCTTTTGCCGCCATCGGTGTATGTGCCAATCCAGCTGGACAGGCGGAAATTCCTACTATTTTCATACAATTTTCTCTCCCATCATTTCCTTTTTGATCAATTCTGCTAAATAAGCTTTGTCTTCTGATTGTTGAATCTGCTGGATGAATGTCTCTTCAAGCAATGCGGTTGCTAGGCGACTCAACATTTGCAGATGCACCGTTCCTTCATCTTTTTTAGGAACCATCAAAGCAAACACATTTTTGACTGCCGAATCATCGAAGGTTTCCCATTCGATGGCTTGCTCTAAACGAATAAACAAAACGGTCGGTTCCAAAACCGGTTCAGCTTTTGCATGTGGAATAGCAAAGCCTTCTTGTAAGCCGGTTGAATATTGTGCTTCCCGTTCAATGAATGCCGCACATGTATCTGCTGCATTGGTAACGATCCCTGATTCATAGGCATGATGCGCAATTACGTGAAACAGTTCTTCTTTTGATGTAACAGCCACATTCAAGAGAATATTTTTTTTCTGAAAATCCATCTCATCTGCTCCTTTCCTTTATTATGAAACCATTATCGTAATTCGTGTGGTTTATTTTCTGTACACGTTTAATTTACGGTTTCTAATTCACGATGTAAACACAACAAATTTCCAATTCAAGTGGCAATCATTAGTAAAGCGTTTTCCAAAATGATTGCCAACTCTTCTGGAAATTTTCGGTACTGGTGAAGCATTTCATTCTTATTCTTTCTATTGTATGATGAGAAAGAGCACGGAGGTGAAACAAGTGTCAAAACTTGCTTATCAACGATTAGATGATCTAATGGAAGTATTAACTAGACAAACGGCGCCGCTACCAATGAAGGAGTTAACAAAAAGCTTCTCGATTTCTGAGCGAACGGTTCGGACCGACATTGCAAATTTGAATGATTTGTTAACAAATGTGGGTGCCTCCATCAAGTTGATTCGAGGGCAAGGCTATTTGTTGTCTATTGGTTCAAAAGAACGATTTCATGACTGGTGGACTGAAAGTATGTCGACTACCGAGTCCTTTCTAACTACGAGTGAAGAACGACAAGCCTATCTACTTTTCCTTTTATTTAAGAATGTAAACCCTTTATCCTTAGATGATTTTCTTGATCGATTATTTATTAGTAAAAACACCTTTTACTCATACTTAAAAACGGCTCGAGACAATTTAGCGACCTATCAATTAAAAATAGTAAATCGTCCAAATATTGGCTTTGAAGTCTTGGGTAACGAATTCGCCAAGCGACAAGCAATCAGTGATCTTTTGATTGAAAAAGATCTCCAAGAGTATTTGGTGGGTTTTACGGAAATGGAACTTGAGTTGTTTGATACGATTGATCTGACCCGCTTGCAAGAATTGTCATTAAATCATCTGGCGCCCTTAGACTTGTTAGACTCTGACTACTATCATAAAAACATTCTTTCTCATTTTGCTTTAGCAATCAGTCGCTTTATAGCTGGCCATCAGATCAACGAATTTCCCTTGCACGTGCCCGCGCTCAAAGAAGACGCCCAGAAAGTTGTTGGTCACTTCTTAGAAGAAATCGATCATGCATTTGATATACAATTGACTGCTGGAGAAAAACAATACTTCATTTACTATCTTGCGATGAATGCACCACGTTTAGTTGAAACAGGCGATGCAAGCGATTCTTCCACGAAAACTGCGAAAGCCATTGTGGAAGAATTATTAACTGCGATCAAACAGACGTCAAACTATGCGTTAGAGACAGACAAGATGCTAATAGACGATTTGACATCTCATATTGAGGGCTTTATCAACATGAATCTAATGGATGCACGCCGTAGCAATCCATTGCTGGCAACGATCAGAAAATCTTTTCCACAGGCTTATGATTTATGTTTGACTCATTTAGAAACGGTAAGCCTGAAACACGGTTTTTATTTTTCTCCTGATGAGATCGGCTATATCGCTTTGCACATCGCAGGTGCTATGGAAAGGAGTTCCATCAGAAATCATCATAAACATCGCGTCATCCTTGTTTGCGGAACCGGTCGAGCCATGAGTCGTATTATTGAAGCAAAAATTATCAAACACTATCAAGAAACGATCGAAGTCGTTGATCGCTTTTCTTACGTCGAGCTACAACAATGTGATCTTTCTGCCATTGATTTTGTGATCACAACCGTTCCATTAGAACAGTTCTCGGTTCCTTCTATTTACATCAACATGGCCAAGCTAGATAAAGAAATTGGCAAAATCGAACCGTTCATTGAAACGCTCAGTGAATCAAAAGATGGTATCTATTCATTGTTTCAAAAAGCATTTTTTCTTCATGAAAATCATGCAGATAAAGAAACCTTACTAAAGAAAATGGCGCAGCAATTGTACCAAAAAGATTTTGTGCCCCAAGATTTTTATGATAGTGTGAAAAAACGAGAAGCAATCAATCAGACCAATATTAACGAGTGGCTTGCTATCCCCCATCCCATGACCTTGATGGCAAAACGCTCAGCCGTTTCAGTGGCGATCATTCCTGACGGCGTTGATTGGGGAAATGGTGATTTGGTTAAATTCGTCTTTCTCTTTGCGATTCAAAAAGACGAATATGAAGATACCGAAGAAATCTATAGTCTTTTATTAGAGTTGATGGATCGTGAAGATATTCAACAAGCAATCCTGCAAAATAGTGACTATCACCACTTTTTGAGCTGTATAAAGCAATTATAAAAGGAGCTGGGGAATCCAGCTCCTTTTGTTGATTCTAACTTTTGTGAAATGCATGCAAACTATGGTTAAGGAATAGAAGGTTTCTGAAATCATGAACGATAGACATATGTTAAAAATCAAACAGTTTCTATTCAAAGATTAATGCATAAATCACTATGTTCACCAGTTGTTACTGCCAGCCAATCACATTAAGTTCTGGCCACTTCGAACACCATTTTTCAATCTTTTTTTCATAAACTTCCCGGGAAATCATCGCTTTGTTTGGTCTTACTATCCCAGAAAAGAGGTCATACATGCCATAAGGGGCAAAAACCTGGAGCTTGCTTTCCTGATCAAAAAAAACACCGATCGAGGTTGCAGTACTGGGCCAAGTACTGATCGCTTCTTCAGTAGAGGTATATGCGGGAATAGAAAACCCGAATTCTTCTTCATACCATAGGTGCACCCTTGCCTCATTCTTTACATCCAGCGCATATTGATTTTGTTTAGTAGTTTCCACTATTTGTTCTAGTACCATGCGTTCTTTCTCTTGACTCAAATCTGTGTCAAAATAAACGATATCCACATCACTTATTCCGTAACCGATGGGCTTAGAAAAAAGATGATTCCATACAGACTGCGTGACACTTCCTCCACCGACATAGAGGTTTGGAATACCTAAAGCCGAGACATCTTTAATGATCTTGTAAAGAGTAGTATCTTTTTTCAAAATATTAATCAATACCGTTTCTTGAATAGCTAGACTCTTATTCTGATACATTGTTCTTCTCCTATCTGAAGCTTTCTACACTGTTTATCCTAATCTTTTCGTTTCGGTTTTTCACATTAAATTTCACTTAATACATATTGGTTGCACAAAGTACTCTTGAATTATAAATATAACTCATAAAAAGATTTGCCTCCGCTAAATTTGGAATTAGCATACCCTCTACTTAACTTCATAGACCTTTTGCTCTTTTTTCAACTGCTTGTAAAAATTTCAACCTTGTTTCTATCGTATTACTTTCTCGTCTCATATTTCCCAGCACAAGATTTTTTTTTGTTTTTATTCCACAATGACTCAGGACTGCATTTTTTAATACAGATATACCGTAACTATCAGGAACACTAATTGGACCACTAAATATTTTATAGAAAAAGGTAGGAGCCTTGCTCGTTACAATAATGTCTGCAGTTCGGCCACTTAAAAGCTTCTTGAATTGTCTTCCGCGTATGTAGTTCATCAAGAAAAATCCAGAGTAATTCGAGGAATAAGCGATACCTGGTGTGAAGACTCGGTCAATCCATCCTTTTAGGAGACTCGGCATGGAGCTCCACCAAATAGGGTATATAAAAACAAGATGATCAGCCCATTGAATCAGTTTTTGCGATTCTTCTATGATTGGGTCAACAGTCATACGTGTGCGGTAACCATAGCGTAATACTGGATCAAAAAATAGTTCTCCTAAATTTAAATGAGCAATATCATGACTACTCGCATCAATATTTTCTTTATATACTTTGTATATCTCTGAACAAAAACTTGCTTTATCAGGATGGCCATTAACAATCAATACCATCATTTTATCCTCCTTAGTGTACACTTTTTGGTTCACTAATCATCTCATATCTTAAAGAAAGATCATATAGTAAAAAAAGAAGAAGTGAATTTATCAACTTCTTCCTTCAAAATAGTACCTATCTATCAAAGAACTGTATTCCAAAGTTATTGGTATTAACTCTATACGAATTCAATTCTTCGTATGTGTTTAATCAAACACGAGTAAAACTAGTTCTTACTTTTTTTATTTTTGAAAGCCAACAGTGCGAAAATAAAGATCAAAAATGATCCAATTAATCCATATAATGGATTGAAAGCCTCTCCTGTCTTAGGTAATGTCTCATTATTCGATTTCTTCAGTTTATCATTTTCTTTCTCCAACACTTTTTCCCTGGTTGCTTTAATTGAACGATCATTTATTGAAAATTTGATCGGTGTTTTATCAATTTGATAACCACTCGGTGCTTTGGTTTCAATCAACTGATACTCTCCTACTTCTAAATTACTTATCTCAACCTTTCCATCTTTGCTCGTAACTATGTTTTTTTGTACAATATTTCCTTTCGAATCTCGCAGCTCAAACTCTGCATTTGCCAGTAGCTTTCCTGTTTCACTGTCTACTTTTTTCAGAGTTACTTTCCCAAGTTTTGGTGATACATAAGTATTCTTGAAAATAATCGATTCTTGGTACGCTGGAATTGCCACTAATTGCCCTGTTTGGTCTTCCACTTTCACGGTTACATGGTAGACTGTATCATCGTAGGTGATCGTGCTATCTGTCCCTACGACTTCTCGGATCGTATACTTGTATGTCCCTGCTTGGTCATAGTCGATTGCATCGAAGTAAATTTTTCCGTTGGCATCATTGGTCTTGGTTTGAAGCACTTCCCCTTGCTCGTCCAACAGCTGGAATTGAAATTCATCTGCACTTAGTGCTTTGCCAGCTAGTTCTTTACTTGCTTCTAGAACCACACTCCCTTTTGCGGGATTGTAGCTATTTTTAAAAACAGCACTGCCTTCATAGCTTGGACTTGCCACTAATTGCCCTGTTTGGTCTTCCACTTTCACGGTTACATGGTAGACTGTATCATCGTAGGTGATCGTGCTATCTGTCCCTGCGACTTCTCGGATCGTATACTTGTATGTCCCTGCTTGGTCATAGTCGATTGCATCGAAGTAAATTTTTCCGTTGGCATCATTGGTCTTGGTTTGGAGCACTTCCCCTTGTTCGTCCAACAGCTGGAATTGAAATTCATCTGCACTTAGTGCTTTGCCAGTCAGTTCTTTACTTGCTTCTAGAACCGCACTCCCTTTTGCGGGATTGTAGCTATTTTCAAAAACAGCACTGCCTTCATAGCTTGGACTTGCCACTAATTGCCCCGATTGATCCTCCACATTTACCGTTACATGATAGACTGTGTCATCATAGGTGATCGTGCTATCTGTCCCTACGACTTCTCGGATCGTATACTTGTATGTGCCAGCTTGGTCATAGTCGATCGCATCGAAGTAAATTTTTCCGTTGGCATCATTGGTCTTGGTTTGAAGCACTTCCCCTTGCTCGTCCAACAGCTGGAATTGAAATTCATCTGCACTTAGTGCTTTGCCAGCTAGTTCTTTACTTGCTTCTAGAACCGCACTCCCTTTTGCGGGATTGTAGCTATTTTTAAAAACAGCACTGCCTTCATAGCTTGGACTTGCCACTAATTGCCCTGTTTGGTCTTCCACATTTACGGTCACGTGGTAGACTGTGTCATCATAGGTGATCGTGCTATCTGTCCCTACGACTTCTCGGATCGTATACTTGTATGTCCCTGCTTGGTCATAGTCGATTGCATCGAAGTAAATTTTTCCGTTGGCATCATTGGTCTTGGTTTGGAGCACTTCCCCTTGTTCGTCCAACAGCTGGAATTGAAATTCATCTGCACTTAGTGCTTTGCCAGTCAGTTCTTTACTTGCTTCTAGAACCGCACTCCCTTTTGCGGGATTGTAGCTATTTTCAAAAACAGCACTGCCTTCATAGCTTGGACTTGCCACTAATTGCCCCGATTGATCCTCCACATTTACCGTTACATGATAGACTGTGTCATCATAGGTGATCGTGCTATCTGTCCCTACGACTTCTCGGATCGTATACTTGTATGTGCCAGCTTGGTCATAGTCGATCGCATCGAAGTAAATTTTTCCGTTGGCATCATTGGTCTTGGTTTGAAGCACTTCCCCTTGCTCGTCCAACAGCTGGAATTGAAATTCATCTGCACTTAGTGCTTTGCCAGCTAGTTCTTTACTTGCTTCTAGAACCGCACTTCCTTTTGCGGGATTGTAGCTATTTTTAAAAACAGCACTGCCTTCATAGCTTGGACTTGCCACTAATTGCCCTGTTTGGTCTTCCACATTTACGGTCACGTGGTAGACTGTATCATCGTAGGTGATCGTGCTATCTGTCCCTACGACTTCTCGGATCGTATACTTGTATGTCCCTGCTTGGTCATAGTCGATTGCATCGAAGTAAATTTTTCCGTTGGCATCATTGGTCTTGGTTTGGAGCACTTCCCCTTGTTCGTCCAACAGCTGGAATTGAAATTCATCTGCACTTAGTGCTTTGCCAGTCAATTCTTTACTTGCTTCTAGAGTCAAAGCGACAGGTTTTTCTATTTTCTTGTTTACAACATTTTTCGTCACTTCTTTATCGTTACCAAAGTCGCTTGGAGTAACAGTTAGTACCTGATCCAATAATTCATAACCCGCAGGAGCTTTTATTTCCTTTATCGTATAATTATCCTTCAGAAGATCATTGATAGAAGCTCGCCCCTCGTCATCTGTTGTCAATTTTCCTACAACTTGTCCCGTTGACTCACGTAGAACTTCAAATTGTGCACCAGAAAGAACTTCCCCTGATTCATTCGTTTTAAGAATACTTACCGTGTAATTATATCCTTCGGCTTCGCCTCCTCCTTTTTGGTAATTTGTATAGGCAACGCCATCCTTTATCACTACGTCATTTGATGTCAATACAGCCGTATTAACGATATTCTCTCCATCAACAGGCGTATAGGCTAGTTCTGCTTTATAGTAAATTGCATATTGATCTTCACTACCAATATCTCCAAAATCTATTGAGAATGATCGTTGATCACTAGAAACATTGATTTCATAATCTCCAGTCACGTTGACACGATTTACTAATTCCCAATCATTTCCAGCAGCATTTAATTGCCACTTTCCTTTATAAATAATGAACGAACCTGGAACATAAGTGACAGCCTGACTATTTATCGCATCGGTGATTGTAGCATCAGGATAGTTACCGCTACTTCGATTGATGGCAACATAATATTGAATCGTTTGATCACTTCCGTCTGTAAACCAACCAGATTTCGTTAAAGGATATGTGGTTGTATCTATACCGGCATAATCAATTTCAATTGGAAAGGTCGTTCCTTCAACATCAATCGTCGTCGTGATTGTCTGTTCCTCTTGAACAATTGTTGAATCAACGCCCGCGTAAAAATAAAAAGAGCCATGTATATCTGAATGGGTTTCTGCATAATCTGTATAGGTCAGAATAATCTGTTTTGAATCTGACAGAACGGTTGCATTGGCGACGATGTTTCCGTTCGAATCTTTTAGTTCAAACGATTCGTTACTACCAAATCTAAGTTCAGACGGTAAGGTGATCGTTGTCGTATCCCCTTCTTTTACTTGGTTATTTGGTAGATCAAACGTCCCATTGATTCGAAATGTCTCCCACTGTCCAACAGCTTCCGTCAGAGGATCTCCATTTTCATCCGTGATACTAAAGGAAGTGATCACATCATCAACTGCTGAAATTGGAGCAATGGTTGGCGCTCTTGATTGTTTCTCCGAAGTCTGTAAAGTTTCTGATTTAAGATCTGATTGTACCTCTGTATTCTGTAAATCTGTAGATTCTACCGATCCACTTGATGTGGTGGTTGATGTTTCACTTTGTGACTCACTTGTTATATTTGTTACATCACTCGTTTCACTTGTAGCTTGTGTAGTTTGGGTTTCACCAAAACTCATTTCAGCAATCGCGTGTAATGGCGCAACTAAGATAGATGTTACAATTACTAAAAGGCTAAAATAAGTAGAAATTCTTCTTTTCATATTCACCGATTCCTTTTCTATACTATTAATGTGTTGCATACTGACATTTTTATACCGTTGCTATAAGATTCATCTATTTCAACTACTATCTTTTATGCAAATATTCCGTGTACTTTCTTCCATATAAAATTCCTCCAGACATACTTTCTAAAATTTTTCCTAAATAGATGGGTTTTTCATTTGAAGGCAAATAAGGTTGTTCCGTTAACATTGTTAATTGTTGCTCAATTGAGAGGAAATTTTCCTTTTGTTTTCTGTATTTTGCTAATTTTTCTGAATCATTCTCAACAACGATTTCGTTATCATCTGAACCTATTTCAAACGCATATACTGGTACTTCTTCCTTAGTTTTATCTTTAGGCAAAAAACTTATTTGATTGATTAGGAAAAAGGGTAGTACTACCCATGTAAAATATTTATCTTTCAAATGTTCCCTCCTTTAGTTGCACTAGCAACTCTCCCAATTCCTTCCAATCGTTGGACGTTGGCGGTTTTTTCCAAATAAGTTGTTCGCAGTTCAATTTATCCATCGCACAATCCGAAAGAAATAACTTGGTATTATTACTGATTTTGGCTTCAAAGATAAGATTCATCGATTGTAATGACTGTAGCATCATTTTTATATAGTCGTTATAATTATTCCCATGTGAAAAATCAATACAAACATTTAAAGGTGCCTCAATTTCTTCCATGGGTAGCCGCGTAACTAGTAAGAAAAGATAGTCATAGTAAAGTTTATTTTTCTCTGATTCAGACTGAAAAAAAACGGATTTTTCTATTTCCAGAAAAAATTTTCGAATAAATTTATCGATTGCTGGATTGGTTTCTTGAAAATAATTGAACTTCCCTCGAACAATAAACGACTGATTTTTAAAGCGATAAACTAACCACTTAATATGTATATTTGTTAGTTCATTCTCTATAAAATCATCTTTTATTACGTATTGGAATGTATCAAAAAACATAGAAATAAATTTTTGAGTCAACTTATCAGCTTCTTCATGCATGTCAAACGTCATGAACTTCTTAATAAATTTTTCATTGTCGATTTCAAAATGACAGAACATCAAAAAATAACCAATTTCTTTTTCAATCTGCTTATCGCTAATCGAAAAGTCCATAGTTAACGTTTTTTTTAACCACTTCGTAAAATCATTTTTCCCATAATCCACATAAGTTTCTTGTATAAAATGTTTATTTTTCAGTCGAATGAACCAAATACTAATAAACATAGTTAGTTTAATTTCTTTTGTTTTAGGGATTATTAATAAATACTGCGATGAAAATTGCTTTATAATTTTATCGGTCAATTGACGAATTTCTTTTGGAAAAGGATTTTCAATACCGTTAAATAACTCATAATACGTACTAAATAATATACTGCGTACGTTTAACTCCTCCCCAATAATTCTGTTCTTTTTAATCAGTATATTTTCTTCATTTAATAAAGATTTTAAATGGCGAAATTTCACGTAACTAGCAGTCTGACTACTGTGTAGTAATCCGACTTGCTTTTTCATAGGAATCTCACTGATGAAGAAATTATCCAAAATGTTAAACAGCTCACAAATTCTAATGAACTTAATTCTTATTTTTTTTACTGTTACGTAATCGAGATTAGCGCAACTGATTTCTCCAGATTTTTTTATACAAATTTCAGTGTCTTTAGAAATTAAGTACAAATGCGTATTCAATTCATCTATATAAGTTTCAACTTTATAGACAGAAATAGCCAAAATCTTACTTAATTCTGAAACGGTACAATAATGATTTTTGTAATTCTCAATGTATTTGAGAATTACCCACTCATAACGATACCTCTCAATCAACAGCTCTTCTGACAACATAGAAATACGTCCTCCCTAATATAAGTTTACAAGATTAGTCAAAAAGTAGTATAAGCTTTTTTAAACAAAATTACTTATTTTTTTTATTTTTAAAAAAAATATAGTAATTTTAATTTAATTCATGTAATTAGAAAGTTGAACTACATATGCTCATACGTCATTAGCAGATGAACGATAATTAGTTTTCTTATCATCTATTTTTTTCATATTCATATTTCCCCCTTGTCGCCATTTAATTTTTGACAAAAAGGCAAATTGATTAAGAATTTATCTCATCGACTATCGTTAACTACAAAGCTAATATTCATTCTAGAAACAACTTAATAGAGGTACTCGCAACTCGTTGACAAATTGCTTCCTTTCAGCTAAGATTTTCTTATTGTTCCATTAATTCAATATCCAAACCACCACCGGGTGATAGAAGTGTTTGGTAAACTCATTAGGTCCTTGAAGAGTTTACTGGATGCTTATTTTTTTTGAGGAGGAAAAAGTATATGACATGGATGTATTTATTTTTAGGCGGCTTTTTTGAAGTGGTATGGGCTTCGACTATGAAGCTAAGTAATGGATTTACCCACTTTTGGTATAGTGTCTCTACACTACTCGGAATGATTTTCAGCTTTGGCTTCCTGGCTTTAGCGGTAAAAAACTTACCATTAAGTATTGCTTACCCCGTTTGGACAGGGATAGGCGCAGTTGGTTCGATCATTATCGGCGTCGTGTTCTTCAAAGATCAGCTATCCCTTCTGACTTGGGTGTTCGTTGCTTTATTAATAGTCGGGATTTTGGGCATCAAGTTTACCAGCGGACATTGATGATATCTAAAAAAACAGCCGTCAGTTCATTTCTGGCGGCTATTTTATGGCAATTCATTCAGTTTCAGTATAGATATAGTTAGTTTTAGTATAATTAAACTTTACTTTTATATAACTATGGTTTACAATGATTTTGGGAGGTGATCGTTTGAAGGAAGATTTTGGCGACTCTATTGCTAATAAAGTATATGAATATCGGGTGTTAGCTAGGCTTACTCAGCAAGAACTTGCGGACAAAGTAGGTGTTTCAAAACAAACGATTTTTGTCATGGAAAAAGGCAACTATACGCCAACGCTTTTATTAGCCTATCGTCTAGCGAACGTTTTTCAAGTGGACATCACTGATTTATTTACTTATACAGAAGGAGAGAGGAAATATGGTCATTAAATCACTTTCAGATATTCCCAGCGCATTATTTTACCGTCTGAAAACTTGGGCAGAATATTCTAATGCCAACTGGAACCTATTGCTAGGTATCGGCATGCTTTTACTGATTTTTGGCATTGCTTTGGTTTATGTTTACACTAAAAAAATTGGCAAAGAAGATGAACATTCGCAAAAAATCTATTACATCTCCACCATTGCGATGCTGCTAACGATCGTCTTTTTAGACATTCTCTTTCCAAAAGATTACATGTGGAATCAGTTTTTCCTTTACAAGTATGCTCTGGCTTTTATAGTGAGCGGGCTGAGTTTGGTTTATCAGTATAGAAAACAATTTTTATAAAAAACAAACTCGGTCCCTTTAAGATGGGAACCGAGTTTTTTTCTGTGATCAGTACCTGTTCATAGATCACTCACTTTTTATTCGCAGAAGTAAAGCAGAAATACTGCAAACAATCGTCACATTCGAAAATTGTTTGCAGTTTCCTACCTCTAATTTAGTATAAGCAACACTCGATCAAATCTTCTTCAAGCGTTTCTTCGATCCTTCTTACTCACTCTTTCTTTTTGAGCGTTTCATAAAGAGACCTAATAGTGATGCGACAACCAATGCCGCTCCTCCATACAAACCGTACGGCGTTGCTTGTTCCCCAGTTTTTGGAAGAATTTTTTCACTAGTTGCTGTTTTTGTTGTTTCTGGTACTTTAGTCGTTGGTTCCTTATCAGTAGACGATGTCGTAGCTTCTGGATTTGTCTGATCATTTGGTGTGTTGCTTGGCTCTTTTGATGGGTCTGTCGGATCGGTTGGATTCTTTATATACGTCACAGTCAGTTCCCTATCTTCATCTTCCACAGTCAATCCTGTTTGTTCTTTGACCGTCGTAACATCTGCCGTGTAGCCATCAATATTCTTGCTTTTCACCGCATCAAAGGTCGTATCATTGTTTTTCGCTTGCCATTCACCAAAAGTTTTTTCACCTGTTGCTTCATTCGTTGTCACTGTCCGCTTGAAGGTGACCGTGTCGACTTTGTCTGGGGCGGCTTCTTTGCCGTCTTCATACATATAATGAATCGTTTGCTTGATTTCTTTAGTTTCTGTTGACTTAGTCATATTTGGTGAGTAAGTGACAGTTACTTTAAGATCTTCTGATTCTGCAGTCAAACCTGTGACTTCATCTATGCTTGTTTTGTCTGCGTGGTAGTTCTTGATTTCGGGACTTTTCATTTCATTAAACGTTGTATCATCATCTTTGGCTTGCCATTCACCAAAAGTTTTGTCACCTGTTGCTTCATTCGTTGTGACAGTTCGTGTAAAAGTAACAGTGTCCGTTTTGTCTGGTGCGGCTTGTTTACTATCTTCATACACATAATGGATCGTTTGCTTGACCTCTTTAGTTTCTGTTGACTTAGTCATATTTGGTGAGTAAGTAACAGTTACTTCGGAGTCTTTGGTGTTAGCTGTCAAACCTGTAACTTCGTCAATGCTTGTTTTGTCTGCGTGATAATTCTTGATTTCAGGACTTTGTACTTCATCAAACGTTGTATCATCATCTTTGGCTTGCCATTCACCAAAAGTTTTGTCACCGGTTGCTTCATTCATTGTGACAGTTCGTATAAAAGTAATAGTGTCCGTTTTGTCTGGTGCGGCTTGTTTACTATCTTCATACACATAATGGATCGTTTGCTTGACCTCTTTAGTTTCTGTTGACTCAGTCATATTTGGCGAGTAAGTAACAGTTACTTCGGAGTCTTTGGTGTTAGCTGTCAAACCTGTAACTTCGTCAATGCTTGTTTTGTCTGCATGGTAGTTCTTGATTTCGGGACTTTTCATTTCATCAAACGTTGTATCATCATCTTTGGCTTGCCATTCACCAAAAGTTTTGTCACCTGTTGCTTCATTCGTTGTAACTGTCCGTGTGAAGGTGACCGTGTCTACTTTGTCTGGTGCGGCTTGTTTACTATCTTCATACACATAATGGATCATTCGCTTGACTTCTTTTGTTTCCGTTGATTCGACTATCTTTGGCGAGTAAATGACAAATTCTTCAATATCTTCTGAATCGGCCTTTACATCCATGACTTCATCAATAAAATCCCTGTCTGTATAGTAGTTGGCTATCTCCGGACTTTTGACTAAATCAAATATCGTATCATCATCTCTTGCTTGCCATTCACCGAACGTTTCTTCGCCAGTGGCTAGATTCGTCCTTATTTCTCGAGTAAATTCAACTGTATCTACATGATCTGGAGCAGCTTCCGTACCGTCTTCATGCAAATAGTGAATGATTCGTGCGACAATTTTCCTTTCTTCCTTGGTTTCTATCAAGGGACTATAGATATACGTGACCGTTTGCGGAACATTACTAAAGACAACCTTCTCATCACCATGGACTTCCTTCAATGTATAGTTAGGAATATCTTCAGGAACAACTTCAATTGTATCGCCAATATTTCCGCCAGTCAGTACATTCGGGGGCAATAATTCATTGCCATCTTCATCTAAGTAATTGACCGTAACTGGTGCGGCCTCAATGTGATGAGGCTGCCACACATAAGTGTCCGCCATAGACGCGCCATCGTAGGACATAACAAGATCTTTTGATGAGTAGACATAATCGCCATAAGGCGCATCAACTGTTCCATTTCCAACATTTTGCCAATATCCTGTATAGTAACTGGAATGAAAGCCATACATGTCACTAGGCTCTGACAAATTGACCGGATAGGGATTACTTGACGAATTTTTCCACCCAACAAAACTAAAATTCGGCCCCAACTTTAATTCCTTTAAGTACAAAGCATTGCCTAAAAATTCGTTCATCCCTGCTCCCAATGAGCTTATTACACTACTGCTATCAAAGTTCGACAAATCTAGCGATGATCCTCGAAAGCCATAGAACATATTATTCATTGTGGTCGCTTGACTCGTATCAAGAAAAGTCAGTCCTACAATTTCATCCAACTCTGAAGGGACTTTCCCATCATGAGAGGTACTTTCAAACAGACCTGGCACATCTGCTGGTAGAATGACTGGTGCTGTGAGAATAACTTTTTTTATGACCATATTTTTAAGTTCTTCCGTTAAAGGAATCACTTGATCCACCGCAGTTGTTAATGTACCTGCTCCTACAGTCAAAAACCCTTCAATATCTAATGTTGCTGGCGCAGTCCCCCACATGCCCGTCCACAATATATTTTCTGCTAGCGCAGATTTTACTTCCTGACTCTCATCAGCCGCCATACTGCTTTCTGTGTCTTCTTCTGTACTGGCGTTTTCTGCAGACTGTTCTGTTCGCTGATCAGATTCCGTTTCTTCTACTTGAGTTGACTCGACTGTTTCTTGTTCAGTTTCTTGTTCAACTGCTTTTTCTTTGCTCCCCGTTTCAGAAGTGGTCGTTTCCTCCGTTACTGCTGGTTCGGAAACTTGCTGTTCAGAAAGATTCTCACTCGTACTCAGTGTTGCTTCCTCTATCTCTGAAGTGCTGATTGTTTCGGCCGCAGCAGGGATGCTAACAACTGCTTGTGTAACAATTGGGCTTCCCAAAATAAACACTGACGAACTAACAAGAAGACGCGACAATAGTTCTTGCTTCGCTGATTTTTTCATTACTGTTCCCTCTTTCAATTTAAGTGAATAAGCGCAGCGACACTCTCCCCAATGCAAAAAAGCTGCCCGTTGACAACTACTTCTTACTTCTATGTAATACGTTCGTTGTTCTCATTCCTTATGCCTGCATTATTACATGGTTCTCGGATCAGGACACGACAATAAACGGCTTGAAAAATACAAAAAAAGTCCTATTTTATAAAAAGAAAATAAAGGAATATGAAGGGGGCGATCGCTAAAAGTGTATACAAAATAAAATAAATAACACGTTATTGTCAGACTACACTCTATTTTTAACTCTTTCTTCTCAATAACTTACCACACTGATGAGAGTTCCGTGATTCTAAAAAAGATGTGTTAGATTAAAAAAAGAGGACTGATTCCTCAGCCCCCTTTTCTTTGTCTGCTTTTTTAATCAATGAAGCGTAAGCAACACCGTCATTCAAGAAAACACTGGCTTACCATTACTTTTGCCGATAGGTAACCATAAAGAGACGTTCCGTGTTTTCGAAATGTACTCCCTTTATCGCGCTATCCCTTAAAAGCTATCGCATCAATTTGAAAAAGAATCCCCACCTCGCCAGAATGAGCAAATTCTGTCTGAATCGATTTTCTAACAGGAAATTTCCCATGGAAGGTTTCTTTTAAAATCTTTTCCATAATCGGAATATCAAAAATATTTTTGAAAAGTACATCCATCTTTACCACATCTGCTAGTGCTAAATCCACCAATTTTAATCGCTCTTCTAATTGCTTCAGTGCTCCTACAATCTGCTTTTCGATCGGCTCGCCAATATTTCCCACGCAATAGCCAACAAAAACAAAATTTCCTGCTTCGATCACGCCCGAAAGCGCCCATTCCTCATTAATATCATAACGTTTTATCATTTTCTTCTTTACTCCTTTTGCGTTTGAGCCATTTTTTTCACTACTTTTATAAAAAAAACTTCTATGCCTATGTTTTGCCAAAACACAGGAAATTCAATGATTACCGCAAATGAATGTTTCGTTTTTCAACCAAAAGAAAAACTCCTAGAACCACCATCATGATGGAAAGAGCCATTCCTACAGAAAACTCATCACGACTTCCAAAATGAAGAATCTGCCAAAGCCTTGTCAGCTGATTTACATTTGCGGCTTTTACGATCAGCTGTAAAAGATAATAGAGGAAAAACAAGAGGGCAGTGACACCGAATG
The DNA here is from genome assembly GCF_051713685.1 of Enterococcus sp. DIV1059_2. Classification (NCBI taxonomy): domain Bacteria; kingdom Bacillati; phylum Bacillota; class Bacilli; order Lactobacillales; family Enterococcaceae; genus Enterococcus; species Enterococcus sp. DIV1059_2. The sequence goes on along the minus strand of NZ_JBIOQK010000001.1, from coordinate 780,998 downwards.
CTTTTGCTGCCGTGTAGCAAACAAGCGATTTTTCTTGTTCATCTTTCGTTTGGACAAAGGCATAGTATACCCAATAGCCCCCATATATTGATGTAAGAATAGACACTGTTACGATAAAATACTTTGTAAAAATATACCCTACTTCCCCGATACTCATAACCATTCCTTCTCTTCTAGTACATTTGGTTTTCATTTTGATGATGCTCTTCTACTTTGGCTCATGTTTAACAGCTTATTGATTTTTGCTTTATTGCTTCAGCCAACCTTTATTTACGGCATCATCTATAAGTTTTCTAACATAGTCCCAAACTTCTGGCATAATTTCTTTGATGACCTCGTTTCGTTTTAATTCGCGTTCAACATCAATGTTATTTTCTAACCAGGTATTCCCGTCACAGTAGTATATCTGCAAGACCGGCTGTAACCTATCGATTGCCGCTGCATATTTTGCTTCTACGGTTGCCATTTCCTCAAACGCTTCCCACAAAGCCATAAATTCATCATATTGTTCTCTCGGCAATGTAGAAAATAAACTTGTAGCTGCTTCCCGTTCTCGCTGTTCTTTATCCAGGTACCCAGCTTCATCATAACAATAGGTATCACCCGCTTCGATTTCTACCATATCATGAATAATTAACATTTTGAGTGCTCGCAACAAATCCACTTGCCCTTCGGTTGCGACATGTTCTGCAAGCAATAGTGCACATAATGTCAAATGCCAGGTGTGCTCTGCATCATTTTCCCGTTGGTTTCTATCATAGATCAGTGTCGATTGTCTAAGGATAGATTTAAGCTTGTCAGCTTCGACAATAAACTGGATCCTCTTTTCTATTGCATTCATCTGTGACCTCCAATTATTTGTTAAATGAATTTATATCAAAGGGACAGCTTTTTTCCACAATGCCTCCAAAGTTGCCTAAAAAGACTGCAGCCTTTTCTTTTGGTAAAACAATTACTCCTGCACAAACCTTAATGAAAGGCTCCTTTCAAACTTCCTATAACACTTTTTCCTCACGAATGATCTTTGTTGTTACTTCAACTACTCCACGGAAAAATGCAATGAATGGGGCGTAGGCGCGATCAATGTCAGCCCACATCTTTCTTTAAAATAGGTTTTGCTATCTTGTTTCGCCACTTGCAAAATTTCTGCCTCAGCAAAAGGGACCACATTGTCACTCCCCCGCAATTCACTGCATTCCAAAATAATCAAAATTTCTGCTTCTAATGTATTGATTCTCGCATACTGTTCAAAAAAGTTTTCGTGATTGATTTCTTGGATCGCTCGTTTGATTTCGAAGCAATTGGCAAGAATCTTCTCTTTGAGTTCTGGAAACTCTTCCTTGAAAAAAAGCCGCTCCGTTTCCTCCATGTAGAAGTTTAAATATTCTTCCATTGAATGGATCTTAAATGCTGACTCCATCTTTAGCCCTCCTGTTCTATTTATTGGTGAATCTTATGTAAAATCCTGTTTATATGTTTATAGTTGGAACGAATACGTCGATGCGTACTCTATGGAAATATTGAAAGGAAATCGATCTTTAGGCTGAAATCACTAGCATTTCGTTAAATAGAGGATTCGAACACTTTTTCTTAGCTTCGCTTTTTCGTAAAACGTTTCTGTTGACCGAGATCTTTATGCCTGCATTATTACATGTTTTTTAGGAAAGGAGACGCCAATCATTTGTTTGTTAGAAGCAAATAAAGTCCTGTTAGATACCTTCGGGTTGGATCGTATCAATTTTAGTTTCATAAAAGTAAACAAGCCCAAGAGCCGATTGAGCGATTGACAAACTACATAGGAAATCTGAGAAACGCTGTGCAAAACTTTTCACTTCCCACTAAAAAAAGGGAGGATTCTCTGGTTTTGAGAATCCTCCCTTTTTTTCATACTGTGAAATCCACAGTTTTACGTATGTTTTTGACTAAACTCATTCTGGAACTTTTCAACTGCTTCAATCAGTTCAAGCCAGCGATCCCCCGTTGGAAAACTATTCCATTTAAAAAATTGGACGTTGGGGTTTTGGTCAATAAAGGCTTGCCGATTGACGGGATAATCTGTCACGACAAAATCGGGATTTTCGGAAACAAATGAAAGTGTGTACCCAAACCAGCGTTTCAATCGTTCCTTTTGTCTGATTTCTTGGATTTTTCCGAATTTTGATTCGTGAAAAATACGAACCGTAGAACGATCAATTTTCGCTACCAGAGAAAGAAGCATACTATATTGAAAAAGCAAGCGATTGTTCGCTTCATACATGGTTGAAAAAATTGATGATTGTTGCGCTAACGATTGGTACATCTCCTGAACAAGCGGAAAAATCTTAGGGAAGACACGGCGATAATCTTTGTCCGTGGTGCTTTTTCCAAAGGCATCGATCTTATTTTTCGATGCAAAAAGAAGCGAAACCGAATGAATATTCAAGGCATTGACCAACAGATAATCAATATTGCTTTCAGAAACGAGAAAAACTTTCTGAGCATTTTCCGCAAATAGCCTTGCTGCAGCGATTGCTCGTGGAGAAAAATGTTCCCCAATTGTTAACTGACTAGGAATCTCTTCAGGTAAGTACGTCGTCATGACAGAAAACATATAATACAAGAAGAGAAATTCTGTTTCTGGAAGCCCATTTAGAATCAAATTGTCTCTTAGCAATGGCTTGATGAGCTCTTCTTTAAATTCTTCAAAGGAAATCGTCAGATGCCTCATCTCCCTCATCTCTTGAGGAATCTCTTTTACAGGAAAGCCTCTTTTAAAACGATAAATACTCAATGCCAACAATTGCACAAATTTCTCCTGATCAATCCCGCGATAAAAACTGGGATAACTTGTCAACTTTTTCTTCAATGTACTGACACTTTGTTTCGTCAATCCACTATAACGCGCGTTCGTTGCATCATAGATCTGCCAATACATGATGTGGAAAAAATGCCGAATGCGGTATTCTTCGCCCACAAAAAGCGGTTTTCTTTTTAGGTTCAATCGAATGTGATAATTTTCAAGAATCGTTTCTACTTCCTTTAGTTTTCTTTGAACCGTGCGATTGCTGACATAATGTTGTTGGGCGGTTTCTTCCAGCGACACATATTTATCACTAAAGAGTCTGTCTAAAATTTGAAATGGCATGCTTTCTGCTAGCATGACCGAATAAAGCTTAGACAAAAGAAAATTCGGCGCAAAATAAAGCGTCATCTCTCTACCTTCATGCAACGCAATCTCAAAATAAGGATACGCCTTTTGCAAATCGAGTGCTCGCTCAAAAACTAAGACGATTCTTCGTTTTGATAAGTTAGTCTTTTCAGCAAGAATATTTAGTTTTTCACGCTCCACCGCCTGCTCAAAAAAATGCGCAAACAATTCATAAACATCTTGGTCTAATTTAGTTAAAAGAAATTTATACATAATAATACCTCTTAACTTTATTTTTAAGGTAATTATACTCCTTTCACAATCTATTTTCATTCAGTGTGTATTCATTGACTACTTATTTCATTTTATAAGAAGCTGTCTCTGAAACTATCACCTTCTGAATCATTTAGGATAAGCAAAAGCATGGCTACAACTACTTAGAACTACGAGTTACTACGTCTGGAGAGCATTGCTCTTTCTAACAGCTAGTTTAAGACGACAAAACAGTCCAAAGCGCTATTTATCAAAAAATTATTTTATAATAATAAAAGTAAAAAACCGTATATTTTGCTACGATAATAAGAGAGTCGGTTTTTAGGAGTATTTACAATCGAATAGTTAGGTAGCCTTTGAGCATTTCAACAATTCCAAAAGCTTTTACTTTCTATCAATTACGCTTATATAAAGTTGAAAATTAGTACAGTTATTTTTAAAGTATCTTCGCCATAATCAAGCTAACTTCTTACATTATTTAAAAAGAATGGGGGACAGGTGTTCATGCTTCGCTGAATGAACTGAAATCAATGAAAATATCAAAAAAAATAGTATGGTCAAGTGTTGCTAGTATTCTCGTTCTAATTTTAATAAGTCTCGCTGTCTTTTTCTCCCCTAGTAATAAAGCTGGGATCGTTGTTTCAAATGACTTTGGAAAGATCACCGTTCCGTTGCGAATAAATAGAACCTATTTAACTCAAACAAACACTGTCTTCTATCAGCCTGAAATACGCTCAGCCAAAACAGCTCTGGAGGAGGCGAATTTATTAGGAGAAAGCACACTTTCGATAAAAATCGGTGAGGAAGAAAAAGAAATTGTTTCTTATATTGATGCCAATGTTAAGAACTTCTCTCTAGAACTAAACGTGGAAGACTATGACAAAACAACAGGAAAATTAGTCTTGACTATTGCCTATCGGGATGGCTTGAATGATGAATTCAAGAACGTAACATTCGAAAGATAACTGACAAAAATCTCATATTCTCGCTCATAATTAAATAGGGTTAAACAAAGAGTATCCAGAAAACAATCAATTCTGGATACTCTTTCCTCTCTATTGAAAAGCTTTTAATTTTCAGTTTTTCTTTTTCGTCTCAAAATTACTACGAAAGAAAACAGAACAGTGATGACTCCCAAAAAGCCCATGATTCGTTGACCTGTACGTTGTTCTCCTGTTGCAGGCAACTTATTTTTTGATTTGGTTTTTGTGCTTGTTTGCTTGCTGTTATTTCCTGAGCTATTCCCGTTCTCTTCGTCCGGCGTCTTGTTTTCTGATTCTGGTGTATCTTTTCCTGAATCTTCTCCCGGTTCATTCTCTTTATCAGCACTGTAAACATAAATAACTTCTTGGACGGCATCACTGAAGGTACCTTTTGCATTTTTAGGCGTCTTTGAAACTCGCCAGCCAGCTATTTCTTTGGCGTTGCTTTCATAAGACAAGCCAACTTTTCCACTAAGGATCGTTGGTTCAGCTAATTGATTTCCTTCCATGTCTTCATATCTTACGATAACCAGTGCTGCATCACTACGTTCATAGACATAGGTAACTTCTTGCGCATTTTCACTATAAGTCCCGTTAGCGTTAGTTGGCATTTGGGAAACGTACCAGCCTGGGATGGCTTTGGCTTCACTTGTATAGGGCAGACCTATTTTACCACTCAATACTGTCGGGGCAGATAGTTGATTCCCTTCTTTATCTTTATACTTGACCGTAACTGGGGCTGCATCACTACGTTCATAGACATAAACGACTTCTTGAGCTGTTTCGCTATAAGCCCCATTAGCGTTAGTTGGTGTTTGAGAAACGTACCACCCATTGATTGTTTTGGCTTCACTTGTATAGGGTAAACCTACTTTGCCATTCATTACGGTTGGTGCTGCTAATTCATTGCCTTCTGTATCTTCATACTTGACCGTAACTGGGGCTGCATCGCTACGCTCATAGACATAAACGACTTCTTGAGCTGTTTCGCTATAAGTCCCATTAGCGTTAGTTGGTGTTTGAGAAACGTACCACCCATTGATTGTTTTGGCTTCACTTGTATAGGGTAACCCTACTTTACCATTCAATACGGTTGGTGTTGCCAATTCATTGCCTTCTGTATCTTCATACTTGACCGTCACTGGCGCTGCATCGCTACGTTCATAGACATAAACGACTTCTTGAGCTGTTTCGCTGTAAGTCCCGTTGGCGTTAATTGGTGTTTGAGAAACGTACCACCCATTAATTGCTTTAGCTTCACTTGTATAGGGCAAACCTACTTTGCCATTCATTACGGTTGGTGCTGCCAATTCATTGCCTTCTGTATCTTCATACTTCACGGTAACTGGGGCCGCATCACTACGCTCATAGACATAAACGACTTCTTGCGCGGTATCACTGAAGGTCCCTATCTTATCCCCTTGAATCTCTTTCAGTGTATAGCCTGAGATATCCTTTTCTTCCGTAGTAAAGGGGTCGCCTACATACCCTGATAAAGTGACATTTGGTGCAAGCGTCTGTCCGTTTTCGTCAAGATACTTGACCGTAACATCTTCTGCAGTATTCACATACTTCACAGGTACTTGATAATTCACTAAATATTGAATGGTACCTGTACTAGCAGCTCTCTCGGTGGATAAACGATTAGGAACAAGAGAAGTGATTGACAAATAGTCAACATTGGCGGGAATATTTTTAAATTGAATTCCTTCTTCAGTCAGTTCAAACCCATCATTTTCATATAAGGGAAAGCTATAGCCATTTTTATCTATCCCCCGAATCGAATAAGAATACTTTTTGTTGGACAAAGAAGAGAGCAACGCATTTCCTTGGGTATCAACCATCATACGGTCTTTATAAAGAACATCAGATTGGCCATCTTTTACTAGCATTGGCTCTAATAGTATTTTCTCCTGAGTCATAATAGATAGTTGGGAATTTTGATGGTGTTCTGGAGATAGCTCTAACTTAGAAAAATCCGTCATGCTACTTGCATAGACCGTCAGATAATCTGTTACCCATCCACTAAGATATTGACCAACCCCAATTAATTCTTGGGCTGTCAAATAGGCATCATAATTACCTATGTGGATATTTGAAAAAGATCCTTTTGGAAGAATGTGTGCTAGTACATTAGGACGGGTAAACAATGTTGCATTTTCCGCCATAGTGATTTGGGGAACATTCGTAGCAATAATAGACGTCGTGTATAACGCTTGCAAGTTGCTAGCGTATTCTAAACCAGTAAAATCGACTACTGTGTCTTTGACTAAAGAAGAAAAATCTAACTGTTTTAGATTCACCATATCTTCTTGAGTGATTGTATCAACGGTTTTGTTTAGCCCTTTCGCTACCTCATTTTGCAAATTCTTATCCGGCATCCAAGTGTCTAATGAAACGCTTCGATTAGAGAATGCCTCTTTCATTTCCGCTGATGATTCAGTTGCCGAGCTAGCTGTGTCTTTACTTGGATCAGGGAGGGGTTCTTCTGTACTTTCCGTCGAGCCACTTTTCTCATCATCATTAACCACTTCTTTCGATTCTAAGTTACTTGTGGTGTCACCGTTGATTTCTTCTATAGGAGAAGAATCGACTGTTTCAGTAGTCTCCTCCACTTTTTCTAATGTTCCTAATGTCGTTATTTCTTTGTTTGATGGAATGGTTTCCTGTTCCTCAGCCATAACTTGTGCCAAAGGTGCCAACACAGGCTGACTTAACAAGATCACCAATGACAAATAGCCCCAAAATTTCCTTTTCATAACATTCTCCTTTTATATTCGTTTAAATACGATACGCTTTCCTATCTTTCACCTATCGACAAACTTCCCCTTCTGATGATGGTGACGACTTGTTAATTACAACTTTTAGACACAGGATACCCCTGTTCATTTTGATAGTATTACATGGTTCATCATTCTGAACACGTCAACATTTGTATCAGAAATGACCAAACTTGTCAGGTTTTAACAAACAGGTTATTCAAGCAAACAGATCGCTCACTTCACCTGCTCCTTCATGCTCCAAGCTTGGCCCCAGTTAGCGTTATAATTACTGATTTACATTGTTTTTTTAAATTTACACACAAAAAAAGAGACACATAACATGCATCTCTTTGGGCGGCCCATTGTAAGTTCAGCCTATTATTGATTTTTTACTAGTTATCCCGATACTCGATCGTCAATCCTTTTAAAAAGTTGCGGGCATATTTGTCTAGGCATGGCTTGTAATTGCGATGGCCTTCTTTTCGTAAAATGGCGCCTAATTCACCTTTTGAAACTTTGACTCCCGCTTGCTCGAAAATGTCCAGCATTTCATCTGTTGTTAGGGAAAGGGCGATTTTTATTTTCTTCAGCATCAAATTATTTACATTGCCATTGTTCAACTCTAGGACAGGTTCTGCAGCATCTGGCTTTGTTCCTCGTTGCGAGCGAATCAAACCATTTAAGAAACGCTCAAAGGCTTCATTGGTACACTCAATCTCGTAGGTCTCAGGATCTTTTTTCTTCAATAATTGTCTTACTTCTTCTTTTGAGAAAGAAGCGCCGCCAAGTTCAAAAATTTTCACCATGTCGGTATCCTTGATATCCAAAGCATAGCGTAAACGCGTCAAGCGATCATTGTGATTCATTCTATACACCATCCATTTCTTAGGTTGATTATAACAAATAAAAATGCTTAAGAACCATCATTTTTGAATTCCTTTGCTTGGGATTGCTAGAAAATTAATTGCCCAACGCTTAGACAACACCCGTTTGCGTTCATGTGAAAGTCCCTTGTACTGATTCACGACACAATCAGTAACGACCAAAACAGTTTCTGTCGCCATCCTCTGTCTTCTTCACTGTAACATGGTACATAGATTAGGAAAATCATTCGAGTATTTTCTACTGCCGATCATTACCGATGATAAAAGGAGGTCTGCTTTATCCTTCTTTCCTCATTAAGCAATCACTGAAGGAACAAAAAATGTATGGTTTTCGCTTTTCAGGACAAAGAACTAGGAGGGGAAAAAATGACATTTGTGTTGATTCTATGTATAGGACTTGCCCTTGTGCTTAGTATCTATTCAACGAATAAAAGAAAAAAGAAATAAGCGAGTTTGATTTCTTTTAGGAAGGGCGTATTTTCGTCCTTTTTCATTTACTGCTTAAAATACCCTGATTTTCAATCTTCTTTTAAAATGGGGGCTTCTGTTAGGAAAAGCCGAGCATTGCCTCTATATGGATGACAGGATGCACGCTTGGTCATCGTTTCCTCATCTCTAAAAGGAACCTGCTTAAGTGTATTATTTTTCTAAACTCTTCTTATCCGCTATACTTAATTTAACGAGAAAATTTTTTGCTTAACAATAAAATAATCAAAAGCAAGGCAGGTGTTCTTGACCCTTTTGGTTGATTTTATTGTTTTATTTCGTGTAGCAAAAACAAAAAGGAGAGGAAAGAAATGAAGAAATACGGGAAATTTTTGGTGATGATTGGGGTATCGACGGTGATTATGTTTTGTATGATGTATTTCAATGTCTACGCCCTCGATCATATCTTTTTCAGCCAAACCCGCCTATTTATGGCACTGATGATGGGCGCGATGATGGCGATCATCATGCTGTTATTTATGTGGAAGATGTATGACAACAAGAAAATGAATATCGGAATTTTAGTTGTCAGTGTTGTACTCTTTTTTGGTTCACTGTTTATGGTCAGAAGCCAAACCGCCGTGGGAGATACGGCCTGGATGAAAGCCATGATTCCCCATCATTCGATTGCGATTCTAACCAGTAAAAATGCCGATTTGTCTGATCCAAGAGTAAAAGAACTTGCAGAAAAAATCATTGACGCACAGGAAAAAGAAATCAAAGAAATGAAAGAATTGATCGAAGAGTTGGAAAACAAATAGCCAGTTTGTGTGCTCACTCAAAGAACCATCAGATCAACTTTATCGCCACGGTTGCGAAGCCCTTCAAGCAATGACTGAAGGGCTTCTTTTTTATCGTCAGTTGCTTTCTTTCTACTGAAAAACCCTGACCGTTATTGCATCCGTTCTTGTTTGACTTTCTTATCCACAACATGACGCTTGGCAAGCTCTTGGCGAATAGCCGCTAAATCAATCCCCATTTCTGCCATTAAAACCAATGTATGATACGCCAAATCAGCAATCTCATAAACGGTTTCTTGGCGGTCTTCCTTCATCGCCCCAATCACGACCTCGGTTGCTTCCTCGCCGATTTTTTTTAAGATTTTCTCACTGCCTTTTTCAAACAAGTAGCTGGTATAGCTACCATCTTGCGGCGTATCTTTACGACCTTTTATCAGCTCATACAACGCATCGATGGTCGGAGAGGATTCTGTACCATAAAGCACCTCTGTAAAGCAGCTTTCTGTGCCTGTATGGCAAGCAGGTCCATCTTTTTTTACTTTGGCGACTAAGGCATCTTGATCGCAATCTGCGGTCAATGATACTAAATGCTGGTAATTGCCGCTGGTTTCTCCTTTGCGCCACAATTCTTGGCGACTGCGGGAATAAAAGGTCATCAATCGGTCCTTCAGGGTCAAGGTCAAACTTTCTTGGTTCATATAAGCCAAGGTCAAGACTTCATTCGTTTCCACATCCTGCACGATCACTGGAACCAATCCTTGTTCATCAAATCGTACTTGCACCATGTTATCCACTCCTTCTATTGCCTATCAAAACGCCAACGCTATACGATTCGTACGGGAATATCGACGGCCTGTAATTGTTTTTTCAGCTCAGGGATTTTTACCTCGCCATAGTGAAAAATCGAGGCCGCCAACCCTGCTTCAATATTTGGCAATTGAAACAGCTCGATAAAATCGGCACTTTTGCCAGCACCACCCGATGCGACGATCGGTAATTTGGTGATTTCGCTGACAGCTTTCAGCAAGTCTAAATCAAACCCCTGCTTCACGCCATCGGTATCCATGCTGTTGATGACTAGTTCACCAGCACCTAACTGCTCAGCTTGGCGAATCCATGCCAATGCTTCTAAGCCTGTATCTTCCCGTCCGCCTTTGGCAAAAACATGCCAGTTCTCACCGACACGGCGAACATCAACGGATAAAACAACGCACTGGCTGCCATAGCGTTTCGCGCCTTCTGCAATCAACTCTGGTCTGCGAAGCGCCCCCGAATTGACGCTGACTTTGTCGGCGCCACAGTTTAAGACTCGTTCAAAATCTGCTACTTGATTGATGCCGCCCCCCACCGTCAAAGGAATAAACACTTCTGACGCCACGCGCTGCAAAATGTCCGTGAATAAGCCGCGTTCTTCTGCAGAAGCAGTAATGTCATAAAAAACCAGCTCATCGGCGCCTTGTTCATTGTAAAAGCGCGCCAAAGTCACTGGATCATTGACATCTTTTAAGCCAGCAAAATTGACCCCTTTCACGACTCGCCCATCTCGCACATCAAGGCAAGGAATGATTCGTTTTGCGATCATGCTTCTGCCTCCCCTGCTGCTAAGACATCGGCCAATTGGAGACTGCCGTTATATAAGGATTTCCCAACGATCACGCCAGAGATGCCCAACTGTTTTAATCCTTTGATATCTGCCAATGAAGACACGCCGCCAGAAGCCACGATGTCGCAATCCAATTGATTGAGTTTTTCGTATAAGGGCAGATTGATTCCTTCTCCTGTACCGTCACGCGAGATTTCGGTAAAGATGATCGTTTGCGCGCCCCATTCCACCAATTGTTGGCAAAAAGTAAACGCGTCTGTTGCCGTTTTCTCGAGCCAGCCTTCCACGGCCACTTTTTCTTCCTTGGCATCGACCCCAATCGCGATCTTATTACCGTATTTCTTGAGCATCGCTTTTGTGAATGCTGGGTCTTTCTGGGCAATCGTGCCGAGGATCACCCGATGAACGCCTGCTGCCAAACAATGCTGGATCGTTTCTTCCTCACGAATCCCGCCGCCAACTTCGACAAACAGATTGGTTTGCTGGACGATTTTTTTTGCGACATCAAAGTAATGGAGTTTGCCAGCTTTGGCACCATCTAAATCGACGAGGTGCAGATAGTTGGCACCTTCTTCTTCAAATGAACGAGCAAATGCCACTGGATCATCCCCAAACACTTCTTTTTGCTCATAGTCTCCTTGGTACAAACGGACCACTTTTTGATCTAACAGATCGATTGCTGGAAAAATTTTCATAGCGGCACCTCCGTAAATGCTTTTAAAATCTTCAACCCGACACCCCCGCTTTTTTCTGGGTGAAACTGAGTGCCGAAGACATTGTCTTTTTGCACGATACCGGGAATCGCCAGACCATAGTCACTGTCTGCCACGACATACTCTTGGCAATCAGTAGCAAAATAACTGTGGACATAGTAGACAAAGTCTTGTTCCCCTAGCCCGCTGACTAATGGACTTTCCTTTCTGACAGTCAGCCGATTCCAACCAATTTGCGGCACTTTTAGATTCAGTTCGGCTTCTTCAAAGGCGCTTTGCATGGAAACGATCCGTCCTGGAATCAAACCGAGCCCCGCATGTGTGCCAAACTCCTCACTACTATCAAACAACAGCTGCATCCCTAAACAAATGCCTAAAAAGGGTTTGCCAGCTGCTGCCAATTCTTGGATCGGTTCGATCAGCGACAACTCTGCCAACTTTTGGCGGGCATCGCCAAAAGCGCCTACGCCGGGTAAAAGAATGCGGTCGGCAGCTTTTAATTCTGCTAGTGAACGCGTGATTTGGCAGTCAATACCCAAATAATCCAGCGAACGAGACAAGCTGAACAAATTGCCGACCCCATAGTCGATGATTGCTAACATAATACGCCCCTTTCCTTATCTCATCCATCTGTGTGGAAGATACGTAATCATTTTTCCCTCATGAATCACTGGATCGTCCCTTTGGTTGAAGGGATCTCATCTGGGGCTGCTTGATTGATCGCTACTGCTTCACCTAAAGCCCGCCCAAAGCCTTTAAAACAAGCTTCCACAATGTGGTGGCTGTTTTTGCCAGCGATTTGATGGAGATGGATCGTAGCACCTAATTCACGGGCAAAAGCAATGAAAAATTCTTCAACCAATTCCGTATCAAACTGCTGCCCTATTTTTTCGCTCGGTATCGCCAACTCTACGACTGCCATGCCGCGACCGCTGATATCGATCGCTGTCATAACTAAGGCTTCGTCCATCGGCAGCAGCATACTGCCATAGCGTTTGATGCCTCGTCGCTCCCCAAGACTTTCTGAAAACGCTCGGCCAATGGCGATGGCAACGTCTTCTGTTGTGTGATGGGCATCTACTTCTGTATCGCCATCACAGACCAACGTCAAATCAAAGCGACCGTGGCGGACAAATAATTCCAGCATGTGGTCTAAAAACCCCACACCAGTCTTGATTGATTGCTGACCAGTACCATCGATCGTCAACTGCAGGTGGATCTTGGTTTCAGTCGTATTGCGGGTAACTTCTGCTTTTCTCATTCCTTCACCTCTTCTATGATCGTTGTTAACACCGTCATCAATCGTTCCATCTGGGCCCTCGTTCCTACCGTGATTCGCAAATACTCTTTGATGCGGGGCTGATTAAACCAGCGGACGAAGATTTTCTGCTCTTTCAGTGCCTGATACAACTCTTCACCAGCAATCGCAGGGTGCCTTGCAAACAAAAAATTTCCTTGGCTGTCGGTCTGCTCAAAGCCGAGCTTCGCTAGGGCTTGCTTGCTCCACTCACGCACCTGGATCGTTGCTTGGATCTTCTCATCGACATACGCTTGTTCCTGCAAAACGGCTGCACCTGCGGCTTGGGTCAAACTATTGACATTGTAAGGATTCAAGCTAAATTTCAACCGATTCAAGTCTTGGATCAGTCCTTCATTGGCAACCGCAAAGCCCAGACGTGCCCCTGCCAGCTGCCGAGATTTCGAAAACGTCCCCACAACCAAGAGATTTGGGTATTGATCGATCAAAGAAACCATTGAAGTGCCGCCAAAATCGATATAGGCCTCGTCGACAATCACTAAGCGATCGGGATGCCGTTTTAGAAAGGCACAAATTTCGCTTTGTTCTTGATAAACCCCAGTCGGCGCATTGGGATTGGCAAAAATGACGGTCCCTTTGAGCGAATCGTAGTCCGTTAACGCAATCGAGAAATCTTCTTGCAGCGGAACAGCGGTGGCAGCGACTTGGTACAAGGCACTATACACTTGATAAAACCCATAGGTCACATCGGGAAAGGCGATGCCGTTTTCCGTGAAGCCTTGAAAGAGATAGGACAAGACTTCGTCACTGCCATTACCGAGAAACAGCTGGGCTGGTGTAATGCCAAGATAAGCAGCCAGAGGGGTTGTCACCACTTCAGCAGCAATATCCGAGTAACGATTCAGCTTGTGGGCGGCATCGGCAACCGCTGCTTGAACACTTGGCGCTGGCGGATAAGGACTTTCATTGGTGTTCAGTTTAATAACGGCTTGCTCGTCTACTTGTTCCCCTGGTGTATAAGGAGTCAGCTTGTGATACTTTTGATGTAAAAAGGTCATTTTTCTCCCTCTCTTCGTACATTGATCGAACGGGCATGGCCGATCAAGTCTTCGGTTTCTGCGAACAATGCTACGGCTGGACCAGCCGCCTTCATGGCTGCTTCTGGGTAATACAAGTAGCTGCTTTTCTTAATAAAATCATCCACTGATAACGGTGAGTAAAAACGGGCGGTCCCTTCCGTCGGTAGGGTATGATTTGGCCCAGCAAAATAATCTCCCAGCACTTCTGGTGTATGATGTCCTAAAAAGACACTGCCCGCATTTTCTACCTGTCCCAACAAAGCAAAAGGATCTGCCACTGCTAATTCAAGGTGTTCTGGGGCGATTTGATTGGCAATGGTAAGAGCATCGGTCAAATCTTTGACTAGGATCAGCTTTCCGCTAGATTCAAGCGCTGCAGCAGCAATGTCTTTTCGGGGCAGTTCCTTCAGCTGCAAGTCAAGCTCTACTTGGACTTGTTCAATCAAGGCTGCTTCTGTTGTGACTAAGATGGCTTGCGCTAAGATATCATGCTCGGCTTGTGCCAAAAGATCCGCTGCCAGCCAGCGAGGATTTGCGCTGGCATCGGCGATGATCAGCACATCGCTGGGCCCTGCGATCATATCGATATCAACTTCGCCGTACACCATTTTTTTCGCTGTGGCGACATAAATATTTCCTGGCCCCACGATTTTGTCGACTTTGGGAATCGTTTCTGTCCCATAAGCCAATGCCGCTACGCCATGGGCACCACCGACTTTGTAGATTTCATCCACTCCAGCAACGGAAGCTGCCGCTAAGATAGCAGCTGGAACTTTTCCTTGGCTGTCCGTCGGTGTGATCATAACGATTTTTTTGACCCCGGCGATTTTTGCTGGCAGGACATCCATCAAAACCGTACTAGGATAAGCTGCTGTGCCGCCAGGAACGTAGACCCCGACTTTTGCTAGTGGCAAGACCCGCTGTCCCATCACAACGCCATTTTCCTTCGTTAAGACAAAGCCTTGCTGGACTTGCTTTTGATGAAATGCCAAAATGTTTTCCTTCGCCTGTTCCATCACCTCAAGCAGCTCAGGGGAGACGGCTTGGACAGCCGTTTCAACCTCCTCAAGACTGATGGTTAAGGAAGACAAGGTCACTTGATCGATTTCTTCAATTAATTGAAACAACGCCTGATCTCCTTGCTGCTGAACACGGGCAATGATTTGGGCGACAACGGTTGAAACATCCTTCGTTTCCGACTGTTTCCTTGCCACAATCGTTTCGATCGTATCTTTTTGGGTCGAAAAAATTCTCATAATTGCTCCCTCACCTTCTCAATCACTGTTTGAATGCGTTCTTGCTTGAAACGCCACGTGGCGTGGTTGATCACTAAACGCGCTGAAGACGGCGCGATGTCTTGGATCACTTCTAGATCATTTTCTTTTAGTGTCGTCCCCGTTTCGACGATGTCAACGATCACATCGGAGAGACCTAATAAAGGAGCCAATTCAATGGATCCATGCAGTTGGATCAATTCCACCGAGCGACCTAATCCTTGATAAAACTGGCGGGTGATCTGCGGATATTTTGTGGAGACCCGCAGCGGACGGGAGAAATCTTCCTCGAAATCCGTACGCGCTGCTACTGCCAAACGGCAGACCCCCATATGCAAATCAAGAAATTCGATGACTTCTGCCTTGCTTTCCATTAAAATATCTTTGCCTACGACACCGATATCCGCCACTCCGTGCTCCACATAGATCGCCACATCGCTCGGCTTGACTAAGAAAAAGCGCAGCTTGTTTTCTTCATCACAAAAAATTAGTTGGCGATTGTCTTTGAAGACGCCTTGCGCAGCGACTCCAGCTTTCGTGAATAAATCGTATACGGCATCCCCCATGCGGCCTTTAGGTAGCGCAATGTTCAAATAGCCTGAACTTTCGTTGTCAGTCGGCACCTTTTGCCCTACATGGTTGAGCTTCATACCAAACCCGATCGCCGCTTGCTCTTTGCCTTGCCGACTCATCAAGCGATCATAACGGCCGCCATATAAAATCGTCTCTCTTGCTTCTTCGATGAATCCTTGAAACAGCAAGCCACTGTAATAATCGGCATCATTTAAAATTGAAAAATCCAGCCTTATCCGAATGGAGGCTGACAGTTGTTCTTTTTGCAATGCTTGATACAGTTGTTTTAGTTCTGCTAAACCAGCTTGTGCTTGGGGATACTCTGCCAGCAGCTCTTTGGCTTTTTGATACTTAGTTTCAAAATCACCTGACAAACGTACCAGTTTCGCCAATTTTTCAGCTTCTGTTGCTGACAAGCCAGCCTTTTCAGTCAGTGCATCCATGTCATGGGAACTCTTGTCCCGCAGGCAGTGCAGTACCTTTTGTCGATCCGCTTCGGGGAAGCGTTGGCAGATGCCATCCAAAATCCCCATATGAGACAGATCCAAGGTCCCTTTTCCCACCTGAGCCAAACTTTCCCAAGCCAGTTTTACAACCTCCAGTTGATCTTCCCATGTGATTTGGTCAATGAGCTCCAAACCGATTTGATCGATCTTTTGGTATTCCCCTGCTTGACGATCCTGTCGATAGACATCCTCCACATAATACACTCTGCGCGCTTCTCCAGAAGGTGTATTTTTGGCAATCGACAAGGTGACATCGGGTTTTAGCGCCATCGTCCTGCCATCCGTGCCTGTAAACGTGATGATGGAAGAACCACGCAAGAACTGATCATTTTGCTGATAGTTGCGATACTCTTCAAAATTGTTCGAGTGATAAGGTGAAAAATGATGCTGCGTATACAATTTTCTTAATTTCAGTTCGACTTGTTCGGCTGGTTTTAATACATTCCATAACTCTTCCACACTTATCACTCCTATTTCATGCCACTGATTCGGCTTTCTCACTGCTAAAGTCACGCTTTATCATCGATTCACCATCAGTTTTTCTAATAATACTAATGGTTTTGCCATAAATAAGCAATGGTATTTTTCGAAATATTCTGGAATTTTTAGTCGATTTCAAGAGAACATAACGATGTCGTTTCTTTGTTGACGATTATTCCATCGAATCTGGAAGTCAGTTTTCCTTTCTTAATGAAGTAATTTAGTTCTTGTGCATCCTCCATCACTTAGTTGCTCAACCATAAAAAAGTCCGGAATATACGACTATCTTGTTTCAGAAACTCGTTATCGATTACTCTATCCTTTGTACCGTACAAAGAATTGGCGCAAATGAAGCGATAATAACGAAAATTAACCAAAACATTCATTGTCGTACTTATCGCTTATGTTGCGGCACAAAAAGCACACTGCAGAAGAATCAGAGAAAACAGCTAAATAGTACATGCTCTATAGCTTAATAAGGAGAGAAAAGTAAATGAACAAACTTATAGGAAAACAAATCTCATGGAACAACGCTTTACTAGGAACAGTCCTCGCAGGTATCGGTTTGGTCGGTCTTTTGTATGCCCCTGCCATCGTCAGCATCTTCTCATTATCGATTGCCAGCTATTGGGCATTACGGCTGGTTTACGGTAAAGAAGCAGTCAAGCAGCTCTTCGGAAAACCCATCGCACCAGTGAAGACGATCAGCAAATATTTTCTTTTAAACATCCTGATCAGCTTCCTCGTTTCTCTCGTATTGCAATACGGACTAAAGTGGGATCTTCACGGAAATCCAGTGAACGAAGGCTTTCAATGGTTGACTCTGCTAGTTATTCCAATCATATTACTTGGAGAAGAACTCTTTTCCATCTTCTTTTTAGCGATCTTTTCTAGTAAATGTACCTTGCCAGTTGCCAGCATCCTTTCCCGATCATCTTTGGCTTGGTTCATTACAGCACTTATGACAACGGCAATGTTTTCCATACCTTGGTCCATATTCTTTTCATTCAAGGGGTGGCGCGCTTGCTATTTAACCAAGCTGCCATCAAGAGCAACTCGATCCTGACTAGTTGGGGCACACATGTCTTGTTCGACCTGTTTGCTATTTTAGTGGCTTATCTGACTGCTTGAGAAAAACGAAAAAGACTGATTCAATTGAAATCAGTCTTTTTTGATACAACAACTAGTTACCTGAGTATCCCTCCCTGAAAAGAAGCATTGATCGCTTTTGTGCCTTTCACAAGGTTGGGTGTTTGTTCTATTTGCTGTGTTTGATAAGAAAATGTTCTTACTTTTTAAAGGGTTCCTCTTTTACTTTCTCACAAATTTCTGCTTCACTGTACACCTTCATCAGCCGCTTGACTTCGCCTTCGATATTAAAACGCAAGGCTTCTGTCGCCTTCAGGTTTTTCAATGCTTGTTCAAGATAACAAAGAAAAGTCGTTTCCTTCATTTTAACTCAGCCTCCTTGTCAATCGTTGGTTTTACAGGTCACTTTAACAACGTCGCGCAACTCCTGATCAATCCCTCTAGAAAACAAAAGGATTGTGCAGACATCTGCTTCCTAGTGGTTACACCAAACCGTGCTTTTGGAGTGCTTGCGCAATCCCGCCGTCTTCTGGTCGAGCCGTCACCTCGTCAGCTACTGCCAATAGCTGTTCACAGGCATTGCCCATCGCAATTCCTGTCGCAACGGCTTCAAACATTTCGACATCATTATGGCCGTCACCAAACGCCAAGGTATCTTTGTTATCGATCCCTAGATGGTTCAAGAGAAAATCGATGGCTGTTTTCTTGTGGATATTCTTGATGCCGATCTCGCCACTGTCTTTGCCAAAAACAGGAACTGTACTGCGAATCATTTGGAATTGTTCGTGGTATTGGTCATGGACCTGTTCATAAGGAATGGAATGATTGATGAAGGAAACTTTGTTCACGTCATCGTAATCGATTTTCGCTTCGTCCTCGATCAATAAATCAAGGAACCACTGAATAGTTTGAACACGTTGTTTTCCTGCTTCACTTTCAACAGGCTCACCTGCTAAGACGATCTCAATCAACCGATTTCGTAAATTGGTACTTGCAAATAATCCTTGATTCGATTCCAAGTAATACTCGATTTGGTTTGCTTTTAAGAAATCGATCAGTCTTAATAAGGCTTCCTTTTCAAAAACTTTGTGCAAAATCACCTCATCGTGCACCTCGCAATAACCGCCGCCGGCACCAATCATTCCACTTAAAGGCAGTGCCAGTACATCTTCTGTGATTTCGGCTTTTGAACGACCCGTACACAAGAAAAATTCATGCCCCTTCTTATGTGCCGCTGTGATCGCTTGGCGAGCACTTTCAGGTACGTTTCCCGCATCATCGCACAATGTTCCATCTACATCTAAAAAGACAATTTTCTTCGTCATTTCATTCCCTCTTTCCTAACCCAATCAATAAAGCGCTCACATGAACATATTTGCTGAATCCAAGATGTCACCATCAGCCGCTTGCTATTAGTATAACAAATCACAAGATAACCTCGCTAGACTATTTTACTGACTCATACATAAACACGCTCTCCTTTTTTCTCGATGCCCTTTATCTTTGATGATCGTCAAATGGCTTTCATTTGATCACTTTTAAGGTGACTTATCCTTTGCGTAGCTTACTCTTCACTTAAATAAATCAACCCCCATTTAGGTAGTTGGTTAGTTGCATGACCCGTAAGCTCGCGATAATAGTACCGTTTGTCATGCTTGATCATACTGATAATTTCCTCTTCCTTCATCCCCAGCTCTTGACATAGGTCAGTTTTGGTATTGGTCACAAGTTCCAGTAGAATTTGGATCTGTGCGTCCACAGCCAGAAGCGCTCGAAAGGTATCAAATAAGTTCTTTGCTCGATCATAGTAAATGTCTTCGAAGTCAACACAAAGTTCCTGATAATAAGTAAAAAGTTTCGGATAGGCTGTCAGTACCCCAGCGCTTAACAATACTTCCTTTGAATAAGACAGATAATCCTTCGGGTCATTTATTTTTTCTGATAACACAGAATCACTCCTTTCCATCCATGGCTTTTCTTCAATGATAGCATTGATCCCTCATTTAATCGTAATGATTTCCTTCTTCGTTAATCGCCCCTACATCCCTTCACATAAAACAAAGGCTTTATCTTCTAGTATTTCAAATCACATGAAATCCTTGGGTGGCATCCCGTTCTGCGCTCACCTCCAATGCATGATCTAAGGAAATCAGTTACTCTCATTATAGTTTTTTGTTGCTCCAAGCTTATAATTCCTTTTTGCTCTAGCAGAGGAATAAGAGAGAAAAATCCAGCGTACCCGCATTGCTTTATCTAAGAAGAAAGATCAAAAGGAAATTATTTGCAGTGATTTTCCGATGATTACACGATCAACCAAAAGAACGAATGGAAATGAATGCTTTTAACCAATGCTGTGGCGCCTTCATTCTCACGACAGCACAAAAAACCAATGATCGCTGGTTTCGATCATTGGTCAAAGTTCTCAATTTACATTTTGTAAAAGGACAATCTGTCCTTTCTTTTTCGATCATGCCAAGATATAAGCGAGGCTAAAACGTCCTCTTACACTGTGAGCACAAAAAAGGATCATGCATATAGAAAATCTAAAATCTCACGTGGCGCGTCTACCAAAGCATCTGGGTTTTCTTCAGAAAGCTTTTTCGGATCGTGGCTGCCCCACGTAACGGCGATCGTTTTGACACCCGCGGCTTTTCCCATTTGGATATCAAAAATAGCATCTCCTACCATGATCGTCTTTATCGGGTCAAATTGATAGTGTGCCACGACTTTATTGATTCCTTCGGGATGAGGTTTGTAGTGGGTCACCGCATCAGAGCCGATGATTTCTTCAAAGAACGCCACAAGGTCCTGAGCAGCTAGGTTTCGTTTGACAACCGCTGTCTTCTTACTTGAAACGACGAAACAAGGTACCTTTCGTTTGTTTAAGATTTCTAAGACATGGGGAATTTCTGGAAATACTTTCAAGGTACTTTCTTCATAGGTTTGGTAATAGGCTCGGAAAATCCGAATCAATTCCGTTGCGGTTTCTTGATCTAATGGCTGTTCAGACATTTTAAAAAATGATTCTTCGATCGGTATCCCCATATAATGTTCAATGACTACTTCACTGGGTACTTTGAGTCCCATCTCTTTAAAAGCTGCTTTTGTCGCCTTCACACTACATTCTTTTGAATCCAATAAAGTTCCATCTAAATCAAATAGCACACATTCAACCTGCTTCACGATATTTCCTCCTCCAAAAGGTATTCCATCAATTTTCTACAAATGCTTTTTTCATTTACGCAATATTTCTTTCCATTACTGATTATCTCTATTTTATCACTAAAAAAAAGCATTATCATATTTTTCCATAACCTTCTTCATTTATTGCTAATATACTTATATAAAAAACGACTCGCTTTGAAAACAGAGTCGTTTCTACAAGATAGGCAAATTTACCTGAAGGCCTATTTGTCAGACATAAAAAGTTAAACCCATTTTTAGCTTTTTTATTGCAAGATATATCCTTTGCCCCAAGCTGTACGGACGCGTTTTTCAGTATAGTCGTATTCATCTAATTTCTCATTGATTCGTTTCGCCAAAATCGATAGCTGCGATTTTCGGGAATTCGTGCCGCCGTTGCCCCAAATTTTCCAGCAAAGGTCCTCTCGGTTGATAAATTGCTCTTCTGCTAGATTATTGAAAAAGATCTGTTCTTGCAGACTAAGAAATTTAGGGAACGATTCCTTCGTTACTGATGCCTTTTCTAACTTGCGAGTATTTGGTGGCAAAGCCGCCAAAAATTCTCTCAACTCGACAAATGACCGATTAAGATAGGTCGCATTTTCCGCTTTTTCCAGTATCATTTCTTGTTCGTCATTCCCTGGCAAGATTCGAACGATCCGCTGTTGATAATAAGGAGCCAATGTCTGATTGAGCAATAAAAATTCTGGATCAGCAATTGTTTCACTGACAAATAAACAGTCAAATAACTTGGCACTTTCTATCAACCATTCCTCCTCTTCGGTACTTCTGCCCACGAACACTTCATGGCTCAAAATCTGCAGCTCCCGCTGCAAATCAATCTCATATGATATATTTTTCGTCAATATGATAATTCTCATGATACACCCTACTTTCCTTTCTTATTTATTCAGAAATGAGTTGGAAATGATTTCTGAATACTTTATGTTGACATTATTACTTATTTTTATCAGCTTGAGGTGTCATTTTTTGTTCATAAATGGTGATCTGGTGTCATGTTTTAAAAAAATAGATTGACTTTCATTTCATGGTTCATACTCTTCGAAAGCCAATAAAAAAGCAACCTGTTAGCCAGATTGCTTTCTTGTCCTCACTACTCCCACTTCAAATCCAACAGCTCCAGCATTTCATGGTAGGCGGTTTCGATCCGCTGGCGCTTTTCTTCAGGGATATTTTTGGCATATTGCCCATCTGGCAGATAATCTTCGGCAAGGTAGACTTGAAAATCAAAGGCCTGCAAGACGCCGTATTCTGGATCATAATAGGTACGATCAGGGATCGGTTCTTTGGACACCCAAGTCGGATGCATGGCAATCTTGCTTAAATAGGTCCGCTGCCCTTCTTTGGAGATTTCAACTTCTGGGATGACGCCTCGTTCGGTCCAATAGTTGTTATTGACGGTTTCATAACGTTGATTCGACAATAAGTTTCCCATTGAATAAATGATAAATTTCTTTTCACCGTCCTTTTCGATGATTTCGGTTGGTTCTGCTACATGCGGATGGCCGCCGAAGATAATATCAGCACCAAAATCGATCATCTTCCGATAAACAGTTTGTTGTTCTTCCGTTGGTTCTAAAGAATACTCGACACCAGACTGAGGCATCACGATGGTGATATCCGCCAAGCTTTCCGCTTCTTTGATCTCTGCTTCCACTTTATCTAACGACAAGTCTTTCAAATAGGTGTCATACTCTGCTTGAGTTAAGCTTTCTTCAAGGCCATTGAAGCCATAGGCATAGGCCAAGAGAGCAACTTTGATCCCGTTGACTTCTTTGACCAGGATTCCGCTATTGTCGACCGTGACACCAATCGTTGCCAAGCCTTGGTCGTGAAAAGCAGCCGCCGTTGTTTTGATTCCTTCGATCCCTGTATCTAAAATATGGTTATGGGCAAGATCAATCACATCAAAGCCCGCGTCTTTGATACTGGCAACAGCATCGATAGGGGCGTTGAATAAGGGAAAACCGCCAAGCGGTTTATTAGGATTGATGGTTCCTTCAAAATCACCTAAAGCAAGGTCCGCCGATGCAATCAGCGGTTTGACTTGCTCAAAATCATTGTCAAAATCATAACGCTTCCCGTCGTAAGCGCTTAAATAAACAGGTGTATGATAAAGCATATCGCCACTAGCTGTCACTGTGATGGTTTTTACTGCTGGCTTTGTTTCGGTAGAACTACTCGTTTCTTGCATTGGCTTTGTTGCCTTTGTCGTTTCTGCTGTATGACGCTGTTCGGGGATGCTTGTCACTTGAATCACTAGATAAATCACTCCAAGTATGATTGCCAGCAACGCTGTACTTAACCCCACAATGATCCGCTGGTGTTTCTGACGCTCCCGTCTTCGTTGTTGTCTCATGCCCTCACCCTTTCACTCTGCTTTATCAAAAACCTATCTTCGTTTACGTTCTAACGAGGTTCCCTGCTCCCTTTCCTGCGACCCCCCACTAAATAATATCTTTTCATTAAATAATTATACTATATTTGAGATTCCTTTAATAGGTCGTTTTGTAAAGAATAAAAAAACAGCCCGATCGTGATCGAACTGTTTTATTCGCTTCTGAGTTGTTTTATTCGCTTCTTTTATTCTTTTCTATAGCAGCTCTGACCTCATAAATTTTTGCTTCCTGAAGCTATTTTCTACTTTGCTTCCTCATGCTTCACGGGACAACTGCTATGACAATCAGAACAATGATCCTTTTTCACCATGCGGTACACTACACGGGTGCCATAGCCAAAAATCAGGCCGCTTAGAATTATTGTAGCAATCATTTTTCGCCTCCTACGACTTGGATCAAGGGTGCACTCCCGCGGAATGGTTTCTTCAACAGAGCAAATACCAATAGCCCAGCAATGAGGATTGCCGCGAAAACACCCAGCGTGAGGTGTCCGCCTTCAAAGATGACGTGCCCGAATTGGTAGACCAACAAACTAGCGCAGTACGCCAAGCCACATTGATAGCCGATGGCTAACCATGTCCACTTGCTGTCCCCCATTTCACGGTGGATCGCACCGATAGCAGCAAAACAAGGGGCACATAGTAAATTAAAGACGAGAAAAGAGTATGCCGCCACAGCAGTGTAATCGCCGCGCAACACTTGCCAAATCTCCGTCCCACTTTCTGACAACTCCCCGGTTTGTCCGTAAAGGATCCCAAAGGTGCCGATCACATTTTCTTTGGCGACCAGGCCAGTGATCGTCGCCACGGCGCCTCGCCAGGTTCCCCAGCCTAGGGGAGCAAAAAGCGGCGCCAAAAATCGTCCGAAAAAGGCCAAAATGCTTTGGTCTTCTGTGACCCGCTGCAAGGCAAAGCTGTAGCTGGAGGTAAACCAGACAAAGATACAAGCCACAAAAATTATCGTCCCGGCTTTTTTCACAAAAGCAATGGCTCGATCACAGGCACTTTTCAAAATCGTTGTGAGCTGCGGCAAGTGATACGCTGGCAGTTCCATAATAAATGGTGCCAGATCACCTGCAAACAGCGGTGTTTTTTTCAAGACGATCCCTGAAAAAATCACAGCACCCATGCCGACAAAATAGGCCGATGGGGCGACCCAACTATACTGAGGGAAAAAGGCTCCTGAAATCAATGCGATGATCGGCAATTTGGCAGAACATGGCATGAAGGTCGTGACCATCACCGTCAACCGACGATCCTTTTCATTTTCAATCGTTCGGCTTGCCATCACGCCGGGCACCCCACAACCGGTAGCGATCAACATGGGGATAAATGACTTGCCAGATAGACCAAACTTGCGAAACAGGCGGTCCATGACAAATGCCACCCGTGCCATGTATCCGCAGTCCTCCAAGATAGCCAAACAAAAAAACAGCACGAAGATCTGCGGCAAAAAGCCTAAGACCGCACCGACACCAGCCACGATGCCGTCTAAAATCAGTTCTTGCAGCCACTGGGCGACTTGCAGCTGTTCTAGCCAGTGCGCTGCTGTTTCGGGAATCCAGCTGCCAAATAATACATCATTGACCCAATCAGTACCAATCGTACCAATCGTCTGAATCGATAAATAGTAGATTCCCCACATAATGAAGGCAAAAATCGGTAGTGCCAATACGCGATGGGTCAACACACGGTCGATTTTGTCGCTGAAGGCTAAGTGCTGATCTGTTTCCTTGATGACTGCCAGCGCCAACAATTCTTCAATGAAGCCATAGCGCTCATTGACGAGAATGGCGTCACTGCTGTCTTTAAAGATCAGCTCTAAAATCGAAATCGTCTCCTGAAGGACTGCCTGCTGGGAATCAGTCAGTTTACACATCGTCTGAATCGCTTCATCTTTTTCAAAGAGTTTTATGGCAAACCAGCGTTTTTGCTGCTGAGGGATCGTCTCTGGCAAAATCGCCATGATCTCGGTCAAGCCAGCTTCTAGACGAGCATCGTAGCGGGGAGGAAGCGGTTGTGTATTGGCTACATGCTTCGCTGCCTCGATCATTTTGGTTAAGCCGCGTTGCTTCAAAGCACTGATCCCTACTACGGGAACCCCTAGACCGTAAGCCAGCTTTTCGAAATTGATCTGCAAGCCTTTTTTCTTTAATAGGTCGATCATGTTGATGGCTGCCACAGTCGGGACATTCATTTCTAATAATTGCAATGTTAGATACAGGTTGCGCTCCAGGTTGGTTCCATCGATAATATTGATCACCGCATCCAATGATGCTTCCATCAAATAATTGCGAGAAATCAGTTCTTCTGGTGTGTACGGCGACAAGGAATAGATCCCTGGTAGATCTTGGATCAATACTTGTCGGTCTTTTCGCAGTCGCCCCGCTTTTCGTTCCACGGTAACGCCTGGCCAATTCCCCACTGTTTGTTTGGCACCGGTCAATTGATTGAAGGTACTCGTTTTCCCGCTATTGGGATTTCCTGCTAATGCAAAGTGATAGGTCATTACGCTTCGACTCCTTTTTCGACAAAAACCAACGCTGCTTCTTGCTTTCTCAAAGACAATTCATAGCCGCGGAGCCGAATCTCCATCGGATCACCCAAAGGAGCCAGCTTCACCACTTCCAAATGGACGTTTTTCGTAAGCCCCATATCCATCAATCGACGGCGCACCGCACCTTTGGCGGCGATCTGATTGACCTTCCCGCTTTCACCGACTTGCAGCTGATCCAAAGAGGTAATGATGGTTTGCTGCTGGGTTTCTGTGACATCGATTTGTTCCATGACCCGTTCATCTAAAGCGATCCGCGTTCCTTGGTGTAAAATGATGCCGCCTTTGCGATCTTTTTGTACCACAACGATTTCAACGCCCGTGCGAATACCAAGATCATTTAAATGAGCCGTGATTTCTTTGGTGGTTGTCAACGAGTCGATTTTGTATGTTCCAGAAGCCCGAGTTTGCGCCATTTTCATTGCTTCTTACTCCTTTTGTGAAGTGTTGTTATAATTAACCTACTTTAATTGAGAATGATTATCATTATAATAGAGCCATTTCCATAAGAAGTCAATCTGTTTTGGGTCTCACTTTGAATCTTCCTTCACAATGCGGATTTTTTTTACTCATTTTGATTGCATATCCCCTGTATTAATTACGCAAAAACCTTGTAATTCTAAGTATTTTCCGCTTTTTTCCCTTGCATAAAAAACACAGAAACACTATAAATTGTGTATGCCGAATTCACAAGCACAAGATATAGTGTTTTTTCGTTGACTTTCTCCGAGACTTATTTATACTAGGTTTATAACTATTACAACTCGGAGGAAACAATTATGAATATCAAACTATTTTCGAAAAACAACTGCATGCAATGTAAAATGGCGAAACGCTTTTTAAGTGAAAATCAGATTGCATTTGAAGAAATCAATATTGATAATGAGCCTGAAGCATTAGAATTTTTGAAAGAACAAGGATTCCAAAGTGTGCCAGTCATTACCTCTGATGCGCAAACGATCATCGGTTTCCGTCCAGATCAACTACGTCAATTAGCGAGCTAAGATTTTTCTCAATGTGATGCTTTTGAGGGATTTGTCAGTCGTCCAGACCGCAAGTCCTTTTTTATACGAACAAAACAAGAAAAGAGGTTAGCCATTTATGAGCTTGAAAGAAATCAAAGATGTCAGTTATTTCAAATTGAATAATGAGATCAACCGTCCAGTAGATGGTCAAATTCCATTAAATAAAGACAAAGAAGCCTTAGCGGCATTCTTTAAAGAAAACGTTGAACCAAATACCTTAACCTTTGCGACTGCAATGGACAAAATCAATTATTTGATTGAAAATGATTATTTAGAAGAAGAATTTATCAAAAAGTATCGCCCTGCCTTTATTGAGCAATTGTATCAATTCTTAGATGAGCAACACTTTACTTTCAAATCATTTATGGCTGCTTACAAGTTTTATTCACAATACGCATTAAAAACGAATGATGGTACCGCGTATCTAGAACGTTACGAAGATCGGGTGGCTTTCAACGCCCTTTACTTTGCGGATGGCAATGAAGAGTTAGCAATGAGCTTGGCAGATGAAATGATCTACCAACGTTACCAACCAGCAACCCCTTCTTTCTTGAATGCAGGACGCAAACGTCGCGGTGAGTTGGTTTCTTGTTTCTTGATCCAAATCACTGATGACATGAACGCGATCGGTCGTGGGATCAACTCCGCGCTGCAACTTTCACGAATCGGTGGCGGTGTCGGGATCACGTTATCAAACTTGCGGGAAGCCGGCGCGCCTATCAAAGGCTACGAAGGGGCAGCAAGTGGTGTGATGCCTGTAATGAAATTGTTTGAAGATAGCTTCAGCTACTCAAACCAATTGGGTCAACGGCAAGGGGCTGGCGTGGTCTACTTGAACGTCTTCCACCCAGACATCATCAGCTTTTTATCAGCGAAAAAAGAAAATGCGGATGAAAAAATCCGTGTCAAAACCTTATCATTAGGCGTGATCGTACCTGACAAATTCTACGAATTGACGCGCAAAAATGAAGAGATGTATCTCTTTAGTCCCTACAGTGTCGAAAAAGAATATGGCGTGCCCTTCTCTTATGTCGATATCACCAAGGAATACGACAACTTAGTCATGAACCCACGGATTCGCAAAACCAAAATCAGAGCCCGTGATCTAGAAAACGAAATTTCTAAATTGCAGCAAGAATCTGGTTATCCTTATATCATCAATATCGATACAGCAAACCGCAGCAACCCAATTGATGGCAAGATCATCATGAGTAATCTTTGTTCCGAGATCCTTCAAGTCCAAGCACCATCTGAGATCAACGGCAAACAAGAATACGAAGTTTTAGGAACAGATATCAGCTGTAACTTAGGTTCCACCAATATCGTGAACTTGATGGACAGCCCTGACTTTGGGAAATCTGTTCGAGCAATGACTCGTGCCTTGACCTTTGTTACTGATGCGTCTGACATTGACGTAGTACCATCGATCCAAAATGGGAATGCCTTGAACCACACGATCGGTTTAGGCGCAATGGGCTTGCATACCTATTTTGCAAAAAATCAAATGGAATATGGTTCACCAGAATCCCTTGAATTTACTGATCTTTATTTCATGTTGTTGAACTATTGGACATTGGTTGAAAGCAATGCCATCGCCAAAGAAAAAGGCGAAGTTTTCCATAACTTTGAAAAATCAGCGTATGCAGACGGCAGCTACTTCACCGATTATATCCAAGGTGACTACCAACCAAAATCGGAAAAAGTCAAAGCATTGTTCGAAGGCGTCTTTTTACCAACTGGTGAAGATTGGGCAGCCTTGGCACAAACCGTCAAAGAAACCGGCTTGTATCACCAAAACCGCCTAGCCGTTGCACCAAATGGTTCGATCTCTTATATCAATGATACGAGTGCCAGCATCCACCCAATCACACGGATGATCGAAGAACGCCAAGAAAAGAAAATCGGCAAGATCTACTATCCAGCACCTTACTTGAGCAATGAGACGATCGGCTACTACAAATCAGCCTACGATATGGATATGCGCAAAGTGATCGATGTTTACGCAACTGCTCAAAAACACGTCGATCAAGGTATGAGTATGACCTTGTTTATGCGGTCAGATATTCCAGAAGGTCTTTACGAATGGAAAGAAACGACAAAACAAACCACCCGTGATTTGAACATTTTGCGTCACTACGCTTTCCACAAAGGCATCAAATCGATCTACTATGTACGGACCTTTACAGATGATGCAGAAGAGATCGGCAGCAACCAATGTGAAAGCTGCGTCATCTAATCCAACTTTTGCCTGAAAACGAACCAACCGCCTGCCCCTGCTCTTTCTTGACAGCGGGTCGGCTGTTGTCTTGATACGATTATTGGAGGAACCGACTATGGGTAAGACTTACTATGAAGCAATCAACTGGAATGAGATCGAAGATATCATCGATAAATCCACTTGGGAAAAATTAACAGAACAATTCTGGTTAGATACGCGGATCCCTTTATCAAATGACCTTGATGACTGGCGGACGCTATCTCCATTAGAAAAAACAACGGTGGGCTACGTCTTTGGCGGCTTGACTTTATTAGATACCGTTCAATCAGAAAGCGGTATGGATCAACTGCGTAAAGATGTCCGCACCCCACACGAAGAAGCGGTCTTGAACAACATCCAATTTATGGAATCTGTCCATGCAAAAAGCTATTCATCGATTTTCAGCACCCTGAATACAAAAGCGGAGATCGCTGATATTTTTGAATGGACCAACACCAATCCATATTTGCAAAAGAAAGCCGAACGAATCAATGAGATCTACAAAAATGGCACACCGCTAGAGAAAAAAATCGCCAGTGTATTTCTAGAGACCTTCTTATTCTATTCAGGTTTCTATACACCCCTTTACTACTTAGGCAATAACAAACTAGCGAACGTAGCGGAGATCATCAAATTGATCATTCGTGACGAATCCGTTCACGGCACGTATATCGGCTACAAATTCCAATTAGGTTTCAACGAATTACCAGAAGACGAACAGCAAAAGCTGAAAGACTGGATGTACGATTTGTTGTATGAGTTGTATGAAAATGAAGAGCGTTATACCGAAGAATTATACGATGAGATCGGCTGGACCGAAGAAGTCAAAACCTTCTTGCGTTACAATGCCAATAAGGCTTTGATGAATCTAGGTCAAGACCCGCTTTTCCCAGATACCGCCAACGATGTCAATCCAATCGTCATGAACGGTATTTCAACTGGTACCAGCAACCACGACTTCTTCTCACAAGTTGGGAACGGGTATCTGCTTGGTTCCGTGGAAGCGATGAAAGACGATGACTACTTCATCGGACTTGATTGATCTGCTGACAAAAAAACACCTTGTTTCTCGCCAATTGAGGGTGAGAAACAAGGTGTTTTTTAGTGAGCCAACTGGTCTTTGATAAAGGTCAACGTTTCTGTCAAACAGGCCTGTGCTTGGGGCAAGCTATAATCAAATTGGTATTCGTGGGTCACCGTTTCCGAATCCCCTTTGTAAAAGCGACTCGTCACGGGAATATCAAGAGCTTGCAGCTGGTTGGCAAAGGCAATGCCTTGGTCTTCAAAGGAATAGGCATTGCCATCCGTGATATACGTTGGTGGAAAATCAGCCGTCAATTTATCCACCAGTGAAATTTCCTGCAGTTGGGGACTATCTTGCCATTCTTTTTTTCCTAATAACGACCAAGCCACCGTTTTGACAAAGAATTTCATAAAGCGATCATCTGAAGAAGTCCCAGCGATCTGCTTCAAATCAAGCGGTCCGCAATAGGAAATAAACCCTTTCAGGGCCGATGCAGGAATATCTTGATCAAAGGACATTTCCTTCGCATACGCTGGATTGGTTTGCAGCGCCACATATTGCCCAGCGATTTGGGCTCCTGCAGAATCCCCGCCGAAGAAGAGTTGATCGAAATCCAGCATGGGGTATGCTTGGGCATCTGCTTTGATCGAGTCTACCGCTTGGGCTAATTGTTTGACCTGTCCAGGATAATGCAGACTTGGTGCCCATTCATAATTAATCGAAATCACAGCAGCTTTGGTTTCATCGACGACATAGGTCGCAAACTCTTTGACCCCTTCTTTGTCTCCGCCGACATAGCCGCCCCCATGGACCCAAAAAATGACTGGAACAGGGCCTTCTTGTGCCTCTTTGGGATAATATAGATCAAAGGTACTACGTTGATAATCCGATTGATACGTCAAGTCCTGTTTGACCGTCACATTCGGCAAACTTTTTTGATAAGCTGCCTCATCCTTGATGGTCACTTCTTGGTTAAACAGATGACCGATCAAAAAAGCCCCCGGTCGTGGGGAGAGTTGAAAAGCCAGAAAAACGGCAGCTAAGAGTCCGATCAGGACCATCGCCACCCACATGAAAAAGCGCAGAATTTTTTTCAAGTAAAAGCTCCTTCCTTCTTTCTGTTTCAGCTTTTTCATTTAACCATGTTTTTTTAGCAAATTCAATGACAATCGCTAAAGATTAAAAAAGGATGATACCAATAGGCATCATCCTTAAAATAACATCGTTTATAATGGCAACATCATAAACAAACCAGCAGCGATCGCTGCCCCGATCATTGGACCGATGATTGGTACTAACGCATAGCCCCAATCGGAAGTCCCTTTGTTTTTGATTGGCAAGATTTGGTGAGCGATCCGTGGTCCTAAGTCCCGTGCCGGATTGATGGCATAGCCTGTTGGTCCACCAAGCGACAGCCCGATCGCTAAGATCAAGATCCCAACGACGATGGGATTTAATCCATCCGTAAAGGTATTGGCACCAAAAGCCAATAAGCCAAAGACTAAGACAAAGGTACCAATCACTTCAGTGATGGTATTCGATACTAAATTACGAACTGCAGGCCCTGTTGCAAAGGTACCTAAAATCGCGCCTTGGTCTTTTGTTTCATCCCATAATGGCAAGTAGTTGAGCCAAACGAGGATCGCCCCTACGATCGCACCAGCAATTTGTGCCAGCATAAACGGTACAGCCAAGCTCCAAGAAAAATTCCCCGTCATCGCCATGCCTAATGTAACGGCTGGATTCAAGTGAGCAGGTCCCATGTACCCTGAAACGTAAACGGCAATCGTTACCGCTGTCGCCCAGCCCATTGCGATCACGATCCAGCCAGAGGCTTCTGCTTTACTCTTTTTCAGATTGACTGCCGCACACACACCATCCCCTAACAAAACCAAAATAGCCGTTCCTAGAAATTCACTAAAGATCTGGGTTGTTTCATTCATCTTTTTTTCCTCCTTTTAAGGCTGTTAAATCTGATTCTGCGATCACTTGGTTCAATTCTGCTACCTGGGCTGCTTTTTCTTCCTCGCTCCAGCCAAAGAAGTCGGTCATAGCTGCAACGACACCGGCTTTGACTTCATCTAAGGTGTCTCGCATAAATAGGATATGGTTGGTCCGACGCAATAGATAATCGACAGGCGTCAGAACCATTTCTTCATGCAAGGAATAGTTCAAGGCCGTACTTTCTTTTTCATCTAAGCCCTCAAACTTCGTCTTGTAGTTCAACACTTGGGGAAGATTCGACCCATAAAGATGAGCCAAATACGTCGCAGCGGCTTCATCGAATCCAGCGGCTTGCGCTTGGTCAGCCAGCTTCGCTAATTCTTCCTCTACATTGGCTGCATCAAGCTCACCACCAGAAACTGGGTACGTGGTTGAATCCACCAACTCGAAGGATGCACCGCTTTCTTGGAGCAATTCATTGATCCGTTTGACTGCTCCTTCCGCCATCAAGCGATAATCGGTGATTTTTCCCCCTGCCAACGTCAATAGTCCGTCTTTTGAGCGTTCCAAACTGCTGCCGCGAGAAACTTGCGATGGATCCACTTTGCTGGCTTCTACTCGTTCTTGTGCTTGTTTTACGGCTTTTTCTACGACTGGTCGCTGCCGCTCATCTTCAAGATACTCTTTGACGCTTTCAACGATCTGCTCAAAGCTTTCATCCGATAGTTTGCCTTTACCGCCGCCATTGTAATCAGACCCGCCATTATTCACAATCAACGGACGCAATCCTGCCCAGCTCGCTTCGATATCATCAAGGGTGATCTGAGCGTGAGGGAAGCGTTCATTCACGATGGTCAGTAGATAATCAACATCTTCTTGCGTGACCGTTGGATGGGCGAAATCGCCTGTATAATCCGTATCGGTTGTGCCAAAATAGGTCTTATTTTCTCTTGGTACCACGAAAACCATCCGACCATCATTTTTCCCAGTATCAAAATAGGTTGGTTGCGGCACTTTTAGTTTTTCCCGATCGACCACTAAATGGACACCTTTCGTCGGACGCATTTGTGGCGGCAACTCATCATTCTTGTCTAATTGACGAACGATGTCTGACCAAGGGCCTGTCGTGTTGATCACGACTTTGGCGTGAACCTCAAAGCGCTCGTTTGTCAGTTGATCCTCCACTTCTACCCCATTGATGATGCCTTGCTCATCATGTAAGATGCCGACGACTTTGGCTTTACTGATCATTGCTGCCCCATCGGCTTGTGCTCGTTTGATGTTTTCGATCACCAAGCGGGCATCGTTGTTGCGAAAATCAAGATAGACACCGCCACCGACTAAGTTTTCCGCCTGCAGCTGAGGTTCGCGTTCTAAGACCTCTTCTTTCGTCAGCAGATAATTTTCGTATTTACTGCCTGTCACATTCGCTAAGCGATCATAAAGATCCATCGCCACTTTGACAGAAAACAAGGAGAAGGTTGCCCCTGGTTCATCATAGATTGGCAAAAGCATTGGATCTGGTTTCGGGATATGCGGAGCAATTTGCTGCACGATCGCCCGCTCCCGCACGGTGTCAGCGACCACTTCCACGTCAAAGGTTTTCAAATAACGAATACCGCCATGAACGAGTTTGGTGGACCGCGAAGACGTTCCTTCGGCAAAATCCTGCATTTCCAAAAGCACCGTCTTCATCCCAGCGGCTGCGGTTTGAACAGCAACCCCCGCGCCAGTGATCCCACCACCGATGATCAATACATCATAGGTGGTCTTTGCCGCTTCTTGAATGGTTTGCTTCCGATCTTTATGTGAAAAGGTCATGGCTTACTCGCCTTCTTTCTTCGCTTTGAATTTGAAGGTCTGAGTAGCTGCCACCGCTTGTTTCCAGCCTTCGTACAAATTGTCTCTTTCTTCTGCTGGCATTTCTGGTGTAAACATTTGCCCTTCTTCTGCCATTGATTTCAATTCATCCAAGTCTTTCCAGAAGCCAACCGCTAGCCCTGCCAAGTAAGCTGCACCTAATGCGGTTGTTTCCAGATTCGCAGCTCGTTGCACGTCAATGTCTAAAATGTCCGCTTGGAACTGCATCAATAGATCGTTTTTGGCTGCACCGCCATCGACTTTCAGCAATGGGATATCGATGCCAGAATCTTTTTTCATCGTGTCGATGACATCTTTTGATTGATACGCAACAGCTTGCAATGTTGCCCGAACAAAATCTTCCTTCGTCGTCCCACGAGTCAAGCCAAAGACGGCTCCTCTTGCATCTGAATCCCAATAAGGTGCGCCCAATCCAGTAAAGGCAGGCACCACATACACTTCATTATCGCCTTTTGCTTTGGCAGCTATTTCTTCTGATTGCGGAGAAGACTCGATCATTCGTAGACCGTCCCGCAGCCATTGGATCGCTGATCCAGCAACGAAGATACTTCCTTCTAAGGCATAATAGACTTTGCCGTTGATGCCATACCCGATGGTCGTCAGTAGGTCATTGTCAGACAATTGTGGTTCTTCACCCGTATTCATGACGATAAATGCCCCAGTGCCGTAAGTATTTTTGATCATGCCTTTTTCAAAGGCCATTTGTCCAAAGAGGGCGGCTTGTTGGTCCCCAGCCATTCCAGCGATTGGTACTTCACTGCCGTAAAAATGGTAGCTGCGGGTGTGACCATAGACTTCTGAGTTGCTTTTGACTTCTGGCAGCATCGAGCTTGGAATATTCAAAAGATCCAAGATTTCTTGATCCCATTCTAATTTATGAATGTTGTAAAGCATCGTCCGACTAGCATTGGAGTAATCGGTGACATGGACTTGCCCATCTGTCAGTTTCCACACAAGCCATGAATCGATCGTTCCGAAAAGTAGCTCGCCATTATCCGCCTTTTCTTGTGCCCCTTCGATATTGTCTAAAAGCCAGCGCACCTTGGTCGCTGAGAAATACGCATCAATGACTAACCCAGTTTTTTCATGGATCATCTCTGTATGGCCATCTGCTTTTAATTGGTCAGCGATCGGTGAAGATTGGCGGGATTGCCAAACGATTGCATTTGCGATCGGCTGGCCTGTCGTTTTGTCCCAAACCACTGTCGTTTCACGCTGGTTGGTGATCCCGATGCCGGCGATTGCTTCTGGTCGGATACCTGATTCAATAAATGCCCCTGCGATGACTGATTGGACAGAGTTCCAAATTTCATTGGCGTTGTGTTCTACCCAACCCGATTTTGGAAAGTATTGCGGAAACTCTTTTTGTGAACTGCCGATTTTTTTCCCGTTACGATCAAAAATAATTGCTCTTGAACTAGTGGTTCCTTGGTCGATCGCCATTACATAATTTTTTTCTGCCATTTGATTCGCTCCCTTTAGTTTTTTATACGCTTTTCTTGTTAGCGCTTTCTGACTTGCTTTTATTTTAGCTGAACTTTCGCAATGTGGTTCGTCAATTTTTTTTCAAATTTCTAAGAAATTGACGAAATCCACTATTGAAAGCGTTCGCGGATCATTTTTTTGATCGTTTCCCGATCATAAGCGGTACCTAGTTCACTGATTCGATAAGTCGGTGTTTTCGTCTCGATAGCATAATTTGCCAAGATCAAGTCATATTCTTGTTCTGGGCGATAGCGTTCTACGACTACGCCATTCAAATTTTTGAGATACAGCAGCCACATGTAGTAGAGGGCTTCTTTAAACAGTTCATCCATTTTCAAAGCGATCCCGACGCGAAACTCCCGATTGATTTGATAATCGATGATCGTGATCACACTCAAGTATTTGACCATCGTCATCATCAACAAACTATTTTTATCAGATGGCTTGATATCAAGCTCTGCTAAAGCCTTATCCAATAGTTCGTGACTGATTTGCTGGATGTTACGACTGGATAGCTGCGCTTCTAACTGCCAAATATTTTCTCGATCAAAAACCTCCACATCCCCTTTGAAAAAATACACGCGGCTGTGGATCTGCAGCAGGTGACCATAACAAGTGGCTTCGATTTCACGGGGAACAAACGATGGGCGGTAGAGATGCAAAATATGTTCCAAAATCAAGGTATCCGTCAAGGCAGTTGGCGTAAACCGAGAACGCTGCAGCATATACACTTGCAGATCGTGTTCGGATAACACCGAGAACGACAGTAAAAAGACAAAGTGCAGCATCGCCTCCTCTTCTCTGACTTCTAATGCATAATGGCCAAACCCACGAAATACCAACTCCCGTAATTGCTGAAACAAAGGATCTTTCGTGTAGGGTACCATTTTCTCCCGTAAGACTTGAAAGGATTGAGTAGCAATTTTCAGTCGCGCCTTCATGATCCTCAGCCATAGGGACAAGCGCTGTTGGGCTTCTTTCGTGAAAGTCATGTTCAGACCTCGTGTGATCAGACCGACGTATTTTTCATCGATCGGCAGCGGCTGACTATCGAAAGAATGGACATACCAAAAGAGTTCAAAATAGAAATAACGAATTTGCGTTTCTTCCCCAATCAGCTTTCCTTGCCAGATCTCTAACTCGAATTCTGCTAGCAAGCCATTTAGCTCTTTGATTTTGCGAAACAAGGATGACTCGCTGACCGCTAATTTTTGTGCCAGCTGGACAGTGGTCACCTCTTGATGCTGCAAAAGATGCTCGAGGATTTGAAATTTCAATGCTGAACGATAAAACGCCCATTCGATTTGATTAAGGGAAAAAGTGGGACTCATTTCAAAGACCAGGACACCTTTTCGATAATACAACTGACACTGCTCTTGGTAGTGAGCCAGCTCATCTTGCAACTCCTCCACATATTTTTCCAAGGAAGGCTTACTGATGCCAAGATAGCTCGCCAGCTCGTGCAGTTCCATTTTTCCGCCCACCAGTAAAAGCTTTTTGAGCAGCTGCAATTGCTTTGCTTCTTTTTTTTCTAATAACTGATCAAGTCTCATCGGCATCACTTCCCGACCATAGAAAAGTTTCGTCGATTACATTAGTGAACCGTGGATGGAAGAAAAAGTCTTTTTGGGTCAACTCCTCCATCGTTGCCTGCTGCTCGATCGCAAACGCTAGTAAATTGATTTTTTCCAAAATATTGGCTTTTGATAAAAGCTGCGCACCAACGATTCGGCCGCTGGCTTGTTCGATCATCACTTTTCCATGAACCTGTGTTGGATCAAACAAGGAACTGGCGGCAGTAAACGTATGACAGACGATCGGAGATTCGAAGAAAAACCGATCCGACTCGGTCAAGCCGGTGCTTGCTAAGTACCACCCAAACAGTTGCGTACCGACTGTCCGCAATCCGCCACGAAACGGGATGGTTTTGCTTGCCAGATTGCGAGCTGCTGCGATCCCTGAGCGAACAGCATTGTTGACTAAGGGCATATAGACCGTATCTTTCGTAATAGCATTCGGAATTTGGATCAAATCGCCGACCGCAAAAATATCCGTGGCAGAAGTTTCCAAGTAGGCATCTGTCCAGATGGTTTGATCACTGTGTAATTCAAAGACCGCAAATGCCTCTGGCAAGCGAGGATGAACGTTGACTGTCGTCAATACCAGATCGCTTTCATAGCCTTGATCGGCGGTTTCGATCCGAAAGCCTGTTTCCGTTTTAACGACTGCCAAAGTTGGCTTGGACCAATGCAGCTGCAAGTTGGGGATTTTTTCGATCTCCGTTAAAAAGGGCTGCAAAAAATCGTGATCAAAGTACTTGAATAAAGGATATGACATTGATTCGATCACACTGACTTTTTTTCCGATCGCAGTCAAGGTATTCGCCGCTTCCATCCCCGCTTGACCAGCACCTACGATGGTAATCGACTCTGCTTGGGGCAATTGCTGCAAGAAATGCTTGGCTGCCTCATATTCCTTGTAGGTCAGTAGTGCTTCTTCTGGTTGTGGCAAAACAGTGGAATCTTGACTGGAGCCTGCTGCCAAGACGAGTCGATCATAACTAAGTTCTCGCTTATCCGTTCGAATCCGATGATCCGAAGGAAAAATCTCCAGAAGCGTTTCTTCTAAGGCAACGTCAATCGTTTCTGCCTCCAGCTGCTCCTTCGTACAAAAGAATGCTTCTTCCAGCGATGCGATCCTGCCTTCGATCAGCAATAACAAACCGCTTGGAACAAACCCAAGATGGGCTTTTTTTTCTATCAATAAAATCTCTGCGTCAGGGTATAATCGGCGTGCTTCACGGGCGCAGCTGACACCCCCAAAGGACCCGCCTATGATAATGATTTTCATTGGATCACCTCTCTCCCTTAGCTTAAATGAAACGCTCTCATTTGACGAGTAAAAAGCTATCAGGCTGACTATTTTTTTGTTAACTGCGGTAAAATAAATGAGACCTATGCTAAACTATACGCAAAGGAGTGTTCAAATGGTTTTCTTTTATCAATTCATGCTGGGATTGTTTGCCAGCATATTCGTTGCAGCGGCAGCATTCGTCTTTCAGTGGCTGACTGTTTCTGGCGCACTGGCTGCGATTCTTTGCGGCACACTGGTCATTGGCTTTGGTCCGTGGTACAGCATCTTTTTGATTGGCTTTTTCTTTGCCAGCTCTGGCATCATTGGTCTTTTAAAGAAAATGCGCAGTCAGCCAGAGTCAGCTGTGCTTGCCAAAGGTGCTCGCCGTGATGCAAAACAAGTCTTTGCGAACATCGCACCAAGCATCTTTGCGCTACTGCTTGCCTTTTGGACGAAAGAACCGCTATTCCTTTGGGGATTTGTGGCGGGAATCGCTAGCTGTACGGCTGACACTTGGGGCTCAGAAATCGGCGTGCTGAGTCCAAGTCCACCGCGTCACTTACTAACGGGAAAAAAATTACCACCAGGACTTTCCGGCGGTGTCAGTTGGTTGGGAACTGCCGCTTCCCTAGCAGGGAGTCTCGCCATCACTGGTTTATTCGCAACAGCCTTATGGTTGAACGGCAAGCCGTTCTCCTTTGATCTCTGGTTGACCTTGACTGCCTTAGGCTTTGGCGGTAGTCTTTTGGACAGCTTACTGGGCGCAACGATTCAGGTGCGCTATCAATGCCCTGTCTGTCACCAATACACCGAAAAAAAAGTCCACCACGACGTTGCCACCAAGCAAGTCGGCGGTCTTTCCTTTGTAACGAATGAAGGGGTCAATTTGCTGAGTTCAATAGTGATCGTTACTTTGACTGTGTGTTTCTTTTACTTAAAAATGTCTACCGCATCATAAAAAAAGCAGCAAAGCACCTCACTAATGTGAGGTGTCTTGCTGCTTTTTGACTCAATACCGATTAAGCAATATCCACTAAGCGGATCTTCGTGACATTTTTGTAGACAGACAATTCTTCGATCACTTCAGAAAAGCCTAGGCCTCGGGGGAGATCAATCGTATAAATGTTGGTATAAATGCGATAGTCTTCCATAAATTTGACATCAAAATTGACATCTTCGATCACGATATTTTTCTCTTGGAAGTACTCCGTCAAAAACTCTTTGGTCTCGGTGCGATGGATGTACTGGATCTCTAATTTTTTTGCTGTCGGTACGCGGACGATCCGCTTAACGATCGTCAATGCAAAGAAGATCCCGATAAAACTGCTTAATGCGATGGTGTAAAAGCCCATCCCGATGGCAATTCCTAAACCTGCGATCGCCCATAAGGAAGCAGCCGTCGTCAACCCCGTCACCGAGCGCTTCGTCACAATGATCGTTCCAGCGCCTAGAAAACCGACCCCGCTGACGACTTGGGCGATCAATCGTGCTTCGTCTGAACGAATCACGCCTGCTAAATCTGGATGATCCAGCGCATCTCGCATGGCACCTGTGGCGATCTCCACTTGGATCAATGCAATGACACAAGCTCCCATGCAAACCAAGATATGGGTTCTAAGACCAGCTGGTCGGCTTTTGTATTGCCGCTCGTACCCAATCGCTCCTCCCATGATCATTGCCAGCAGCAATCTCAGCGCTACTTCAGGAATGGATAAATGCATATCAACCATTTGCATCCCTCTTTTCTTCGTATTCTCTCTTTTAACTATAGCATCTCTGATGAAAAAAAGAAAAAAACAGCGCCGAATCAGTCAAATAAAAAAAGCCCCCTCAGAAAATAAGCAAGTAAGCTACAAACCATTGCTCGCAGCTGCGCTGGCGCTACTGCACAAGCGCAGGGGGAAGCTGCGAGGATGGCTCATTTTTCCTTCTGACTTATTTCTGAAAAGGGCTGATTTTGTTTTACAGGTTGCTGGCAGCAGCCTCATCGATGATCACGATCACGTCATCATGCTTTTGTAAAACAGAAGCCGGTAATTCGTTGGTTACGGGTCCTTCAATCATTTTTTGGATCGCATCCGCTTTGACTTCGCCAAATGCCATCAAAATGATTTTTTTGCTTTGCATAATCGAACCGATCCCCATTGAAATTGCCGTCGTTGGGACGTCTTCGACTTTATCAAAGTTGCGTTTGTTGGCATTGATGGTCGATTCAGTCAAATCAACGACTGAGGTCGTTCCTTCAAAAGATGCACCAGGTTCGTTGAAGCCGATATGTCCGTTTTGACCGATACCCAAGATTTGGATATCAACTGGGTGATCCGCAATCACGCTATCGTAGCGTTGGCATTCTGCTTCTAAGTCTTCCGCTTTGCCGTTTGGTACGAAGGTTTCTTTGAATGGTTTTTTATTGAATAAATGAGCATTCATGAAGTAGCGATAGCTTTGTTCGTCTTCGCCGCCTAGTCCTACGTATTCATCTAAGTTGACTGAAGTCATTTCTGAAAAATCAACTTCACTGGCAGTCATTTCTGCATAAAGGGTCTCTGGCGTGCTTCCTGTTGCTAAACCTAGCACCTTGGCGCCATTTGCCATACCTTCTTGAATCAATTCAAAAGCTTTCTTTCCGCCTTGAGCAGCATCTTTAACGCGAATAATTTCCATGATCAGCGCTCCGTTTCTATTTGGTATAGTCCAATAATACCACAGGTTGTGTTTGATTACAATAATTAGTCTAGACCAGATGACGATTTTTTCTCGGCAATCAAAAAAAGACGAGCTCTAAAATGCGCTCGTCTCTACTCGTATTCTACTTGTTTACCAATTTGTATAAACATCAATACCGCTATGACCGACACCTGTGTCATAGACTTTATAGGCACCTAAAGATGATTGACCAGTCGATCCTTTCGGTTGATTATCGCTGGCAACAACGATGTACCCATCGGCATCACGGATGGTTCCGTCTGATGCTACATGGCGACCAGGGATATTCAATCCGCCTCCTGGCAAGACTTTTTGTGAGTAGTACGATTCTCTCACACCATTGAAATAGTTGATCCCATCCACTGGATTCAAGACACCAGAACCAGCACCAGGAACGCTTGAACGAGTTTGACTCACGTTAGCAGTCGCTGTGGATTCACTTTTTTCTGTGCTTTCTTTCGTACTTGTTTCTTTGTTTTCTACTGATTGGCCATCGTTAGAAACCAACAATGTTTCGCCATCAAAAATCATATTTGGATTTTCGATGGAATCATTTAAAGCTAAAAGGTCTTCGACCGTTGTTTGATAAGTAGCAGCGATCCCAGATAGAGTGTCTCCTGGTTCGACAACATGGGTTTGTTCTGCTGCTGACACAACTGTTCCACCAACGAATAAACCAAATCCTGCAACAACTGTAAATGCAAATTTTTTCAAATGAAAAAACCTCTCTTTTGATTATTTGTCCCGCTATCGGGCACAAGTAAGAGAATAACATTACAATATTGCAGGAAGGTTTCAGAAATATTTTTCATTATCACAATTGTTAAACAGAAAGTTACAGGATTTTTATTCAAAAATGCTAAACTTACAATATTGTTATCCCTTTCGATGAGTGCTTTTAGTGGCCACATGCTATAGTGATGCTAGTAATGGAAAGGAATGATACCCATGAAAAAACTACTATTAACGCTTGGCGTTTTGATTATTGTCGTAGCCGGCTATTTCGGCTACACGTACTATGCAACAACGTATCGCGGCATCACGGCTTATGCTATCACACCCAACAAAGTCCCTGAAAAGACACAGACCTACAGCGATTCTGGTGAAAAAATCGATGGCTCTTTTACCTACAAATACACCTTTGAATTCGTAAAGAAAAATGGTGAAAAAGAACTCATGACCTATGACCTGACGGGCGAAAATGTAAAACCATTGGCTCCAAATACTTTAGTCAAAGCAGAAATCAGTAAGACCCGCATCATTTCTGGTCCCAATGAAGTCCCTCAATCAGAAGTCCCCGCAAAAATACTGTCTGAGCTGGAAACCTTTGACGAATAAGGACTTCTTACAAGAAACTTTCTACTTTTTAAGGTTCATTTTACTTTGACCGACTATGCTAGCTTTATACCAAAACTATTTTTCTTCCTCTTACCAGTCCTCGCCCGACTGGTATTTTTTGATTTTTCCCAATGGTCAAGAGTTACGCTTCTTATAGACAAAACCGCTCTAGCTTCGCAATGGTTTTTTTCTCAAACTTTGATCAAGCAGCTATTGATGATCGGAAATAAATAAAACCAGAATCAATAGGATAAACGCTAGTTTCATCATAAAAAAACCGCTAGATTGTTTATCTCTAGCGGCTTTTTTTGCGATTTTAATAGAGTTCCAAGTATT
This sequence comes from Enterococcus sp. DIV1059_2, assembly GCF_051713685.1. Taxonomy (NCBI): domain Bacteria; kingdom Bacillati; phylum Bacillota; class Bacilli; order Lactobacillales; family Enterococcaceae; genus Enterococcus; species Enterococcus sp. DIV1059_2. The sequence goes on along the minus strand of NZ_JBIOQK010000001.1, from coordinate 738,163 downwards.
GTTCTCTTTCCCACTCGGAGACTGTTTGGCGGAAGGCTGCCCATTCTAATCGTTTTGCTTCGACAAAGTTGGCATAGATGTGTTTGCCTAAGGCGTCGATCATCACTTGGTCTTTGCGCAATGCTTTGATGGCATTGTGAATCGTTGATGGCAGATCTTCGATTTGTGCTTCTGCACGTTCTGTTTCGTTCATGATATAGATGTTGCGGTCGACAGCTGGTGGTGGTGTCAACTCACGTCTAACGCCATCAAGTCCTGCTTGTAATAAAACAGCCATTGCTAAGTATGGGTTAGCGGATGGGTCAACTGAACGCAATTCCAAACGCGTTGACAAGCCTCTTGATTCTGGCACCCGAATCAATGGTGAACGGTTGCGTCCTGACCATGCCACGTATACAGGCGCTTCGTAACCTGGCACTAAGCGTTTGTAAGAGTTGACGGTTGGGTTGCAGACAGCCGTGTAAGCACGGGCGTGTTCGATCAAACCGCCTAAGAAGTGATACGCTGTTTGGCTTAATTGCATTGGTCCTTCTTCATCAAAGAAGACATTTTCATCACCTTTGAACAAGGACATGTTGCAGTGCATGCCTGAACCGTTGATGCCGAATAATGGTTTTGGCATAAAGGTCGCATGCAAGCCGTGTTTACGAGCAATGGTTTTCACGACAAGCTTGAAGGTTTGGATGTTGTCACATGCTTCCACTGCATCCGCATATTTAAAGTCGATCTCGTGTTGCCCTGGTGCCACCTCATGGTGAGACGCTTCAACTTCAAAGCCAAGGCTTTCTAATTCTAATACGATATCGCGACGGCAGTTTTCCCCTAGATCGGTTGGGGCAAAATCGAAGTAGCCGCCTTTGTCGTTTAATTCAGTTGTGATTTCGCCTGCTTCATCTAATTTGAATAGGAAAAATTCGGGTTCTGGTCCAAGATTGAAAGAAGTAAAACCAAGGGATTGCATGTCTGCTAATGCCCGTTTTAAGTTGCCGCGAGGGTCGCCTGCAAATGGGGTGCCATCTGGATTGTAGATATCACAGATCAAACGAGCCACTTTGCCATGTTCACTTTCCCAAGGGAAGATCATCCAGGTGGACAAATCAGGATACAGATACATGTCACTTTCTTCAATACGGACAAATCCTTCAATAGAAGAACCGTCAAACATCATTTTGTTTTCCAGTACTTTATCTAATTGACTTACAGGTACTTCAACGTTCTTGTTCGTTCCTAAAATATCAGTAAACATCAAGCGTAAAAAGCGCACGTTCTCATCCTTTACGATTTGTTTGATGTCTTCGGCAGTTCTTTCAAATTTTGGCATAGTATCCCTTCCTTTTTCCCAATTCTTATTTTATATCACAGCAATGATCTACAAGTGCTCTACATTCGTGGACCTTTTTGCTGGTATGGCTGTTGTTGATTCAATCCACCTTGAGCCAAGAGTTCATCATAAAAAATTCGACGTACATCTTCATCGGTCAGCGGCGGTTTGTTCTTCGCTTCTTTTTCTTTGGCAACTTTCATTTCATAAACTCGTTTGATTCCCGCCATGTTCAGTCCATCGGAAAGATAGTCTTTGATCTCTAGCAAGGTATCAATATCATTCAGCGAATACATTCGTCGATTGCCATCGCTGCGTTCCGGGTGGATCAATTCTTGTTCTTCGTAATAACGAATTTGACGGGCGGTGAGATCGGTCAATTTCATGACTGTTCCGATAGGAAAGACTGACATTGAGCGCCGCAATTCTTTTTCCCGCATAACTTGGCTCCCCTCCGTTTCAATGATGCTGCGTAACTTTATGGAAACTATACCAATTCTTTTTTTGCGTGTCAACCCCTCATGTTAGAAAAAGTGACATGAATGCAATTTTTTTTGATTTTTCCACTGAGTCCTTGATTTGATCGCATGTTCAAGCAGTCCTTTTTCTGGAAGAAATGGTGCCTTAGCCAAAAATGTTCGGGTTTTGCACTTGAAGGAAGTCAAACCACTTATACTTCCATAATTTTGTCACCACAAAAAAAACGGTGCATCGGCTGCACCGCTTCTGTTTATTCTTGTTCTTGCGCCATTCTGCGTAGTGGATAGGTATCCTCCAGCGCAAATCCTTTGATATGATAGGTCTGTGTTGCTTCATCGAAGGCATTGCTCAACACTAGCGACTCCCGTTTTAAACGATTCAGCGCATTGCCTTCATAGGCTTGCAACACCAGATGATAAGGCTGCATGATCTGCATCAATTCCATTTTGATCGCCTGAGTCAAGCGCTCTTTGCCTTTGGTACTCTTTGCTGAGATCAAGACATTGGGAAAGAGCGTTGGGACAAACTGATCGGCGTCGATGCGATCCGCCTTATTGTAGACCGTCAACATCGGTAATTGGGTCAAAGAAAGTTCCTCCATTAATTTTAAGACCGTCTCCTCTTGCTGGACCCGTTCTTCGGAACTGGCATCGACGACATGCAGCAAGAAGTCCATGTTTTGACTTTCCTCCAGTGTGGAATGAAACGCATCAATCAATTGGGTCGGCAATTCTTGGATAAAACCAACCGTATCGGTAATGGTGACTTCGAATCCTTCTGGCATCCGCCAGCGTTTCGTCAAAGGATCGAGTGTCGCAAACAACTGGTCTTGCTCATACGTATCCGCACTGGTCAAAATGTTTAAAATAGTTGATTTTCCAGCATTGGTATAACCAATCAAGCCCATTTGAAAGACTTGGCTGTCTTTGCGCTTTTGGCGTGTCCGGTCTCGATGGGCTGCCACTTCCTTCAATTCCCGTTTGATGATGGTGATGCGGTTGCGGATGTGTCGACGATCGGTCTCCAGCTTGGTTTCCCCTGGCCCTCTCGTTCCGATTCCGCCCCCTAGCCGAGACATGTTCTTTCCTTGCCCTATCAAGCGTGGAAGCAAATAATCCAGCTGCGCCAATTCTACTTGCAGCTTTCCTTCTTTGGAACGGGCACGCATCGCAAAAATATCAAGGATCAGCTGAACGCGATCAATCACTGGCACTTCTAGCGCATCACCGATCAACTGGCTTTGCCTTGGTGTCAGTTCATGATTGAAGATCACTAGATCTGCTTCATGTGCTTCTGCCAACTGCTGCAATTCCGCAACTTTCCCCTTGCCGATCACGGTTTGTCGATCGACTTGCTGCCGTTTTTGCACCAGTGAAAAAACAACTTCACCATTGGCGGTTTTTGTTAAGCTTTTCAATTCTTTCATTGACGAATCAAAATGAAGATAGTTTTTCTCCGTTTCTACTCCGACAAGAATCACACGTTCTTGGCTCATCTTTTCTCCTCCAACCATTGGTCGATTTCTGTTTCAAGGGTACGTTGTTCTTCAGGTTGCCTCACTAAATCAATCCATCGGGGCTGTGCTCGGTTATTGAACCACGTCAGCTGCCGCTTGGCGTAGCGGCGTGAGTTTTGCTTGATTTGCTCAATGGTCTCCTCCAATGTGGCCTGCCCTTGAAAATAAGGCAAAAATTCCTTGTAGCCGATCCCTTTGGCGGCTTGCGTTTCTGGATACTGCAAAACAGCTTTTGCTTCTTCGATCAAGCCTTGATCCATCATCAAGTCCACCCGCTGATTGATTCGCTGGTATAACACTTCTCGCTCAGTGGTTAACCCGATCATGAAGAAATCGTACAAAGCTTGTGGTGTCTCTTTTGGTGCAGCGATACTTTCGCCAGTCGTTTCAAAAACCTCCAACGCACGAATCACTTTCCGCTCATTGTTGTAGTGGATCTTCGCTGCTGCCAAGGGATCGACCGCCTGCAGCTTTTGCCATAAAGCTTCTTTGCCGATGACTACTGCTTCTTGTTCGTAACGCTGACGAATCGTTGGGTCGCCTTCTTCTGCCCCTAAACGAAAGTCATACAAAAGCGCTTGGATGTATAACCCTGTTCCCCCTACAACGATCGGCAGCTTTCCTTGCTGCTGGATCGTCTCGATGGCTTCACGCCCCATTTGCTGGAAATCAGCGGCAGAGTATGCTTCCGTCATCCCCCGAATATCGATCAAATGATGAGGAATCCCTGCCATTTCTTCCTTCGTCACTTTGGCGGTACCGATATCTAACTGACGGTAAATTTGCATGGAATCCCCGCTGATGATCTCCCCATGGTATTTTTGGGCTAACTGGATACTCAAGGCGGTTTTGCCGACTGCGGTCGGTCCCACGATTACTAAGACTTTTTTCATCCTTTTGTTTCCTCACGGACCTGTTGCACAATTGCCCGAGCTTTTTCTGGAAAATCGGTGATGATCCCCGTCAACCCCAGAGCCAAGCAGGTGCGAATCGCCGCTTCTTCGTTGACAGTCCACGGACGGATCGCGATCGGAAAATCAGTTAAGACCGTTGCTGTCTCTTGAACCCAGCGATAGGCAGGATGAATTCCTTCGATATACTGTCGGCTGAGCGCCAACGGTGGTTTGTCTTCCCCGCGTCCCATAATAAAATCAAGGGTCGCATCCGGTTCGATCGCATGCATCCGATCCAAGGTCTCGATATTGAAGGAACAATACCAATGAGTGAAGGGCCATTCTTGGCTATTCAATAAGTCGGATACTTTGGCTTCGATTCCTTCATACTCATAATGATCGGTTTTTAATTCGATCGTCAAAATGCCACGATAATTCTTCGCTGCAAGTAAATCCAACACTTCTTTTAGCGTGGGGATTTTGGCGGCTTGAAATTCCTCAGAAAACCAGCTGCCAGCATTGAGTTCTTTTAGTTCAGCAACCGTCAGGTCACAGATCCGACCTTTGCCGTTGGTCGTTCGATCAACCGTTTCATCATGCATGACGATCAAGCCGCCATCTTTTGATAGATGTACATCTAACTCAATGATATCAGCTTTGACCCGCACCGCTTCCGCAAATGCTGGTAGCGTGTTTTCAGGTCGGTTGCCGCTACTCCCGCGGTGGGCAACGATTTGTACCATCATTCTTTCACTCCATTCTCACTCTTTATTTTACCATGGAATCTCCTAGAACCAAAAAGCCTCTGTTTGTTTCGATCCTCTTAATGAATAATAACGCTTTGTTTCGGTCAAAGAAAAACACCCTTACTATGATCGCAGTAAGAGTGTGTGTGATCAGTTAAAAAAGCGCAACCGTCGATACTCTGGTTTGGTTGCCTTAACCAAGGAAAACGGCTGATCAGTAGAATCAAATCGTTTTTGAAAAATAGGTCAACGGTTCGCTCGTCATGTTTTTCATTTGGGTTTTACGCTCATTGACCATTTCGACTAATTGATCAAGGAAATTTTCCATAATGATCCGACCGCCTTTATAGGTATACCCACCGATTTTAACAGTTTCCTCTGGGGATAAAATCACCCGACGTGTCCCGATTTTTTTGAAAAATTCTTCCAAGAAAAAATTCGGTAGATAAAAACTGTTTTGCGCCGCAAAAGATTGTAGATAGGCAAAATCATCGATGGTGATATAACAGTCGTCAAAGGCATCAAAGCTGACATACTCATCCATCAGCATGACCCGTTTTTGTAGAATCTCACTGATTTTTTGATTCAATAAAACCAACGTTTCGATTTCTTTGACTTTATGCTCCAACAAACGGCGTTGTTTTTCTTTTTGCTCCTCATACCGAATGCGTAAATTAAAAATGATGGTTACTAACAATGCGCCCACTAAGACGCCGATCAAACCTGCTATTGCTACTGCCATTCTTCGATCCTTCCTCATTCCTTTTTTCATATTGTATCATATTTGAAAGTTTCGCAAAAAAGATAACGAACTTTTTATTTGACCTTTCTTGACCTAATCGGTATACTATCTCTTAGATATTGAGAAAACTTTATGCTAAACTATATCTATAACGATTTTTAGGAGGACTATCACTATGAATTTAATTCCTACAGTCATTGAACAATCATCTCGCGGTGAAAGAGCGTATGACATCTATTCTCGTCTATTAAAAGACCGGATCATTATGTTGAGTGGTCAAGTAACCGATGACTTAGCAAACTCGATCATTGCTCAGCTTTTATTCTTGGACGCGCAAGATTCTGAAAAAGACATCTACTTGTACATCAACTCGCCTGGCGGAAGCGTTACTGCTGGTCTAGCGATCTTTGATACCATGAACTTTATCAAAGCCGATGTCCAAACCATCGTTATGGGGATGGCTGCTTCTATGGGTTCATTCCTATTGACCGCTGGTGAAAAAGGCAAACGCTTTGCATTACCAAATGCAGAGATCATGATCCACCAACCATTAGGTGGCGCACAAGGACAAGCAACTGAGATCGAAATTGCTGCCCGCCACATTTTGGCAACCCGCGAACGTCTGAACAAAATCTTGTCAGAACGTACCGGTCAACCAATCGAAGTGATTGAACGCGACACCGATCGTGACAACTTCATGACCGCACAAGAAGCCAAAGATTACGGCTTGATCGACGAGATCATGGAATCAAACAAATTGAAATAAGCTTGCATAAAAAAAGGTGTACGAAGCAGTTCGTACACCTTTTTGCGTCTTTTGGTTCATCATCAGACTTCACCATATTCGCCCTGTTGGTAAGCATACCCATTTTCCACGTAATGCGTGATGTTTGCCTGATTTTTGGCGATTTCTTCTTCTGTCAACGGGCGGATCACTCGTGCAGGACGACCAAACGCCAACACATTGGGCGGAATGACGGTTCCTTCTGTTACTAACGAACCAGCACCTAACAAACTATTTTCACCGATCACTGCATGATTCAAAACAATCGAGCTCATGCCGATCAGCGCCCCTTTTTTGATGGTACAGCCATGAAGCATACACTGATGCCCAACAGTCACATCGTCTTCCACGATCGTCGGGGCATCGTGATCAACGTGGATGATCGTTCCATCTTGAATATTGGTACGCGCGCCGATTTCGATGCGATTGGCATCGCCTCGAATCACTGCTTGAAACCAGACCGTACTCTCTTTTCCTAGAGTCACGTTTCCTACGATCGTCGCATTTTTTGCCACAAAACAAGGTGTTCCTTGCAACGAGGCTGGCGAAACTGTTTTGTGGGTTTCATTCCCTGATTGTTCTTTGTCCATCAACTTCTCCTTCCAATCCATAAACGGATCTGCGCTTTCTTTTTTCACTATAGCACCACCCTTGCGACAATGCAAAAAGAGCGCCAGTCAGACTGGACGCTCTTTTGGGTTTACTCGGCTTCTTCTGAAAATTGGCTTTGGTACAGTTGGCTATAAAAGCCGCCAGCTGCCAACAAGGTCTCGTGATTGCCTTTTTCAATGATTGACCCTTGATCCATCACTAAGATCAGATCTGCTTCACGAATCGTTGACAAACGATGGGCGATCACAAAGCTGGTACGACCTTCCATCACTTTATCCATTGCTTTTTGAATCAGCGCTTCTAAGCGGGTATCCACCGAACTGGTGGCTTCATCGAGAATCAAAATCTTCGGATCAGAGATGACTGCCCGAGCGATGGTCAACAATTGTTTTTGCCCCAAGGAGACATTGTCCCCTTCAGAGTTGATGATCATTTCGTAGCCGTCTGGCATCGTGCGAATGAAGTGATCGACGTTGGCGGTTTTCGCTGCATCAACGACTTCATAATCGGTGGCATCTAATTTCCCAAAGCGAATGTTGTCGCCGATCGTGCCTTCGTACAACCATGCATCTTGTAAGACCATCCCAAATAGTGACCGAACATCGTGACGTTCCATTTTCTTCGTGTCGATGCCGTCGATCTTGATGGCCCCTTCATTGACATCATAAAAACGCATCAACAAATTGATCAAAGTGGTTTTCCCAGCACCTGTTGGTCCCACGATCGCCACGGTTTGTCCAGCTTTGACTTCAAAGTTCAAGTCTTTGATCAACGGTTTTTTCGGATCATAGGCAAAGCCGACATGTTCAAAGGTCACGTCGCCTCTGATTTGTTCTGGCAATTGGATATCCGTTTGATTGACTGGCTCTTCTTCCTCATCTAGGATTTCAAAGACCCGTTTTGCTGCTGCTGAGGCACTTTGCAAGACGGAAGACAGCTGGGTAATGTTCCCCATTGGCTGACTGACTTGCCAAATGTATTGTATGAACGCTTGCAGCTGACCAACAACGATTACGCCGCTGATCACATAAAAGCTCCCCATGACTGCCATTGCGATATAGGTAAAGTAAGCGGTCATTTGCACCAGCGGCATCATCAATCCTGACACAAAGGCAGAACGAAAGCCGTAATAGCGCAACTGGTGGTTAACGTTTTTAAACCCTTCAAGTGTTTGCTTTTCCCGTCCATACACTTTCAACACACTGAATCCAGTCATGTTTTCTTGTACGTAGCCGTTCAGATCCCCTAACGCATTTTGCATGCCTTGGAAGTCTTTTTGCGACTTTTTGACGATCGTGCGAGAAATCAATAAGGAGGCTGGGATCATGATCAATGAAACCAATGCCATGTAGGTATTGATGTAAAACATCATGGAAACCGCCATAACGATTCCTAAGAAGGCATTGACGATCCCGATCAAGGCTTGCTGCATTGCACCGCTGACGGCATCCACGTCATTGGTCACCCGTGACAGGATATTCCCTTGTTGGTTGCGGTCGAAGTAAGAAACGGGCAAACGATTGATTTTTTCTTCAATGTCTTGCCGCAGATCTCGCATCGCAGATTGGACAACGTTGGTGATCAGCAGCCCTGACATCAATTGTGAGAAACAGTAACCGACACCGACGACTGCGATCCAGATCAAGCAAAGGATCACGTAATCAAAATTAACGCCTTCGCCTGCAGCGATGTTGCGGCTGATCTCTGTCGTCGGTAATCCAGAAACATACGGCATTGCCGCATTGAAGCCGACGGTTGCAACAGTAAACAGCAAGACTAGGATAAATTGTACTTTGTACGGTTTGATGTAAGCACCTAACCGTTTTAAAGAAGAGATTGCTTTCATTGTGCCAACTCCTCCTCTGATAATTGTGACGCCGCAATGTCGTAGTATACTGGACAAGTTTGCAGCAGTTCTTTGTGGGTGCCGATGCCAACCACATCGCCTTCGTTCAAGACGACGATCTTATCGGCATTCATGATCGTTCCTACTCGTTGAGCAACGATCAAAACGGTCGATTCTGTGGTTTCTTTTTTCAAGCGTGCCCGCAATTTTGCATCCGTTTGGTAATCCAATGCAGAAAAACTATCATCAAAAATATAGATCTCTGGTTGGCGGATCACCGCACGGGCAATCGCTAGGCGTTGTTTTTGTCCGCCAGAGAAGTTGGTTCCGCCTTCTGCCAAGTGAGCATCAAAGCCATCTGGTGTGCGAGAAATGAAATCTGCCGCTTGCGCAATCTCGGCTGCTCGTTCCAGCTCTGCTTGCGTGGCATCTTCTTTCCCATAGCGTAGGTTTTCTGCGATCGTCCCTGTAAATAGCAACGCTTTTTGAGGGATAAACCCGATCTTGTTGCGCAACGTCGTTAAGCTGTAATCCCGAACGTCAACACCATCCACCAAAACTTGGCCTTCACTGACGTCGTAAAAACGTGGGATCAATTGGATCAAGGTTGATTTTCCACTTCCAGTACTACCGATAAACGCCACGGTTTCCCCTGGTGAAGCGGTAAAGCTAACATTACGGATCACTGGACTTTGAGCATGTCCTGGATAAGCAAAGGTAACATTTTTGAATTCCAAGAAGCCTTTCGTCTTAGTTTCAGTCACTGGCTGTTCTGGCTCTTTGATTTCAGAAGTCGCATCTAACGCTTCTTGGATTCGACGAGCAGAAACCGCCGCTCGTGGATACATCGTAAAGACAGTCGCAAACAGCATGAAAGAAAACAGCGCATGGAAGATGTATTCGATAAATGCAATCAAGTCACCGACCTGCAGTTGCCCTTGATCGATTTGAATACTTCCCGTCCAAATAATCAAAATCATCACGATATTGAATAAGAAGAAAAAGCCTGGTTGTGCTGTTGCCATCAAGCGAAACAAGCTGCGAGAACTAGAAGCATAGGCTTGGTTGACTTTGCCAAAGCGTTTTTCTTCAAATTTTTCATTGACGAAGGCACGGATCACTCGTAAACCAGAGAGATTTTCCCGCAAGATGCCATTGATTTTATCTAGATTGGCTTGTTGTTTAGTGGATAAGGGTTCCGAGATTTTGGCAATGGCGATGACGGCCATCAGCAATATCGGCAATGCCCCCAAAACATACAACCCTAGTTGTGTACTTGTCCGCATGACCATGTACAAGCTGACCACAAACATCATGGGTGTCATTAAACCTGTCCGTAAGATGCTTTGCATAAACAGCATGATTTGATACGCATCATTGGTCACACGGGTGATCAATGATGAAACCCCGATTTTTTCATATTCGGTATGTGAATAGCCTTGGACTTTTTCAAAAAGATCGTCACGAATATCTGCCACAATGTTAGTGGTGATACGTGACGTGAAATAGCCTAACAAAATGTTCATCGTGATCCCCACAATGGTGATCGCGATCATCGCCGCACCCATTTTCCATATGTAGTCGCGATCACCAGCGGTGATCCCTTTGTCGATCATTCTTGCCAATAACGTCGGCAAACCTAATTCAATCAAAATAAAACCAAAAACACAGATGAAATTAAAAACCAGCAGTTTCTTGTTTCTCATCGTGTAGTGCCACATTAATTTCAAAAAATCCCCTCCTTTTTTACTTCATTACTTCTACTATAGCATAGGAATATTCTTATTGTAATGCACTTTCAACGAAAAAAAGCAAACTTCAGCGATAGTCCTTTCATTTTCTTTCAGTAAGCCTTTTCAAAATGACGAGTTTCTATACTTATTCGTTTTTCTGTGATAAAATAGGGATACTTGTAGTGGAACGACTTACAAACCCGGTGAATTTTTTATGACGACATTTGGAAAGCAAAGACGAGGCTTTCTCTTTTTTCTCACAACGATTGTCTGAAAAAAGCATGCAGCGGCTCTCGAAGCCTTCTTTTCAGGTCACTTTATTCGGACCTCGATTTTGTGATGCAGCGAATTCATCAACCAAATAGACTACTGCGAAAAGCAGATAAAGGAGAAAAGATATGATTTACAAAATTTATTACCAAGAAACAAAAGACCGCAACCCAAAGAGAGAACAAACCCACTCTTTGTACATTGAAGCAGACGATGCAGTGATCGCACGCCGTCTGGTTGAACAAAATACCCCATACAACATCGAGTTCGTTCAAGAACTAGATGAAAAACATTTAGCTTACGAAAAAGAAAACGCTGATTTCAAATTAGCGGAGTTTTAAGATGAAAGTTTCGCTGAAAAATAATGAGACTGGCGTATTCGGCGTCGGTGGACTTGGCGAAATCGGAAAAAACTGTTATGGGGTTCAATTCCAAGATGAGATCATCTTAATTGACGCGGGAATCAAATTCCCCGAAGATGAACTGCTTGGGATCGACTATGTCATTTCCGATTATAGCTACATCGTTCAAAATTTACCGAAAGTCAAAGGCTTGATCGTCACTCATGGTCACGAAGACCATATTGGCGGAATCCCTTACTTGTTGCGGGAAGCCAATATCCCGATCTATGCGGGACCCTTGGCACTTGCTTTGATCACCAACAAATTAGATGAGCATGGCTTATTGCGGGATGCGGAATTACACGAAATCAATGAAGATACGGTGATTCGTTTCCGTAAAACATCCATCAGCTTCTTCCGAACGACTCACAGTATCCCTGATGCTTTAGGTGTCGTTGTCAAAACACCTTCTGGCAATATCGTCGCAACTGGCGATTTCAAGTTTGACTTTACGCCTGTGGGCGAACCAGCAAACTTGCACAAAATGGCAAAAATTGGTGAAGAAGGCGTCCTTTGCCTCCTTTCCGATAGTACCAATGCAGAGATTCCGACCTTTACCAAATCAGAAAAAACGATCGGCAGCTCGATCCAAAAGATTTTTGAAAAAATCGATGGTCGGATCATTTTTGCCAGCTTTGCCTCCAACATTTTCCGTCTCCAACAAGCTGCAGATGCGGCGGTTGCGACTGGACGTAAAATCGCCGTTTTTGGACGCAGTATGGAAAATGCAATCGTCAACGGACAGCGCCTTGGCTATATCAAGGTGCCAGATGGAACCTTTGTGGAATCTCATGAGATCAACCGTTTGCCTGCAAACGAAACCATGATCCTTTGTACGGGTTCTCAAGGAGAGCCAATGGCTGCTTTGAGTCGGATTGCCAACGGGACTCACCGTCAAATCCAAATTCACCCAGATGATACCGTGATTTTCTCAAGCTCACCGATCCCAGGAAATACCACGAGTGTCAATCAGCTGATCAACTTGTTGTTGGAAGCTGGCGCAAACGTGATCCATGGCAAATTGAACAACATCCATACTTCTGGTCACGGTGGCCAAGAAGAACAAAAACTGATGTTGCGTCTAATGAAGCCAAAATTCTTTATGCCTGTCCATGGGGAATTTCGGATGCTGAACATCCACACCCAGTTGGCACAAGATGTCGGTGTACCAAAAGAAAATTGTTTCATTATGGAAAATGGTGACATGTTGGCCTTAACAGCGGATACCGCTCGCTTGGCTGGTCATTTCAATGCCAATGATGTTTATGTTGACGGCAGCGGTATCGGTGATATCGGAAATGTCGTCTTACGAGATCGTCGCATTCTTTCAGAAGAAGGCCTCGTCTTAGCTGTCGCGACAGTCGATGTGGCGAAGAAAGAAGTCCTTGCTGGACCAGATATCCTTTCTCGTGGGTTTGTTTATATGCGGGAATCTGGCGAGATGATCAACGAAGCACAGCAGATCCTCTTCCGTGCATTGCGGGAAGTCTTGAACCAACCAGACCCAACAGAACACAAATTAAGAGAAGCGATGTCTTCGGCGTTACAGCCATTCCTATTTGAAAAAACCGAGCGTCATCCAATGATCCTTTCGATGATCATGACGCCGGACGATTTATAGTCTCACATGCGAGGGTAGTTCTCAGGTTACTGAGAACTACCCTTTTTCCTTTCCGTTATAAAAAGCAAAAAAAAGACCATCGAATCGATGGTCTTTTGGGGTTTTTGATTTCAAAGTGCTCTTACTGGCAGTTTGTTTGAAAGCTTACGCTTTGTTTACGTTAACTGCTTGAGGTCCACGATCAGAATCTTCCACGTCGAAAGTTACTGCTTGACCTTCTTCTAAAGTTTTGAATCCTTCACCTTGGATCGCTGAAAAGTGTACAAATACGTCTGTACCGTCTTCGCGAGAGATAAAACCAAACCCTTTTTCAGCATTGAACCATTTTACTGTACCTTGTTCCATTAAAAAAAACCTCCTCGTGCATAAGCACTTAATTGTGTGTAACATTGCCTTTGTGCGATAGAGGCCTAACGTGCGTTTCAACATCTATTCAGCAAACAAAATTACAATAATATTTTACACTTGCCCGTATTTTTTTGCAAGACAGACGATTAGACAATTCACCTTTATTTTTAATAATGTTCGCAAACTCGGCTTATTTTCACACGTCTTCCTGTTGCCACAGCCCCTCTTCTCGCAAACTGACATAGGCATTGTCGCCAATGATCAAATGATCCAATATGTCGATCCCCATCAAGTCTCCGCACTTGATCAAGCGGCGTGTAAACAGCAGATCTGCCTCTGAGGCTTGGGGACTGCCGCTGGGATGGTTGTGGACGACGATCACTCGGGCGGCACTGTAGCGTACCGCCCAATGAAAAATCTCCCGTGGGTGAGCGATCGACTGATTCAACGATCCGATGAAGATCGTTTTTTTCTGAATGATCTCATTTTTCGTATTCAAATATAGCCCTAGTAAATGCTCTTGACGACAATCCTTCAACTCTTGGATCAACTGATGGGCGATCGCCATACTAGAGTTGACCTTACCGTACTTTGGTTGAGCGGAGCGCTGGATTCGCACACCTAATTCAACCATCGCTTTAATCTCGATGGCTTTGATTTGTCCGACGCCGCGAATTTCTTGTAATTCATCGATCGTCGCTTGCTTTAGTTCATACAATTCTTGAAAACGATTCAAGACACTGGCCGCTAATTCGAGGACATTCAGAGGACGTGAGCCAGTTCGCAGCAAAATGGCCAATAATTCTTGATTCGAAAGGGCATCCACTCCATATTCTACTAAACGCTCTCGGGGAAACGAGCTTTGGGGAATCACTGTTTCATTGATCATAAAAAAACTCCTTTGCGTCGGTCTAATAAAAGATACGCAAAGGAGAGAGTATTTCATGAATCAGGTGCGCAAAAAATCGCAGCTAGATCGAAAAGGCGGTTTCTAGAAAATCTGGGACATCCTCTAGTGATGGTAAGACTTTCAAGACTTTTTCTTCAATGATGGTCGTCGGCGCGATCAAATCGGGAATCATAATGACTGAGATCCCTGCCCCATGAGCAGCATGAATACCGTTAGCCGAATCTTCAAGGATCACCAATTCTTCTTTTGGTACCGCCAATAATGCGTGGGCTTTTTCAAAAATCTCAGGATCTGGTTTTGCCCGTGTGACATCATCAAAGCAGACGATCTCAGGAAATTCCGCCGTTAAGCCTGCTGCTTCCAGCAAGGTATCGATCACTTTGCGCTGGTTGCTAGACGCCAACACTCGGGGAATCTTTTTCTCATCAAGATAATGCAATAACTCGTGGATGCCCGGCTTCAATTCAGCCTCGCCCCGTTGGAACATTTCCAGCGTTTGCTGAAAAGCCGCTTGGATAAAGTCTTCGATCATTTGATGGCCAAAGGCTTCGTCGAACCGCTCATGGTAAGCTGCCCAGACTTCTTCATCCGAGACCCCCACATAAGCTAAATACAACTCTTTTGTATAGGGAATTCCCATTTGATCCGCCACGATTTGAGTAGCCTGGTAATAGAGCAGCTCCGTGTCAAAAATCAAGCCGTCCATATCGAAAATCACACCACGTAACTTAGCCATTTCTTCCTCCTATTGCCAACAACAATTCACGAACTTCTGAAACAAAATACAACGATCCTGTCACCAGCAGCAAATCTTCATTGGTCATTTTTTCTAATAATTCTGCCAAGCCAAACTGCCATAAAGAGACGGTTGAGATTCGTTTTTCATCGAGTTCCTGATAGCCGTCTGCTAAATGCAATGCTTTTGGGAAATCAAAGGTCGTTAAATAAATCTCGGCTTGCGGAATTGCCAGCAATTGCTGAAGCATCTCATTGACGTTTTTGGTTTCTAAGGCTGAGAACAGCACATGGATGCGATAGTCGCTGAACTCTTCTTTCATCGTATCCACCAAGCGAGCCATGGCATGCACGTTATGGGCGCCATCGATGATCACCAGTGGTTCACTGCTGATTCGTTCCATTCGGGCGGGCCAATAGGCTTTTCTTAGCCCATTGCGAATTTCTTTAGCTGAAAATGGCAGCTGCCGTAGGTCGCAATACAGACTGTACAATTGGATCGCAACACCGGCATTTTCTGGTTGATGGCGGCCTAACATCGGTGTTTTCAAGCCTTTGATTTTGCCATGCTCATTTTCAAAATCAAACAATTCGCCCCACTCTTCATCAGGATGACGATAGGTCACACGGTACTCTTGCCCTGCATGATACGCAGGTGCCTGTGCTTCTGCAGCTTTCAAATCGATCACCGAAAGCGCGCTTTCAACGATATTGCCAGTCACAAGGGGAATTTGTGGCTTGATGATCCCCGCCTTATGGGCAGCGATTTTTTCAATGGTATCGCCTAAGACATCCATATGATCCATGCCGATCGTCGTGATCGCTGTCAACATCGGGGAAATAACGTTGGTACTATCTAAAAGTCCCCCTAGGCCAACTTCCATTATCGCAACATCGACGTTTTTTTCTTCAAAATAGCCTAATGCCATGGCAGTAATGATCTCAAACTGAGTGATGCCCGTCAAGGTTTCATCACGATCGATTTCAGCAACCAGCGGCTGGATTTTTTCCACCCAAGCGACCAAATCCTCATCTGATATAAATTGTCCATTGATTTCGATCCGTTCATTGAACGCTTCAATGTGCGGGGAAGTAAAAGTCCCCACTTGCTGCCCAGCTTCTTCTAAAAGACTGCGCAAATAGCTGACGGTTGATCCTTTGCCATTCGTGCCGGCGATATGGATCATGGTTATGTTTTTTTCAGGATTGCCCATTCGTTTTAATAATGCTTCGACACGCATCAATCCGGGTCTTTGCCCAAATGCCAAACGCGAATGGATCCACGCTGTTGCTTCTTCGCTTGTCATCTCCTTCACCTCGCTCTTATTTTATCAAAAATCCCACAGCTTTCCCAATTTCTTTCCTTTAAACGAGAAATTTGTTTGACGGTTTCTATCGATTACGCAAAAACAAGCATCTACAAGAGATGCTTGTTTGCAGACAGTCGACGCTTCCTATTGAATCGTGCGCAATTGCTCGATCCGTTCTTGGACTGCTTTTTGTTTTTCAAGATAATCGGCTTCTTTGCTGCGTTCTTGTGCTACGACTTCCTCTGGTGCATTGGCAACGAAGCGTTCATTTGCCAATTTGCCTTGTACCCGTTGAACTTCTTGGGTGAACTTCGCTAGTTCTTTCTCCAAACGCGCGATTTCTTCTTCAATGTTGATCAACCCAGCTAGCGGCAAGTAGATCGTCGCGCCTGATAGGATGGCTGACATCGCCAATTCAGGGGCTTGTAAGCTGTTAGAGATTTCTAGTTCTTCTGGATTACAGAAGCGTTCGATATAGTTTTTGTTGGCGATCAAGAATTCTTCGATCTCAGGCTCATTTGCTTGGATCAGCAAAGTGATTGGTTTCGAAAGTGGTGTGTTTACTTCTGCACGGATGTTTCGAACCGAACGAATCAATTCTTTCAACACTTCCATCCCTTGCGCCGCTTTTTCATCGGTCCATTCTGGTGCCACTTGTGGATACTCAGCAACAACTAATGATTCCCCTGTATGCGGCAGTTTGCTCCAGATTTCTTCTGTAACAAATGGCATGATTGGGTGCAACAAGCGTAAAATTTGATCAAGAACATGGACTAAGATGCTCTTATTGACTTGTTTCGCTGCTTCATTGTCACCGTATAAGGTTTCTTTCGACATTTCAATGTACCAGTCACAGAAATCATCCCAGATAAAGTTGTATAATTGACGACCCGCTTCCCCAAATTCGAAGCGTTCAAAAAGGTCAGTGACTTTTTCAATCGTTTCATTCAAGCGCGTCAAGATCCAACGATCCGCCACTGATTTTTCACCAGAAAAATCAATGTCTTCGGCAGTCATTTCGCTGACATTCATCAAGACGAAACGGGAAGCATTCCAAATTTTATTGATGAAGTTCCAAGCGGCATCCATTTTTTCATAGCTGAAACGCACGTCTTGTCCCGGTGCAGAGCCATTTGATAAGAACCAACGCAATGCATCGGCACCGTATTGTTCAATGACTTCCATCGGATCGATCCCGTTTCCAAGCGACTTACTCATTTTGCGGCCTTGTTCATCACGGATTAATCCGTGGATCAAGACATTTTCAAATGGTCGTTTGCCAGTAAATTCCAAGCTTTGGAAGATCATACGGCTTACCCAAAATGCGATAATATCATAGCCAGTCACTAATGTATTGGTTGGGAAGTAGCGTTGGAAATCTTCATTGTTTTCATCTGGCCACCCCATTGTTGAAAACGGCCATAAAGCAGAACTAAACCAGGTATCCAATACGTCTGGATCTTGCTGCCAATTTTCGGCATCCGCTGGCGCTTCAAGTCCTACATACATTTCTCCCGTTTCTTTGTGGTACCAAGCTGGGATTTGATGGCCCCACCACAACTGACGAGAGATCACCCAGTCATGGACATTTTCCATCCAACGTAAGAATGTTTGGTTGAAACGTGGCGGATAAAAGTCCACCGCATCGTCGGTTTCTTGGTTGTCGATGGCTTGTTTTGCTAATGGTTCCATTTTTACGAACCATTGTGTCGATAAACGAGGTTCGACTACTACGCCTGTCCGTTCTGAGTGCCCTACGCTATGAACCATTTTTTCGATTTTGATCAGACGACCTAACGCCTCTAAGTCTTTCACGATTTGCTTACGAGCAGCAAAACGATCCATGCCTGCATAAGTACCTGCTAAGTCGTTCATTGTTCCGTCATCATTCATGACATTGACCCGTGGTAGGTCATGGCGGTTACCGACCTCAAAGTCATTCGGGTCATGGGCAGGAGTGATTTTTACGACCCCAGTTCCAAATTCTTGGTCCACGTACTCATCTGCGATGATTGGGATCTCTTTATTGACCAAAGGCAAAATCACTTTTTTACCAATCAATGCTTGATAACGTTCATCTTCTGGATGAACCGCGACTGCTGTATCCCCCAGCATCGTTTCTGGACGAGTCGTTGCGATCTCCACCACACCGCTGCCATCTGCTAATTCGTAAGACATATGGTAAAAAGCACCTTCGATGTCTTTGTGGATCACTTCAATATCAGATAATGCCGTGCGGGCTTGCGGATCCCAGTTGATGATGTACTCGCCACGATAGATCAAGCCTTTTTCATATAGCGTCACGAAAACTTTGCGAACTGCTTCGGATAATCCATCATCTAACGTGAATCGTTCACGGCTATAGTCTAGGGATAAGCCTAGTTTCGCCCATTGTTCCCGAATGTGACCGGCATATTCTTCTTTCCAATCCCATACTTGTTCAACGAATTTTTCCCGACCAAGGTCATAGCGAGAAATTCCTTGTTCCCGCAGCTTTTCTTCTACTTTGGCTTGGGTAGCGATTCCGGCATGGTCCATTCCTGGTAGCCATAAGGTGTCATACCCTTGCATCCGTTTTTGACGAATGATGATGTCTTGTAACGTGGTATCCCAGGCATGACCTAAGTGCAATTTTCCTGTTACGTTTGGTGGTGGAATCACGATAGAATAAGGTTTTGCTTCTTTGTTGCCGCTTGGTTTAAAACGGTCATGTTCTAACCAATCTTGGTAGCGCCCCGCTTCTACTTCTTGGGGATTGTACTTGGTGGATAGATTTTCAGTTTCTGTCATAGTTGGTCCTCCTAAAGTTACGTTTTTTAGACGTAATGGTTGGTGTGGTTTTTTTGTGCCTGTTGCTGGGTAAAGCGTGACAATGTTTGAATCGTTCAGGATTAGTGCCGTGGTAAATATCAGCTGTTTGTTGACGCCACGCTTGTTGTTCGTAAAAAAAACGTTGCTTACAGAGGTCAAGGCACACTTCCGTGATCCGCTATTGTGTCTTAGGGCTTTTGGCAACCGATCTGACTCGCTTCGTGGACCAGTTTTGATGACTTCTTGTACTGTTCATCATCTATTCTGTCTTGCTTCGCAAGCCAATCATAGTGATTCCTAGTTTGGTTACTACGCTCCCTATGGTCGCCTAGTACTGTTCATCATCTATTCTGTCTTGCTTCGCAAGCCAATCGCAGTGATTCCTAGTATGGTTACTACGCTCCCTATGGTCGCCTAGTACTGTTCATCATCTATTCTGTCTTGCTCCGCAAGCCAATCATAGTGATTCCTAGTATGGTTACTACGCTCCCTATGGTCGCCTAGTACTGTTCATCATCTATTCTGTCTTGCTCCGCAAGCCAATCATAGTGATTCACAGCAAAAAGCGCCCTAATGCCGAGGCATTAGGGCGCTGATACGCGGTACCACCTAAATTGCAGATTGCTCTGCCACTTTGACGTGAGGTAACGTTCACGACGCGCTTGATCTTACTGTGCGGCTTTGTCTGCAAGAAACAAACCGTGGTTCGGATCAAAGACCTTCAAGCTACCTTTTCAGTGTCTGGGGAAGTCTTGCACCGACCGACTTCTCTCTGACCGCCAGGGTCACTGATACTCCTCTTGAACATTGTCTTGCTATCATAGATTCTTGTTTCATCTTGCTACATTCTACAATGAACTTTTTTGAAAGTCAATCAGAGGTTTGCTTTCGCAGCATCAATGGCTGCTTGATAATCCGGTTCGTGGGAGATCTCAGGCACGATCTCAACGTGTTGGATCACGCCTTCACGGTCTAAAACGAAAATTGCTCGGGCAAAATGACCGAAGTCTGGGATCATGATTTGATAGGCCTCACCGAAGGTATTCGCCGGATCATGAAGCATGATCATGTCAACACCTTCTTGGCCGCACCATTGCGCTTGTTCTTCTTTTGTATTGTTAGAGATCGTGACAAAATGGATGTCATCCAATTGACTTGCCTCTTGGTTGAAACGCTTGGTCTGCAATGCACAGACGCGTGTCACAATATCGGGAACCACGCTGATGATCGTTGGTTTTCCTAAAAAATCAGTCAGTGTGTATTCCTTGTCCTCTAAACTTTTCAAGCGAAAATCAGCTGCTTTATCCCCTACTTTTGGTTGGTTGCCAGGCATCTCATAAACCGTTTCTTTGCGTGTAACTTGCATAACATCTCTCCTATAGCATTTTCTCCCAGTATAAGAAAGATTGTCAAAAAACGAAAAGGATTTGCTCAGACTTTCGATTTTTGCGAGTAGGTCGTATCAAAAAAGATCAATGTTTGCAATTCTGTCGTCAAATCAATGTATTGGATATTGACATCTTTTGGCACGATGACGGGATCAGGGGCAAAATTTAAAATCGCTGTGATCCCAGCATCCACGATCGCATCGATCGCCATTTGTGAATAACGACTAGGAACGGTCGAAATCGCTACAGTGATCCCTTTTTCTGCTACGACTTCCGCCAATTGATCCATTCCATAGACATAACGCCCACTAATGGTCTGACCAATCATTTCTGGATCATTGTCAAAAACCGCGACCACGGAAAGATTTTCATTTCTGCGAAAATTGTTGTTGGCTAACGCTTTTCCTAAATTTCCATAACCAATCAAGGCGATTTTTTTCTCTTCATTGGTTTCTAAGATATAGCTCAATACCTCAATCAGATAGGGAACATCATAGCCATAGCCACTTCTGCCCAATTCTCCTAGATGAGAAAAATCTCGGCGGATCGTGGCTGAAGGAACTTGCGTGATTTCTGCAAACTCTTTCGATTTGATTCGCTGAATACCAGAGGCATCCAGTAATTTTAAGTGTCGTAAATAAGCTGGCAAACGTTTTGCCGTCGCTTTCGGAAGTTTTTTATCTCTTAATGCTTCCATCCTGTCCACCCTCCTTGTTAAATGATTCACATATTGAGTGTAGCATGTTCCATTTTCAATAGCAAGAAAATATTCACAAACTCTCTCACTCGATGAAAAACGACCACAAATGTTCAAAAACAGTTGTGGTCGTAGCATTAAAATCGGGGTTTTATTATAAAAATTCAGCGAATTCCGTTGCTGCTTTTTCTTGATTTGCCGTGATTGCTTCCAGTTTCAACCCAGCCATCGCACGTTCCATCATCCCTTCGATATCGAGACGTTCTTCATATTGGTGGACCTTATCCAGTCTTGGGCGCGTCTTTGGTTGAGGAGGTGCAAAGATTGTGCAGCAATCCTCAAATGGCTGAACTGATAATTCAAAGGTATCAATGGCTTCGGCAACTTCAATGATTTCCAATTTGTCCATCGTTGCTACTGGGCGCACGATCGGCGTATTGGTTACTTCATTGATGGCGACCATGCTATGCAAAGTTTGTGAAGCCACTTGTCCTAATGATTCACCATTTAAGATGATCAAGCCATGACGAGCTTCCCGAATCGCATCCGTCAAACGCAACATCATCCGACGGGTGATGGTCATCCAATAGCCTTGTGGCACACGATTTTTGATTTCTTCTTGGATTTCTGTAAACGGAACTTCGATAAACTGGATGCTTCCCACATAAGGCGCAAGCTTCTTCGTTAAATCTTTGGCTTTTTGCAACGCTTGTTCACTCGTATAAGGAGGACTTGCGAAATGGACCGCTTCGATCTCAACGCCGCGTTTCATGGCAAAGTAGCCTGCAACTGGCGAATCGATACCGCCAGAAAGCATCAACATTCCCTTTCCACTGGTGCCCACTGGCAGCCCGGCTGCTCCTTGGATCGTTTCATAAGACAAATAAGCGCCATCGATCCGTATTTCTACACGCAAATTGATGTCTGGTTTTTTCATTTGGACTTTGATATCAGGAAAACGGTCGATCACCGCATTCCCTAAGGTCAAATTCAACTGGTTGCTATCTTGCACAAACGAATGATCACTGCGCTTGGCTGTGATTTTGAAGGTCTCAACGCCCGTATAGATCTCTGCCATGACGTCTTGAACGGCTTTCTTTAATACTTCGATATCTTTTTCGACCCGAATGCTGGGGGAAAAGTTTTGAATCCCAAAGACTTTTTGCAGCTTAGGAATGATCTCTTGGCTGTTTTCACCGTTCAATAGCAAGTGCATGCGATCTCGCTCGGCATGAACTTTGACATGGGGATAATCTGCTAAGGTACGTTTGACGTTTGAAGCTAATTGCATAATAAAACTACGACGATTTTTGCCCTTTGTTGACAGTTCGCCATAACGAACCATGATTTCTGAATAATTCACGAGAAAACTCCTTTGATTTGGATTGATTTTATAGTGGTCTGTCGTGCTTAATTGATTTTCGAAAATTTTTGGTACAACTGGTGGAAGACGATCAGAAACTGCTCGACTTCTGCCATCGTATTGCTCTCATCTAAACTGATACGAACAGCCGATGTTGCTAACTGTTCTGGAACGTGCATCGCATGAAGCGTACTGCTGGCCAGCTTTTTACGGGAGGAACAAGCGCTCGTCGTCGAAAGATAGATCTGCTTTTCTTCAAAGGCATGGACTAAAACTTCTCCTCGGATCCCTTTTAATGAAAAACAAAGTATGTGCGGCGCAAACCCTTCTGTGCCAGAAAAAAGCGTGACTTTCTCGTACCCAGCCAGTGCTTCTTGCAAATAGCCTTTTAATAATTGAACATGGTTCGGCTTTTCAGCCTTGTGTTCTGTCGCTAAACGTAGGGCTTTTGCCATAGCAACGATTGCTGGTACATTTTCGGTACCGCTGCGCTGGTTTTGCTCTTGCCCACCGCCGGTCATCAATGGCGCCAGCTTACGGCCTTGTTTCCAATAGATAAAGCCTGCGCCACGAGGTCCATGAAATTTATGCGCAGAGAACACGGCAAAATCGACCCGCTCATTGAACCATTGTTCTTGCGGCACCTTTGTGATGGCTTGGACGGCATCCACATGGAAATGGATCGTTGGATGCTCCGCTAGCACAGCTGCGATCTCATGGATCGGTTGGATCGACCCTACCTCATTATTGACCGCCATCACCGAAACCAAAATCGTTTCTTTGCGAATCATGTTTGCTAATTCAGACACGTTGACAAAGCCTTGGGCATCGACAGGCACAACACTGACTTCAAACCCTAACTCGGCTAATTGAGCCGCTGTTTCACTGACGGCAGGGTGTTCAATACTGGAAATAATCAGGTGATTCCCATAGGCTTTTTTCGCTAAAGCAGTCCCTTTGATGACCCAGTTGTCTCCTTCAGTTCCCCCACTGGTAAATGCGATCTCTTTGGAAGAAACGTTTAACAGATCGGCGATCTGCTGACGAGATTGCTGCAGCAGACGATTGGCTTGATTTCCTAAATCATGCAGGCTTGAGGGATTGCCGATAATTCGCTGACTGACTTGGACATATGTATTTAAAGCTTGTGGATAAATAGCGGTTGTTGCACTGTTGTCAAAATAGATCAATGATAGGACCCTTTCTCTAAAAAAATTCTTTCCCATTATAACTGCTCTTGGGCTGAGTTTCAAGGTGACTCGCTGGCTTTGGCTTTTTTTAAAGGAAACTTTTCCTTCCTTCGTAAGCGGTACTCATGCAGCGAGCCATTCTTTCCATGAAAAAAGCCAGTCAGTTTTTCACTGCTGGCTTTCGTATTATACTAAGTCGCGGTTATTGAAGTAGAAGTTTTCGATCCGTTTGAAGGCACCTGGTTCTACTCGTTCCAACGCTGTGCCGATTTCATCTAGCGCATCTTGATAGCGATATTCTTTACTGAACAAGTAAAGTGATTTGTCGATCGCTGCCTTGATATCTGGATGAGAATGACGATAGCGGTTGGCATATTGCATCATTTGCTCAGTCAATGCCGCAGCATCCACTAAGTCTTTTGTTTGTTCATCTAAAAGATCAAGATCTTCTTCACAGACAGAAACCAATTTATTGATTTCTTGCATGTTGATGCGAATCTTGTTCAATTCTTTGCCTAGTTCTTCGACACGATCCGTTGCCACGAAGAAGAATTCTAAATACTCGCCTGGCAAACCAGGTAAGCGTTGTTTCTCAACAAACCGTTTCAAGTTGCGTAGACGGAATTCGAAGCTTTCCACTTTTTCTTGTGCAACTTTTTCGCCACGACGTAATTCCGCAAGAGAATCATCGATTTCAACTTGCTGGCTTTCCACATCATCCAAAATCTTGTAGGCATCTTTGTAGAAGCTTTGCACTTCTGAATACGGAATCTCATGTTTTTCCAATTTCGGTAAGTACTCGTTGTTGCGGCGAGCCAATTCGTCCACTTCGGTTTGGAAGCCGCGGACGCGACCCAATTCATTATGATTCAAAGTATAGCTTTGCGCCGTATGATCCAACTCGATCAACAACTGACGGTTGTTCTTCGTTGCGTGGTCAATGTAGTCTTCGATGATCTGACGATTTTTCATGACATATTTCTTGGCATTGATCTCACGTTCCATCACCGTATACAAGGCATCGATATCACTTGCAGTATCACGGCTTGCCACTTCAACGGAAGCGACTTCTGTTTTCGCTAGATCGTTCATGGAGTTTTCAACCCGTTTTTTCACACGGTTGATTTCTTCTTGGAAGTTTGCTTCTGGGAACACATATTTTTGTTCTAATAATTTTTTATAACCCTCTTGGATTTCTTTCAACTGATCAGGGAAGGTACGATTTAATTCTTCGTACGCCGCTGGGATCCGTTTCATTAGGTCTTCCACTTCATAGGTGTGTTTTTCCGCTTGGTCTAACACTTCCCGTGCTTCCACAGGATCGCCTGAAGTATTTAAGGTAACAAATTGGGTGAACTCAATTTCAATGTTTTTGATTTGTTTTTGCAGCTCATTGTAGGCAGGACCGAATTCTTCGCCTTGATCCCGCAGCTTCTTCTTCAAGTCTTCGTAAACGTCCAGCGCTTTTTGAACTTCCAGTGAATTTCGTTCTTCACTTTCTCGTAATTCTTTCAAGCCTGCGCGAATCTCTTCCACTTGGCGTTCCATCTCGTCCATGGTCGCTTCGGCTTGGACGATCGCCCCTTTTGCTTTAAAAAAGCGGATGCGTTCGTTCAGCTCTTCCACTTCAAAGATTTGACTTTCAAGTTCAGCAAAAGATTTTGTGGAGATATCTGTCCATTGTTGGTTCCACTCACGGAAGGTGTTTTGACTTTGACCAACCAAGTGCATTCTTTTTACTTCATCGACTTCTTCGATCACCGGCAAGTCAAACAGATTTTCTTTGCGTTTTTCCAAGTCATTCAGCTTTTCTTGGTTTTTCTTCCGCATGAAAAAGCCAATTGCATACAAGACCGCTGCGATGATGATGATGGCAATGACAATTCCAAAGATGATATTAGTTCCCATTTTGTGGTTCCTCCAATTTTCAAATATACATGTTTCGTCTAAAACCTGCTGATCAGCAGATTGATTGATAAGTTCGTTGAGTATAAAAAGGACAGATAGTCCCTTTATAAAAAAGCATCTACGCTAGATTATAGCATAAAGAAAAAAATCAAGCATTAGATTGAGGCAAAAAAGATCGACTTTTTTCGCATCGAATAAAATAAATCACGGCTTTTCCAGCGTTAATGAAAACAAATCGTGAAATTTACATCAACAAGTGACTTTTTTTCTGATTTTTCCGGTTTTTTTCAAGAAACCGCTTGATTTCTCCCTATTGAAACTGTACTCTAGTAAAAAGCTTGAACAGGAGTAATGTCAAATGAAAGTAGCGAAATTCGGAGGCAGTTCCCTTGCCTCAGCCGAACAAGTCGAAAAAGTTGTTGCGATAATTGAAAGTGATCCTAAAAGACGGTTTGTTGTTGTTTCAGCGCCTGGTAAGCGTTCCAGCGACGATCAGAAAGTCACCGATCTGTTACTAGCTGTCTGTACCCGTCTGTGTGCCCAAGAAGAAATCACTGATTTAATAGAAGAAATCTATGCCCGCTATACAGCGATCGCCGCCCCCTTTGGTATCGAACAAGTCCATTTAGACCGCATCTGGCAATCATTGGTGGCTTTTCAAACACTGCCTACCCAAGACAATCCGCATCTTTATGATACAGTCTTGGCAAGCGGCGAAGACAACAACGCCAAATTGATCGCAGGGATTTTACAAAGCCGTGGGTTAGCTGCTCGCTACATGAATCCGCAAGAACTTGGGCTGCTGGTGACGGATGAACCTCAAAACGCCCGTATCTTGAACAAGTCGTACGCCAAGATTGCACAATGGCGCGACAGTCCTGAAATCTTAGTGATTCCTGGCTTCTTTGGCTACACAGAAGCGGGCGAGATCTGTACCTTCTCTCGAGGAGGATCAGATATTTCTGGTGCCATCGTGGCGGCTGGTCTGCAAGTAGAATTGTACGAAAACTTTACCGATGTCGATGGGATTTTTTCTGCTCATCCAGGCTATGTTCATCATCCAGAGTCCATCAAAGAAGTGACCTACCGAGAAATGCGAGAGCTGTCTTATGCAGGCTTTACTGTGTTGCACGATGAGGCGTTGATGCCTTCATACCATGCGAAAATTCCCGTGGTGATCAAAAACACCAATAATCCAAGTCATCCTGGTACCTTGATCACCAACCAGAGAGACAATTTGGATCAGCCCGTGATCGGCGTTGCCAGTGACGAAGGCTTTTGTATGATCTATATCCGCAAATACTTGATGAACCGCGAAGTTGGGTTCACGTTACGGGTCTTAGAGATTTTCCGTGAATTTGATTTAAATTATGAACACATGCCTTCAGGAATCGATGATATCTCGATCATTATGCGCTCCAACCAGTTGAATCCAGTATTGGAAGAAGAACTGCTGCGCAAGATCGCCTACGAGATCGATCCCGATGAACTGCGAATGACCCACGATCTATCCATGGTCGTCGTCGTTGGTGAAGGAATGCGTCAACGAGTCGGGATCACTGCCGACAGTACCGCTGCCCTTGCGCGGAAAAATATCAACTTAGAGATGATCAACCAAGGGTCCTCTGAGGTCAGCATCATGTTCGGTATCCACAAAGAACAAGAAAAAGCCGCTGTAAGAACCCTTTACTACACTTTCTTTGATTAAACCAAACGTGCCAGTTGCACCACTCCTTTTGCTGATAAGCAATCGGAACGGGCAACTGGCACGTTTGGTTTTTATTCTGACGATTCTTGGGCTTGTTTTTGTGCCAATTGGCGGTTGATTTCTGCCTTGATTCGCGGTTCAGGAGCAAACCGTTCTTCCCAATCGCTCGGCTTCATGACTTTGTGGGTCTCAGGATCATAATGAGGCTGCCCATCTGGAAAAAGTTTCCCCATGTTGGCGTCATGAACGATAGCCAGAATCGGCGCTGGATCGACCCCTAACAGTGAAAACGAGCCATAGGTAAAATACAGTAGATCACAAAGCGCATCGACTTGTTCTACTAGAGAATCACTGACAGGCTGTTGTTTGGCAGCCAGCTTGGCTTGGGCTTGATCGATCGCTTGATGCAAATGCTCCAGACCTGCTTGAAAGGTCTCTTCGTCATTGTTGCTGGCAGCATAAAGGAACTCAACTAATTCTTCAATTTTAAAACCAGCACGAAACTGGGCTTTTTCCGCTGAAAAAGCTTGTGGATATGGCGGTCGCGTTGGATCAAAGGTTTTATGAAACTCTTCCGTCATTTCAAATGGACTCATTTTGCTCGCTTCTTTCTGCTTTTTCTCATGGTTCTTTTTTATGGTTCTGCGCTGTCTTCTACGTTGCTTCATAGATTGGCTACTTGCTTATTTTTTTATTCCCTGGCTTGGGCATCCTCGGCAATAATGCCAAAATGGATTAAGGCTTTCTTAATGCCGTCATGATCGTTAGTATCCGTCACAAAGTCAGCACTGGCTTTAGTGATGGGCTGGGCATTGCCCATCGCAACGCCGATCCCCACGCCTTCTAACATTTCCACATCATTAAAATGATCCCCAAATGCCATCGCTTCTTCCATCGCGATCCCTTCATAGGCCAAAAACTCTTTGATGCCTTTGATTTTCGAACCGTTTTTCGGCACGATGTCAACAGAATAGGCATTGGATCGCTTAAAATCACATTGCGGCAGCTTGGACCGTAATTTTTCGCGCTCTGATTCAGGGCTCAGCATAATGCACTGATAGATGGGCTCTCGTAAAATGTCCAACGATTCATAGCGTTTGGCGTTGCGATTGGGACTAAAACGCTGCAAGACTTTCTTTAAAAAACCGACGGGAAATTTTTTGGGCACATAGCGTAAGTAGCGCTGCATGACGGGTGATTGGCTTAAGCGGATCGTCAAGCTGCCAGCCACTTGGGTTTCTCCGCCAAACATGACTTGGCGGTAATTTTCATCTGCGTATTCTACGATCGCTTCCAGCGTTTGTTTTGGAAAAGGTTTAGCATAAATCAAGTTTTCCTTCGTGTAGACATATTGGCCGTTATAGGTGATAAACATGTCTAACGACAAGTAATCGATCACCTTCTCTAAATCAACCGGACCACGTCCGGTGGCAATGCCGCAGAGGACGCCATTGGCTTGGGCTTGTTTGATGGCTTCACGGGTACTGGCAAGCGCCTTGCCGTTGCTGGCAATCAGCGTGCCATCAATATCAAAAAAGATTGCTTTTATCATATGACTCCTCAAAATAATTTCAACTGATTAGGATTTAATGCTTCGTAATCGATCTGCAGCGCATCGATCAATGCGCGGGCATTGTCAGCGGCATCACGACCGGCATTATTATTGAAGACCACTGCGACTTCTTTGGCATTGGCTTCGATGGCTTGGACTGCGTGTTTTAACTCCGTTAGTTCGGCTTGGTCATAGCGATACAAGGTCCGCAGATTTTTGGCATCTGGTCCTGTCGCTGTCCAGCCGCTGTCGTTGCGTCCGTGAAAACGGCACAAGACAAACGCGGGATTGGTCACGGTTGGATCAAGGGGAATGGTGGTCGATAGCTTTTTCGGCTGATCAACAACTACTAAGGAAAACTGTTTTCGCTTCATATAATCGATCATTCCAGGATACAGTTTCGGCTGATACCAGCTGCTGTCTCTCAGCTCGATCGCCACTGGGTAGCCCGCAAACCATTCTCGCACTTGGTCTAAATAGGCGACATTTTCTTTCGTACATTTAAAGCTGTTGGGAAACTGCGCCAATAGGCAAAAGAGTTTGCCTGCTTCTACCATTGGCGCGATCGCTTCTTTATAAAGCTGCAGTGCTTCGGTCATAGTCAACTGATCTGGCAAATCCCCTTGGGTGGTCACACTTTGATGGACTTTCAACACAAAGCGGAAATTTTCGGGAATCTGGGTCAACCAGTTGCGCACGTCTTTTTCTTTTGGCAAAAAATGATAGGTGGTATCCAGCTCAACTAGCGGAAAATAACGGGCATACTCAAATAATTTCGAGTTTTTTCTTTGCACGAGACTGCCATGTTCACTAAATGTGGTACAACCAATTCGAATCATTTTTTCCCATCGCTCCTTGTTTTCTTATTTTAATAGTATACAATAGTTTTGAGTTAAGAGTAAATAAATCATTGCAGGTGATGAAAAAATGAAACGAATTCTCGTGTTGCACACTGGCGGCACCATCGCCATGAAAGAAGACACCCTGACAGGCGGCGTCAGCCCTGATGTCAGCAATCCGCTGATGGATGCACCGATCCACATTGACGACGATGTTGAATTGATCGTCGAAGACATTTTTAATATTCCCAGTCCTCATATGACCCCAAAAGAAATGCTGCAGTTGAAAGAACGTATCCAGCTGGCGCATTTAAGCGGGGTCGATGGGGTCGTGATCACTCACGGAACCGATACGCTGGAAGAAACAGCCTTCTTTTTAGATACCACAATCGGCGGTCAGTTACCGATCGTGGTGACTGGCGCCATGCGCTCAAGTAATGAAATCGGCAGTGACGGGCTTTATAACTTTGAAAGTGCGATTCGGGTGGCGAAATCACCTGATGCCTTAGGAAAAGGCGTCTTAGTCGTCATGAACGATGAGATCCATTCCGCACGTTATGTTACGAAGACCCACACCACCAATATTGCGACATTCCGCACCCCGACATTAGGCCCGATCGGCTTAGTCACAAAGCACCGTATCTTGTTCATGCAAGAGCTGTTAAATAACCGCCATTTGGATGTTGATCGTGTCGATGGTCTGTTTCCGATCGTCAAAGCCTATGCGGGAATGACTGGGGAATTGTTCGATGCTTTAGCCGACTCGCTGATCGATGGACTAGTGATCGAAGCTTTAGGCGCTGGCAATCTGCCGCCGCAAACCATAGAGCCTTTGAAAAAACTGATCGCTAGAAACATTCCAGTCGTCTTAGTTTCTCGCTGCTTCAACGGCGTTGCCGAGCCGGTCTATGACTACTTAGGCGGCGGGATCGAATTGCAAGCTCTTGGGGTGATTTTCTGCAATAGCATCAATAGCCAAAAAGCCCGTATCAAATTGCTAATAGCAAAAAACCGTGGGTTGACCATGGATGAACTGCCTGATTTCATGGAGAATTAACCAAACAAAAACCCTTTTGCCATTCCGCTAATGGAGGCAAAAGGGTTGTTTTATTTTTCTCGCCAAGTAAAGATGGCTTCGCAGTAAGTATCCTCACCGATCTTGATCTCGTGGATCGTTTGCAGCGGCACAGCCTCGCCGGCTTCATCGACTGTCTTCTCATTGATTTGAAAATGGCTTTCGATCAAATGGCCGTAAGCCACTTCCCGATCAAAACGGATCGTCACTTGTGTCACTTCATGTTTTGTTAAAAACTCATAGCCTAAGACGTCCATCAGCCAATTGAAATACATGGCATTGTTGACATGCTGATTGCTATCAATATCGTAGAAACGCACTCGATACGGCAAAAATTGTCCTTGCGTGATAGGGGTGATCTTCGGATAGCGTTTGATTCGCTTGATTTTTTCACTGCCAAAAGGCGCCACGATCTCATCTGGTACACTGCTGACTTTGCGCGTCTTCGGATCCATCAACGCAAAAACCGCCTCGATTTTGACCAGTTCCGTTCCGTCTTCTGCCAATAACCAGAAGTAACGGTAGCAGAAAAATTTATTGTATTCTCTCGCCTGGGTCGCCACTTGGATCTGCTCCCCTACGCGCGGCAAACGAGTCACCGTTATGTGATAGCTGGTGATGATCCAGGTCAAGCCATAACTAGCGATGACTTCTGGTCCGCGGTTTAACGCCGCACTTTGTTCCTCTGATGTCTTGATGGCGATGCCTAGCATGGCTGGAAACGTCATCGTTTGGTTGACATCACATTCATAATACGCCACTTCATGTGTGGTTTGATACTTTGCTGCCATAGTTCTAATTGCCTCCTAAAAACGACTCAATATTTCATCGACACTTGGTCCATAGCTTTCGCCAAACTGATTCAAATGGACCAATAAATAATACAATTGATACACTGGCAGTCGCTCTTGCCAATCCTCATCTAATGGATAGACTTCTTGATAGCCTTCCAAAAATTCCTGACGAAAACCACCGAAGAGCTGGGACATCGCAATATCCATTTCTCGATCCCCATAAGCGACTGCTGGATCAAGAAACACTGGTTCTCCTTGCTGATCGAACAGCACATTCCCCCGCCAAAAATCACCGTGTAATAAAGCAGGTGTGACGCTGCGATCACGCCAATTCTCATGCAAAAATTCTTTCAAACGCAGATAAGCAGCTTCCCGTTTGGCATGCCAGCGGTTACCCAGCTTCGCTAGTTCGACTTGCACATCCAAACGGCAGACTGTGTAAAAATCAAGCCAATCGGTGGTTTTCGGATTGACTTGCGGCAAAAAGCCGATGTAATTGTCTTCGTAAAACCCAAAAGACTCCTGCGTCTGCTGATGAAGCCGAGCCAAGCTTTGACCTAAGCGTCGCTGCTGTCCTTCCCCACCATCGATCCATTCCATCAATAAAAATGCCCTCTCTTCAGTCTGACCGAGACGTTCGATTTTTGGCACCCGCACGAAAGGGGCTAATTCAGCTAAGCCGTTGATCTCTGCTTGAAAGAACACCGATGAAACATGAGGATGAGTTTTTAAAAAATAGCGATTTTCTGCTGTAGTGAAACGATACGTTTGATTGACATCCCCACCACTGATGGGCGTCAGCGAGCCGGTCATCCCGATTGCTGCGAACAATGCTTCCTCCATACGGATCTCCCTTTCTTTACTCAGTCAGTTGGGCATTCAAATACGCTTGCTCTTCTTTCGTCACCCCTAGTCCCTGCAGGAGATACTGATCGACCGAACCGAAATGCTGATCGATCGCAGCCAAGCTTTCATCAAGAAAACTCTCTTTGGCACTCATCAAAACCGTGATCGCTGTTAACAGCTCTTGCGGCAAATGCTGGGTCATTGGGGCAAATTTTTCTTTTAGCATTGGGGCTAAATAGCGATTGGTCGCTAAATAATCTTCTTTGATCGTCGTTGGTGCCACCGCCAACACATGCAGCAATAAAAAGGCGCCAAAGCCTGTGCGATCTTTGCCAGCGGTACAGTGGAACAAGGTTGCACCTTCGCCTTCCGCATTAGCGATCACATGATCAAAGAACTGCCGATATTGTTGGCGGGCATAGTCGCTTTCAACAAAGTGACGGTAGACTTTTTTCATCTGCTCTTCGGCATCTTCCCCATCTTCCAAGTGTTGCTTCAAGCTTTCTGGCGACAAGGAAACCATCGTTTCGTCTTCTTTAAAAATAGGTAAAAAAAGCTGCTTTGCTGTGGCGATCGGTCGATCAGGTTGTGCATTGGCTTCAGCGATGGAGCGAAAATCAATGACCTGATTGACCCCATAGTTTGCCAGTACTGCTTGATCTGAAGCAGTCAATTCATTGATCGCCGCACTGCGGATCAATTTTTTTCGTTTGATCGTCGTGCCGTTTGTCGTTTGATAGCCGCCAAGTTCTCTGACGTTTGCTGCTCGTTCTAGTTGAATCAATTGTGTCATTGCTTATCCCTCCCGCGATGTTCTAGTTAAAAGTATAGCAGAAACTTCGCTATTAAGGGCACTGAAACCTAGATTTTTCTATGAGCTGAGCTTTAACGGACAAAAAAAAAGAAAGACCACACGCAGTCTTTCTTTGCTTTCGCTTGTTACAAAATGTTTCTATTCGGCTTCGATCACGGCGGCAGAATCATCTAAAATCGAACGATCCAGTTCGTTGATACGACTGCTGGTCACCATTCCTGCAACCATACTGTCGCTGACATTAACGAGTGTCCGTGCCATATCGATCAATGGTTCAACAGAAATAACTAAGCCTACGATGGCAATCGGCAAGTTCATTGAGCCTAAGACGATCAATGAAGCAAAGGTTGCGCCACCGCCGACACCAGCAACACCGAATGAGCTGATCGTAACTACTGCAACTAGCAGCAGGATAAACTGCCAATCAAAGACATTGATCCCAACCGTTGGTGCAACGATCGTTGCCAACATCGCTGGATAAACACCCGCACAGCCGTTTTGACCAATCGATAACCCAAAGCTGCCCGCAAAGTTAGCCGTGGCTTCATCAACACCTAACGCTTTGGTTTGGGTTTCGATGTTCAATGGCAAGGCACCCGCACTTGAACGAGAAGTAAAGGCAAAGCTCAAGACTGGAAAGGCCTTTTTGAAATACGTTACTGGATTGACCCGAACAGCGATCAGCAATAATGAATGAACAAGTAAGACCAAAATCAAAGCCGCATAAGAGGCGATGATAAATTTGCCTAAGTTCAAGATGGCTTCAAAATCACTTGAAGCTAATACATTAGTCATCAATGCCAAAACGCCATAAGGTGTCAGGCGTAAAACTAACGTGACGATACGCATCACGATTTTATATAAGCTGTCCATCAAATTCGCAAAAGTTTCCGCTTCTTTCGGTGATTTACGTTTGACACCAAGAAAGGCGATCCCCACAAAGGCTGAGAAAATCACGACCCCGATCGTACTTGTCGAACGAGTACCCGCAAAATCGGCGAAGACATTGCTTGGGATGAAGGAAACGATTTGTTGTGGGATCGATAGATCTTGGACTTGTGTCGAACGTTCCGCTAATTCTGCGATCCGCGCTGTTTCCGTTGCCCCTTCGGTAAAGCTGGCACCGTCAAGACCAAAGACCATGACCATCACAATTCCGATCAAGGCAGCGATCGCCGTTGTCCCTAGCAAAGTCGCAAGAACCGTAAAACTGATCTTCTTGATTTTTTCGCTTTCTTTCATCTTGGTGAAAGCACCAACGATCGAAACGAAGATCAAGGGCATGATCAGCATTTGCAAGAGAGCTACATAGCCGCTACCGACCATCGTGATCCAGTCAAGAGCTTGCGTGACAACGTCAGAGCCTGTCCCAAAAATCAGCTGCAGCACGCCACCAAAAACGATCCCGACGAACAACGCCGCAAAGACCCGCGTAGAAAACTTCACGTGACGTTTTTGCAATAAGTAGAACCCATAAATAAGGGCAGCAAAAAGTAGAACAACAATAATAGTTAACAGATTTGTCATTTGAATCCTCCTTTTGTTCAATAAACATGACAAAGTCTGTCAGAGGAAGTAAAGGTTCCCAGTGACCATTCTTCAACAGTTCACTCTAATGAGACGTGTGGCATCATTAGTGACTATTCCATTTTAAAGAAGTTTGCTTTATCTTACAATAAATAAGTTCCCACTTTTCCGGGATGGTACCGCTTTTTTGTTAGAAAATAAAAAAAAACCGTTGCCGCAACCCCACACTGTTAGGATTTCTACTTTCCTAACGGTTGGATTGCGGCAACTGGTTCGTTATTTTTTCATTTCATTTTTTGAAAAGTTTCAGAGAATATTCAAGAGGTCAATAGAAATTGCTGACTTACGCCAATGCCCCCATTGGGTCCCAAGGTGCTAAGACTGTTGGTTCTGCTTCAAAGGCAGCCAATTGTTCTGCTGTCAGGAACTCTTTGCGAACCACGATTTGATAGGTGTATTCATCCATCCACGCATCGCTCATAACGAAGAAGCCATTCGTTCCGACTTTTTCACCCCAGCTGTTTTCGACTTTCCATTTGGTTGATTCGCCGTCGATCAAGTCAACGCCAGTCAAGACCATCGCGTGGGTCATTAAGCTTTCGCCAAAATCTAAGCGTTCTGCTTTGGTCATCGTAAAGTCGATGTCAAATAGGTCGTTGATATCATACGCATCTAATGCCATGATCCCAGTATCTCTGGTAGAAGATTGACCGACATCACAACCGAACCACACGGACTCCCCTTGTTCCAATTGAGCGATCGCTAATTTTTTGAAGGTCGGCATATCGACATTCAAGTATTTGACTTCTTTGCCGCCAACCACGTTCCCTAGCATTTCTACGGTATACGATTGATTGTAAGGCTTGTCGGCAGTTGGTGCGTTGATGATGCTGACATAATCGTCAAGGTCCACCCCGACATATTTTTCATAAAAGCTTTGCGGTGTTAAGTTGCGATCAATGTGATAGTTTTTGTCTTCATCACGGTATTCAAAATCAAAGGTTTCTGGCGGTGTGCCTAAAGAAGTCGCTAAGAAACGATAAATGTCTTCCAACATCGCTTCTTTGGCTGTTTGGATGTCTTCAGCTGTTTTGCCTTCAGCCACTAGCTGACGCAAAGCAACCGCATCTTTACGCAGTTTTTTGTTCAAGTAATTGTTTAGGTCACGAGAATTGGAAGAGTTGCTGCTTTCTGGCATGACCGTTTTTGGTACGACACCATATTTTTGGAAAATCGAAACGATCATGTCCCATTGCCCACCATCTTGTTGTGGTGTTTGCAATAAGAAAGCAACTTTGCGACTTGTTAAAGGCTCGTTAGCAGTTGCTAAAATATTTTCATAGAAATAGTTGGCTTTTTCGTATTTGTCCCAAAAGAAGGTATGGTTTTGCGACAATTCAAATTCTTTTAGATTGAAATCATTCAGCATCTTATGACGGAATGTATTCAATGCGGCAAACATCCAGCAGCGGCCTGATTGTTTTTGGTTTGAGACTTTCCCGGTTGTCACATCAACTGAAAAAACTGGCACATTGTTGACTTTTGCTGACACGTTTTCCGCAGAAGCGGTGATCCCATTTTTCACAACACTCCGTTGTAGTGCCGTTTGTTTATTATTGTCTTGATACGCTTGCGCAAAGGCAGCGGTGGTCTTTTTTGAAATTTCTGACATATTTCTTCATCCTTTCACTTTCCGTTCCTTCCATTTTACGCCTCTGCCTCTCAAATAACAACCGCTCCTAGAAAAATGAAAGGATCATCTTTCTAAGAGCGGTTGCTCGTATCAAGGATTTAAAGAGTTAGCATCAAAAGCAAAAAGCCAAGTAAAACAAAGGATAGCCCTCGTTCAAATCGTGCATAAAGGAAGCGGATCGGACGACTAGCTAGCAAGATCGTCAGTAAAACACTGGCTAACACCAACGTCACAAAGCCTAATACCGACAGGTTCAAGTCGGTGATCGCTAATGCCCGCAAGCCCTTGATGAAGATCCCCTGTAAAAGATAGACCAGCAGAGTGTTTTTGCCCCACTTCGTAAAAAAGAGGTGCTCTCTATGCACGAGGCTCAGAAAGCCGATGATCCCCATCAGCCCGATCACGAAAAAGACCGCACGCAAGGGACCGCCGAACAACGGATAGCTCAAGTAGTCGTCATAAGGCTTGGAACCAAAAACCATGTACTTGTTCATCCCATGAAAAAACGCGATAAAGGTGTAGATGATCGGTAAGAAAAGCAAACTGATGGTCCGAATCTTTGGTTTCAATAAAAAGCGCATCTCATTTTTGGGAAAATAAAACCCGATGATGAAAAACGGCAAAAAGACAAAGGTCCGCTGCAAGGTCAACACTTGATTTAAAAATGGCACGTAGCCAGCGAAGATACTCAAGGCGATACTCAGCAAGATCGCCTGCTTTTTGGACATTTTTTGAAAGACTAACAGCGAGAGCTGCCAAAAGAACATGCTAAGCAAAAACCAAAGTGCCCATTGCGGATTCAACAGTTGGATTTTTAACGACTCCCGTAGACCGATCAACCAGTAATAGACGGTGTAAAACACCTGAAAGAAGACATAAGGCAGCAAGAACTTTTTCATCAGCTCACGTAGCTTGTGTCCCTTCGTCAACGGTTTGGCAAAGTACCCAGCCAGAAAAACAAAAGCTGGCATATGGAAAGTGAAGATAAAATAATATAGGTCATGATAAAACTTCTGATCGCCGATAAAAGGCTGTAGTAAGTGACTGAAGACGACCAAGATCATCAGTAAAAATTTTGCATTATCAAAGTAAGCCGTTCTTTGCGATTGGCTCATAAAAAGTTCCTCCTCTAAGTTGTATCTGTCAAAGGATACCTGATCCATGAAACAGAACTGTAACAAGCTATTTACTTTTTCCTAACGATTCTTGTTCATTTGATTACCAGTTGCTATTTTGTATACTTTGTATTAATATATATAATACAAAGGAGCTGTCTTCGATGATATTTGATATTCAAACCCAAAGCAACCAACCGATCTACCAGCAGTTGCGGGAACAGATCATTGTCGGTATCGCAAAAGGCGATTTATCCGCTGGCGAATTGCTACCATCCGTCCGTCAATTAGCCGAAGAGATCGGCATCAATACCATGACGATCTCAAAAGCCTACAATTCCCTCAAAGAAGAAGGCTTGTTAGTCACGGATCGCCGTAAAGGAACCGCCGTTGCCGCACCACCACCGTTTACTTCTGGACAAGAAGCGGAGTATCGCCAAAACTTGCAGCTGCAGCTAGCAACCGCTCTCTTACACGGCAAAAGCAAGCAAGCGCTTTTAACGGATGTTCAACAACTGCTGGACCAATTTCCTGAAAGGAATGAATGCAAATGACCTATCTTTTTTTCATTATTGCTCTTGTCCTCTGTGGGACGACCGCCTTTGGTTTACGCTTGATCAGTAAACCCCACAAAAATGTTTTACTCGAAAATACCCTTGCCCCTGAGCATCTGGATGATCCTAGCGTCCACAGCTTGATCACAGAATTTCGCAAGCGTATCTTACAAATCGTTGGTACATTTAGTGTAGCAAGTCTCCTTTTTTTGTTCAATTTATCTGACTCCATCATCCTTACCCTGTTCTGGCTTTATATGGCCGCTTTGCTGGGGACAGCTTACCTGGTGCAAGTGCATTACATCGGGAAAATGCGGCAATTGATCCTTGCCAATGGATGGGAACTACCCATCGATCCGATTCGGATCGATACAAAACTCGTTCAAGCCAAAAATAAACGGATGCTGCCGTGGTATAGCCTCGTTCCTGCGGGGATTTTGTTGATGATCAGTTTGTACCAAGCATGGCAGTTGCCTGATCTTTCTACAGGATACTTGATGGGCGGCGTCTCCTTAGCAATTTTTGCGCTGTTCGTCTATCTCTGGGTGATCATCAGCCGCTTACCCGTTCGCGGGATCAGCGGTGATTCAGCTATCGACCAGCACATCAATGATTTAACAAAGCGCTATTGGTCCTTATTGATCGCTGTCACTTGTACCATTACGCTGCTCTTGTTGACTGTCCCGCTGGCATCCATGTCCGCTACTGGAGCATTCAGTACTATCCTCTTAGTGCTCTTTGTTGTTTTGGTTGTTTTCTTGATCGTCTTTACCTTCTTCTTGTTGCTAGATCTACGTAAAAAACAAGATCAGCTCTTAGAACCAGCAGGACAACCGCGCTATTATGGTGAAGATGCTTACTGGCGATATGGTTTTTACATCAATCCTAATGATGCGCGACTGTTTGTTCCTGACCGTGTTGGGATGAATATCGGCATCAATCTAGGCAAACGTAGCGGACAAATCGTCTCAGGTATCACCGCTGTCTTCTTACTTGTATTAATGGTCGGTACCATCATTCCGATGTATCGCTTAGATTTCGCTCCTGATGCGATCACCGGTGAAGTGCAAGGACAAGAAGTCACCTTCGATGCACCAATGACTGGGAAAACAACGGTCTCTTTGGCAGATATAGAGACGGTGGAATTGATCGAAGCTTTGCCATCGCCTCGTGTTCGTACCATGGGTGTAGGAACCGCCAGTTACCAAATCGGTAAATTTACCGTTGCTGGTGATCCTGCCAGAATGTTCGTGGACATAAACTCGACACCTATTTTAAAAGTCACCACCAAAGATGGGCCAACCGTTTTTTACACAAATAAAAAAGCCGCCGAAACGACGGATTTATACGAGGAACTAGTACAGAAGATTTCCTTAGCGGAGTGAGTGTTCTGGAGAAAAAACTGGGGAACCCATTATCTCCAGGCTATCCACAACCAAAAAAACGACCTTCCGAAACGAAGGTCGTTTTTGATACTCCGGCAGTAGGACTCGAACCTACGACATCATGATTAACAGTCATGCGCTACTACCAACTGAGCTATGCCGGAAGAATCTATCTGTACTATACCAAATAGTCAGATAATTTAGCAAGAGCAAAAATCAATTTTTTGTTCCTTTTTTTCAAGAAAATCCCCTTTTAGAAACTTCCCTTCCCGCAAAGTGTTTTTCTCAAGAAATATCCGAAAATCTCATTGACAAAGCAGCGCCTTTACGGTATTCTATATCTTGTGTTAAATAACACGCCGCTTTAGCTCAGTTGGTAGAGCGCATCCATGGTAAGGATGAGGTCGACGGTTCAAGCCCGTCAAGTGGCTTTGGTATGACAACGTTTGTCGGACGTTGTCTTTTTTTGTGCATCTAATTCCCAAAGTATAGCGATAATTTCTGAACTTAATCATTCGTACGCCCCTAATTTCCTGCGATATACAAAAGAAATAAGATCGTAAAACCCAATAGTAGGACCGATACAACTGCTTTCACTATCCTCGCTGCATCTTTAAATTTAAACAAGAGCGTATATAGATTAATAAAGTAAATGATTGATAGGGCTGCTTCTTGCGAATATTCTTTTACTTGGATCAAGCCTAGCCATATAATCAGCAAAAGAATCGAAAAAACAACCAAATAGTTTTCTGCAACACGCTTCATTTCATTCTCCTTTTTTATTGTTTAAAATTGATATAACAAGATTTATTCCAACATCCTCTCAATGTCCCTCATTATTTAAACAAGAATCTGAAATACAAGGTTTAATTCCGCAAGTCAAACTTGACCAATTACCACGGGGTGAAGGTTCAATTCAATTTAACCAATTCATTTCAAATGCCTTCTTTCTATTTAATTATGAAAAGTATAATAGTAGGCAGAAAAATAATTACTATAAAAATAACAAACATGATCATTAAAATTTTAAAAATCTTTTTCATCATTTATTTCTCCTTTCCAACAATATTCGATTGTATTCTGCTGCATTCTGTAAAGTCGATAAATTATCAGCCCCTCTCTCAAATACTTTTCCTACAGCCTTTGCTTATTAAAAGTGTAACAAACTACCTCTTCTAATAGTCAATTTTTATAAATTTAAATAAATTTTTTTTTACAAAACGAACAAAACGGGTTTTCCAATTGGTGCTCACAGCTCAATTTTAGACACATCTTTTTTACCACAAAAAACCCACTCTCCTAAAGCTAAGAGAGCGGTTTTTTCAACTACACTAAATTTTTTAAAAGGATACGCTTTATGCTGAATTAAAAAATAACATACTGTTTCCGTTTGATTCAACTTCTTACTTCACGACCAACACCGTACATTTCGAATGATTGACGACATAATCGGTAGTTGAGCCTACGACAGCTCGGGTCAATGTGCCTTTACCAGTTGCACCAATAATGATCAAATCAATCGGGTACAATTCTGTTGCTGCATGAATGATAAAGCGTTTTGGATCGCCCACTTCAACGATTACCTCAACCTCTTCTACCCCATGCTGATTGGCATCATAGATTTTTTTCAACATGTCCGTTTCCACACGCAATTTTTCTTGGTCAAAAATTTTTGCAAAAGCATAGGCACTTGTGGATAACTCAGCATTGTTGATAACAGAGAGGACATACAATTTGGCTTTGTTCATACGACAAATCGCGAGTGCTTCTTGGAACGCTTTTTCTGACTGATCCGACCCATCCAAGGCAACAAGTACATTTTGACAATTACGTAACATCCAAATCGCCTCCTTTTCTTTATTTTACCACAAAAAATGGAAGCGTTACAAAAAAGGACAAGGTCTACTCTTAAGAGACCTAAAACTTCCTTTAAGATTTGTGAAGTTCCTTACTTGTCTTTGTGATTATGCAGTAAAATAAAGAGAAGAATGATTCGAGGTGAAAGAAATGCGCTCTTTTTTCCAGGCTGCGGTCACTGTGCTCTTGTACTTAGGGCTTTTCTTGCTGATAATCGGTATTATCGCCTTTTTCTTGCTAAAACTTTAAGCTTGGTTTGTTGAAAAGCAAGTTGCTGTCACATCCCTAAGAGGAGTGATACACTTGGTTTATCAACAATTATCGAAACGAAACAGTTTGCTGCTCACTCGTTTCAAAAAGGAGATCATGCAAAATGGACTTACATATTACCCCTACTGCCGCTGCTCGCTTTCCAGAAGGACACGACTTATATATTCTGACGAGTAATGACGGATCGAACCAATTTTCTTCAGCAGCTGGATGCTGTATGATCGGCGAACGTTTTTTGATCACACCGATTGACGAACCGTTAGACCCATACAATGAGTTAGTCTCAAG
Source organism: Enterococcus sp. DIV1059_2 (assembly GCF_051713685.1). NCBI lineage: Bacteria > Bacillati > Bacillota > Bacilli > Lactobacillales > Enterococcaceae > Enterococcus > Enterococcus sp. DIV1059_2. The sequence continues at coordinate 696,221 of NZ_JBIOQK010000001.1, read as the reverse complement.
CAATCAGTTTACTTTCTTTACATCAACCTATGATCAAATGTTCTTGACTGGTCATCTGATTCTAGATGTTCACCCAACTTCAGGAACTTTGATTTTGAAAAACGAAAGCGGCTATTTGGATACCAATCTTTTATTGGAATCCTCTCCACAGTTGAAACAAACGAATGCGTAACTAAAGAGCTGACAAACGCCTTGTAAGGTGCTTGTCAGCTCTTTTTCTCTATAATGAATCTGGAATCAACGCTAAGAGTTCTTGTGTCTCAGCGGCTAAAGCGATCGCACCAGCATCAAGCAATTCTTCTTTTGACCCAAAACCATATAAAACGCCGATTGCCGGTAACTGGTTTTCTTTTGCCCCTAAAATATCATGCTCACGGTCGCCGATCATGATGGTTTGCTGCGCTTTTTGCTCCTTTTCGATCTCAGTTAACGCGTAGCGGATAACGGCCGCTTTTTCCCCACGTTTATTCTCGAGATCCGCCCCATAGATTCCTTTGAAATAGCCATCATACTTGAGATGGGTCAGGATCTCTTTTGCAAAAACTTCTGGTTTCGACGTAGCGATATACAAATCGTGATCCTGCGCCAGCTCCTGCAATGTTTCTTCGATCAACGGATATGGTTGGACTTGAAACATGCCCGCTTGACGATAATTTTCCCGGTAGAAGGCAACGGCTTGCTGGGCAGCAGCTTCATCGAAGCCCAATCCACGGAAGGATTCAATCAAAGGCGGCCCCACAAAGCTCCGCAGTACGTCTTGCGCTAATTGCTCTTTTCCCATTTTTTCCATCGCATATTGAATCGATCCATAGATTCCTTCACTCGAATCAATGATCGTTCCATCTAAATCAAAAAGTACTTTCTTTCTCACGCCATCGTCTCCTTTTCTAATAGTATAGAAAAAAACAGCAGTACAAGCAACACTTCTTCCTTTTCGTTCTGATCTCATCTAAATAAAAAAGACGCTGCCCCATCAAAGGCAACGTCTTTGTTTTTGTCATTTTATGTAAAAAAAAAGATAGCATATGCTATCAAGCAACTCCGGCAGTAGGACTCGAACCTACGACATCATGATTAACAGTCATGCGCTACTACCAACTGAGCTATGCCGGAAAAATTGAAATGCGTGGCGACGTCCTACTCTCACAAAGGGAAACCCTTCACTACAATCGGCGCTAAGAAGCTTAACTTCTGTGTTCGGCATGGTTACAGGTGTATCCT
>NZ_JBIOQK010000001.1:0-692500 GCF_051713685.1 Enterococcus sp. DIV1059_2 | reverse complement strand
CACCTTTCCCTCACGGTACTGGTTCACTATCGGTCACTAGGGAGTATTTAGCCTTGGGAGATGGTCCTCCCGGATTCCGACGGAATTCCTCGTGTTCCGCCGTACTCAGGATCCTCCTAGGTGTTATCCAAATTTCGCCTACGGGGTTTTTACCCTCTTTGACATACTTTTCCAAGTATTTCGACTATCTGAATAGACTACCATATCGGAGTCCTACAACCCCAACAAGCAAGCTTGTTGGTTTGGGCTTTTCCCGTTTCGCTCGCCGCTACTCAGGGAATCGAATTTTCTTTCTCTTCCTGCAGGTACTTAGATGTTTCAGTTCTCTGCGTCTACCTCGACTGCGCTATGTATTCACGCAGACGTAACATCCTATAAAAGATGCTGGGTTCCCCCATTCGGAAATCTCTGGATCATAGCTTACTTACAGCTCCCCAAAGCATATCGGTGTTAGTCCCGTCCTTCATCGGCTCCTAGTGCCAAGGCATCCACCGTGCGCCCTTATTCACTTAACCTTTGACCTTACGGTCGGTTTTGAGTACTTCTTCTAGCGATAGAAGGTTGCTCAAGAAAATAAGCGTTGAACTTATTAAAAAACTCTTTTAACATTTCAACTCGGTGTGTGTTACTTGTTTTGATTATTTCTTCGATATCCAGTTTTCAATGAACAAATTTTGTTTGAGAGTAAACCTCTCAAAACTGAACAAAGGCAAACGATGTGTAGTCTTCCGAAATATTCCTTAGAAAGGAGGTGATCCAGCCGCACCTTCCGATACGGCTACCTTGTTACGACTTCACCCCAATCATCTATCCCACCTTAGGCGGCTGGCTCCAAAAAGGTTACCTCACCGACTTCGGGTGTTACAAACTCTCGTGGTGTGACGGGCGGTGTGTACAAGGCCCGGGAACGTATTCACCGCGGCGTGCTGATCCGCGATTACTAGCGATTCCGGCTTCATGTAGGCGAGTTGCAGCCTACAATCCGAACTGAGAGAAGCTTTAAGAGATTAGCTTAGCCTCGCGACTTCGCAACTCGTTGTACTTCCCATTGTAGCACGTGTGTAGCCCAGGTCATAAGGGGCATGATGATTTGACGTCATCCCCACCTTCCTCCGGTTTGTCACCGGCAGTCTCGCTAGAGTGCCCAACTAAATGATGGCAACTAACAATAAGGGTTGCGCTCGTTGCGGGACTTAACCCAACATCTCACGACACGAGCTGACGACAACCATGCACCACCTGTCACTTTGCCCCCGAAGGGGAAGCTCTATCTCTAGAGTGGTCAAAGGATGTCAAGACCTGGTAAGGTTCTTCGCGTTGCTTCGAATTAAACCACATGCTCCACCGCTTGTGCGGGCCCCCGTCAATTCCTTTGAGTTTCAACCTTGCGGTCGTACTCCCCAGGCGGAGTGCTTAATGCGTTTGCTGCAGCACTGAAGGGCGGAAACCCTCCAACACTTAGCACTCATCGTTTACGGCGTGGACTACCAGGGTATCTAATCCTGTTCGCTCCCCACGCTTTCGAGCCTCAGCGTCAGTTACAGACCAGAGAGCCGCCTTCGCCACTGGTGTTCCTCCATATATCTACGCATTTCACCGCTACACATGGAATTCCACTCTCCTCTTCTGCACTCAAGTCTCCCAGTTTCCAATGACCCTCCCCGGTTGAGCCGGGGGCTTTCACATCAGACTTAAGAAACCGCCTGCGCTCGCTTTACGCCCAATAAATCCGGACAACGCTTGCCACCTACGTATTACCGCGGCTGCTGGCACGTAGTTAGCCGTGGCTTTCTGGTTAGATACCGTCAAGGGATGAACATTTTACTCTCATCCTTGTTCTTCTCTAACAACAGAGTTTTACGATCCGAAAACCTTCTTCACTCACGCGGCGTTGCTCGGTCAGACTTTCGTCCATTGCCGAAGATTCCCTACTGCTGCCTCCCGTAGGAGTCTGGGCCGTGTCTCAGTCCCAGTGTGGCCGATCACCCTCTCAGGTCGGCTATGCATCGTTGCCTTGGTGAGCCGTTACCTCACCAACTAGCTAATGCACCGCGGGTCCATCCATCAGTGACGCAAAAGCGCCTTTCAACTTTCTTCCATGCGGAAAATAGTGTTATACGGTATTAGCACCTGTTTCCAAGTGTTATCCCCTTCTGATGGGCAGGTTACCCACGTGTTACTCACCCGTTCGCCACTCTTTTTCTTTCGGTGGAGCAAGCTCCGATGAAAGAAAAAGCGTTCGACTTGCATGTATTAGGCACGCCGCCAGCGTTCGTCCTGAGCCAGGATCAAACTCTCATAATGATTTGTTTGAATGACCATACGGTCATTAAGCTCATAAAAATTAACTTTGCTAGCTATTGCTTGCATGTATTTGTTTCAATAAATTGAAACGTCCTACACATTGGTTCGTTTGCTTGCTTTGTTCAGTTTTCAAAGGTCTACCGTGCTGTGTTAGCAACTTTTATATCATATCAGAGCGACGTTTAATTGTCAACTCTTTTTTAAAAGTTTTTTTCGCTCGTTGTTTTTCAACTTCGTAGCGGCTGCCTCAGCGACTTAATCAGAATAACAAATTATTTGTTATTTGTCAACAACTTTTTTCAATTAATTTTGTTGATTTATCAACATTGATTAACTGTTTTATTATTGCGACTTCGTTATAATATCATCTGTTGCATTTTTGGTCAAGTCTTTTTTTGAAGTTTTTTCAACTGTTGTTTTGACCCGCTGGCTCAATTGCCAACGTTGACTAATTTACCATTCTTCTTGACTCAGGTCAAGGAAATATTTCATTTTATTTACAAAAAGTTTTCAATAAAAAAAGACCGTCGTAACGGTCTTCAGTCTTTTCGCTAATATTCAGGTGCTAAAAGAACGGAACGCCTTCAATCTCGTAGTCTTCAATGATCTTACGAAAGATATTGGGCTCTTCCCACGCATACCCTTCTGGCAGCTGTTGCGTTTGTCCTGCTTCTTGTGTTTCAAAAACAAATAAAGGAATGTTTTGCGTATCAATATTGCCATTTGTGAGTTCAACGAGTTCGATCGCTGTCACATCAAGGTGGATACGGTCTTTAAACAATTGTAAGATCGTAGCCAAGCCGGTTTTATCTTCAGAAAAATCCGTTGACGCTAATTCCGCAGTGCCTTCGTGTATTTGCATCAAAAATCGTTTCGAACCATTTGCTAAGTGCATCATAACTGTACCCGCTACTTTTTTGGATCCCAAAATACCCACCTCAGTTATTCATCTGTTTGTAAACTAATTTTAGCACATTTTCAGAAAATATGCACGATTATCTGCTGCTGTTTTCTTTTTCTAACATTTCTTTGGCCTCTTTCACCCACACTGGTAAAGCTTCTCCAATCGTACGAAAACCGATCCGCTTATTCTTATTTGTAAAGTAGCGTTTACGCTTAAAGGGTGGCTGAACAAAACTCGTTTCCAATGTACGGCGGGACAAACTGATCTTTTGGCTGTATTCGTCAATATCAATGATTTGTACACGGATCTTTTGCCCGATCTGTAAGACTTCATGGATATTTTTGGTAAACCCAGATTGGATCTCTGAAACATGGATCAATCCTTGTGTTTCCTTATCTAACGAAACAAATGCACCATAGGGTTGAATCCCAGTGACTGTTCCTTCTATAATGTTCCCGATTTGATAATTCATAGTCTTTCCTCTCTTTTCCACTTTCATTATACTTGAACTAGTGGTAGATTTGAAGCATCAGAAACAACGTTGCACAATATAGGAGGGAAACGCATGATCAATTTTGACAAAGTTCATCCGCGCTTAAATACCAATAGCGTCAAATGGGATACCATTGCAAAAACCTATAAGGAAGAAAACTTGTTGCCGCTTTGGGTAGCCGACATGGATTTTCTGGCACCAGAACCTGTGAAAAAAGCGTTAGAAAAAGCAGTTGCCCAAGGGATCTATGGGTACTCCACCATCCCTGATTCGCTGCTTGAATCCATCATCGATTGGCAGCAAAGACGTCATGGTTATACCATCAATAAAGAAGCGATCCTTTTTAATAGCGGTGTGGTCCCTAGTATTGCACTGGCGATCCAAAGTTATACGCAAGAAGGAGATGCCGTATTGATCCACGATCCGGTCTACCATCCCTTTGCCCATGTTGTCAAAAACAATCAGCGGACCTTAATTCAAGAACCATTATTGGAAAAAGATGGCCACTTCGTCATCGATTTTGAGGCGATGGAACAAACCATCATCGAAAAGAAGGTAAAATTGTTTCTTCTATGTAATCCTCATAATCCTGGCGGTCGCGTGTGGTCAAAAGAAGAACTGCTGACGATCGGCCGTATTTGTCAAAAGCACCAGGTGGTCGTTGTCAGTGATGAGATCCATCAAGACATCGTTTTTGCGCCAAATCACTTTGTCTCTTTCCAAACAGTCGAGCCAAGCTTTGCCGATTTTTCGATCATCTTGACCTCAGCAACCAAGACCTTTAATTTAGCTGGGATCAAAAATTCGATGGTATTCATCAAAGACAAAACCTTGCGCAGCCAATTTGCAAAAACACAAGAACGCAACGTTCAAGGGGAAATCAATACGTTTGGGTTGGTCGCTACTGAAGCAGCGTATCGTGAATCTGAAGCATGGTTAGAAGAACTTTTGTCCTATTTAGAAGCAAATCGCACCTTTGTCTGCGACTTTTTGACTGAACAACTCCCAGCAGTGACCTTTCAAAAACCCGAAGGTACTTACTTGATCTGGCTGGATTTTTCTGCCTATGGCCTAACGGACAATCAGCTGCAGCGCAAACTGATCAAAGAAGCCAATGTCGTATTGAATCAAGGAAGTATCTTTGGTCCTCGCGGCAGTCACCATATGCGGCTGAACTTTGCCTGTCCTAAAGAGCTATTAGAAAAAGCACTCAATCAAATCGCCGCCGCGTTTAAAGACCAACCGATCGGTTAACTCTTTCTTATGAAAAAAAGAACCCTAAAGCTGCCATTTCAACGACCTCCTTGAGGATGACCGTTGAAACTGCTTTTGGGTTCTTTTGTTTTATTCGCTGATTTCGATCGTTTCGATCACTACATCATGCACTGGACGATCTTGTGGTCCTCGTTGCACGCCAGCGATTTCATCAACGACTGACATTCCTTCGATCACATGACCGAAGACTGTGTGACGGAAATCTAACCAAGGAGTACCACCTGCTTGATACGCTTCGATGATTTCAGCTGGATAACCAGCACCTTCTAATTGACCTAACATGTTGCTAGGAACATTTTGATTGTTTACGATGAAAAACTGGCTGCCGTTAGTATTCGGACCAGCGTTTGCCATGGATAAAGCGCCACGAAGATTGAACAATTCTTTTGAAAATTCATCTTCAAAGCTGCCGCCATAGATGCTTTCGCCGCCCATCCCTGTACCAGTTGGATCGCCGCCTTGAATCATAAAATCAGGAATGACACGGTGGAAGATGATCCCATCGTAATACCCTTTTTTCGCTAATTCAACGAAGTTTTTCACTGTTTTTGGTGCCAATTCTGGGAACAATTGTACAACTACATCCCCACGATTGGTTTTGATGACTGCTTTATGGCCAGTTTGTTTTTCTAATGCTAACTGTGGAAATTCAGACACATTAACTCCTCCTTCTCTCTCATAAATCCATGATAGCAGAAAATTGAAAAAATGCTAGTTTGGATAATTTTTGCTATAATGAAGCTATTCGTACAATACGAACACGCTTCACCCCAACGTGGTTAGAAAAGAGGAATAACATGGATATTTTTGATATAACGATTATCGGCGCGGGACCTAGCGGGATGTTTTCTGCTTTCTATGCCGGTATGCGTAACGCCAAAACCAAGATCATCGACAGCTTGCCGCAATTAGGCGGTCAGCTTGCTACTTTATACCCAGAAAAATACATCTACGATATCCCAGGTTATCCGAAAATCAAAGCGGGCGATCTTGTCCAAAACCTGGAAAAACAGTTGACGACCTTCAATCACCAATATTGTTTAGAAGAGACCGTCTTGTCGGTCGAAAAACAAGAAGACTATATCGAAGTCACCACCGACAAAGGAATCCATTACTCGAAAGCCGTGATTTTGGCTTTAGGAAACGGCTCCTTCCAGCCACGCAAACTGACTTTGCCAGAAAGCGAGCGGTTTGAAGGATACGGCTTAGACTATTTTGTCACCGATTTGATGAAGTATGCTGGACGCAAAGTAGCGATTGCCGGTGGCGGCGATTCTGCCATCGATTGGGCATTGATGCTAGAGCCGATCGCTAGTGAAGTCTACTTGATCCATCGCCGTCCTGAATTTCGTGCCCATGAACATAGCGTCAGCAAATTACAGGCTTCTGCCGTCAACATTTTGACTCCTTATGTGATCCAAGAAATCCAAGGAGAGCAACGTTTGACTGGTGTCTCGTTGCAGCAAGTCAAGGGTGATGAAACGGTCAGCCTTTCATTGGATGCTTTGATCGTCAATTACGGTTTTTCTTCCACATTGAACATCAAGGATTGGGGCATGAAAAGCAGTCGCCAAGGAGTCTTCGTCTCTTCAGATATGAGCACGTCTGTTCCTGGAATCTATGGCTGTGGGGATGTCGTTTTATACGATGGAAAAGTCGACCTGATCGCTACTGGTTTCGGGGAAGCCCCAACTGCGGTGAACAATGCGCTCCACTACATTGATCCCAAAACGCGGACACAACCTGCCCATAGTACAAGTCTTTTCAAGGAGTAGCTGAGATGAAACAAGCTGGTCAACACCAACTTGCCTCCTATATCCTCCCTTTACAGGGGGAGACCCTCACTGAGCAAATGGTTCAGTATCTGGAAGCCTTCGATCATGCCGAAACGGCAGTCCACAATCTAACCGTTGCCCAAGAAGCCAAACGATTGGCAGAACGGTTTCAAGTCAATGCGGAGAAAGCTTACTTGGCAGGACTACTGCACGATGTCAGCGTCGTCATCCCTCATGACCAGCGAATCGCCTTGCAGATAGCAATAGGCGAACCGATCTTAGACGCGGAGCGGCAAGCACCTTTTTTGCTGCATCAGCAGCAATCCGCTTTGTTGGCAAAAACGGTTTTTCAGGTGTCTGATCCAGAAATTCTGTCCGCCATCAGCTGCCATACCACCTTAAAGGCCCATTATCGTCGTCTCGATCTACTCGTTTTTTTAGCCGACAAAATCAAATGGGATCGTAAAGATCAAGCGCCTTTCTTAATCGGCTTATTAGACCGCCTCGATGATTCCTTGGAAGCCGCCGCTGGGTATTATATGGACTGGCTTTTTGCTGGTGACTTGGTGGTCCCCCATCCTTGGGCAGTGGCAGCCAAAGCAGAACTAGCCAACACCTGTGCTTCAATGGATGTCAGAAGGGACTAAAACCCAAATGGTATGGCCTGCAACTGGAATAGGGCACTACTTATGATCGCAATCCATCAGTCGCATGTTGACTTTTGAATAAACTATTTTTACATGGAGGGGAACTATATGGTATTAGAAAGCAAAACACTTGAAGACAAAGCAAGAGAATTGTTGGCCGACCGCGGTGTCTCGCTGCAAGACATCGGTGAACTGGTGATGTTCTTGCAAAAAGACTACATTGAAGGCATCACCTTGGAGATGTGTATCGAAAGCGTCAACGCTGTCTTAAGCAAGCGGGAAGTCCACAACACGATTTTAACGGGGGTCCAATTGGATATTTTGGCAGAAGAAAATCAACTGCTGCATCCACTGCAAGAAATCGTTAAAGAAGACGAAGGGCTTTATGGGATCGATGAGATCCTCGCTCTATCCATCGTCAACGTGTACGGCTCGATCGGCTTTACTAACTATGGATACATTGATAAAGTCAAACCGGGTATTCTGAAAGAACTGAACAAGCACGACGGTCCCCGCGTTCACACCTTTTTAGATGATATCGTAGGTGCCATCGCAGCTTCTGCCGCAAGTCGCTTAGCCCATCAACACCCAAGTAAATCTCATTACATTACGCAATAAAAAAAGACCGACGATTCGCCTCCCTCAAAGGAAGGTGATATGCTCCCCCTATATAGGACACTGAAATATAAAGTGGCTTATATAGGGGGAGTTTGTATGTCTAGAGGAAAAATGAAATTAAGTTCAGAAGAACGGCTAGCTTTTGTAGAAAGAGCTTTAAAAAATGAAGCTAGCATAAACAGCCTGGCCAAAGAAGCACAAGTAAGTTTCAGTACGATAGAAAGGTGGATCACTCTTTATGAGAATGAAGGACCCACAGGTTTACTCCCTACAAAAAGGAATCAATCATACTCAACAGAGTTGAAACTGAATGCGGTCCATGATTATTTAGCTGGAACACATGGTAGCTTAAGAGCTGTCGCCAAGAAATACGGGCTTCGTAACAAAAAACAATTAGAAGACTGGTTAAAGATATATAATACTCATAGAAACTTCAAATCAGAAAGTGGTGGAAGTAGAATGAGTAAATCCAGAAAAACAACATTGAATGAACGAATTAAAATTGTGCATGACTGTATTATCAACGGTCGAGACTATGGGAAAACCGCAATTCAGTACCAAGTCTCTTACCAAAAAGTTCGGAACTGGGTGTTGAAATACGACGAGATGGGAGAAAAAGGCTTAGAAGACCGTCGAGGGCAACGAGCGGGAAGTAAACCTGCCAGAACACCCGAAGAAGAAATGCGCGATAAACTGGCTCAACAAGAACGACGGATCAAGTTGCTTGAAATGGAAAATGACCTGTTAAAAAAAGTCAGCGAGTTAGAAAGGAGGCGGGATTTGAATTAGTTCGTCATACGTTTGAATACCAATCGATCAAAGAGCTGCACGAGACAAAAAGCTATCCAATTAACACCATGTGTACCCTGCTCCATGTCACAAGATCGGCCTATTATCGTTGGTTAAAAAATCCCAAACTGCCTGAAGTGGTATTGAATGAACAGTTGGCAGACCTTGTTCGTTATATTTATGAAGCAGACAACGATAAAGGATATCGCAGAATCTGTGAAGATCTCGTGAATGATTATGGCTTTCAAGTGAATGACAAGCGTATTCTTCGAATCTGTCGCAAACTTCAAATCCAATCAACCATCAAGCATTCAGGCAATAGTATCACTAAGGCATCCAAGACTCCGTATCATATTGCGAAAAATTATTTGAATCGAAAGTTCTATGCGGATCAACCGAATCAAAAATGGCTAACAGATGTGAGTGAATTCAAGTATTATGAAGGGGCCGAAGTGAAGAAAATCTATTTGAGCGCTATTCTCGATCTCGCCGATCGTCGCATTGTTTCATTTGTCATCAGCGACAAAAATGACAATAAATTAGTCTTTGATACCTTCGATCAAGCAGTCGCCGCCGAGCCAACCGCTCATCCGCTATTTCATAGCGATCGCGGATTTCAATATACAAGTAAAGTTTTTTGCACAAAGCTAAAGAAAGCGAAAATGAAGCAGAGTATGTCTCGTGTCGCCCGTTGTACCGATAATGGTCCAATGGAAGGCTTCTGGGGAATGCTTAAGCGAGAAAAATATTATCGGCGAAAGTTTATCAGTAGAGAAAGTCTCGTTGAAATGATCGAGAAATACATGAACTATTACAACAATGGTCGCTATCAACGATGTTTGAAGAGCAAAACACCGATCCAAGTTCATCAAGAATTATTAATGGCAGCTTAATCACTCCCCCTCTTGGACAAGCGAATAGAATAAATCCGCTTAACCAAGAAGGAGGCCAGTCGAGCAAAGTTGAGGTTAAACAAAGTAAAAAACATAAAAACTGCCTACCGAATTTCGGTAGACAGTCGTCAAAATAATTTTATTCTATTTCATTGTCCACTTGACGGGGAGCCCAGCAAAGGGGATCGTTGGTCTTTTTTTCATTACGCTGTTTTTTTCAAGCCTCGTTTGCCCCACCAATAGAAGGCAAAAAAGAAGACTTCAATCAAGACGAAAAAGAGAATAAAGCAATGCATGAAAAACGTTTCTGGCAGCACGTTGATGATCGGATCGGTGGCTGGATTAAACAGCCAATCGTCGTTACTGAAGAAAATCTCATGGAACGTAACGAAAAAGCGGTCAAAGCCGACAGCCATCAAAAACCCGAAAATCAGCGGCAAAATCATCCCCCATTGAAAGGGACGAATCAAGCGCCATTGCTGTTGTTTTTGCCGTAACCGATTGACGAACCAGATACTGGGCAGCAAAGTGACGATCATCACGGCATAATTTAATAGAAACAACTGTTTCACATCGTAAAAATGCCCAGCGCCAGCTTCAGACATTGGAAAATCTGGCAAGGCGAGCGTACTTGCAAAGGGATTGTTTAGAAAATCTAACAATAAGCCATAGTTCTTCAACAACTCTTCTCTTGTTAGCGAGGTATAATCCAGCAGATTCAAGTGATCGACATCAAACCAATATAACGGTCGAAAATTGATCGTTAGGGTGATCGCTAGACTGACCAAAAACAAAAACAAGCAGACAAATCCTAAGCGTTCAAGCCACACTTGTTTTTTCATTGTTCAAAATCCCACTCATCTAAAGAATCCACCACATAGGTTGGTGCTACTGGTAATGTCGGAACTGCCGCTTTCGGGGTAAAGCCAGATAATACGAGCAAAGAATCGATCCCGTTTTGGATCCCCGAGCGAATATCGGTTTCGTAATTGTCCCCCACCATCAAGACCTCTTCTTTTGATAAGCCGATGTGTGCCACCGCTTTTTCCATAATGATGGCTTCTGGTTTGCCAATAAAGATCGGTTGCGTTTGGGTGGCAGTCTCCACCATTGCGATCAGTGAACCTGCACCAGGTAATAAACCTCTTTCCGTCGGGATATTTTTGTCTGGATTGGTCCCGATAAAGGTTGCTCCTTTTTGGATCGCTAACGTTGCTAAAACAAATTTTTCATAGGTCACGTGGTTGTCTAAGCCAACCACGACATAATCTGGGTTGGTTTCCTCCCACTCAAACCCAGCAGCTAAAATCAAATCAATCAACCCCGCTTCGCCGATCACAAATACTTTGCGGCCTTTGCCATGGTCTTTCATAAAATCGATTGTCGCCAAGCTTGCGGTATAGATCGTTTCTGGTGCCACATGGATTGAAAATTCATCCGCTAATCGCTGCGCCACGACTTCAGGACTGCGGGTCGTATTATTGGTCACAAATAAATAGGGCAGTCCTTTTTCTTGTAAGGATTCTACGAAGCGTTTCCCAGCAGGGATCGGCGCTTTTCCTAAATAAATCGTGCCGTCTAAATCAATCAAATAGCCTTTATATTTCATCTTATTCTTCCCTTTGTCGAATCGTAAACTCTTTTTTGCCTTTTTTCACCGTGGTTGTCTCGGTTTTTTTGACGTTCTTTTCTTTTGGTTTACGATTTTTGATCGTTGGTTTGCTTTTTTTCTGCGGTACGGTGTCACGCTTTTCTTCTATATGGGCGTTTTGTTGTGCGTTTTGATTTTGATTGTTTTGGGTTGGCTTTTTCTTGCGTCGGCGGGAGGTACTTTTTTCTTTTTTGCCGCCAACTCGTTGGATCACGAAATAGGCACAACCGAAGTTGCAATACTCATACAAATAGTCTTCCAACATGTCGATGCGCTGATCGGGTAATGCTTTGCGGTTATCTTTTTCAAAAAAACCTTTCAAACGCAGCTGCTCATAACCCCAATCGCCTACGATATAATCATAACGTGCCAACACTTCACTGTAACGCTCGCCAAGCTTTTCTGGATTGAAGCCTTCACGATAATCCATGACCAATTTGTATTGTCGATTGCCAATCATTAATTCTTCATCATTTAACAAAGTCACCAACTCGCCTTTTTGCGGTTGTTTCGCTGGTTCTTCAATAATTTCTTCTAGTACAGATGTCATTTCATCTGTGATCGTTTGTTTTTCGGTCATTTTTTCACCACCTGTTGTTTATTATACCTTGTTTTATTCCCCAATGATAGTCGCGGTTTTCTCGCAAAATCCAGCTGGAGGAGTGACGAACTACTGGATGGGGTATTTCTGACTCAGGTAATCACCGACCACTGTGCGAATAAAGTCTGGAAAAAGAAACTCAACGGTTCCAGCAATCTCGATCGTCGGGAAAAACGGAATAAACAAGTAGTGATCCACAAGGGTCAACGTGTAGCTTTGAGCAGGATCGACGGGCTCTTGTTTCCACAATACTTGGTGGTTTTTTTCATCAAAGCGGATGCCTTCATAAACCAGTTCACCAAAAATCTTCCCTCGAAAGCCCATTCCCATAATTGGGAAATTGCGCAAAAAGTTGCGATTTTTTTCCATTTCTAAGACCAATCGAATGACATCTGCGCCTTGCAGCGTCACCCGAATCAAATGCATCGGATGGGGTAAAATCGTGTGCAGCTGATCTTGATCGACCCGCCCTTGTGGCAAATCATCTAAGAATAGCCCCGTATTTAAGATGGCGGCATCCGTCTGTCCTTTGGCACATAATGCCAAAAGCGCCTCCCGAACCAAGGAATGTTCACTTTGCCAATCCCTCGTAAACGCTGCTGGAATTTCTGCCACCTGATTTGCCCGCAGCAAGCGATGGCCGATCGATAGATATTCGGCGATCTCTTCCTCATCTTGCGGAAAAGCCACCAACGAATCCGTCGGAATCACACGGGCGCGATGCTTGATTGGGCGGTGGTGATCATCTAAGACCACTTCGACTTCGCCAATGTTAAAACCAAACTTGCCAGCTGCCCCAATTTGAACCCCATTGATGACTTCGCCCTTTTCAAACAAATGGTGCGTGTGGGAACCTAATATAACATCTAGTTCTGGAAAGTCCCTCGCAATCTGGCGATCAGCATTGATACCTAGATGGCTCATCAAGACCAGCAGATCGACTTCGGTGCGCAAATGCTGCACCAATGAAGGCAAAATCTCCAAGGGTTCGCGAATGTCCCAGCCGTTTGGGGCATATGTCAGCGGAAACGGTGCTGTAAAAGCAATCAGGCCGATTTTGGCGCCTTGATTGCTTTCCATGATTTTGTATTCTTGTGCCCACTTCGGCGGACGTAAATCCTGTTTATCAAATAAATTGCCTAAAATGACAGGAAATTCTGCTTGGTCATATAAATGCTGCAAGACCTCTTTGGGATTGCCGACCCCTTCATTGTTCCCAATCGTCACCGCATCGTAATGTCCTTGATTCATCAAATCGACATTCGCCTTGCCGTCAGTTGCTTCTGTCAAAGGATGCCAGCGATCGACAAAGTCGCCTAAGTCGAGTGCGATCACTGTCTCTTCGGTGGTATCCGCTTCTCGTTTTCTTTGATCCAAATAACGCCGCATTTTCGGCCAATGTTCTAGGTGGGAATGCAGATCGTTCGTATGGATAATCGTAATTTTTTCCATTGTGCGCCTCTTTTCAAATACGTCGCCTGAAATCACTATCCATTTCTCTTGGCATCAAGGGTTGCCAGTAGAAAGGCGACGGAAGTCTCTACAAAATAAGCATAGCATAAAATCTCTGGGAAACCATTGGAATGCTTGGAAAAGAATGGAATAAATAGGCAGTCATTTGTCAAAAAGTACCGCCATGTTTTGCTCAATTGTTGGAATGATTTTTTCCCAAGCAAATACGATCCAAAATATATAGCACTAACATACGATCATACAATTATTGAGTAATTCTCGTTTATCGTATATACTGTATATACGATATAAGGAGGAGATGTAAAGTGAGTATTCAAGAACGAAAAATTAGAAAGAGCGGAAATTCAGTTGTTTTAACATTATCGAAAGAATTATTAGAAAAAATAGGAATTCAAGAAAATGATTACGTATTTGTTGATGAAGACAAATTAGCTGCTGCAATCACGAAAAAGTCATTACCTTCTGAGCAGGAACTCGAAATCAATCGTTTAATCGATCAATCTTTTTCTCAATATGAAGAGATGTATAAGGAGCTCGCAAATCATTGACAATCTACTTATCAGAAAAACAAATCATAAAAATGAATGTCGTGCTTATCAAAAGTCAAACACCAAATGAAGAGATCGGCTTGCGTGATCCATCTGGATTAGCCATGGCTGTAAAACAACCGCAACAAATCGTTTTTTCAAAAGAATTATATCCCTCAATGGAGGAAAAAGCTGCAATCCTTCTAATCAACTTAATCAAAAAACATCCCTTTCATAATGCCAATAAACGAACGGCTTTCATGGCAACGGATGTTTTTTTCAAGCTTAACCACTATGAAACTTTTTTCGAACAAAATCAAACGATTGCATTTCTGGTGCACATTGCGAAATATGACGAAAATAAATTTGATACTTTAAAACGATCAACCTCTGACTACCTTCGAAAATACACAAGAAAGTCGTAAAAAAGTAACTAGCTAATCAGCAATTCTTCACCTACAATCAAACAATCGTGATTCACTTTTTACTAGATTGGCTAAAAATTGATCATGAAAATTTATCAAAGAGAAGACTCAACTAAAGACTTTCAGACAATAAAAAACCCTAAGACAGTCTGTCTCAGGGTTGAATGATCATCGATTCAATTAGTACTACTGCTTTCTTCAAAAGCAGGCAGTTTTTCAATCAGACACATGGAGAATCCTGCTTAGTGCTGCTTCCTTCCGGATCTGACACGCTTCACAAGACCTCCATTGTCCTAGCCTTTCGGCAAAACTTAGTATAACGTATTTCGTTAAAGATTGCCAGCCTTTTTTTGTTTTTTCTTTTCTCGTAATGCTCGGAAAAAATCTGTTAGCAGCTGGCCGCATGCTTCTTCTAAAATGCCGCCTTCCACATAGGACCAATGGTTGAAGCGCTCATCTTCCAATAAATTCATCAATGTACCAGCAGTGCCGCCTTTGGGATCGTAGGCACCAAAATACACTTCTTCTACCCGTGCCAATAACATCGCCCCACTACACATCGGGCATGGTTCCAAGGTCACAAACAGCTGCGCTTGTTCTAAGCGCCAACTTCCGACAGTGCGACAGGCTTCTTCGATCGCAAACATCTCCGCATGCGCTGCGGCTTGCTGCTGCGTTTCTCGTAGATTGTGCCCACAACCAATGATTTTACCATCCAAGACGACGACAGCACCGATCGGTACTTCTGCCAACCCTTCTGCTTTTCGGGCTTCTTTGATTGCTTCTTCCATAAAGAAGGCTTTTTCCTCGGCAGTCAAGGTACTTGTTTTTTCCACGACTTCACTTTCACTCCTCTACCTCGCACCATTTCGTGCATTTCCTTGTTAGTATAACGAAAAACGCTTAGAAAGACGAGAAAAACTCGCAAAGACCGATGTCCCTGCGAGTTTCAAATGGAATGATTGACTTAAAAGACGGAATCAACAAAGCTCGTCAACTTGTCTTTGACATGTTCTGTCGAATCTTTGATATTGTCTCCGTAAACAGAGATTTTGTTGCGGCCTTCATTGACTTTTTTCATCACACCTAACAACGAATCCAATTCATTGTCAGACAAGCCGTCTACGACATCCAGCAATTTTTCATTGCCGTTGAATTTGTCATCGACAAATTTCTTTACTTTGTGTCGGTTGCAAGCGAAGCGTACTTTATTGAATACTTTGTCTGATACAACGACGGCAGTAGTGATCCCAGCGATCGCTGCAATGCTTAATCCAATCGTTACTTTTGATGATGTTTTCATATCGATCAGCTCCCTTATTTTGCTACTTCCATCATAGCACGAGGACTGAAATAAAAACACTATTTCGTTTAAATCGCTTTGAATCTTAATCCTTTAGGAAAGAAGTTTTTTACGGTTCCTTGGACTTGTTTTCCAAAACCGACTGGGATCTCATCGACTGTCAAAATCACCCATCCAGCATTTCCTGGCACGCTCAAGGTTTCACCTGCCACATACTGCTGCCATTGCGGCAAAGTGATCGGCACTGTCGGTGCCCCTTCTTCTGCATGGATCGCCAATGCCAACGCATAACTTGGCTCGATCCGATTCTTCTTAACGACGCCGACGTGCAAACCTGGGCGCATAAACTTGATCCCTTTTAAAGAAGACATTTCTTCAGGAACGAGCCAGAGGTTTTCTCCTAGCAGCTGTGGCGTCGCATTCAGTGCCTGTAAAAAAGGAAACTCCTTGCGAAAGGCTTGCCACAACTTTTGAGTCGCTGCATCTAATGGGCTCTTGGCTGTCGCTCCTTTGCCTTTTTTCTTCTTTTTCACTGGCGCTGCTTCTGCTTGGGAGGTCAATTTCGCAGCGAAATGACCTTCTCCTTGGTTTAAATGCGGCCATAAGCGGATGGTTTTCTCAATCCCAGGTGCAGCTCCCCACTCCCTGCGCCCATGAGATACATTGTCCAAGTCGATCGCTTCGATCGTGAAGGGATACTCCTCCATTAACCAAGCCATCATCGCTTCGTTTTCTTCTGGGGCAAAGGTGCAGGTGGAATAGATCAGCTGGCCCCCCGGTTTTAGCATCGTAACGGCTTGTGCCAAAATGTCTTTTTGTCGGATCGCACACTGATCAGGTGTTTCTGCTTGCCATTCTTCTAAGGCGACGGGATCTTTACGAAACATCCCTTCACCAGAACATGGGGCGTCCACTACGATCTTGTCAAAAAACTGAGGAAAATGGCGGCTCAATTCTTGTGGAGCCTGATTGGTGACGACTACATTCGGAAAGCCCCAACGCTCCACATTTTCTGATAGGATTTTGGCACGCTTCGGGAAAATCTCATTTGCTACAAGCAGCCCTTTTCCTTGTAATTGGCTTGCCAGCTGCGTTGTTTTGCCCCCTGGTGCCGCACATAAATCTAAGACCCGCTCCCCTGGTTGAGCGGCTGCGATCGTTGCTACGATCATCGCACTAGGTTCTTGGCTGTAGACATAGCCAGCTTGATGGAGCAGCGAACGGCCTTTGACTTCGCCAATATAAGCAGCTTCTGCATAGGGGGCGGGTACAGCGGCTGGTCCATATTTTGCCAGCATCGCTTGTGCGTGCGGCTTAGCAACATTCAAGCGAAAGCCTTTGACTGGCTGATTATCGGTCAAAGCGGTAAAAAAAGCTGGTGCTTCTTCTCCTAGCAACCGTTGGTATTTTTCAATAAATGGTGTTGGTAATTGCATACTTACCCCTCCTCGGCTTTTTTATTCTAGCGACTGAGAAGCAATTATGCAAGAATTCCTTGATCAAATGGCAAAAAAACTGCAGCTGAGTGAAGTGGGCGACTAAATCGCTTCGACTTCTCTTTGCTGCAGACCTTTTTTATTTAAAAATCGCTTTTTTGACACTGCTTTCGATGAATGGCTGAGAGACACGGTTGTCCCAGAATTTGATCAGTGGGCCCACTAAAAAGGCACTGATGAAGGTTCCGATTCCAATAGGTCCGCCTGTGAAGAGCCCAATCAAGGCAAAGGCAACGTCTTGAATCACCCGCACCACTCGATAGTTGGCTTTCGTCTGATCGACGATGGTTGGGGCGATCGCGTCATAGGGGGCGCTGCCCAAATTCGCTGACATATAAAACGACGCACCGAAGGTAAAGAAGATAATCCCGATCAACAAGAACAAGCCTTGCTGCCACCAGTTATTGGGACCGACGGATAACCAATCAAAAACGTTGGTATAAAAGTCGATGAAAAATCCTGTCAGCACCATATTGATGACCGTCCCGATACCGATATGGCGACGGCCAAAGATAAAAATCAATACTAGGACAGCGATATTGATCATCAATTGATAGACCCCAAGAGATAACCCTAGCAGCTCACCGACACCGATATTGGCAGCTGTGTATGGGTCTAGCCCTACTCCGCCGACCCGCAGCAATGCCGCCCCGAATCCTAAAATGGCGACACCAATCAACGCATAAAGCGAGCGTAATCCTGTTTCTTTTTTCATTAAAATTTCCCCTTTTTTCTCATCTGTTCTTTCAAGTATAACGAGAAAAAAGGAAAATGGGAATTTCAACGCTTCACAGGGCTCTTTGTAGGGATACCATCTGGCTTCGTCCATCTCCTTTGCTTCTATTTTGCTTCCATTGAAAAGCCCGCAACAACCATTGCGATTGCGTATCTTGATTTTCGGTTCCTACAGATACGCGTGCCTCGTCCATTACTCGGGCTTCACTGGAACCATCACTTCAAATATCTGCAATTCTTTTTGGGCGGTAAAGACTTCATCTTGCCATAACAATTCCCAAACATCGCCATCGATCTTTAAATGATTCTCTTTTAGAAAGGCTTGGATGCGATGGGTAAAAGCAGCAATTTGCTCCTCTCCCTCACTGACAAACCCAGACACATACGTGCCAGTAGGACGCGTGATGATCAGCTTTTCAGGATAGAGATGCAGCCGATCTTGGGGAATCAAGATCAGTGCCCGATAAGGCGATGCGTGAAAGGTCTGATCCTCTAATGTCGTTCCAGCACTTAAAAAGCCGATGGGGTAGCCACTGAAGGCATCTTTATAATCCACTAGCGGATAAAAACGGGCGTACACTTGATAAGCAGATTCTGGATCATCGCCAGCGATCTCTTCGGAAACGATAAACGCCTCTGCTTCGTGGTGCGCTATCGTAAAGGTCTCAAAATCGGCTTTCTGTACTTTTTCATAGCGCTGGATGTAGCGATCGAAGGTTCGTTCCAATTCTTGCAGCGCAGCGATTTTGGCACGAACTTCTCCTCGCCGTTCCACAAGTTCCTTTTGCGTGTATTCAGGATTGCGGTTTTTCAAAAATTGTCGAATATCTTGCAAGGGCATGTCTAAAGAACGCAAGAGCAAAATCACGTCTAACTCAAGGCATTGTTCAAAGCCGTAGTAGCGATAGCCGTTTTCACCAATCGAATGCGGTTTGAATAAATCGATCTGATCGTAATAAATCAATGTGCGCCGACTCACGCCAGCATAAGCGGACATCTCACTGATGGTCAATTGTTTTTTCAAAAAAATTTCACTCCTCGCTTGACTGTAACGTAACGTTACAGTTTATTCTACCATAGAACGACATTTTTGGAGGGAAATCATGAAACAATTACAGTTATTTTATAAAGAAGAACGACGCTTCTTTTTCAGTTTATTTCTTTTGATGCTGGTCCAATCCTTCGGCACACTCTTGTTGCCGTATTTTTTGGCAAAAATCATTGATGAAGGGATCTTGAAAGTCGACACGACAGCCATTTGGCACAATGGCTGGTGGATGTTTGCCATTGCCATCGGCACCGTGATCGTCTCTGTAGGCGGTAGTTATTTATCTGCCCACCTTTCAGGAAAATTCGGGCATTTTTTGCGGATGCGCCTTTTCAAAAAAACACAAGAGCTCTCTGTATCCGCCGTTGATGGCTATGGTACGCCCACTTTGCTGGCACGTACCACCAGCGACATCAACAACATCCAACAAATTTTGATGATGGCGCTGCAAATGATTTTGCCAGCCCCAATGATCGTCGCTGCTTCAATTTTTCTAACCGGCACCGTCTCTTTACGGATGATTTGGGTCCCAATCGTAGCGATCCTATGTTTTTCAATGATCGCTTATGGAGTGATTCGCAAAGCGATCCCATTATCACAAATCACGCAAAAACTAGTCGATAAAATGATGCGGATCTTACGAGAAACCTTTACTGGCGCTCGGGTGATTCGAGCATTCAACAAAGCTGCTTACGAAAAAGAACGGACAGATCAAACACTGACGGAATATGCGAAAACCATGATCCAAGTCAATCGCCTCTTTGCTGTCTTGAATCCGACCGTCAATTTAGTAATGGGACTCTCGATTTCGACTATCCTTGTCTACGGCGGCTATCAAAGTCTGCAGGGCCACCTTGCTATTGGTAGTATTACTGCCATCATCGAATACACGATCCTGAGTCTTTGGTTTTTGACTATGGCAGCGATGGTGATCGTGATGGTGCCTAAAGGCTTGACTTCCTTGCAACGGATCACAGAAGTTTTGGAAGAACCAATTGATTTGATCGACGGTGACCAAACCTTAAACAAGACTGCCGTGTCAGAAACGATCGCAGCTTTCAATCACGTGCAGTTTACGTATGAAGGCGCCGAAGAACCTGTCTTAGAAGATATCAGCTTTGAGATCCACCGAGGCAAAACGACAGCGATCGTTGGCGGAACTGGCTCTGGCAAAAGCACCATCGCCAAAGCGCTGTTGCGTTTCAAAGATGTGACTGCTGGTTCGATCACGCTTTTTGGCCGCAACATCAAAGAGATCTCACAAGCCGAATTACGGGACCAAATTAGTTATGTCCCGCAAAAAGCGCTCTTGCTTAGCGGCACGATTCAAGAAACCTTGCGTTTCGGCAATCGTCCAGCAACCCATGAGGCGATGGCAAAAGCCGCTGAAGTTGCTCAAGCCAAGTCATTTATTGAAGGCTTACATGAAGGTTATGAAAGTCCGGTTGCTCAAAAAGGCAGCAATTTCTCTGGCGGTCAAAAGCAACGACTGAGTATTGCCCGAGCGCTGACAAAGCCAGCAGAAATCTACTTCTTTGACGACAGTTTTTCTGCTTTGGATTATCAAACAGACGCCAACTTGCGGCGTGCATTGAAAGAATACACGAAAGATGCCGCCGTCATTATCGTGGCTCAGCGGGTATCGACCGTCAAAAATGCCGATCAAATCATTGTCTTGGATGACGGCAAAATGGTCGGTAAAGGAACCCACGAAGAATTATTACGCAATTGCCAAACTTATCAAGAGTTTGCCTCATCTCAAGGAATGGGAGGAATGAAGGATGAGTAAACAACCAATGGATACCCCAAAAAACATGAAACATACAAGCCGACGTTTGCTGCGTTTGCTGATGGAACAAAAAGCCCGCTTTCTACTGATTATCGCTTCCGCCTTGTTCTTTTCCTTACTAATGTCCATCGCCCCTTTGATCTTGGGGCGTGGACTGGATAATCTGATTGCCTTGTTTCAACAAAAAGGCTGGCAGATCAATGATTTTTGGCAAAGTATTTTAGGTCCAGTCGTCCTTTTAGCGGGAACGTGGCTTTTGATCAGTCTCTTTTCCTTGCTGCAAGAGTATACGATGGCCAGTGTCAGTGAAACCCTGACCTTGACTTTACGCAAACAAATCAGTGACAAATTCAATCGCCTGCCTATCAGTTTTTACGACAAACATCATACTGGCGATATTTTAAGCCGAGTGATTCTCGATTTAGATAAAGTATCTGAAGTCTTGCAAGTCGGTTTGATGCAGCTGATCACCGCAACCATCAGCATTACCTTCGGCTTGATCGCCATGCTTTATCTCAGCCCATTACTGACGATCGGCGTGGTCCTGATTTTGCTTTTGAGTGCTTTTGTGACCACCGTTCTCGCACGAAAAAACTTGAGCTACTTTACCAAAAACCAAGAAACATTAGGTGCTGTCAGCAGTCGTGCGGAAGAGTTTTATACCGCAAATCCGCTGATCAAATCCTACAACCAACAAGTTGCCGTTGAAGCGGAAATGGCGGAATTGAGCGAAGCCCAATTTAAAGCCTTTCGAAAAGCACAGTTCGTCAGTGCAGCTATCAATCCTTTCGTGCGCTTTATCAATCAAATCGGCTTTATCTTAAGCGCCGTCGTTGGTGGTCTGATGGTGTTGCAAGGGCAATTATCCATTGGTCTCGTACAAGCCTATCTGCAATACATCAACCAAGTGTCTGAACCGATCACGCAAGCCTCTTATATTATGAACACCTTGCAAAGTGCCTTAGCATCTCTCGAACGAATTTTTGAGATCCTTGATTATCCTGAAGAAGAAACTGCGACCCAACAACTGCCAGTTCCACAAACCATCAAAGGAAAAATCGATTTTCAACACGTCTCCTTTGGCTACAGCAAGGAAAAACTCTTGATGGAAAACGTCGAATTTTCCGTCAAACCAAAACAAACGGTCGCGATCGTTGGACCAACAGGTGCTGGAAAAACCACCATGATCAATCTTTTGATGCGCTTTTATCCATTGAATGGTGGGAAGATCTTGCTGGACGATCAAGACATGATGTCCTTTTCGGCACCAGCAGTACGAAAAAAATTCGGTATGGTGCTGCAAGATACGTGGCTATTCCAAGGAACCATCGCTGAAAATATCGCTTATGGCAATCCCGATGCCACTCGAGAAGACATCTTGGCTGCCGCCAAAGCCGCCCAATGCGACCACTTCGTGCGGACCCTGCCCAACGGTTACGATACCGTCATTGGTTCCGAAAGCGAACTGTCACAAGGACAACAACAATTATTGACGATCGCTCGGGCGATTTTAGCAGACCCAACGATTCTGATCCTTGATGAAGCCACCTCCAGTGTCGACACGCGGACGGAACAAATGATCCAAACGGCGATGGATCGTTTGACCCAAGGACGAACCAGCTTTATCATCGCCCATCGTCTTTCTACCATCAAAAACGCTGACTTGATCTTAGTGATGAAAGACGGCTCCGTCGTCGAAAAAGGCTCCCATATAGAATTATTGGCACAAGATTCCCTTTACGCCCAACTATATAACAGCCAGTTTGCAACAGCTTGATAAAAAAGCCGAAAGGGCCAACGATGTTTAAGACGAATCGTTGGCCCTTTCGGTTATTTGCTTTTCATCCCCAAGTAGCGTATGTGTTCCTATACAAGAAACACTTATTAGGTACCAAAAACCTTTCCCTTGCCTTGCCCGTATCCATATTCCATAATCAGACGTGAGCGATGATCCATCAAACAGACCGTATGGGAGTGTTACGAATGAAAAATTTTCAGATGACGTTTATTACTTCTACGACCACCAATCGTTGGTTGAAACTATTGAATCTTTTGGAACGGCATAAGACCCTTTCGAATCGTGAGTTGTCAAAAGCTGTCCAGAGTTCGCGGCGCACGATTATTTATGATATGGAGGGGCTACGGAGCTACTTTGGAAGTACGCTCATGATCGAATCCACGTCGAATGGCTATTCTCTTCACGAATTACTACCGAAAGAATATCTGGAACGAAAACGAGCGCTCCTTCAAAATGAACCGTTATTCGTTATTCTTGAGCATCTGTTTAAGGGAGAATATCGGACAGTCTCCGAATGGGCAGACTATTTTTATCTTTCTGAGAGTTCCCTTTTACGCTATTTGACACTTTTTGAAAAAGCCCTGAAGCCCTTTCAGTTATCTGTTGATCATAAGAATTTCCGTCTGATCGGATCAGAAGCGGATATTCGCAAATTTTTCCATGCCTTTTATTATGAGTCGGACGCTACGCCTCATACGGTACGTCCAACCATTGCTGTGCAAAACATCGTCTTAGATTTTTTTCGCAATATACGCGGCAAAACCAATAATACAGCTTCATTTTGGTATATCAGTTATTGGTTGTATATTATCCTTGAGCGTCATCAAGCGGGAGAAACTGTCGTTGTCTCCGAACAATTAAAAAAGATCGTCTTGGCAGATGAACTCTTCCAAGAAATCCAGCCCCTCAATCAACGACTCCAAACCGCTTTTTCCTTGTCTTTACCATCAGAGGAGCTGGTCTATCTTTTCGCTCTACTAGCAAGTAACCGTGGGATAAACAACTATCTCAGGGAAATATCATTTGTTAGCCGCTTTGACCATTGGCCTGAGCTAAAAGAACTGACTGCCAATTTTTGCCAGCTCCAGCAGATTTCCGATCATGATCAGTCCCGAGAGTTTGTTTTTCTCCATTCTTTCTTTATTACGGAAAAAATAAAGCAGCTGATATCCCCTACCTACAATCAAAGCATGGAAGAAATTTCCAATTACGCACAAACACAATACCCTAAAGAGTATGAGGAAAATACACGGTTTCTTCTTAGAGAGCCTCTCTTTGAAGCAACTGCTCTGCCAGCAATCAGTGCCCGCTTCACTTTGTACTTTGAAGGATTAAAAGAAAAATACTGGGGCAACCCACGCCGGATCGCCTTTCTTTTAGAAGGGGATTCGCATATTTGCCTTCACATCAATGCTTTTGCTGTAAAATATTTTGGTCGATATCATGTTTTACAATTCCCTGATTCCAGTGAGTTTTCTTTAGATTATGTGGAACGAAACAAGATTGATCTAGTCGTGACGAATTACGCAGAGTATTTGGAAGAGTATATTCTGGATGTTGAATGCCTCCTAATAAAATCGATCCCAGATGCAGATGATTGGAACAATTTCTTGAAAATCATCAACCCAAAAATCATCCATAATTTTGCGTTGCAAAACACCGAAAAAAGCTCCTTCTATAACTGAAAAGACGTGTGCGGCACTTGAACGCCGCACACGTCTTTTCCATTCGTTTCTATGGACGAGTAGTATTTGTTCTTCACTCTGGCACACTACTTAACGACCATTCAATCGTTGCACGGTACCGTCCCAACTTGGGATTTGCACCAGCAGGTACTTCTAAGGTGACACTGGTGGCTGCCGTCTCTTGATCACCAAAACGATAGACCCATGTTCCCGTACTCTGACTATCGCCAGTTAGTAGAGGCTGCGCTTCGCCTGGCGCCAAAGTTACCCTATCCTTCATCGTTGAAAGCTCTGGCATACTAGCATTGGAATTTTCTGAAGTCGTCATAAGCCGTTGATTGGCTAAGCTGATTTGAGCACCGATCAAGGACTCATTGTCTTCATTTCGAAAGCCCTGCGAATTAAGAGTCGCAGATAGACGCCAACTCGTCTCTTCTGTATCCTGACGCTGATCCGTGATCTGTACATAATTTGGACGTTCCTTAGTTTCGCTTGCCCCTTCAGCAGCAATCATTTGCTGGGGCAATGCGTGATAAGTTCCTTTGGTACTGCGGATCGGCGCTTGACCAAATCGGAACTGAGAAACAAAATCAAGACTAAGTAATCCTTGGTCTTCAGAAATGATCGGTGGATTTTCTGGGTTCACCTCTACATCCGGTTCCAATGGATCAACCGGCGGCAGTGGGCCAGTCTGGGCGATTCGCAGGGTAGTTGCAGCGGGAAACACAGCATCCCGAAAAACGAGTTCTGAAGCTGGATTCTGATTGCCCTGTTCGTCATTCGTTGACGGCGGATTGATCACTCCAGCTTCTTTTGCCGAACCAGCAGAATCTTTCAGAAAGACTTGGATCTCATCCCCTGCTTTTAACTGCCGATCACTTACATCAATCGTAAACGTTCCCTCTTCATCGATAACCACCGCCTCTATATCAAACCAGATACCATTATGGGTAGCACTTAGCTCAACCTTTGTGTCTTCCGTGTGGCCATGGATCTCGTTTGTTTCTTCAAGAAGAACGTAGGAAGCAAAAGCTGCGGGCGTTGGCGGCAAAATGGGGAAAACCTGCACAGACTCGGTCCGTATTTGATGCTGGGCACCTTCTGTCAGTTCGCCGCTGGTTAATTCGACGGCGATGACTCGGACGATGGTTCCTGCTTCCAAGGGAGCCTCAAGAGGAATCTCAAAAATTCCTCCTTGCGCCTCTTCTCCGTAGATACTGATCCCTGGTGTTTCTTCTGTATGTCCGACGGTTTTTGCAGTGACTTCTTCCTTCTGACCATCTGCTGTTTCAATTTCAACGGTCACTTTCGCTTCATCGTCCCAAGCTGGTCGAGTCCCGTCAAACCCAACAGGCAAGCTGACTCGCCCATGAATTTTTTTGTCCGCATTCGTCGGCACTCGCAACTCATCAACGATCGCCCAACGCGCATTGTTTGAACTCACGCGAGAATATGCCGTCAGTCCCTGATTGCCAAAGGTCTCCGTATTCAATATCTCGGGCTTATTCGTCAAACCCAACAGGCCAAAATCAGCTCCTGAAAAAGCAAAATCAAGGGTTGGGAAATTTAGATCGGGATCTCCTAAAAGATTTGACCCATTTTTCCAGACAGCTAAGTCACTATTCGTCGCCGTTAATGTTGAAAGATTAGAAACACTAAAGATGTTTCCTCCATCAAGCCGATCGTTACGAAAATCAAAAAAGACTGGATCATTCAAGAAGACAGATAGTTTGCCTGAACGAAACACCCCACCATCCGGGGTACTTGTCCGCCCTTCCACTTGGAAATATCCTTGTTCAACGTAAATCGTTGAATTGAAGTAGGTGTGCATGTCGATCCCCGGACCACTATCTGCTACACACATAAATTTACTATCGACACCTACGATTGAAAAATTATTCTCTGTCCCGTTATCATGGATACCTCTGGCATAAAAAATCCCTTGGTTTCCTCCAGCAACATTCCCATCATGCGCGTTGCCATTTCCTGGATTATAAAGATCAACGATGCCACCTTCAGTGATCTCAAAAGAATTTCCTCCACTAGGAATTCGGATCAAGGGTGCGCTGCCCCCTTTTTTATGAACATTTACTATTCCACCATCCGTCACATGAAACGTCACCATACCGAAGTATAAAAAGCGAATCACAGCATGGTCACCGTCAGCCTCATGACTGCTAGCTATTAGTTGTCCATTGCTTTGCACTTCAAAGGTAAAGTTGAGACTGGTGATATTGATCGCACTAGCAGTGATGCTTTCAACCTCTAAAATTGCTGATTGACTCAAAGTAAGAACGCCAGCTTCTGCCGCATTCGACGGTGTCGTTAAAACAAAAGCTGCTGCTCCTTCTGCCGCTGCAATCTCACTAAAAATCCGTACATGTGTGTCTTCGCCACTAATGGTGACGTCGGCATTTTTTCCGTTGACTCGTAAAGCATTTGCATTTTCGGCTGTCAAGCGTACTTTTGAACCGTTCTGGACCGTCAACTCAGGATTCTCTCCAGTCAGATATATGCCACGCCTTTTTTGTGTCGTTTCAATTTGCAATAAGGCAGCTTCCCCCACTATCATTCTTGGATCAGCGCCCTTCATGAGTAGTGCAATATTTTGTTCTTCAGAAGTGTCCGTCGCTACTCCTTGACTTTCTACAATGAGCGTACCTCCATCAATCAGATAAAAATTGCTGTCATCTCCTAATAGTTCGATCGCATTGGCATCTGTTGCCGTCTCATTGTTTACCCGCACTTGCGTTTCATCTCCTGCGATCGTAGCAGAAGGAAAGAAGCCATTTAAGAGGATGGCGCTCGCATTCATTGTGTTTATCGTTACGTTTGCACCCGATTGGATCGTCAATTCTGGCTGCTCTCCAGTCAGAACAAGCCCGCGTTTTCTTAACGCAACATCGATAGAAAAAACTGAATTCTCTGCTACAATAAATCGGGGATTTTTCCCAGATAGGATCACGGCATTGTTATTCAAAATAGTCGCATCAGCAGCTGTTCCAGGGCTTTGAATGATTAAAGAGGCACCATGGTTAATTGTCATTTGACCATTATCCCCACGCAGGTCGATCGTATTCGCATCCCCTTGTCGCGTAGTGATAGTCATTTGGGTCTCTTCGCCAAGCAAAAATCGTGGCTCTTGAATATCTGGTGCTGTATAAAAAATCCACATATTCGGCTTATCGATAATCACCTGTGCTTGATTGCTCGCTTCTACTTCCTTCAGATTGAACAGAGTATCGGAATCCATCGTCATTGCTTCAAAGCGATTGATACCGCCTGTAAAATGAACCGTCGCTTCTCGTGCTAAAATAAAAGGCGACCGATTCTCCGCGGCTTCTTCCACTCCCTCTAGTTCAACGACCCAGTTTTGACTCAACGCATTGGTGGTCTGGATCAAAGCGGTGTTGCCTGTTTTTTGGTACGTGAGATTTTCGATACGAAAAATCGTTTCTTCATTAACAGCTAATAATCGAAAATAGGCACTATTGTTAGTGAAGGTCAATGTATGGCCATTTCCTTGAATCATTATCGGACGATCGATGGTCATTATGCTGGGAGTAGATTGGACAAGGTCGGCTTGTAAGGAAAGAATTGATACGGCTGGATCTTGTAAAGCACTAATAAACTCCGACATGTTCGCTACAAAAGCTGTGCCACCATCAAAGGAGCTTGGTACGATCGCACTAGCCCCCTGCTCTTCTGACGCTTGCTGCAAACTTTCGTCGTCTGCTGCTTGTTCAGCAGGATCATTGTCCTTTTCTGGCGATTTTTGAGACTCGTTTTCCATGTCTTTTGGTGTTTCCTCATTTTCTGTCTCTGCGGTAGCGATTTCAACGATCGCTTCACTCCCTACACTGGCTACAACAAAACTTCCAGGACGTTCAGCAACGACCAAAACAGAAAATGTCTGCTGTGCTTGACTTGCTTTGATCTGCCAGCCTTGATCGCTTTGTTTTACTGCTGTTTGTCCGGGAGCCAATGCATCAGTCATCAGCTTGACTTCTGCTGGTAATTCTAGGAAGATTTCTGCCACTGCTCGGTCGCTGACCAAATCGATCGTAAGCGGTTGACCTACCGTACCAGCAAATTTAGACTCTTTGAACTGCACCGTCCCTTCAGGCTCAGATGTTTCTGCGGCAAACTCCTCAAGAACGCCCTCATCCGTTAGCGTTTGTACAAGGTAAGGCGGCTCGGTTTCAGCAAAAACAACGATGAGAGGGACACTCATCAAGCGTAATCCCATAAAAACAAGCAGCAAGCGAATCCAATACTTCAAGTTTTGCTTTTTCATTCCATGCTCTCCTTTACTTCTTACGTATCCATGGTCGGCTTTTTGTTCTTCCATAACAGCCAAATGATTATGCCAAGAAGGAAAATTACTAGTCCTAATGCGCTGATCAACCACCAGTTTTGCTCCTCTTCAATGGTGACATCTTCACGATTCAACTGTCGTGCTGTGTCTGCTTCCACAGTAAACGGAAATTCCCAGGTCCACTCCTCGCCTTCAGCTCGAGCGGTTAGGCTCATTACATATTCTCCGCTGTAAAAACGATCCCCCTGCAATGAAACGGGAAAATGAAAGTGTGAATTTGGCGCCATTTGCATCCCTTCACGCTGCGCCTCATATAAAACGTCTTCCTGATCCGCTCGTCGAACAGCTGCCTCTACCTCTAGGCGATTGACAAAACGCGGCAAAGGATTTTGCAGCGTTGCCCGAAACGCATTGCGATAATTGACTTGACCGGCAAACACATCCAATAACGCAAGCTCTGGTTCAATAATAGATGCTTCATTGCGGACAACGACGCCTAGAATATAAGCAAACCGATTTTGGATCGCAACACCTTCTTCCTCTGATCCAGTCGTTTCTGCGATGACCTCTCGAATACGTAAACCGCCGACTAGACTACCAACAAAGGCTTCTTCAGGCATATGTATGGGTAACTCGATCGTCTTTTTTTCCTTGGCTGACAAAATGACCTCTCCAGGTGATTCGATTAGATCAGCTATCGAATAAGGCAAAGTCGGATCAGGTTCTGCGGCATCTTTGCCATATTCCACGACGCCATTTCCATTAGTGAACGCCGTATGTGCGGATATTTCGATCGTGATTTCCTTTTCCGCGCGATTTTGAATCGTCACTCCTAGAACATCATCGGTCCCTGGCGCTAGTTCTAGATCAAAATAGCCACTATTCCCATCTGGCAATTGGCTTTCCGGTAAATTAGGAACCACATGAAATGGCAATTCTGATTGTGTTTCTGCCCAACCTGTCATCGGCAATCCAACGAGTACCATCACCAGTAAAACAAACCCAGCTACTAGCCTATTTTTGATTGATCTCTTGCTTTGTGTCTTCATAATGAATCATTCCTTTCAAAATAGGCAGGAACGACTCGTCTCCTGCCTATTCCCTCTATCCCTTGCTCACTTTCCCGATTCGTTTTTCCCTAATCGCAACACGCGGATCATTCGCTCTCGCGCTTACTGGTAAAATGATCCGTTAAATCCATGTGCCCTTATTCGTGCTTTTGAGCCAAGCTAAAAGACTGGCTTCTTTGCTGTGTTCTTCCAAAAAACTATTCCTTAATTACCAGGAGTGGCACTTAAATGCCAAGTCAGAGTAGCCGTATAAGCAGTTGCTTGCGGATTCGCTCCTGTCGGTATATGGAGCCAAATCGCTTCATTGAGAATATCCTCTTCCCCCGCTGCATGCTGTTGATTTAGCAGGGTTTGATTACCCCATTGAACCGTTGAAAGACCCGCCCCTTGGCCAGGAGCTGCAGACATCAAGGTGTTGCCTTCCGTTCCAACGTCGATGGTTTGATGGTTAAATTGATCGCTAGGTGCCGTTGGAAAAGTAGTCGGATCTAATGCATTCGAACGAATCTGTGGATTTTGAAATTCGATATAAGCCCCACGTAATTTATGATTCAAAGTGGCATCGGTACTTGTAAATTGATCCAAATCGACATTTAACGTCCAACCGTTATGTCCACCACGGGTATCCAATACTTGAGCAAAAGAGACATATGGCGCGGTTCCTGACCCATCAGACAGTCGTTCTAGCTCCGCAAGCATGGCGGATTTTCCAGGGCCTGTGCTGATCACTTGGGTCCCAAAATCGAAGCGCTTTGGCACATGCACCAAAGTGAATGGACCGGTTATATCTGGATCGATCGGATCAATTTCTACCTCTGGCTCTTTTTCAGGTAATTCAACATCGATCTCCTCCTCATTCCCAGGGATGAAGTCTACTTCATTTTCGGTATTTCCTTGCAGGATGGGTGTTGCTGCTGCGGTCACTCCCCCAGATAACACAGCGATACTCATGATACTGATTGTTGCTATATAAATACGTTTCATAAAAAATTACTCCTTTTCCTATTATTATTTGTAGAAAGAATCTACAATTATTACTATTGATTGATGCATAAACCTTTTTTCGCTAGAATTGGTTGCCAGATGACTTACTAATCTTTCCTTTTCTTCAAAATCCACAACTGCCTTATCCTAAAACAAGCGCGCGACCGTATTGCCTAAAGGCCATTTTTCTCGTTAGCGGATCGTCCTGCGCATCGTTTCAAGTAAACAACCACACTCAAGATGACGAGCAGCAGACCTATCCAGCAAATAAGTAGTCGTTGGTGACTGTTCGTTTGCGGAAAACGATCATTTTTTGCGCTATCAGACGAATCTTCTTCAGGTGCTCGCCATTCCCCTGTTGGCGGTTTGGGCTCTGGCTTTTCAGGTTCCTGGCCACCAACAAAACGGATGACCCCTTCTGTTCTAGCGGTGGACACTTCTTTGGCTTCTACGAAATCAGCGACTAGCAGACAACTTAACAGCAACATTGGTACAATAAAATACCTCAATTTACGAAGCGCCATGTATTCCTCCTCATTTTCCTCTCGCTCCTTTTTCTCTTCCAAAAAACATACTTCAGACACAAACGAAGTCCTCCAATCCTTCATTTAGGATGGAGACAACCATTTTAATCGCTTCTTTATACCCAATGTATTTAGGCAAAAAAAAGACCTGCGGTTGCTTTTCTATGGAGTAATCAAATGGGATGATATTTGTGATCAAAATATCACAGTCAAGTTGGTTGATCTGTTCCGATGTTAATTGCTCTTCATAGAGCACAGCCATTCGACCACTAAAATGATGTTCAAAAATACTATAGACCCATTCATCGATCACATAATTATTGGCAAGCAACACCACGATTTTTTGCGAAACCCGAATCAATTGATTGCCAAAAAGATAAAGAACGAAGGAACAACAAAAGTCCGTCAAAAATTGATTTTTGAAACATTGCGGAATCTCATTCACTTCCATAAACCTAATCAAAGGCTCATACAGATCAAAAGGCAAAGAAAACACAAATTGATTCGTACTATCCGGATTTTTTAGGTAGATAGGTGCTAAACCAACTTTTGCATATTGTCGTACTAAAAAATCTTCAACGACCTGTTGAATTGCACAAGGTTCGTCAAGGTAAGAATTGTGCTGTTCAAAAAAAGCAACAAAAAGTTCAACGAATCGCTTACTCGTTTTTGAAAAGGTATTGAGGGGAATCCTCGTTTTCCCCCGAAGCGCCCACTGCGCATAGAGCATTAGGTAAATAAAACACGCTTCCTGAAGGAGCCGTTTTTTTGCGATGGGTTGAAGACTGCTGCTTTCTTGAAGTGTTTCCTTGATCGTCAGAAAAAGCGGATCTTGCTGGATCACTGCGAGAACCTCAGGATCAACGGTCAAGGTTCCAAAAGTGGCACGCTGAAAAGACAAACGAATAATATTGAGAAGCTTTTTTCTTGAAACGATCCCCACGTTTTGCTCAATTCTTTTTAAAAGCGTTTCTTGGAGCTGATGATCAATAACTGGCAACTCAAAATAGTGCGTTTCGCAATAAAAATCCCAGAAGAACTTTCGCTGATTGATTTCTTCTCCCATCAGCCCAATCGGTGCTTTGGTTACCACCAAACCGTATTCATCAAGAATCAGCTGTAATTTTTTTAAGAGTCGATTTGCCGTTGATTCTGAAATATGCATGGCTCGTATCCAAGCTAGAAAAGGAAACGTTTGTCCCGCATAAAAAGCTTGTACTAATAAAATCAGTGGTTCTCGCTCATAGAAAGAGCGTCGTTTTTTATAGTACTCACCATGATCCTTGATCACTAACTTCATCCCGTGATGGGTCCCTTCAAGAGAGATCGTATCACCAAAAAATGTGCGTAGTGCTTTTAAGTCCGTTAAGATCGTCCGCCGAGAAATACTCGCTTTTTCTGAGAGCTGCTTGACACTCAAAATCTGTTCGTTTTCCATGTACGCCAATAGTATCAGGCTTCTTCGATTCACTGAGTTCGTTACCAATTGGAATGTAAGACTGTTCACGGGCTTAATCTCCTTTAGCAAATTTCCTATAAATTATTTATCAAATCGTAGGTCCCTCCTTTAGCGCTGCCTTCGAGTCGTTGCAATGTTTCTTGTTTGATTCTAACAAAATTACCACCTATTTTTTATCCAGCATTTGCACACGAGGGTGCAAAAATATTGACTTTCTATCAATATTCATCTATTTTTCAGGCTCTCAAAGGTAAATATTCAGTGTTATTTTAAATAGTTGCGCTACGTTTTTGTTTATTGTTTCTCCTTCATCAATTTCTAGCTATACTCACAAATAAGCCATAGCTTTTTTAGTAACAGCGCCGATTTCAACTGATTGAAGCACAAAAAAGCAGCTAGACACTTGTCTAGCTGACTATATAGAATTATAAGTTAGAACAATCTCCTATTTCTTTTTCAGTACGCTTATAAACACACCGCCTACCATGATTGCGCCTAGAATCACCAGCCATGCAGCCCGTTGCTCATTCGTTTGAGGAAGAGCCTTTACTTTTTCTTGACTGGAAGCTTTCGTGACTTCGCTACCAGCACTCGTGTCAGTGGATTGGCTCTCATGGGAATTTCCTAGCGTGGCACCGTCACTGTTTGTGGTCCTCGTACTTGGCTCCGTTGTACTTGGTTCTGTGGTACTTGGTTCTGTGGTACTTGGCTCCGTTGTACTTGGTTCCGTCGTGCTTGGCTCCGTTGTACTTGGCTCCGTGGTACTTGGTTCCGTCGTGCTTGGTTCCGTCGTGCTTGGTTCTGTTGTACTTGGCTCCGTCGTACTTGGTTCCGTGGTACTTGGTTCCGTCGTACTTGGTTCGGTTGTGCTTGGTTCGGTTGTGCTTGGTTCCGTGGTACTTGGTTCCGACGTACTTGGTTCCGACGTACTTGGCTCCGTCGTACTTGATTCTGTTGTACTTGATTCCGACGTACTTGGCTCTGTGGTGCTTGGTTCTGTGGTACTTGGCTCCGTCGTGCTTGATTCTGTTGTACTTGGTTCCGTCGTGCTTGGTTCTGTGGTGCTTGGTTCCGTCGTGCTTGGTTCTGTGGTGCTTGGTTCCGTCGTGCTTGGTTCTGTGGTGCTTGGTTCCGTCGTGCTTGATTCGGTCGTGCTTGGTTCCGTCGTGCTTGGCTCCGTCGTGCTTGGCTCCGTCGTGCTTGATTCTGTGGTACTTGATTCCGATGTACTTGGTTCCGTTGTGCTTGGTTCGGTTTCTTTTTTTGTATTGGTGATTACAAGGGTATCTCCCTCAGTCGTCACACTGCTTTCGAAGCCGTCGGGGACATTGACTTCCTCAACCCAATACACGAAGTCTTCCCCTTGATTGTTGTATTTTGGTAAATCTGCCATTTGACCAGCAACGGGTACCTTTGTAAATGATGCTTGAAAATCATTGGCTTTTTCAAGGGACAAACGGTCTGACTGCTGCCAACTGTCTGCTGCCGTAGTAGTGGTTCTTTTGACTTGATAATCGATTTGATCGGGAATCTCAGCTGCTGAAACATTGACCCACTTTTTAAGAACCGCAAGGGAAACACTGGGTGCTTTGATGGAAGGAATTGGGAAATCTAATGCTTCATCACCGCTTGCTGGGGTTAAGGTCGTACGGCCATTGCACAACACCCACGTCTCTCCTTTAAAATCTGGGGCTTCCGTATTCAGACGAACTTGGTAGGTCAAGGTCAGTTTTTCATTTTCACCTAAAGCTACCCCACTGACCGTAATGGTCTGATTCTTTTCAGAAACGGTTACTCCAGTTGCAACTTCCTGCGCCTCGACCCACTCTCCTTGCGCATTTTTGCGCCACCCGACTAACTGATACTGATCGGCATCAAACTTGCCAGATCCTTGCAAAAGAATGCCCTCGCCCATCGGATCTGTAATCGTCCCATCAGGGATCGTTTTATCGATATGATTCGCGATTTCCGTCAATGCTGAACCCAATCCACTCAGGTTTTCATCCGTCGTTAAGTAATTGCTTGGTGCAGACGCCAGATTACGCCCAATGTATTCCCCGCGTGCGGAAGGCGCCGTTGCTACCGAATAATAGGTAAACCCAGATTTTTTAAGCGCGACGATCGTGCCAAGGGTTTCGTCTGTCACCACCGTACTGCTAACAGGAATGGCTTGCGAATCTGACGGATTTTTACTTGTCGTATGGTAAGCAGTAGCCGATGTTTGAAATGACTCGACATAGCTTTCCGTGTGATAGCCATTGTAATCGCGGATTGCGCCAGTATTTTGATAAACTGTTGCATCATCTGCTGGCAAATAACTACGATTGGCACTGTCATCACCAATATGGATAAACAGCTTTTCCGCTTCTGGTCGACTTTCTTCCAGTAATAGCTGTTGCCCTGCCAGCAAGCCCTTTTGCATGAAGGTTCCAGAATGGGTTTCGGCCGTCTCCCGCAGAAATTGTTCTAAGTAGGCGATATCGGTAGAAAAACCATTGGTGGTGTAGATTTCCCGATTGTAGGCAACGATCCCGATCCGAATGGAACCATTCGCCAGCGAATCAGCCAATTCATTTCCAAACTGCTGCAGCCCCAACAAGGCGTTGGTCAATTTTTCTCCCGTCATAGAGGAAGAATAATCGATCACCATGACCAGATCAACAGGGGTACTGGTCTGGTTGCCTTTGACAGCTAACGTTACATCAAATAGTCCTTGACCCGCTGCTTCTTTGACACTCTTTTTCAGATACGCTTCATCTGCATAATTGACATAGTTCTCTTCATCAAAAGCAACCCCCGGCGCCTGTCCATACTTGTAATTGTACGTATCTCCTTGCGCCGTTCCATTTGTCAAATACTGCCCGGTCGCATCGGTTTGATAGTCAAAATCATACGTGGTGGTTTCACTGTTTACAGTCAGACTGCCTATAAGAAACCCCATCAACAACAGGAAAAAAATCCCTGCATGCTTTTGCCAACCTCTTTTGTGTTTCATCGCTTTCGCTCCTTTATTTCCGCACTGCTTTCCTCACAAAAATCCTTGAGTAATGAGGAAAGCGAGCCTTTATCAGAAAACAGTATAGAAGGTTTTGCTGCGAAAAGGAGACAAAAAAATGCCGATTTCATTTGCAAAAAAATCACGTTTTTTGTGCTATCATAAAAGAATCGAGTACATAGAGAAACCTTTAGAACGGAGCTTGGATTATGGAACGCTTTTATCCATTTTTTGGACACACCCTCAAGAGAGATATCGACTTGCTGCGGTTTTTGTATCTTCAAAAACGTTTTGTTCCCATTGAAGAGATCAGTCAAGCGTTGGCTTTGGATCGCCGCTCCATCCAAAAAAGCTTCGACACTTTAAGCAAACGCTCGCTTTCCTTGCAAGACGATCCCTCACCGCTTTTGGTTGCCAAACACGGCTTGGGGTTATCATTTATTGGAACCAAGCGAGACTACAAGCGATTGAGTCGGCAGTTGCTGGAAGCGAATCCCTTTTTTTATTTGCTGGAAACTCTTTTGCTGCAAAATGAGATCAATTTGATCCAATTCGCCGCTGATCATTACTTCTCCGAATCAACCGTTCGCAAACGAATCTATGCGTTGCAAAAACTGCTTGCTCCATTGGGATTTCAGCTGCAAAAGCAAAAAGGGACGGTTCGACTCGTAGGCAGTGAAGCCCGTATCCGCTACTTTATGATGGTCTTCTTTTGGCGAACATTTGCTGGTCTGCATTGGCCCTTTACTGGTCTTTCCCAGAAAAAATGTGAAACCATCGCTCAAGACTTTTATCAAAACAACCAGATTCCCTTTAACCCGATCGAATTGAAAATGACCACGTACATTCTGGCCGTCACTATTTTGCGGTTTCGCAAAGGACAACGGATTTCGCCAGAAGCAGTGGCGATCAAACCGCCCTTGATTGGGTCAGATCTTTCCCTTTTTCACCCTCTGATTGATGAAGAGACCGCTATTTACAGCCATTTATCGTCAGAACTAGCGGAACACTTCTTTCTTGATGCAAATGAATGCCGCTTTTGTTTTCTATGGCTGGCATCCAATCTCGATCGAACGTTTGCCGCTGCGCAACTGGACGCTGCGTTTTCCCAAAAAAAACCAACGACCAGCATCCAAAAACTGCTCTTGTCGATGACCGCTTTCGCACCAAAATCCAAGTTGACCCGTCCTTGCAAAAGTAGGATCGTGAATACCCTCTTGAATGGGCTTTTAACGATCGAATTGTTTGGGCCAGTCGACCATACATTAGCTGGCTATAATACTGCACAGTTTTTAACCGAACATTTTCCTGATTTACAAAAGCAAGCCGAAAAGCTAGTGACGAAAACTTCGTTCTACCAAGCAGATCCGCTGAAACGCAGTGGCTTTTCTCTTTATGTCGCTACGGCGTGGACGTTGATTTTGCCGCCAGCTGATTTTCAGCAAAAAATCAAGATCAAACTGGAAACAGACTTGCCGCTGGCGATTTCACTGACCATCAGAGAACTGATCAAAGCGCCATTTCAAGGGTTCTACAACCTTGATATTCGTGATCAGTTTGTCGACGACGACTACGATCTCTGTCTAAGCACCACTCCATTGTCTGAAACCTTTGAAAAAGGACCCGTCCTGTTGATCAATGCGCAAATCACCGTCCCTGATTTGCTAGCGATTCATCAGGCGATTGAAACGTTAGATAAATAAAGGATAAAAAACCCGCACTTGGCTGAATGACAAGAGCGGCCAATCTATTCTTAAAAATACTCTCTAACTTCCCATTCCCTATTGCTTCACTTGGATCACTTCACAGAGGGCACTTTTTAGTTTGAGGATGTAATCGATAAATCACTCGCTCCCAGTCTTTCTTCGTTGGTATGCTACTTAACAAGATATAATCATCCGTCAAACCATAATCCAGGACATAGGGGCGATAATTTGTGACGATCAAAACCTTCTGGTCCGCTTTTAATCGTTCTTCTGTTAATTCGTGCAATGAAAGAAAAATGACTTGATACTTGTTTGCAAAGAGCCGAATTGCTTGTAGTCGAATCATTTGAACGACCATTGAGTCTCCTTCTATAAGAAATAAAATATTTTTTTTTGGTTGATAATAGTCGAGCAGTAAGTCACTTACCGTTGTAAAACTGATAGCAATATCTTCCATAAATTCTGTTGCAAAAGCTAACTCTTCTTTGTACTTTTCCAAAAATGCTTTATTTTTGTAGTAGGACTCTTGATGGTATGTTTTTATTGAGGTGACTTCTTCAGCTTGTCGCTTGTTCAAAGATGGACAAATCACTTCATTGAGTTTTCTAGACACCAGAAAGGAGGTTAAATAATCTTCTAGCAGTGACTGATCCCAGCCCTTAAATTCCGCACCAGCAAAATATGCTTTTGCGATTGGCTTTACTTCTGGCCAGAAATTAAATCGAGCTAGAAAAGTTTTTTCTCGATCGTATTGATTGATTGTTCGCGTACATATAATCATGTAGTGAAGCCAAGCAAGTTCTTCTTTGGGTAAAGATACCCCATACTCTTTGAAAATAACTTCTTTTAGAATCTCAAGCAATTTAAAATCATTTTCTTGATAGACAAGCTCTTTTGCCCATTCAGGAATCGAAACATAGTGCTCTTTTTGCGCCCGTACAATCGTTATATACAGCAACGAATAAAAAGCTGAGATCGTCAAACCAGTCCCTACTTCATATTTTCCCAATTTAT
This sequence comes from Enterococcus sp. DIV1059_2, assembly GCF_051713685.1. NCBI lineage: Bacteria > Bacillati > Bacillota > Bacilli > Lactobacillales > Enterococcaceae > Enterococcus > Enterococcus sp. DIV1059_2. The sequence goes on along the minus strand of NZ_JBIOQK010000001.1, from coordinate 654,201 downwards.
CAGAAAGTCCCTTGAGAATCATATGATGCAGACCTTCTGGTGGTCTGATCGTATAAGGGGTAGGCTCACCTACATAGTAAAAATCAAAAAAGAATTTACGAATACTTGCTTCATCGCCTACCAAAGTAACCGGTGTGAAACTTAGAGAAAGTCCATACTCTTTTAAGGCTGGTTGCACACGTGCAATAAACCGCCGTAAAGTTGTTTCCGCATAATTGTATCGATAGGCCAATTCATTCAGATCAACTACTTCTCCATAAAAAATATTCCCAATGATCTCAAATAAAATTTCCTGATTTAATAGCTGCTCTTTTTTTTCTTTAAAAAGAACACGATTTCGTTCTTCGAAATGAAATCCGCTATTGCTTGATACCAATTCAATGCATTCGCCAAAATGCTCTTTGATCAAGCGTATGTCTTTCACCAATGTCCGCTGAGAAATAGCCAATCGCTCAGAAAGAACCCCAACTTTAAAAACTTGTTCTCGTTCAATAATCGTTAATATTTGCATCCAACGCTTTGTACTCGGGCTTGTAATAAAAGACATCTGAAGTTCCCTCATGCCATCTCTTCACTCATTTCCTTTTCTGACTTGGCTCTATTCATTCTACCATACAACAGAAACCCCTTTCTTCGCTACGTCAAATGAACTTCTTTCTGAAAACATAAGATGTGGCACGAAACATCCATTGTTAGAAAAGTTCGCTTTCGCTTTTTTGAACTTGCTGCGGGCTTTCTTTCAATCCGTAGCAAGACAAGCACCATTCTTTTCCTGGATCAAATGATGGCACTGCGACACGCGACAAATAAGAAAAGTGCTGACCTCCATGTACACCTACAACCTTTTGCCTGTGCGCAGCAGATTTTCTATTACAGATTCAAATAAAAAAGCTTAACACCTCGTAGATGTTAAGCAGAATCAGCTATCATTCTATGTTTGTTCAATACTCGGTGCCCGATTTTCATTTGATATTCTTCTCTGGCTCCAAGTTAAAACGTCACAACCGCTTTGACCAATGGATCATCTTCTAACATTTGGCGTTCTAGCACCTCTTGCAGTTTTTCCAATGGGTATTCTTCCGTGATATATTTTGTGGGATCGATCATGCCACTAGCAATCAAGTCGATCGTTTCTTCAAACTCTTGGCGGGTGCATGAAACACTGACGATGAGCTTGATTTCTTGCAAGACCAACCGATTTAATGAAAAAGGAATTTCGGGAGCAACGGAATTTCCGATCGCCACGATCGTTGCACCAGGACGAGCAGCCTCAATGCACGTCGCTAAGGAACTGCTGGAACCGACTGCTTCAAAAATCAAATCGAACCCACCAGCAGACGCGTCTTTCAATACTTCCCCACGGTTTGGATCCTTGGCGTCAAAGTAATCGTCAAAGATTCCCACTTCCTTGGCTTTCTCTATTTTTGTATCGTTGATTTTGGACATGGCCACATAAGAAGCCCCAGCTTTTTTGGCCAATTCGCCAATCAATTGCCCAATGATCCCACTTCCAGAAACCAAGACTTTGTCATTTAACTTGATGTTGGATTTGCGGACGGCATGATAGGCAACCATCAAAGGATCAATCAAGCTAGCCGCTGTATCTGAAACTGTATCTGGCAATTTATAAGCATTGGACGCTTTTCCGACAAACCGTTCGGCATAGGCGCCATTGCAGACAAAGCCGATATAATTGGTGCCATTTACTTCCCGACACAAATGCTCTTGCCCTTTTTGGCACATATCACATTTCCCACAATAAAGATTTGCCCAAAAAGCGACGCGATCGCCGATTTTAAAGGAACTATCGCCTGCATCCGTCACGACACCGCAAAATTCGTGACCCATGATAAAATCGGACTCCCCTGTTTTGCCCCAACCTTTCCCTGCTTGCCACATATGCACGTCACTGCCGCAGACGCCGCACGCTGAAACTTGGATCTCGATCAGTCCTTCTTCCACTTTCGGCACAGGGACTTCTTTGACCTCGATCGTTTCTGGTCCTTTTAATACAGCAGCTTTCATGGTTTTTTCTGTCATTTCTGTTTCCTCCTCATTGCTTTTTCCTTTGCTTACTGTCATACTAACATTAAAGTTAACTTCAAAGTCAATGTTAAGGAGTGAAAAAAATGACCTATACAATATCCCAAGTTGCGAAAGCCTTAAATATCCCTACGTCAACCATCCGCTATTATGACAAAGAAGGCCTTTTGCCGACGTTGGCGCGCAAAGAATCTGGCTACCGTTTGTTTTCAGATACCGAAATTGAGATGCTCGAATTGATCGAATGTCTGAAGGAAACAGGCATGACCATTAAAGAGATCAAAGATTATGCACAATTGACACGCCTTGGTGATGACTCGCTGCAAGAACGCCATAAAATGTTTCTTGAACAAAAAAAAGCGCTGCAAGCGCAGATAGACGCTTTGCAGCAATCGATGGCGTTGATCGACCATAAGTGCTGGTATTATGAATCAGCGATCGCAGCCGGTACAGAACAAATCCATTTCCCAATCAAAATGTCATTGAGAAACAAAGAGAAGTTTCAAGCGCTCACCGCCCAAAGCGAAGATCGCTAACGTTATGTATCGTTCACAGGACTATCTGCCTGCTTCTAGTGACCCGAAGCAAACCTACTCTTGGTACTTTTCAAATACTTGCTTGTCTGCTAGTGAATAGACTTGTTCATACAAATAATCAAAGAGGGTATTCATGTTTTCTTTCGTATCGCTCACTTCATCAAGGATCTCTTTTGCCGTACGATGAGCGATATTCAAGCGCATTTCAGCGTTGTAGATCATCCGTTCTGCTTCAACCTGCGCTTCTTCAAGCGTTCGATCTGCTTTCTTTCTAGCAAATAGCAAAATATCCCGCATTTCCGCTTGAAACTGCTGATTTTCTTTTTGTAACTCTTGGTTTTCTTTTTGCAGCTCATTGACTGTTTTGCGAAGCGCAGCGGCTTCTTCTTCCTGAACGCCTCGAGCCTGCTCCTCCAGCTGTGCTTCTTTTTCAGCGAGTTGGTTCGCCAGATTTGTGATGACTTCTTCTTTTTGGAGCAGCAGCTGTTTTTGTTCTTGGGCTTTGCTTTCATACCATTGTTTTTCTCTCGCCCAATCCAAGCGTTCAAAAATCGCTTTTTCTTTCACTTGCTGGATATCCGATTGTGAGCGATGCAAGGCTTCTGCATGGAGCCGTTTTTCAAGTTCGGTGATTCTCGTACGTGCCAATGCTAACTCTTGATGGGTTTGTTCAAAGCTCATATCTGCTGGTAGTTCAGGCGCCAGCTCCAACTGCTCCTTGTTGGCTTCTGCGCTAAACTCTTCAAAGGAGCGTTTTTCTTGATAGCCATGTAAGGGCGCATTGACGGTGTCATTGCGCTTTTTGGTGCTTTTGCGCTTTTTCTTCCCTTTACTGCTTGTCGGATGTGGCATGCCCGTTTCTGACGACCAGGATTGCGCAGAGTGCTTAGGCGATCCTTCTGGCGCCGATCGTTCCTCTAGCCCTGCTTGTGCGGAGGGAGACGGTGCCAGCGCCTGCCCGCTTCGTTGCCCCAGCTTTTTGCCTTTTTGGGGTTTACTACTGGTATCCGTTAGCCCTTGATCGTTACTCGTAGCCTTCTTTTTTGAGGAATCGGCGATCGTTTCTTTGGCTGGTCCACTGGCAACAGCTGCCTCAGCAGATCCGTTTTCTTTCTCATACGTTTCTTCAAATCCTTTTAATTCTTTCAATGATACTTGGTTCATTTCATCGAATAGCGTCTGAGCAGAAAACCACCCACGCCCCTTCTTCTTACTCATCCCATGAATCCCTCCCTTTCATCAATAACTCTTTTGATTGTTTCTTTCTAAGCGCCCGTGTCTGAAGCTTGAGCAAGCTCTTTTCGGTTGAGTACTTGCCACTGTCCCTGGGCATCGCGGACGATCGTTTGTTCAAATGACGTATCGGGCGTATCTGCTACTTGTAAAACGAAATGGCACCGTTGCACGCCTTGTGCCTGTGATAGATCATCGATGATTCGTTCCAAGTTGGCCTCCCAAGTGGAAAAATCGGCAACCGAGTGCAAATGACTGGCACTCGTTAAGGTGATTTCTTGCAGCGGTTGATCAATATGGATCAGCACGACTGTCGGTCCTAAAAAGGGCGTCACTTGCGCCCCAAATTCTTCTTCTAGCTGAAAACGTGCTTCTCGATCATCCGCCATCAGCAGCGTCTGCCAAGCAAGGCTTTCAAAAGGGAGCCCCGCAGACGGGTACACCGATAACGATTGTTGCATCCCTTCCATCTGTTCTTTTTGTAAATGTAAGATTTCCTGTTTCAGCTGCTGGCTTTCCTTTTCAATCCTACGAACTTGCGTCTGTAAGGAAAAATGGGGAAAGGTAAAAAGCAGCAGACTTAAAAGAAACAGACCACTGACCATCAGCAACGCTAACGGATGTTCATTACGAATCTTATGCTTAAAAAAAGCCAGTTTTCTTTTTTCCAACTCCGTCATGTTTGTTTGCCGCTCAAGCCTTCGAACAAAGATTTCGAGGTATCCCCGTTGAGCAAGTACCCCGATCGCCACAAAACAAAGCAACAGTATACTGCCATAAACCATCTTCACGGACATCCCCCTTTCCAGCTTTCGGTCTCTAAATAAGCCTCGATTTTCAGTCCGACACGCTGACTGACCTCGTTGAACCCTTAAAATAAATTCAAGACGATCCCGCGAAGCGCCTCGCTCGTCACCATCCCAAATTCACGACTATCGATCGAGTGCATGATCGCATCCCCGACGACGAAATACTCACCTGGTTGCAAGATGCCTCCGATTGGCAGTTCCCTCGCCGTTTCTTGCGTCAGCGTAAAGGTATAGGAAAAATCATAATAGGAACCCGAGGCACCCAATAGCAAGCGATTGCCACTGCGAGCATAAGAATCGCCAGGAACACCGATCACTCGTTTTACGATCAGCCGCCCTTCATGTTCAAAAGCCACGAGATCATAGCGATGGGGCAGCTGATTCTTTTGAATAAGGACTAACTCGTTGTTTTGAATGATGGGGACCATCGACTCACCGCTGACCCGAGCAATTTTGTAGTTTGAAAAGAAAAAGAACAGCAGCAGTAGCAGACAACCTATTCCCAACACACGAAGTGCCCATTGCTTTTGGAATCGACCCATGATACCTGTTGCTCCTCTACCATAATTTTACGTCGTACGTAGCCTTTGACTGATTACACCGTTGACTCTACCGCTTTTAGCGAACAGCAGACGCTGCTGGAAGCTCTTCACTAGGAACAGCGCCTTCACAAGAACCAAGAAAATCGGCTAAAATTGCCTTGCCGAGGCGTTCGATGGAATTTGGCTCAATCGGTCGTTCCAATCGATAGATGGGCTGTTCCAATTCCAGTAAAAAGAGCGGTTGATCGGTGACCAACACCTGGCGGGCGGTGAAAATCGACAGCTCACTCGTAGCCTCGACGACGACATCTACTCCTTGTGCAACCAGCCAATCCCTCAGACGTTGCTTGATCCAGCCTTTGATTTTCTCATTTCCACTCAAGTGATAGGTGATCATCAGCTGTTTGTTTTTTAACTGCTGCTTGTTTAAATACGTCTCCCCCAATGTCACCAAATAGTGAGAAGCAGCGCTAGAAAGTGTCGTAGACTTTCCAATACCAGACACTGCTGGCTTTTGACGATCCCGCTGTAAAGGAGGTGGCACATGGAAGAGTCGATCCAATAACATGACTGCTAACGTCACTTGCACGAACACGCGATCTTCTCTCAATGTCTCTGCTTGCTTAGGAAACGTCTCTCGCAAGCTATCGATTGGATCAAACGGCACCGTTTCTTCGACCCACGGATGTTTCAATAAAAACGAAAGTACCCCTTCATCTGCCATCATCAAAAACAATAGGACACACCGTTCTTGCTGCGACAAGGACCTGCAGACCTTTAAGCCTTCGATGACAAAGCCCGTTTTTTCTAGAAACAACCGACAAAAGTCAGCCATTTCCCAATTTTCCTCCAAGCGCCCACCTTGTTGCGCCCGCAAAAGAAAGACCTTCATCCACTGTAGCGAAACCACTGGATCGATCGGCAAGGACGGACGATACCGCAGTGTCAACGTCTCAGCCAGCTGCTCAAAGAGTTGGTGGGGCTGTTCCTCTTCCTCAAAATAAAAGGCTTTATAAAAATACCGTATATTTCCTTCTGCCCCTTCTAGGCACCACTGCTTTTTATTCAAAGTCAGCTCATAAGCAGCGAACAAGGTCTGAAGCTGGCGGCATTGTTTCAAAAAGGTTTGATTGCCTAACCCGGTGATGGCAGCCAGTTTTTCAGGTATCGCCGTTTCTTGCTGACACAAGAAATGCAGAAACAACAGATTTGGGTCATCCGCCAACAATGCTCGCTTTTTTTCCTGATACTCTGCCAATTCTTGGATCACCAATTCATAGCCATTGCTGGCAGATGCGAGGATCGTCGAAGCCCCAAACCGTTGACGTAGTTCCTCAATGTCTGAAATAATCGTCCGCCGTGAAGCACCGCACGCTTGTGCCAGCTGCTGCCCACTTAAATGACCGTAACATTCCAACTGCCGTAAAATCGTCAGCTGCCGTTTGCGCGTCATTGAAAATAAACTGTTCATCAATAAAGACGGCTTGTTTCTCATCGTTTCACCTCCTCATACATCTGAAAGAAGAGAAGCTGCAGACGATTTTCAGCAGCTTCTGCTTGATTTTTATTGAACATACTCCTGTTTTTGCTTTGACAAGCTAATATCTATTCTATTTACGGGACAACACTTAGTTCCCAGTGGATCTTTGCTTGATAATTCATTGCTTGCGGTGTCGCACCTATCGGAATATGTAAATAGACACTTTCCGCTTTGGTCTCACTATTTCCATATCGTTGAATCCAAGTACCATCTCCACTACCTTTAGCGGCTGTTGCCAAAAGTACTGTCTGACCCGCAGGTAATTCTATGAATGACTCATATTCAGGATAATTTTCTTCTGCGAGGTTTTGAGCTGTCACCATTTCAATATTTTCCAAATGTACGCTAGCACCTCTTAAACGATGAGTATCATCCTCGCTCACAAATCCGGAATCTCCCAATCTTGCCGTCAAGCGCCATCCAGTGAACGTATTACGACGATCGGAAATCTGAACATAATTTGGTCGTAATCCTTCCAAAGAATCTTCTGACGCATTGAGTAAACGTTGAGGATTCGCTGGGTATCGAGTCTCACTCGAACGAATAGGAACTTGTCCAAAATCGAATTGTGAAATAAAATCGATACTAAAAAAGCCTTGATTTTCAGGAAGTTGAGGCGGATTTTCTGGATCGACTTCTTGATCAGGAGCAAGTGGATCTTTCGGGGAAACAGCTCCACCAGATAAAACCAGAGTCGCATCACTCGCTCGACTACCGTTCAAGAAAGCATAAGCAGCTACGATTTCATTGCGAATAAAGCGATCACTTTCAGGTAATTCGTAACGGTACCAACCACTTTCATCCGTTTGGACGTGAAAATACTCTTGTTCATTTGTTCCTGTTACAACTTCGATATCAGGAGCTGGCAGATGTCCCATATCCCGATCAAAGCGGATATAACTAAGAGGAGATGCCTCTCCGGTAATCACCCTAGAATTCTCTTGGGTGGGGTCATCCGATAGTTGATGGATACGCACTTCCACTTCATAATCATTCAATGTACCGAAAAGCAAACGTTGCGTATTCGAGCTAAAATTACTCGAAAAGTGCGTGTTGGTCGCTTGATCCATAGAAACAACATTATGAACGTTATGGATTAAACTCGTATAATTCACCTGCGCTTGATAAATTGGTGTCCAATAAAAATCAGGCGCGTCTTCACTCGTGTTTTGATAGCGCCATTGGCGGACAGATTGGGAAGTGACAATCAATGCACTCGGAGCGTGCATATTCAACAAGCTCCCAGATGAGACCGGACTTGTTTTTTCTAAATTAACTCGTTTCGCTTGGTCAATGTTAAACCGTACATTTGTTCCACTCCCGGTCCATCCAATTAAGCGATGATCTGCCGAAGTGCTATCAGATTGAATGTCTAAAACGGCATCTTTTCGAACATTGATTTCCGCCTCCATAATTACCGTTTGCGAGTTAAAATGAATAATGTCGGTATCTGCATTTCCTTGATCAATAGCTTCAATCTTTAACGTACTCCGCTCATTAAGATTTATCTGACTATTGCCAGGGAAAAACATCGTGTTGCGCGCCTGTCCATTTCCTCCAGACACGCGTCCTGCACTCGTAATAGTCACCGTGCTATCTTTCTCAAGGTTAAGCTGATACCCTTGAAGATGTGTAATCGATGCTGACATGGCAGGATTGCTTTGCTGCGTCTCTATGTTAAGAGTCGCATGTTCTCCTATATTTATGTTCCCGTTATCAGCAGAGAAGTAAATATTCGACCCATAGGCTTTTCCATCAGCTCCATTGGCATTAAGTGTCAACGTTGATTTTTCACCAAGAACGATTTGTGAATTTAACACATGGGAGTATAGATTTCCTGCATTAATACTCGAGAGTTCAACTTCTGCCTCTTCTAAGAGTTCAAATCGACGGGTTTCAAAATTAGTTTGATCGTTCAGACCAATCGTTTGTACTTTAAAGTCAGATCGATAAGTTGGAATTTGATAATTAGAAACATGACCGGATAGAATGGCGGTGGCATGAATCGAATACAATAATGTAGCACCGACACTTTCCACATTATGGTAACGCATCGTTGATTGTTGTTGATTTTCTGTATCTGATACTGAATTAACTGATATAGGCCCGTACCAATGTCCATGATAGGTCTCAATATTCTGAAGTGTAATGTCCCAGGGACTATTGGGATCTACAGTAGGATCCATAAATCCAATATTTACAGCTCGAAAATCAACTTGATGCCAATTTCCCTCGATAATTAACGTTCTAGAGATTCTTGGCGCATTGATTTTGATGTACGATACTACACCAGCGCTATTGGGATTCGTCGTTGGCGACCAATTAGGATCAAGACCCTCAATCCCTGCTGAAGGATTATCAGAAGATTCAAAGTCAGCTATAATATTTATAAAATTAATCTCTGGATTAACGATAGCATTTACAAACTCCTGCCAATTGGAAACATCTTGTTTCCTAACATCACCTTCTAACAAATCAATATTCCCTAGGTCTCGATCCGCTTCGTCACCTTCTACCGTTGTTTTGGCTCGATTCGATTTCCCATTCAAAAACGCATAAGCAGAAACTCGCCTGTGTGGCGTAAAATGCTCCCCTTCCGGCAACTCATAGGAATACTTTCCATCCTTATCTGCTTGCACATGAAACTTCTCGTTTCGAACATAAAAATCCGATTCACCGCTTGTAGGCGGGGCATCAATATTGCCTTCTGGAATCACAGGATCGCCTGAAAAACGAATCAAACTATACGGACTTGCCGTTCCCGTAATCCGATAGGAATTTTCTTTCGTGGGATCACTAGTAAGGGCGTTGATCGTTAAGTCAACATCTGAAATTGCTTCAAAGAGTATTCGCTGAGATCGAGTAGTGAAATTGCTTCTGAAATGATTCCTTATCTCCTCAGAGATAGAAGAGACACTGGTAATCGTTGGGGTCGTAAAATAATAGGTGATACCCAAATCGAAAATCGACTGCCAATTGTGAGTAGCCTGCTCTTCTAGATTGCTATGATTCCACTGCTGAATCGATTGAGCGTCAGTAGTCAATCGAATGCTATTGAGAAACGGGGCATTGATAAGCCCAGTCGTTGGCAAGATACTTGTAAGTGATCTCGTTCGTTGCAAATTGACTTTTTTGGCATCTGAAAAATGAATATTAAGCGGATCAGTCGCCAAGGCATTTGTCGAACCAATCAAGTATTGTGTCGGAGAAGTACTATCGGAGCGAATATCTAATGTAGCGTCTTTCCCTACATTAATTGTTCCACCTCGCCAAAAGTGAATCACATCACTATCGGAAATCCCTTGATTGGTTGCGTCAATTTTAAGGGTACTGCGTGCGCCTAAGTCGATGGTTCCCCCACCCCAAGGCATCATAATAATATTCTGACCATCTCCTGCACCGAAAGTCGTACGACCATCGTTCTTAATAGAAACTGTACTGTCCTCTAACAAAGTGATGTTGGTTTCATTGATAATTCCCAGAATCGTCGAAATTGCGGGCGAATTTCTTTGCGTATTTAAATGAAGTTCAGCTTTTTTGCCAACCGTTAGATCCCCTGCTGATCGAAACAAAATATTGGCACCTTGCGCTTCCCCATCAGTGCCATTCGCTGTCAAGGTCAACTTCGCCCCATCTCCTATTACTAGCCGCTGATTTGACCCATGAAAATCAATATTACCGGAGCTGATCGTCGACAGTTCCACTGTTGCACCAGCAGCAATCTCTAACTGATTGATTTCAAAATTTGCATGTATTGTGCCGGCTGAAATCGTTTGGACTCGATTCCCGAGGTCATAGGAAGGAGTTTGAATTGACGTCACATTACCAGATAAAATCAATGTTGATGACAGCCCATACAACAGTTGATTTCCCACATTGTTCATATTGTGGTAACGCAACCTTGCTTGTGATTGATTTGTGGGATTCAGATTAGTATAGGTAACCGGCCCCAGTTCACTCCCATGGTAAATATCCACATTTTGAAACGTGATGTTCCATGGCGATGCAGCGTTAACCGATACATCATCAAATCCTAATGCGACAGAACGAAAATCAATGTGGTGGCCATTTCCATCGACAATTAGTGTTCGAGAGGAGTCTTGTGCATTTATCCACAAATAAGAAATGGATGCGGATGGATTCGTAGTAGACGATCCGGGTCTTAGTCCACTTATACCTTGTGAGGGATTATCACTAGATTCAAAGCTTTCTGTTAGATATATGTGATTGATCGTTCGATCGGTCATTGCTTGAATGAATTCCTGCCAGTTCGCAACCTCTGCGGTCTCGCTTGAGTGCATTAGATCAAGAGCATCTATATTCGCCACATCAGCTTGACCATCAACCATTTCTTCAATGACTACAGATAATCCCTCAGATGTATCGTGAAGTTCATAAGTTCCCGCCTTTTCAAACAGAAGTATCAGGGTAAAGTTGTTTTGTTCCTTATCTGTGACAATTTGCCAGTAGTTTTCTTCTTTCTCAAATACATTGGTTCCTTCTGAAAGATCATCCGTTGAGATACTAGCTTCAGAAGGTAGCACAATCATGATTTCTTGGACAGATTCATCTGTTACCAAATCGATTATGATTTCTTCCCCAACAATCCCGTTGATCATTGTTTCTGAAAATTGAAAGTTGGGCTCAGTTTCAGAAGAACGCCTCTCAATTTCATCTGCTAACGTGTCTTCTCCCCCTTGCCACGCATGAAGTGGTTCAAAAAAGAACGCTTTAAGAGACGGAAAAAGCAATTGAATACTGAACAGTCCAATCATGATTGAAAGCACTAATTTAAGTGTTTTCTTTTTCATTTACATATTCTCTACTTTCTTAAATACAAATATTATGGACAAATCAATAGAAAAAAGGTTCGAAAAAAGCAACTAACCACATGAATCAATTGTCCCTATATGGCTCCTGACATACGCTGCGTCTTGTAGTCGAAGAATCAAGTCAAAAGGAAAGAAGGTCAATAGTTGACCTATCTCTCCTCTCTTTCCGCCTTCTTACCGGTTCTGTTTACAGATGATAACCGTGCGTTCATTGGCTCATTTTCAACAATAGTAGTAAAATGTATAGCTTTTCCACTTGCATGTTTTATTTTGCAAGGAATAAACACCGACAGCGCTATTTCTTCTCGACAGACACTAGAAAGAAGAACAGCCGAACATCGGGGGCTGTCACGTGGTCTGTAATCATGAAGTAAAACAAGTTCGATTAAGCAAGTCCAGAAATTAAATAGCATGCTCTTATGACAGCTAGTTTTTCTGTGTCTTTTCTTCTATTGCTCACTATTTTCCTTAGCCTTTTTTTTCTTGTTAATGATTAAAACAACAACGATGATCAGCAACAAAACAAGTGCGGCGATTCCGCCAATCAACCACCAATTTGTTTCTGGTTCCAATGTCACGTCTTCCTCATTCAAACGACGGGCATCAGCAGCCGCGATCGTGAAGGGTTCTTCCCAATGCCATTCCTCCCCTTGTGAACGGGCCGTCATAGTCAGGACATAGTCTCCTGGACGGAAACGCTCGCCATTTAGAGGGATCGGAAAATCCATATGGGAATTTGGTGCCATCTGCATACTTGTGCGCTGCGTTTCATACAAGACGGTGTCGCTGCCGCTGGCACGAACCTCGGCATCAATTTCTATGTGGTTGACGAAAGTCGGGGTGTAATTTTGAATTTTGGCACTGATCACGTTCCGATAATTGACTTGACTGGCAAAAACTTCCAGCAATTCAAGTCCCGGATCCGTTGACGAGCGGTTATTGCTTACGACGACTCCTAAAATAAAGGCAAACTCATTACGAATCCCGATTCCTTCTGTCTCCGCCTCCGCTGCCGCTGCATCGCGGACCTCTTCTACTCGGATCGATCCTGCCAGTACCCCTTCAAATTCTTCCTCAGGCATCGTCAGAGGAAGGGTAAGGATCTGTTCTTCTTGGGCTTCTAAAGTGATGACCCCAGGTGCTTCAATCAATTCGGCAATTGAGGCAGGCAATGTCGGGTCAGGATATTCGGCATCACGACCGTATTCTACTACCCCGTTGACGTTGGTGAAGGCAGTATGAGCCGATACTTCGACGTCGATGGTTTCTTCCGATGTATTTTGGATGCGTAACTGCAATTCCTCTTGTTCCCCTGCGCCTAAATTCAGATCAAAGTAGCCGCTGGCACCGCCTTCTATCTGGCTGTCAGGGAAAATCGGGGTGACAAAAAAATTCAACTCTGATTCTATGTCATCATTTGCTCGTACTGGTGTCGGCAAAGTAATCAATGAGCAAAGCATGATCATTGCAGTCAAAAGCCGCAGCCAGCGTTGGTTTGTTGGTTGTTCGATCACTGTTGGTTCTCCTTCCAAAAAAAGGCAGGAATAACGGTCTACTCCTGCCAGTTGTTTCACATTATTGTTGCGTTGCTTTAAAGATTAGTCGTCTTAATCTGGCACTGTTTCGCCATTGGCATCCATCGTACTTGTTAAATGCCAAGTTAGTGTTGCCGTATATTCAGTAGCTTGTGGTGTAGCCGTTCCCGGGATATGCAAGCGAATGGCCTGATTCAAAACTGGATCTGTTCCTGCCTCATGAGCAGCAGTCAACTCCTCTTGATCCCCCCAATAAATTGACGATACACCTTGCCCTTGCCCATCGGTAGCAGCCATCACTGTAACGTTGGTCGAGTTTGCAGGGACAATCAAACTCTGGTTTCCTAATTCGTCTGGTGTGGTAAATGCATTCGGAAGTAACTGAAGTAAATAATCCCTATCCTCATGGTCATCAGGCAGTGCCTTCAGCTCTTCCTCAGTAGCCCCATTATGAACAATGGTTGGATTAAGGAATTCTAAATAAGCACCTCTCAAATTACTCCCGCTTGATGTAGTAAACTCTGTTAAATCAAGATGCAGTCCCCACTGTGGATCATCCAATCCGCGAGTATCTACGATTTGCGCAAAGGATACATATGGTACTCTTACATCCTCGTCATTATCCCTTGAGATTTCCTCCGCATCATCATCAATGACAAGCTTTTCTTGTTCGGCGATTATTGGATAAAATTCATTAGCAGTTGAAATTCTTTGTATGCCAAAATCAAATTTTTTCGGCACATGGGCAATCGTTAACGGTCCGGTTGGTGGATCTGGATCAACAATTGTTACTGGCGGATACGGTACAGGAGGAACGATCACTACGCCCTCCCCATCACCAGCGCGGAACTCAATATTATTTTCGGTATTCTGACGTCGTCTTTCTCCACTCGGCTCTGGGTTCGGTGTTGTTTCATCATCTGCTACTGCTTGTACGCCGCCTGCGAAGATCGTAGAGGTCAGTACAGCGACTGTTGTTAAGCGAATCCATTTCATTTTTATTCCTTCTTTCTTTTAAATTAGTTTGTTTCATCGGCTTGTGCCGTTGGAACTGTTTCTCCTGATTGGGGGGTGGTGGTGCTCAATTGCCATGTCAATGTCGCCACATACAGGGCTGCATCTTTGGCGGTGGCTCCCGGGACGAACAACTGGATCGCCTCATTGCGAACCACCGACGCTTGGTCTTGGTATTGTGCATTCAGCTCTTCTTGATCGCCCCAAACGACGGATGAAGTACCTGCTCCTTTGCCCGCATCGGCGGTTAGAACAGCCTGTGCTGCCCCGTTGGCATCCAAACGCAAGCCCGCTTCATGGGCACTCGGTGCATTCTCTTGGTTAAAGCTGATGTACTCGACTTCGCGTGAGGCAAAGATGATTTGCGCCCCTCGCAGTTCATTGTGCTGCGTCCCAGATTCAAACGCACTCAATGCTACCGTCAAACGCCAGCCAGCATTTGACCCGCGGGTATCTTGTACTTGGGCGAAAGAAACATAGGGCACTTTGTTTTCTTCCCCTTGGGTATCGGCTAGTTGTTGTTCTTCTGCCACCATCGAATAGACGGCATCTCGGTTGGAGATTTCTTGGGTACCAAAATCCAAAGTCGGCGCATAAGCGATCGTCAATGGTCCTGTTTGTCCCTCTGGTCCGATCGGCGGGATCACCACATCTGGTCCGTCTGGTCCTGGATCAGGGGGGATGACTTCCGTCGGGTCTCGGTCATTGGGCACAAAGCTGACTTGACCATCGGTTTCAGCGACTCTTAATTCAGCGGCGGTCCCTTGGAACCCGCCAATCAAAAGGGTTGCGGCAAGTACGGTACTCGTTGCAAATCGCAAAAATCTCATAAGATCATTCCCTTATTCTCTATTACGCAATTTTTCTGGTGTTCGTGAGGTTGCTTGTTCTTGTTGGTACCTGCGTGTCTTCTTCACTGTTGCATAGCCAGCGATCAATAGCAGGATGGATCCGAGTGCCGTGGCACTGGAACTTTTTCGGGTATTCGTCTGGGGCAAACGTCCCCCATCGCCGCCAGGCTGTGTCGGTCCGGTCGGTGGTGAAGGTTCTGGTTTGTCTGGTTCATAGACACCCGTGAACTGGACTGAGCCTTCTGTATCGACGGAACGCTGCTCTTGTGCCGAAACCAAAATCGTCGAAGCATTGATCACTTGAAAAAAAGCTGCGAAGACTATCAAGTGGACCCAAACATTCCCCCTCGCTTTTTTCATTCTCCCTCCCCCTTTTTGACATCATCAAGCCTAAAAACCACCATTTTTTAGACACCCTCACTTAGACGGTATCCTTGTACAACGCCGATCGGTCTATGCTTCAGTTAGCTTTCAAAAACGCTGGTTTTTACCCTCGATATACTTCATTATAGCTATCTTTGCGATGCGGGAAAAATCAATAAATTCACTGGCTGATGAAATCGATGCCTAGATAAAAAAACAAACCCTCGTTTTAAATGAATCGCTTGACGCAGGATCACACTGAAATGAGAAATCCTTTGCATAACTTAAAACGTCTGTTATCAAAGAAAAAGCGAATAGCACGTGCAAAGCTATGTGCTGTCTTTTTTGAAAAAACTAGGTTTAAAATAACAAAAAAAGAGGGACATTCTCCTAAACAAGAATGTCCCTCTTTTGATGAAAACCCCTATACTACATTTTTGAGGCGTTATTTTTTTTGTGCCGCTTTCTTAGAGTTGCTAAACTGATTACAACGAGAACCATGCCTAGCAATGGCAGCCTTCTGCTCGTTTCGCTATTTGTCTGGGGCAAACGAGCGGGTGGTTCCTTCTCGGGTGGTTCCTCAACGATTCGCTCCTCAATGATCGATTCTTCTACTTTCGGCTCGCCAATTTGACCCTGCACCTTCATTTGCCCTTCATTTTGCTGAACAGCCATCGTTGCCAATGCAGGTGATGCAGTCAAAACAAAGAGTGAGCCGATGGCTAGTGCAGCTCTAAAGAATTTTGGCTTCATCTGTTTGTCCTCATAGATTTCTTAGCGAAGTGGCACTCCATGATTATCTGTTGGAATGAATTTTAAGTGCAGCTCGAATTCCGGGTACATGGTATATTCTTTTTCAACCGGCGTCGCATTCCCTGTGAAAAAGAGAGTATTTACAGAATCTATATCCGTATGATCCGTTAGTACGAATAATTCCTTCGGCGGGTCAAACTCCGATTCCGGAACGAGTTTTCCATCGATAATCACAGGAAACAATTTATTGACCTCCAAATAATCAACTTCTTCCATATCTCTTGCCTCACTCACCTTTGTAACTAAGACTTGCACGCCTCGTCCGGAGTGGTTCACAAACTCGTGTTCAGGGGACATGATTTCTCGATGGTCAGACCATCGGGTCGTATAAAAGAGCGTTCTTGCTGGGAATGTTATATTGATCCATTGATTGATATCTGGTGGATTAGGCTGGGAAACATCTGTATTATCAAATTCACCGATAATTCCGTCCACTTGGAGTGAGCTTTCATTCCCTTGACCATCATTTCCATTAATATGCCAGTAATCATCTGCAAGAACTTGCACGACACCGCCAAGTAGTGCCATCGACGTAAAACACGCAGCAGCGGCTTTCTTCATTTTTTTCATTTCCTTTTCCTCCTAAAATAACTTAATTGTTAACAAAAACTTTCACCTGTGCATGGGTAGTTCTTAGCCTTTCCAGGGTATCTGGATCAAAAATATGCACGTCTGCTCTGGTCAGGTATTCTCCCGCTTCTAAAGGAATCAGCAAACGAGCAGAAGTCACTTCTTGATTGGGTAAAATACCACCTGATTCATAGATTAGTTCCCCCGTCTCTTCTAAAAACAACTCCAACGCAATAGGGTACACATTTGTCCCGGGATTGATGATCTGAATACTGCCTTCGCTTTCTCCGTCTTCAAAATAGGCTTCTGGATTAAGGTTCAATGTAAAATAATCGGCATCTGCGATCTCCTGCGCCCGTTCTGCCAATTCACGATCGGTGGCGTCAATGATATCTGGCATCAAATCGCGACTGGCTAGCGGAGTAGGCGTACTTTGATTGTTTAAGTAATACCAAACACCTCCTAGACCCAACAACAATAAAAGCAATAACCATACCAACCACTTTTTCTTCTTTTGCTCTTTTTCTTCCATCCTTTTTCACCTCTATGTTCTCCTTGGGCAATCCTTAGCGCTCGTGTTTCACCAAATGAAATCACTCCTAAATAGATCGCCTTTTCAACGCTTTCGTCCTTCATTCTTTCGTTATTTATTTCTTATTGTCAACGATCGATTGTTTTTGTTCGCTAGTACCCTGTCCTATTTCTTCCTATTTATTAGCAGCTTCACTTACTTCCTTAAAAGGATTGCTTTTTCTCAAACAAAAGTGTCGGTTTGTGAACCAGCCGAATCTTCCCTGAGAAGAGTTCCTTGGATCGATAAAATGACAACGGTCGATTCCATTTTTCCTTTCCTGTTTCCTTCTCGTCGAGTGAAGCGCAGCGAAGCAATTGCTTCCTCACCATACATCCTCTTCTAGCAAACATGTGAAAATATGAGCGAAAAATAGCCTTTCGTTCAAGAAAAAAGAACTAGATTGCCTAATCCTTGCCTCTTTTTTCCCATCAAACCTAGGCAGAGCAAAGCAGCACTTTGATCGAATCAAGCGAATCCTTGTTGACGCTATCATTATAACGAGCTTTTTCTCAAAACTGAAATCAAGGATTTCACTGCCCAGTGAATTATGTGCATGAACTAAATTTAAACGAAAAAATAACCAATGATGTAGCTGCTAAGACGGTTGCTGTAAAGAGGTTTTTCACAATCTCTCTCTTTTTCTCCCATGTCTCTTTTTTCGCTCCGCGACATGCTGAGAAGCTCGCTTGATGCGACAGAAACCTTAAGAATTTCTCAATTTCCTGTAAAAAACACGCTGCTGATAGTTTGAAAAAAGCCTCATTTGTTTGCACTAAAAAAGCAGCAAACGTCACTCCTTGATTTTCACCAAAAGGAGAAGCATTTGCTGCCGATTCTCTTATGTTAAGTAGCCCCTACGAAAAGGATCGTCTGGGTCGTTTCATTTATGTATGCTGTTTCTTACAAACAAGCTATTTCTTCCTATTAAAAAAAACGCTTCTTTGCAGATCCTTGTGCTTTACCTATTGATCATTCTCTTAAAGATTGTTTCCCTTTCCTCGTGCTGCCGTGCTGCACCCAAAAATACATAACCAGCAGAAAGAAATAACCCAGCAAAAGAATGATTTGTCCCAATTGAAACCAGCTGCGAAGGATCACAGATATGCTGGGAAAGAAATAATATATGCCATATTGTGCCACCGATATGCCTACCGATAAGCAGGCAAAAATGATAAAAAGTTTCATTCCATTGATGTCCTACCTTCATACGCTTTTTGTATTCTTTGTGACTTGCCTTACTATAACTTGTCTTACAAGGTACCTCGTTTCGCCGAAAAGGTCAACCAGCGTTCGTCATTGTCACGATCCTGACCAGTCAGTCTAACGTTTCTAAAAAAGCTCTTACTCAAGCAAGGAAGACCAACCAATTGCCTTCCCCACTGCGTTGTTTGAGTAGCCCTTTTGCTCTTGGTTATTCTCAAGGGTTCTTACCACCTGAAAATCGTCCGTTTCGCCCCACTACTACTCTTCATTTCTATCCCCAAAAACGCTCTATCTATAAAACTTCCCCAATAGTCTATTGCTCGTCATCGTTTTCCATTTCTTGCACGCTTTTCTCCCAAACCTCACAACTCGGCGCACCAAGAATGAATGTTCAGGACTCTGCTAAATGTTCGCTCAAATAAATCAAGCCCATTTTAGGTTTTTGCGTTAGCTTTGCCCCCGTGATCTCACGATAAAAATACTTATGGTCATTCTCAATCATTTCAATGACTTCTTCCTCACTCATCCCAAGGTCATCTAGCAATCCTTCTTTGCGATTGTTGCTGATTTCCATCAATATTTGCAATTGTGCATCAATCGCCAATAGACGGCCCCATTGAACAAACAGGTTTTCTTCCTTGCTATGAAAAATCATTAAAAACTCTTTTGCTAACCGATGATAAAAGGCATTTATTTTTGGAAAAAAGCGTAACACCCCTTGTTTTTCTAGCTCTGTTTGAAAATGCGCCAAATATTCTTCTGCTCCCGCTATCTTTTCTGCCAGCATATTAGCCTCCTCGTAATCTATCTGTACGATCGTTCCCAGTTTCCCTCTTCTAGTAACCGTAGATTTTCTTCAACCAATCAATGTCTTTTCCTTCTATCTCATTCGTGGATAGCCTTCAACTACACTGCATTTTTAGGTATTGATGGCACATTCACGCACTTGCTAGTTCCATTTATTTTCCATCTTCTCTCTTTTGATCCAACCAACAATTCACAGGTTTCCTCTTGAGAAAAAACAAATACTCCTAAGCATCGGACTATGGTCTCACTATAGCGTCAAATCTCTTTAAAAAAAAATAGCAATTTTCACCTGTCGGTGAAAAAACCTACATTGTTCCAAATAGTTTCAAACGTTTACATCCATTAGAATAATAAAAACTTTGAATTTAGTCAAATAAATTAAAAATAAACATAAAAATTGAAGTATTTTAACCAATTGTTTATAATATGATTAATTCTTTTTTAAATTCAACGGGGGCATCTATGAAAAATTTTCAGTTAAAATTTATCAAAAATCGTTCTTTAATTCGACGATTGCAATTATTAAATGAATTTGAGAAGAATCCGTCTTCAACATTGGGCGATTTATCAGAAGTAACAAAAAGCAGTACTCGCACGATCATTGCGGACATTGCTATGATTCGTGAACATTTCAATGATGCAATCGAAATCTACTCCTCGAAGTTTGGTTATTTATTTGAAGAACTGGATCCCGAGGCATATATCAAACAAAAACAAAATCTAGTCAAAGATGAACCTTTTTTTATGATTTTAGAAAGTATTTTTTTCGATGAATTACAATCGGTGCTAGATTGGAGCCTGACCCTTAATCTTTCTGAACAAGCATTGCTTGGCTACTTAAAAAAAATGAATGGTTTATTAAAGCCCTTCAACCTTCGTTTGTTAACGAATCCAGTCACAATGGTGGGTTCTGAGATCGATATTCGCCGCTTTTTTTGTCTGTTTTATTACGAGTCCGATATCAATGTCAATACGATCTTCCCGTCATTGGATGTCCAAGATGCCGTGATTGAGATCACGAATCTTTTGCATTCAAAAAAACAGCCAGCTTCTACCTTTTCTTACTTTTCCTATATTCTCTACATTACGCTGGAACGCAGCAAGAAAGGGTTGCAGGTCGAACTTTCTCCTGAGCTTAAGGAGATTTTTTATGCGTACGATTCATTGATTTCACCCGATACGTTGACGGAGATCCTTTATTCTTATTTTCATTATCGCCTACCTGAAGATGAAATCATTTATTTGCTTCTTTGCCTTATCTGTCGCCGAAAAATCAATCATCCTTCGATCGAAGAATTTTGCCAAACCTACAATCGCTGGCCTGAGATCAAACAAGTGGCAAAAGATTTCTATGCCATCAATCGTGGCAATTCCTACGATGAACAAAAAGACTTGTACTGGTTAGAGTCGTTTTTTACGATCGTGAAAATACGCGACATGCTCTCTCCCATCATGAACGTCAATATTGACGATCTTACCCAATTCGTCAAAGACAAGTTTTCCCACGAATATAAGAGAAACTATGCGTTTTTGGCAAAGCATAAGCTAGTCAAAAAGCTGTATTCGCCCTCCTATCTCGAAGACTTTTGTGCCAGTCTAACGATTCACATGGAAGCGATCAAAGAAGAAAATTGGGGGACACAACGGACGATCGCCGTGATTTTTGAAGGAAATGAATATGTCTGCGAATATGCCGAAAGTATCGTACGGAAATATCTAGGACGCTTCCACACGTTGTATTATCCTGATGCCAGCGAACTCTCCCCAGCCTATTTAAAGGAAAAGCAAATTGATCTGCTAGTAACCAACTATTCGGAATATACGATGGAATATTTGCTTGAAGTCGAGTGTATCTTACTAAAATCTTTTCCAGATGCCACGGATTGGAATCGATTACTTAATCAAATCAATCCACGAATCTTGCGTCTGGTCGTTTTGAACAACGCGTAGGTCATTTTCTTAGGCACTATTTTGCGGAATCGTTGCAGCTGCAAATCGTTATTTAATAAGAACATCTCCTACACAACGAGTAGTTGAAACTCTGATCGATCCAGCCGATCAGAGTGTTCATTTCTCGCTGAGGTAGATCAACCCATGGGGCGCTTTTTGGTTCGTACCGATCCCCGCCATTTGTCGGTAATAGACATTTTTGTCCTTTTTGATCATTTTGACGATCTCTTCTTCTGCCAATTCGATTTCTTTAAAAAAGTCGTGCCGGAAAAACTCTAAAAACATTTGCAGTTGGGCATCGATTTCTAATAAATCTGCCATTTGTTGCAGCACATTGTCGTACTCGGTATAACAAATTTCTTTGAATCGTGTTTGCAACTCTGTGCATACTTGCTTGATTAGGGGAAATTCCTGCAAGTAACAAAGTTCGCTGTAATTGTTTAAATAGGCTTCTGGTGTCATATGTCCTTTTTTCATCATGATTGCATCATTCCTATCTTTCATCTGAGAATTATTTTGCACCTAGACCATTGTTAAAGTTTAAAGTCGATCAATGACATGAGTCTGCGCCAATCGGTTGAGTTTGGGATTTTATTGAACAATAAATACACGCCAGAACAAGAGAAATTCGACATATGCTCGTTATAATTGGTGACGATGATATCAAATTGGTTTGCCTCAAAATAGCCAGGATTGATATCTAATACATTCGGAAAAAAGAGTTTCTGGTAACTACCTAGGTACTTACGGGCAGTGACCTGAATGCGTTGCGAGATAAATTGGTTTCCTTCTAACAGGAATGCGATTTTTTTAGGCTTCCCCCAGTACAATTCTTTCACACAGTCCATTTGGATGGTAAACACTGCGCTGATATCTACGATCGTGTCTAAAGACAGACCCTTCAGTTGTTTGAATTGTTTTTGTAAGAACGCTGTGTTTTGTGCCATTTCTTCTGGAAAATTTTTTTTTACAAATGAAATCAAATCGGGAATCACTTTGTTCAAGACTGGTGAAAGCTTATTTTTTAGTAGGATCGTCGCAAAAAACGACTGGATCAACACCGAGCTGTATTCAAGAGCATAAGGTGGTGTGACCACTTCCTTCAAATAGCGTTTTGTTAGTTGCAGGATCTGCGAGTCTTTGCCTAACTTGCTGCAAAACTCTCTTTCCATTTCAATATCAAACACCGTCCGCTTCCCCATCGATAACGCATAGAAGTAGATGATCTCTTTTTCGGTGATCGTCGTTTGTAAATGATTCGATAGCATCGTCTTTAATTTTTTCAACTCAAGATAATACGCTTTGCGAAACTGCTTGACGATGGCTGGATCGAGCGTGACGTAATGGCCATGAGAGGTTCGCTCTAATATGATATAAAGCATATAACTGATTTCCTCAAAGGCAAGATTAGAGAAATTGCTATCGAATTCTTCTTTTTTCAAATTTAAACCGATCTCGTGAATGATCAACGGCGGAAATACGGTATGCGGCGTACTGTCGGATTCATAATAAAAGTTCAGAAAAAAATGGCGAATATTGACTTCCTCACCAATAAGATCAACGGTGGTTTTGTTCAACGTCAGCTGGTACTGTGCTAAAATCGGGTCGATCTTTCGAAAGTAACGCATCAACGTGGCAGGGGAAATAAACAAAATGTCTGACCACTCATTGATGGTCAATATCTCCCCTAAAAAAATGCTCTCAAAGATGCGAAACAACGGCTCGTTACTGATCAAATTCCGCTTTTTTTCTAAGTAGCTTTCTGTATCGATGACTTGCAGCTGATAGCCGCTGTTTGACGTTTCCATGTCGATAGCATCCTCGAAATATTCTTTAATGTTTTGTAAATCTTCAATGATAGTTCGGCTAGAGCTTTTGATCACTTTTGACAATCCACGGATTGGTGTATGAGAAGTATGCTCCATATGTTCTAGCAAATGTAGCCATCTTAGCGTCGTTTTACTAATGACAAAAGATGATTGGAATTGTCTCATAGGTTCGCCTTCCTCTACTCGAAATAACTTTTTAATTCAGCCACGATCCGCTCACTCGCCTCTCCATCTCCATAGGGATTTTTGGCTTGCGCCATTTGTTTGTACGCTGCCTCATCAGACAATAAATGAACGATTTCTGAATACACACGCTCCTCATTAGTACCGATCAGTTTCAAGGTCCCTGCTGCCACCCCTTCTGGGCGTTCTGTTGTTTCACGTACGATCAAGACGGGAATCCCCAAGGAGGGCGCTTCTTCTTGAATCCCACCTGAATCGGTTAAAACAAGGTAGCTGCCTGCCAGCAATTGGTAGAACGCAGGGGCATCCAACGGTTCGATCAGCTCAATATTTTGCTGCCCTTCTAAATAACGCTGAGCAAGTCTACGAACACGGGGGTTTTTATGCATGGGAAAGACGATCGTCAGTGCTGGATAAGCAATAGCGATGCGTTTTAGTGCACGAAACACTTGTTCCATGGGTTGCCCAATATTTTCTCGTCGGTGCATCGTAACTAAGAGGATTTTTTTCTCACTGATTGGTTTTCGCTCTTTTTTTTGTGCCAAGGTATGGTACAAAGCGTCAATAGACGTATTGCCAGTAACGACGATGCGGTCGTGGGGGTGATTTTCCTTTAGCAGATTTGCCTGACTTTGATCCGTCGGTGCAAAGAGAAAATCCGCTAGTTGATCAATCAATCGGCGATTCATTTCTTCTGGAAACGGATCATTCTTGTTGCCTGTTCGCAGCCCCGCCTCCACATGACCAATCAAGATCTGCTGATAAAAAGCGGCCAGCGCAGCTGCGACTGCCGTCGTCGTATCGCCATGAACCAACACCACGTCTGGTTCTTCTGATTGAAAAACACCTTCGAGTCCTTCTAAAATACGACTGGTGATACTGGATAAGGTTTGATTTTCTCGCATGATAGCCAAGTCATAATCAGGGGTCAGCTCAAACGCAGCTAACGTTTGCTCAAGCATTTCTCGATGTTGCCCTGTCACGACGATCTTTGATAGAAAGCGTGGATCATTTGCTAGTTTTTTGATGACCGGCGCCATTTTGATGGCTTCTGGTCGTGTACCAAAAATAGATAATACCTTTATTTTTTGCATCGTACCTCTCCTTTTTTTCAACAATTTGAACATTAATCAAGTTGCTTTTTGTAAATCTTCTGCCAGCGCTTCATATAAGGCGTTAAGGCATACTGTTGCTCAATCGTTGCTCTGGCTTGTTGGCTGCTTTTGATTCGTTCTTCCTCGTTAGCTAACAGACCGCTCAAGGTCTCGATCATTGCTTGAGTATCACCGGCTGCTACTAGGTAGCCGTTTTCACCCGATTGGATCAATTCTGGGATCCCCCCCACCTTCGTTGTTACATTGGGGATTCCTGCCGCCATGATTTCTAAGATCGCCATCGGCAAGCCTTCGTGATAAGAAGGGAGAAAATGGATGGCTGCCTTACGAAAAACAGCTGGTAGCGCAGCGGCTGCGACCCACTCATTTAAGAACACATTGGTGAGGGCTTCTTCGTGGAGTTGTTGGGCAACCTGTTGGTTTTCTTGATCGCCAAACAACATAAAGCGAACCTCGGGGAAGGAAACCGCCATTGCTTTGGCAACTGCCAACAGATCAAAACTGCCTTTTCTTTGCCCGATCCTGCCAAGAGTGATGATCCATTTGGCGGTGGGATCATAGAGGGATTCCTCTGGCACCGCTACGGCATTTGGCAGGACCTCGATGGGGGTATCTGTAATCGTTTGGTAAAAAGCTGCCCAGCTACTACTTAGCACTACGAGCTGATCCACCCGAGACAAAATGAAACGAATCCACCCCTTTGCCCAAGAAGGACTGTTTTGATAAAACTGATCAAATTGCGAAGCATGCATATGGAAAATCGTCTTGCAGTGTTTCGGTGCTAGCAACAACAGCAAACTCTTGCGATAAAAGCTGCCCTTTTGCGCAACGTGGAAATGAAGGATCTGGCACCTTTCTTTTTTGATATGTTGACGAAACGTCAGAAACGCTTTGAGCTGCGTCCAATATTTCCGTTTTTCCGACCAGGTCTTATGAACGACAAAACGCACGTCCTCTGGCGCTGTTGCTTTTTGGAAATTATGAATAACCGTTGCGATCCCCCCTTTTGCTGCTGGATCTGGACCGATAAGTAAGATATTCATGCTCTGTTGATTTTCCTTTCTTGTACAAATCTAGTTACCTGCTTTAGTTCCTTGCGATAAAGAACAACGACGAAGAGCAGCAGCAGCAACACAAGGCTCTTTTCCAGCCAAAGAATGCGATTGAATGCCGTAAACAGTGCAAAGCAATACAGCACGATCGACAAGCTGATTTGCCGTTTGACTGAGAATCCCTGCCAATAGGTCATCGAAAAATATGTACGGGCAAAAAAGAAGACCAAGTACCCTAGTGCCGTGGCACAAGCCGCTCCTGTGGCGCCAATTGTCGGTACGAGCAGGAGATGACAAAGGAAGGCGGCTAAGACCGCTAGCAAAGAGGCTGCAATATTCAGATGACTTTTCTTATAAAAAACGATCCCCAGATTGGTCGTTTCACTGATCGTCATCATCAAGGGATAAAAACATAACAAGGGAAACAAGTACTGGGCTTCTAAGTAGTCCTGCGACAATAAAATGACGATCGTTTCTTTGAAAAAGACCATCAGTAAAAAGAAAATCGACAAGACGAACATAATAAAGTGGCTGACTCGTTCGTAATAGATCAACGGCTTGCCTTTTTTGAACCATTCATAGGAGGTGGGAATCCAAAAATTGGCAAAACTAACTTGTAGAATCATCAAGGCACTCGCCACTTTGAAGGCAGCCGTATAGATGCCCAATGCGGCAAAATCAGCAAAATAGCGCAGCATCATTTTGTCGATAATCATCAACAAACTATAGAGGAAGGTTCCCACCACCGTCGGCAAGCCAAAACGACTCAGCTTTTTGATCAGGTTGCGATCGATTTGGCGAATGAGCGGCATAAAAAGCGCCAGGTTTGCCAAAATCAATAGACAATCACCGATAATCTGACCGAAGAGCATGCCATAGACCACCGTAATAAAGGTCGGCGGACCAAAAAAGAGAAACAGCAGCGTGATGAACAAGACCATGAATTTCACTAAAATACTGTATACGGAGAACTGGATCGCTTTGTTTTGCATTCGAACCGTTAACAAAAGAAACCGTTCAAAAATCAGCAACCCCGACGAAAGAGCAAATAAATAAATCGCACGGGTGTAGTGTGGGGATTCAAACAAAAGCTGCGAGAAGTCTGCCGCAAAAACCACTAGGATCAGCTGAAAGAAAAGTGAACCGAGCAATGGCACGAGCATCGCTTGCTGCAGCAATTCGCGTTTGTTTTCGTGGTCATGGTATTCTCTTGTAAAGGCTTGGTCGAAGCCGAGATAGATCACGTATATCAAAAAGGTCTGTGCAAGGAAAAACATACTGGTCTTCCCATATTCTTCTGGTGTCAAAAAGCTAGTCGTTACGGGCAAAAGCACCAAGTTTAAAACCGCCGAACCTAACGAACCGAGGGAGAAAAAGCCCAGTCTCAAAAGTAATTTTTTCAATCAGTTGTTCACTCTTTCTCTGTTAAAATAATGCCTCCACAAATCAATCCTAAGAGGGTAGAAGACAATGCCGAATACAAAACATGACCGGCAAAAAAGCTATAAAAAAGCACGACGATCAAGGCAAAACTATAAACCGAGCGTTTTTGCGGCTGAAAGGCCAAGTAAACAAAATAGGCCAGCATCAGCAGCAATAAGGCGGTCCCTAACAATCCTTGACCGAAAAGGGTGTCGAATAAGTCCATTTCAATTAAGCCAAGACGACCAAAGTGTGCCAATCGGTATTCAAAGCCTTGACCAAAGATCATGGTAAAGTGACGTGCCTCATCCTTTAAGAAAGCCTCCATCCCGCCAATCAAAAAATCACTTCTTGAACTAGAAAACAGGCGGATCAAGTCGCCGTCGAAAAGATGATAGAAATACACCATGCGAAGATAGGTTCCTTCGACGGCTTGGATCAGTAACGGCAAGCCTTGTATGAACAACCAAAAAATCGTAAAAAAACTGAGCAGCCAAATGAATAACTGTTGCAACCGAGCCTTTCGTTCCACCCCTATGATCAATCGCAGGAGCAAGTACACTAACGCGCCAATTCCATAAAAGACACCTGTTTTGGTTCCCACAAGAACCAAGCACACCAAATTTCCTGCAAATAAGCTGGCGAAGAAAAACGAGCGTTTGTGGGTTTGTTCTTTGATCGAAACGATCAGTGCTTGCAGTGTAAAGGTGATGGAAACAATAAAGGCAAAACTCGTGTCATTATTGGCAAAGAAATAGCCTTTGTACCCAGCATCAGAGTTGTCATAGGTTTGATAACCCAGTCCTAAAAAATAAGGAATCAGCAAACCGAGGGTAAAACAGATACTAATGACAATAAATAAGCTATCGTAGTGCAGTTTGGAGAAGTCGTTTTTTCGTTGATAGACATAATAAGGAATCAGTACCCATAAGAGGTATTTGATATACACGGAGAGATCCTCGATCACCCACTGCCAGCTGTACCCTAGAAAAAGCGCTTGTAACAGAAAAATCGTAAGCGTCGCAGCGATAAATCCATACGTCAAATACGTATAGTAACGAAGAGGGATCGTTTCTGTGACAATCATGAGCACTAAGAACAAAAAGAACAGTAGACGATAGAACACGCCAATAGGAAAAGGAATGCCTAAACTAAGAAATAAGCCATTCAAAACATCGATAATTGGAAAGATGGCGACAATGCCCATGAAGAAGCGATGATTGCTTTGCTGTTTTGATTTCATGCGTTTCTTCTTTTTTCTCCCCACACATACTGTAAAAAACGTAGATTTCCTATGATATAGCGATCAAACATCCTGACTGGCTCTTGCGCAAAGCGATAAAACCATTCCAACCCTGACCGCTGCATCCACAAAGGCGCTCGTTTGGTTTTGCCTGCGACGATATCAAAGCTGCCGCCAACGCCCATCGCAAAGGGCACCTGCAACACTTCACTGAATGTATCGAGCCAAATCTCTTTTTGCGGACTCGAAAAAGCGACAAACAGCAAATCAGGTTGCGTCCGTGCAATCTCTTTTGCCACGTCCAATGATTCATCTTCGGAAAAATAGCCATGGTGAAACCCAGCTACGTTCAGGTCGGGATAGAGCTGTTGGTCATGTTTGACGACAGCTTCTACGACTTCGGCAGTTGCGCCTAAGTAATAAGGACGCCAACCTTTTTCTGCTGCCAATTTGACCAGCTCACGAAAAAGATCGATGCCTGTTACCCTTTCTGGTACTGGGCAACCTAAATATTTCGCTGCCCAGACGATCGACTGACCATCAGCCGTGATCAAAGCTGCCCGATTGACGATCGATCGCAACGAGGGATCTTTTCGCATCAAGTTTATTTTTCCCGCGTTAATCGAAACATGCTGTGCGGGCGTCCCCTGTTCAATCATCGCCTCGATCTTAGTAATGGTTTCCTGAAAGCTTAAGGAATCGAGATTGCTGCCTAAAAGTGATACACGTACTTGTTGCTCCATTAGAATGCTCCTTTGGGTAAGAAAACAACGCCAATCGTTTTCATAATTATTTTCAAGTCCAATAACCAGCTCAGGTTATTGATGTAATAAAGATCCAATGCGACCATCTCTTGAAAGCTTAATTCGTTTCGTCCACTGACTTGCCACAACCCTGTGCATCCAGGTGTGACAGACAATCGTTGCTTGTCTTTTTCTGAATAGCTGACAACTTCTCTTTCTAAAGGAGGACGGGGACCGACCAGTGCCATCTCCCCTTTCAAGACATTGATCAGTTGGGGCAATTCATCAAGACTCGTTTTTCTTAATAAACGGCCTAGGCGCGTCACGCGTGGATCTTTCTTCAGCTTGAACATCGCCCCTTCAATTTCGTTTTTATCGAGGTATTGCCCTAATAATTGATCGGCATCAGGCACCATCGTTCGAAATTTGTACATTACAAACGTGGTCTCATTTTTCCCCACACGAACTTGCTTAAAAATAATCGGTGCCTGCCAGTTAGAAAATTTGATCCCTATACAAATCAGCAGCAACAGCGGGCTAAGGACGACTAACAAGCTCAAGCTTAAGAGTGTTTCGATCGTGCGTTTCCAACGTAAATAGCCAGTCGCTTGAGCCCTTGACTGCTTGTCTAAAGCGGGTCTTTCCACAAAGTTTCCCTCCTTAATAATAGTAATTTTCAGCCGTATCCGTGCCATTCGCCACGACACCTAAGATGTTTGCGTTGACTAGGCGCAGTTTTTTGACGGCATTTTTTGCGGATTGTTTGTTCGTCTTGTCCGCATGAACGACTAAAAGCACACCGTCGACTTTCTTGGCTAGAATCAAGGCATCCGAAACGACATTGACTGGTGGCGTATCAATAATGATCACATCGTATCGTTGTTTGACCTCAAGCAAGGCTGCGGTCATTTTCGAAGAAGCGAGCAGATCATTGGGATTTGACATAATGGCGCCACTAGTAATGATTGAAAATTCGCAATCTTCTAAAATCACTTGTTGGACACAGCTTTCGATCGAGATATCCCGTCGAATATAGTTGGACAGCCCTACGTGCATTTCTTGTGAAAACAAATAATGTTGGGTGGGTTTACGCAGATCCGCATCGATCAATAAGGTTCGGTTCCCTTTTTGGGCATAGGCGACCGCCAAATTTGCCGAGACCGTGGATTTGCCCGTGCCACTTTCTCCTGAAGTGATCAAAATCGTTTGGGCTTCTTGTTGTTGGCACAAATACTCGACATTCTCGCGAATCAACTTGACTTGTTCGCTGATGATCGAATAGTTTTCCTTCATACTACGCATCACACACGTTTCCTCCCTCTTAGGCTCCTCGACTGGATGGTTTTGAACGAAGCAACTCGTTTTTCTTTGCTTATCTCACCAATGACCTTTAACCCTAAGACCTCTTCAATTTCCGTATTCGAAGCAAAGCTGCGCTCAAAAACCAACAAAAGAAACAGATACGTAAAAGCGAAAAGAAGACTTAAGAAAGTGGTCAAGCTGTAAAACAAAAACTTGTTTGGCCGAGCAGGTGTTTCCTGTGGCAAAACGGTCCCTTCGGCTAAGATCGTGACATTATCAATGTTCATGATCTTAGGGATCTCTTCACTAAAAACGCTGGCGGTCGTATTGGCGATTTTAGCTGCGATCTTTGGACTTTGATGGTACGCGTTGATTTCGATGATCTGCGAGTTGGTGGCATTGGTGACGCTCAAAATCTCCGACAATTCAGCCACATCGTAGCTTCCCTCAAGCGCTTCACTGACTTCATTTAAGATGCGAGGACTCATAATGATGGTGCTATAGGTACTAACGAGCTGCAGGTCTGCCTGAATGGTCTGGTTTTCCAGCCGATTGCCAGATGTCGTTTCTGACTGACTGATCAGCAGCTGCGCACTTTTTTGATAAATGGGTTCAGCAAGAAAGGTTAGATAAAGAAACATCGCTAATAAGGGAATACTAATGATCATGAGAATCCAGCCTATGCGTTGCTGAAGAACTTGCTTCAATTTTTTCATATTTATTTCTTTATTCATCGGTTTTCCCTTTCAATAACATAAATAGCCATCAAACCATTTACTGGGCGCTTGGTAATGCCCCGAGAGAATAGGCAACATCGAACCTTGTTTTATCTGTCACAATATTTTTCGTGTCAAAAACGATTTTTTGTTTCATCGCTTGAAGGGCTGCTGGCGCTATGGCTTTAAAGGCATCATGGTCACAGAGGATCAATGCCAGGTCACTGTCTGTTAGTGCAGCTTCAATGTGTGCAACATCGGAAGTGGCGACATAAGGATCATAGGTGGTGACCTGCAGAGTGTTCTTTTGTTTCAGTCTTTTGGCGATCTCAACAGCTGGACTTTCTCTGGCATCGTCGATGTTGCCCTTATACGCCAACCCTAGAACCGCAATCTTGTTTCCACCATGGATCGCTAAGATCTCTTCGACTTTTTTTATAATGAATTCAGGCATCTCTGTATTGATCATCCGCCCCAACTGGATCAACTTCGCGTCTTCAGGTGCTGCCGCCACCACAAAATATGGATCAACCGCTAAGCAATGGCCGCCGACACCAGGTCCTGGTTGATGGATATTGACCCGTGGATGCTGATTGGCTAACGCAATCACTTGGAGTGCATCAATGTTTAGGCGATCCCCAATTTGGACCAATTCATTGGCTAGTGCAATGTTCAAGTCCCGATAGGTGTTTTCCATCAATTTCGATAGCTCAGCGATACTTGCAGAAGTTTCCAGCACGTTTCCTTTGACGAAGGTCTGATAAATGCGTTTGCCTTGTTGGGTACAAGCGCTCGTCATGCCACCAATGATTCGGTTGTTCATCACCAGCTCTTCAAAGATTTTTCCTGGCAAAACACGCTCTGGGCAATGCAACAAATAGAGATCTTCTCCAATGGTATAGCCTGCTTTTTCAAAAAATGGTCCAACGATGTCTTCCATCGTGCGGGGTTGAATGGTCGATTCGACAATGACTGTGTTGCCTTTTTCAAGATAAGGTAAGATGGCAGCCATCGCCGCTTTCACGTAGGACAAGTCGCAACTACCAAATTGATCGGCGATATTTGGCGTTGGTACGGCAATGATAAAGGCATCCGCTTTTTCTGGTACCAACTGTGCGTGGAAGGTCTTTTTCGCTAAAGCTTGTGTTAGATAACGATCAATGTCGGGTTCTTCGATGGGTGCCTGACCTGCTTGAAGTGATTGAACGACTGTTTCTGACACATCTACCCCAACGACTTCAATCCCATGGTTTGCAAAAGTAAGTGCTGTGGGCAACCCGATATACCCCAATCCAATAACGTTTATTTTCATTCGCTCTTAACATCCCATTCTGCTAATTTTTCTTCACCAGGTTTATAAATCAGTTTTTTCGCCACTTGTCCCTCTTCTAAAGCAAAGGAAACTTGTCCAGTGATGGTTTCACCTACAGCGATCTCATTGCCAAACATCGCCATGGTATGATCAAGTTCAAGAAGGTCTCCCTCTTCAGTTTCTAAAAGAAAATCAATCGAACCTAGACCTGCGGCAACTGAGCCCATGTTTTCTGCTGTGATGGTAAATGTATGTAAAACTTGTTCCCCATCTTCTGTTTTCTTATGGTTAATTTCTTGTTTGTCAATGATGATCTTTAATCCACCAATGATCGATTGCGGCTCGGCATTGCTTTGGTCCGTGATTTGTTCAATTGGTTCGCTGCCTTGGGTAGTATCCGTCTTTGCTTGGTCATCCGTCGAGCAGGCCGCTAAAAAACTTCCCATGAGTGCAAGGCTAAAGAAGGTAACGATTTTTTTCTTCATGTTCATTTGCTTTCTCTCTTTCTATCAATGAAGAGACCCTTGCAACAGGCAAGGCACAAGGGTCTCTCGTAGATTCTGTTTCTTATTCTGTGATCGAAACGGTTGCTTGTGCGATCTCTTGGGTACTTAAGTCAGCAAAGCGATGCAATGCATAGACCGTCATCTGGCTGTCTTTCGTCACGCTGTTGGCTTGTTCTTGGTTCAAGTAGGCGGTAAAGGTCCCATCCGCAAAACCGCTCACCCAGAGGATCATGCCATCAATTTCTAGTCGACCAAAGTTGATGTCATCGCCTGTATAGGTCCCCGTAACGATTCGATCCCCCAGCTTGTATGGGTTTGGTGTAATCGTGCCAATAAATTCTTTATCGATAGTGACGACACTGCGGTCCAATTCGGTGTCTATCGGAAGGCCATTAATCATCTCACGATGGTAAGCAACCAATTCGACTGTTTTTGCATCACGAATCAAGTCACGAGTCGTTTGATTGACAAAGTAAGTAAAGGTTTGGTTTGCCGCATTAAAGGTACCACCCCAGGAAATTGAACGCCCATCAACGATCAAGTTGGCGAAATTCACATCACCCGTAAAGGTTCCCGTAATTTCACTCTCTGTCACTTTGAAGGCTGCTGGTTGAATCGAGCCAGCTGCTTTGGCGATTTCAACTGGCTGCAACACCAGCTTATGATCAATCGTTTGTCCATCAACTGTTTCACGATGGTAGGTTTGCAACTCAACTTTTGCTGCTGTTCTGATCTGTTCTCTAAATTGTGCGTGAACAAAGAAGTCAAAGCGACCAGTCTCTTTATTAAATGTGCCACCCCAGTTCCCTACAGACTGTCCATCAATCACCAAGTTGGCAAAATTGATATCTCCCGTAAAGGTTCCCGTAATCGTGGTATCGGTGTAACTGTATTTATCTGGTGTGATCGTCCCTTGAAGCTGGTCGATAACCGTTACTTCTTTGGTTTCTAACACGACGATTGCTTCCGTGTTGCCATTGATTTGGCGATTCAACGCTTGGATCTCAACTTTATCGCCAGCTTTGATTCCAAGATTCGCTACATAAAACGAGAAGGTGCCATCGGCATTGAAAGTACCACCCCATGCATTAGAAGGCGTGCCATTGATCACTAAACGGGCAAAGTTGACATCACCCGTAAAGGTCCCTGTAATCATTGTTTCGCCAACACGGTATTGATCTGGTGTGATCGTACCAGCCAAATCTCTAGTCAATTCAACGGTTGTCCGATCAAGTACCTTGCCATATTGATCCAAGGCTTCGATTTCTACGACATCATCTACAGATTGGATGCGATTGCCGATAAAGAATTCAAACGAACCCTCAGCAAAATTCCCACCACGAACGGATGATCCATTTACATACACACGGGCAGATGCAACATCACCGGTATACGTCCCTCTCAGGAATTGTTCGCCAGAAGAAATATTATAGGTATTTGGTGTGATCGTGCCTTCGGTGTTTGCTGGATCATTGACAACGATCGTTGAAGCAATATTTGATTGCATTCCATCGATGCTGGCTTGCGCAGTAATCATGGTTCCTGCTGCTTGCGGATCAATCTCTACTGCAAACTTTCCATCACTAGCGACAGTGGCATTCTTGGTTTCATCACCAATCGTGATTTCCACCTGTGCATTGGGTTCGGCTGTTCCACTAACAGTCGTGTCTGTGGTTGTCACTTCATTCAACGTTGTTTCGGCGATCGTTGCTCGCTCAACCATGGTTTCTGCGATATTTGATGAAATGCCATTTAAGGTTGCTTGGGCAGTGACTACGGTACCTGCAGGTTGCTTTTCAATCGTCAACGAATAGATGCCATCACTTCCTACACGTCCATTTGCAATCACGGTATCACCAGCTTTGATCGTGATCTCCGCATTTGGCTCTGCGGTTCCCGTCACACTTGTGGAGTCAGTATTTAGCTTAGAAATCGTTGTTTCATCAATTCCTTCTCTAATAACGGTTGTTTCGGCAATATTTGATTCGATATCGCCTAATCTTGCTTGCGCAGTAACCACGGTGCCCGCTTGTTGTTTTTCAATCGTTACGCTATACTTGCCATCACTTCCTACACGTCCACTTGCAAGTTCTGTTTCTCCAACGCGAATGGAAATCGTCGCATTTGGTTCAGCCTCACCGCTTGCTTGTGTCGATTCAGTCGTTAGACCATTTAAAGTGGTGTCGCTAATTTTCTGGTTGGCTAAAATATCTTCTGCTGAACTTAAAAGTCCTAACAATCTTTGCTTCTCTTCACTAGGAAACATTTGATCCTCTAAGTTACTTCTTGTAGATGCAATTATTTGCTGTGTTACACCTTCTTGTAGTTGCTCAAAAGTATCCCCTACAAAAAGATCATAGACACTTTGCCCGAATTGGCGATCATCTTCATAATAGCGATCTTCCATCAAGACGCCGGTAGCTGCCGCATGGATCGGATTACCTGATGGATTAAGATCTCTGATCGTATAAGTATCACCACGTCTCGGTCTCAATTGGTCATTTAAATTTACTTGCCAAATCATATGGGAACCTGTCGCAGCATTTTTAAATGTCTGAGCCGACTGTCCATTGCTAAATGTAACTCTAGCGCCATAATTTATGAAATGCTTACTGATATCATGATTGAATACAGGTAACCCATTCGCATCTTCCTCTATCCATACATTAAAAATATAAGCACTACTTCCAGTTGTATTGAGTGTTTCTCTTTTGTTAAGACCCTTCAAAGAATAGATGGGGCTTCCTTGAGTATTCATCTGTAGTACTTGTTCAGAGAATGCGTTTGTATCCGTCATATCCCTAGCTTCTGACTTTTGGGTATCATCTGGTGCTACATGTTGTTCTTGTGGATCGACTGGCTCATTTTCAGCTTGTTTTGCTGCCTCTGGCTGCTTCTCTTCTAACCCATCCACTAGTTTTTCTATGTTATAATTTTCTTCAAAATCCTCGTGCTCTTGTGCCATCGCTACCACTGGTAATGATGATAAAGTCATTTGGCAAACGAGTAATAAACCTGTTGCTTTCAATTTAAAATTGTTTTTCATTTTATTTTCCCTTCCAACTCAACCTATATATCTTTCTATCGCTGTATTTCTTCATGTTCTCCGGTTAATGATGCTTGTACGAATTCATCCTTCCTCATCAGGTAGTTTGTCATAGAATGCCTTCGCATTTTCTTCTGAGCCAATCACCGCTGCTAGAACGGAGAACATTGTCCGATGACTGATCATTAACAAACCTGTGACTTCATCACGAAAATAGTTATTCATAAGACACCCCTGCTTCTCTATTCTTTCGTACGTTAAAGATTCATTTCACTTTTTATCACGCGTCCTTTCTTACTCCTCAAAAAAATCTACCTTAGACCTTATCGGAACAACCTATTCGATAGAAACTCACTAAATATCATAGATAAGCTCTAAAAAAAGATGTTTTTTTGACGAAATTT
The DNA here is from genome assembly GCF_051713685.1 of Enterococcus sp. DIV1059_2. Taxonomy (NCBI): domain Bacteria; kingdom Bacillati; phylum Bacillota; class Bacilli; order Lactobacillales; family Enterococcaceae; genus Enterococcus; species Enterococcus sp. DIV1059_2. The sequence goes on along the minus strand of NZ_JBIOQK010000001.1, from coordinate 618,113 downwards.
TATTATTTTAATCGAGGTTAAATTTAACACGGTTGCTCATCGAGCAATAAATCAAGATTTGCAAACCTGTGTGAATAAATTGATTTTCATTTTCTTTTCAAATAAGGCATTTTGAAAGTTTGTGCAAAAAAAAGCGTTATAAAAAAAGACGATTCCTTATGATTTAAAAAGGATCGTCCATTTCTGTTATTACCTGTAACCACTTGACTCAATACGATGGATACATTGTTTTTGCCTACTCATTCTTAGTATTGTCAGAAACATTTTTATCAACAGTTATCTTCAACAGAATGCTTCTTTTCTATAAAAAATGTCAGAAAAAAGCAAAATAAAAGAAATTCCTTGTAATTTTACACATCTTCTAAAAAAATTCATTTTTCTTTGGTATACTAAATATAGATCTGCGTATCATTAGATTTACGTTGCCCGTTAGTGAAGTTTCAGGCAACGTTTCTTTATGGGGGATAGATAAAAAATGGAAGAGAAAAAGATTTTTGAGAAGCGGTGGTTATTAGCTACCAGTGAACAACGAGAGAAATACCATGCCTTGATTGCCTCTTACCCTTCAATCGAATGGACATTCAAAGAAAAAAGCTACCTTTTATGGCTTTGTCAGTTAGATAGTGATACGTTCAAAACCTTTGAAGCGATTTTTGATAAACTAATAAATGCCAACTAATTATTTTCGCGTAGGCTGTTCTTTCACCAAAACAACCCAATCTTTTGGTATTCAGGAACAGTGGGCATATTTTCAGATAACTCCCTTTTTTATTAGACAAACGAATAAAAGCCGCACCCGTCGATGATATGCTCCCCCTATATAGGACACTGAAATATAAAGTGGCTTATATAGGGGGAGTTTGTATGTCTAGAGGAAAAATGAAATTAAGTTCAGAAGAACGGCTAGCTTTTGTAGAAAGAGCTTTAAAAAATGAAGCTAGCATAAACAGCCTGGCCAAAGAAGCACAAGTAAGTTTCAGTACGATAGAAAGGTGGATCACTCTTTATGAGAATGAAGGACCCACAGGTTTACTCCCTACAAAAAGGAATCAATCATACTCAACAGAGTTGAAACTGAATGCGGTCCATGATTATTTAGCTGGAACACATGGTAGCTTAAGAGCTGTCGCCAAGAAATACGGGCTTCGTAACAAAAAACAATTAGAAGACTGGTTAAAGATATATAATACTCATAGAAACTTCAAATCAGAAAGTGGTGGAAGTAGAATGAGTAAATCCAGAAAAACAACATTGAATGAACGAATTAAAATTGTGCATGACTGTATTATCAACGGTCGAGACTATGGGAAAACCGCAATTCAGTACCAAGTCTCTTACCAACAAGTTCGGAACTGGGTGTTGAAATACGACGAGATGGGAGAAAAAGGCTTAGAAGACCGTCGAGGGCAACGAGCGGGAAGTAAACCTGCCAGAACACCCGAAGAAGAAATGCGCGATAAACTGGCTCAACAAGAACGACGGATCAAGTTGCTTGAAATGGAAAATGACCTGTTAAAAAAAGTCAGCGAGTTAGAAAGGAGGCGGGATTTGAATTAGTTCGTCATACGTTTGAATACCAATCGATCAAAGAGCTGCACGAGACAAAAAGCTATCCAATTAACACCATGTGTACCCTGCTCCATGTCACAAGATCGGCCTATTATCGTTGGTTAAAAAATCCCAAACTGCCTGAAGTGGTATTGAATGAACAGTTGGCAGACCTTGTTCGTTATATTTATGAAGCAGACAACGATAAAGGATATCGCAGAATCTGTGAAGATCTCGTGAATGATTATGGCTTTCAAGTGAATGACAAGCGTATTCTTCGAATCTGTCGCAAACTTCAAATCCAATCAACCATCAAGCATTCAGGCAATAGTATCACTAAGGCATCCAAGACTCCGTATCATATTGCGAAAAATTATTTGAATCGAAAGTTCTATGCGGATCAACCGAATCAAAAATGGCTAACAGATGTGAGTGAATTCAAGTATTATGAAGGGGCCGAAGTGAAGAAAATCTATTTGAGCGCTATTCTCGATCTCGCCGATCGTCGCATTGTTTCATTTGTCATCAGCGACAAAAATGACAATAAATTAGTCTTTGATACCTTCGATCAAGCAGTCGCCGCCGAGCCAACCGCTCATCCGCTATTTCATAGCGATCGCGGATTTCAATATACAAGTAAAGTTTTTTGCACAAAGCTAAAGAAAGCGAAAATGAAGCAGAGTATGTCTCGTGTCGCCCGTTGTACCGATAATGGTCCAATGGAAGGCTTCTGGGGAATGCTTAAGCGAGAAAAATATTATCGGCGAAAGTTTATCAGTAGAGAAAGTCTCGTTGAAATGATCGAGAAATACATGAACTATTACAACAATGGTCGCTATCAACGATGTTTGAAGAGCAAAACACCGATCCAAGTTCATCAAGAATTATTAATGGCAGCTTAATCACTCCCCCTCTTGGACAAGCGAATAGAATAAATCCGCTTAACCAAGAAGGAGGCCAGTCGAGCAAAGTTGAGGTTAAACAAAGTAAAAAACATAAAAACTGCCTACCGAATTTCGGTAGACAGTCGTCAAAATAATTTTATTCTATTTCATTGTCCACTTGACGGGGAGCCCAGCACGATCGTAACGGTTGCGGCTTTTCTATTTGATCTATCCACCTATGTCCTCGTCATGCTGTGTTGCAACACGTGTATCAGGTTGTGGGAACGCTTAACGCTTGCCCTAACTGAGGATCGATTTTTTCAATCACTCTTAGCCAATCTTGATGATCGGGAATTGCTTTGAGTAAAAGAGAATCAGTCGATAAGATGAACTCTGATAAATATTCACTATAATTCGTGACCACAAGATCAATGGCGTTTTCCTTCAAATAATCGCTCGTCAATTCATTGATTTTTGGAAAGAATACCCGATGATCATTGCCGACATAACGCAAAAAGCGCGCACGGATCGTGTGACAGGCATAAAGATCACCTTCTATTATCAACGCGATCCGTTTAACTTTTTGTGCATAAAGCTCCCTGATTGCTTCACTATAAAGGGTCAGTGCGGCACAGATATCTGACAGATACTCCTGTTTGAATCCTAGAATCGCTTGGTGCTGCTTCATAAATGCCAGATTTTTTTGATAAGCAGCAGAACCATGCTTTTGCGCTTCAGTTTTTACTTCTGTTAGCAAATGATTTAAAACGGGCGCCAGCTGCTCATTGATTTTCTTTGACAGAAAAAAGGCGTGGATCATCGTCTGGACCTGTTGAGGCTCTTGAAAGGAAATGCCACATTCCTGCACGAAGCGCTGACTCAGTTCTTCGAGTTCAGGATACAGCCCAAACGCTGCAACGAATTGCTGCTCTTTTTCAGGCTCGGTCAAAGTTCGTTTCATCACGGTCACTAAATAAAGCCACATCATTTCTTGTTGCGGTAGTCTTACTCGGTATAGCGCTTCGATTTTAGGCGCTAAGTTCTTCATTATCGCAAACGCCTCATGCGTTTCGACGATTGCTGCCAACGATCGAGAAATCTGAACAGTCTTTCCCAGTTGATAGCGCTTGATCGCAATATACAAACTATAATAAAAATCACTCGGAGAAACGCCTGTATTCACCAGCGCTGTGGGAATTTTTGAGAAGGCATCACTGACTAACGCGATCAGTTCTTTGGGGGGCAAGAGCGTATGCGGGGTGACATCTGATTCATAATAAAAATCTTTAAAAAACTTGCGAATATTGGCTTCTGATCCACTCAAATTGACCGGTTGCAAGATCCACTCCAAATGATACTTTCGTAACGTCGCAGAAGCGGTATTCAAATAACGACGCATCGTACTTTCTGATACATACAAGCGCTGCGCCCACTCTTCAACCGAACAGAATTCACCGTGGAAAATGGCTTCCACGATTTGATACATGCCTTCTTCTGCAACAAGCTCCTTTTTTTGAGACAAGTATCTTTTCGGATCAGTTTCCCTAAAATGATAGCCATTGGCTTCAAGAGTAAATTCCGCTGCCTCCTGCAGATAGGTTTTCAATTCCTTGATGTCAGAGCTGATCGTCCGTTGGGTCACATCAAGTTTGTTGGCTAAACTTGCGATGGAACAAGTCCGTTCTCGCTCAAAGGTATTTAACATTTGAAGCCATCGAACGGTCGTTTTGTTTAGCATAAAATTTAACTGCAATTCTCTCATTTTGCCCTCCGTGTTTCTCCTTCACCGACTGGTTTCTTTTCTATAGTACAATATTTGCGTCTATAAAAAAACCTTCCTATTTCCCAAATTTACTTAAGTTGGTGTTAGAATATGTACTTAAGTGAACAAACAGGGTATTCTCTATGTAGACTCTTTTTGTGCAACTGGAGGAATTTGTATGACAAATATGGTTTATGGATACGCCCGTGTATCCACAAGACAACAGGATCTCTCTCGTCAATTGGATTTACTTGACCGGTATGAATGCAACAAAATTTATACTGAAAAGATCAGTGGTGTACGCGCAAATCGTCCTGAATTAAATAAACTAAAAAAACGAGTGAAAGAAAACGATAAAATCATTATTGAAAGTTTCTCGCGGCTAGGAAGAAGTACCAAAGACCTGATTGATCTCGTCTACTTTTTTGAAAAGAAAGGTGTAAAAGTCATCAGTATCAAAGAAAATTTTGATACACAAACCCCTCAAGGAAAATTAATGATGACTGTTTTCCAAGCCTTCAGCCAATTCGAACGAGACATCATCGTTGAACGGACCAAAGAAGGCTTAGAATCCGCACGTGCTAGAGGAAATATTGGCGGTCGTCCACGAATCGATCCCGCACTGATCCAACACGCATTGCACCTTTATCAAAAGGAAGGAAAAGCCGTTGTGGATATCTGTGCCCAAACAGGCTTAAAGCGCTCGACTTTTTATCGCTATCTTAGTCTGGAAAAGGATGAGGTCATTTCATAAATACACGTGCTGGCTGAACTTAGTACTCTCGGCTGCTCACTATATAAAAAACAGGACGAACATTGCTGATGTTTGTGATTGCTTGAAGATCGATTTTTGTTCTCTTAAAGCAATTCATCCAGCTTGTTTGTCCTGTATGTTTTATTCTGCTAGCTCTTCTGTTGATCCTATTGTTGTTTTCTCCATGATTTCTTACGGAACAAGAACACCAGTCCGCCGATTAAGAATAGGATACCTGTCACACTTAGCAAGACACTGCTTATTTCTCCTGTTTTTGGCAGTTGCTTAGCAGTGGATTGTTTGCTTGCTTTGATCCGTGCTTTCTGTCCCGTTGCTGAGGGGTTGTCTGATTGTTCTGATGGCCGTTTTCCGTTTTTCTCTTGATCGTTTGTTTCTGGCGTCTCTGTCTCAGGACGTGTCTTGATCGGTTCTTCTATTATTGGATCAGACGCTTCAGTTTCAGGGATTTCAGTCACAGGCGACTCACTTTCCGGACGATTTTCTTCTGGTACTTCTGTTGGCGTTTCTTCAGGTGTTTCGTTAGGCGCTTCGCTGACTTTTGCTTGTACAGTAATCACGGCATAGGCAATCACTGCTCCGTAATGGTAGGAGACCGTGTACTGACCGACTATCTTGTTGTTCACTGTGCCGTTGACTTCTACTTCTGAAAAGGCTACTTCTTTGCCATCACGATCGATGGCAGAATCAATGTTTGTTTCTGGTAGCCATTCATCGCCTTGCTTGATCGTTGAATCGTGAACTTTCAGGGACGTTTGATCCGCTTTGACGGTGATAGTGGCTTTGCTTTCTATTCCGTGATAGTTGTAAGTGACCTCATACTTGCCTGCTTGGGTTGTATCTGCTTTGCCTGTAACAGTGATATCCCCAAATTCAACAGGTTTACCATCTCTATCCGTTGCACTATCGAAGTTGTCCTTGGCTTCCCATTGTTCCCCTGTGTACAACTCGCTATCGTGGACTTTAACTATCGTTTGATCGGCTTTGACGGTGATTACGGCTTTGCTTTCTACGCCATGATAACTGTAAGTGACCTCGTACTTGCCTGCTTTTGTTGTGTCTGCTTTGCCTATAACAATGACATTCCCAAATTCAACAGGTTTACCATCCCGATCTGTTGCGCTGTCAAAGTTGTCTTGGGCTGTCCAGTTTTCCCCTGTGTACAACTCGCTATTGTGGACTTTGACTGTGGTTTGATCGGCTTTGACGGTGATAATGGCTTTGCTTTCTACACAGTGATAGCTGTAAATGACCTCGTATTCACCAGCTTTTGTTGTATCTCCTTTGCCTGTAACAGTGATATCCCCAAAAGCAACAGGTTTACCATCCCGATCCGTTGCGCTGTCAAAGTTGTCCTTGGCTTCCCATTGTTCCCCTGTGTACAACTCGCTATCGTGAACTTTAACTGTCGTTTGATCGGCTTTGACGGTGATAAGGGCTTTGCTTTCTATCCCATCATAACGATACACTACCTCATAGGTCCCCGCTTTCTTGGTATCCACGCTTCCGTCAACGCTCACATCGGCAAAAGCAACTGGATGGTTGTCCCGATCGACGGCTTGGTCGAAGTTATCTTCTGGGGACCAATTTTCGCCGACGTACAACGAAGAATCGTGAACAGTAATCGCAGTGAATCGAGGTTTGACGAGGACCGTTGCTTCTTTGCTTACATTGTTTAAGTGGTAGCTGATTGTATAAGTACCCGCTTGACTAGTATCGACTTGCCCAGACACACTGCCGCCCTCAGCGAGGAATTCCTCGTAAGTCAGTATTTTTCCTTCTTTTGAGACTGCTTGTTCAAAATTATCCGCGGCTTTCCATGTATCTCGTTCATAAACCGTGGTATCTTTCACGGATAGCGCTGTGAAGTCCGTTGGTGCTTTTTGATAGACGTAGGTCACTGTCGCTTCGCCTCGAGGAAAATTCCCTTTGGCATTCGTCGGTAGTTGATTGGTATCAAGAACGTACCCTGGAATTTCTGGAATAAACGCACTTGTAGAGACATTATAGGATTCATTGGTGCTATTATGGATGGTTTGAGAAGGATAGATTTCCATCCCTGATTCATCCACATATTTAACCGTCAAATGGCTATTCGTAAAGCGAACATTATATGTCGCCGTAAACAAAAGGTTTCCGTTAACGTCGGTATATTCTAAAACCGCTGTTAGACCGTAATAGTTGATCGTAAAACCTGTGAAGCTTGTCCAAGATATATTTAATTGATTGGTACCAGTCACTTCACTTGTATACCATAGCCCCACCAGCATGTATACCTTATCCGTTTTGTAGACATAAAAATCTTCTGTCAACTGCGGGTCTTGGTATAGTGTTTGGTGTGCGTATTTTTCTGGGATTGGCAAATCCAAAACCAGTGCTTTATACTTGATCGGATCATACTCTACAGTCAGATCGTAGTTGAAACTCTCGATACTCTTCGTTGATTCTGCAGCGAAAGGTTGACTATCCGTAGATTCTACATTGGTTTCAGCAGATGGGGCAGTAGCTGAAATTTGAGTTTTTTCTGCAGTATCAGCTGCGTTAGATTGATTTGTTTCTGGGTTTGAAGTGGTGGTCACCACTTCACTTGCGGTTGTTTCGGAAGATACGACGTCAGCATTTCCTTCTTGGGAATTTGTCTTTTCTCCTGTGTCCATGCTTCCTGTTGAATCTGTCAGCAAGGGAACGGTGGAGTCTATTGATGGTGTTTGCTGCTCTGTTTGTTGTGTTTCTGTTGCCTGAGCGATCGGCCATGTGCTTGGAAAGGTTGTCCCTAAAATCAGCATCCCTACTAAAGCGCTCTTACTTATAACTACGCGTTTTTTCATTTTCATTTTTTCTCCTTTTTCTTTTCCCCAACGTTATTCACACTTATCTTTGGACCAATCTATCCAAGCGTTTTAGGTCTGCAACTGGCAAGGTTGTTTTTTCTAAAAAAGCTGTTTTCAATGACTGCTTCACACTCGATGAAACATGCGGCGCACCATTAACATGAAATCCGCCAATTTTCAAGGGATAAGACTTCTTGATTGGCGCAGAGTATTATATAATTTACTTAAAATGAGCGTAATTTCAATGGATAGGTGGTGACCTCAATGTTAGAAAATTTATCTATCAACTTGCATCGGGACAAAGCATTTTCTCGACAAGTAAAAATCTTGCAAGTGCTAAATGCTGCACCGACAGGGTATCATCCACAAGAATTGGCGACATTACTAGGGCTATCTTTGCCTACAGTTACCAAAGAGCTGAGTATTTTAAGTGACAGTTTGCCAAAAGACCTGGTCAAGATCACACTCTCAGAAACGAACATCGTCTCGATCGCTTATGCGCCGAACGCTTCCATCAATTCTGCCATTCAATACCTGGGGATGGAAACGCTGGAGTTTAAAATCATGACGAGTATTATTGATAATAAAAAATACTCTATTCACCGAGCAACGATTGAATTCGGTTATTCTCGCAGTCATCTTTTACGGACAATCAGCTACATGAACAAGTCGTTGCAAACCTATTCTGTAACGATTGCCACGAATCATCTTGACTTTATTGGTACCGAAGCGGACATCCGATTTTGTCTGTTCGTCTTTTTTTCTGCTTATGGCGATAGCACGATTTTAGATAAGGATAGTCCAGCGGATGCCCGCCTGCTGGTCCAAAAAGCCAAGGAAGCCAACACGAAAGATTTGCATTACAGCCATTACCGACTTGCTCTGTGGCTAAGTATCGCCAAGCGTAGGTGGCGCTATTCTTACTTTTTGACCTTGCCGCCGTCTTTAGAACGCAATCTATTGGAGAAAGAACGCTTCGCTATTTTCTCAGAAATATTAAACGAATATTACTTGAAAAAATACCGAATCATCCACTTGCCGCAACAAGAACTGCTTTGGATCTTTGTCAATGCGCTCCATTGTCTTTCCTATAGTACGATGGACATCAACGGCGAAAGCGATGCGGATTACATTTTTCACCATACAGAAAGACCAGAAATTATTGCAGAAGCGGCTGCCTTTTTAGAGAAATCTGGCGTCGCTATTCCACCTGCAGCCGCCCACAAGATCATCGCGTATCTCGTAAATCTTCGCCTGCTGACGATGATTTCTGCCAATTATGAATTTGCTGATCCGCAGATCAAAGCCTTTGTTGAAACGACATTCAAGACGGATTACCTTGCTTGGAATGAGTGGTTGAAACCCTTCAACGATCAAAGCCGCTTCTTTTCCTTTACTCACTTGGAACATATCGCAGTCACATTGACTTTGTTAAGCGAGTTAGCGCCTAATCCCCAGCTGAAAAAACACCTCAAAGTAGCCTTTGCTTTTCAAGGCGGTGCTGGTCTAGATGCTTTCTTAGCTGCATCAACGGAATTATTTAAAAACGACCATACAGAAATCAGTTACTTTTTTGAAGTGGCTCCTGATGAACAAGAATTGATCCATCGGGAAATAGATTTGATCGTCAGCAATTTTGACTTGCATCTGAAAAGCAACACCAAATTTCAGCAACTACGCATTTCAAATGTCCCCACCCTTTCGGACTGGACGATCATCCACAAAACGATTGAACAGCTGATTCAGCCAAGAATCACACCGATTCGTTGACGTAAGGAAACTGGCGGCCTTCTTGAAGGAAGCGCCGTCAGTTTTTTTCATTGCATGATTCGCTATTTTGACCCTTTCCTAAGTATCCATTTTTCTTTTCTCTTAGCGTGTCTATTTTTTTCGCATCAGAAAAAAATCAGACCTTTTTTGCAAGATTCCTTTCCTAATAAACGCTTTTCCATTCAAGCGCAGCGGAGAAAGCCACTGTCTTGTTTTCGTGTGCTGTTCGTAATCCCTGAAAAATTGGCCTGCTTCGTGGATTTTTTAATGAATGAAACTTTAGCGACTACTCTTAGCTCAACCTGTGAGAAGCGTTATTTTAAAAGCAAAGAAACATACGGTCATAACAGACTGCATGTTTTAAATAACTTTTGTATCTAATTTTTTTATTTACTAGAAAAAAAAGAAATTTTCTCCCCGCTCCTTTTTTGTATAATAGGTAAAAAGAGAGGGGAACAAACGTGGATTTTATCAAGGAGCTGCAATCCTTCAAAACAATCGTCGAGGAAGGTACGTTTACTAGAGCTGCCGCCAAACTAAACTATGCCCAGTCGACCGTTACGAACCATATCAAAAAGTTAGAAGACGAATTAGAAGTAGCGTTATTTTTGGAAGGAAAAAGCAATGTATTGACCTTGGAAGGCGAATTGTTGAAACAGGAAGTACCCGAACTGATTGCCCACTGGGAGCGGGTCAAAGAACAGTTGATCAATGCTTCCCATACGGTCGAGTATTCGTTGCGGATGGGCATCCTTCAACCCTATGACATTTTGGTTTTGCCTGCACTGCTTCACGATTTTTCGCAGCACTATCCAAAAATAAACTTCGAGATCGTCGTGGGCTCAACACTAGAATTGGCCAATGCACTAAATGAAAACCGAATTGATTTCGCCTTATGCTCACTTCCTCACGAGAAACATTTTGCTTACGAGGAAGTGTTTCAAGAAGAGCTTTGCTGCATTACCTCAATCTCAAACCCATTAATCATCAATAAGCTAGCCGACCTTGAAGGGAGCCATCTCTATCGTTCCAAGTCTGATTGTCCAGCTCGCACAAAAATTGAAAGCTATCTTGACAATCAGGTTCCTTCGATCCATTGGGAGTCTGTCAGCAATATCAGTACGATTCCTTACTTGATCGAACGAACTGGATACTGCAGTCTGATCCCTCGTTCCATCATTGAGCAAACTCATGCTCGAGTAAAAATCGTCTCGCTTCCTTTGCCTGATCCCCACATGTCGATCGGCTTATTGTCAAAACATCCACTGATGCTTTCTCCCAGCATCACAAAAAATTTTGTCATCGAGCTAAAAATGCGCTTACTATCTTTGTTATAAAACGGTTTTAATCCGCATTGATTTTTATGCAATTATGCTTTTTCCGGAAAAATAATGTCAGTCATTTTGTAAACCTCGTCACAGCGAGAAACAAAAGAGCTGCACCAAGTCTTTACGTTTTAAAGACTTGGTGCAGCAAGGTTTTTGAATTCACTTACGGTTATAAAGTTACAAGATAGTATCTTTTCTCTCGATTCGATTTTTTGTTATCATTTTACTTTTTTTATGCAACCTGATACGATTATTCATGTAAATCGAAGAAAAATCAGAAAAGATGTAGTTATTCTTAACATTTCCGATTTTTTCTCCGATTGTAAAAAATAGAAACGTTTTTTCATCATTTATAAAGTATACTCAATTTTGAAGCGACGAGTTCTCAAGAAACTGAGTCTTGTACCCCGCAGGGCAAAGTCTTTGGGTAGTTATTGCTCAAGGAAGCTGTTTTTGCAATTGTCAGAAAAAATAGACGATGAGAAAAGGAGGAAAAACCATGTTTATCATTGAAGCGATCTTCAGCTTTCTAAGAGACGCATTAGGTGTGATCCTAGCTATTCTCTTAGGGACGCTTTGCTTGTCGATGGTGGTCAATTTGATCGTTATCGTTGTAAAAAACACCTATTCAAAATTTAAAAAGAATTATTAACGAATCGCTATCTTCTAATAGATAGCTTTTTTAAATAGTTTTTTCAATGGTTTTTTCGACCTCTCAGGTCTCTTTTTTGCCTTTGTAGTATCTTTTTTCAAACTCAATCCAAGACTTGCTGAATTCATGGTTAGAAAAGGCACTTTTCAAACCTGAACGCTGCTTAAAGCGAAAGACCTCTTCGCGGTCCATCCCCAATTCCTTGGCAATTCGTTCATCCGACCACTCGTTAGCTACCAACTGCTGCACGATGTTTCCCATCTTCTCGATGCCATGGGTACCACGTGCTCGATTGTGGCGAATCGTTGAAGCAATGCGATTCTCAAAAGGCTTATCGATCACCGTGACCGGAACGCTTGGCAATTCCAAGCGATCTTTTGCTACGATGTACCGATGAAACCCATCGATCAAAATATACTTGTCCTGCTCCTTATCGTGGTAACAAACCAATGGCTGCGTAAAACCATCTTCTCGAATCGACAGTTCCAGTAAATCCATTTCTGGAGCAGCCACGGTGTTGGGATTATACGTATTCGCGTGAATCTTGCTGACTGGGATCAGCTTCGCCGCTAACACTGGAAAATCGATATCGCTCATGAGGGACTACACTCCTTTTTAGAAATGAATAATTTTTTGTTTGGCGATAGACCGCAAACCCTTTTGACTCCAAAAGGGCAATTTCACTAGGCTGGTTACTAGAAGCGAGAATCTCTGCTTCTGGGTAGTTGCGGCTGATATCCACCAGCATTTTCCGTAAAAGAAACTTTTTAAATTGAGCGGCTGGATCTTTTTCATAAAATTCCCCTAGCTCCACTTTGTTGGCGCCTTTTTCATAATAAGAAAAAGCAGTCACCCGTTTTTCGTCATCAAGAATCACGTACCAGTAGCAGTTCTCATCATTGACTAAGTACGGAAATTGCTGCTGATACACCCGTTCTGCAAAAAAAGCCCCCATCAATTGATAGAATTGGCTTTTCTTATACGGTGGAAAAAATAAAACCAATCGTTCGTTCACAAAACCCTTCCTCTCTAAGGACGCACTCGTCCATCGTTAGGTGATTTTTTTCGTTAAATACTCGTATTTGGCATTCAATTTTTTTAACTGATACTTGGGTAAATGCTCGATCCCCAAAGCCGCCCCAAAATCGACCGCCAACTCATACAATTCAGACTCATCTTTTTTCGTCAAACTATATTGTCGCGTACTCAAAGAAAAATCATTTTTTTCTAACGCACGAGCGATCCCTTTCCAGTCATGCCAGAGTACTTCGTTTTTCAGCCAGTCCTTACGTTTGGTCACATCGGGTATATCTTCCACTTCGATCCCGTGCTTTTCTCGATAATGATCAATCAAAATCGTGATTTTGCGGTAATAATGATCCTGTAATTTCTTTGAATAAAGTCCAATTGATTCCAGTAAAAAGACCGCATACTCTTGCCAAGTCATATGACTGGGCTTTCTCGTATTGTAATGCGCCAGCAATCCTGTCTGGGCATACAATCGACCAAAATTGGCTCCTGACACACGATTTACGACGCGTTCCCACGTTTCCGGTTCCACCAAAGCATATTGGTACAAGCCTTTTCGTTGCTGCATGCCGTAAGGCTGACAGATCCGCATTTGATGGATCGGAACGCCATGGTCGTACAACTTTTCATAAAAGCCATTGATCGGCCAGTCAAAATGGGCATAGGCTCCCCACACATCTTCCGTCTTCCAATCATAGATTGGGTAAAAATTAACGACCATTGAATCTGCTACTTGCCGTTTGATCCAGCATTGCTTCCGAAAGTTATACTTTGGCGATGTGATCGATCGATACCGATACAGACTTTCCTGGGTCCGTATCCCCACACCACAAGCAACCGGCTCAAACTGATGATAGCTTGCGTACCAATGAGCAAAGTTTCGTAAGAACTTATCAGGGTTCATATTTGCACTCTGATAGATTTCCATCAATGATTCATCCAAATCAGCAAGTGAAATCGCATCTTTGGGCATCGGCTGCACCCACTTCTCACGTTCTTGTTCATCCCACATCAGCCATTGTGGCTGAAAGACGCTGGTATTGTTGTCCTCGTAAAAGGGCAAACAGAAGTGGAAGGTTTGATTGATACTTGGTAACGCTTTGATTTTTTCCATGAACGTTCTCGTAGCATCATAATTTGCCTCGATATCTAAAATCAGCAGATCAAAGGTTTTCTTTTTTTTCTGTGCGACTTGGTCAGCCAACTGGATCATGGCCCCGCTATCTTTTCCACCACTGAAAGAGAAATACACATGGGGAAACGTATCAAAAATATATTCCAAACGCGTCATCGCCGCTTCTAGCACATTTTCCTTACAATATTTCTTCATAAAAGCTCATGTCCTCATTTTATTTGTCCTTTTTTTGAATAAGTATTACATTCTAGTATAAAGTTTCACTTGGCTTCTTACAAGGACTTAAGGGAGATTTCCCTGTTATTTCATACAGCGACATGTTGAAATACGCGCGCTCAGTATCAGATAATGAGTCAACTACAGGCTAAAAAAAGCAGAGATATCAATTTTTTAAACTTCATAATCGCTGCTTGCTACTGATACATCTGCTCTTTTTTGAATCACAAAAAGATAGCCTGTTTTTTCTATGATTTAGCTAATAGAAAGCAATACCATCAACCTGATTATCCGTTCATTCATCACATGTACTTAATTTTCCATAACAGTGAAATTTCTTTGCTGAGGTCTTTGAGCTTCATAGCCTTTTGGATATTCTCAGACATCTTCTTGTAATTACTGATTTTTTCTTCTTTGGGCAGCAGTACATATTCTCGCTTGATTGCTTCAAACTTGTCTTCATGATCGATCACCAGAAGTTGCGTGATCAGATCATGGGCGATCCACCGATGATAGGAATTTTTGTGGGTATGCAGTGCCCAGATCCGTTCCCACTCATCATAAATCAGCTCAGGGTTTTTAGTGGCTACTTCTTTAATAATCAAATAACTATTAAAATACTCATTGATATGATTTTGACCATCAACGACATTCTCCACTAGCTTCTCCCTTACCTTTCGATCATCGATCGCCGTTTGCACAAACGGTTGGGGATCAAACGATGTTGTCTGAAAATGACGCGCGATTTCTTGGTAGTCCATGCTTTCACCTTCTTTAAATGATTGATTTGCAGCAATTACTTTTTTTTATCCATATCTTCATTTTAACAGAATCTTTGTACGAAAAAAGCGCTTTTTTGATTGCTTTTACCCTCCTTAAACGTTGGTCTCCTGTACCATTAGAAAGTGATCGTTCGTTGGCGCGCATTTTTCCCGGCAATATCCAATTTAAAATCGATCAAAAAAACAGGGAAATCCCTCAATGAAAAGAAGGATTGTAGTCTTTCATCCAATGATCCATTGAGTGCTGACATTGGTTTCTTTGTAGTTTGTGATTTCTTACTCCATCGTATTCTTGACCTTGCGTCTGCAAAAGAGCGCCTATACTAATAATTTTCTCAATGAAGAATGTGATAAAAATGACATAAAAAAGGAAGTCCCATGACGGGACTTCCTGAGTTTCCTTTCTTCAAACACTATTTCACGCATAGCTGCGAGATGCTGGATCACGCGTCCTTTCTCCGAATACCTCGGTCGGTAGGCATTTTGATCCATTGCTCGGGTGGACGTTTTCTGATTTTTTTTGGTGCAAACATCAGTTGAACCGTTCTTTTGACAAAGTTATTTCGGTATACGTTTTCCATAACTTGCACGCCCTTTTCAATTGAATTAGGAAGTGGTGACGCCGATCGTTCTTCCTACCTTTATTATAAGCGTGAAGACGGGACAAAACAAACAATATAGCTGGGAATTTCTGGCTTTCTTTCCCTCAACTTTGTAGTCGATCGCTCGCTAAATTGGTACGATCCATTGAATAATATTCAACTAGCCATCGTATATTTATTGAAAAACCAAATGAAAAATTACAGAAAAGGTTGATTTCCACTCGAATAAACAGCCGAAAGGATGAGTTTTTGAATGAAAAATCGTTTCACTTTACTTTTTCTTAAATTTTAATTATTATTCTTTTGAAATAAGATTAATGAAGGAGATAAAAACATGGAAAAATACCAAGTGTTCCCTGGTCAAAACTATCAGGCAAATGTTATTGGCTTTACCGGTTTACAAGAAGTTAGTGTGATTCATGTTTACGAAAATACTGCGACTGTTCTAATCAAAGAAACAGCTGAAACAGGTGTTGCGAAATTATGTAATTTTCTAGTGGGTGCAACACAATTAGTTAGTTGATGCTTTGTAATTAATCAAAACATGATGGAGCAATTTGCCATCCAGCATGTTGTAGGAAATCGCTCCAGAGAAACTCGTCTGTGAGATTGCCTTTTTCCTATTCATCAATTACAGTAGTATTTTTATTTATCTACTCAATATCTCTCTACTTTATATATAAATAGTGTTAGAATGAACAAAAGGAAACGTATCAGGCTTCCCCCAAGAGAATCTTCCCCAAGTACTCTTGTCTGATACGTTTCCTATTTTTGTGGCGAAAAAGCCACAGACCAATGGTAGCCCTTTACTCTGTGAAAAGCAAGCTTTCAAAATAAATTTTTTCTTTATTTTTTTATTTTATCTCTACAATTCCCCTTTAATAAGCAGGCAAAAACACACCTCTCGACAAAAAGGTGTGTTCTTTTTATAACAATGATTATTCACGAATAATAAGTTCGTAAGGCAGAATGATCTGCTCTTGTTTTCTTTCTTGAAACAAGCGAAAGGCTTCTTTGCCGCACTGATCCAGATGAAACTCAACGGAAGAAAAGTGCAGCATATGACTGATGAGCAGGTTTTCTTGCCCAATCACGATGGGTGCTGTCCCGTGGGAGTATTGATTTAAGATCATCGCTGCGATCTCGTCCCCATTTGTGATCACCCCATCGATTCCTCGTTCCTTAAAAAATGCAGCTGCGGGAATCCCATCTTGTGCTTTGATACAATCCCAATAAATATCTGCTTCAGAAAAATTAGGAAACAGCTCCTTGGCTTTTGCGATCGTGTTGACTGAATTGCAGCTGAGGCGTTTGCTGCGCCCGAGCGTCAGTCCCAAGCGTTTCACACCTTGTTCTTTCAAATACTTGATACTGGCTGTCACAGAGCCGACCAAGTCGATCGCAACGAAAGGAACGGCAGTACCGGTCGAATTTTCACAAAAAACAATCGGTCCTTTTTCCATGTAGGGATAAAATGTCTCGATATGATTTGCGCGGGTGATGACGATCAAGCCGTCAAATCCCTTTGCAGCGAATTCTTCTAGATATTCTAGCTCCAGCTTCCGATCAAAATTGGTCGGAAGCAACGTCACCTTGTATTTTTGGGCAAAGGCTTCTTCCATGATGCCATTTAAAATTCCATCAAAGAAGGCGTGATTGACAAACGGTACGATGACTCCAATATTATAGGTTTTCCCCGAGCTAAGTTTTTGGGCGATTTTATTCGGTTTGTAATCCAGTTCTTCCATCACTGCCAAAATCGTTGCTCGCTTTTGCTCATCAACATAAGGATGGCCATTGATCACACGAGAGACCGTCGTGATCGAAAAACCAGTAATTTTTGCTATATCGCGAATCGTTGCCATTTCTTTCATTCCTATCTGATTGTTTTGCTTGTGACCTAAGTCTACCATAGAAAATTAGTTGTTCCACTTTCGACAATTTTCTGAAAAGGTCTCTTGGTTGATTGTATGGTATGAAACGAGTTTCATAGCAAGACTTAGTTAGACTCCTTGAAAAGAAATTTATTTAAAATCAAAAACTGACTGCCTAGCAGGCTGCAAACGCTGCTTAAGCAATCAGTTTTTCTATTATTTACTGAATCATTTCTTTTGATAAACTTTTACGTTTCTTCGTATATCTTCGCATCAGCAGCTCGATGCCCTTATCCGCAAAGCGTTGCATGTAGGCGGAAAAATTCAACAAGGCAATCAAGAGAATGAGGTTGAGATAGCTGGTATTGCCTAGGTTAAAGAGGTCGCGACCGACGATCAAAGCAGCAAAGTACAAGATCTGAGTGCTGAAAAAAATCATCGTTCGATAGCTGTTGATCGCTGGATAGACTTTTTTCTGGATCAAGCGATAGTTCCAAGCAGTAAAAATAATGCTCATGATCGATAGAGCTTTACTGCTGCTGTTGAACCAATAGCCAAAGTTGATGATCAGCAAAGTTCCTACCGTAATCGTCAAGGCTGTTGGAAAAGCATTTTTGAAAATCGTCGTCATAAAGTCCCCTTTGATCCGATTGAAGTCTGGTTCAAAGTTTAAAAAGAAGGTCGGAATGCCGACAAAGCAGGCATTGATGATCGTTAATTGGATCGGCTCAAAAGGATAGGTCGTTCCTGATAACAACGTCCCCATGGTGATCATGATGGAGAATAAGACTTGCACTAGCACCAATGAACCTGAGCGGGTAATGTTATTGATCACTCGGCGGCCTTCATCCATGACCGATGGCAAAGCATCAAATTGATTTTCCAAAAGAACCAGATTTGACACTTGACGCGCAGCATCAACACCAGAAGCCATTGCGATGGAGCAGTCGGCTTCTTTTAGCGCCAAAACATCGTTGACGCCATCGCCAGTCATTGCGACGGTATGCCCTTGTTCTTTCAAGTAGAGCACCATTTCTTTCTTTTGTTGCGGCGTCACTCGACCAAAAATCTGATAGTTGCTGACAGCTTCTTTTAATTCGGTCGCAGTTAATTTTGACACATCGATAAAATCAGCAGCCCCTGGTAGATTGACTTTTTTCGCGATTTGACTGACTGTCACTGGATCATCGCCAGAGATGATCTTGCATTGGATTGCCTGTGAACGAAAATACTCCAAGGTCTCTTTGGCATCTTCACGGATCGTGTCTGACAGTAAATAAAATCCTAACGGTTCAATATCCGTCGGCAGTCCTGCCTCCTCATAGCCTTGCGTACTGTGAGCCAAAACGATCACTCGGTAGCCTTCTTCTGCCAGCTGTCTTTCCTGTTTTAAGACAGCTTCATGGTTGGTTCCCAGTAAAATCGACGCAGCTCCGATGAAATAAGTGCCTTGTCCTTCAAACGTGACGCAACTGAATTTACGATCTGATGAAAAAGGGACGACTTGCTGCATCTGGTACGTCGTTTTTTCTGGGAAAAAGGTTCGCAGCGCCATTGCCGTTGGGTTCTGATCGGGCAGCTGCGCCATTAAGTTACCAGTGATTTCTGCCAACGGTGTTTCTGAATGAAAGGAAATCGTCTTTTCCACCGTCATCTTGCCTTCGGTGATCGTGCCCGTTTTATCTAAGCAAAGAACATCGACCCGTGCCAAGGCATCAATGCAGTTCAATTCCTGCACCATCACTTTTTTGCGCGCCAGATAGACGGCACTGATGGTCAATGTGACACTGGTCAATAAAAACAAACCTTCGGGGAACATTCCCACAGCTGCCGCCACCGTCCGTAAGATGGCAGTATTGAAAGTTGCATGAGAGAAATAGAACTGTTTAACGAACAAGAGGGTACATAATGGGACCAAAATCAGGCTGATCCAACGAATGATTTTGTTTAAACTGCCTTGGATCAAGTATTTTTGTCGTTTGATGGTTTTGGCTTCTTTGTTGATTTTTGCGATATAGTTGTCAGCGCCTACGTGGATCACTTGGCATAACGCTTCGCCAGCAGTGATAAAACTACCAGAAAACAACTCGTCTGCTGGCTGCTTGTAGATCGTATCCATTTCACCAGTCAGCAAGGATTCATTGACTTCTAAAAATCCTTGAATGACTTTGGCATCCGTCGGCACTTGATCCCCGCTTTTCAGTCGTAACACATCATCCATTACGAGTTTGTGTATCGGCAAGTTCTCCAGCTTGCCATCCCGATAAACATCGGCTTTGGCAACTTTTAGCAATGCCAGCTTATCCAGCGTTCGTTTGGAACGAACTTCTTGAAATAGATTGATGATCACATTGCTGAAGACAACAAAGACGAACAAGCCGTTTTGATAAGAACCCGTCAAACAGACGAGAAAGAATAGGACACAGTTGATCAAATTGAAAAAGGTAAAGATATTGGTAAAAAGGATTTTCGGGTACGTATTCGTCGTATCCTTTTTTGTCTTATTGACTTGACCGCGCTGCACCCGCGCCTTGACTTCTCCTGACGTCAAGCCAATGGTTTGGTTGTTTTCGATGATCCTCACCCTTTCTATTCTTAGTCATTTACTTTTATTTTGCTGAATATTCAGCAAACTTGCATCGGACTTGGGAATGGTTTTGTGTGTTTTCTATAAAACCAATTGGCGGCGATTGCGTAAGATACGCCATCGACTCCCCACTTTTTTTTCTGTAAAAAAACAAGTACTGTTTAAAATATAGCATACCCTTTTACGAATTGGCGTTTCATTTTTGTCACCTTCGCGTCACTTTAGGAATTAAAATAACAGTTTATTCCTTAACCTAAACCGACTAGACAATAAGCTAGCATAGGCTTTCCAGGTGGTTTCTTGCGATGACACAAAACAAAAAAAACAGCTGATCTTCACAGATCAACTGTTTAACAATTCTTTAAGTTAGCTGTTCCCTCAGTTGCTAAAAAACGCTCAACCAGCTTGCTTCTTTTATTGATCAATGCAGTGCTTCCTTTTTCCATTTTCGGATTTTCGTTCGGAAATTGGTAAAGGGTGCTACTGTATTGATATGGATCCATTTATAGACTGGCCACTGTGCTTTGGTGGTTGCCCAATCCCGCTGCCCTGCTTCAAACAATTCCTGATCGGATAAGCCTTCGATCCACTGGCAAAGGGCCGTCACTTTTTGGTCTAAAAGCTCTTGCTGCTGTGCTAAGGTCAAACTGCCGTATGTCTGATAAAAAGATTGATACAATCCGCCAAGGTTGTTCCATTTGTACCCTTCAGCAGGTGTGTGAACGCTCATCCCTTGCTGTTCCTGTGCTTCCCATGACAATAACAAACTGACCCAGCCGATTTGGTAAGACAAGTTTTCTGAAGGGGTCTTGTCGACACTTGCTATCCGTTGATTTCGCAAGGCTTCAGGAATTTCATCAAATTCTTGGCGAAATTTTTGGTAACGTTCTGTAATCTCTTGGATCAGCGCTGCTTTGCTTTCATATTGTCTCATTGTTTGTCCTCCTATTCAGGAAAATAGCTGCTCTTTGTCGCTTTCAGCAATGGCGATAAAAATCGTTACTTCACCGTCTGGCGCATATTGTTCAAAATCAAAGGAATACTTGCGCTGCAGCTGCTGGTTTTCTTCCTCAGACCAGATTTGACGCCAAGTAGTCAAAATGCCCTGCGCATCGCGCCGATCGATCGGATACTTTTTCCAAGTATATTTTTCTGTATCAAAGTCTGCTTGCTCCGTTTCTTCGAAACAAAGCGAAACGGCATAGTCTCCTTGATAGTTTGACTCATACTCGTGGTAAACGCAAGCGATGACCGTTCCTTTTTCTGCGGCTTTCTTGACCGCCTCGCTGTTTTTCTCCCATAAGCCAGTGATTTTTGCTTGAATCGCTGGATCAGTAAAATTATTGGTTCTTTCCGTTGCCATTATCGAAAATTTCATTGGAGTTCCTCCTTCTTTGTCTTTATGATACGATAGAAACCTAGACACCTTGTGTCAGTGTTTTATCATCGTTTTATAAAAGGAGTAAACCAAGTGAGCACGACACGCCTATTCGGCCTTATCTACCACCTGTTGAATCATGAAAAAGCAACCACTTCTGAATTAGCCAAACAATTTGAAGTCTCGACTCGCACCATCACCAGAGATATCAATACCCTAAGCAGTATTGGCGTGCCCATCTATACCGAAACGGGTCGAAATGGCGGCGTTTATTTGTTAAGCAGTTTTGTGTTGGATAAAGTGTTATTATCAGAGGAAGAACGGAAAAACCTGCTTTTGGCGTTGAAAGGGATTCGCCAGCTGACGCCACAGATCAGTGGGCAATCGCTGGCAAAACTGCAATCCTTGTTTAAACAGCCCGATGCTGATTGGCTAGAAGTGGATTTTTCCACTTGGCATCGGCGAGAAAACGGCAACGACACGTTTGATTTATTAAAAAAGAGTATTTTAACAAACCACGTGATCACCTTTGACTATATCAGTAAACAGGGACTGCAAAAACGCATCTGCCAGCCTTATAAACTGCTTTTTCGCTCGCAAGCTTGGTATCTGCAAGCCTTCGACCAGCAAAAGAATGCCTTTCGGACATTTAAAATCAGCCGCATGAGTCAAGTCCACGTCACTGACCAGCATTTTTTCCCAGTCACTGCGCCTGATTCTGCCATTGAGTTGACTGTTGACACCTATCCTGCGCGTCTATTCTTTCAAGCCGACGTTCTTTATCGGGTATATGATGAGTTCGATCATCAGGATATTACTTTGACGGAGGAAGGCACTGCTGTGGTTACCGTTGATTTGCCCGAGGAAAGCTGGGTAGTGCCCTATTTGTTCTCTTTTGGAAAAAGCCTACGCATTTTAAGTCCCCCTCGACTAAAGAATCGTTACCAAGAAGAAGTTGCTGCGATTTATGCCAATTTGTCCAAGAACGAGGGTGTAAACTGATTTTTCATAAAAAGGATCCCTATTGAAAGGAGTGTTTGATTTGAAGGAAGTGATCGTAGACTATGGCGGGGTTTCGCTAAACCGCCTTTGCCAGCAGTTGGAAGAAAATCAGATTCACTTAAACGCGTATGCCAACCAGCTCTTGCGCCATCCCCAGTTCTCCCTCAGTGCCGATAAACAGCGTGCTGCTTGTGTGATTGTTCCCCTTAAAGAACTGGGACTCCCCCAAGGCGGCTCTTTGACGGAGATTTTTGCAGCTGCGCCTTCTTATGGATTGACTTGTTGTACCTTGGAAATGGCCTTACACTTTCGTCTTAGCTATCGCCAACTGGCAAATAGTACCGGACTGAAATCCCAAGGAAAAGCGCCAGCTGCCGCAATCACGATCGC
Source organism: Enterococcus sp. DIV1059_2 (assembly GCF_051713685.1). Taxonomy (NCBI): domain Bacteria; kingdom Bacillati; phylum Bacillota; class Bacilli; order Lactobacillales; family Enterococcaceae; genus Enterococcus; species Enterococcus sp. DIV1059_2. Next base: position 595,571 of record NZ_JBIOQK010000001.1, on the reverse strand, counting down.
TTCTGTGCCTTTGGAAAAAACCGACGATTTCCCCAAAGGATTCTACGTTCGCCGCATCGATGGGGTTGACTGGCTACGAGGCTATACTTGCGATGCACGACACCAGTTTGCACCGGATGACCTGTTTTTGTTTCAACGACGAGACCCGCTGTCAGAGCGTCTCAACTGAAGGGGAAACAAACCGTTTCATATCAAATGTCCTTGTTTCTCATTGCCTACAATCATTCTGTAGGTTAAGAAGAGCCGAAAAGGACAAAAGGAGAAACAGATGAACTTAATCCCAATGAAAGACAGCGACTATGCTGCTTACTTAACCAATGCAATTTTCGAATACGCCAATGACAAAGTCCAAGCAGGCACATGGGCCAAAGACGAGGCCCTCGCCCTAGCCAAAGAAAGCTTTGCTTCTTTACTTCCTCAAGGGACTGCCACCGAAAACAATCACTTGTTTTCTTTATTTGCAGCTGATTTTAGTGAACCGATCGGGGTGATTTGGGTCAACACAGCTGCCCAGAAAGCCTTCATCTATGACTTTATCATCGAGGAAGACCAGCGAGGAAAAGGCTATGGCACCAAAGCGTTACAGGCTTTAGAAAAGTGGGCGATCCAGCAAGGCATCACTGAAATCGGCTTGCACGTTTTTGCCCATAATCAGTCTGCGTATCAGCTATACAAAAAAATGGGCTATTTGGAAACAGATATTACGATGGTTCGACGTTTCGCTGAGTAGTACGAAAAGAGCCACATCATTCGTACCTAGGAATCAATCGACCAGACCTGCGCCAAACAAAAAGAAACGACAGAAAATCGTCGTTTCTTTTTGCTTCTATTTACATAAAAACCACTCTTTCAATGAGTGCATGGTTTTTTCAGTAGTATCGCCATTGTTGAACCTTCTTCGCTATAAGGACTGCCTTTGACATCGCCAAATACCTCACAGATATCAAAGCCTGCAGCCTGAACTTCCCTCAGCAATGCATCTTTTGTAAAATAGGTCGTCCATAAATAATAATTGGTGAGCTCAGTTTCTGCTAAAATCGTTGTTTGCTCCAGCAAGACGTGATCAGGATATTTCCATCGTTGATTCAGCACAAGATGAGGATCGCCCCGCCAAAACCCCGCTGATTCATGACTTTCCCAGGTCTGTTCTTCATCAAGCGTTAAAAACTGGGCAATCGTAAATACATCGAACAAAAATTTGCCACCCGGTTTTAGATGCGCCAGCACATTATTTAGCAGCAGTTTTCGTTCCTCTGGATTTAAGGCTCCATAATCGCAATAAATCAAGGTAATAAAGTCAAACTGCTGAGGCAATGCCATCTCCAAATAATTATCAAATAGATAGGTAATGTTTAATTGCTGCTTACTCGCAGAATCTCTCGCATAGGCGATGGACCTTCTGGAGTAATCAACGCCTGTCACTTGATAGCCCAGCGCTACAAATTTTTCCGCATAGATCCCTGGTCCGCAGCCGATATCAAGAAGTTGCGTCTGTTTTTCTGGTGGAACAATGCGACTGATCCAGCGAACGGATTCGTCGATAAAGTCAGCCTTTCTACTCGCTCCCTCAAAATCAGGATCCAAATGAGCCTTTAACATTTGCTTGGAAATATACGCATCGTCCCAAAACGCCTCTGCCATTTTTTTATAGAGCGGTGGCCGCTCGATTGCCTTTCTCAATTCTTGGTACATCTTCTTTTCCCCTTTCAAAATAATTGAAAAACAAAAAAGACCGCAGATTTTACTCTGCGGTCAATCTTCAAGCGATGAAGATCAAAAAGCGAAGAGTAAAATAAAATCAATGATAGGCACTTCAAATAAAACTGCATGCAGTCAATTTTTTGCCTATGAAATTGATTTTATTTACTCTTTTCCAGTCCTACCCCTGTTAACGAAGGAATAACAGCAGATAGGCCGGAGACATCAGCTTTTTCTCTTGTTTTTCTGCCTTTAGTTTAGAAGGCGCCAGTCGATTTGTCAATGGGAATTGACTGTAGACACTCGATTAAACGATGGTCTTGCCGAAATTCACACCTTACGGGGGAGAAATTTTGCAAGAACGCTGAATGTTTATTTCCCTTCACCTGCTGATTTTTTCAACAGGAAGCTGGATCTCAGTCAGCCATTCCTCTTCACTTTCTTTATTCCAAATACCATCAATATAGCTTTCACGAAAAGGCCCTGTGATTCGATAGCCGTTATTTTCAGCAAACTGGATTACTGCAGCATAGGCTTTCGGAAACTCAGTATAGGCTCCTTTATGGACCGTGCAAACTGCCTCTGGTACTTCTTCTATCTGCTTGAAGGTCAAATTTCCTTGATTATCTTTCATTTCTGTGACCGCTTCGCAAACTTCCACATCAATGTTTTCTTCTTTGTACTCGTTGTCATGATAGATAGTAAAACAATATTCGGGCAATGCGCAGATGCAACCAGCTGTTTCCATCTGCAGCCCCATTTCTGGGATCATAGAAAACAACCGATCGAAGCTTGGCACGACCATTCTCATTGAAGCGACGATAACCGCTGGCAAACGTTTCACGATCATTTGGTAATTGGCTTCTTCCTGTTGCAAATACCCTTCGATCTGCGTGAGCATCGCCATCCGTTCCGTGATCTCTCTCATCAGTTGCTGTCTCTTGCGATGCAGTATTCTCCTTTCGCTTTCTCCTGCTTGCACTTGTTTGATTTCATCGATGTTATACCCCATTCTGCGTAAAGCTAATAACCGATGCAATGGTGCCAACTGACTAGAGATATAATAGCGATACCCATTATCTGGATCGATAAAATGGGGCTTAAGCAGCCCCACCTCATCATAATAACGCAGTGTTTTTATCGTAACTTGATTCATTTTAGAAAACATGCCGATTCGATACAGCTTATCTGGTGTTTTTTCACATTCTTGTGTCATAACTCTTTCCTCCGTTTCCTGTTATTCCCAACGGAAAAGCTTAACTGCCAAACCAAATCCTATGATCGTCACCACTGTCAATAGAAAAAGAATGAATCGAGGGTCACCGATTGGTTGATCGAGACTCACACTCTTTAACAATTTAACGCCTTGTGTCAATGGCAGAACATTAGCGACTTTTTGCACACCTTCTGGAAAGAGCTCAAAGGGAATCACTGCCCCAGAAAGAAACAACATGGGAAAATAAACCACTGTGCATACGAGATTGGCAATCTTGATATTTTTACACAAACTAGCAATCAATAGTCCTAGGCTATACATGGCAATCATAACGAAAAAATAGCTAGCTATCAATACTATCCAGCTGCCTTTCATTTGATAGTCGAGAAATACCACCGACACGAATGCGACACCTATCGCTGAGAGTAGTGCAGTCGCTGCAGCTACTACCACTTGAGCCGCAATCAGATGAACTGGAGAAGCTGGGGTAACAAAAAAGTGTTTCAAAATCTTTTTGTCTCGATAATCACAGATAGTTAACGGAATCCCCATAAAGGCTGTTGCGCAAATCCCCACCACCAGCAACGAAGCAAAACTGCCCTCTTGAAATGTATATGAAGTAGCACCAATCACTTTCTCTCCACCGATCATATTGGTCAAAAACAGGACGACCAGCGGCATGCCGATGCCAAAGACGAGCCCATCAATTCCTCGCAACGCTAACTTTCCTTCAATTTTTGCTAGTTTCATTACTTTGCTCATTCTATCTCCTCCCCTACAAACCAAAGATATGCCTCTTCAAGTTTTTGCTGACCGCTTCGTTTTAACAGCTCCTTCGTGCTGCCTTCAACTACCTTGCGGCCATGAGCGATGATGCATAGCCGATCACAAAGAATCTCCGCCTCCTCCATATAGTGGGTCGTCAATAGAATCGTCATTTGTGCTTCTTTTAGTTTGAGGAGCGTTTGCCAGACACTTCTCCGTGCTTTTGTATCCAGTCCCGTTGTCAATTCATCCAAAAAAATCACCTCGGGATTCGGGATCAACGCGAGTACAATTGAAAGCTTTTGTTTTTCCCCACCAGAAAGTTTGTCGATGAATTGCGATTCGAATGGTTCCAGCTGAAACAAACGCAAAAGCTCTTGATAGTCTTGAGGCTGTCGATACAAGAGCGTCATCTCTTTGCACAATTCTCCGACGCGAATATTGTTCTGATAACTTGAAGATTGAAGCTGTACCCCCACTTTTTCAAATACCTCACGTCGCTTTTTTTGAGGATCTGATCCGAGAATTTTGACAGAACCTTCCTCTGGTGTTTTGATACCTAAAATTGTTTCAATCGTTGTCGTTTTTCCTGCTCCATTTGGTCCTAATAAGCCGAACACCTCGCCTTTTTTTACGGTGAAGGTAAGTTGATCAATAATTTTCCGACCGTTGATTTTCTTAGATAGCTCGGCAACCTCAATCATTTTTTCCATAGCAATCGCCCCTTTCTACTAAAGCATACTGTCTCCTCTTGAGGGAGAGTCAATAGCAGACTCACTTTTTTCATGACGAACAACCCCATACTCATTGGTTAGCTAAAAGCGGCTTTTTCTTTTTGTTCGATAGAGCTACACTATTTAAATCACAATTAACTATTTTTAATTTCTAAGCTTGTTTTTTTCTTCTATCTCCACTATATTTGTGGGTAAACCAGTTATTTCTATGTAGAAAGGACGTTTCCCTTGAATTATCCCTTATTAAATGAACAAATGCCGCAAACCATCATCCGTGTTTGGCGGTTACGGACAATTACTTCACTGATCATTTTCAGTTTACTTTTCGCTGCTTCTTTTTGGTTTTTATCCATGCAAAACTGGCTTCATTTCTGGGTGTTCGCCCTTTGGTCAAGCCTATTGGCACTGGCTTTGATCAGTCATCTGCTTTCTTTTGTGCTGATGAGCTACCGTTACAAATTCCATCGCTACGAGATCCAAGAAAAGGATATCGCTATTCAACGTGGCTATCTATTTCGCAGCACCACGTATATTCCGATCCGCCGAATCCAGCACATCGAAACGGACCAAGGGATCTTTTTACGAAAATACGCTTTAGTCTCCTTACAGATCCATACGGCTGCCACCAACCACACCATTGAAGGCTTGCCAGTGGCGCAAGCCGAACGCTTGCGAGAAACCATCATGAATTTAGTCGAGGTGGTCAAAGATGATCTATGAAAAACAACGACTGCCGTTGCTGTGTATCGGTCTTTATTGGTTCAAAAATTGCAAAAATTTTCTGGTACTAGCATTTCTGCTTGTATTCAAATTATTCAACGACGCCCCTTCTTTTCCGATGATTCTGGGCGGCATTCTGCTATTTTTACTGGTCTGTCTGATTTTTGCGGTACTGTCTTACGCCCGCTTTACCTTTCAAATCGATCAAACGAGTGTACTAGTCAACAAAGGACTCTTTATCCAAAAACAAACGATTTTGCCATTTGAACGTATCCAAACGATTCAAGAGAATCATTACTTTTATTTACGTCCGTTTAAACTAGCTGAAGTGAAGTTGGAAAGCGCCGCAAGTTCGAGTGGCGAAGCCGAAATTCTTTTCCCTGCATTGCCGCTGGCTCTCATTGCCTCCATCGAAGCGTCAAAAAAGGCGGCTGCGACACCACAACAGCCGAATTCCCAAGCAGCTAGTGGAGAAGAACCAACCGACGATTACGCTGCGTTTTCAGCTGAGAAGTCAGCCAAGCCGCCGCTAGAAACATTCACTTTGAAATTCAAGGAGATTTTCTTGTTTTCTCTCACTGATTTTTCTGTTTTCACCTTGGTTCTAGTCATCGGCTACAACGTGATCGACAACATTCCCAATCTCTTTGCCTATGCATCGGAATTGCAGCAACTTGGCCTTTTATTAGGTGCTGCACTTTTACTCGGGCTGCTGATTTTGTTTTTCTTCCTTGCGATCGCCAGGAATCTTTTCCGTTATTATGGCTTTACGGTGGAAACGAACCAACAACAGCTGCTGATCACGCAGGGCTTGTTTTCTAAACGACACCAAACGATTCCCCTCGCTAGGATCCAAGGGCTGAGTGTCGAACAAAACCTTTATCGAAGAATCTTTCATCTAAGCTCCGTCAAATTACTGCTGGCTGCTGGCAGTTCGTCAGAAAGCGACGATACGGTCTATCTGTTCCCCATTTTGAAAGAGACGCAGCTGACCGAAACATTGACCCGCTTTTTACCCGAATGGTCGTTTCAACAAACCGCTCTAGTGAAAAATCCGCGACCCAACTTTTGGTACTTCTGCCGTTGGCCGCTGCTGATCGGACTGCTTGCTGTAGGAATCTCCGCCTTCTTTTTCTGGTGGTTAGCGCTGATTTTCTTCGTGTTCTTTGGCTCCTTCGTGTTATCAAGTATTTGGCGGGGTAAAATACAAGGCTATCAATTTTTAGACAATCACGTATTGTTGTGTCAAACGATTCGCGGTCTTACGAAGGTGACCGCTTATCTGAAGAAAAATAAAATCCAAGATTTCACTGTCACTACCACGCATTGGCAGCACAAAAAAGGGCTTGGCAAGTCACAGCTAACCATCAAAACCGAAGATACTCTCACCGAAAGTAAGCTTTTCTACTTTCCATTAACCGAAGCAGAAAACTTACGGCGCTGGTTTTTGTCTTAGTTCATAAAAAAGCGTCAAACAGCCGGACTGACACGCTGTTTGACGCTTTTTTTACAAGAGCTGAAAGGAATGAAAAGGAAGCATCAACCATTGAGTCGCTGATGCTTCCTTTTTCTATCCCTTGACCTTCCCCTCGACTATTTGCTGCTTGATTGAAGCAGCATCTAAGCCATATTCTTTTTGCAGGAAATCGGGTGTGCCGACTTGACCGAATCGTTCGTTGACACCAATACGTTTTAAGGGGACAGCACTGCCTGTTTCAGCAAGCACTTCGGCGACGGCACTTCCTAGTCCACCGGTAATAGAATGATTTTCGATGGTGATGACTTGCCGTTTCCCCTGAACTTCGCGGAGGATCAATTCTTTATCGATTGGTTTGATGGTAAACATGTCGATCACTTCGCAGCTGATTCCTATTTCTGCTAATTCTTCTGCCACTTGCAGTGTTTCAGAAACCAATTGGCCGCTGGCAATCAACAACAGTTCATCGCCTTGTCTTAAAATATTGCCTTTTCCTAGTTCAAAGGTCGAGCCTTTTTCATAAATCATCGGAACCGCTTTCCGATTGCCTCGTACGTAATGAATGCCTGATAATTGGCTAAAGGTTTTTATGATCCACGCCATTTGGACTTCATCCGCTGCATCGCAGACGACCGATTGGGGAATCATTCGCATCAAAGCCACATCTTCCCATGTCGTATGGGTGCCGCCGTTGTGCCCGACTGCAAACCCTGGATCAGAACCGTAAATATTGATCGTATTGCCGCCATAGCCGCCAGAAATAAACAGCTGATCGAATACCCGACGCGTTGCAAATGGCCCAAAGGTGTGGATAAAAGGTGTATAACCAGTTAAACTCAAGCCAGCCGCGACACCAACCATATTGGCTTCCGCGATCCCCATGTTGATAAAGCGTTGGGGATGTTTGTTGGCAATCGTGGTCCAGCCGCTGGCAGAACCAAGGTCGGCATCTAACGCAACTAGCTGGTTATTTTCATCCATGAGTTCCAACAATGTGTCAACGACACAAGTTCGTAGCTCTTTACCAGCAGCAGTGGTTTTGCTTAATGTAAACATGCCTTAGCGTCCTCCTTCGATTTTTATCGTCAATTCTTTGATTGCCGCTTCTGCCGCTTGATTGATCTCATCCGTGGTAAACTTCACGGAGTGATTGGCATCTAGTTCTTCAAAGAAAGGAACGCCTTGGCCTTTCACGCTGTCCAAGACAATGCAAACCGCTTGGTCTTCGATTGCTTTGCAGCGCTCGATTGCCTCATCAATGGCTTGCATGTCTGCCCCTGGAACTTTTTCTGTATAAAAGCCAAAAGCAGTCATCTTCTGCTGGATATCAAAGGGATCAAGAATGTCTTTGGTTGGCCCATCTAGCTGTTTTTTGTTGTCATCAATAATGACGATACAGTGATTCAGTTTAAAGTGGGCAATGTATTGGAAGGCTTCCCAGCACTGTCCTTCATTTAGTTCGCTATCTCCAACGATCAAATAAACAAAATTGTCCTTGCCTGCCAAGCGCAGGCCTGTCGCGATCCCAGCAGCCATGGAAGTCCCCTGTCCCAGTGAACCTGTGGTGGCATCAACCCCTGGCGTTTTCCAGCGATCCGGATGGGAAGGCAGTCTCGTGCCGCCCTCATTGATCGTCCATAACCACGACCGATCAAAATAGCCCGTATTTGCTAATGCACTATACAAGGCGGCGCCAGCATGCCCTTTTGACAAGACGAGTCGGTCACGATCCGCCCACTGTGGATCTTGTGGATTGATTCGCAGCTGTTTGCCGTACAAAACGGCCAATAATTCAACAATTGAAAAGGAGCCGCCCAGATGGCCTTGTCCCATTTTCTTGATGCTGCAAAGGGTATCTAAACGAATCTTTGCCGCTAATTCTTCAAGCTCGTGGTATTTTTGTTCACTGATTGCCACTATTTATCCCTCCATCCTCTATTTATTCAGAAACAGATTTTGCCCGACTGTTTTTCTTGAAAATCGTCAATCCGATCAAGACCGCGACTACCGCAATTATCCCTGAGAAGATGGCGATTTGACCGCCCATATTGGCTAGGTTTCCTAGGAAGATCCCTGCAACCCCATAGTCGGTATCAGAGAAAGTTGATCCTTGGAACCCAAGATCCCCCATGACTGGCATCAACAAGATCGGCATGAAGCTGATAATGATCCCATGAATAAAGGAACCAATGACGGCGCCTCGCACACCACCCGTTGCATTGCCGTAAACACCTGCCGTTGCGCCGCAGAAGAAATGGGGCACGACCCCTGGAATAATAACGGTTGTTCCTGTGAAGACCATGATGATCAAACTAACGATCCCACCGACAAAACTGGTTAGAAAACCAATCAGAACAGCATTTGGCGCATAAGGAAAGACGATTGGACAATCCAATGCAGGAATCGCATTAGGAACAAGCTTTTCAGAAATCCCTTTAAAGGCTGGTACGATTTCTGCCAAAATCAAACGGACACCAGCTAAAATCACAAAGACACCAGCGGCAAACGAACCTGCTTGCTGCAACGAATAAATGATCGAGTTCGTGCCATTGCTAAGATTTTCCGTAATAAATTCACTCCCAGCAAAAATTGCTACGATCACGTATACAACCGCCATCGTAATCGTGATACTAACAGTAGAATCCCGCAAGAAAGACAGGCCTTTCGGAAAATTGATGTCTTCGGTAGATTTTTCCTTATTGCCGACGTATTTCCCAATCAACCCGCTCAATGCGTAGCCGAAGTTCCCCGTATGCCCCAATGCGACGGAATCATTTTTAGTAATTTCTCGGGTAAACGGTTGTGCGATCGCTGGGAAAATCGTGTTACAGATCCCTAACGCTAAGCCCCCAAATAAAACTAGATTAAAAGTATTCATTCCAGTAACGCTCAAAATAACCGCAATCATACACGCCATATACAACGTGGCATGCCCAGTCAAATAAATGTATTTAAAGCGAGTGATACGGGCAATCAAAATATTGAAGGCCATTCCGGCTAACATAATAAGTGCGGTATAGGTGCCGTAAGTTGTCAACGCTAGCGCAACGATCGCTTCGTTATTTGGTACGACCCCTTGCATGTTAAAGGCTGCTTGGAACATCTCCCCAAATGGCGCCAGAGAGCTTTCGATCACCCCAGCCCCGGCAGTGACCACGAGAAACCCAACAAAGGTTTTGATGCCCCCTTTGACGATCGTGGCAATGTCTTTTTTCTGCAGCACATTCCCCAAAACGGCGATCAGCGCAACTAAGATCGCTGGGGTACTCGCGATATCAACAAGAATATCTAAAAATTCGTTCATGACTGTCTACTCCTTTTTATAGTAATCCTTTTTCCTGACAAACGGCTTGAACCTTTTGCTTCAATTCATCGAGATCGATAATACTGTCTAACACTACGATCTCGCCTAGATGCTGCGCACTATCGGCTAAATCGCCGCCAACGAAGAAAACATCCGCCATATCGGGTGCAGCACTTCCTAAATCATAATGGGACACTTCCACGCCTGAGACACCCAGTTCATTTAAAACAGAATTGATATTCATCTCCACCATAAAACTTGATCCTAATCCTGACCCACACACTGCTGCAAATTTCATTTTTCATCTTCTCCTTCTCTAATCACTTCAATTATTTGATCCGCATTGGTTGCGGAAAGTAACGCAGTTAGTTTTTCATTATTCGACAAAATTTTAGTTAAACTCGCTAACGCTTTTAGATGGAGTTCATTGTCAACCGCCGCCAAACATATAAACACGTGAATGGGGTGTTGCGGATCATCATTCAAAAGCACTGGTTCTTTGACTTTTAATAACGACATCCCGATGGCATTGACCCCATCTTCTGGACGTGCATGAGGCAAAGCGATGCCTTTTCCAATATGGATAAAAGGACCGTGATCCACCACTTTATTGATCATGGCAGTAATATACTGCTCCTCAATTTTATTGGTCTTTTTTAATGGCGCAGCAGCTGCTCGAATGGCTTCTTGCCAAGTCAGCGGCACCTCGGTAAATTGGATGGTTTCTGCTGTTAATAAATCTGATAACATCGGACGTTGGTCTTCCCTTCTATTCAATTCTCGATTGATTTTTCTTTGCAAAATTTTTCTCAGCTTTTGCTTACTGATTCCTGCTTTTAAATCAACATAGGGCAAAATCACTTCTAACACATCGTCAATGGAATGCAAGCCAGTTTTTGAAGGGAAAAATGCCGCTTGTACGTTTTTAACCAGTTCATCCTTCTCAATGGGTGTCATAATCGGATTGATCACATAACAGGGTCGTTTGGTTTTGATCGGCGCACTGGAAAAAATCAGATCAATCTCTTCATTAAACCGAACATTTTCATACTCTTCGATCGAACGAGCCGGCAAAAAATGGATCTGGGGAAACAGTTCCTTTAATTCTGATTCCAAAATCAAGGATGAACTGATGCCACTGGGACAAACGACTAATGCATTCAGTTGGAAGTAATCACGTTTGGCCTTTTGTTTACTGATTTCTCCACCAAACAAAATCGTAAAATAACCGATTTCTTCATCAGGGATCGTGCCGACTAAGTCTTCTAAAGAACCCAGTGCTCGTCTCGTCAGTTCAAACAACTCATTGTATTGCAGCTTGATTTCTTCAATCAGTACATTCTCCAGTGGAAAACCGTAGCGGATTCGAAAATACGCTGGGACAAGATGATAGAATGTGTTCATCAAAAGGGTGCGATAGTCCACAAACTCGATAGCTGCCAGCCGTTCCATTTCATGAATGATCTTACTGGCACATTCCAATAAAAACTCTAATGAAGTATCTTCGATATCTCCTTGCAGAATCGTTTTCAACAGGATCGTTACATAAAGTTCTTCTGTTTTCCGATCTTTGATGTCAGGAAATTCTGCTAAAAACTGCTGACTGACTTGATGGACATGCAGCGACTGGAGCAGCGGTATTTCTGTCTCCGCTAAAGAAACAGCCGTTTCTGCCATCCGAAAGGATAGATAATTAAGAAAATAAAGCATTTCTTCGAAGCGACTCGGAACGATCACCAGATTGAAGGCAGTCAGTGTTGCGGACAAACGATCTCTGATTTGAACATAGATCGTTTTATCCTGCTCATAGATTCCCTCAAATAAGAGCAAGTTCCCGTTTTTCGTATTGGATAACGTGCTGACCTTTCGAAAGGCAAGAGCGCGAATCTGATATTCCTCTCCCTCTAGATAAAAACCATATTTTCGAGAGTATAATAGTTGAATCTTGAAAGCTGCAAGTTCCTCTCTGATCCCCTTTAGATCCTTCAAAATCGTATTTTTACTGACATAGAACAGCTCTTGAAACTGATAGACGGATAAATCTTTCACTGCTGAAAAAGTCAGAAGATAAATCATGGACCGCCGCTCTTCTTCCGAAAAAAACAACGTATTCTTCTGGACATCGAAAAGAATTTCCGGCCATTTTCGTTGAATCAGTGAAGGAATCAAAACTTCTCCCTCATGAATCATGATTCGTTGATTCAACCGCTGTTCAGTGATTTGATTGATTTTGGCAATCTCCGCCAAAAATTCCTCATCCCTCCACTTCGTCAAATCAAGAAACGCCTCAACATTTGGTTCTGAAAACAGATACGTCAATTTGAAATGAATCATATTTGCTACCCCCACCTAAACTATAGCTTGCACAAAATGAAATCGCCATCATTTATCGGTACAACTGAAACTTCGTTTTTTTTTAACGATGGACCGAAGAGGTGATTTCAAGGATTACCATAACATCCAATATAGTATCCGAGAAGGTTTTGTTGATAGAAACAAATGGATAAAAAATACAACATTAAAAAAAGCGAATCATTTACTGATTCGCTTAGATACTGATGCTATTTGTTGTTTTATTATTGAAACTATCAGAATCATTAAAAGCAATCGTCATTTTTCCAATATACTTTTTTAAAGTTATTTTCTGATACCTAAAAGACTTATCTTAATGAATGATGGAAAATAAGCTTTTTCTATCTACTCACTTATACTAACAGGAATCGTTGTTTCCGTTTCCTGTGTCTTTGCGGCTTCGTTTTTTACTTGCTGCTTTTCCAATATTTTGAAAAATGGCATATAAATAAAATATGAGATAGCAATTGATACAACAGACCAAACAGCTGCTCCAATACTACCATTAGTAGCTAAATAAGGACCAATAATAGGAGAAATAGTCCATGGAACTTGAATAACAATCGGTCCTACTATACCAATATTCATTAGGATATACGTACCGATACATAGGACCATAGGCGTTGCTATAAAGGGAATAAGCATTACAGGATTCATCACAATAGGCAAACCAAAAATAACCGGTTCATTGATACAAAAAATAGCTGACGGCAATGATAATCGTCCAATCGACTTATACATCTTACTTCTGGAATGGAGCATATTTAACACTAGACCTAGTGTTGCTCCAGTTCCGCCTAAACACATAAAGACAATCCAAAATCCATCGGCAAAAACATGAGGAACTTCTACACCACTTTGAAAAGCTGCCGTATTATCAGCAAGATAACTTAGGAAAACAGGGGTCGCAATTCCAGAGAAAACATTGTCTCCGTGGATTCCACATATCCATAGCAAACAAACGAGAAGTGTGTATAGCAGCATGCCTGGGAGTGTTCCCATCCCTTGCATTAAAGGTTGGAAAACAATAGTAATGATTTCATTGATATCAACCCCTAATAAAGTTCTGACGATCCATATAACGGTCAGAATAAATGCTCCTGGGATTAACGTTGCAAAAGAAGTTGCTACAGTGGGCGGCACACCTTCTGGCATTTTTATTACAATATTATGAGTGACAAACCATTTAAAAGCATGAGTGACAAATACCCCAACAATGATCGCGGTAAACATACCACTAGCACCAAAATTAGCCAAATTTATCGTCCAGTCATCGTTTAATGTTGCTAGAAGAAAGCCGATAGTTGTGAGCATCGAATTAGAAATAGCATCAACACCAAACTCTTTTCCTAAATGATAGCCTATGCCAATTGCAGATATCAGTCCAAGGATTCCGAACGTAACATTGACTGGTGCATTCAACTGCGGCCCCCAATTTGACACAAAATCCATCCATGACTGTATTGGAAAGTTACCAATGATTAGGAAGATACTTCCAACAATAGTAAAAGGAATCGTCATGGAAATCCCATTTCTTATAGCAACTAAGTGTTTACTATTGCCTATTTTCAGCAATATAGGCAATACCTTGTTCTCAATGACCTGCATCGTTTTTCCTCCTTTTAGTTCACGACTTCCTTATCAACCACCAACACAGGATCTTTGTGCAACCATAGAGAAGTAACTGGACACTCTTTTGTAATCGTACCGCTTAGAAATTGTTGTATCGCAGATTTCTTTTTTGCTCCACTAGCTTGTACGATCATTGTTCCAGATTGTAATAATTGTCCTATCCCTAACGTAATTCCTTTCGTACGATCAACTTTCTCGTCTGAAAAATATTTTTTCCCAACACTTTGGGTTGATTCGTCTAAGTTCACTATATGAGCTTTATCTTCGAAGGACGAACCAGGCTCATTAAAACCTAAGTGACCATTTACTCCAACCCCAAGCAAACTCAGTGTTAATCCTCCATTCTCCTCGATAAATTTATCAGCTTTTTTGCATTCCTCATTTAAATCATCGGCTAAAGGATCAAATGTGTGAAGTTGCTTTAGGTCAATAGGAACCCGATTGAATAAGTTTCTTTTCAAATAGGATATACAACTGCCTTCATTTTTCGGATCGATTCCAACCCATTCATCTAGTTCAATAAACTTTGCCTGGGATAAATCTATTTCTTTATTGATTGCTGCTTCTGCAATGATGTTAAGCGTTCCTACGGGTGTATCACCACCTGCAAAGCAATATAACCCATTTGGCTTTTCTTTCAAGACATCTAAAATGAGTTTTGCACAGATCTTACTGACTTCCTGGTAATTTGCCTCAACATAGTATTTTATATTCATTGTCATTCTCCTTTAAAAAAATTCGGCAGATATTCTTTGTGTGCCAAAAGCATTTCATCAAGTAGTTGCTTTGCTGTCCTATCACTTGGAACTAAGGGATTGATCGTCATCGCTAATAAAGCAGTGTTATAGTCTCCCGTAACAGCTGCTTGGGCCGCTATACGTTCAAAAGACTTAATTTGTTGAACTAGCCCTTTGATAGGAATAGGTAATTCACCTGTAGTCAAAGGGATCGGTCCTTGTTTTGTAATCAAACAATTTACTTCAACCGCTGAATCACAATCGATATCACTGATGGCTCCATTATTTCTTGTATTGACCGTTTGAATATCACGTTTGTCATTATAGATGGAATTAATTAAATTACATGCTGCTTCACTATAATAAGCGCCCCCACGTTCTGATAATTGAGGTGGTTTGATTGCTAGATGTTCATCTTTATAAAGTTCAAACAATTCATGTTCGATTTTCTGCACAACTTCTGCACGAGTTCCTTCTTTTTCTGCTGATTGTTTTTGCTCAGACAACATAGTGGCTGTTTGATAGTAATACCTTAAATAGCCGATGGGAATCATGCCAAGTGTTCGGAAAAAATCTGGTTCCCATTCTAAATCAGCAATATTTTTCAGACCAACTGCATCACCAGCATCTTGCGTCATCAATGTAAGTACTTTTTGGGTCACATCAATCCCTTTATGATAAATCTTTTTCGCAAAAACCATATGATTTAGTCCAGTAAATTCAACATATAATTCTTCTTTGGGTACTTTTAATGTTTCTGCAATGCCACGTTCTATTCCAATTGGTCCATTACACAAACCTACTACTCTACGCATATTGCTATGGCGTAAGACAGCTTCTGTCACCATGCCAGCTGGATTAGTAAAGTTGATCAGCCATGCTTCTGGGCAAAGACGCTCCATGTCTTTCACTATTTCTAAGATAACGGGAATCGTGCGTAATCCTTTAAAAAGCCCTCCTGGACCATTCGTTTCTTGTCCAATCGTGTCATATGTTAAAGGGATTCTCTCGTCTTTCGCTCGCGCTTCCAAAAGACCTACACGAAATTGGGTCGTAACGAAGTCCGCACCCTTTAATGCCGCTTCACGATCAAGAGTCATATAAATTTTCATTGGAAGTTCCGCTTTTTTTACCATACGTTTAGCAAGTTCCCCAACAATTTCTAATTTCTCTCTTCCTTGTTCAATATCCACAAGCCATAATTCTGAAATCGGTAATTCAGCATATCGTTTAATAAATCCTTCTATCAATTCTGGTGTATAACTTGATCCACCGCCAATTGTTGCAATTTTTATTCCTTTATCCATCCTGAAACACTCCTTTAACTTAACTACATGGTCAGTATAGATTATTTTTATCTCCATAAATACCGCCTTTAAGTAAACGGTTACAAAAGCAAACGATTGACACCGGTTACAATCCTGTTACAATTTGTAACAGGAGGGGATTACTATGTTGTTTCTTGACTATCAACCAGATTTAAATGAAACGGATATTGAAGTATATAAAGCAATAATTTCAGACGTAAATGCAGTTGCTTCCATGAGTATTCGTGAATTAGCTGAGAAAAGTCATACGAGTACTGCCAGCGTACTACGCTTTTGTAAAAAATTTCGCTGTACCGGTTTTTCTGAATTTAAAATTTACCTCAGTGCGTATCTCGAATCTCTTAAAGAAGAAAAAGAGGTAAAAACACTTGATTTTGAGAGTGAACTCTTGAATTTTTTAGCACGCACACAAGACAAATTCTTTGAAGATAAATTTGATGAGGCAGTTCACTTATTGATGGAAAAAGAGCTGATTATTTTTATTGGCGTAGGCTCCTCAAATGTTGTTGCTGAATATGGTTCACTTTATTTCTCGTCGCTATTTAACATGGCGATTCGCATTGAAGATCCTAGTAATTACCCTATTAATTACCTATCCACTGAGTTAGCAAAAAAAATGTGTATCGTCGCTTTATCCGTTTCGGGCGAGACCACAGAAATCATTCAATATTTAAATCATTTGAATCTATCAGAAAGCTCAGTAATAGGAATTACCAGCAGCTCTAATTCAACACTTTCTAAATTAGCTGATATTGCAATAACCTATAATATTTCGCTAGAAAAAATTAATGAAGCTGATATTACAACACAGATACCGGCAATGTACATTATTGAAAAGTTAGCGAAAACCGTGAGAAATAGAATGGAAACTCAATAGATTTGTAAAAAAAATTCTTCAGGTAATTCTTTCCCTCTATTCACAAGTTCACCGATCGATATCCCCACAAAAAAAAGAGACTCACATGTATCTATGTGGTCTCTTTTTGATATATAGATTTGTTCAATTTATTTGTTTCTCTTACCTTTGGTTTGAGAAGACTTCAAAAAATCTTGTGAAGTTTCCTCTTCTCAATCATTTGCCTCTTCATTCCCTATTGTTGAGGTAACTTTTTCATCGATACGTAAAAATGGTAAGTAGATAAAAACACTCACAGCAATGATCGCAATTTGCAAGACTGATGCTCGCCAATCGCCACCAGTTGCTAAAAATCCAGATATGACGGGAGGAGTGGTCCAAGGTATCTGCACGACTACATGATTGATTAAACCAACAGCTGTTGCAAAATATGCAACTGTTAGGGAAAAAATCGGCGCCAATACAAATGGAATAATCAAACTAATATTGAAAACAATTGGTAAACCAAAAATGATCGGTTCACTGATATTAAATAGTGCAGGAGTTACGGATAATTTTGCAAAGTCTTTGTAGTCTTTACGACGACTAAAGATAAAAATAGCAATTAGCAAAGCAATAGTATTTCCTGATCCTCCCATAACAGCAAACGTATCTTTAAATGCCATGTTTATGATATGTGGAATATCTTCCCTATTCGCATAAGCAGCCATATTCTCTTGCATATTTTGAATTAAGAACGGATCGAGAAGTGAACCTGATATCACTGCTTGATGAATTCCAAACCCGAAAAATAGATTTGCAATTGAGGTAATTAAGAGGAACCCTGGTAAACCTGTCGTTACCCTACTTAAAGGTCCAGTGATTAGAGTAGTAATCAACGAATTAACATCCATATTGAATAATTGATTGACAGCAAATGAACCAATTGCGAAGGTAGTCACGGTAATCATGATTGGAATAAGGACGTTAAATGACTTCAACACAGCTGGTGGGATATTTCCTGACAACTGAATTTGTAACTTTTTGTTATTTGATAACTTAATAAAGAGTTCCGTAGCAGCTAAGCCCACAAAAATTCCAACGAACATTCCTGACGCGCCAGTATGAGTGACAGGAATAACCCCACCTACCTCCAGCGCTTCTTGACTTCCTTCTGGTGTAAACATCGTCATCATAGGGGTGAGAACAATAAACGTGGAAATAGCGACTAGAACAGCAGCAATATGATTTGTATAATTTCTGCTAACACACATATGATAAGAAACTGCCGCAACAACTAATAGCGTCGTTATACTTAGTGTTCCATTACTGATGGAAGTCCCGATTTCTTGAATCGTCGTTAATGTTGCTGGATCAATGATATTTCCCATAAATCCTGTTGGCTCTAAAATAACATAGTTGATCAATGTAACAAATCCCGCCAACATCATAAAAGGCATAAAAGTGGCGAAAGCATCCCTTAGTGTTCGAAGATGAATCTGGTTCCCTAGCCTTGTGGCTATTATTCCGAACTTTTCAAAAATAGCATCTTTTTTACTCATAATCCCGATCAGTCTCCTTTTTTAGTTGTAAGCGATTGCTTATGGGATGATCATACACCAGCTTTTTAAAAAAGTAAATATCTTTATTTAAAATTATATATCTTTTTTAAAAGTCAAAAAAAGACCAACGAAATTCGTTGGTCTTCACTTCTCAACAAAAACTGCTTCAAAAATAAAATCTTTATATAAATGTCTCGAAAGAGAATATTCAAACGGTACACCAGATGACAATGACACCACTTTGTCTACCTCTATCATAAACTCGCCTGGTTTTACAGAAAGAATTTCCGCATCGAAGTCATTTGCTACATCACCTTTGATCCAAATATGGGAAGATTTAATCTCTAGACCAAGCTCATTTGTAATGTAGCCATATACAGAACGTTTCAAATGCTTTGGTTCTAACCCCGGTATAACAGAAAGTGGCATAAACGTTTGCTCAATAGAATACGGTTGTTCATCAATAAAACGACTTCTAATAATATTATAGACATACTCTTTTTGATTTATTTCTAAAATTTCTGCCACTTCATTCGATGGCAACTCAATTGAGAACGTATGGATTTCAGAAGTCACATGTTCTTCCCCTACTAAATCAAAAAGACCTTCATTTGGTCCAAACACTTTCGAATTATCAATTGGTCTGCGTAGAACTTCCGTTCCGAATCCACTACGTGTTCGTAAAACTCCCTCTGATACTAGCATATCAATACCTTTCTTCACAGTGAGCTTACTTGTTTGATACTCATGCGCAAGTTCATCGCCTGTCGGTAATTTTTCGCCGATTTGATAGGTTCCATTGGCAATTTTTTTCTTTACCTCCGTATAAACCTCCATATATTTTGGCTGTTTCTTCATAACTTACTCCCTCATACTCATCTCTATTACTTATACTTTAACATAAAAAATTGTCTTTTTACAGCTAAAAACATACCCATCATACAAAGATATATATTTTTAATAAAAAGTATTTATTTATACTAAAAGCAATGTTACACTATTAAAAACGAACAGGAGGAAACGATAATGTCAAGACAAACTCAGTTAACATTTCCAGATGACTTTTGGTGGGGCTCCGCTTGGTCAGCAGAACAATCTGAAGGGCGTGGAGAAACAGGAAAAGCAGAGACAGTATGGGATCGGTGGTTTCACGAAGAACCTCATCGTTTTTATAAACGAATTGGACCTAGTATTACGACAGACCATATCCATCGTTACCACGAAGATATTCAATTGATGAAACAAACGGGGCACAATTCATTTCGTGTGTCTATCTCATGGGCACGAATGTTTCCAAATGATGGGGTTGGTAAACCAAACGAGAAAGCGATAGCCTATTATCGAGATCTTTTTACCGAAATGAAAAATAATAATATCAAAGTTTTTGCGAATCTCTATCATTTTGATATGCCCGCAAAATTACAAGATAAAGGGGGATGGGAATCACGTGAAGTTGTTGATGCTTATGTAAATTTTGCTGATACCTGTTTTCTAGCGTTTGGCGACTTAGTTTATCATTGGTTCACCTTTAACGAACCTTTGGGGCCAATCTTGGGCTCTTATTTAGAAGATTTTCACTATCCAAATCTCATTGATTTTAAGCGTGGTGCTCAAGCAGCGTTCTTTACCATATTAGCCCATGCAAAAGCCATTCAAACTTTTAAAAAATACCAGTTATCTAGCAAAATCGGAGTAATTCTCAATTTGAGTCCGACTTTCCCAAGAAGCCAAAATTCAGCAGATAAAAAAGCAGCAGAAATTGCGGATCTTTTTTATACTCGTAGTTTCTTAGATCCCATGGTCAAAGGAGTATTTCCAGAAAAACTAGTCTCGTTGCTGGAGGAATATGACCAATTACCCGTTGATTTCAATGACACAGACCTAAAAATTATTGAAGAGAATACCGCACAGATACTTGGTCTAAACTACTATGAACCACGCCGTGTCAAAGCAAGAACTTCTGCCGTTAATCTAGAAAGTCCATTCTTACCAGAATGGTTCTTTGAACCGCATATTATGCCTGGCCGTCGAATGAATGAATATCGTGGATGGGAAATCTATGAAAAAGGAATTTATGATTTATGTATGGACATCAAAAATAACTACGGAAATATTGAATCCTTTATCTCAGAAAACGGTATGGGTGTTGCTAATGAAGAACGGTTCATGGATGAAAATGGACAGGTGATTGATGACTATCGCATTGAATTTATCCAAGACCATCTCGCCTATTTATGGAAAGCAATTCAAGATGGCTGTAATATAAAAGGATACCATCTATGGACATTCATTGATTGTTGGTCATGGATCAATGCATATAAAAACCGCTACGGCTTAGTTTCTTTAGATTTAGCCACACAGAAACGTACAATAAAGAAAAGCGGCTTGTTTTACAAGGAACTAAGTAAGCAAAACGGTTTTTCCTACGATCTCGAGCGACTGGTAGATTAGCATTCACGAATATGATCGATAGTGATCTGTATAGAAGAAACCTGTTGCCACAACTCCTCTTTCGCACCTTTTAAGAAGGCGACAGGGTTTTATTAGTAAAAAAATAACCGTTTCCCTGCTAAAGTCGACGGTTATTTTTTTGTCATTTTTCACTGTGGCTAGGATACGAAAGAGCAGCATGGCAATAAATGTACCAGAATTTATCTGGAACTTATTAGCCGCTAGTTTCGATAATCATGCTTCCCTTTTCTTTAAACATTGCATTCGTTTTTGGATGTTCGAACACTTTTCCAAAATGACTACATCGAACACCTTATTCCAATTGAGAATAAGGTTTTGCCTATGTCGCTTATCGATTTTGTTTGAAAATATCCTTGTTAAAGTTGAAAAATCACTCTCTTCTTGCTATACTAACTATGTAAAGAGGAGTTGTTGCCACAACCCCTCTGCAGCGCCATTTAAGACGGCGACAGGTTTTTTAACTTAAAAGATAACCGTTTCCCTGTTAAAGTCGACGGTTATTTTTTTTTGTCATTTTTCACTGCGGCTAGGATACCAAAGATCAGCATGGCGGTAAATGTACCAAAACTGATCATTAGCCCGATTGCTTCCGCTGTGGACAAAAAGGCTTCTCCTTTCTGAAGAGTTAGTACTTACATTCATAAGCACCACCACCTTTCAAAGATAGCCACCGTCACAAACTTTACTGCAGTCAAATGGTACCATACTTCCATCAATAAAACTTTCAAATGCCAAGGATTTATCATTATTTTTTTCACGGCGCATGGTCCATCTGCTGTGATTCATTCCATAGAATCGTCAAAATAACCCACTGTTCTCTCTTCAAGTCTGATCCGCTCTTTCCCGACTTCTCTAGCCCTTTTTCTCATTCCCAATCAAGTGCCTTCCATCAAGAAAAATAGTCAAAAGTCAATATCATTCTATTCACCAAAAACCACTTTTGTTATAGTAACAAAAAGGAGAATGCAGATGAGAAATGAACGAAAAATCATTCAAGATAGCACCCTTGGTGTAGAAGCTTTATTATTTAACGGCATCCAGCAGGAGTTTCCTAACCATTGGCACGAATATTATGTGATTGGCTTGATGGAAGCTGGGACGCGTCAATTCACCTGTCAAAATACCTGCTATATCGTTGAAGCAGGCGACTTGATTTTGATTCCGCCAAAGGCTGCCCACCGCTGCCAGCAACTCACGGAGGAAAAGCTGGTTTACCGCAATATCCACTTAACCCCGGAGAACATGGCGGTACAAGTACAAAAAATTTTTAACACTCAATTGACGCCCCACTTTCCTGAACCGGTCATTCGCCAAGTGAAAGAAAAAGAGGAATTTCATGCAGTGCACCAGCTGTTGCTGTCGGATCGCGGTGATGAGTTTGAAAAGCAAGAACGCTTTACTTGTCTGCTTCACGACCTGCTTGTTCAGTATGCGGATTTCACCCACGAACAAACGGACCCGGTGTCAAATAAAGCCGCAACGGCAAAAGCCTATATCGATCAACATTATGCCGAAAAATTGTCCTTGAGTGAATTAAGTGACGTTCTTGGAATGAATCAGTACGTCTTGATTCGGCAGTTTACCAAAGCGTATGGGCTGTCGCCGTTTCAATATTTAAGTACGGTGCGCATCAGTGCTGCCAAGAAAAGACTAGAAGCACAAGAAGCAATTGCAGAAGTCGCTTTTCTGACAGGTTTTAGTGACCAAAGTCATTTTACCCGTATCTTTAAAAGCTTGATTGGGGTCACCCCGAAAGCTTACCAAACAATTTACCAAGAAGATGGAGTGAGAACGTATGAATAACCAAGAAAAATGTGTCATGATTATCGATGAACAATTACCGATTGGCTTAGTTGCAAATACTGCAGCAATTTTAGGCGCAACCTTAGGCAAATTGTTTCCCGAAGGAATCGGAGAAGATATTTACGATTCGACAGGCAGAAAACACCTTGGCATTGTCAACTTTCCCATTCCTATCTTAAAAACGAACAAGGAGCAGTTGCAGACCATTCGTGAATCGATCAGTCAGCAAGAAGATCCAGAAGTAACCATCATTGATTTTTCCGACGTTGCTCAGACCACCAATTCTTATGAGCAATACCGTCAGACGCTTGAGACAATTCCCACAGAAACACTGGCTTATTTTGGTCTTTGTTTAAAAGGCAAGAAAAAGAGTATCAATAAAGTCGCTGGCAGCTTACCGTTGTATCGGTAAAGCGCTAGTAAAAAACGGTCGTTTAAAACAAGTTGTCTTTTTGTCAGCCGAACAGTCTTCTTGCTATATACGTTTTTTATAAACAGTCCTACAAAAAAACAAACACTTTTGAGGTGTTTGTTTTTTTGTAAGAGATTTTCTAGCATACATTTTCTTGCTCTTTGATTTTGCCAAGATCAATTGAAAAATAAACTACTCTCCTTGATAAATATTTAGCCCCACTTCTGTATCTTCTACACAACTGTTCGCTGGTGCTTTAACAATCAGAAAAAGAAAGTAAAAGTCTCCCACACAAGAAGCGGCATGTGCGGCAGCAATCAAGGTAAAAAGAGATGCCGTCAACCAGCCAAATAAATAAAATAGAAAGAGACCCACAGAAATGCCAAGGAATGGCGCCAATAAAATGATGGCAAATTTCCCTTTTGAATAAAAGGAATGGGGACTCGTGGCATATGCTACGCCATTTTTGAACCCAAACTTTACCTTCCCTTTAGGGTCAAAAAGCTTGAAGAAGGCACCATGGATCAATTCATGAATAATGATGAGAATAAAATATGCAACCATTAAGATCAAAAGATCGAAAATAAACGAAGTTTCAGCATTTGACCCATGACCACCTAAGACAAAGAGTGTAAAGAACACATAGAAAAAAATAAAACTAGGAATCGCCGCGAGATTCAATCTCTTTATTGTTTTTTTATCATCCATCAAATTGATTTGTTTGAGTAATTTCATCGCTGTTCTCCTCTTCTTTTTGTCATTCTTCTTAGTACATGATTTCTATGAATTCCCTTTACCCAACCAATAAGAGCAGCAAACACAAAACCAGTGCAGTTAAAACGAAGAGGAAATTGATCATCTCTGGCGCACTTTCAAACCTTCTCTTTAATGGCGGAGGACAAAAACTTGGATTCATGCTTTTCGTTTGGTAGTCCACGCTGCTTGATAAAAAGCTGTCGGAAGGGATCATAAACACTAAAAGAACGCCATAAATAATGGAGGCAGGAATCAGGAGTGAGCATTTGGCTAGGTAGCCAATCAGTAGACTCACGATCAAAGGAATAGCTACGTACAAAACACTTTGGTACAGTATTCGCCGAATTGGTTTTATGGGGAAGTCTCCTTAGTCAGTAATCGTTACGCACAGCAAAAAATAATTTTATTTACTTATCAAATAAATATACCATTGCTTTTAAAGACTGTAAACACGCCAGAAAACCAAGTCGATGCTGCCAAGCGCGGCTGCCCAATGCTTGGTGCAAAAAAAGAAGTGGTTTCTTCCCACTTCTTAAAAAGCACTCTACTTGTTTTTTCCCTTCAATTAACCTCTCAAGATAATCGGTAAACCGTTATACTTACCAGATTGCTTCCTCTCTTCCTTTTGAAAAAGCTACGACGCTGGACAAAGAAGCCTGCGAACCTTGTCTCTTTATTAAAACTTCTTCTGAAAAGCATTCGTCTAAAAAAATCATACGACCTTGTCTTTCATTTTGGTTTCCTACAACACCCGATCTACTTGAGAAAAGACTGCGAAACCTTCTTTAGAAAAGCAAACGTCTCAAGAAAAAATAATCGTGCGGTTTCTGCCCTTCCTTTTGGCTTCGTACAATGCTTGATCTGCTTGGTAAAAGGTTTCTGAAATGTCTAACGCAGAGGCTGCTTCTGAAATCCCTGCCGAAAAGTAAAGGGTCAGTTGGGCGGTTTCTAATTTCAACTGTTCATTGCTTAAAAACAAATGGAATTCTTCAATAATTTTTTTCACAGCATCAGAAGTATTCTCTTTAAATAGGACTAAAAATTCTTCGCCGCCATATCGATAGACTTCGACTAAATGGGAAGGACTTTTCTGGTAGAGAAACGTCATCAGTTTTTCCGAAAAGAAGGATAGGGCTTGATTGCCGATTTGATGTCCATGGTGATCATTGATGCGCTTAAAATGATCTAAATCCATCATCACCACGACGAGCTGGTCCTTCTCAAGTAGCGCCAGCTTTGAAATATCCTCGTTCAGACTGCGGAAATTTTTCACCTTGGTCAACTCATCATAATTGCGTTCAATGATTTTTGTGTTAATTTTTTCCAGGAAATTTTTTTGATTCTGCAAATAATACTTCCATAAAGAAACGATCCCCACAGATCCAATGCCTAAAGACACTACATCCCAAACGCTAATTTCGCGGCGATAAAAAAGCAAGGCGTTGAGCATCGGCGAGACAACCGTAACGAAAATCGAAAATAGGTAAAATGCCGTGTGATTTGGTTGTCCATAAAATCTTTTCTTTAATAAGCCCGTAACGATTAAAATGATGTAATTTAATCCGATAATAAAGAGCATGGCTTCCCATTCAAATTTATTGATCAATGCAAAAAAGGTCAGCAAAATGACGGGTACTAACCCAACCAGATAGATTTTTTCTTTGAGAATGCCAAAATAATAAATAAAGATTGGAATCGTATATTCATACGCAACATAACCGATACTGTTCAAAGAAAATGATATAATAAAGTAGACTTGCGAAATAAACAAAACAATACCAATAAGAATTTTAAACGACAGGCGTAAATTCAATTCTTTGAAGTTCTTGATAAACAAATCATACGAAATGAGCAAGCTCACGACTAACACAGAATAGATCGCAGCATAAATCAGATGGACAAACACACTACTCCTTCTTTCTTTCATAGATTTTTCTTTAAAATCGTTCGCCCATGATTTTGAAAGGCTCGATTCTTTAACGATGCAGCGCACGAAATAAGCTTTTTTTCCTGCACTTCATGAAACCAAAAATAAAGCGACCCAGAAAGGAGCAGAAACCAATGTCTGAGAAAATAGAACAAGAACTCTTATCGATATTTCCCCAATTATATTTTGATGCCCAGCCTATCTTTCAAATGAAAGCAGATAGTCAGAAAGTGATTGGCTACGAATTATTATTGAGAAGTACCGAAAGAAATAGGTTTCCCCTTTCCTTCTTCCAGCAAGTGATCAAATACAAAAAATTACATACTCGTTTACTGCAGTGGTATCGAAATGAAATTTTCAGCTTGCTTCATCCGAACGAAGAAACAAAAATCAGTCTCAATATCCACCCGCAACAACTCAGCTACCCAGAAACCTTTTTGATGTTAGCTGATTTAGCTCCCTATCATGATCGTATTTTGATTGAGATCACCGAAGACGATACAGAACCTTCTATCGCTTGTGATCCCAAGTCCTTTCTTATGAACAAAATCAACCAAATAAAAAAGATGCGCTTTTCTGTCGCATTGGATGATGTAGGGACAGGCATTCATTCACTGACAAATATTGCACCGATGCTGGATAAAATCGATGTGATCAAGTTTTCGCCTATCTCGTTGCGAGTCCTGTCCCAAAAAGAGATTTTCTTTTTGATCGACTTCTGGCGAAATATCGCCAGCAATCGTAAAATCCAATTTATTGTCGAAGGGGTCGAAACCTCGGATATCCATGAGTACCTACTTGAAGAAGAGATTTTTCTTCAACAAGGGTTTTATTTGGACAAACCTGCCCCAGCTGATCAATTAAAGCGAAAAAAATAGTCCTCGCATCGTTTATTTTTCTCACTATACGCGATCAAAAATAAACGATTATTAAAAAAATGAACAGATGCCCTTCAAATATAACACAAATAATTTTATTTGCAGAATTTTTGCTGATTCGGCATCGTTTAAACGGTGATTTCACATGAGAGAAAGTAGAAATCAAAGAAAAGACCTTTTTTTGATAGGTGAATAGACAAAAAGCATTCAAGAAGTCAATTCCTGAATGCTTTTTGTCTATTCACTCTTTTTTCGATACACCCCTTCTATTTCAATCGCTCACCTTCCCTAATTGCAAAAGTATTAAAAATAGTCATCACTTCTTACCTACTCGTCTTGCTAGAAGTGATTCCTACCATTCCCCTCTTTGATTCATCTCACATTGAAAACCAGAGAATGTTTCGCTTTTGTTCCTAGATTGTAACCACACAGTTCTTTTAGATAAAAGCGGTAATCATTTTCAACGATTCGAATGATCTCATTGTCGGGAAAATCGTCGAATCGCATCATTTCTGTGACTAAGACCAGTTTGGCGTCGATGCCCAAAATATCTGGGGTGATCGCCCAAAATGTTTCTGGTGAAATGGCTGCTACCAATTCATCAAGGAGGGCCAATTGCTTTTCAACATACGCCGCTAAATCGCCATTGGCGCGGTGTGACTCCGCAAATTTCTTTTGAAATCCATCAAGGTATTCTGTTTTTGAAGTAAATACCGTCATGCTTTTTTACTCCTTTCTTTGAGGGGAACAAGCCCCGTTATTTTCTTCCTAAAGCTCAGCTTGTTCTTCTAGTTATTCATTCACTATTTTTTCTAGCTGCTGAAAAATCACCCAGGTACAGGCGTCAATGCAGAATATCCAGCAATCCTCTAACCAGCTGCTTGTAATGCTCTCTTTGATCTTTTGCTCCATTTTCTGCCTTGATTGAAAGACTTTGCTCAATGGCTGCTTGAGGAATTAGCAGATGGGTGTTTAAGCTTGAGATAAAGGAAACACTTTCTTCCAATAATTGATACTCTTTTTGCAGGTTGCTGGGTAATTTATATTTACGTAAAGGAAATAAATAGCGAGCACTGGCTTTTATTTCTTCTATACGATCGTTTTCTAGTAAGTAACGCATGGTATCGAGTTGCTTTCCTTGGTGATACGGGCAACTATCTGCACTCAGCAGATGGGTATAGTACCCGATGTATTCACTATTTAGGATGGTTCTTTCAAACGCTTCTTTCTTGATTTTCATCTTCTGTATCCTTCTTTCAAAGCTATCACTGACCTCACTTATACAGCGTTTGTGGTATCACTAAGTACTGTTTCTTCTTTTGGTCCATTTTTTGTTAAATCTTTCATCAAAAAAAGAGAAACTGCAAGTTTTCCCCACAGTTTCTCCTTTACGCTTCTAGCGATGCCTATAGTTAAGGAGCGACGCTTTCACCGTGTTTCTTTTTTCTTGTTACTGCGACGACAAACAGTACTAGGAGTGTATACCCAAGAATGATCAAACTGCTTGTGTTTGATGAACCTGTTTGTGGTAATTTTCCTTGTCCGATTTGAGAACCATCTGCTACGATCGTTTTCTTATTGTCATCGTCTGCTTCTTCCTCTTGCGTCACCGTTTCACCGATTCGACCGGTCACAGAGACTTGCCCTGTCGTCGCCTCTGCGACGCTGGTTTCCGATAGATCCCAGACAGTCAGAGTCAGTAACACAGCGACGAAAAGAACGATTCGTTTTCGTTTTTTCATACGATAGATCCCTTCTTTACTGGGATTTCAATTCTTAGTCTTCCTCTACATCCGGCGCAAAGCTCAAGACCAATTTGAAACTTGGATTTGATTCTTCTGATGCATCGGTCGGTGTTGCTTCACCAGTGAACGCAAATGTTCCTACATTCGTACCTTGGTTGCCTTCAAGGGTAAATAATTCTGTTTCTGCTACGGTTGGTGTGCCGTTTTCAAACAACTCAATACTGTTTACGTTTAACAAGTCTACTTCATCCATATTCAATGGTGTATCGACACCCGCAACAGAAGCGATCACACCAACTGCTGAGTTATTTGTCACAGTGTAGCTAGGTGAAACGATCTCTTTGTGGCTTGACTCTTCTGTCGTATAGAACAAAGCAGTCGTTGGAATCGTCACATTGATCCATTGGTTCAAATCGTCGGGATTTGGTCCAGGGGTTGTGTTATCGAATGATCCGATGATCCCGTTTACTTGGACATCTCCTGACGTATCGCCTTCACGTCCGTCAATGGTTTGTGTCGCAAAAGCGGTGGTGCCGCTTGCGATTACTCCTGCGATCGTTGCTGTACTTAGAATGGCTGCTACAAATTTTTTCATTTTTATTTCCTCACTTTTCCTTTTTTTTTAATTCTTAACGATGATCGTTAATTCAGCTTCAGTGACCCCTTGTTTTTCTTTGCTTTCAGGGTCGTAAATATTGATGGTGGCTTTGGCGGGATATTCCCCTTTTGCCAACGGTGTCGCTAAGGCGACATTTTCAACAAATTGGTTTGGATAGATCGCACCGGAAGAATAGATGACTTCCCCGCTCGACAGTAAAGAGATATCCACGGCGATTGGGTACACATTGGTGCCTGGATTGACGATCTCGATGGATCCTGTGCTTTGACCATCTTCAAAAATGGCTTCTGGATTGATTTGCAGCGTGAAATAATTCGCATCCGCAATCTCCTGCGCTCGTTCAGAAACCCGCTGATCGGTGGCATCGCCAGATTCTGGCAACAGGTCGGCACTGATCAAAGGGACTGCTGTTTTTGATTGGTAAAAGTAGTACCCGATCCCACCGATAAGTACTAGCAATAGCAACAACCACAAGATCCATTTCCGTCGATCCTTCGTTTCGGTTTGATTCGTTTGCTCCAATGGATTCACCTCCTTCACGTTTGGTACGATCTTTTTTCTTTAATCTCGTGGGACAAAGCGTAAGACGATGCGATACTTCGGTACGAGCAAGTCTTCATAATACCCACCTTGGTCGGCTTCTGTATCAACGATCCATTGGGGATAGTCTCCATAGAAGTCCCCCGTTAAGGAAATCGGCACGCGGCTTCTTTCTTCTAGGCGAACCAAGTGTTGTTCCTCCATCGCTTCATAGAGTTGGATCTGTGTTTCTTCCGTTTTTAGATTCAATCGCAACAGCGGGGTTGAGATGTCGTCATAGGTCAGGGTTGGGTCTTCTTCTTCGCTTTCACTTTCGGCATAGTCGAGAGGATCTTCTCCCGCTTCTAATAAGACAATACTGGCACTATCATCGATCGCCAGTTGATTGACGTAGGTATCCACGGCAAGTGGCGATTGATTGCGGATCTCATACGTTTGGCTTTCAAAATTACGATTCGATTCCGCTGTGTTGTACAAGGATTCGAAGACCATTTTGGTTGGGATCGTCACCCGCATATGCTCCAGTTTCGATGTCACATCGATACCGACTGTCAGCTGGTAGGCTTTATTCCCCACCTCAAGAACAGCGAAGTAGCTACCATCTTCGTCGACTTCTCGTGTAAGATCCGTTTCTACGATGCGAAAGTCTTCCGTCATATCCGCTTCCGTCAAGACGTTTGCGGCTTGCGCACGACTTTCTTGAAGGATCAAAGCATCTAATTCTTCTTGCGTGCTTAATTCATTAATTTTATAGCGATCTAAGGTGATATTGTATGCTTCAAAGTTCACACCTTTAATCACGGTTTGACGAGCGGTCACATCGACATAGGTCTCAATCGACGGTTTTGATAAGAAAATCGACACTTCTGTCTCGGTTTCCAATCGTTCATTTTCTCTTAGTGGAATACGGAAATAGCGATACAGCTGATTTTCATCACGATAGTCGCCCCATTCGATTCGTTCAGAGTTTTTGTCTAATTCGACGAGTTCTCCGTCAGTATTGGTATAGGAGATCACTGTGATATCGGTATCCTCGTACATAGAACCAGTGATTTCAGTCGACTGATCACTCAATGCATCAATTCGGGCAACGAGGCCTTCTGGTTCTGAAAAACGAATTTTATTGTAATTATTTTTCGCAATCACTTGATAAATATCTGTTTGTGTTTCAAGACTTTCTAAGGAACCATCGAATTGTTCGCCACTCAGCAATCTGGAACGTGCTTCGCCATTTCCTGTGCCTCCATAGGGGAAGGTATTCCCACCATTTCGATTGATTCGCATCGTTCCTGAAATATTGATAAATTCTTCCGTTGGTGCCTCTAAAGAAGCATTTTCCCAAACTGCTAGTTTTTGACTCGCCACATTGATTCGCAAACCATTCGCAACCGTATTTTGTGCGGAGCGGATCAAACGCTGCAATTGCGCATTGGCTTGACCAGTTCTTGTCGTAGGGTGACTAATTTCAAACAAATTCACATTGTTTATATTCAATCGTGCATTGGCTAGTCTGAAATAAAGAACTTCAGATTTATTTCTTATGGTTTCTAATACAACCGTAGCGTCTTCTTCTGCGGAAAATGAATTACGGACATTGACTAGTGGTCGATTGATAAATTCTGCTGATGTCCCCATGCCTGTTCGATTATCAGTCATGAAAAAATTAGCTCTGGCCCCTACCATGATGTTCGCAAATGAATTCGAATGATTGCTTGAGGCATTCCCTCCCGCTTGCGTATTTAATCCTCTCGCAACCCCTTTAAAGGTCGCGTCATCATTGAGAATGAAATTAGAGGAAGTCGTGACTCTAAAGATTCCTCCAGATTGATCCACGTCAAGGGTAGCTCCTTTGCCAATCCGAACAAATGAATTACTAGCCGTCAACCATATAAAGCGGGAATCTGAAGTCGTTCGATCTCTTCTTGACGTCATGGTGGCATTGTCTTGCAATTCCACTCTTTGTGACACTCGGATTCTGGCGTAATTTTGACTTGTAGCTGAATTTTGAATCGCCGTCGTTGTTGGCTCTGTCAAATGAACTTCAGCATGTTGTCCAAGCGTAACGGAACGAACAGTGGTGTTTCCTGTCATTCCCCTCGCTGCGTTGATTCTCGTATAGGAATTTTCGCCAAATAGCAGATCCGTCGTTCCGACGCCTTGTAAAAATCGTCCCCCCGTATCAACTTCGACTTTACTTGCTTCTTCCATCGTAAATTTCGAGTTCGCCAAGGTTAAACGAAAGACCGCTCGTGCTGCTTGTCGTGTAGTATGATTGACCGTTACTTTCGCTTCACGTCCAAGTTTGATTTCTTCTCTAAAGCGGAAAAAATCAACATTTGCATTGCTTCGTCCAGAAACGGTGATCTCAGAGTGATCGCCCACATGCAACCTGCGAATGGTTGAAGAAGCAGCAGATGAGGTACCGCCGGTAAAGCCTTGTGCGGTTTGTAGGCTGATCGTATTTGCTTCACCAATATAGATATCTGTTGTGCTGCGACCAGTAACCAATGGTCCTACTTGATTAAGGGTGATAGTTGCATTTGCTTCTGATAGAAATTGGGATGCCGCCGACGTTGAACCCAATGCAATGAAAGGATTGGCGGCCGATGACGTGCGAGAATAGTTGATTGTCGCTTTTTCTCCTAGAAAGAAGCGTCGTTGCACGGAAAACGCATTGGCTGCTGCACTCGTTGAATGCTCAGCAATCGTGATTTCAGCCCCTTCAAGCAGCTCAAATTGATCGACCATCGTTCCAGCGGTGAAGCCATGACCTAACACACCAGTAAGTTTCGCGTATTTCCCTAAAGTTACCTGAGCCAAGCTTGCGTTGACAAACGCCCCACGCTGATTCACAGCTATTTCTGAATAGTCACCAATGGTGATTTTTCCGTTGCTCGATGCTAAACCGATGACGACATTCGATGTACTTGCTGAAGAGGTCGTTCGCGTTCTCGGTACGTCAATTGTTGTATGACTGCCGATTTGAACCGAAGACGTTGCGAAAAAGGTGCGATACGCTTGACCAACAGTGGCATTACTAGGTTCACTGATGGCAATTTCCACCTGATCACCAATCGAAATACTGTCGACGGCTATGTTGCCATTAAACCCGTTGCTATGCTGATTGTTCATTTTCACGTGGTCTTGGATCACGATCGTGGAACTCGCCACCCCTGTAAACATCGGTCCATGCTGCGAGACCTTGGTTTGTGTGTGCTCCCCCAAATCGATGGCAGAATTCGCACTTCGAAGTTGAATAAATGCCCCGGTCGTTGTGCCCGTCCGCGTTCCTTCAATGATGGTAGGTTGGTCTGCGGTACTATTTTCAACGACGAAGCGGCGTCCGACATTGATGGCAGGCGTCCCGCTGACCGTCCCGTATTCAGATAGCTTTAACTGACTACCTGCTTGTAACCGTATCTCTCCTAACGTACTGGTAGAGTTCCCGGAAAGTCCTTTTCCTGTACCGACATCCAGAGTTGCCCCTGTGGCTAACGTCAATCGGCTGTCTTGATTGGCATTTGGCAAGGAGACCATTGCACCAGATTGGCGAATCGTCGTCACACTTCCTTGACCAAAATCAAGGCTTGCTGTGGTACCCGTCATATGAAAGACGGTGCCAGTATTGCTGTTGGTACTGCGAGTGACAGAAATTTCAGCTTGGCTAGCGACTGCTACTTGGTTCATTTCAAAAATCGGTGTGGCATTTGAGGAGCGATGATTGATCGTCAATTGCCCTTCAACCAAAAGCCTTTCCGCCGTGAATAAGGTTGGAATAGAAGACGTCGCTGTCGTCACCACATTGGTTCCTTTGAAATGAAGTTGTGCTTGGTTGTTATTCACCACGCGACCTGCGGTAGTGGTCAGCTCCAGTTGGGTATCTTCAAAAGTAATCGTTGATGCCCCAGTTGTTTGAGCCAGCCCTTGCGCTGACTGGATGCCTTGTTGCTGCACCCCTTGCCAAGTCAGTTGAACGGGTGCCGCAAACTGCATCAGGTTCTCGGCTGCCGTCTGTGAAACGATCACAGGCATCTCTTGACTACGAAAAGTAACGTTCGTCCGTTGGATCCCACTGATTGGCTCAGTTAATGCCAAGTTGCTGGCAAAAGTAAGCACTAGCGATTGCTCATTGGCGATTTCTTCGTAACGATACTCCGTGCCCTCTTCATCGGTGAAGGGTTCGCCAAGTAAAATTGCCCGCAATTGCGCCTCACTTGCTACAGTCAGTTGGATGGTTGCAGCTTCTGCATCGAACCCTTCGACTTGCTCGTTTTCAGATTCAGGCTCCTCTTCATCTTCTGAGCTGTCTGGCGTTTCTGCTTCGGGCAGTGCTTCAGTTTCTTCTACTTCTTCTTGGCTAGCGATCGTTGAATCATCGGTGGCTTCCGAAGAGGTTGTTTGTTCCTCGCTGCTTTGCTCGGTTGACTCTTGCGTTTCCGATTGATCAGCAGAATTATTGGTTTCCTCCCCAGAAGATTGTTGCGTCCCTTCAGAAAGTGACTCTGTTTCTGCATAAGCAACTTGCTGGAATGCCATCGTCGTGTTGACGCCCGTGCTGCTCAGTAGTAATACGGCCGAAAACAATGTAAGTAATTTCATCATATCCTCCTTTCTTCAAGTCTTTATTGCGTTAAGAAAGCTGAAAACTAGGGAATAGCTTCTTGCTTTTTCACGCAAAGCTATCTCAATATTCTTCGTTTTTGAGGGAACGACAAAAAAAGACATTTTGATGAATCAAATGTCTGGAGAAAGTTGTTAGATTAAGTTTTCATAAAATAATAACTACATACGAGTTCTGCATTCTCAAAAACGAAGGTTATTGGGACAAATTATTTGTAAGTATGACACGCGTGTTCCTTACTAAACTAAGAATAGCGTGCTCGTTTCTCAAAGGAAAATCATTATTTTCATAAACACCTGAAATAGATGAATAAATAACATACCTATTTAAACGCGTGAACAGCACAGCAATTGGTTTAAAAGAGCGGTTTTTGATGGGGATTTATTTTCCTTTCGAGGTGTTCCCAATCGCGATCATCCGGGAGAGATTTTAACAATAAGTAATCTGTTTTGACTTTATAATCAACGAGGTAGCGATTATAATTGGTCACGATCAAATCGATATGGGCAGCATGAAGCGTATGTTTTGTTAAATATTGCAGTTGAACAAACGTCAATTTATGCTTGCTGCCAAATCGCTGGATCGCTCTTGTTTGGATATGCTGGCACACAAAATGATCCCCTTCTAAGAGGAAATAAATGGTTTTTGCTGGTGCATAATAATCGAAAATCAGCTCGCTATAAATCGTTAAACTGACACAGATGTCTTCTAAGTAGGCAGTAGACAAAGAGAGTTTTTTGCTCTGCTCCTTAAGAAATTGTAAGTTCTTTTGGTAACTCTCACTGTTGGAACGCATGATCACCTCTTTGATATCATCCATTTCCTTG
This sequence comes from Enterococcus sp. DIV1059_2, assembly GCF_051713685.1. Lineage (NCBI taxonomy): Bacteria > Bacillati > Bacillota > Bacilli > Lactobacillales > Enterococcaceae > Enterococcus > Enterococcus sp. DIV1059_2. The sequence goes on along the minus strand of NZ_JBIOQK010000001.1, from coordinate 560,611 downwards.
TTCAAAACCGGCGCAATCGCATGGTTAATTTTTCTCGATAAAAAGAAAGAACGTAAAAAAGTCGCAACCGTTTTGGCTTGTGCTTGGGGAACATCATGGTTTTGAAGAAACAAGTCCGTCACAGTTGTGATGGCTTCGCCTTGATGAAATTGTTGGTAAAATTTTTCCTCTCGTTCTTCTTGATCCAAGGTTCGCTTGCACAAGGTGACTAAGTAGATCCAAGCGAATTCTTCTTTGGGCAGCTGAACCTGATAGATTTTTTCAATGCCTTCCTTCAGTGCGTATAGCTTGGAAAAACTGTTCCCTTTATACGCCTGTCTAACCAGTTCTTTCGGCATAGTGATACGATAGCCGAGGCTCGCACGCTTGATGGCAATATAAAACGTGTAGTAAAACGCTGCGGGAGTCGCCCCAGATCCGATTTCATAATAGCCGAACTTGTCCTCCAATTGACCTAAGATCAAGTCATGCAAGGCTTGATCTGGAACCAACGTATAGATCGTTTCCACACCTTCGTAATAAAAATCTTTGAAAAACTTACGCAAGTTGGCTTCACTTCCTTCAATCGTTAAGGGATTTGATGCCCACTGCAAGCCATAGCTTTTTAAAATAGGGTTTCGCTGATTGAGTAGACGCCGAAACGTACTCTCTGAAAAATGATAATGATGTGCCAGCTCATCCACCTTAGATAGTTTGCCATGGAAAATATTCCCGATAATTTCAAATAAGCATTCATTTTTTAACAAGCTTTGCTTTCTTTTTTGATAGTCTGCTGGCTTTTTCTCTTCGAAAACAAACCCGCTATTTCCCGAAACGAGGGCAATACTGTTCCCAAAATATTCTTTCATGTATTTGATATCATTGGCAATCGTTCGTTGCGTCACCTGATTGCGCTCTGCTAAGTCGCCAATCGTGAACACACGGTCTCGCTCAATCGTACTCAGCAGCCGAAACAAGCGCGCGGTCGTACGGTTGCTGATGAAGGCCAATTGCAACTCTCTCATTCATCCCACTCCTTTTTTTCAAGAAATTCTTTTCTATACTATTACATAAATAGCACACTATTTGGTAATTATATACTCAAATTTATATATTTTTAATCAAAAAACCTACTAAAAATGAAAAAAATAACGAGGAGAAACTCACTTTTTAGACTTATCATATTCTTTTTTGCTGGAGGAAAAAGAAAAAAAGCCGCAAGCAGCGCTCGATGAAAGAGCTGCTTGCGGCTTTTTTGGTTTTCTCATTAAAATAAATACTGGGCAGTAATCGAGGACTGGCACTCGATCAGTTTTTCTGGAATCCCTTCGTACAACACTTCGCCACCGCGAATCCCGCCATCAATGCCGACATCGATCAGCCAATCCGCTGCTTTCATGACCTCAAGGTTGTGTTCGATCACGATCACCGTGTTGCCTTTTTCCACTAGCCGTTCGATGATCGCCAAAATGCTCTTGATGTCTGCCATGTGCAATCCGGTTGTTGGTTCATCCATAATGTAGATATTGCCTTTTTTGCTTAATTCTTTTGCTAACTTCAGTCGCTGGCATTCACCACCAGACAAGGTATTCAATGGCTGTCCAAGGGTCATGTATCCTAGTCCCACAGCCAAAATCTGTTTTAGTTTTCTTTGAATCGCTTTTTCCTCAAAGAATTCCACCGCTTCTGTGATGCTCATGGCAAGGACTTCATCGATCGACTTGCCTTTCAAGCGATACTGGTAGACTTCTTCTTTAAACCGTTTGCCGCCACAGGCCTGACACAAAACCTCGACGGAATCCATAAAGGACAGTTCCATCTTGATGGTACCGTGGCCTTTGCACGTTTCACAGGCGCCTTCGGAATTGTAGGAAAAAAGACCTGCTGAGACCTTGTTTTCTTGGGAAAATAACTTCCGAATGTCATTCATGATCCCAGAATAGGTCGCTGGATTGGAGCGGATATTTCCCGCCACCGCTGATTGATCGATCGTAATGGCTTCGGGGTATTCTTTAGCAAAAACCCCGTTCACTAAACTGCTCTTTCCAGAACCAGCAACACCGGTCACCACTGTAAATACTCCTAATGGCACCCGCAGTGCTGTATTTTTCAAGTTATGCAGCGTCGATTTTTTCGTTTCGATAACCTGCTGACTCTGGCGAGGTGCTTCTTTAAAGTCCACCATCTGTCCAAATGCTTTGCCAGTCAGTGTATCTGAGCGCAGCAATCCTTCAAAGGTTCCTTCGTAGGTAATATAGCCGCCATTTTTCCCCGCTTTAGGACCAACATCGATAATATGGTCAGCTGCTTTAATGACATCTGGATCATGCTCCACTACGATGACGGTGTTTCCTTTGTCCCGTAGTTTGACTAACAATTCATTCAATCGATGGACATCCCTCGGATGCAGCCCAATACTCGGTTCATCAAAAATGTAGATCACATCGTTCAAGCTAGAAGACAAGTGTTTGACCATTTTTACCCGCTGACTTTCCCCACCAGAAAGGGTCGTCGTTTCACGGTCTAAGGAAACATAATCCAACCCGATATTGATTAGATCAGTGATTCTCGCTTGGATGTTTTGAAGCAGTGGTTGGACACTCTCCTCCGAGATTTCTTGAAGAACCGTCAATAGTTCATCCACTTGCATCGCCAAAAAGTCCGCAATCGAATAGCCCGCGATTTTGCACGCGAGTACTTGTGGATTGAATCGTTTTCCCTGACAGTCAGGACACTTCTGCTCATTCATGAAAGAAGCGATTTTCTTCTGGGTAGCAGCGGAGCTTTCATTGCCACCCTTGATATTGGAGCGATTAAAACGAGCGACTAAGCCTTCATAGGTGGAACTCATCCCTTCCATATACAAGGAATCGATTTTTTCTCCTTGGGCATACAAAAAGCGGTTCATTTCTTCTTCGCTATATTCTTTCAATGGCTTGTCATTATCAAAAAAGCCCGTATTGGTGAAAGACTTCAGCAGCCAAGAGCCGACTTTATAGCCAGGAAGCAGGATCGCCCCTTCGTTTAAGGACTTTTCAAGATCCAGTGCCTTTTATAAATCTAAGCCGACGATGCGCCCAATCCCTTCGCAAGTGGGACACATCCCATGAGGATCATTGAAAGAGAAATTCCATGCAGGACCTAAATACGGTTGACCAAGACGAGAAAAAAGCAAGCGGATCAAGGGATTGATATCCGTGATCGTCCCTAATGTGGAGCGGGAATTGCCGCCTAAACGGCTTTGATCAACTACTACCGCCATCGAAAGATTGTCGATGGCATCCGCATCGGGCTGGCTGTATTTAGGCAAAAAGTTGCGGACAAATTTCGAAAAGTTCTCATTCAGCTGTCGACCTGCTTCTTGTGCGATCGTGTCAAAGACGATCGATGACTTGCCTGAACCAGAAACACCCGTGAAAATCGTGATTTTTCTTTTGGGAATCTTCAAGTCAAAGCCCTTCAAATTGTTCTGCCTGGCGTTGTGGATCGTAATGTATTCCTGCATGCTATACCCTCCCAGATTCTGTTGAATTTTTTCAGTGAGCGACCATTATAGCACAAACATTCTCGCTGTTTCTCGGAATTTTGAAAAAAAACTATGTTTATTTTATGTTTTGTTCTAAATGCTGGAATAGCAAGGATAGAGGGCTTATGCGATTTTTCGATAACTGTTGCATAGAAAGGAATTTAGCGTGCGAACGAAGTTAGAAGACAGAGCGAAGAACGAGTATTTTGAATGACCTTAAATTGCTAAAAGGTAAAAAAACAGTCCATTTCCCCTTGCTTGCAAAGTGAAATGGACTGTTTTCATGAAATAACCTTTAACCGTTTGAAGCCGACTGTTATAGATCAGCTCAATGCAGTTGAAGGAAACGTTTTGATCAATGTCACCGTTTCTTCTGCCCCATAATCCCCTTCGGCATATAAATCAAGATACTCTTCCAACAAATAGTCAGCAAGGTCTTGGGAAGATTGCGTAAAACCAGCCTTTTCGTAAGATTTGACTGCAGCAATATTTTTTCTCGATGGTCGCATCATCAATTTTTGAATGCCGAATGTTTCATGTAAATGATCACCGAGGGTGACGATCGCATCGGTGCCAAATCCTTTGCCGCAATGAATTTCCCGATTCAACCAGATATCCAGTTCTGCTATGCCGTCTTTTAGATGAAATGAGGAGTAGCTAATAAAGCCAATCGGTTCACCTGCAGGTAGAATCAAAAAGCCTCTGCCATCTTGCGGTTGGGCACCAGTAAAGTAATACTCTTGATAGTCCTCAAAAAACTCTGCTTCAGTGGCGATCGGTGCATTAGGATAAGAAGGTGGTCCGGAATGATATTTTGTGGTTTCAGAGTGAAAACACCATTGATAGACCGCTTCTTTATCTTTGATTTCCGCAGGGGTTAAAGTGACTTTGTTGCCTGTTAGCATGTAGCATACTCCTTTGCTTAGTTAGTATATGATAGCTGCTGTGCCTATTTTAATCAAAGGTACTTTAGAAAACAACTGCTCGCCAATTCGTTTATTAAATATAGATTTCGTTTAGGAAAACAAAAAACCAATTGCTTTCTTTCATTTTCAAAGACTTACTATGTAGGTTACATACATAAACAAAACCGAAACAGCAGACTTCCTCTCTGTTTCGGTCTTACTTCATTAGTCTACGAAAAATTCTTCTAACACTTCTTGCATTTCATAGGCATGTGCCGATTTGTTCCACCTACCTATTCACTGAGATGGCCATTCGGTGATAGGTATGGCGCTTGCCTCTGACGGCGATGGATAGTTGCAAGATGTTCTCGGGATCAGCGGTCCCAGAAAAACCTGCATCTCCGATATGATGAAGGTCGCAGCCGGCACGTTTGCTAGTCAATGCCAAGGCACGGATCGTACCTTTATCTGCACCTTCCTGTGTAGTGCCAATGGTGCCCATGACCAACTTCCCTTTTTGGTGGATAAAGGCCACTAGATCACTCATATGTTGTTCACTCAGCCCAGGAATCGTGCCCGCAATGGGTACAAGAATAACATCGGCTCCAGCTTGAATGAACGCAGACGCAATTTCTTCATCTAACACGGGTTCATTGACACCAGCTCCGTGCATTTTTCCAGCAATAATGATCCCAGAGAAAATGGCTCTTGCTTGTTTGATTGCCGCTGTAATCTCTTTATTTGAAACGCCAGTGGAAGGATTTCCTGTCAGACAGATAAAATCAAATCCAAGTGCTTCTGCACGAGCCATGTTTTTCTTTGTTGCCAAACGCCCAGTAGCGATAGTTGTCAGCTGTTCCATCTGCTCCGCATAATCGTCGACAGGCTCAAGATTGACTCCAATAGGCCGCCCCGTTAAGCATTGCAAAAAGCGAATGGGGTCATCCGTTGTCGGTAATCCTTTGATAGCGCCGTTTTCGCAATCAAATAGGTTCAGCAAAATCAAATCCGCCCCAAATGCAGCGACGAATTCAGCATTGGTGATTCCTCTAGACATCGGATCGATTTGGACATCATTTTCTGCTACGATCGTCCGCCCCGCACTTCCTCGGATACTTTCCAATAGCTGGTCTTTATCAAATGATTTAAAATCAGCTGCCGTGCAATTCAATAATCGTTTTGTCTCCATTTACTCCTCACTTTCTGAACCGAGTTCACTGGCTAATGTCCGATTATCCAGCATTTTGAAGAATGGATAATAGATGGCGATAGAAACCGTCAGATTCACCAGTTGTAAGATTGCCCCCGAAATATGTCCGCCTGTGGCTAGATAACCGCCGATGATTGGCGGCATCGACCAGGGCACCAAAACGACGGCAGGTTGGACGATCCCCATGGCAACTGTCGTATAAGAGATGATATAGCAAACGACCGGCGTCAGAATATAAGGGAACAAAATCAATGGATTCATGACAACGGGCAATCCAAACATGATGGGTTTGATGGAAATCCGAGTTTCCCCAACTCTTTTAAATACTTGCTTTTACTTCTGACTAATAGCAAGATCGCTAAGCCCAAAATCACCCCACTACCGCCAATCCAGACAAAGGTATTCATAAAGGTATAATTGATGATATGCGGAATCGTTTCGCCGTTTTGAAAAGCGATTCGATTCTCATCGATCATTTGAATCCATGTCGGCTGCAAGACGCTCAAGACCAAGTCCCACCCGTGGATACCCACTGACCAAAACAATGACGTAAACATAATGGCAAACAGACCGCCTACAAAGCCTCCGCCAATGATAGATAGTGGTTGTCCCACAAGGCTGTACAGCAGATCATGAACATTCGTGTTGCCGAATGATTCCACTAATAAACGAATCACCCAGAAAAGCGAGAGGCAAAAGAATGAGGGGATCAATGCAATAAAGGAGCGACTGACCGCCGGGGGAACGTTTTCTGGCATGCGAATCACGATATTCTTTTGTACGAATAATCGGAAAATCTCCGCCGTGATTAGACTAGTGATGATTGCTACGATCAGCCCGCGGCTACCAAGATAAGACATTTGAATGCCGCCATCTTCAATCGGAGTGACTAAAAGAAAAACCGAAGCTGCCAATACACCGGCAGATAAACCGCTGACGCGGTAAGTGGTTGCTAAACTATACGCAATAGCAAAGGAATTGAACAGCGCCATCACACCAAAGGTCACTTGTACGACAAAGTCTAATTTGCTGCGCCATTCCCCGCCAAAAATACTCGTAACAAATAGGTTAAAGCCTTCCCATGGAACGTTAGATAAAATAACAAAAATGGAACCGATAATAATCAAAGGCATCGTGGTGACAAGTCCATCACGGATGGCAACTAGATGCTTTTCACCGCCAATTTTCATTCCCCATGGCAGCATTTTTTCTTCCATAAATTTCTTTAACGAATCCTTCATAAGCTTCCTCCTTAACCTTAAAAGAACGCTGACAGATTGCTTTCAGGTATCTTTTCGAAGTGTGAATAGAAACCAAGGCTTGCCACCTTCAAGAACCTAGGATTGAAGTGCTGATCGCCAGAACGCTATTTCTATGAACACAGTAAGAACGCATGGCATTGGATTTCTCAACTATGACTGCCTATTTTCCATGCGACTGTCCTCAACTGATCTTCACACCTGTTATTTGCCGCAAACGATCCTGCGCATGAACCGTTTCAAACGACAAAAAAGGCATTGGACAAGATTGTCCAATGCCTTTGGCATAGCAAAATAAGCGTCCAGCATCCCACGGTTTTTGCCCAAAAACCTGCCTGAATCTACTAGAAATCGACAAGGAAATCGGGTACAATAAACACGTTGATGCCTTTGGCGATCAACTATGGCAACTTGATTGGTCATCCTGTTTAGAGAAGTGACTGATCAGGGCCTCGTAAATCTGTTGGCGCAGAGATACGAGGTGCCTATTTTTTTGGTTTCTATTCGCTTACATTTTATAGAATGTTTTTGGGAAAAGCAAGCGAACATTGCAACAAAATTGTAAATAATGGTCAAAAAAATAAAAAACTATTGTGATTTGTTCGATTGAAATAGAAAATAGTAATTACTTTGCGTATTTATAAAAAAAGGAGGACCGAATCATCCATGATTCAGTCCTCCTTTTCGCGCTAGACGAATACAAACAAAATTCCAGAGCAGATCGTGCCTACCAATAGCCCACGAATACTGCCTTCCCCTTCATTAGGTAACTCAAATTTGATGATATTCACCAGCAAAGCGCCGGTGATCAAGGCTTCAATGATGACCACCAAATAGTAGGGCAATGATACAAAGAGGGAGAACGCAGCTCCCGCGAAAATACTGAAGGAAAGCACAAAGCGGCCATATTTGTTATAGAGGGCACCATGATGGTGATAGAGCAGCCAATCGTTCATAAGAAAATGCAAACCAAAAGCAATAAAGTAGGTCAAAATGTAAAAACGCTCTGATAGCGTATTGGCAATCACGATATAGCCGATCATAATGTTGTAAATCACATGAAAAGCGATATCCGACCAAAAAAAGGCGTTTTTGGCACTGGTGATGTCTTTCTTTTCTAACACCATAAACGTCCGCTCATCGATTTTGTAGATCACGTAACTGAAGACTAAGCCAAACAAAACGATGCCATAGACCCCATGACTATAAAAAATCCCCGAATCCCAGCCAAATTCATCGATCAACACCGTTTGAAAATAAGCCAAATGGGGCAATAGATGAACGATCGCATAGGAGATCCCTACCCCAGCGGCAAAGGAGCTCATGTATTGCACGTTTAGTTTTCTGGATGAGATAACATTTGAAGATAGATGGATGAAGATAAACCCTAAAGTGATCATGCAATTCACAAGATTGTTTGTTAGATACGTCATTGTTTTCTCCTTCTTACATTCCGTTTGCGGCATCGTTTAATCGCAATTTTCAATAACAAAGTCTTTTTAATTAGTTATTTTTGGTTATTTTCATGAAATATTCTTGTTTACTATACAGTAAGTGAGCTTGAGGAGCAATAGGTTTTTTAGGTTTTTGGGGAGAAATATTTTTGATAGAAAATGACCTTCATTGTTGCCGATTTTTTCCCGATGACCTTGCCTTCATTTTCGGATAGGATACTCTTGTTTTTGCTCTAGCAGACACTAGGTCTAACTTCATTTTTATAAAAAATTGCGCTTATTTGAAGATAACTTCAAATTTCCGAAAAATTATAACCAATTTGAAGTTATCTTCAACTTTCTCAATTATGACAGATTTTTGACGTTCGTAACCAATCACTGATAAATTCAGAAAGCCGTTGTTGCTCCTATTCCATCAAAAAAAAAGAAGCAAGAACTTGCAGCGTCCTTGCTTCTTTTTTGTTACAATTCATTATACTTCTTTTTCGAATCTTTACTTTCTTTCACCGGATACTTCATGTTGTTTTTTTCCAGCTTTTCTTTGATGATCTCATCAATATCAAGACCCAAATTGTCTGCCAACATATAAGAATAAATCAGAACATCGGCAATTTCTTCTTTTAGATGTTCGAAATCTTGAGTGGCTTCTTCAGGTGTTTTCCATTGAAAAGTCTCCAACAATTCGGCGGCTTCGATGGAGATAGAAATAGCTAGATCTTTTTCATTATGAAATTGTCGCCAATTGCGATCATCTCGGAATTTATTGATCCGTTCCATTGAAGAGGGGTGGTTTTGCATGGTAGGACTGGCTCCTTTCATTTTGTAGGGTTAAGAGTTTTTGGCGGAGATTGGGATTGATTGCATAGATGTAAAGCCCTTTGATTGCTCGTTTCATTAATACATTCAATGAATTAAGGATGATCGTTTCTTTGGCTTTCTTCGTCAATTCTTGGTTCATATCGTCACGTCCCGTAAACGCCCCTTTGTCCTCATATTTATCAATATCGATGACAAGCTGGTCGGTCTCTGGATCGTAATCAACGGAAGGGCCAATGACGACTCCTACATTGTTTAAATCAAACCCTTGGACGGTGTAGATTGATCCGACTTCACTGATCGTATCTGGTCGCTCCGCCCATGTTCGCTTCGTGTCGGTCGTATTCCATGGCAGGTTGATCCCACCAGGGTCTACAAGATAAGAAGCTCCGTCTTTTTTATGAACATAATCGAATGTTGAGATGATCCGTGACAGCCCTTCCTTTTTATCGAGAGAAAAGATTTTGTTCTTCAACGCATCATGGGTTTCCATAATCTGAAGCTCAAAAGATGCTGTCGATTCTGGAATCGGTGTTACACGTTTTTCTACGATATCATCGATCCATTGAATAATTTGTGGACTACTTTTCATTCTTAATTGATCTTTTAGATTAAAGCGAGAAGCATTGTACCTTTTCTGAAACTGATCCAATTTGTCCTGATCCCAATAACTTTTGATTTTCAATACTTGCTTCGGATCAAAGATACAAATCGTGATTTTTGCTCGCTTGATAATCTCTTCTAGTTGGTTTTCATAGTGAAAACTGTTATAGCTGTCTTTCTTCGTTAAAAGCAAATGGGCCTCATCCACAATAACGATGTCTGGGTGCAACTTCTGATTATCTGTTTTATTAATAAAGGAAGTTGGCTTTAACATATGATTCTTTTTTAAATTTGGCAAACTTTCTGCCATTGTATGATAGGTTTTTAACATTTCTGAATGGTTGACCAACAAATAGTTATCGGTGCCTTTGAATACAGGCTCTGACTTTGTATAGTCTTGAAGGGTGTTATAGAGAGATGCCAAAAGGACGCTCTTTCCCGTTCCAGCTTCTCCTTCGATCATCAAGACTTTTTGTGTCTCATCCTGCTGAATCGCTTGTTTACAGTACTCAATGATTTCAAGTTTTATATCTAACTGTTCTGGCGTCAGTTCTTTAAAAGGGGATAATTTATATACATCTTTGTTGCGAATCGTATCGATTGAGTGCTTCGCCAATTGCCGCCTTTGCAATTCTTCCCATAACTCTTGGAAGACCACTTCATCATAATACTCTTTTTCATAATACTGATGCATCTGCACCTGTCTTGTTTGACTGACATTTTGTAACTGAAACTGCTCATCCCCAATGAAGTGATTGATCAAATTGGTTTCGATATTGTAGGTCGCTGATTGATTGAATTTTTCATGTCCAATCAGTAAGACTTCTTTAATTTCTTTGCGCTTAGAGTTATTCAAGTGCTGCTTCAATCGTTTGTTCACTTGAACCGTTTGACCAATGTACGCAACAGGTCTTTTCTTTTCATTTCGGTTGTAGAGTATGTAAACGACTGGGTACTGATCGATATATGCCGTCGTTATGCTAGATAGCTCACCTTTCTTGAAATGATGATCTTCTATGATTAGTTGGTTGGTCATATTTTAGAGTCTCCGTTTAGTGTCTATTCCATTAAGGTTATTTATTTTAGTATATCATTGCATATTTTGCTCTTAAAGCATTAAAGACAAAATTGGTAATTTTTTGTTTTAGCAAAATAACCATTATATAAAAAAATCGCTGTTGATTAATCTACTAATTTCGTCCAACGTCATACTTTGCTAATGATTTAATAGACTAACCTATTATCCTGAAACTCTTTTCAAACGAATCCTCTCTAAGACGTTCTAAAATAAATAGCTGAAAATCCCATTTGACAATTCATTAAACATCCTCTGTTTAGGATATTTATAAATTGTTTATTAAATCAAAAGAATTTATTTTTCAACATTAAAATAAATAAATGTTTTATAATTTTAATTTAACCAAATCATTCAATATGAGATAATCATTTACGAAAGGATGATTTGATGAACTATACAGTTACCAACCTAAGACATCTGCGGATCGCTCAAATTTCTTTGTTAACATACTATATTTATTTAGCCTTCCATGACAATATTTTCAAAGCTATTCCATTACTTTTTATCAGTGGCTTTTTAGATTCCGTATACCCGCCAGACTACGCAAGCCAGTCATTTTGGTTCCCTTATAAAAAGAAAACAATATTTTTAAAAAGCAACAATTTGTTTCTAGAAAGAGCATTTGAAATCTTAATCATAATTGTTTTTGGTATTTTCCTATCTCTTGTTTTTTAAAGGAACAACTTGTGATTGCTGGTTTCCTTTTACCCAACGACTGAATCATTTTCTATTGCTCACTATTTTATCCATTTGTCTATTAAAATGGATTTACCAAATGAATAACGAATCCTTCACTGTTGAGATGCTGCTAGTATTTAATCGAAAGGAAAGGTGATTTTTTATGAAAAGAATTTGTTTTGTCTTAGTTTTGAGCAATGGATTATCTTACACACCGTTAACTCCAGGTGTTCTTTATCAAAGAGACACCTGTCTCAAAGACTATTTTTCACCGTTTTACGACGTTTCAATCAATTATCTGAGAGATAAAGATACTGTTGATTACTTGGTCCTTCCTGAGCCATTCGCTCCTTTTGATAATGAAAATAACCTCCCCATCATAAAAGTTCCTTCTAAATTTTTTCTGACTAAAGACTTTGAAAAAATTAAGGATTACATTGATGACTACTTTAAAGAAAACGATGCTAAGTAATACTAATCTTCGATCGTTTTAAGCTCTTACTGATTGATACCGTTATCAATCAGTTTTTTTCTACGATTCGCCAACTTCTTTTTGGACGAGAAAACAGTCCGAATATTCTAAATCTATTACCTTACGATAAAATTATTCCAATAATTAATATGGTAGTATTTATTAGGTGGCTCTCAATTAGTCGTATACTTAGCTGAGGGTACCCCTTGCTTGACCACAAAATTCAATGATCGAATACGGGTTAACAGTTTTAAATTTACTTAAAGGGGATTTAGTTTTGACGGACGAAAGATGGTTCCAAATAAGAAAAAGACGAAAAATAGAATTATATATTTGTCTTTTAGTCGTCTTCCCAATGGTCTATGGGCTATGGTTCAACATAGTTTTTCTTGTACAATATACTGCACTACTTTTTTGTATCGCAGTTTTAACAGCAATTTATGAACTCGGAAAACTATTAATTGATAAAACTCTAAGAAAAAGGTAGTAATGTTCAATCTATATTTTTTAGGTTGGACATTACTACCTTTTTCTTGAAGGAATTTAATAACAATAAGCCTAAAGAAGATACAAAAAGGAGCACTCCTTAGAGTACTCCTTTTTCATTATTTAATGGAAAACAGTAAGATACTAGTCAAGTCAACAGAGCTCTGAAAGTAGTGGTATACACCTATTACCCCACAGACCCTTCCATTTAACGATTTTCTATCTTAATACGCACAAATGCTGTTATATCAACAAAAAATCTCTAAAAGTTATCTTCTAAAATCCATATATTCACAACTATTTTTACAAATAGATAGTTTTTAGATAGCTTTTTTAGCTGGGGGCAATCAATTGTTCTATAATTTTTTTCTTCTTATCTTCATCAAATTTCCTTGGTAAATAAATGACTTGCTAAGGCAAGCTTGTACATAATTATATTCATATTACTTGCAGTAATTTAGTTTATGCTATAAATTAGTTAGTGCGTGCAATATTTTATGAAGAGTAGTTAGGCGGTGAAAACTTGGGGAAGTGCGCCTAATACTCTTCTTTTTTATTTTATCATTATTTCAACGTAATAGATATTATTGATTAGAAAATCGTCATAAATTGGTTGAATTTAATTAATAAAAGGTGTACAGGATTGGTCAAATGAAAATCAATAACTTTTAATGATGAAAATTGACTGTTACTACACTCTTTCAAAAGAGTAATTTACTCAATAAGCAATAGATAAAAATATCCAATCGTATTCATTTTCGTATTCAAAAACTCATTGGTCCTGGGCAAAGAGTTTTATTTTTAAAATAGAATTTTCATCGCTTCCTCAAGGTATTCTTCAAGCTTTAGAATTTTCTCAGATATTTGATGTATCTCAATGCTTTTATCACCGCTCCAGTTTAATTCTGAAAACATCTCGTCATAAACAGTTTCAGGATCATCGATATTACTTTGGCCGTCTCTACCAACATACATTGCAGTCTGAACGAATTGCACATCATCATAACTCAAACCTTCTAAATAAGAGATTAACTCTCTTTTTTTATTAAACAGGCTTGAATCTTCCTCGTTGTCACCAATCATAGACAAAAATTCATCAGTTAAATCACTATTAAAGATTTCCGGATTAATTATCCAATACTCTTTGCTATAATTTACCGCTAACTTCTGTACTTCTTTTAAAACCATCAAACGTTGATTTCCCAATTTTATTTTCACTATTTCATCTCCTAGTTTGATTTTTTATTTAAATAAATCCCATAAACTAAATGTTGTCTTCTTATAAATTTTGTTCTTTACCGATTTGGCAGGAGATTTAACAAATCCCATCCCTTTTTTGCCGTACAATGGATTGACAGACTTTTTCACTGCTCTTTTTGCTTTTCCTGTAGTTCTGGCGGAAATCGATTTCTTTATGCTTGGTTTTCTCATGCCAATCTTCATATAATAAGCTCCTTTTTATATTGATATTACCAATTAAGTATATGCTATCACTATCTGTACTTTAAGATGTCTCATATTGACCTCCTGATATGAAAGCTATAATATATTTTATTCTTTCAGAATCTCCGCAAAGTTTTTCTCTAAGAACTCCAATGTTTTTGATTTCAAAAAAAGATACTTGTCATTGCCTTCCCCTGGGTAATACACAAACCCTTCAGATGATTTTGAAATGTCGATTCTATTTCTATACCTTGGGTTTTTTAAAACTTTCTGACTAAACCAATCATATTTTCTATTTATGCGATCAAGCACTTCTTTTAACGTAATCCACCGACCTAAACTATCCGCTTGAAGCAACTCTTCATACTCAACCTTAGAAATGATCACATAATCTTCTGGCACAAGTATCTTTGCTTCCAAAAATTGTTGCATAAAAGCTCCTTTCTTTTATTTTTTCACTTTCTCAATTACATAATACCTCTTTACACATACGTAATTCAAACTTTATTTGCAAAAAAAAGACACCCAGCCGATAAGCTAGGTGCCTTGTATTTAACCTCCCACACCGGCAAGTGCCTGTTTGCTTGCACGGTAAAATTTACGGTTCATTTTGTTTAATTCGCTTGGGTTATTCGCATCGACATTCCCAATGTGGATATGTTGTTCCACTTTAGAAGGCTGTACTTTGCCGCCAATGCCTTTGCGTTTTTCTTCGTCTGATAACGGAGTAACAGTAGTCTTGCCGTTTTTGTTCGTAAGCAATTCTGGTCCGGCTTCACCTACGATCGCTTGGCCATTCAGTACATGACCGCCATCTGCCAAATAAGGCAAAGTAGAAATACTGAAGCTTTTACCGCCAACACCAGGTACCCATTTAGGAATCTTGATATTATTCAAACCACCTAAAAATCCATTAATCAAGCCGATCATTCCGTTAATTGGCGCTTTCGCCATAGCAGCGATTCCATCTAATATACCACCGAAAATATTTGCAACACCTTTCCAAGCTAGTTCCCAATCACCAGTAAACGCTCCAGTTATAAAATCTATAAATCCGGTGAAAATTCTCTTGCCTGCATCGAAAAAGTTTTGGAAATTTTGTATGATTCCTCCAAAAATATTGCTAATGTATCCGCCCATAAAATTAAATACTTCCACCGCTATATCAGAAACACCTTGGAAAAATGCATTCACACCGTTCCTAAACCATTCAACATTGTTATAAGCCCAAACTAGCCCAGCGACTAATGCGGCTATTGCTATTACAGCTACGGCAAACCATCCACCAGATAATCCGAATAATTTGCCTAGCCCACTCCACACAGTGGCCAGATCTTTAACCCCAGCGGTGATCTTAGTAACGGAACTCATAAGCGTTCCTATGACAACCAAAGCTGGTCCGATTACTGCAGCTATACCAGCGAGTGTAATAATCCAGTTCTTAGTACCTTGATCCAGAGAATCCCACCAGCCTTTGAAACTCTTCAAAGCATCGATCGCCATTTCAAAGAAAGGTAATAAGCTGATTTGGACGGATTCACCTACGTCTGCTAAAGCGAATTTTGCATTGTTCATCGCACGATTAGCCGCGTCAATAGGATCTTCCGTTTCTGCAAATGTATCAGCCACTGTACCGCCGCTTTCTTTTGCTACTTTTGCTAAATCATCCAAGGTGAACGTTCCTCGTTTGATTGCGTCAACCATTTTATCTGACCCTTTTCCAAATACTTCATTAGCAATTCTCAAAGCTTCTGTTTCGTCTTTTGCATTCAGTATTGAATCGATTGTTCCCTTTAATCCGTCTTGTAACGATAGATTGTCTTTGGCGTAAACAACTGAAGCTTTAGACATCTTGCTTAACATTGTGCTTGAGTCAACCCCAGCTTGCTCAAATTTACCAATTAAGGTCACCCCTTCATCGAAACTCAATCCTAATTGTTTGATTTGAGGTGCACCATCAATCGCCTTCTTCATAAGGTCATCAACTGATTGTCCTGTGTTCTGGGAAGTTTTGGTAGTAACATCCAATACATCGTTTAAATCATCGTAGGATAGTTCATAAGCTTCGATTGATTGTCTAGCATAAATTGCTGCTTGCGAGACATCAGTATTATTGATATCGGCATATTTCAATAGGTAGTCTGTTGAATCTTCAAGTTTTTTATCCATGAACCCAAATTGAGTATTGACTTCACCAATCGCTTCTCCGACTGTTTGTAGTTCTAAGTGAGTGTTTGAGCCAACATTTTCAAACGAGGTAGACAAACGATCAGCAACATCGCCTGTTGCGCCTGTCTTTTGTATAATAGTGTCCATAGCTTCATCAACTTCTGAGAATGCAGCTAAACCAGCAGCCCCAGCAGCCATAATCGGCGCTGTTACCCCTACTGACATCTTCTTGCCGACATTTGAAACCTTTTCGCCAGCTTCTTCAATTTTTTGTAACTTTTTGGCTGTATCAATAGATACATCACCTTGTTCTTTTAGTGCTTCATTTGTTTCATCCAAGGCGGCTTTTAATTTGTTTTGACCCGTTTCAGATTCAAGCATCTTCTTATAAAGTTTTTCAGATTCTGCTGAATACTTGCCGGTTTCTTCAACCGATTTTTCATATTGTTCACGCAAAAGTTGAGTACGCTTTTCAGCAAGCGTCAACTGGTTTTCTAATTTCTTTTTGGTAACTGTCAACTTCTCAGTTGCAGTCGCATTTTTATCCATGGCAGACATCTGATTGTTGAATTCAGTTGCTGCTAAGTTCATTTCACGATTGATCCCCTTGATCGTTTTAGAGTAATTGACTTCTCCATTTGTCTTGAAATTCAAGACAACATCGGTTTCTCTTACACTTCCTGCCATATTTTACTCTCATCTCCTTTGCATTTTCTGTCTTCTGATTGCAAGAAATTCGTCTTGCCTATTCTTCATTTCTTGTATTAATTTATCGTATTTCACACCATCTACTTCATCTCTATCTTGAAATTCATTTATTAGGAACGCACAAATTTCCATTCTTTTAGAAAGCAAAGAAAAATAGCTTTTAATATACTCTCGATTAGAACTGTTCTTCTTCTGGATCAGCCTTAAATCTCGCTCGATCGCTTTTAACTTCCGAAGCAATTCTTTAAAATTAGAAATCGTTTCAAAAGATTTTCCTAAGTCAGTTTTTACCGTGTGTTGATACCAAATGTTATCCGCCTTATCCCGCAAAAATTCTAATCTATTCATTTTTATCCCTCGCTCATTCTCTGGTTGTTAGAAAGTTCATAAATTCATCTACTTCTGGACTTCCTATTTTTGTTTTATCATTCTCGACTACCAATCTAAGCAATTCTTTAACTGCAGCAGTATATCTATTGATCATCGTGTTATATGTCTTGACTGAAGCCGATTCTTTGTAAAATTCTTGGCTGCCATTCTTGAAAAGTTCAATAGACCCATTTTTATTGATATCTTCTTCAAGTTCTGACAAAGTAACATTCATAAATGAAACTCGCTCAATCAAACCTTTGACTACTTCAGCGCTACTACTGGGTACTCCGTCCATCAATGTTGTTAGTCTTTCTTTCTCAGCCGCTATCCGTGCTTCTTTTGCTTTCTTTTTCAATGTTTGCCCCCCTCCCGTGTATGGTCCTGTGTGTTTTTCGGAGTTCCATCCCCGATTCCTAACCGATTTATTTTTTATAAAAATAACGGGGGGATAAATCAATCCCACACCGTTAATCATTTAATTTATTTTTTAATTTCAAATTTATTATCTGGCATGCCATTCAGTCTAATGATTTCATCTAAGTAGTTACTCACTGATCGTTTAACATCATGGAAATAAGAACCCAACACTGAGGCGTAGCCCCATCCTCCTTTGTAGTATTCTCGTTGAACTCTCTCCAATATGTTTTTGTTCTTAATGCCCAACACATCTATAAGTTGTTTCATTGAGCTGTTATGCGATTTGATTAACTGATCATTTAATTGGAACAGTCTAGTAGTTTCTGTTCCCAGTAAAGCAGTTACTTCAGCGAATCCTTTGTTGTCAAATAGTTCTTTTGCTTCAGACAATAAAGCAGCTTCTTTACGGTTGGTTTCATTTTTCAACTGATTGATATAATTAAGATAGATACTATTGGTGATCTCTGCACGTTCTTGGTACGCCTCGGCAATCACCTTCTCAAGATCTTCAATATCCTTATTTGCTTCTTTGTTAGCCTTGAATGTCTCTAAGCTATACTTTCCTTTTGCTGAAGCTTTCTTGTCTCTCTTTTCAACCAGACTATCTAACTCTTTCTCCAACTCATTGATATTGATATCGATCTCTTTTAATTCTTTTACCTCTGGTGTGGTTACTGTGTACTCTACTGTCATTCTTGATTCGCTCCCTTGATTTTTTCTTTGAGTTTACTTACTACTGTTTTCTTAGGTTCTTTGATCTGTGTTACTCGTTCTTTCTTATATTGAGCCAACAACTCTCTGCGGCGCTCGATGGCAATTTCATTTGTACTGTCTTCCTCGATCAGCTTATTTAATTCAACCAGCGATAGCTTTTTAATAGCATCTGGATTTTCTTCCAGCTCTTGCTTCATTTGTTGTTCTTCAAGGTATTCCTTCCATTCTCTATAGCTAAAGAAATCATCTTCTGTTTTCATTTGCCAACTCCTCTACTTTCTTACGAGTATCAGGATCTAACCCATTCGTGTTCTTTGCTACCAAGGTGAGCATTGCTTTGCGTTTAAACTCAGCGGTACAAATGCCTTTAAGCAAAACTAACTTCTTCTTATCAGCTAACACTCCATCCCGATCCTCATTTAGAGCATTCTCCACTTGTTCAGGACTTAGCCCTGTGACTTCGCACAAATGCTTCTGTTTGATTTTGCGTGTCTTCATAATCTCTACAATAGTCATTTACACTTTCCTTTCTGCTTAATCAGTCAAACCATATATCAATAAACTTTATATACTCGTCTCGAGGTTCCATTTTATTTAATCGAAGGTACATCTTTAGCTGGTTACCCTGTGTAGAGTCCTGTTTGAATCTTTTCGCTTTGGATCTATCTTGCGTGAAGACATAAGAATCTGGATCCGCACGCTTTCCCTCGATAATTTGATAATCCTTCAAATAAATAGTCCCAACGCCTAGAATGTATTCCTCAAGTTCGTCAGCATCAATTTCGATAAACTCTTTTCTCAACCGATTGAGAATAGCCTGTAATTTCGCCTCTGACTTGCTCCTGATTTTTCGATATTCAAGAACAGATATTCCTCTTCGGTCAGCCAATACCTTATCTGTTATAGGTATATAAGTTCGATAACCGTTATGCATATAACTAAAGTTGGCACCTTGTTCAGTTTCGTAATACTTCTCAGAAAGAATTAAAACATCTTCTTTTGGCAGCTCTTTTAAAGCAGTAAATAGCAAACGAGCATATCCTGCTGTATTCCCCTCTTTCAAATGATTTCTATTTACCACAAAGGCCTTCCATTGAGTGAGTATCCATTTTGGGCGAATGTCATAATCATAAACCACTATCCAAACACCTCCGCCATTAGTGCAATATTCGAAAACAAATCGTCTGTTAATTCAACCTTTTCTTGCGGCACTTCCCATTCATATCTGAACGCCATAGCTGTTTCAATCTCGTATATTTCATCGAGTGCTTTCTGTTTCAAAGATGGGCTTTCAGCCCCTTTTAAAAGGCTCTCACGTTCAGCTACAGGCAATTCATCTAAGAAGTGCATAAAATGCTTGTGCCTAAACTTCCACCGCTCTATCCGCTTGTCAATGAGCATACACGCTTCAACGTTATCTGCTACTAAATAATCAATCTTGGGAGCTTTTGCATGGATAGCAATTTCATCATAGGCAATTCCTGTGCATAGGCTTTGGCAATAAAGCTCTTGCCTGATTAATCGTTTTTCTTCTTCCAGCTTTCTGATATAAGCCTCTATGTTCAAATAGCGGTTTAAATTGTATTCACTATCCATGCTTCCCTCCTAAAAAACAGTATTCTATTATGTTGCGGTTTTGATCGTTGGTCTAGCTTGGGATTGTCATCATCTAGGACGGCTTTTTCAGCAACCGCAGTATACAGTTTTCAAAGGACAACTAATAATAAAAAACGGACACGAGACGTCTGCCATATTACTGGCTTTTTTCGTCTCATATCCGTTGGTTCTTCCTAATCAGATATTATTATTAAGTTGTCTTTATTATACCATATTTGAGCGATAAAATCTTTATAAAACGTTGATATATCAGCTTTTAAAACACTTTTTTCACTCTAATTTATTTGTTGTTTTCGTCTCATATCTGACTACTTGACCATCTTTTACGATCAGGATGATTTCCCCATATTTAGGTAACTCAACGTCCACTGTTTTTGTTTGTTTATCAATATATACTTTATCCATACTCATTGTTCATTCTCCTTATTTTGCAATTTTTAATGATTCTTGCCAGTTTTTTAGATCTGCTTGCTCAATATTCGTGATTGTTTGTTCCATGCTCTTAAATTGGTTCTTGAAAGCTTGAAGACCAATAGTCCGTTCAGCTTCGTTGGTAGCGATAAACATGCCGCCTTCGTATCCTCTGACAGAAACAATAGGCACTCCTTTTGCTCGCAGCATTTGAATAACTGCTTTTACGTCTCGTTCGTCCAGATCAATAATAGAGCATATATCTGGTACTTTAATTTTCCTTTCAAACCCTCTCGGAATTAATTCAAGTACCGATTGTTCAATAATCGTAAGTTCTTCCATTACATGCCTCCGCTCATTTTTTTAATTTTCCTCAAACATTGGATAGTCATTTGGATAGAGATTATGACTTTTGAAATCCAAATCGTTTCTTGTAGCTAACTTGATAATGTAACCAGTTTTTTTAAACGGTGAATGTGGGTTAGTGCAATGCGCCACCCTCATTCCATCTTTCTTTCCGTGAAAATGCCATTTCGAACAATACGGACACCAAACTGCATATTGTGATCCTGTATCATAAGCGATTAAAATTGGGTATTTTCTTTCATTTTTATTGGTTTTCAGTGTTTTCACTCCTATCTTCTTTGCGTGTGTATTCCTTAGATAAATATAGCCGAACCGTCCGAACCGTTAGTACAAAACCCTGATTTATCAACATTTCCACTGCTGTTTATTATCGAACCACTAAGTACCTAAACCGAACCATACCGAACCATTAAGTACCTATTCATTTGTTAGAAAATTCTGGTTCGGGTTGGTTCGATTTTTTTCTTGGTTGGTTCGACTTCAGAACACTGCTATACCAACGTTTTCCAAAACCGGTTCGGATGATTCGGTATTTTTCACTTCTTCCAGACACATACTCAGTCTTCGATCGAAATATATTGCTTCAAAAACAAATGAATGTAACGTTTCATTCGCTGATTTTCTACTCTTGGGTTCTTTTTATAAATCCCTATTTTTTCAAGTTGCTTAGTAAACTTCGGTTGAGATAGTTCTTTGAGGTTTTCCCTGAAACAAAAATTTCTATATTCTTCGTATATCATTTTAGAAGAATCTCCCTCACTTGATTCCATGTCAACCTCGCACACTTCTTCAATGAACCTCATGATATGATTCGATTCTTTCAACCATTTATCTTTCGCTTGATTCATCTTGTCTGATACAGTCAGTTCTTTGCGGTCTAGCGCTTCTTTAAACATACTTATGCAATAGGTGGCGAATAGTGGAATCTCTTTCTCGATAGCATTTAAGTCGTGCTTAGTTTTAAAGCTTTCGTCTATCACGCAATCAAAAGGAACTACATATAAGCGCCTCTCAAAACCGTGTGTGAAGTCATTGAACGCTGGCAACTCATTCGCTGAAAATATCAACTTCGCAAAATTCACAAACATAAAGTGATCTTTTCCTTTAAACTCAGCAGATAAACGATCCCCACCAGTGAGGGCTTTGAGTAGCCCTGTTGACTTGAGAAACTCGGAATCAACATCCGCAAACAGATTGGCTTCTTTCTGAAATAGGTTGGCACCAGCAAAACGATTCTGTTTATTACCCAATTCTTGAAGCGTCATATTGCTGGTATTGTCCTTACCGATGACTTTTGTTAGAAAATCTAAGAAAGTGGATTTACCATTCTCGCCGCTCCCTTGCAAAATCGTTATGGTTTGAAAAGGTGCATAACTTCGATAGAAACAGTATCCTATGATTTCCATTAAATGCTGTGCGCTTTTTTCATCACCAGTCAAATCTCGCAGCCATTCGATTGCCTTCTCTGGCTTCAAATTCGATTTCGGATCTACAACATAATCATGACTTTGAAGAATATAGTCTTTAGTATCGTGCGGTTTCAATTCTCCAGTTTTAATGTTGTAAGTTCCGTTTTTAAAATTGGCCAGATACGGCTTGCTATTGTTAAAAGGATTTTCTTTCATAGTCGGGTCAAAAATCTTAATCATGATGAACTTTTTTGTTTCGCCTAGTTTTTGCTGGCTCCACTTATTGAAAGCTTCCAATTTGTCAGTGATATAACCGTCTAAAAAGTCGCTTAAACTATCAATTCGCCATGATCCTGTTTTTTTATCAAACCTCGCACCGTAGAGCAAACCATTTGTTCGGATCATTGGTATCTCGTTCATAATTTCATAACCTAACTTAGAAGCATTTACTTTAGTGTTTCCTTTTTCATCTGTGTAAATCCAAGAAGGCAGTTTCTTTTCTTCGCCAATCTTCTTTTTTTGTAATTCTTGTAACTCAATAATTTCACTCAATTGGCTCCCAACTCCTTCTTTGCTATCGAATAAAATGTTTCCTCCACTTCTTTTTCAGATAGCGGTTCTGAAAAGTATCGATTGGCGACTTTAACTAATTCGAATACCGCCTTTACGTCTACCGCTCTTGCTAGCAAACCTCCTGTGATTTGAGCAATGCGATTGTTGCGGTTTCCTTCTTCGCATCCGCATACAATGCTTTCGAATAATTCGGTCGTTGTATTCCTATATCTTGACCCGCCTTTTTTGAATTGGCTTGTGTTTTTGTACAATTTTCTTGAAGTTACGCCTCCTGTGTCTTGCTTATAGTCTTTCAGCCAAAGTTTTGCGGCATCTAAGCCATCAGATATGGGAAATAATTTTTCTCCGCCATGGACAATAATTTGTTCTTGCTTAGTATATTGTGTCAACACTGGTAGTAACTGCATTTGCGACCAGGTAAGGTTTGACTGATCCGCATTGTGGATAATGCCATCCAGTATTTTATTTGAAAAGAAGTAAATCAGTAGCTTGTATTCTTGTTCATTCACTGGTTTATCCATTGGAATAACTAACCGATAACGCACGCCTTTTAACCCATGACTAACACTTGGATAAAGAACATAAGCAAACTTGGCTAGTTTTTGTTTGATGGCAGCTATCAAATCAATTTCAGATACGGTCACATCATCTAAATCTAAAATTAGGCAATCTCGATTGATTAAATTTTCATTTTTTCGTATCAAGGCCTTCATTTCACCAGCTATGAACCCATCAATTACAATCGTTTTTAATTTCTTCTGTTCTTCAGGATCATCAGAAACATTGACTTTAATCGGTGTATATTCTGAAAAGAATTGAATAATGCTTTTATCAATTGGTGGTTCCATAATGGATGGCCGCACTTTTCCTATATAAATCATTCGAAGCACCTCCGCTTACTGTTTTTTTGGTTCTACTTCAGCAAGCCATTTGTGAAGTGCAGAATCGTCATCAAGCTTTCCACCAATTTGGACGAAAACTTTCTTTATATGAGGAAGAACGAATCCCATTTCTAAGTCAAACTCTCCAGGCGTGTATCTAACTACATTCATGTTCCCAATATATTTATTAGTTATTTCCATCATTTATACCCCTCCTATACTGGATAAATTTCATCAGAGACAGCTTGTATTTGCCCTCGGATATTTTCTGAAGCTTCACCTATTTCATCTAGCACTCCAGTTCCCAATTGTTGATTTAAAGAAAATGTATCTTCAGTTACTCGTGAATATTCGATATTCTCGATAAGACGCTCGATGATTTTTAAGTCATTTACTCTTGCTGCAAGGTTCTTAGAACTGGCCAGTAACTTCTTTTCATTCATTGTTAGATCCTCCTTGTTCCAAGTTGATCGCGTAACCCTCAGTATCAGCTGCATGTCTTCCTGATAACTCTAAAATAGATACTAGCAATGCATTTGCCATGTTTAAATCTTCTGTAGTAATAGTTCCTTGCATCGACATTTGATTGTCAAAAAAAGCTTTAAACCCCTTCAAAGCAAAGTCAACATTAAATGCATCAGTAACTAAATTTTCAATTCCTAAAATATTTTCCATATTAAGTGCGCTCCATTCTCTAATTGTGATATACTAGAGAAAAGAATAATAGGAAATATCCTATCGTGTAGCCATTTGCTAATTCCGCCAAGAATTTGATAGCAAGGGCTTTTTCTTTTCCCCATCCATAGTTTTTTTAATCCACTTCTTTTAAACTTGGAAACTGACTTTCTAGCCATGGGATCATGACCGCTAAATTTTTTCTTGCTTGTTCTTCGGTTAAATTAGCTATTTGATTTTGAAGAACAATTAGATCAGCGTAAAGTCGTGCATTCTCTTTTTCAGCTTCCTTACACTCTTTCAAAATACCTTCTGCTTCTTCTACAATTTCACGTACAGAAAAATTCTTGTACTTCTTAGGTATCCAAACTAATTTCAGCATTTCAATCCTCCAATTAGTAATTCTATTGTGACTACCACTTGACTAACCGGCTTTCTCTTGCCCCCAGCGACTAATTAAATTTCAAATTGTGCCATCCATTCATCTACTCTTTTTCGATTACAACGCTTTGTTTGATTAATGGTAGAAACGGGAAAATTTAACTCTTTGATAAATTTAGATAAATTGGATCGTGATACTTGTAGATAATCACAAGTCGTTTCTAAGTCCATCCACTCACCATAATTCCGTTTCTCAACTTCACGCTGCATTGTTTCCGCCCACACACGACTAGCAACTTCTGTTAGTTGTTGCTCGATAGTCGGGCTTAAATCTACTTCTAACTTCATTAGCATTCACCTACCTCAAAAAATATTCAGTTTACATATATTAACGAATGTTGTAAACTATACATACATAGTAAAACATGAAAGAATATCTGTCAACTGTATATTCTATTTTTTCTAAAAAATGTAATGTACACCTTCAGAAAGGAGATAATAATGCTATACTTTAAATTGGATAAATTAATGGATGAAAGAAATCTAAGTATTAACAAAGTTTCTTCGGAAACAAAGATTTCAAGACCAGCTCTTACGGCAATGTACAATAACGAGTCACGGGGGGTTCAATTTGAAACCCTCGAGAAACTGATGGAATACTTGAACGTATCATTGGATGAATTAGTAGGTGAAAGAATAGACCAAAATATGTTCATTTTCAAAACAACCGTTTCAAAAGAAAACTTAATTAAAGCAGAAAATGACGACATAGAAGCTAGGGAAGACGGTTATATTGAGGTCAAACCTTCTCAAGCACTTCCTTATGATGCTGTCTTAATGGAAAATGAAAAAATCGGAAAAAAATTTAACTTTGTTGTTTACCCTATAGACAATATAGGACAAAACTCTCCGTATCCTTTCAAACAAGAAAAAAAAATAACGACATTACTGATTGCTTTTTATAGGACTGATGAACACGGTAAAAAGCTTGAAATTGGTGATATAAATACTTTCTTGGGTAATCTAAATACTGATGCTTCTATCAGTTTATGTCAGCATATATTCGATTCTTGGTTTTCTATATATAAGTCATTAAAAAAAGAGGCAGAAAATGTGTTATCTGATTTTTTACTTTTTGATATTGGAATAATGGAAAGGAAAACTAGAATACCTTTAATTGCTAAAGTAGAGAAGAAAGCCAAAGGCTCTGGAGTATTACTAAATTTTGATACTTTTAAAAATGAATCTAAAATTAGAGGTAACGATAAGTATTCTTCTTCTCTAGAATTCAAAGAAATACCTGGCGACATGCAAATACCTTAATTTTTTTAAAACTAACCTCCATCACTTGCCCCCAGCAGTACCAGGAGGGAATAATATTGGCAAAATTTGAACAATATAAAGATAAAAACAATAAAAGAAAATGGTTATTCAGTGGATATGTTGCTACTGATCCTATTACAGAAAAAAAGATTGTCACCACTCGTAAGGGTTTTGACACCAAAGCAGAAGCAAGTCTTGAGTTTGATAAATTGAAAGCAAGCATTCTAAAAGGCTCTAAAAAGAAACGTACAATCACATTCCAAGAGCTGTATGACGATTGGTTGGAACAACACCGAAAAAGCGTTAAATCTTCTACAGTAGCCACCAATAGACGGTTTATTGAAGGTCATGTATTGCCAAAATTCGGCAAGTTAAAACTAGACCAAATAACCGTTTCTTTTTGTCAAAAATGTGTGAACGAATGGCACGACAAATACAAGCAATATCACTATATAAGACGTGCTACTGCTCAGGTCATGAATTATGGCGTATCTATGGAATTAATGGAAAGCAACCCCATGAAAAAGACGATTCTTCCACGCAAAAAAGAAGAGGAAAAGAAACCTAACTTTTATAGTAAAGATGAATTACACGAGTTTATGATATTCGTTAAAACGCTTGACAACTATAAATACTATGCCTTCTTCCGTTTACTTGCTATTACTGGCATGCGTAAATCAGAAGCGTTGGGGCTTTATATTAAAGACTTGAACATATTCAACAAGACACTAACAATAGGTAAAACGATAGCCATTGATGAATACGATCAAGTTGTTTTACAGACACCAAAAACAAAAAATTCATACCGCACCATCAGCTTAGATGATGAAACGATACGAATTTTACAAAAATGGTTCAGTATTCAAAAAGAAGATTATTTCAAACTCGGGTTTAATACTTCAAAGGCAAAGCAGCTCATGTTTAGTAATATGAGTAATGATTTATATTATCCGCAAGTAGTAAACGATTGGCTTGATTGGATTTATGACAAAGCAGAAAAAGAAGGCTTAACTCTAAAAAGAATAAGTCCTCATGGTTTTCGACATACTGCTTGTTCGCTTATGTTTGAAGCTGGCGCAACGATTAATGAGGTTCAGAAGCGCTTAGGCCATAAAGACGTAAAAACAACCATGAACATTTATAGCCATGTTACACCGCAACAAGCAGAAAACACCAGCCAGAAGTTGGCAAACTATTTAGGTTTCTGACAAATAGATAGTTTTTCGGATAGCATTTATGAGATTGAAGGCAAATAAAAAGCCAAGAACGCTATAATATCAACGTTCTTAGCCTATAGTTAGGTTTTAACCTACACTGCCTTCCATCTCATAACTAATCAACCGGTTCAATTCGACTGCGTATTCCATCGGTAATTCTTTGGTGAATGGTTCGACGAATCCCATGACGATCATTTCGGTTGCTTCGCTTTCGGAGAGGCCGCGACTCATTAGGTAGTATAGTTGTTCTTCTGAGATTTTGGAGACTTTGGCTTCGTGTTCTAGGGACACTTGGCTGTTGTGGATCTCATTGAATGGGATGGTATCGGATTTCGATAGATCATCCATGATGATAGTGTCACACTCGATATGGGAGATAGAGCCTGCGCTCTTCTTGCCGAAGGTGACTTGTCCACGGTAGTTTACTGCACCGCCGTCTTTAGAAATTGATTTTGAGACGATGGAGCTGGAGGTGTTTGGTGCGTTATGGATCATTTTTGCACCAGTATCTTGGATTTGGTTGGCACCTGCAAAGGCAATGGAAAGCATCGTGCCCCGTGCGCCTTTGCCATCAAGATACACACTTGGGTATTTCATGGTTGTTTTGGCACCTAGGTTGCCATCGATCCATTCAACGGTTGCACCTTCTAAGGCTTTGGCCCGTTTGGTTACTAGGTTGTAGACGTTGTCTGACCAGTTTTGAATGGTGGTGTAGCGGCAATAAGCGTCTTTTAGGGTAAAAATTTCAACGATGGCTGCGTGCAAACTATTGCTTGAATAGGTTGGGGCGGTACAGCCTTCGACGTAATGGACGCTGGCGCCTTCGTCAACGATGATCAATGTGCGTTCGAACTGACCGGTATTTTCGGCATTGATTCGGAAATAGGTTTGTAATGGCACATCGACACGAACGCCTTTTGGTACATAGATAAAGGTACCACCTGACCAAACGGCTGAGTTTAAAGCAGCAAGCTTGTTATCGGTTGGTGGGACTAATTTTGAAAAGTATTGTTTGAACAGCTCAGGGTATTCCTTCAAGGCTGAATCGGTATCGGTAAAGACGATGCCAAGTTTTTCAAACTCTTCTTTCATGTTGTGGTAAACGACTTCTGATTCGTATTGGGCAGAAGCGCCGGCCAGGTATGCCCGCTCGGCTTCTGGAATACCAATGCGCTCAAAGGTCTCTTTGATTTTTTCTGGTACGTCATCCCAATCACGGGCAGGACGATCACTTGGTTTTTGGTAATATTTGATGGCATCAAAATCGATGTCAGACAGGTCTGGGCCCCAGTTTTGCATGGGCATCTTGTTGAAGGCTTCAAGAGACTTCAAGCGGAACTCAAGCATCCATTCTGGCTCTTGCTTGACCCGTGAGATTTCACGGACGATGTCTTCGGTCAATCCTTCGCCGGTACTAAAAACAGGCTGCACGTCATCGTGGAAGCCAAATTTATATTCTTCTAATTCGGGTACACCCATGGTTCTCACTCCTTTTGTAGTGCGGTTGTCTATTCGCTGGTTTCTTCAGTGTCAGATTCATTGGCGTGGCTGTGACTGACAGATGCTTGTGTACTGTCGGCAGCAATGGCTTTTTCTAATGCTTTCCAAGCTAAAGTCGCACACTTGATGCGTGCAGGAAACTTCGCCACACCTCCAAGCATGGAAGCATCGCCTAAGCGATCGCTTTGGGGAATGTCGTTTCCTTGGACGAGCTCAGAAAACAAGCCTGATAGTTCACCAGCTTCTGCTAGTGTCTTACCGATAATCGCATCCCCCATCATGGATGCACTGGCGGTACTGATGGAACAGCCTTCGCCAGTAAACGCGATATCTTTGATGGTGTCTCCTTCGACAGCGAGCTCCAAGTGGATCACGTCGCCACAGGTAGGGTTATTCAATTCGACTTTGTACGTTGAATCATCCAAGGTGCCCCGATGATGTGGGTGGCTGGAATGATCCAGAATGACTTGTCGATACAAATTATCTAATTTCGTTAGTGCCATGTTGGAAAAACTCCTTCGTCAGCTTGATGGCGTCAACCAGTCGATCGGCGTCCTCTCTTGTATTATACAGGTAAAAGCTGGCCCGTGCAGTCGCTGGGACTTGCAAATAGCTCAAGAGGGGTTGGGCACAATGATGACCTGCCCGTACCGCGATGCCTTCCATGTCTAAAGCGGTGGCAACATCATGAGGATGGATGCCAGCTAGATTAAAGGCGATCACTCCCGTGCGTTTTGCTGCTTCTTGGGGGCCATAGATGGTCAAGCCTTCAATGGCTTGCAGTTTTGGCAAAACGTAAGCAGCTAAGTCTGCTTCATGGGCGTGGATGTTTTCTAAGCCGGTTTCTGTTAAGTAATCCACCGCTGCACCTAAACCGATCGCACCGGCAATATTTGGTGTACCAGCTTCAAATTTCCACGGCAGTTCTTTCCACGTGCTTTCTTGCAGATGGACAAAATCGATCATTTCCCCGCCAAATTCGACGGGCTCCATCTGATCCAGCCATTGCCGTTTGCCGTACAAGACACCGATACCAGTTGGTCCGCACATTTTATGGCCAGAAAAGGCATAGAAATCACAATCCAGTGCTTGGACATCAACTGTCATATGTGGAACAGCCTGAGCACCATCCACTACCATGACGGCTTGGTGCTGATGCGCCAATTTGGTTAGCTCCGCAATCGGATTGATCACGCCTAAAACATTGGAAACGTGAGCGATCGAAACGATAGCGGTTTTTTCAGTGATCTGTTTCTTGGCATCTTCCATGTCCAAGGTGCCTTCTGGCGTCAGCTGGATATATTTCAAGGTAGCTTTTTTTCGGGCTGCTAATTGTTGCCAAGGGATGATATTGGAATGATGTTCCATATAGGAAATCACGATTTCATCGCCTTCATTGACAAAACGGTCGCCGTAGCTGCGGGAGACCCAATTTAAACCAGTGGTCGTCCCTCGAGTAAACAGCACTTCCGCCGTTTCATTCGCATGGATAAAGCTGCGCACTTTTTCCCGCGCGCCTTCATAGGAATGGGTCGCCCGTTCTGCGAGGCTATGGACCCCACGATGAACATTGGCATTGTCTTGATGGTAATAATCGGTGATCGCCTGCAGCACCGCCTCTGGCTTTTGCGTAGTGGCGGCATTGTCGAGGTAGATCAATGGTTCGTCATTTACGAGCTGATCCAAGATGGGAAACGCTTGTTTCACTTTTTGGGCATCGATCATGCGAGTAACTTCCCTTCGATAACGGCAACCAATTCTTGTTGCACTTCTTTGACTGGGATCGCGGTCAAGACGGAGCCTAAGAAACCACGAATCACCAAACGTTCCGCTTCTGCTTTGCGCAGCCCGCGACTCATCAAGTAGTACATTTCTTCTGGATCGACCCGTCCCACACTGGCTGCGTGTCCGGCGGTTACTTCGTGCTCATCGATCAAAAGGATTGGGTTGGCATCGCCCCGGGCTTGATCAGAAAGCATCAAGACACGACTTTCTTGTTGCGCGTCCGCCCCTTTGGCTCCTTTTAAAATGTGTCCGATACCGTTAAAGGTTAAGACGCCGCGTTCTCTAATGACGCCGTGTTGCAGGATATGGCCAATGGAATGCGGTGCTTTGTTGGTGACGCGAGTGTCGATTCCTTGTGTTTGACGCCCAGCACTGATGGCGACCGCTTTGACTTCCGAATGCGCGCCTTCGCCTACAAGATCAGAATCAAAGTCCGCCACGACGTCGCCGTCATTCATGACTCCAATTGCCCAATCTACCATCGCATCTCGTAATACGTAGCCGCGACGATTCATGTACGTAGTAATGTTGACACCTAACTGATCAATCGCAGAGAATTTGACCTTCGCACCTGCTTTGGCAATCACTTCCACTACGATATTGCCAGACAGTTTTTTCGCTTGGTCGCCTTTGGTTTGGAAACGTTCCAAATAGCTGAACTCACTGTGCTCATCAGCAACGATCAAAATGTGTTTGAAGAAATGCGCTTGACTATTGCCATTGTGATAGAAAATCGCTTCAAGGGGTTCTTCGATCACCACGTTTTTTGGTACATACAAGAACATGCCGCTATTCATAAACGCCGCATGTGCTGCGGTCATTTTGTCTTCATCCATTGGCACTGCTTTGGTCATGTAGTATTGATTGACCAACTCTGGTACTTCTTTCATTGCTGTAAACAAGTCGGTAAAGATCACGCCTTTGTCGATCAACTCTTGCGGTAATTGCTCAAAGATGGTGGTGTCATCGAACTGAACGAGGGTCGGATGGTTATCCATCGCGTCAAAGGCGGGAACTGCGCCTGCCACTTCTTCTTCTGACAAAGCGTACTCACCAGCAAGTGCTTGTTCGTCGATATTGAACAATGGCCAACGCTCGTAACGCACCCGCTCGATTTTTGGAAACGCAAGTTCATCCACTTTCGCAAGGGCTGCTTGGCGTAATTCCAACATCCATTCAGGCTCTTCTTTTAACGCTGAAAAAACGTTGACTTGTTCAAGATAATCCTGTAATTTTGCCATTTACCTTGCCTCCTTACGCTTCTTCTTCTTTGTAGTCGATCCCTAACTCTTTACTGATCCCAGCATAGCCTTCTGCTTCTAGGCGTTTGGCTAAATCTGCCGAACCGGTCATCACGACACGGCCTTCCATCATGATATGAACCACGTCTGGTGTGATGTAGTTTAACAGACGTTGGTAATGGGTGATGATCAAAGCGCCAAAACCTTCGCCGCGCATTTCATTGACGCCTTTTGCTACGACTTTCAAGGCATCAATATCTAGACCAGAGTCGATCTCATCCAAAATCGCAAAGGTTGGATCTAGCATCAACAATTGTAAGATTTCATTTCGTTTCTTTTCTCCACCAGAGAAGCCTTCATTCAAATAGCGTTCCGCCATTTCTTCTGGCATATTCAATAAATCCATTTTTTCATCTAATTTTTTCAAGAAATCCATGACAGAGATTTTGTCGTCTTCGTCACGTTTGGCATTGATCGCTGCCCGCATAAATTCCGCATTGGTGATGCCTGGAATTTCACTTGGGTATTGCATCGCCAAGAACAGACCTAAACGAGCCCGCTCATCCACTTCCATTTCCAAGACATTTTCGCCGTCGAACAAAATTTCCCCTTCTGTCACTTCATAATTCGGGTTGCCCATGATGGCAGCGGACAAGGTTGATTTCCCTGTACCGTTTGGTCCCATGATGGCATGGATTTCTCCAGTTTTTAACACTAAGTCAACGCCTTTTAAGATCTTTTTATCTTCGATTTGGACGTGTAGATTTTTGATTTCTAAAACTGACATTTCTTTCCCTCCAGTATCTTTTCTTTCTCACTATTTTAGACTAATTGAGAATGAACTTCAAACGCTATTCCCGACTTTTTTAAAATATTTCTAATCTGTACATTGGAATTATTATAAAGTATTACATAGAGATAGTACATGGTTATTGTCTGTAATGCTAGAAATTTTTTAATTTTTTGTAATAAAAAAAGGAATACGACATTGGCTGCCGCATCCCATACCTTCACTTCTGCTGTGCCCATTCTTCTCGCAAGATGCCATACTTGATGGAATCATAATAGGTGCCTTCCCAGAAACGGACTTTGCGGATCTGGGCTTCTTTGGTCATCCCTAGCTTTTCTCCTAGTTTCATCATGCGGTGATTGCCCGACCACGTGGTATAACCGACACGCTGGATATGAGGCTGTGATTCAAACAACTCATTGATCCACTGGCGAATTGCTTGGCTGCCAATCCCTTGATTCCAAAGGGAAGCATCATAGATGGCTATCCCGAATTCCAACCACTGCTGCAAGGTATTGTCTTCCCAGTAAGCGGTCGCGATCCCCACGATTCTTCCTTGATAGCTGATCGCTTTACGTAACGGGTTGTCGATACAGCTAGCGCCAAACCCCGTTCGAAATTCTTCCCACGTCAACACGGGGTCTTGGAAATACGGTCCGTCCCATTTTTTCCATTCTAAATCTGCCTTAGGCCCATAGCTGATCGACCAAAGTTCAGCAATTATTTCTTCCGTAATCGGTTGAAGTGTGACTGTTTCTGCCATCTTCAAGCCCCCCTTTCTCCTAAAAAAAGTCGTCTCCTTTATTCGTAGACGACTTTCTTTCTATTTTATCTGAAATTTCCGTAAGTTTAAATAAAGGAGTCCGAAAAAAAGGACTGGAAAAAGAGTAAAGCCAAATTGCGGCTTCAAAATCAAGGCGACAAAAACGGCAACAAACAAAAAGGTTGCTAACAAACTAACAGGCCATTTTTTCAAAGTGAAGAAAAGTGCGGTACGCAGGACATCTTTCTTAGCGGCTTTTGGATTACGCACTTGGAAGTACCAAGCGTTGATACTTAGAGCTATGGAAAGCATCCCTAACAAAAGAAAGAAAGGAACGAGCCATTTGCCACTTTCAAATTGAACCGCAAACAGAATATCCACGATCGCAATGACACTTCCCAGCCAGCCGATGAGCCAATAGAGAAACCCGCGCACGGCAAAGGTTCGTAAAAAGTAGCAGAAATCTTTTGATGGATCGATGTCTTTGCGTTCTGCAAAGCGATCGATCGCAGCCAGGAGGCTGATCATGCTTGGCCCAATCAGCAAGAGTGCCAATGCAAACCAAAGGAGGTTTCTAGGATCGACTGCCAAGAACATTGCCGTGAGGGTGTAGGGTGTATTCACGACCCAAAAACTGATATTCAGGGCAAAGCCAATATATAGCCAGCGGAAGATCCGCATGTAAAGATTGTTTTCAAAGGTAGGTTTGGTAAACATGATTGATCACCTCAATTTTTCATTCCCGAAGTAGCGATTCCTTCTACGAAGTATTTTTGCATTGCTAAAAAGACGATCGCCACTGGCAAAATGGAGACCACAGATGCTGCCATGATCAGGGCGTACTCGGCATCATATAAGCCGACAAACATTTTCAGCCCTAACTGAATGGTTTTGTTTTCGGTTGAGGAAAGGTAGATAAATGGTCCCATATAATCGTTCCACGTATTGACGAAGGTGATGATGGTCAGACTCGCTAAAGCGGGCTTCGTCAGTGGTAGAATGATTTTTCTATAGATCCCCCATTCACTCAAGCCGTCGATCCGCGCACTTTCACACAATGAATCAGGAATACTACTATAGTATTGTTTCAACAAAAAGACGCCAAAGGCACTGAAGGCTTGTAAGAGGACCAAAGACCAAAGCGTGTCTGTCAGCCCGAACTGGCGCATCATGATGAACTGAGGAATCATATAGGATTGCCAAGGAATCGCAATCGTACCGATGTATGTCAGAAACAACAGGTCACGTCCTTTGAAATGCATCTTCGAAAACCCATAAGCCGCAAAGCTAGAGGTAAACAGTTGGATCAAGGTAATGATGACGCTCAAAAATGCTGTATTCTTGAAAAAAGTCAGCAAAGGAATGCGATCCCAGATCACCGTATAGTTTTCTGGGTGCCAACTTTTTGGAATCCATTGGATCGGTACGCTAAAAACATCGTTATTGGTCTTAAAAGAAGCAGAAATCATCCAGAGAAACGGGATCAGTGTCACTAACGCGAGAAATGTTAATAAAAGAATCAAGGAGACACTGCCGACCGACAGCTTGGCTTTTTGTTTTGGTTTGGCTTGAACATTCTTTTTACTCAGTGTATTTTCCATCTGTACTCCCTCCTTACACCCGTTCTTGTCTTTGGTTCCACTTAAACTGGATCACCGTGATGCCCAAAACGATCACAAACAAGACCATGGCGATCGCAGATGCGTAACCAAAATTAAATTTCACAAACGCTTCGTTGTAAATTTGATACACCAAGACATTGGTGGCTCGACCGGGTCCGCCGGCAGTCATGACTTGGACCAAATCGAAGATCTTGAAACAGTTGATGACCAACATGATCGAAACAAAGAAGGTCGTTGGTCGCAAGGACGGCAACGTCACGTTGCGAAACTGCTGCCACTTGTTGGCGCCATCGATCGAAGCCGCTTCATACAATTCCTTTGGCACACTTTGTAACCCTGCCAAGTATAAGATCATGTAATACCCCATGCCACGCCAGACGCTGACTATGATGATCGCCGTCAAAGCCCAATCAGAGCTGGAGGTCCAACCAGGAGGATTTTCAATAAAAAATTTCAAAAACTGATTGATTGGTCCCATCGTTGGGTGAAACAACATGTTCCACACGACAGCGATCGCAACTAACGAGGTGACATAAGGAAAGAAGAAGGCCGTACGGAAAAACTTCATTCCACGTACTTTTTTATTCAATAAAATCGCTAAGCCTAAGGAACATATTAACGTCAATGGAACGACGCCAATCGTATAGAGAAAGGTGTTCTTTAACGAGATCCAAAAGGTGTCGTCCCCTAGCATTTTGCTGAAA
The DNA here is from genome assembly GCF_051713685.1 of Enterococcus sp. DIV1059_2. Lineage (NCBI taxonomy): Bacteria > Bacillati > Bacillota > Bacilli > Lactobacillales > Enterococcaceae > Enterococcus > Enterococcus sp. DIV1059_2. The sequence continues at coordinate 525,064 of NZ_JBIOQK010000001.1, read as the reverse complement.
TTTTTCATTCCCACAAATTCAGGCGAACTAAAGGAATCCCATTCCATGAAAGCCAGAATCAATGAGAACACAACGGGCACTAAGGTAAATAAGAAAAAGCCGATAAAGTTCGGTGCAATAAAAGACAGCGCGGTTAGCATATTTTTGCGTTTCAACTTATTGGCTGCTTTTGATTTTGAGGTTATTTCCATATTTGTCTCCTGCTGCTTGCCAGCAGGCCCCCTTTCATTAATAAAGAGAAGGAACTTTTTTGCCCAAGTCCCTTCTCTCGTTAGGACTATTCTGTTTCAGATTTCACCCTTTTTTCCATATTCGCAATGCCTTCTTTTGGTGTTTCGTCCCCTACAAGAATCAAGTCATGTTCTTCTTGCAAGATTTTGTCGATCGCTGGTCCATTTTCATCGACAGGAAACTCGATCGCGACGGTTTCTGGATTGAAGGCTTTTTTCGATACTTCATCGGCGGGCATGCCTTCACGGGAGAAGTAAAGTTCATCAATGGCATCAGTCTTATACGAAGGAACGACACCGACTTCTGCTAATACTTTGGCGCCTTCTTCACCAGAACAAAAGTCTAAGAATTTTTGTGCAGCTTCTTGATGTTTTGAATTTTTATTGATGGCAAAAGCAGTTGGAGAACCAAATGTCGTTACTTCCCCTTTTTCATTTTGCGGCATTTCCGCAATTCCCCACTCAACATCTGTCTTGCCATCGTCGATATTGGTCATCAACGCTCCCATATACCAAGTTCCCATGTACATCATGGCTGCTTTTTCATTTTCAAATTGTGATTGATACGTAACTTTCGTTGATTTTGCTGTCCCAAAGTCCATTTGCGCTTTTTCGTCTTGCATCCGCAATGCACGATCATAGTACGCTTCCAAGTAGTCGTATTGAGGATCGATCAAGTTGGCGCCATTTTGGGCAGCTGCAATCGCTTGGGTAGTGGAACGCCACGTGTGTTGATACGCACCATAAATTTGTTCGTCTGGTTTTGTTAGCTGCTTGGCAAGCTCCTCATATTCGTCCCAGGTGATGTTTGATGGGTAGTCTAAGCCTGCTTCATCGAACATTTTTTTGTTATAATACAAGACCCAAAAATCCGTCCGATACGGTTGTGCATAGGTTTTGCCTTCTACGTCATACATGTCATAGCTTTCTTGCGCTGGGGCAATATCCAATGATCCGATATGGTCGGTGAGATCCACCAATTGGTCCCGCAACGCATAATTAGAGTAAGAAAGTAAATTTTTCATGGTCAAAATATCTGTCGTATCTCCTGAAGAGAGCATCGTCGTCAGTTTGGTATCATAATCATCTGAAGCAATATCGACAGGTTCAACGGTAATGCCCGGATTCGCTTCTTCAAAGGCACGGAATAGTTTTTCGAATTCAGGTGTCGTATCGTAATTCCAAGTGGTTACGGTCAATTTGATGTCGCCATCTTCAGAAGCAGCGGAATCATCTGTCGCTCCGCCTCCACACGCTGCCAAGGCTGCGATCGTCCCAAACATCGTTGCTGCTAATAAACCTTTTTTCAAAAAGTGCATGTTCATTCCTCCATTAAACATTTTTTTAAAGGGTCGCCCCTAAAACTACCAATAGGAATACCAACTTTGTGACACCCGCATCAGCGCTTCCATATAATAATAATCGCCCCAGATCATGCATTCATCGACCCCTTTGAGGGAATTCTTGTCATAAACCCCATGCATCAAAAGTCCGTTTGATTCAGGATGGTCGATCGTTGTATAGTTTTGGGCTAACGACGTCAAGATCGCCAAGGCGTTTTCCTGATAGGCGGCTTGGTTTGGCTGCGTGATCGGTAAATGTTTCGCCAGTTCTAGCAAGCCACAGACTGCGATGGCGGCGGCCGAACTATCCCTTTCTTCCTGACTACCATCGTTAAACACTAAATCCCAATAACTGACCTTGTCCGCCGGTAATTCCGCAATAAAGTAATCCGCAAGGTCTTGAGCAGTCTTCAAGAAACTGGTATCACCGGTGTAAAGGTAACTCAGCGTAAATCCGTAGATTCCCCACGCTTGCCCTCTCGCCCAGCAGGAATCATCGGCATAGCCTTGTTGGGTATTGCCGCTGATCGCCGCCCCAGTTTCAACGTCGAAGTAATAGGTGTGATACGTCGTGGCGTTGTCTCGCACGATGTATTTCTGGGTCTGCTTGGCATGAGCATAGGCTGCTTGTTTGTAGGATTCATCCCCCGTCATTTGGGAAGCAAAATACAATAGCGGCAAATTCATCAAGCAATCAATAATGATGCGCCCCCGTTGTTGCGGATCATCGAGATTGCCCCACGCTTGAATGATCTGGGCTTTGGGTGAGTAACGGGCCATCAATAGATCGGCGGCGGCAATCGCGAGTTTTTTCGAAGATTCCCGTCCGTTCACTCGATAGTCGGCAATCGCAGTCAAACTATACAAAAACCCGATATCATGGGTTTCTAGTCCAATTCTTTGGTCCAATCGTTCTTGGAAAGAGTGCAGTTGTTTTTCGATGGTTTCATCAAATTCTGTTGATCCCGTCAGTTCTTTACTCAAAAACAACATGCCAGTCCAAAAACTCGCCGTCCAATCATGGTTGGCTTCTGGTCGATAGACAAGCTGTTCACTTGCTGCAGGTGGGACCAACGTGTCAAAGGTCTTAGTATTCTTTCTTACTTGATTAACGGTGAAGTCGATTTGCTCGGCTACCCATTGTGATAGCTGTACGTCATAGCTGGTTTCCATTTTTTCCTCCTATTCGCTCAACCTGGATCATATGTCCGGATTGATTGATCGTAATGTTGTTTGTTGTCACTTCGACGGTCACTGCTTGTTCTTGTTCTTGTGGAAGCAAGCCGGTGACGAGGGAAACGAACAGGTGCTTTCCTGCTTGTCGTTGAGCAGTTAGATACGGCAGCCACGTTGCAGGATACAAGAGGTTCGTATTTGGCTCCGTTCGTAGGACATCGCTCGTTTCATAGCCAGCGATCGCCTCGATTTTCGAATAGCCGATCGATGTTCGTACCGCAGCGCTGCTTGTGGTTTTTTCAGTGATGGCAGTTGCCTCTTTCGGTGATGAAAACCCACCCTCATAGAAAGAAAGGGCGCGCTGAGAATTGATCTCATGAATGCGAAGGTGACTGCCTATCAGTGGAATGATTGTTGTTTTTATCTGGACGTCTTCCCATGGATTCCATTCATGAATGATCCGATCAGGTAAAAGCTGATACTGGCGATCCAATCCTTTGGTGCGAAAGTAATGGTCATCTTCTGATAAAGCCAATGTGTTGTCATAATTTCCTTCATAAAACCAATAATTGCTCTTGGGCACGCTATTGCCAAACGTCGTTGAGTAGACAAATTTGCTATATTTGCTGCTGGCATGACTTTGATAGTTGATACATTGTCCTGCAGGAAACATCAAGGCATGCGTCAAGTCTTGATTGTGTTGATAAAAGTTCTTACTGATGGGATGAGCCAGTGTTCTTTCAGTGATCACTAATGGCGTTGGGGTGGCTTGCCAATAGGGATGCTCCTTTGGTACCGCTAACAAAAGAAAGGTTTTTAACGCCCAATAAGGTGAACCTGGTGCATTGTAGCCTTCGGCAAAGATCAGATTCTGGTACGAATAGCCGACCGTCAGTATCCCTTCGGAAGTAAAAATGTCTTGCTGCATCCACTGATGCAGGTGACGACTGATCAATCCTTTGATCTCTCCCCATGGCAATGCTTCAACATCCGCAAAAACCAATGCGCTGAAGAAAGAAACTTGCGCAAAGCGATACGTCAAACTTCGACCAAAAGGAACGGCAGCTCCACCTGCTGCAAACCAATGCTTGAAGGTTTGAGCAAACTCGGTGGCTCGTTGTTTGAACTTCCTTCCCCTTTCAAGATCCTCAGGGACAAATCGACAGTACAGAAGACTATAGTAGTGGATCGCAAAAGATACATAGTAATCGATTTGAGTGGCTACTCCGTCACAGTACCATCCTTCCCCTAAATAAAAGGTCTCGATCAATGCCAAGTCAGCATCGATCTTTTCTTGGGAAAAGCTGCTGCCACAACGCTTCATGGCTACATTGACGAGAACCCGAAAGAAATGCCAATTGTTTGCGGGAATTTCTCGTTGATTGACTTGGATCAGCCACGCATGGAGATTATCTTTTTGGCGTTGGGATAAAACATCCCACGTTTTTTCCTTGTTTAATAGTAAAAAGGTACTTAGCGAAGCCATTTCCACGATTCGTTGGTCGAAGTCTTCCACAACACCCCAATAATCGGGACTCTCTGGATCTGTACCCGCAATAATTCCTGAGAGATAGGTTTCCATGAATGAATCTTCTTGCTGGGTTAGATAAGGCGCGAGTCCCCAAAGCGGTCGCAAGAACGCTTCAAGTTCCTGTACCTCTTTCTCATAGACAGTCCCATGGCTGCCTAAAGCCAAATGACCGGGACGACTGCTTGCAAAAGCGGGTTTGAGTTGGTCCATGATCGTTTTGAAGCCGGCTGCTACATCTTCATAACTTTCAAATTTATTCTTTTTCAATTGCTGCAGCTTCTGTGATTGCATCCGCATCCTTCCTTTCAATCAATGTCGCTTTAATAAAACCATAATATTCTCCGTAGACCGTCACCACATCTTGCAGTTTCAGTTGTTGACTTTGTTCATTGAATACTTGGTACTGTCCAGTCGCTGTTTCTAGAATAAATCGATCCCCTTTCTCAATGTCTGCTGTTTTCGCATCACTCTTTACGATGGTGCCAGATAGCTTCACGAATTCATGCAACGGGACGACACCTTGCGAAAAATCTTCGTCAGAATAACAAAGCGCTCGTTCTTTTAATTGCTTTTCGCTGCTTTGGGAAAATGCTTGCGTCTGCGTTGCTTCATTTGGAGAACAAGCAGTTAACCCCATAAGTAGACCCAGGATAAATAACGAATTAATCCACTTCATTCATGCCACCCTCATTTTTAAAACGCTTTCTTCATTTCAAATCATACTTTTTTTTAGGAAAATAATCAATAGTTTTTCCTAAAAAAAGTAAAATTTTTACTTGAGGGCAATTTCTCTCTTGGTTTTTTTACTAAAAAGAAATATACTGAAGAGGAGAAGCATTGGAGGAGGGATTCTATGGCTACGATTACCGACATAGCGACCATAGCTGAGGTATCAATATCAACCGTATCACGGGTTCTGAACTACGATCCTAGTCTTTCAGTGACCGAAGAAACCAAACGAAAGATTTTCGAGGCAGCTGAAAAACTAAATTATACGAAATACAAAAACAAGCAAAAGCAGCGTGAACTACCAGTGGATGTACCAAAAAAACACAACAAATCGATCGGGATCGTTCAGTGGCGGATGGATGATGAAGAATTGGAAGACATTTACTATATGTCGATTCGTTTGGGTGTGGAAAAACGCGCCGCCGAACTGGGTTGTGATCTGTTAAAAATCTCCAACCTTGATGAGTCAGTGATCCAGTCCGTCGACGGCTTACTGGCGATCGGCAAGTTCACAGAAGAGCGGGTCAAGAAACTCCATGAGCTACACCCCAACCTCTGTGTGATTGGCAGTAACTTTCCGCTGGATGACTACGATTCTGTCAATACCGATTTTACGCAAGCAACGGAGTTGGCTCTTTCTCACTTGATGGGACTTGGTCATCAAAAAATCGCCTTTATCGGCGCCGAGGAAAGTCAAAATATGTATGGGTATCGGCGGTACAAAACGCCAACGGTCAACACCTATGTCGATATGATGCAGCATTATCAGCTGTTTGATGAGGATTATTTCATCGTGAAAGAAAATAGTCGGTTGGATGTCCAAACGGGGGAAGAATTAACGGAGCAGGCTTTGGCTTTGTGGCAAGACCGCTTGCCGACTGCGATTTTGGCAGCCAATGATGCCTTTGCGATCGGGGTCATCCATACGTTAACGGCTCATGGAATCAAGATTCCTGAAGACATCAGTGTTATGGGCATCAACGATATTTCGGTGTCCCGCTATGTCTCTCCACCCCTTTCTTCAGTCCAAGCATTTACTGAAGAGATGGGTGAAACGGGGTTAGAGCTACTCTATAACCGCATCGAAAATCCTGGGATCGCCAGACGCATCTTTTTAAGTACACAGCTGGTGATTCGTCAATCTACCGCAAAACCAAAAGAAGGCTGAGAAGCTGCGGTGTCTTCTTGCATTGATCAACGTCATTGCAAGGAAGCACCGCATCCTTCTCACCCTTTTTTTATTTTAATGGTCGTTTTGATTTTCCCTGTCTGCTCAAGCGCGTATTCGGCTTGGATCAAATACGCTTGTGCCTGTACACCATGGTGGTCATGATAAGTGACTGGCTGTATTTGGATCTTATCACTGGTAAAACGAAGAACACAGCGTGCTTTTTTTGTCATTAGTTGAACGGTCTTATCTTGCACCATTGGTGTTATGTTCGTAATAAAGTTTTCCACCACCAGATTCTTTGGTTGGTGCTCGTCAAAGACAAAATGGTCTTCGATCGTTACTTGTTGCTGCGAGACCACGAAGCGCCGCTGGTATTCAGTGACCGCTGCTTTCGGATAGAACGCACTGAGGTCTAAGTCAAATTGCTGGTCATTGACCTGTAGCACTGTCGCTTCCTCGGCTGTTGTGCGTTGGGTGTGCTGGTTGATGATCGGCAGCGAATGACTGATTGCGGCTGCGGGAAAGTAGTGATAGCGCGTGTTCTCGTCAAAATACTCTTTGGTGTACTCCCCTGCACCAAGGTCCGTCAGAAATAACTCCTCCGTCGTTCCTAAAACAAAATGACCGACATCGAGATGATTGTGGCTTTCTTGATTGCTCCCCCCTTTGGCAGCAAAAAAGAGATCCTGCTGCACATCTTTTGCCATGAACCACTGTGCTTGTTCAAAATAGTGATGAAATGAGGCATTCGTTTCTCGTGTGATCGCTTCGTTATGCCAATACAAATTTCGATAGCTGTGGGCAAACCGGTAGCAAGGATCAAAATCTAACGGACTGACCCCCGATAATTGAGGAACCGCCACGCCCAAATGCTCGTAGCAATAACTGACCAAGCCACTAGGCAGTTCGATCGCCGAATAATCAGAAAAAGGAATGTAATGCCCTGGAGAAATCATCGTGTAGTAAGGAAAAGCGGCAATTTTTCTGGTTTTAGGCTGCTTTAGGTAGGTGTCTTCTTGCAATACTTCTGCCAACAATTGCGCATAATACAGAAAATAACCAAACCCATACGCCCAGTATCCGACACCTTCCACACAAGCCCCATCTTCGCCAAAGCTGTTGAGATAGCTTTGCATTGCAGTATCCAATCGTTTGATCATCCGCAATTGTCGCTCGCTTTTTTTCGGCAATACATAGAGCGCCGTCATTCCAAGACAGCCACCAATAACTGCGGACCAATTGTTCTCTTTTGTCTCCCACTCCCAGGTTTGCTCCTCGAAGGGTAAAAAAAGCCGTTGATCGATCTCATACAACACTCGTTCTGTGATGACTGGTGAAAGGTCTCCCCCAACCAACATAAACAACTCTGCTAAGGATTGCCCAGTTTCAGCTGCAAAAAGATCGACTGTGTGGCGCGCTTGCGAAGAAAACTGGCCATCGACAATCGGCAGATGCGCTGGCAGACACCATGTATATTCATTGCAGATTTCCCAAATCACTTGCTCCAACAGCACTTTGATCGCTGCCTTACGCTCCATTTCATAAGCAAGTCCTAAAACCACCAACATCCGTCGGCGGGCAAAATAATGGGATTCGAAGGCAACACGATTCCCCGATTCGAGATACTCTTGATAGCCTTGATAAGGCAAATAGGGAATCTCACCAGTGTCAAGGTACGCCTGTGCCGCCTGTAAAATTTCTTCTTTTACATCTGCTGGATTCACGCGTTTTCCTCCTGAATGGAGCGTCCGAAGACTTCGATTTGGGTCAACGCTGGAAATGGTGAGGGATCGTCATTTTGGATCAGCTCATGCAATTTCACCCAAGTGACCGTTCGCGGCTGGAAAGAAAACCGTTGAGGCTGGCTGCTTTTGACCGTCTGCAAGATTTCTTGACTCCCGTCGGAAAACGCCAACGTGACTTGTTGCCAATAGCTATCATGGGGAAAATCCGCCCGTAACGTAAGCGCACATTGGTCGATGCGGACCTCATGACCAAAGTCGATCGTCAAAGCGGCATCTGCTTGTTGATTGATCCCCCATGAGCCATAGGGATAATTGCCATGAGACGTATTGGCAAAAATGCCATCAATAGCGTTACAAGCGAAAAACGTCGCATCATCTCTTGTTTCAACATTGGCATGGGCATGCGGATAGGCACCCAAGAATTCTTTTTGATCATGAGGGTTTAAGGCGACATTGCGGTAAGCCGCTAGTTCTTCTTTTGTTGCTACCCGCACACTCAAATAATGGCTTTTCCCAGCAAAACGGCCTTCTGGCGCGGCTTCTTTGGCATTTTCACTAAGATGTACGGGGTAGATCCACTCGTTGCCTTTGATGTACACCAAAGTAGTCGCCAGCGTTTCATCGAGTGTGACCCACACAAATTGTCCACTGCGTGAGAGCGAGACAACGATTTTATCTCCGTCCTCGTAACAATACTCTTGGGATGCCAACGTGACAAAGTCTTCCGCCGTCGCTTGAAGAAGGGTAGGTTCACTTTCAGGTGTTTGTTTGCCTTTTTTTACTTGATGCTTTTGGTCATAAATCGTTAAGGAAATCTGGGTCATTGCATGTAGCTCCTCTCGTATTTTCTCCATTATAGCGATGTCGACAAAAAAATGTAACTGGTTCCAGCGATTTTTTACTATTTTTTTACTTAAAATTGAGAAACGTAACAGTTTCCATTTCTTTATTTTACTAAATAAAGTAAAATAACAAATAAAAGGAGCTGTTTACATGAGAAACTTCCAAGAAGCATTAAGTAAGAACCCTCTTCGAACCAAAACCGATCTAGAAGAGGCCCTTGTTGATCTGGTCACTCCCGTATACGAATGTATGGCACGACAAGGAACTCCCGGGAGGGTCCACCTAGGAAATTCAGGAGCAGTGTACACCCAGGAAAAGAGTGACGTCGAAGGCTTTTTACGGACACTCTGGGGATTGGGCCCATTGTTCAGCCAAGAAGAAGCGTGCCTTCGTTACCCAAAACTTTTTCAACAAGCCAATGCCGGGATCGTTGCAGGCACCACCCCGATCTCTCAGGAGTACTGGGGAAAACTGCATGACTACGACCAATTGTTTGTGGAAATGGGTGCCCTTGCTAGCTATTTGATTTTTACCAAACCCGTCTTTTGGGATCTCCTCACACCAAGAGAGCAAACAAATCTCTTTGATTGGCTCAATCAGATCAATCAGCACACCATCCCTAAAACCAATTGGCTCTTCTTTCGGATTTTAGTTAATACCTTCTTTGAAATGGCAGCATTGCCTTTTTTAGAAACGACCCTTTTGGCTGATCAAGAAGAGATCGAGAGGTATTACTTAGCAGACGGCTGGTATTTTGATGGCTATGAAAACCAAATCGACTATTATATTCCTTTTGGGATGCAATACTACGGACTCCTTTACAGTGTTCTTACTTGTCGTTCCCAATGCCCTTATCAGTTTAGCTATCGTCAAAGAGCCGCTACGTTTGCGCAATCCTTTAAGCAGTGGTTCACGAAAACCGGTGCGGCATTGCCTTTTGGTCGTAGTCTAACGTATCGGTTTGCGCAATCAAGTTTCTTTGCTGTCGGTGCTTTCGCCGATATAGAATATGAAGGCTTCACAAAAAATGAAGGAAAATATTTACTGTTACAAAACATGCGTTACTGGTTTCGCCAACCAATCTTTACGCAAGAAGGCTTTTTAAGTATTGGCTATGCTTACCCCAACCTAAATATGGCTGAAGGCTATAACGCACCAGGATCGCCTTATTGGGCTTTCAAAAATTTCTGTGTATTGGCCATCCCAGCGGATGCTGAATTTTGGACGCTTGAGGAGCAGGTGCCAACCTTTGCCACACCGGTGCGCAATCCGCATAGTCGGATGCTTTTGGTGCATAACCAAGAAGGCACAGAATTGCAAGCTTTCACTGCGGGGCAACATTCCCACGAACATGCTCACGGCAATGCCAAATACGAAAAGTTTGTCTATTCGACAACGTTTGGGTTTAGCGTACCGAAAGCAACCGTTTTATTGAAACAAGGTGCCTATGATAATACATTGGCGATCTCAGAGGGGCAGACGGATTTTAAAACAGCTTTTGGTTACGAAGCCTTTGCGATTGAAGATGACTACGTCTATAGTCGCTGGCGCCCCTACGAGCAGGTCGTCATCGAAACCTTTGTGATTCCGATGTATCCTTGGCATCTGCGTTACCATCGGATTCAAACGGATCGAAGGTTGCAACTGGTCAATGGCAGCTTTGCAGCACCAGCTGATGGTGCTGCGCTTTCTAGCAAAGAAGGCACCTTTTATCAAAGCTCGGTTGGCTGTGTCGGTATCAAAAGCTTCCCGACGCATCAAGAAGGTACCCTCTTGATGCCAGAACCCAACACGAATCTACTTTATAGTCGAACAGTCATCCCTCAAATAAGCAAAACCGTTCTCGCTGAACAACAGGAATGGCTCGTTGCGTGTTTAGGCAATGCCTTTTCTGATCAGATTCCATCTTTTGATGTCACTATCACAGCGGACAAAGTAGCAATGAGCCAAGGGGATCAGAAAAAAACCATTCAGCTTAGCTACTAGCAAAAAATTACTGGCAAATGCTAGTAGAAAAGCTACCGAAAACACCTTTCTGATTTACGGGATTGAAGAATGTCCCCCCCAGAAGTTCGATTTCAGTCTAAGGTTTCAGCGTCGGTACCTTCTGATCTCTCCGTTTCTATTGGCAAAAAGCAAAAAAATACTTGTACCACAAAACGGTGCTTCACGTATTGTGAAGTGCCGTTTTTTTGGTACAAGTGATTCATGTTTTGATCGACGATCAGTGCTTATTTCCCGAAAAGCTTTTGGAGAAATCCTTTTTTCTCAGAGACTTCCTTTGTTTCAGTCACCTGAAGCGGTCCAGTTTCCTTCACGACTTGCTGAAAGCCACGATTGTCTTGCAGCAACAGACCGTTTAGTTCCAGGATCCCAGACAGACTGCCAATCATCCGCCGCACTTCTCCCGCACTTTTGCCGAAAAAGCGCTGGTCGTCATTTGCTTCGGCTTCTTCCAAAATAACCAGCAGCTGTTGGATGCTTTGATTTTGTTCACCTAAGACGTACGACAACTGGTCAACTTCCGCTGCTGTAGTTGCCGCTGACGGTACTAAATCTGTTACGAGCTTTAAGCTATCTAAATAATCCTTTAAGTCAAAAATGAACGTTTGTGCCGCTTCATTATTCATTAATTGGCTTTGACTCAATTTTCTTTGTAGCGCTTCCAATTCACTTGAACGTTTAGAAAGTTCGCTTACGATCGTTTCTGTATCCATATGCCACCTCCTAATGACATTGTCCCGTTTTCTCTTTCATCCGTCAAGAATTCGTCGGACTTTTTTCTGCGTTTTTACCGATCAGACCTGCCTATTGCTCCTGTTGGTACTTTGTCGGTGCGCAGCCATAGCGCTTCGCAAAGAGCCGATTAAAATGGTTGATGTTTTGGAACCCTGATTGAAACGCCGCCTCTCGAATCGTCAGCGTTTCGTTGCTGCGTAAATAAAAAAACTTTTGAAACCGAGCTTGCAATAAATCTTCTTTGGGCGTGGTATGAAAAAATTGTTGATAGAGCTTATAGAATTGGCTTTTACCGATGGAAAGCTCTCGGCTAAACTGGTAAAAATTCCATTGCTGTTCGCAATTGACTAACATTTTCAACCGCATCGCCTGAAACAGTTGATAGTGTTCGTTTTGTGGTTGCGGGATGCTTTCTTCAAAATTGCGTTCAAGTAAGACCAATAGATTTGTCATATACGCCGCGATCAATTCTTCCGTGTGCCGTTGTGGCAACAAGGATTCATGATTGATCTTTTGGATCAATTTGTTGATTTGTTGAATATTTTTCGGCTGGAACAGTTGGTTACAAGGGATCGCATAGGTTTCTTCGATCACCTGATCCGTTTGAAACTCAACAAAGCTATTAAAAAAATCTTCTTTGCCACGATAATCTTGATAGACGGTTGGAGGAAAAAGAATGCAGCTACCTTTTTCACTAGTTTCTTGATGACCATCTTCAAAAGTGAAAACCATTGGAGACAACGTCAACACGAAAAGATAATGCTTTAAGCCAGAGGGGCGATAAATATGATCGGAAACAGCATTGTGCATTTGAAATCCTGAATAGGTTACGTTCAACTTCTCACTCCTTCCTACTTGCCTTTAGTATAAAGAAAACGGACAAAACGTCAATAGAATAAGACAGAATGTAGTGTTTATTTTCATGGACTATCGCTACAATGAAAGAAAAGAAAAGGGTTGCAAAATTGAAGAAAACTACGATGTATTTAGACAAACACTTTATTTTGGCACCAGTCGACGAACGGATCTACGGCTCTTTTGTGGAGCACTTAGGGCGCTGTGTGTACGAAGGGATCTATCAACCAGAAAGTCCTTTTGCCGATGAGCAAGGCTTTCGTCAAGATGTCGCTGCCTTGATCAAGCAGTTGAATGTGCCGATCGTCCGTTACCCAGGAGGCAATTTCGTCTCTGGGTATAAATGGGAAGATAGCGTCGGCCCTAAAGAGCAACGGCCAGCAAAAATCGATTTGGCCTGGCGGGTAATCGAAAGCAATCAGTTCGGCTTAAACGAATTTATGGATTGGACCAAACAAGTCAATACGGCACCGATGATGGCGATCAATCTTGGGACACGAGGAATCGAAGCAGCGAAAAACTTGATCGAATACACCAATTTAAAAGGCGGCAGCTATTATAGTGACCTCCGTCGTGCCCATGGGGTGGCCGATCCTCATGACATCAAACTTTGGTGTCTAGGCAATGAAATGGACGGTCCTTGGCAAGAAGGACATAAGACAGCCGATGAATATGGCCGGCTCGCAGAAGAAGCTGGCAAAGCGATGCGTTTGGTGGACCCAACGATCGAAACCGTCGCTTGTGGTAGTTCTTCTCTCACGATGCCGACCTTTGGCATGTGGGAAGATACAGTATTAAGTCATTGTTACGATCAAGTCGACTACATTTCCATGCACCAATATTATGGCAACCGTAACGGCGATAGCCAAGATTATCTAGCAAGCAATGTCGCAATGGATCAGTTCATCAGTCAAGTCGCAGCAATCTGTGATGCAGTGAAAGCCAAACGCCGAAGCAAGAAGACGATCAATATTTCCTTCGACGAATGGAACGTCTGGTATCACTCAAATGAACAGGATCAAAAAATTGAACCTTGGAGTCAACACCCACCACAATTAGAAGACGTCTATCACTTTGAAGATGCGTTACTCGTCGCAAGCATGATGATCACGATGCTTCATCACGCAGATCGCGTTAAAATCGCCTGCATGGCACAGCTGGTCAACGTGATCGCACCGATCATGACTTCCGATACTGCCGCTTGGAAACAAACGATTTTTTATCCCTATGAAATGATCAGCAACTATGGTCGCGGTCACGTGTTGCATAGTATTCTTCGAGGGGCTGATTTCGATAGCAGCCACGGAAAAGCTTCTTATGTGGATGCCATTGCGATCGAAAACGAAGATGACTATCTGACCTTTTTCTTAGTAAATAAGGATTTGCAGGATGCCAATGAATTCACTTGCGACTTGCGTCAATATGATTCATTGCAAATCGCTACCCATCAAGTCTTGCACCACCCAGACTTGCATGCCGTCAATACCGAAGCAACCCCGAACAACGTTGTGCCCGTCAATGGAAAAACAGCGGAATTGAATGACGGCATTTTGCGTGTCGTCTTGGAAAAACAAAGCTTCCAGATGCTACGCTTGAAGAAAAACGTCAGCAAGTAACGAGCGTATCTGTTTTAGCCAAAAAAAGCAACAGCCTTGGTGACATCCTGAAAAAACGAGACTTTTACGGAGTGGAGAAATCCACTCCTTTTTTATGATCCCCCCTGTTCACTTGCTATTTTTCGCATTCTTAACTGATCTGGGCAAAAAGGCGGCAACTGCCAGCTTGTTTTTCAAAAAAAGAGACGACAAAAGAACACCCTGCGGCAGCTAAGATACTGCAGGGTGTTCTTGATTCATTGTTTAGCCGTTATAGGCATCAACGATGATTTGTTTCAATTCAGAGATTAGAGGTTCTTTTGGATTTGCTGTTGTACATTGGTCTTCATAAGCCAATTCAGCCATGCGATCAACTGTTGTATCTAGTGTTTGTTGAGTGACGCCTTGCGCTTTCAAGCTCATGTCGATACCAACAGATTGTCCTAATTCGTAAACAGCTGTTGCCAATGCTTCAACCAATTCAGCCGTTGTTTTGCCTTTAAGACCCAAGAATTTCGCAATGTCTGCGTAATCTGTATCGGCACGGAAGAAGTCATATTTAGGGAACATTGCATGTTTTTGTGGGTCTTTGGCATTGTAACGGATGATGTGCGGTAAAAGAATCGCATTTGTACGTCCGTGAGGAATACCATATTCACCACCGATTTTGTGAGCTACTGAGTGACAAATACCTAGGAATGCATTGGCGAAGGCCATACCTGCCATTGTTGAGGCATTATGCATTTTTTCGCGAGATTCCATATCAGGTGTTTTCACTGATTTTTCTAAGTAGTCAAAGACTAACTTGATTGCTTGTAAGCTCAATCCACGAGTGTAATCAGATGCCATTACTGACACATAAGATTCGATCGCATGAGTCAAAACGTCCATTCCAGTGTCTGCTGTAACAGAAGCAGGTACTGACATTACGAATTGAGGGTCAACGATTGCTACATCTGGTGTCAATGCGTAATCAGCTAATGGGTACTTCACGTGTGTTTCACTGTCAGTGATAACCGCAAATGGTGTTACTTCAGAACCAGTACCAGACGTTGTTGGGATACAAACGAATTGCGTTTTTTCTGGTTTGTCGATCTTGTATGTCCGTTTACGGATATCTAAGAATTTTTGTTTCGCGCCGAAGAATGAAGTATCTGGGTGCTCATAGAACATCCACATGCCTTTGGCAGCATCCATTGCTGATCCACCACCAAGGGCGATCACTGTATCTGGTTTGAAATCAACCATCATTTTTGTTCCAGCGTAAACGGTGTTTGTTGATGGGTTTGGTTCTACGTCAGAGAAGACTTCGATTTTCACGTCATTTTTACGACGAGCAAGTACTTCACGAACCGTATCGCAATAGCCGAATTGAACCATACCAGGGTCACAAACGATCATGACACGTTCAACGTTTTCCATTTTCTCCAAGTACATTAGAGAGTTCTTTTCAAAGAAGATTTTTGGTGGCAATTTAAACCATTGCATATTATTTCTCCGTTTCGCTACAGTTTTCACGTTGATCAAGTTCACAGCAGAAACATTTCGTGATACAGAGTTTTTCCCGTATGAACCACAACCAAGTGTCAATGATGGAATCATTTCGTTGTAGATATTTCCGATACCACCTTCTGCAGATGGTGTATTAACTAAGATACGGCAAGCTTTCATGCGTAGGCCGAATGCTAATTGCAAGTCTTCGTTTTCAGTGTGGATCACCGCTGTATGGCCTAATCCGCCTAAATCAAGCATTGCTTCACATTTTTCGAACGCGTCTTCTGTGTTGTTTGCTTTGATCATTGCTAAAACTGGAGAAAGTTTTTCTCTTGATAGTGGGTAATCAGCACCGACACCGTCAAGTTCAGCGATCAATAATTTTGTTCCTTCTGGTACGTTGATGCCTGCTAATTTCGCGATTTCCATTGCTGAATGTCCAACGATTGCTGGATTTACGGCATATTTCCCTTCGTTCATCACGGCATCTTCAAGTTTTTGTAATTCTTTTGCTTTTACAACATAGACTTGATGTGCTTCAAATTCTGCTTTCACAGAGGCATAGACTTCTTTATCAACGATCACTGCTTGTTCAGAGGCACAGATCATTCCGTTATCAAAAGTTTTTGATACGATCAAGTCATTGACTGCTCGTTTCACTTTCGCTGTTTTTTCGATATAAGCAGGTACGTTCCCTGGTCCAACACCTAATGCAGGTTTACCAGTTGAGTATGCTGCTTTGACCATGCCAGCGCCACCAGTTGCTAATACGATCGCAATTCCTGGGTGGTTCATCAATAAGCCAGTCGCTTCGATTGATGGATGCTCGATCCATTGCACACAGTTTTCAGGTGCCCCAGCAGCGATGGCTGCATCACGAACGATACGTGCAGCTTCTGCTGAACATTTTTGTGCAGATGGGTGGAAAGCAAAAACGATCGGGTTACGTGTTTTCAAAGCGATCATTGCTTTAAAGATCGTTGTAGATGTTGGGTTAGTTGTTGGTGTTACCCCACAAACGACACCAACTGGTTCAGCGATTTCAATCAAGCCTTTTTGTTTGTCTTCATTGATCACGCCGACTGTTTTGTCATGTTTGATACTGTTCCAAATATATTCTGAAGCGTACATGTTTTTGATCGCTTTATCTTCATAGATACCACGGCCAGTTTCTTCTACTGCCATTTTAGCTAAAGGCATGTGTTTGTCTAGAGCTGCCATTGCCATTTCATGAACAATGTGGTCCACTTTTTCTTGATCAAAGCTTTCCATTTCTTTTAACGCCACATTTGCCTTCGTTGCTAAATCGTCGATCATTGCTTGTACGTCGATTGTCACTTCTTTTTCCAATGTCTTAGCCATTGTATGTCCTCCTAGTTTTTAAACATGTTTTGTTTGTTAACTACTTCACATACAGATCATACAACATCTTTTTTCGTTTGTAAATAGTTTTTGTGATTTTTTTCACAGTTTTATAAAACTCCCATTAAATTAAGCGTTTTCATCGTTTTTCACTGCAATATTCCTTGAAAAAACTGTCCTAGGCAGTAAGAAAAATTAATGTGTTATATTGAACAATATCTAAATTATTTATAAAGATTCGTGAACATGTGGCTTACTTAAAACGGACCATTCCGTAATCCGCTGCCCTTTCTCAATGAATTGTTTTTTACGTCCGTACTCACAAGCCTTCAACACTAGCGGTGAGGCATTGGCGGCGTGAAATTGTTCCAGCGGCAAAAAGCCACAGCCTAACGAATCTTGTCCATCAAACTGCGGGGCATGTGAAATTGGTGCTCCTGCTGTTTCTTCGATTTGATAAAAAACACAGATATGATTGTTCATTGTTGTCTCTTTGTATCGCCAAGGATAGAGAAAATTAATTGTTCCTAATTGATGATAGCTAGTGACGGTCATGCCGGTTTCTTCTTTAAATTCTCGGCACAGCGTGTCTTCCAGCAATTCACCTGCCTCCATGCTGCCGCCTGGTAAATCATAGCGGTTTTGATAAGGTCCCGCCTTCTTTTTGATGACGGCCAAGCAGTTGCCTTGAAACAAAATTCCATATACTCCAAATGCGGTATGGTACAACCGAATCCCTCCTAACTTGTATCTATTCTACGTAAATCAAAACAAATCATCAACAGGCTTAATCGATTTATGTCTTACATCGAACATGCTTGGCTTGATTCATAAAAAAAACGACCAGCCATCGCTGATCGTCTTTCTCTTTAAAATAAATCCTCTTGGTCTGCTTCTGTTAGAGGCTTCCCGTGGGCAAGCTGGGAAACAACGTGCGCCATCTTTTTGTAGGAATCATTCAATCCGATTCCGCCTTTTTTCGGCATCTTCAAGATATAGATATCTTTGGCATAGATTGCCACTGCTGGGTTTTCCTCTGACATCGCTGCAGCCCCTGGAATTCCTTGTGCATTGAATACTTTCGTCAATCCTGCTGCCATTTCGCCAAAATTAGGATAATGCATCGCAGGTCCGCAAAGAACGGCATCGGCGTCAAATTTTTTAGCAAACCCCACAAATTTTTTATTCACTTCTTCTTGATGCTCGTGATAATATTGGTCACCACAATAAAGCGTTGCAACGATTTGTGCGTCTTGCTCTTGAAAAAGTGGATTCAAGGTTCGACCTGGCCCAAGGGCAGCTTTTTTGCCGCTTGGCGGCAACTGAGCATTTTCATCACTTCCCATCCCTGCAGTGACATGATTGAGAATCAAAATTATTTTTTTCATGAGCGGTGCCTCTTTTCTTATAGATCATCAAAATCGAAATCATCAAAATTGATTTCCTCTTCTTCTTGTTCAACAGTATCCGCTTCTTCTTTTAGATATTGATTATCTAAGACTTTGATAAACGGATAATAAATAGCCATTCCCAAGAGGATCAACAAGACTTGTAACACGGACGCTTGCCAACCACTGACTAAGAAACCAGAAATAATCGGTGGCGTGGTCCATGGCAGTTGAATTCCATTGGTATAGTTGACTAACCCAAGATCCATACAGAAGTAAGAGATAATAATATTGATCGTTGGCACTAAAGCAAAAGGAATCAGCAGAACTGGATTCAAGACGATCGGTAACCCAAAGATGATGGGTTCATTGATCCCGAAAATACCTGGAATCAACGATAACTGTGATAGTTTTTTGACCCGTTGGCTTTTACAGACTAAGATCATGACTAAAATCAAAGATAATGTCGAACCGCCCCCACCAAAGGTCGCGAACATGTCTTGAAATTGACCGGTGATGATGTTAGGAATTTCTGCGCCATTCTTGAAAGCATCTAAATTTTCAATAGATAATGCTCGTAAGATAGGGTTGAAGACAGCGCCGACCACACTGGAACCATTGATCCCAAAGAACCAGAAAAAATGCAAAAATAGGTAGGCTATGATCATGGCACCTAAAGTATTTCCTAAACTTAACAACGGTGTCTGTAAGAACTTAAAGAGGATCTCTTGGAGATTGCCATAAGACGTCAAGTTGGCTAACCAGTTGACGATCATAAAGACCGTCACGATCACAAAGCTGGGAATCAACGCCTCAAAGGATTTCACCACAGTTGGGGGAACACCGTCAGGCATTTTGATCGTCCACCCTTTGCGTAATAACGCAACGAACATTCTGGTGGAAATCAAGGCAACAACCATCCCTAAGAACAAACCGCTAGAACCCATCCATCGTAATGGCAGGCTGCCAACTTCATATACTTCCGTAGAGCCTTCTGGTGTGAAAACGGTCGTAAATGGTGTCACGATAAAAAAAGAAACGAGTGAAATAATGGCTGCTTGCATGGCATCAACTTTAAACTGTTTTGCCAAACTATACCCGATCCCACCAACGGCTAAAATCGTCATAATGTCAAAGCTGGCTGTTGCTGGCATATTCAACATCGTTGCCCAGTTGTCTCCCAGCAAACTGCTCATCATCTCGTTCCAATTTGGAATCGGAAAATTGGTCAAGACTAAAAAGAGTGAACCCACGATCAACAACGGTGTGGATAATAAGAAACCATCACGAATCGCAATCAAGTATTTGTTTTCACCGATCGTCTTTGCCATCGGTGTTAACACTTTTTCTAACCAGTTTAAAAATTTCTGCATTTTTCTTCCTCCCATCTGCGTGCTATCTGGCAGATAACACGTAGTCCCCTGTTACTCCAACACTTTTATTACTTTGCTTTGGCTTTTTTGATCAAGCTTAAGGCATCTTTCAACGCTCGTTCGCCATCCATCATGCCGTATGCTTCTGTCGCGATCGTGCCGACTGGAATCCCCATTGGCTCAAAAGTTGCTTTCATTTTGCTATCTAAGTGTCGTACTTGTGGACCTAACAAAATAGCGACTGGTTTTTCTTGTTCGACTTTTTCTTCTGCATGGATCGCAGGGAATGCTTCGATCGTCAAAGGCATGTTGTGCTTTTTGACGACTTCCATCATTTTATTGACCATGATACTCGTTGACATTCCAGCTTCACAAAACAAATAGATTTTTTTCGTTGCCATATCCATTCCTCCAATGTTTGTTTTTCTCAATCGCGGTTGTTAGACCGGCGCTTTGATTCGTTTTTCATACGCCTCCAACCATTCTTTCGTGATGGGTTCGATCACGGTTGTCTGCTCAGGTCCTGGTGTTGCCATAAAAATAGCAGGCTCTTGATTGGTGGTTGCGACACTAAAGGTAAATTCTACATTGGTTGCCACCCCCCAGCGACCCTGTTTATCTAAGGCGATCAGCGAGAAGGCGCCGGCTTTGCCGTAGCGCTTCTTCAATCGCGCTTCAAAGTCGTAAACGGCTTGATCACATGCTTCTTGCGGTGCTAGCCCTTCTCCCATCAAACGAACGATTTCGTAGGAAAGGCAGCCTTTCATCAAGTCTTCCCCTAACCCTGTGGCAGCGGCACCGCCGATTTCACTATCCACATAAAAACCAGATCCAGACAAAGGTGAATCGCCAACACGACCGCTTTTTTTCATAAATAAACCAGAACTAGAGGTTCCTGCTGCCATGCTTTGGTGTTCATCCAGCGCAACTACTCCCACTGTATCGTGGCCGTCATAGGGATCGAGGTTGTTGGCAGCGATCTCTGCTTTGCGCTTTTCCCAAATGGTTTTGGCTCGCGGTGTCAGCATCTCTTTGGGCTGGAATCCTTCGGCAAGCGCATAAGCGACCGCTCCTTGGCCGATCCGAAAACTATTGAATTTCTCCTCACTTAGGCTGCGTGCCACGGAAATAGGATTTTCCACATCGACGATCCCAGCGACGGCACCAATTTTGAAGGTATCACCATCCATGAAGGCAGCGTCCATTTCCAACACGCCTTCTTCGTTAGGCAGTCCGCCATACCCCACCGATTTATAAAATGGATAATCTTCCACTGCTTTAATGGCTGTTTCTACTGCATCTTGGCAGGAGCCTTGTTGTTCTAATATTGCTTTAGCAGCGAGCACGCCATCGTGTGCCATCCGCCATGTAGCAATCATTCCCCACATAAATATCCCTCCATTTTTCATAGCGCTTTCAAGTATATTCTATATGGTATATACTACTATGTCTATACTAAAAAAAGAGTTTCTCAAAAAAATTGGAAAAACTCTTCTTCGTTCGTGTCTTCGCTTATTTTGTCAGTGCTTGTAAGCTGCGCAAATAAATTTCAAGATTCGTCCGTAGATCGGCAACCGCCATGTACTCATCTTGGTTATGAGCGATCCCTTTTTGCCCTGGAAAAGACGGACCAAAAGCAAGGATGTTTGGCATCTTGCGGGCGTAGGTTGCTCCTGTAGTCGTCACGGGGGTTGGATCATTGCCCGTTACTTGGTGATAGATCGTCGATAGCTTTTGGATTTCGGGAACATCTTTTGATCGGCAGAACCCTGGAATGCTGCGAAGGATCGTAAGGCTTGCCCCTTTTGGCAATGCCTTTTGCACCCCAGCGAGCACTTGTTCCTCCGTTACCGATACAGGATAGCGAAAGGCCACTTCTAACGCTAGTCCACTGGCGGATTTTTGGAGAACCACAGGGGTCAAGATCAATTTTCCTGAGTCGGCATCTTCTAGTACTAAATCAAGGCCTTCGCCATAGTGCTGCTGGTGAAAACTTTGGGTGATCCACTGCAAAGCTGCTTGCAATGACGGTGTCTCCGCTAGTCGCGGTGCCGCTTGCTGCGCAAGTTTTGTAATGGCATTTTCCCCTAGCTCAGGGGCATTGCTAGGGGAGCGTTTGCCTAGTGCTTCAAAGGACTGGCTGCCTACGGTTACCGATAGGTGGTCTGGCACATGATCGCGGAATTGATCGCCAGAAAACGCAGCTAACAGCTGCTGTTCTTGGACGGGCAATGGAAAATCAAGTTGCACATTGACGACACCCCGTTCGCCGTAAACCACTGGATACTTGCAGTCTGGCGTAAAACCAAAACGCGGTGGCTGCTCAACCGCTAGATAATGCGGGATATCCGACATGCCGCTTTCTTCATCTGTACCGAAAATGATCCGCAGCGGTAATTGCGGTTGATGACCAAGGTCTTTCAATAATTTCATGGCAAACAAACAGCTGATGATCGGGCCTTTGTTATCTAAGATCCCTCGGCCATAAAAGTTGCCGTCTTTTTCAGTTAGTGCAAACGGTGGGTAGCTCCAGCCAGAACCTGCCGAGACGACATCCAAGTGTCCTAACACACCGATATAGTCGGTATCCGTTGGTCCCCAATGGACATAGCCGATCGCATCATCGATGACCGTTGTTTGAAACCCGTATGCTGCGCTTTTTTCCATGACGTATGCTAACACTTCTCGTGGTCCTGTGCCATAAGGCGCATGAGGCGCCGGCTCACCTTTGACGCTTGCGATCTGCATCACCTCGCTCAAAAGCGTGAGAAATTCTGACCAATTGGCTTCAATACTTGCTGTGAGTGGATCCATTGTCTTCACCTCTAGAGGATTGATTTTATTTTTGACGCACTAATGTATTTTTGAAGGTATATTTGTCTGCTCGGTAATAGGATGTATCGTATAAGATCGGTTTGGCTGATGCGGAATAGGTCATCGAATGGACCAAAAGCATCGGTTCCTCTTGAGGCACCTGTAAAAGTTTCGCAATATCGGCCGGACTTTTCACAGCTTCCACCTCTTGATGGGAATAACCAATCTCGATGTTGGCTTCAATGACTTGATACAAAGACGACTCTAATTGAGCTTTCGTGAGTTCTGCGGTGTCTTCTTGCAGATAGCGTTTCAGTACGTAAAGATTTTCCACCGTCATCGGCTCATCATCAAAGTAGCGCAAGCGCACCAAATAAACGATTGGTTCCTTGGCGTAATCGCCAAACAGCTGACCAATCTCTATCGGGAGCTCTTTGACGGTTTCGATATGCAAAACTTCCGTACGGGTCTTTTTCCCTTGGATTTTGGCGGTCTCGGTAAAACTTTGGAGCCCGCCAGAGCCGCTTTGGATCTTGGGCTGTTTCATGACATAGGTTCCTTTGCCTTTTTCTTTCACTAACAAATTCTGGCCAATCAATAGATCGATGGCTTTGCGCACCGTTAAACGGCTGCACTGAAATTCCTCTGCTAAATCATAATCGGAAGGAAGCTTTTGGCTCGTCACGTACGTACCTTCATGAACCCGTTGCGCAATCTGCTGGGCAACTTCTTGAAATACTGCTTGTTTTTTCAACGTCTCTCCTACTTTCTTTCACTTTGCTACCATTCATAAAACGATCGATTGGCACTGACGCCAGAAGAAACACTGACAAACGCTTGTTCATCGATTCCTTGGATCATGCCTTCGACAGTCTTGAGTTCTCTATGGGAAATGACAAGTAATAATAGTTTTTTCTGTTGATGATCAAATCCACCTTCGACATCGTTGATGACCGTGATGCCTCGCTGCATGGCACATTGCAACGTCGTAATGACGGGTTCTGCTTTTTCTGTAACGACCAGCAGCTGCACACGCCGCTGCTTCAGGTTGACGTAGTCGACCATCCGCCCACTGATGAAGAAGGAAATGGCACTATAAAAAGCATAAGGCCAGCCAAAGATCAGCCCAGCTGCTAGCTGCAAACTGACATTGAAGCCGATAAAGAAACTGCCGATACTTCTACCAGTGGCTTTTTTCACTAAAATCCCTAAAATGTCAAGCCCACCCGTTGAAAAATCGTCGTTCAATGTCAAGCCCACCGACACCCCGTGCAGCAATCCGCCAAACACGGCACAGATCACCGGATCGGTCGTTAAAGCAATGACCGGTACCACCTTCATCATAACAGAAGACAGGACGACGGTACAAACCGTCATGATGGTAAATTCTCGATCGATTTTGACCCAAGCAACCGCTAACAATGGCGCATTAAAAAAAAGCACCAAAAGCGGGATCGAAAGCTGCAGATTCAACTGCTCATCTAAAAGCTGCGACAACAATTGCGACAAACCAGTGATCCCAGTCGCATAAATATTTCCCGGCAGCCAAAAGAGATTTAGGGCAATCGACGACAGCAATGCATAGATCAAAGCAACAAGCATTCGTTTTCTATAACGTGCCATGTTTTTCCTCCTCCACTTCGCTTTTAGTATATATCATTAAGTATATACTGTCACGCAGAAAAAGCAGGCGAAATGAGGGGAAAAACAGGAACGAAGCAATGTAAAAACACGCCAAAATCAAGGAGTAAAACGTTGGTATCAAAGGTTTTTTAAGATTTTTTTAAAGCGAGTAAATCACTTGAAATTCGCTAAAAAATGAATAAAATAAAAAGTGTAAAAACAAAAGAATAAAGAAAGGATGATTCTTATGACACATGAGATTGTGCCACGCCGCTCAGATTCATACAGTATGACACCTTTTGATTTCTTTGAAGATTTTGGCCGCAGTTTTTTTGATGGATTTAAATCGAACCTGATCAAAACCGATATTCACGAGAATGACAAGGAATTTCTCGTTGAAGCAGAACTGCCTGGCATCCCTAAAGAAAATATTCAAGTAACCTATGAAAATGGGGTTTTAACGATTACGGGACAACACCAGACGGATCATGCGACCGAAGATGAAAAAGGACGTCTGGTTCGCAGCGAGCGCAGCTTGACAAGCGTTCGGCGGCAATACCTGTTAGAAAACGTCAAAGAGGATGAAATCAAAGCCTCTTACGCTGAAGGAATTTTGAAATTGACGTTGCCAAAAGACCAAGGCAAACAAGCGTCAAAGAAACTGATTCCGATCGAGTAACGAAGGCAATCAAAGCACCGCAGCAAAACGAGCGATCTCTGTTTTGCTGCGGTGCTTGTTTTACTTTAGAAACTGTCCGACTACTAAAAAAATGCACCATCGCTTCTGAGAAAGCGACGGTGCGTTTGTGCTTATTCTTTGGTTTCGTCTTGGATGCTCGTTGCGTCTTCGACATCAGCTGGTTCGATTTGTGTCTCAACGGATGCAACAGTTCCGGGTTTCACTGTGCGGATCGCTGAACGATCAAACTCTAAGAAAATTCCTTCACAGTCGATGATCACGGTACTTTTTTCTGTGTTGACTTCAGAAAGAACGCCGTGGAGTCCGCCGATGGTTACGACTTCATCGCCAGCTTTCATATTTTCTAAAAGATTTTTACGCTCTTGCTGTTGTTTCTTTTGTGAACGACTCATAAAGAACCACATTGCCACTAAAGCAACCAGCATAAAGAGCATTGGTAAAGATTGTGCCATTTTTTTCACCTCGATTTATTTTCTTTCCTATAAGATACTTTATCAGAATTCCTCTATTATTCCCACCATTTTAGTAGAGAATGTTAGAAATTCCTCGCATTTTCCTTGTTGAACCCATACTCTTCAATAAAATGCTCACGGAACTCCAACAAGTTGTCATCCATGATGGCTTGACGGACATTTTTCATCAGATTCAATAAGAAGTAGACATTGTGGTAAGACGTCAAACGCATACCAAAGGTTTCATCACATTTGATCAAGTGGCGGATGTACGCACGAGAATAGTTTTTACATGTATAGCAATCACACTTCTCGTCAATTGGTCGAAAGTCACGGGCATATTGCGCATTTTTTACGACTAAACGACCTTTTGAAGTCATACAGGTACCGTTTCTTGCGATCCGTGTTGGTAAAACGCAGTCGAACATATCGACACCGCGAATCACGCCATCGATCAAGGAGTCAGCTGCCCCAACGCCCATCAGGTAACGTGGTTTGTTTTCTGGAATCCAAGGAGTTGTAAATTCCAACACGCGATTCATTTCCGCTTTTGGTTCGCCAACTGACAGGCCGCCGATGGAATACCCTGGGAAGTCCATACTGATCAAGTCTTGGGCACTTTGCTTGCGCAAGTCTTCAAATCCTGCACCTTGAATGATCCCAAACAAGCCTTGACGATCTGGATTGGCATGGGCTTTCAAGCCACGCTCCGCCCAGCGAGACGTCCGTTCCACCGATTTTTTGACGTAGTCATAGCTTTCATCAAATGGCGGACACTCATCAAAACTCATCATGATATCTGACCCTAATTTGTTTTGGATATC
Organism: Enterococcus sp. DIV1059_2; assembly: GCF_051713685.1. Classification (NCBI taxonomy): domain Bacteria; kingdom Bacillati; phylum Bacillota; class Bacilli; order Lactobacillales; family Enterococcaceae; genus Enterococcus; species Enterococcus sp. DIV1059_2. Next base: position 499,077 of record NZ_JBIOQK010000001.1, on the reverse strand, counting down.
AATCGCTTTTTCAGGAGATAAAAACATTTTCGACCCATTCAAATGGTTTTTGAAATGGACACCTTCTTCGACGATGTTGCGCATTTCGGCTAATGAAAAGACTTGGAAACCACCTGAATCTGTTAAGATCGGTTGATCCCAATTCATAAATTTATGTAAGCCGCCTGCTTCTGCAACAATGTCTTCTCCTGGACGTAACCACAAGTGATAGGTATTGCTTAAAATGACGCCTGCACCCATTTCTTTCAATTCTTCAGGGGCAAGGGTTTTGACCGTTGCTAATGTGCCGACTGGCATGAACATTGGCGTTGGAAAGGTTCCGTGAGGCGTGATCAGTTCGCCTAAACGGGCACCGGTATGCTTTTCTTTCTTTATCAGACGATAACGAATGGCTGGTTCCGTCATTCATTTCCCTACTTTCTCTCTATACTCGATTAACTGTGCAACGCTATCTATGATAAGGGTTGCCCTTACATTTTGCAAGGAAGTTTAAAGAAACTAAGAGTATTTTCTCCTAGTCATGCGAAACATCTATTACTTTTTTTTGAAGATTTAGCGAAAGTTTGCTATCATGTTATTTATATTGAAGGGAGGTTTTTTGAAATGAAATCAAATAGAGAACTAAAAGCAGAAGCAAAAGCAATCCTGAGAGGCCGCTGGAAAGACAGTGTTTTGATGTGTATTGTACCGACTTTGATCTCGATCGCTATCGCATTCGTCATTATCGTCCTTACTGTTATTCCATTGTATCAAAGCGGTATGTTCAATGATCTTGGTTCTACCGGTGCAGTCAATTCCGCTGGCGGCAGTGGTGGCAGTGGCGGCGGCGGTTTGATCAGCGGTCTATTTTCTGCCTTATTCGGTGCTGGGATCTCTTGGACTTTCCTTGATCTTTTACGCGGTAAAAAACAGTCGATCCAACCCTTTTCTGATGTCTTTCGTGGCTTCAGTGGTGCTTTCGTGTTAGGGATCATCGTCATTTATATTTTGTCGACTATCTTCACGACGTTGTGGACATTCCTGTTTATCATTCCTGGGATCATCAAAGCTTATTCTTATTCTCAAGCATATTTTGTCTTTTATGATACTTATGAAGAAACGGGCATGCGACCAGATTTTCTCAGCTGCATCACAGGTAGCCGTCATTTAATGAGAGGCTACAAAGGGCAACTGTTCATCCTTGATCTGAGCTTCATTGGCTGGCACATTTTGGCCATCATGACTGCAGGAATCGGCTACTTATGGTTGACGCCATACATCAGTGCAACCAAAGCAGCGTTTTATGACAATCTGCCTAAACGAGCACTTGCTTAAAAGATCGGTTCGCCGGTCTTTTTTTTTGAGGAAAACGACCTTTTTCTTTTGCAAACGCTTCCGTTTCGTGTTATAGTATACGTGTAAGGAAGGTAGCAACTCTGTTGGTGGTTTTCGTAAATATCGCAAACTCAATCTACTAAAAGTTGTTGAACGTACAAGTTTCACCTAGTACCAAACGTGTAAAGTAACAAGAAGAAAAACGTAACAAGGATCGAACATTTCCATATCGAAAAATGATACGTCTCATTTTGTATCGGAATACACGAAACATGTGTAAGTTTGTAAATGAAAACAAATTTTCGAGAAACATTGCTTTGCATGGACCACAAAAAGCGACCACCACTTATACCTTCCTCTAGTAGTAAGCTGGGCGACAAAAAAGCAGTTCTAAAAGTTGAGAAATTGTTTCAACTTAAAGAGCCGCTTACGTCGCTCAGTTTTTTTGTTTATTTTAAGAACATCGCATCGCCAAAGCTAAAGAAGCGATACCGCTCATCGATGGCATGCTGGTAGGCAGAAAGTGTTAGGTCGCGTCCTGCAAAGGCACTGACTAACATCACTAAGGTTGATTTTGGTAAATGGAAGTTGGTAGAAAAAGCTTCCACGATTTTAAACTGATAGCCTGGCGTGATAAAAATACTCGTCCACCCACTATCGGCTTTGATTTGCCCATCAAACTTAGTCCCAATGGTTTCTAACGTACGGATCGAAGTCGTTCCGACTGCAACGATCTTGCCGCCATTTGCCCGAACCTCGTTCAATTGAGCGGCAGCTTCTTCTGTCAAACGGTAAAATTCGCTGTGCATCTCATGATCAGCGATATTATCGACACTGACTGGACGAAACGTTCCTAAACCAACGTGCAAAGTCAGATAAACCAGCTTGACGCCTTTTGCTGCGATCTGCTCTAACAATTCTGGGGTAAAATGCAAGCCGGCAGTCGGTGCAGCAGCTGAGCCGTTTTCTTTGGCATAAACCGTTTGATAGCGGTCTGGGTCTTCTAGCCGTTCTTTGATATAAGGCGGTAACGGCATTTCGCCAAGTGATTCCAGAATCTCTAAAAAGATCCCTTTGTATTGAAAACGAATGATCCGGCCGCCGTGATCGAGCTCTTCTTCCACCACTGCCTCTAATCGTCCGTCGCCAAAGGTGATCTTCGTGCCGACTTTGGCTCTTTTGGCTGGCTTGATCAAGGTTTCCCACGTATCCCCTTCAATATTGTTCAGTAAAAGGATTTCCAAATGGGCACCTGTTTCTTGTTTTTCGCCATAGATACGAGCTGGTAATACCCGTGTATCATTCATCACCAAAGCATCCCCTGGTGCCAATTCATCAATGATGTTAAAGAAGTGCTTGTCCTCAAATTTGCCAGTCTCACGGTCAACCACTAATAAACGGGAACTTGAGCGATCGCTTAATGGCGTTTGGGCGATCAGTTCTTCCGGTAATTCAAAATCAAAATCTTCAGTTGTAAGCATGTTGTTCCTCTCTTTCCCTAAATTCTTCTCTATTCTAGCATGTTTTTATAAAAATTGAAAAAACAGCTTTTTATTCTGCCCTTTCTTAGAAAAAAATAAAGAGACTGCTGCCAAGGCCTTCTGCAAAAAAGCCCCCTTTTTCCCAATGAAAAATAACGGGGAATCTTCGACGTTTCTTTTCTCTATGCATCGCTCCTTAATTTGGACTTGCTTCTGGCGCTATTTTCGGTTTTGCCTATACAATTATGAAAAAAATGGGCAGATTATTTGAATAACAAGGGACTTTTCGGCATACTTAGTACAGATTCTAAGCCATTATTCAGATTGCTTAAATAAAAATAGAGGTGACATCATGATTGAGTTTCAGCAGGTATCCAAAATTTACAAAGGTGGTAAAGTCGCTGTTGAAGATGTGAATCTTTCCTTTGAAAAAGGCGAATTCATTTGCTTCATCGGGACAAGTGGTAGCGGAAAGACGACTTGTATGCGGATGATCAACCGTATGACGGATCCTTCTAAAGGAAAAATCTTGATCAATGGAAAAAGCGTTACAGAGATCAACCCAGTGGAATTACGCCGTCAAATCGGCTATGTGATCCAAAGCATCGGTTTGATGCCTCACATGACGATTCGGGAAAATATCACATTGGTTCAAAAATTGTTAAAAGTCAGCCAAGAAGAACGCAACAAAACTGCCGAGCGCATGATCGATTTGGTGGAATTGCCGCGAGAAATGCTCGACCGCTACCCCAACGAATTATCTGGGGGCCAACAGCAACGGATCGGTGTTGTCCGTGCCTTGGCAGCTGACCAAGATGTCATCTTAATGGATGAGCCTTTTGGCGCACTAGACCCAATCACTCGTGATTCTCTACAAGATTTGGTCAAAGACTTGCAAGAACGGCTTGGAAAAACCGTCGTCTTCGTTACCCACGATATGGATGAAGCATTGAAACTTGCTAGCCGCATCGTGATCATGAGTGAAGGAAAAGTCATTCAATTTGATACACCAGAAAATATTCTGCAACACCCAGCAACACCGTTTGTGGAAGAGTTGATCGGTGAAGACCGCTTGTTGCAAGCAAAACCTGACACAACGCCAGTCAAAGACGTGATGCTGAATACCCCGATCGCTATCACACCAGAAAAATCCTTACAAGAAGCGATTCATTTGATGCGGGAAAAACGGGTCGATACCTTGCTGGTTACCGACAATAGCAACGTGCTAAAAGGCTACATCGATGTCGAATCCATCGACCGCAACCGTGGCAAAGTTACTAGTGTCGGCGATATCTTGAACAAAGATGTCTTTTTCGTTCGTGAAACTGCCTTGTTGCGGGATACCTTGCAACGCATTTTAAAACGCGGCTTAAAATATGTGCCGGTAGTAGATGCCGACAAACATTTAGTCGGGATTTTGACCCGTGCTTCCTTAGTTGATATCGTTTATGACGTGATTTGGGGCGATGAGCCATCGATCATGGAAGCCATTGAGTCGGCGAAACCTGAAGAAACTGAGGAGGTCTAGCGCATGCAAAGCTTCTTTAATGAATATGGCGGCCAATTGGTCACCAAAAGTCTCGAACATTTGTATATCTCCTTTGCTGCTTTGCTCTTAGGGATTCTTGTTGCTGTACCGATCGGTGTGATCTTGACCCGTTTCCCAAAAGCAGCAACGGTCGTGATCGGCATCACCAGTGCGCTGCAAACCGTGCCTTCTTTGGCGCTATTGGCATTGATGATCCCGATTTTAGGTGTCGGAAAAGTCCCTGCTATCGTCGCTCTTTTCATTTATTCCTTGTTGCCGATTTTGCGAAATACCTACATTGGAATGAAAAAAGTCGATTGGAATTACCGCGATGTTGCCAAAGGGATGGGGATGACCAACTTGCAGTCGATCATCAGTGTGGAATTACCTCTAGCGATCCCAACGATCATGGCAGGGATCCGCTTATCGGCCGTCTATGTTTTAGCCTGGGCTACCTTGGCTTCTTACATTGGCGCCGGTGGACTTGGTGATTTGATCTTTAGCGGACTAAACAACTACCAACCGCCTTTGATTTTTGCTGGGACGATTCCAGTGACGATCTTTGCTTTATTAGCTGACTGGTTACTGGGTTTGTTAGAAAACAAACTGACACCAGCTGCCTTAAGGGGGGATGCGTAATGAAAAAAACTTCAAAATTAGCGCTGTTGTTTTCCTTAGGTGTCGCTTTACTGTCCGGCTGTTCCTTTCCCGGTTTAGCCTCGACTTCTGATGAGAATACCGTGGCGATCACAGGTGGCATCACTTCCGAAGCCCAAATTCTTGGCGCAGTGGTTGCCGGTATGGTCGAACACTACACGGATAAAAACACAACCGTCATTAACAACTTAGCAACAACGACCATCAATCACCAAGCGATGATGAATGGCGATGCGTCGATCTCAGCTGCTCGCTACACAGGCACTGACTTGACCACGACGTTAGGGTTGGAACCAGAATCTGATCCGCAAGCCGCCTTTGACAAAGTCAAATCAGAATTTGAGCAACGTTACCAACAGACTTGGTTCCCTTCTTACGGCTTTGATAACACATATGTCTTTCTTGTCAGAAAAGATACTGCCGAAGAATACGGATTGGAAAAAGTCAGTGACTTGAAAGATGTCGCAGATCAATTGGTTGCAGGGGTCGATACCGCGTGGATCACACGGGTCGGCGATGGATACGATGGCTTCCAGAAAGCCTATGGATTCTCTTTCCAAAATATCCTACCGATGCAGATCGGTCTCGTCTACGATGCTGTTGATAACGGAAAAATGGATATCGTTTTAGGGTACTCAACCGATGGCCGGATCGGCAGTTACGATCTCGTGATGCTGGAAGATGATCTAAACTTCTTCCCGCCTTATGATGCCGCACCGATCGTCGATGACAAATTGTTGAAAGAAACACCTGAAATCGGCGATGCCCTGAACAAATTAGCAGGCAAAATCGATACCGAAAAAATGCAAGAATTGAATTACCAAGTGGATAATGACCTTCTAGAACCAACGGTAGTTGCCGAACGTTTCTTAGAAGAAAATAATTACTTCGAAGGAGAGTGACGAAATGGCAGACATGAATTTATTCCAACAATTTCTTTTCTATTTTCAAGAAAATGGCGGCTATGTTTTTGCTCAGTTCATTCGTCACTTCTTGATTTCAATCTACGGGGTACTTTTTGCCTCGATCGTCGGGATTCCAATCGGGATCTTGATTTCTAAAAAAATGCGTTTGGCAGATTGGGTGATTCGTTTCGCCAATATCATCCAGACGATTCCATCTTTAGCGATGATCTCGATTTTAATGATCGGCATGGGCTTAGGTGTGAATGTCGTGATTTTAACGATTTTCCTTTATTCTTTGTTACCGATCATCAAAAATACCTATACTGGCATGCGCCAAGTCGATCGCAATACGTTAGATGTCGGCAAAGGGATGGGGATGACTAGCTGGCAGCGATTGTATATGATCGAATTGCCATTGTCTGTTTCGGTGATCATGGCAGGGATTCGAAACGCCTTAGTCGTGGCGATCGGTATCACCGCTATTGGCGCTTTCGTTGGTGCTGGTGGATTGGGGGACATCATCATCCGTGGAACCAATGCGACGGATGGTGCATCGATCATCTTAGCCGGTGCTTTACCAACTGCCTTGATGGCGATCATTACGGATCTTGGATTGAGCTTTATTGAACGCCGCTTAGATCCAGCCAGCCGTACTTCACGCTAAACTTATTTGGAAAAAGCAAAAACCGTTGTGACCATTTATTGGTCGCAACGGCTTTTTTGGTTCGGTCATTTTTCAGGAAAGTATCGCTTCAGCCGCTTCCCTTTTTAGGGTTAACGCCCTGCTCTTTTTTGCTATTTATCCATTCCGTATACTTCGGCTTCATAGATTCGGGCTGCTGAGTCTGCTCCTTGTGTTGGTTTATCGATACTGATTTTTACATATTGCACCTTCTTGACGGCAAACGTATTGGTGCTAGTGCCCGCTTCATTTTTCAACGTTCGAGAAACTGGCTCATAGTCTTTGCCGTCTTCACTGACGAGCACCGTATACGCCCGCGTATTCATGTCTGGGCCTTCTCCACCAGCTTCCGCATGGGCGAGGCGTACTTCACTGACCGTTTGCGGTCGACCGAGATCGATCATCAACTCATGAGGCGCATTGCCTGTCGCACACCACTTCGTACTCAAATCACCATCGAGGGCAAAAGCTGGTGCTTCGGCATCATTGACAAACGATGAAGCAGTTGCTTCGGCATCTTTTGAAAGCAGCAGCAACTCTTTCGGCGCATCAGCAGAAATCGTGATCAATCCCGCCATTTCCAGAGGGGTCTCTCCTGCTTCGTTTTTGGCAACAAGCGTGACTTTGTAGGTACCTGGTTCCGAATAGGTCACTTGGGGATTTTCTTCTGTACTGCTGGTGATATCGCCGCCTTCAAACGTCCATTCAAATGCTTCGGCATTCGCAGATGAGGTATTCGTGAAGGTGATCGTTTCCCCCGGTGCCGCTAAGGTTTTAGAGGCTGTAAAGGCTGCTTTTGGCAGCTGATTGTTTGGCCAAGTGATCTCCACCGTATCGGATAGCTTGCCACGATTGCCATAGCGATACACTGCCACCACCGCGAACTTGGTTTTCGTTCCTTTTGGTCGTTCAACGGCATTCAAATAGTGGTTGGTTGCTGGCGTAGCTGCTAAGAAAGAGCGTGAGCCGTCATCGTTCAATTGGTAGACCTCATAAACCGCAGCTGTCTTGTCCTTGGCAGCTTCCCACGTTAAACGGACACCCGCATAGTTGCCCTCTTCTTCATCAAAGAGCACATCCTCAACCGTCAATGCTTCGGCAGCGAATTTCTCCGCTTTCTGATCTCCGATCGTTAATTGCCCTAAATTCAATTCATAGACATCACTGGTTTCTTTCGTGGTTATGTCATAACCGATCGCTGTCACTTCCCCTTTGATGTCTTTCAATGAGTAAGTGATCGTCGTCCAGTCTGTTGCGACCTCTTTGTCTCCTTTGATCGTTTGTGTTGAACCATCAGCTAAAGTCACGACCAAATCAAGAGCTGTCGGTACCGTTGCTTTGACAGTCGTCGTCAGCTTCGTCTTTTTCGTCACAGGAAATGCTGTCTGATACAATGCCATGTGACTGGTACTGCCTTTTGTCATCTGTCCACGTAGTTTCAGTGCATTTCCGCCATTATAGGCCTCCGCATAATTGATTGATACAGCCAGATCATTGTCTTTCCCATGGTCAAAGACCCAACGATAGGTCGGCAAAACAGCTTGCAAGCTTCGGTTGTTCCAATTGCGGCTGGACACTTTTTCTCCCTCGATAAAATAGTTGTAGCCATTCCCCAGACTAAAATTCGTCACAAAAGGCAGCTCTGTGATAGCGGTCTGTTCCAGGGCATAGGTGGAGATCCCAGGCCACTCTGTCGCTTCTGGCAGCTGGCTTTCCCGAGGATCGCCCGTGTTATTGACCCAAAAAGCATTCTCTTTGCTTTGGAAATCATCCGGCGTACTAGCAGAAGAATAGGTCCAGCTAGGCACATACAGGCCCAATGAGGTATAAGGAACGCCTTTTTCATCCGTAAACAGATCCCAGCGTACAGGCGTTGAATAGCCATTTTCTTGCACATCGATCCCAGCAAAAAGATCGTAAGGATCGACGCCGATTTCACGGGCTTTTTCATTGGAGGCCTTCAACAGCTCTTTGTCCGCCAGTTTGTCAGTGGTCCACCAGAAATTCAAGAACATACTATCTGCCAATGGGTTCATCTCTGCATCCACCAAATAGGCTTTGTTCTTATCCGTCAAAGCGTTTTGCCAATCCATTTTCCCATCACTCGTCATGGAATCATACCACATGATCTCTAAATGCTCGTCGGCTTGTTCTTTGAATTGGGCGATCAGTTCTTGCATCGCTTTGGCGTGGCTTTCATTTAGTCCTTTACCATCAGCCCCCGATTGTTCGACACCTTCCGCTGCATCATCAAAACTAGTGACCGCCGTATCGGTTTCTTGATTGATGAACCAGCCATCAAAGCCATACGTATTGGCAACTTCGATCATTTTTTCTACGATCGGAAAATTGCCGTCCTCATCCTTAGCTAAAAACGTATCTAGCCATTCCAGCTTCCCACCATGGGCAGTTTGCGGAAAGAAGATCGTTCCTAAAACCGGCACGCCATTCCTATGAGCAGCATCCGTTACATCAGGACTTGGCGGTACGATGATCCCTTCGCCAGAAGAGCCGCCCCAATAAACCAATTGATCGATGTATTGCCAATAAGAAAAGACATTGGCATCAAAGGTATTGATCCCTCGTGGTGCATTGCCGCTCGTACTGCTATTCATGATCGAAAGCGCCACGACTTTGGTTTCTGCCGTTTGCGTGTCATTCATCTTCGGCAACGTCTCTTTAGCTGCCCGCTGCGCTAATGGAACAACGCTGGTATTGTATTTCGCATCTGGATCTTTTTCAAAAGACCATGCCAACAAATCCTCTGGGAACCAATAAGACGACTCCGGTTGATTGTCCATCGCTTTTTCCAACGTACTTTTGGCTGTTTCTTGGTAAACGACTTTTCCAGTTGTCTTCGCCTCACTTTGAGTGCAGCCGCCGATTGCCGTTGCCGCTGCCAATACCAACAAAGATACGCCAACTTTACTGATTTTCCTTGTCACACTTCTTCCTCCTTGTTTTACATAAACCCGCCAACATTCCTACACTAAAACGATAACGCTTTCAAAGATAAGAATATAGGAACAAATTAAAGAAATCATGCAACAAATCCAAGAAGGTTGAGTTTAGAAAAAAAAGAGCCTCCTTTTAGGGAAGCTCTTTGGCCCTGCTTACTTCTTACTCCTTTCCAACGAGCGGCAGCCAAACGCGCATTTCGCCTATGCCCCGATTGCCCCATAAATGGTATGGGATCAGTTGCCACGTACGAGGTATGACCGTTTCCGCTCGTTCTTCGTAAAGGGTTGTTCCCGACCATTCTTCGCTTTGGTAGCCTTTGATCGTCAAGCGTAAAGTAGTTGGCAACAACGTATCCTCTTTCGAAAAGGTCGCCTCCAGCGCCTGTGGGTCGATGCGGCAACGCCAGAGTGCTTGACCATTGTCGGCTTCTTCTATGCAATACACGAAGGGGCCACGTTGCAATGCGACTTGATTGATGTCTTGAATAACTTGAGGATTCGCACGCAAGATTTGCAATGGTTGTTCAAAACGGATATTGGCCGTCACGTTTTCGACTGCCTCAAAGATGATTGCCTCGCTCGTCTCCTGCCATTCGTGTTCACTATCGATTTGAAACTTACTTAGTCCGTTAGGTTTGTGGATGATGAGCGTCTTTGGAATGCCTTGATAGCGAATCGTGAGGTCCTCTGTAAAAGGAAACCCGCCCGTTTGTTCAAACGTAAATTGATCAGGTTCTTCTAAACGGCTTGCTACAAATAAATTCACGTAAAGCTTCTCTTGATCGCAAGTGTAAACCAAGCGCTGCAGCGAAGCGACCATCCGTGCAAAATTGGGCGGACAACACGCACAACCGAGCCAATCAGGTCGTTGAGCTTTGACGTGGCCTTTGCCAGGATTTTTTTGATCTCGTTGGGGATTGACCTCCAAAGGATTCACGTAGAAAAAGTGTTTGCCGTCAATTGCCGCACCAGAAAGGACGCTATTATACAACGCTCGTTCCATCGTCGCTAAATATTTTGGTTCATTGGTTAGTTTGAACAGCTCAAAAGAAAATTGGACCAATGCAATGGCTGCACAAGTTTCACAATACATCGTATCATTTGGCAAATCATAGGGACCGACAAAGGCTTCCCCGTGAACGGTTGAGCCGACGCCACCGGTCACATACATTTTCTTACAGGCGATGTCTTCCCAAATCGCTTCGCAAGCGTCGATTAATGCTTGATCTTGGGTATGCTGGGCGACTTTTGCCATACCGCTTGCCATATACAGCATTCGTACCGCATGCCCTTTGGCTTCATGCTGCTTTTTAGGTTGATCGTAGGCTTGTAAATAGGTGAGGTCTACCCTTGGTGTTTCATCTGATAAGCCATCCACTTGGTTTTTCAAGATTTCTTTTTCGTAAAAGGCAGGATCTTCCCCACGTACTTCAAGAAAGAAATCAGCTAATGTCAAATAGGTTTGTTTACCAGTGTATTCATACAAACGCACCAGTGCCAATTCGATCTCTTGATGGCCATCAGCACCTTGAATTTTTCCAGGCTCCCGCCCAAAATACGTGCAAATATTGGCGATATTTTTCTCTGCCACGGTCAGTAATTTATCCTTGCCTGTTGCTTGATCATAAGCGATAGCCGCTTCGACTAGATGCCCGGCACAATAAAGTTCATGACTGAAATACAGCTGACGGTATTTTAACTTCGGTCGGGTCAATTGAAAGAAGGTATTTAAGTAGCCGTCCGCTTCTTGCGCAGCAGCAACTAAGTCAATCACTTCATCTACTGTCGTTTCCAATTGCGGATCGCTAGTATTCAACAAGCTATACCCAGCCGACTCGATCCATTTGTAGACATCACTATCTTGGAAAAACCAGCCAAAATGTTCCCCTTCCATTTGCCCTGCAGCGATGCGAAAATTCGCCAATGCATGGCTTTTCCCAGCTGGCAAATTGGGATCTTCCCGTTCTGCTTGAACATCTACATCGATTTCATCATTTAGGACTTGGTATTGGTAAGGAATCGTTTCTTTGCGAACAAGCTCTTGGTATCCTTGCCAAAACTCGTCCGTGAGCTGGATCTTGTTTAATGCGAATTCTTTCATTACGTTCTCCTATTCTTTCCTTTTTTATGTTTGATCATTCGTTTCATATTTACTTCATTAATAAAAAGGCCGGATCATCTCCTGTGATATGTTGCCCTGCCTCCTCTTTGATCGTTTGCTTATATAAGAGCTGGTAGGCTTTAGGACTCATGCCTTTTTTCTGTTTAAAGGTATTGGTAAAGTGCTGCCTACTGTTGAATCCTGCTTGAGCGGCAATTTCGACGATTGGCAGCTGACTATTGCTTAGTAAAAATGCTGCCTGCTTCAGACGCTCACTGGTGAGAAAATGGTTGACCGTCACTCCCAGTTGCTCATGAAAGAGTTTATGCAAGTAGGCTTTCGTAATCCCCACAGCCGCTGCGATTTGGGAGACTTGAATATCTTCATCAAAATGCTGTTGAATATAGTTGACCGCAGCGTTCACATAGCAATTGCCCCGTTTGGTTTCTTTCGTACGTAATGAAAAGGCTAATTCCATCAACATCCGCTTAAACAAGAGCTCGATCGTAAATTGCCGTTCAGCAGACGGTTGCTCTTGAGTATCATCGATCATTAGCAGCTGCAGCAATGACTTGATCGCTTGTCCAAATTGGCGGACATCGCGACTTTTCGCGTAAGGCTCATTCAATTGTACATTTCCTTTGATGTATGCAAAAACATCACGAACACAAAGGCCGGACGGTGTCTCACTCAGAAGAAATTCAATATTCAGTAAGGTGCAGGAATCTCCTTCAACGAGTAAGGCGTGCTCCACAAACGCATTTATGAAAACGAAATCATTTCTTTCTAGAACTATCACTTGATTTTCAATCTTTATCTTACACTTTCCTTTGGTCACAAACATGATTTCACACGCTGGGTGTTGATGTGGATCCATGGAAAAACGCTCAAGGGCAACACTATAGTATGCTGTAATCTTCGCATAGTTTGTTTCTTGTGGAAACACCATTGATCAACTCCTTTTTCATTCGTTGACGATTTCTTTCTTTTTTATTCCTAGTAGACAAAACTTTCCCTCTCTTTTTTATTACTTACTATACTATAAGAAAAACGTACTAGGAGGAAATCAATGTCTTTTTTACATTTTGCACAAACACCCCCAATGGGATGGAATTCTTGGGACTGCTATGGCGCTTCTGTAACCGAAGCAGAAGTGATCGCCCATGCAGATTTTATGGCAGAGCATTTGAAAGCTTATGGTTGGGAGTACGTCTTCGTGGATATTCAATGGAGCGAACCAGAAGCAAAGTCTACAAGGTACAATGATTTTTATCCGTTGTGTATGGACGACTATTCTCGCTTGATTCCTGCTGAGAACCGTTTCCCTTCAGCAAAAGATGGCGCTGGTTTCAAAAAACTTGGTGACTATCTGCATCAAAAAGGGCTGAAGTTTGGTATCCATATCATGCGCGGCATTCCACGACAAGCAGTTCATCAAAATACGCCGATCAAAGGAACGGATAAACGGGCACGGGACATTGCTATGAATTCAATCTGCCCTTGGAATTCCGATATGTATGGGGTCGATGTTTCATTGCCTGAAGGACAGCTTTATTATGATTCTTTGCTCGAATTATATGCTTCTTGGGGTGTTGACTTTATAAAGGTGGATGATATCGGCGATTCGAAAATTTACGGTGATGCCCATAAAGCAGAAATCAAAGCGATTCGCCGTGCGATCGATCGATCGGGTCGAGAGATCGTCCTTTCTTTGTCTCCCGGACCAGCTGCCCTCAAAAATGGTAGTTTCTTTCAAAATCATGCCAATATGTGGCGCTTGACGGATGACTTTTGGGATCATTGGGACGCCCTTCACGCCATGTTTGACCGAGCAGCAGAGTGGGCACCTTTCGTCCGTCCAGGTAACTGGCCTGACTGTGATATGCTGCCGTTGGGTCATATCGGCATTCGGGCAGTTGATGGTGGCGGTGGTGATAGCTGGACACGTTTTACGGAAGACGAGCAATACTTATTGATGAGTTTATGGACGATCTTCCAATCTCCATTGATGTTCGGTGGTACTTTACCAGACATCGATCCCTTTACCTTACGTTTATTGACGAATACTGAAGTCTTAGAAATGTATCGAAGAATTCATACGAAAAAAGAGTTCTATCGTGATCAAGAGTGGATCATTTGGGAGGCGTTAAGCGACACAGCCGTCTACTATGCCATTTTCAATGTTTCTGATCAAACGCAAACCATCCCAAAATCGATCGCTGCTTTACTACCAATTAAAAGCGGCACTGAGTTATGGCAACAAAAAGAACAAACAATTGCCGATGCTGAGGTTCCTACTCATGGTGTCAGATTATTAAAAGGCAGTATTTAGTAAAAAGGGCAGCAGCATACGTTTACAAGCAGCACAATGGAACCTACTCATTGTGCTGCTTGTTTTTTATTCTTCGTACACTTTTCGACCAAGAAACGCAACGCCTTGATCATTGATTCCAGATAAAAACAACCTTTCTTTTTGGTCGATGTACTCATAATATGGGACAAATTCGTTTTCTCCCCACAAGTAACTTCGTCCTTCTTTTTTTAATGCTGTTATTTCTTGCAGTTGAGAAGATATAACTTGAGATTCATGATCAAATTGGATGATTTCCCACTTTCCTAACAGAGTTTCCTGCTCTGGCATTCGTGAAACACTTCCTTGATAGATTGAAGCAGAGATTACTGGCCAGCCTGATTCCAGCCAATAGAGTTTACGTATTTGTAAATGGAATTGGTCACTGAATGGTTTTCTCCGTGCATGATGCACAACGAAGCTTTCTTTATTGGATTGCGTAAAGATCGAGTTATGACCAGGAGCGTATACAACTGGTTCTTCTGAGAACTGATAACTGCCTAACAGTTTAGTCCCTACTTCGGTTGGCGTCTTTTCTTGATCCGTCATGGCCGTACCATGCCAGTCCAGATATGGCCCTGTAATTTCTTTTGCTCGGGCGACACGGATATTATACGAATCGTTAAGGGAGTCGAAAGAAACAAACAAATAATAATAATCGGTTTCAGGATGATAATAGATAAATGGGCCTTCAATAGCAGTATCAACTGTTTTCGGACGAAAAGCAATCCGTTGGCCATAGCTCTTTTCTTGAAGTTTTCCAGTTTCTTTGTTCAATGGAGCAATATAGATTCCGCCAAAGAAAGAACCATAGACAAACCACTGCTCACCCGAGCGGTCAAAAGCAATATTGGCATCGATCGCGTTATGCTGTGCAAGAGTTGCATTGGTTTTAACAACCTCTCCTTGATCTTCCCAAGGGCCCAAAGGATCTGATGCTGTAGCTAAGCCGATAAAAGAAGTGGTACTGCCGAATGTCGAAGCAGAATAATACATACGGAATTCGTCCTTGTAGCGGATAACTTCCGGTGCCCATAGTCCTTGAGCTTTGCTCCATTTTACTGCTGGTTCAGGCATTTCTGACAATGCCTGTTTCTCAAATTGCCAATGGATCAAATCTTTTGAACGACGAATTGGTACACCAGCCGTTTTGGGCTGTTGTGTGTCCGTTGAATATAAATAAAAGGTACCTTCATGTTCAATAATCGTAGGATCATGAACCCCATTGATCGCTGTCATGTCTTCCCTCATCTCCTAATTGATTTATTCTATTTTATAAAAACAGGACAGCTACTTGACGAGCTGTCCTGTTTGTTCCCACATTCCTGCAGGACAGTTTTTCTTAGCTAAATTTGCGCGAAACCGATAAAAGCAGCCGCATTTGGTACAGGTATGATTCAATCGCAATGGACAAGTCTCACAAACAGCGATTCTCCTACTGACGATCTCCGGCGAAGCCAAGTCGCTTTCTAAAGAAAGTTGTTCTGCAATCAAGGATTCAATGTCTTCCTGTGCTGCTGCAGCAGCATCTTTCACTTCACATCCTTTACAAGTCATTGGATCAGACTGTCAATGAGATCGTTAGAACACTCATTGCTGGCACCCGCAAGCTGACTTTGTTCTCTTCAACATCGTAAGCGGTGAAGTCTTGGATCACCACATCTTCAGGATGATCAAAATCATTGTGTGCGTTCATTTTGTCCCCCACGATATAACGAGCTTCTTTCACTTCATTGATCGCTGTTTCCAGGGAGAAGGTTAATTCTTCCGTGCCTTGGGTAGCAAAATTACAAACCGATAGATGGATCGTATCCTCTTTTTTCGAAATCGTATACGTAATGGTATCACTGCTAGTTCCATGGCTATCAATGGTTTCAGCATCTTGATGGACTTTGTACAAATCAAAGACATGATAGCTTGGGGTTTTCACCATTTGTTCGCCATCTGTCAAAATCATCGCTTGCAGGACGTTGACGGTTTGTGCGATATTTGCCATATGCACTCGCTTGGCATGTTTATGGAAAATATTCAAGGTGATCGCTGCGACCATGGCATCACGAATCGTATTTTGTTGGTATAAGAAGCCTGGATTCGTCCCAGGTTCTGCTGAGAACCAAGTGCCCCATTCATCAACAATGATTCCCACACGCTGTTCTGGGTCATACTGGTCCATGATCGCGCTGTGGCGGGTCAATAATTCATCCATGTAGGCTGCTTTTTCACAGGTCACTTGCCACTCTGCCTCATCAAATTCCAAGGCGCTCCCTTTTTCTTCCCAGCCCTGCGGATGAACGTAGTAGTGCAAGCTTAGGCCGTCCATCAACCAATGGGCGTTTTTCATCAGCGTTTCTGTCCAATGATAGTCTGCGACATTCGCTCCGCCAGCAACTTTGTAGATTTTTTTGTCACCGTATTGGCGGACATAGGTTTGATAGCGGCGATACAGATCCGCATAGTACTCTGGCCGCATATTGCCGCCGCAGCCCCAGTTTTCGTTTCCTACGCCAAAGAATTTCATTTCCCACGCATCTTCATGGCCATTTTCTCTGCGAAGATCAGCCATCGGAGAAATGCCATCCATCGTGATGTATTCCACCCATTCCGACATTTCTTGCACCGTTCCGCTGCCGACATTGCCGTTGACATACGCGTCACATTCCAGCTGCTTGATCAATTCAAAAAATTCATGGGTCCCGAAATGATTGTTTTCAGTCACGCCGCCCCAGTGAGTGTTGACCATCGTTTTGCGGTTTTCTTTAGGTCCAATTCCGTCTTTCCAATGGTATTCATCGGCGAAGCAGCCGCCTGGCCAACGCAGCACAGGGATTTGAATGTTTTTCAGTGCTTCAACCACATCGATCCGCATCCCATTTTTATTTGGGATCTGCGAATCTTCTCCAACGTATAATCCTTCATAGATACAACGGCCTAGATGCTCTGCAAAATGACCGTAGATATATTTGCTGATCGTTGTTCCTGATTTTGTGTTTTGAATGTTGATCGTCAATCAGTTCACCTTCATCTCTAATTTATTGTTTGCGACCGGCTCGCCAAAAACTGGGAATCCTTTTTCATCCCAAGTGAATGGTTGTGCAACTGCATGTCGATTCGGGTTTGCCAGAGGATCGCCTGCCTGATTTTTTTCTGGTCTTGCATGATAAACTAAAATGTCCTCACCATCTGCCCCTTTTGTAAAAGAGTTATGCCCGGGTCCATATTGAGAATTCCGTTCTGACGTTTGAAAGACTGGCTCTTGGGATTTGTGCCAAGAAAATCCATTCAATAAATCACTATTTTCGTCTGTCCACAATAATCCCATAGCGTAATTTTCATCTGTAGCACTGCCAGAATAAGTGATAAAAATCTTACCATTTCGCTTAAGCACGGCTGGTCCCTCATTCACCATGAAACCAATCTGTTCCCAAGGGTATTCAGGGATCGATAGTAAAAGCTGCTTCCCTTTTAGTGTCCATGGATTTTCCATTTCTGATAGATACAGATTAGAGTTTCCTGGAATTCTTGGATCTTGTTGCGCCCAAACATAATAAAGTTTCTCCTGATGTTCAAACACAGTTGCATCCAAACTAAAACTTTCAAATTGCGTGATGACTTGTCCTTTTTCTTCCCATTCCCCTTCAAAAGGGTCACTTGAATTATTTTCGATCACGAACATTCGATGATGATGATTTTCATTTCTGATCTCTTCATTATCACTCGCGGCAAAATAGATATACCACTTATCAGCGATAAAATGAATTTCTGGCGCCCAAATCAATTCACTCATTGGTCCCGATTCATGTGCCTGCCAAACCGTCTTTCTCTCTGCATCTTCCAGTTCATTGAGGCTTTTCGCTCGTCTAAGTTCAATCGACTGATATCCAGGAACTGAACCTGTAAAATAATAGTAACCATCGGAATGTAAATATACCCAAGGGTCTGCTCGTTCATACACGATTGGATTTTGTATTGTCTCTGCATTTGCTTTTGCCATACCTTACTCCTCATTCCTAACAATAAATAATGGTACTCCTGCTTCTGAGGTACCTGTAAATGTCATTACTTGCTTTTGCTGATTTTCATCCCAGCCGGAAAGAAACTTCCCTTTATAAACAGTGTCATCGATAACCACACTTGAATCTTCTTGACTATTCTTTTCTGCTAGTTCCCATGTTCCAGTGCGATCACCTTTGACCGTGCCATTTTTTTCAACTGTAATTTCCTGTGGTTCTTTCAAATCATCCGTTAAAAACTTGTCAAAGGAAATCAGCGTATAGGCACCCGTAACTTGATTCTTTGTATAGTCAGCAATCGTTTCTTCGCTGTATCTCAATGGAGAAACAACCGGCCAGCCTGCTTCTGTGAAAAACATTTGATGGACTCTCACAGAATGGTATTCTCCGCTATTTGGAAAACGTGTATGGAAAATCAAGTAATATTGATTGGTTTCTTCATCATAATAGGTCGAGTTGTGACCTGGCGAAACATAGCCAACCCCTTCATTGCTCGTATTTTCGGTATATAGGAAGTTCCCCATAATTTTAGTTCCGAAGTCTTGAATACTTGCGTCATCAAAAACTGTTCCAAATTTCCCTTTGACCTCAGCCATTGGATTTCCTTGGCTGTCTTCATAAGGACCATCGGGATTCTTTGACCGCGCGACTCGAAGGTTGTATCCACCGTCTGCATCTAGCCCACCAAATGAAGTGAACAAGTAATAGTAGCCATTTTCTTGATTATACTGAATGTATGGTGCTTCGATGCGACTGTGATTTCCGCCCATCAAATGTGTTCCGTATGAATTGCGATCTTTAGGCAAACCCGTTTCATCATCCATTTCTAGGATAAAAATCCCACCTGAGTATGATCCATAGACCATCCATAATTTTCCTTCATTGTCATAAAAAACATGAGGATCGATCGCATTTGGATGAATCGCTGCATTGTACGCTTCACCAAACTGCGGAGAGGTTCCTGAATAAAGAAAAGATTCGACTTTTTCATAAGGACCTTCAATAGAGTCAGATACCGCCACTCCCATTACGGAGAGCGGTGAAGTTCCTTGACACAAACAATAGTACAAATAGTATTTTCCATTCTTAAACTGTTGGATATCACTAGCCCATAACGTATCTGTCTGTGCGTACTCAAACTCTTCTGCCAATTCTTCTCGAATATTCTCAAATAGTGTATCTTCAGATACTGAATTAGATATCTGCTCCCACTTCATCAAATCCTGAGACTTGGCAAATTGCATATGTGATCCAATAATATAAAACGTATCATCCGCTTTGATCACCGATGGGTCATGGACACTAACATCGGCAAACTCAGGAGGGGACAAGACTTCTTCAACTGCAGAAGCAGTACAGCCAGATAAAAGAACCATTAGAGGAACACACGAGAAAAGAAATTTTTTGATCATGATTTTAACAATCCTTTCTTGCTATAGCCTGACAACAAGCACTTGCTGGCACTGTACAAAAAGATTGAAATTGCGACAAAAAAGAACCAATGATACGCCATGCTAACAATTGAAAATGTGAGAACCATCAAAAGACAAAGAAGCGATTCTTTTGGTAACAAGAATGGACTCGTCAATGAAAAAACGGCTTTTTTCCGCCACTTATCTTTACTCAATCGAGTGACTAAGGATAAATTGATCAATACTAAAATCACATAACTGAACAAAAACAAAAGTGGCCATTGGAAAAATGCTCTCATTAGATCACTTTGCTGCACAATCAGCAATTCCAAATAGAGAATGCCTAGAATAAGTGGAAATATAAAGACCCGCCATTTGTATAAGCGAATGGCTGACACATAGTTTTTCCAAAATAAAGTCAATACTTCTATATAAGAGTAATAGCCTGTAAATAGATCCTCTTTATTTAGAATCGTTAAGACAGCAACAGTACTGGGAACAAAGCCGACCACAAAAAAACCAGCTAAAATACCTAGAAGCCACAAAATATTTAGTTCTATCAGAAGTACCAATGCATTTAGCCAGTTCATTGCTTTTAGAAACATCTACTCACCCTTTCATTCCAGAAAGTGCAACTGATTCAATAATTTGCTTTTGGAAAATAATAAATACGATCAAAACCGGAAGTAATGAAACAACGGAAGCTGCCATAATCAACGGATAATCCGTTTGAATTGCATAGGCGGCATTTAAGTTTGCGATCACTACTTGCAATGTTTGTTTTTCTGGACTATTCAAGTAGATCAAGGGTGCTAAGTAGTCATTCCAAGCGCCCATAAACCATAAAATAAATTGAGCAGCAACCGCTGGACGAATCAACGGAAAAATCAATTGGATAAAGGTTTGTAAATAGCCCGCACCATCAATTTTCGCCGCCTCAACGATCGAATCAGGAATATTAGATAAATATTGTCGTAAAAAGAAAATCATCGTGATATTTCCAAACATTCCTGGGATGATCAATGGTAATAACGTATCAACCCAGCCAATTTGGGAAAACATCATAAATTGCGGGATCATCACCGCTGGATAAGGAATCATCAAAGCGGCTAAAAGGATTAGAAATAGCGCATCTTTATGCGGCATCCGTAATTTGGCAAATGAGAAGGCGGCTAAACTGGATGTCAGAGTACCTACAACAGTCACAGAAAGTGAAACGATCACTGTATTTTTAATCCCTGAGAACAAAGTGTCCAGCTCAGATAAACGTTTGTACGCATCAAATTGTACTGGGTCTGGAATCCATTGAGGTGGCAGCTGGAAGACGCCAGCTCGGTCTTTTAGCGATGTTGAGATCATCCAAAGTAACGGCCCCACCATAATAACTGCTCCAAGGGAGAGAATTAAAATAATGAGTACGTTGCTTATTTTCAGTTTTTTCATTCTTTTCCCTCCTAATCTAATTTATAGCTTGAACGATTGTTCATATAGAATTGGAATGCTGTTATCACAAAAACCAATACTGCTAGAATCAACGCCATACTGCTTGCATAACCCATTTGCCAATTTCTGAAAGCTTTTTGCCAGATATACCAAACGACCGTAGCACTGCTATATTGTGGTCCGCCAGTTGGTGTCATAATGTTTATTTCCGTAAAGATTTGTGAGCCGCCGATAATATTCGTAACGACTAAAAAGAAAGTGACTGGTCTAACCATCGGCCAAGTGATATTGCGAAACTTTTGAAAAGAAGAAGCACCATCTAATTCTGCTGCTTCATAAAAGGTTTTTGGTACACTTTGAATCGCTGCCAAGTACAAGAGCATAGAATAGCCCAATCCCTTCCAAACAGACATAATAATAATTGCCGGTTTGACTGTTGATGGGTTTTGCAACCAGTTGGGGCCGCTGATACCGAAGATATCCAAGACCTGATTGACTAAACCAAAATCACCATTGTAAGCCCATTGCCACAAAATCGAAATGGCTGCTAATGATGAGATAACTGGAATATAATAGATCGTTCGGAAAATCGTCGTTCCTTTAATTCCTCTGCTCAGTGCTGATGCCAGCATAAATGACAAAATCAAACCGATTGGGATCCCTAACATCAAAAAGACGGTATTAAACATCGTCTTATAGAAGTACTCATCTCTAAAAAGCTTCTGAAAGTTCTCAAAACCGATAAAATTCATTTGCCCTAGACCGTTCCAATCTGTAAAGGCAGCATAAACCGAATAGCCCAAAGGTATCAATGAAAACAAAATAAATCCTAAAACTGGAAGTAGAACGAACAAGAAAGCAACTTTGTGCTCTTTTGCATAAAGACTATTTTTATTTTTTGTTTTTTTTATTTCCACTTGTTCCATTACGCGTCCCTCCATAAAAATCTTTGGGGTCACATAGATATGTGACCCCAGTGAGTCTATCTTGCTGTTTCTTGTTGGCGAATCGCTGAGTCTAGTTTTTCTTGCATCTTAGGTTGAACTTCTTTTAAATAATCCGCTGCCGTTTGATCTCCATCTAACACAGGTTGGATATTGATAAAGAATTCATCGTACCATTCTGCATTGTAGGTTGTTGCTACTGGCAAAGCGCGACCATAATCTTGGACGATATCAATAAATTCTTGTTTATTATTAGGTACACTGTCCGTATCAGAAGCCCATTCTTCAGCCATATCAATCAGGTTAGGAATTTGAATCTGTGCGTCTACTAATTGTTGTTGTCCTTCTTCAGATGCACTTAAATACTCAACTAATTTCACTGCTTCTTCTGGATGTTTGGTTTTGCTGGCAACACCAATTCCTAAAGAACCGATATACGTTGCAGATTCGCCTGTAGAGCCTGCTGGCCAAGGCATCAAGTCATACTCAAAATCTAATCCTGCATACGTACTCATATCCCAAGGTCCTACAGGGAAGAAAGCAATCTCACCATTCATCCATCTTTGATACGTATCCAATGTTTGGGCATCAGAAATTGAAGGGGTGAGTTCATGCACATTTTGCAGATCCGCAAACCATTGCAATGCTTCCGCAAATTCTGGTGTATCGACTGTAACGGTATCTTTGGCTTCGTTGATCCAATCTGCTCCGTTACTCCAAACAAAAGCTTGTAAACTCCAGTTTACGTTAAATCCTGTTGCCCATTGGTCAAGATTTCCATCTCCATCAGAATCCTTCGTCAACTGTTTAGATACTTCAACGAATTCATCCCATGTATAAGGCGTATCTGTATCTGGCAAATCAATACCAGCTTCTTTAAACATGTCTTTGTTATATCCTAAAGCAAATGGTCCAACATCTTTTGGTAATCCATACAAAGCACCGCTACCAACTTTTTCACCATCATACCGATAACTGTTTACCCCATATTCCCAAATGTTTGAAAGATCAAAATCTGAATTCTCAATTTCATCCGTAATATCTAGCAAAACACCATTATCAACGTAAGCCATTAGATTGCTTTGTTCTACATAGAAAACATCGGGCATATTACCGCCTGAGATTGCCGCTTGCAGCTTTGTTGCATATTGATCAGCATCTGTGGCGATAATCTTAACGCTTACATCATTTTCTTCCTCAAATTGTTTAATTGCTGTTTCATAGGCTTTCTTCTCGTCCTCGCCGCCTCGAAACATAAACGTAATTTCTTTACTTCCGCTATCATCACCTGAACTATTATTACTGTTTCCGCAGGCCCCTAATACCAAACTACTTAAACCTAGAACTGCTCCCGAAAAAATAA
Source organism: Enterococcus sp. DIV1059_2 (assembly GCF_051713685.1). NCBI lineage: Bacteria > Bacillati > Bacillota > Bacilli > Lactobacillales > Enterococcaceae > Enterococcus > Enterococcus sp. DIV1059_2. Next base: position 475,927 of record NZ_JBIOQK010000001.1, on the reverse strand, counting down.
CCTTTTTGATGTTCATCTTTTCCATCCTCTCAAGTTTTATAGATATTTGCAGGTACGTTATCACATTTGTTCATTGACATCTCTTAAAAAAAACCTTACTAACTGCTCATAATAATTCCTAACACCTAAGATATTTCCTATAAAGAAGCCTATAAACAATTCACAAAAACAAAACATAGAAATTGATGTTTACAAACACTTTCAATTTACAAATAAATCATAACTTGATTTGTAATCGCTGTCAACAATATTTTGATTAATTTATCTAGGATAATATCTATATTAATTAATAAATATATTAATAACTAGCGAAATAAACAACGCTATTTACACAAATTAGCAAATATGTTAACATTCAAGTAAATCAAACAGTTTAAGCGGAGGTGACACGATGCAATTAGAAATCAATCAAGAAGCATTGCCTGTCTATGAGGCACTTGCCAGTAACGTGCGAATCAAAATCATTCAATTGCTGGCTAAAAACAAGATGAATGTCAAAGAGTTGGCACAGGAGTTGGGCTTAAGCAGCGCCATCATTACGATGCACATCAAAAAATTAGAAGAAGCCAAAATCATCAAAACAGAGCGTGTGGGACAAAAAAAGATTTCCAGTTTGAGAGTGGATCATATCGATATCAACTTTCCTGAGAAAATCTTTAATGCCTTTGATACGAAAGAAACGGCGATACCGATCGGTCATTATACAAATTATTCGGTAGAACCAACGTGCGGGCTTGCTACTTCAGCTGATTTTGTGGGAATGGTGGATGAACCGAAGTTTTTCATGGATCCCCGACGAATGGATGCCCGCATCTTGTGGTTTACGAAAGGATTTGTTGAATACCAATCGCCAAACTTCTTAGCAAGAGAAGAAAAACTTGAAATGATGGAGATTTCAATGGAAGTTTCGTCTGAATTTCCTTTTTCCAATAACAACTGGCCGTCAGACATCACCTTCAGCTTAAATGGTGTGGAGCTTGGTACATGGACTAGCCCAGGGGATTTTGCAGATATTCGCGGCAAGTATACACCGGATTGGTATCCAGACAATCTCAATCAGTACGGGTTATTGAAGACGATCCGCATCATGGATCACGGAACCTACATGGAAGGTGTTCCTCTTTCCGACATTACGATCAAGGATATACCTGCCTACGAAGATACGTGGCACTTAAAAGTGGAAGTCAAAGAAGATGCCGAGCATGTCGGCGGTTGTACCCTCTTTGGCAAGGGGTTTGGGAATTACGATCAGGATATCAAACTGAAAATGTTTTATAGCTAAAAAAAAAACGCTAGTCTTAGCGGCTGACCCAAACATTTCTTTTGGGAATCAGGTCGCTAAACTAGCGTTTTTGTTATTTCTTCAAATGGTAACTGTACGTACTTACAATGATGTTCTCACGCCAAGAGAGTCTGAAACGCAAGCGCAGGCTTGTTTGGTTGTGCAAAATATTTTGCCAGCGACGTCTTGGGACAAACTGTGGAATGATGACGGTCGTTGTGTAATTGTGTTTGGCTGCATTGCGGCTGACTAGATCCACATAACGCAAGATGGGATTTTCAATCGAACGATACGAAGAATGAACGACGGAGAAACGCACGTCTGGGAATTTTTGCTTAAATTCTTGTTCGATCTCTTTTTCTTTCTTCACATCTTCATCCAACGAGACGTGCATCGCCACGACATAATCACCAATCGATTGGGCATAGTTCAATGCGCCGATATTTACTCGGGTAACATTTCCGACGAGAACGATCACGGTATTTCCTTCATAGACATGCAGTGCTTCTTGTTTTTCCAATCGCAGCTGTTCTGCGACTTTTTTATAATGATCATGGATCTTGTAAAAGATATACAAGAGGATCGGCATGATAATGAAAAATGGCCAAATATCGCCTAAGCGATACACGAACAAGATGGCAATGATCGCAAAAGAAATCAAAGCCCCAATGATGTTGGCGATCGATTTAAAGAACCAGCCTTTGCCTTCTTTTTTCCATTTGACGACCATTCCGCTTTGGGATAGTGCAAAAGGAATGAATACCCCGATGGAATACAACGGAATCAAACGCTCGGTCGATCCTTGGAAGATAAACAATAGGACGATGGAACCAGCAGCTAAGGTGATGATCCCGTTTGAGTAGCCGAGACGATCCCCACGGTCTTGATACATGTGTGGCATATATTTGTCTTTGGCTAAGTTATACGCCAACACGGGGAAGGCGGAAAATCCTGTATTTGCGGCAACTGCTAAAATCAGCGCTGTGGCAAATTGCAAAACGTAGTACATAAACCCATGACCAAAAACAGCAGAGCCGATTTGAGATAGGACGGTCACTTCTGCTTCTGGTACGATACCGTACCAATAGTTGATAAAAGTGATGCCGACGAAGAAGAACCCTAAGATCGCAGCCATGATCGTCAAGGTCGCAGCTGCATTTTTCGCCCGTGGTTTTTTGAAAAATGGCACCGCGTTACTGATCGCTTCGACCCCCGTCAAAGAAGAGGAACCTGATGAGAAAGCCCGTAAGATCAAGGCTACGGATACCCCAGGCACCACAGCTCCCGGCAGTGCGGTTGCATTCAACGGTTGCGCACCAGTTACGATGTTGTACAAGCCGACCACGATCAAGACTGTGATCACTGCGATAAAGGTGTAGACAGGAATCATCAAGAAGCTAGCTGATTCTCGCAGCCCTCGCAGATTCATCATCATGATCAAGAGTACGATCACGACAGAAATGGCCACTTGATGGCCGAACAACGCTGGCACAGCAGAAGTGATGGCTTCCGCCCCTGCTGAGACGGATACTGCTACTGTCAGCATATAATCGATCAACAGTGAGCCGCCGGCAATCAGGCCCGCATTTTTCCCTAAATTTTCACTACTTACTACATACGCCCCACCACCGTGAGGGTATGCATGAATGATCTGACGGTAAGACAAGGTCAATGAAATCAAAAGAATAATAACAAAAGCAGCGATCGGTAATGAATACCAGATAGCAGCAGCGGAAAGTGCCACTAATACGACAACGATCTGCTCTGTCCCATAAGCAATCGAAGACAAAGCATCAGAAGATAGCAACGCAAGGGCCGCCGTCCGGCTCAGTTTTTGTTCATCATTCTCTGCGGATTTCAATGGACGTCCGACCAACAAACGTTTCAAATACTCCACTTTTTCTACACTCCTTTTCATGAAAAAATCCTTCGTTAAACTTGTAACGATATCCTCACAAATATTGAATTATCAAGACTGTATGCTACTCTTGTAACCGCGAAAAGTCAATGAAAATCAGATGAAAAAACGGCCCTTTTTCCCTCTTTTGATTATTAGAAATTTCACGTGATGGCACAAAAGCAGAAAGAACAAATGCTCTTTCTGCTTTTCGATGTTAGTGGAAGAAATGACTTTCTTTGGAAATGTCGCTTAATTTCTTCGTAGAGTTGACTAGATAAGGATACGCGTAGGTACCGACGATCCCAAAGACCAGGAACAAAATCGTTAAAATAACCAATTGTGGCACGGCATTTGGCCAATAGATCCCGCCAGCTGATTCTCTTAACAGATTGACTGCATGGGTAAATGGCAGCAGCGGATTAATGAATTGGAAGAACTTCCCAGAAACTTGGATCGGGTAGTTTCCTCCCCCACCTGAGATGGAGAGAACCAAAATGATGATGGCGATCCCTTTCCCGAGGTTGCCGAACAGTCCTGCCAGTACGTAAACGATCATCATAAAGGCGAGTCCGACGAGTAATGCGAAGAAGACACTGTACACTGGATTGTGGACATCAACGCCTAATAAAAACATATTTCCTAGGGTCACGATCAAACTTTGGGCGACTGCCATCGTCAAGAACGTCAGCATTCGTGCCACAAAGGTTTCACGTTGGGTAAAGCGTTTTTTGTCTTTCTTCTCTAAATGATACTCCGTTGTAGCGACACTTGACAACAATAATGCCCCTACCCACAAACACAATGCGGTATAAAACGGTGTGCTAGCTGAACCATTGTTGGCGATTGGATAGATTTCATTGCTTTTTAATTCCACTGGCTGTTTGAAGAAGTCGGCTTCATCGGTGGCATCAAGTTTCAATAATTTGATGACTTCCCCGAGATCGACTTCATTTTCGCCTGCTCGGATCGCATCAGCGGCTTTGTGGATGCCTGCTTTGATACTTGGCCAATCGTTATTGATCAAATCAACGGCCGCATCCAAGGCTTTTTCAACTTCTGGTAGTTTTTCATCCACCATTGCCATCGTAGAGCTGATTTCTGATTTGATAGTTGGCCAATCGTTTTGCAAGAAGTTTACGGCCAGCCCTAATTTTTCTTCGGCGACTGGCAATTCGTTGTTGTACAGGTCGGCTCCTTTGTTGATGGCATTGACGATTTCATCCATGTGACCATTCAACATCGTATTGGCATCGTGCAATTCTTGCTTGATGGCAGGCAATTCTTTTTGGTATTTTTCCAAAATCGTCACGGCATTGCTGACCACTGATTTGGTGGAAGACAGCAACGAGTCAAAATCGATCTCTTGGGCTTTTTTCAAGACATCTTCGGCGGTGGTGATGGTTTCGATTAGTTTGGTTAGAATGTCGTTGATGGTTTTAGTAATGGCATCAACATTAAAACTATTAGGATCCAGAAGATTAGCAACATTTTGAGCAGCTGCGGTGACTTCACTAAGATATTGCTTAGCTGCCTTAACATCACCGCTTTGCACAGCGCTTCTAACCTTAGTTAACAATCCAGATACATTCGTCAAGTGCCCTTTTATGTCAGTTAACTGACCGATTACGCCTTGAATTTGGGCATTTTCAGCTGAGCCTTCAATATTTCCTAAAAATGCAATTAAGGCATCTAGCATACTTTGTTGTTGCTGAATACTTTGCTGCAACCCATCAATCGTTTGTAAAATTGATTCTCGATCTTGGTCCAACTGATCTTGATCGATTGAATCATTCAGTGCTTGCGACCACTTTGCTGTGGTTGTTGCCACTTGACGAATAGACTCAATCGTCACCTTCACACTGCTAGAAATACTTGGCAGGGCATCTTGCAATTGTTGCGCCCCATCTTTGGTCGCGGTGGCGAAGCTGGCGGCTTGGTCGCCTAGTTGTTCGATCTGTGGTAAAGCGGCTTGCACTTGTTCAATGACTTGCAGTCCTTGCTTGGCGGTGTCGATGCCGTCCGTCATGGTGCTGGCAATGTCATCGAAATCATCGTCGATCATCTTCAATTGTTTGCCGGCATTTTGGATCTCTGGGATCTTTTCTTGCAAGGTCAAAATGATGCTGGCTTCTTTCTTCAATGCAGGCAGCTTATCGTTTAAGCCAATCAGTTTTTCCCCCATGGCATCCACTTGTGGGATATAATCGGTGAATTCTTCGGCTTTTGCGATCTTTTCTTTGATTTCTGGAAACTTATCGTGCAAGGTGACGATCTCTTTCGTATAGCCATCGATCGTAGCCAAATTGTCATCGGTGTCTAAGATCATCGATTTGACTTTGTTGATGCTGACTAAGTTGGAATCAATGTCATAGCCGATTTCATTGAAGACTTTTATCAACGTGGAGCTGGCGGTTTCAATAAAGTTTTGTGAGATCTCTTCTTGAAGGCTGCTGGCTCCTTTATCGGTGATTTTTGGTGCGATGGCATTGATTTTTTGGTTGCTATAATACTCGATGGTCGGTTTTTCGATTTTTCCACTGGTAAAGCTGATCAGATCATCTGAAAAATCCGCTGGTAGGTAAATACCCGCGTAATATTTTCCTGACTTGACCCCTTCTACTAAGTCCTCTTTTGAATCCAAGAAGCGCCAGCCCAACTGCTTGTTTTTATGGAGGGTGTCGATGACTTCATCACCGATATCGATGTGCTTGTCTTGAAATTCTGCCCCTTTATCCGCACTGTAAACGGCGATCGGCAATTCACTGGTGTTGCCGTATGGGTCCCAGAGGGCTTTGATATTGAACCACGCATAAAGCGAGGGTAAAATCATTAAGGCAATGATCAAAAATGCAGAAATTGGATTGCTGAAAATTCGTTTCCAGTCCAGTTTATATAAATAGAAAACATTCTTTAGTTTATTCATTTTTTTCTTCCCCCACTAGTTCTTCGTCGAAGGATAATTTACCATGTTTTTCCCCTGCCGCCAACGGCTAGGATCGACCAAGAAAAGTCCTTTTGACAAATGGACGTTTTTGTCAAAATGAAACCCCTTTACTTTTTGTTTTTTTTCGCTTATTGTTAAACTTTCTTTAACTTTACCATGATGGCGAAAAACACACCACTCATATCCTTTGTTCTGTTTTTTTACAGGCCTTTCCTATACAAAAAAAGCTTCCTTTTTCTGCAATGAAAAAGGAAGCTTTTTTAGGTATTATTTCAGTTGATCCTTTGCCAATAACTCATACACATACTTCAATGAGGTAGCTTCGCCATATAATTGAAGATCTGCTTTTTCCTCTGGGGAATAGACTTGATCAAAGCTTTGATCGGGAATCAGCACGACATCGATGCCCGCACGTGTCGCGGCTGTTGCTCCCACAAGAGAATCTTCCATGACTAAAGCTTTTTCCGCTGCGACTTGCGCTTTTTCTAAAGTCAGCAAGTAAGGTGCTGGATCAGGTTTATGGGCGGAAACGTCATCGCCAAAGGTCTGATAGTCAAAGGCCTGCAACAAATCGAAATGCGCCAACAATTCAGAGGCTCTTTTTTTCATCGTCGAGGTGGCTAGTGCCGTTTGGAAGCCTTTCTCACGAGCCAAGGCGATGGTTTCTTTCGCATAGGGTTTAGTTTTGAAGGTGCCATCAGTTATTTGCTGGGCAATATAGACTTCCCGTTCTGCTCGTAATTCCTGCACCCGCTGCTGACCGCCTACGAGGTCGGCTAATTTAGTGGCAGTCTGTTGCCAACTTTGACCACGCCAACCAAAAATATCAGCGGCTGTAATCGGAAGCTCATACTTTTTAAATAGCGCCAACCACCCATCAAAATAGACTCTTTCGGTATCGACTAACAATCCATCAAAATCAAAAATCAAAAGTTCTTTCATAAACGCTCCTTCGTTTTGCTAAGATTTTTTCCTCACTCACTGGGGATCAAGACATCTCCCGACTTTTGTCAGCAGCTGCTTGCACTGCTTTGATGACAGCCGCCCGAAAGCCATTTTCCTCTAAGGTTTTGACTGCTTGGATCGTTGTGCCCCCTGGCGAGCTGACACGATCCTTTAAGACACCTGGGTGTTCCTTCGTCTCTAGTACCATCTTCGCTGCGCCTAATACCGCTTGAGCAGCAAATTCATACGCCATCGGACGCGGCATTCCTTCTGCCACTGCTCCATCTGCCAAAGCTTCGATGAACAAATACGTGTAGGCTGGTGAAGAACCGCTGACACCAATGACTGCATCGATCATGCTTTCTGGTACTTGCTCGGCTTTGCCCAGGCTTTCAAAAAGCTGTTTGACTTCGTTGGCTTCGGCTTCCGTCACTTGACCGTTGGGACTGATAGAAGACATCCCTTCCCCCACCAGTGCAGGGGTATTTGGCATGACCCGCACGATTTTGTGCGCACCGATGATTTCTTCCATTTGCGCGATCGTCACACCCGCGGCAATAGATACTAGCAAATGCTCCTTGGTCAAGCCGTCTTTTAAATCAGCAAGCAAGCGGGGAAAGACAAAAGGTTTAACTGCTAAGACGAAGATCTCTGCTTTTCCGGTGACATCTGCTAGCTTAGTTGTCCCAGTGATCCCGGTTTCTTTTTCTAATTGTGCCAAAGTCGGCTCGTAGCGATGGTTATAAACCAAGATCTCTGCTGGTTCATACAGGTTTGCTGCAATCAAGCCGTTGATAATGGCTTTTGCCATGTTACCGGCTCCTAAAAAGGCGATTTTTCTCATAGTTTTCACGCTCCACTTCTGATTTTGGTACCACTTTTTGCTAAAAAAGCCTAATCAATGACTAGGCTTCAAACTCGATCATATACGGATGCAAGGCGGTGTTATAGATCCCTTCTGTATATTCTACCACTTCTCCTTGTAGATCATATGAATAACGGGTCCGTTTCAAGGCAGCGACCTCTGGCGTGATCATAAACTTCTGTTGCTCTTCGGTCAAGGTCGTTGCCACGAACGCATCTTGAAAGCGATCGATGATCATTCGATGTTCATCCAATAGGCGATACAATGATTTTTCTTCAAAGACCTCGATGGAGGTACCCTTTAGCTGCTTTGGCAAATGGTACTCATAATAAATAAAGGGTTGGTGGTCAAAATAATACATGCGACGTAAACGCATGACTTCTTTGCCCATCAAGGAATACGCTGGGTGCTCAGGCGCAAGTTCGACTAATTCATAGCTGAGGTTTTTCTTCGTGTATTCCTTGCCAGTCTTTTCAAGCAATTGGCTAAACGTCGTGCCTTTTGACAGCTTGTTATAAGGGCGATTGCTTAAAACCGTCGTCCCACGTCCGCTGCGTTTTTCCACATACTCATCTGCCGCTAACAATTCGATGGCTTTGCGGACAGTGATCTTGCTGACATTGAAGGTGGCTTCCAATTCTGTTTCCGTCGGTAAAAATGAACCAATCGGGTAGCGACCCGACATGATGTCTTCTTTGAGCTTATCGGCAACATCACGGTAAAGAATGTGTTTGCGTTTCATTGCTATCTCGCCTTTCTCTCATTGGATTGGTCTTGTTCTCCTTATTCATCAAAGGTAGGAATGTCTTCTGGTTGCGGCTCGATCAAGACTTTCCGTGGCTTGCTGCCTTCAGAAGGGCCAACGACGCCTTGATCTTCTAATTCATCCACTAACCGAGCCGCTCGGTTATAGCCGATGCGAAAACGTCGCTGCAAGAGAGAAACGCTGGCGGTCTGCATTTCCACCACAAGGGCTTTGGCATCTTCGAATAGCTCATCTTGCGGTTGTCCGCTGCTGCCGGTACTCGTTTCTTCCTCAGTAACCATCATTTTTTCTTCATAATTGGCTTCTTGCTGATCGGTCACGAATTCAACCACTCGTTCGACTTCTTGGTCGGAGATAAAGGCCCCTTGGACCCGAATCGGTTTGTTCTCACCCATCGGCAGATACAGCATGTCGCCGCGACCCAGCAGTTTTTCGGCTCCGTTCCCATCAATGATGGTCCGCGAATCGACACCGCTGGAAACCGCAAAGGCCATCCGTGATGGAACATTGGCTTTGATGATCCCTGTAATGACATCCACACTTGGTCGTTGCGTTGCTAGGATCATATGGATACCTGCTGCCCGTGCCATTTGCGCCAAACGAATGATGGCATCTTCGACTTCGTTGCTGGCAACCATCATCAAGTCGGCTAACTCATCGACGATCACTACAATGAATGGCAAGATCGGACGATTTTCGCCGTCTTCTAAATTCTTATTGATCACTAAATCGTTGTAGCCAGTAATGTTTCGGACCCCAGTTGCCGCAAATTTTTCGTAGCGCTCTTCCATTTCCTTGACCACTTTTTGCAACGCTTGCGCCGCTTTGCGGGGATTGGTCACGACAGGTGTCAAGAGATGGGGAATCCCATTATAAACATTTAATTCAACCATTTTCGGGTCGATCATCATCAGTTTGACTTCATGGGGTTTTGCCCGCATCAAAATACTGGTGATGATGCCGTTGATGGCTACGGACTTCCCGCTCCCGGTCGATCCGGCAATCAAGAGATGGGGCATTTTCGTTAAGTCTGCCGTTTGGACACGGCCAGAAATATCGCGTCCTAAAGGTACTTCTAATAGTTTATCTGGATGATCCGGTTGGGCTTCGATCACTTCTCGGAATGAAACCATGCTGACTGCACTGTTTGGAACTTCGATCCCAATCAATGATTTTCCTGGGATCGGCGCTTCCATCCGCACATCTTTGGCAGCTAAGGCCAAGGCGATATCGTCGGTCAACCCGACGATTTTGCTGACTTTGACCCCTACTGCTGGTTGAACTTCGAATTTGGTTACTGCTGGTCCTAAGCTGGCTTTGACGACTTTTGCGTCAACACCGAAGCTTTGGAAGGTGGTTTCTAACACACCGATATTTTGTTCGATCTTTTTGTACTCGCTGCTTTGATCCGTTGAAGGGATCGAATCGAGTAATTGCGCTGAAGGCAATTCATAATCACGATTTTCAGCTTCTTCCGAAATCTCAAATTCCAATACTTCACCATCATCATCAAGGATCTCTCCGTCTTCATTGACCTTTTTGCTTGGTCCCGGTTTGTTTCCTGCTGGATGTGGTGCTTGAGCGGCCTCTGGTCCCGCCGCTTGCGGCAATTCCTGGAAGTGGTCGATGGGTACAAAGCTCAGCTGCTCTGGTTCAAAATCAGCTGGCGCTTGCATCTGTTGTTCTTTTGCTGATTTTTCGTCTTCTGTCATTGGTCGGACTTGATTCTTTTCTTTGATCTCCGCCATGACTGCTGCTCGTTCGGCTTCTTTTTTGGCTTCTTTCGCAGCTTGTTTCTCTGCTGCTCGTTCCGCTTTGCGGGCTTCTCGTTCGGCTTGCTTTTCTGGAGAGCCTTCTAACAACCGCTGCAGCTTGTCACCAGCTGCTTGCAGGTGCTCGACTAACTCGTGGCTGCTCATTTGGCTGAACAAGAACGCCCCAATCATCATGAGTAAAACAGCGATGATGTAGCTGCCGATCTGGGAAACAAGAAAATAGGTCGCCCCATAGAGCATGGCGCCAATCATTCCGCCCCCGACATTTTGGGTCACTTGGCTGCGCCGAATATCGCCTAACAGCGTCATCCACGTGGTTTGGAAGATATTGGCTTGTTCTCCCACCACATTACTAAAGATTTGCGCATGGAGGATGATCAGTAAACCAAAATACACCAATACACAGCCAATCACTCGCCGAATACTCTTAAATCGAGCATCGGTCGTTTTGATCGCTAACCAGACACCATAAGCGGCTAGGGCAACACTCAAAAATTGGTACGTGTTTCCGCCAACGATCCGAAACCCGTTGGCAATCAAGGTTCCTAAAAAACCTAAATGGAAAAAGCCAAATATCGAAAACAAGACAAAGAGCAGGCCGACGCCGACCAGCATTAATTTCTCTTGCTGTTTTTGTTGTTTTTTTGTTTTGCGTTTCTTTGCGCGTTTTTTTTGCGCCATTTCTATCCCTCTTTTCATCTTTCCCTATTATAACGAAAAAAGAAGGCGAACAAAAGTTTTCCTGTGAGAAATTTTGGTTAGCTGTTGGAATTTAAGGAAAAAAGAGGATGTCTGCCAGATATAGCAGTGATCATCCTCTTTTTAGCTGCTGCACAAATTCAGCGACTGTATAGACAATCAGTCCCGATGATTCAAAATCAGCGGTATTGGTCGTTACTAGACTGTCGATTTGATTTCGCTTCGCACAAGCTGCTAAAACAGCATCCTCAAAATCTGTCATTGTTGAATCAAGCGCCTGAAGGCAATCTGCTTCCGTAACTGTTAAGACGGTATGCACTTGGATCAGTTTTTTGACTTCCCTCCGAGCATCGACTCCTGCTGCTCCATCGAGAATATAGAAAAGATCCGTTAAGGTACTTGCCGTAATCACGCCCTCGCAAAGTCCATAAATGGAACTGTTGTATATCTGTTTGATGGCTTCTTGATGGCTTTTAGACCCTCTTCCTAATAAATAGTCAAGGATCACATTGGTGTCAATCACGACTCGTTTGGCTTTGTATTTGGTCATGCTTATTTTATTCTCCCAGATATTTTTTCCTACGCCGTTCGTTTCTTACTTTTTTGATGTCCACAACGTCAGGTGTTTCAAATGAATCTGCTAAAATGCCTTGCAAAGAATCGACTAAACGAAGTTTCTCCTCTGGGGACAACTCTCCTACTGACTGCTTTTCTGTAATAACTAACTGTTTTTTGCCATTGACTTCTTCTGCCAGTTCCATTTCTAGTTCAGAACCTACCTGGAGATCCAATTTCCGAATCATTTTCTTAGACAAGCGAACCCCCTGTCCGTTGCCCCACTTAATCAAATGAGCGGTCTCTTTATAATGTTCCACTCGGCTCCCCCCTCTTTATCGGATTTTCCTTACTACCTATCATTATAACATGAGCACGCCTATGTATACACAAGTATATACTTCAATCGTTCCTTCTTTCCTTAAATACGCAAAAGAAATGAATGTATAAAAAAACACCAGCTGCTAAGCAGCCAGTGTATCTTGTTGACTTGTTTTAGTTTGGTGTAACGTCTTCGCCAAACCACTTTTCAGAGATTTCAGCAAAGGTGCCATTGCCTTGCAATTCTTTCAAGCCATCATTGATTTTATCTGCCATGGCTTGATCGTCTTTACGCACACCTACAGCAAAATCTTCTGCTTCAAAGGGGCTTTCGATTTCGTTGAAGTCATCGGTTTTGCCTGTTTGAGTCAAATAATATTCTGCGTAGACGCGGTCGATCAAAAGACCGTCGATCCGACCGTTTTCTAGATCGATAAAGGCTTCATTAAAGCTGGCATACAAGGTTGCGTCATTGCCGTCTACGAGATCCTTCAAAACTTCCGGTTGGTTGTTGAAGGTCTCATAACCAGAAGAACCTTCTTGGGCGCCTAAGACTTTGCCCTCCATATCATCAAAGCTAGTAATGCCGCTGGCTTTTGCTGTGACCAAGACTTGTTTGTTTTCCATATAAGTATCTGTAAACAATACTTTTTCTTCACGAGCTGCGGTTTTGGTATACCCGTTCCAGATCATATCGATGGTGCCATTGCTTAGTTCGGTTTCTTTCATGGACCAATCGATTGGTTGAAATTTGACTTTGGTTCCTGTTAGATCCAAGATCGCTGTTGCTAAATCCACATCAAACCCAACGATGTTGCCTTGGTCGTCTTTAAAGCCCATCGGTACAAAAGTATCGTCTAGGCCGACGATCACTTCTTCTTTGTCAGCGGCACTGGTTGTGGTGTCATTGTTGCTGCCACACGCCCCTAATAAAAACACACTTGCTGCTGCGATTCCCGTCAATAGTAATTTTTTCATTTTGTTCTCCCCCTTATTCTCCTGCTACTTTTAATAATTGATCGCCGATATTTTCGGCAAAAACCAAATCATGGGTCACCACGATCTGGGTCACTCCTTCTTTTTTCAGATCCAAGATCAGCTGTTCGACTTGCTGTCTCAAGCCTGGATCTAAGGCGCTGGTAGGCTCGTCATAGGCCAACACTTTGGGATTCATCGCCATCGCTCGTGCGATAGCCACCCGTTGCCGCTGCCCCCCCGACAATTGGAAGGGATATTGGGCTAGTAGGTCACTTAACCCTAGTTTTTCTGCCAACTGTTCGGCTTTTGCTGTATACGCGGCCTTGTCTTGTTTTAGCACCATTTTTGGCGCCAAAGTGATGTTTTCAAAAACTGACAAGTGCGGAAACAATTGGAAGTCTTGGAAGACGACACCGACGACTTGTTCTTGTTCTTTTGTGTCGGTGGGATCAAAGGCTTTGCCATCCAGTAAAAAGCTTCCAGAATCGATCGTTTCTAAACCAGCCAGTGTCCGAAGCAAGGTGGTTTTCCCACCACCGGAAGGACCGACCACCGCTAAGATACTGCCGTCTTCGATCGTCAAGTCTAGCTGATCGATGACTTTTTTAGCGCCAAATGACTTTGATACTTGTTTTAGTTCTAACATATGTGGTTCCTCCTAACGGTAATAGTCCAGTTTGGTCTCGATTTGTTTTAACAATAACGTAAAGACGCCTGTCATCACCAAGTAGATCAAGCCGACCCCAACTAACGGAAGCAAGGTACTGTCTCGCTCCATGGCGATTTTTCCGATTCGCATCACGTCTGACAATCCTAAGATGTAGACGAGGGATGTGTCTTTGACAAGATTGATGACTTCATTGCCGACAGATGGCAGGGTGATCTTGACGACTTGTGGGATGATAATTTTTTGGATCGTTTGGATCGGGGACAAACGCAAGACTTTCGCGGCTTCGTATTGTCCTGCTGGAATCGATTGGATTCCTCCACGGAAAATCTCGGCAAAATAAGCAGCGTAATTGATAATAAAGGCGATCAAGGCTGCTTCAAAGCGGTCAAAGACGATCCCTAAGATCGGCAGACCGTAGAATACGAAGATCAGCTGTAGCAATAAAGGCGTTCCTCGCATCAACCAAACGTAGACTTGCACGATCAATTTCAAAATACGCAGGCGACTGGCTAAAACAAAGGCCAACAAGATGCCTAAGGGAATGGACCCGATTAAGGTCAGTGCGAACAATTTAACGGTGATTCCAGTTCCTGAAATCAGTTGGGGCATAACATTGACTAAATACTCAAACATGGTGACTTCCTCCTTGATAGGTTTCAATTTCGATTAGCAGCGATACAGCTTAGCGACGGTTTGCTCCGACGCTTATGTGACGCTGGGCGTTGGCTGGTGAGGGGCAACTGGCAAGTTTCATTTTTCTAAAAAAGAAAAACAAAAAAAGCGCACACTGGCATTTGCCAGAGGACGCTTGATACGTGGTTCCACCTCAATTTGCCTTTCCTTCACAGGAAAAGGCCTCGTGCAGTCCTTGTGATCCTTCCACTTTCGGTTTTCGGTGAGATGCAAAAAAAGAGAAAAAAAACGTCCCCTAGCCATTACAGCTAAAGGACGTTATCAACGCGGTTCCACCTTTGTTTATCAGTGCTTCACAGCAACTGAACTCAGAAAGTCATCAATCAATGACTGCTGCTGTAACGGGCAAACCCGGTCTCTCCTACTTTTCTTTCGGAAAAACGACTCCAAGATGTGTTTCACAACCATGCGTTATCTCTTTGCACCAACCAGAGACTCTCTTCAAACAGCAAGCCTTGCTACTCTTCTTTTCGATGTCTGTTTCATTAAGTTGTGTCTTACTTTACTCGCTCTTAAAGAAAATGTCAAACATTTTTTCTGAAATTTTCGAAACTTTGTCGCATGCACCGGTTTCGAGGGGAAGATTCAGGGAAAAAAAGACGCAGCTGCTTAACCGAAGTACGCTTCAGCTAAGGCTTGTCCTTGCTTGATTTTTGCCCATTGCTGTTCAGTCGAAAGCTCATTGCCGCAGTCACAAGAGGCAAAGCCGCATTGATGAGAAAGATAAAGCCGCTCCTTAGGAATGATTTGGCTGGCTTTGTCTAATAAAGCGATCACTCGCTCTTCATCGTCTAATGTGGCGGTTTTGCTGGATAATAAGCCTAAGACAACTTCCACTTCTGGACGATCTTTCAGCACTTCTAAAGCCGAGATATCACCAGCACGGTCATCGTCCCACTCTAGGAAAAAGCGGTCATAATGCTGATCACGCAAGAATTTTTCGGCGATCGCTTTGTAGGTACCGCTGGCGGCCGCGCGGCTTTGGTAATTGCCGCGACAATTGTGGGTCCAGACTTTTAATCCTAATTCGTGGGCGTAGTCAGCGACTTCGTTGTTGATCGCCACGAATTCATCGGCTAACGCTTCTAAGCCGTCATTGCCTTGGGTGAAGAAGCTCTTGTCATTGTCTTCGGCGAATAATTCCCATAAACAATCATCGAACTGAACGATTTCACCACCTGCTTCTCGGTATTCCTGCAAGAATTCCTTGTAGGCGTTAAGCAGCCCTTCCCGCAAGGCTTCTTTCGTTGGATACACCTGACCTTCACCAACGAGGTCGTTAAAGACAGTCAGCTCGGTAAAGGCGTGGGCAGCCCCCCAGACGGTGATTTTGACTGGCAGGTCGCCAGCTTGGCGTTTGGTTTCTTTAAACAACGTCAAGTAATGATGGTTTTTGCCAGATAATGGTTCTGTGATTCGGATGCCGATGTCTTTACGTGTCTCAAAATGTCCACCGTCCAAATCTTCAAAGGCATACCCATGATCGGAGATATAGCGCTCAACGCCTTTTAATCCCCAGAGAAAATCCAGGTGCCACATTGAGCGGCCGTGTTCGCCGTCTGTGATGACTGTGATGCCGTGTTCTTTTTGCGCTGCAATGATGTCAGCGATCGCTTTTGCTTCCGTTTCTTGGTAGCCAGGAAACGCATCATAAAACGGGTAGCGGATGTCCTCCCGATGCTCGATTTGATTTTTGTAGTCCAATAAATCTTGTGGTCGTAACAATGACCCCACAAGCTGAAATTTGTCTGTTGCCATATCCATTCCTCCTATACAAAGTTTTCAAAATTGTTAGATTTATTCTAGCAAACATCTTATACTATAGATAATACTTATAAACTTATATATTCCATAGGCAATACCTATAACACAAAAAGGAGGTTGCATCCCATGCGTATCCAGCAGCTTGAATATTTGGAAAAAATCGTAGAAACTGGCTCTTTCAATGAAGCCGCTAAACAGCTTTTCATCAGTCAGCCCTCCCTCTCTCAAGCCATGAAAGAGTTGGAAAAAGAGTATGATCTGCAGCTGTTTTACCGCAGTAAATTAGGGGTGACCTTGACCGATGATGGCCGTTCCTTTCTCAACTATGCTCGAAATGTTTTAGACCAAGTCAATCTCTTGGACGAACGCTTTCGCAAAGACAGCCATCGCAAGCATGTTTTCAGTGTTTCCGCACAACACTATGCCTTCGTCGTCCACGCCTTCGTGGAGCTGGTCAAACAGTTAGGGGAAGATGAATTTCAATTCACCTTGCGGGAGACCCAGACACAAAATGTACTGGATGATATCCAGACGTTTAAGAGCGAATTGGGGGTCATTTATCTGAATGATTTCAACACGACAGTCTTGACCCGTTTGATCCACGAAAAAGACCTGCAATTCATTCCTTTATTTGAAGCCAAACCCCACGTCTTCATCGGCCGAGAAAATCCCCTGACTCAGAAAAAAAGCATCACATTAGCTGATTTGGAACCATATACCTATCTGTCGTACGAACAAGGGGAAACCAATTCCTTCTACTTTTCTGAAGAGATCTTAAGCACTTTACAGCGCAAAAAACACATCCGCATCAGCGATCGTGCCACGATCTTCAATTTGATGGTGGGTCTCAACGGCTATACCATCAGCTCTGGGATCATCAGCAGTGAGCTGAATGATGAAAAAATCGTTGCGATCCCTTTGGAAGTCGATGATGCGATGACACTAGGTTACCTAAAACACAAGAAAATGGAACTGAGTGAGATGGCTTTGGACTATCTCGCCTTGTTGAAGCAGCATATCAAAAACTACGGTTTCGACGTCTTTTAAAAAAAACGATCCGCAGACAGTCGGTCGGGCTACCTTAGTAAGGTATCCCGACCCTGTTGCGGATCGTTTTGTTTCTTTTGTGCTTTTTTTGTTCTTAAACTGTCTTACGTTGGCGTTGTGGAGAATAAATCAACGCAATGGTTTCCATTCCCACTCTTCGACTTCGGCGATATCATAGCCGTTTTCTCGAATAAAGTCATGGTGATACGCAACGGTGTCTGCCATTTTTTGGGCAAAGTCCGTTGCTTTTTCTCCATAGACCCATTCGGCGGCGTCTTTGGCTAAGTGGAAGCGATCCAATTCAGAAAGGATCCGCATATCAAACGGTGTCGTGATGTCGCCATTTTCTCGGTACCCATGAATATGAAGCTGTTGGTTGCGACGGCCAAAGAAGATATCGCGAATCAGTCCTTCATACCCGTGGAAAGCAAACACGATCGGTTTGTCTTTCGTAAAGTAGGCTTCGAATGCTTCATCGCTCAACCCACGAGGATCGACTTCTGGACGACGCAATTTCAATAGATCGACCACATTGATGAAGCGGACTTTCAACTCTGGGAAGGCTTCAATCAGCAAGGAAACAGCGGCTAAAGCTTCCAAATTCGGTTCCGTCCCAGCAGCTGCGATCACAATATCGGGTTCTTGTCCTTCATCTGTCGATGCCCAGTCGATGACTTTCAAGCCATCTTTGACAAGCACTTTCGCTTCATCCGCCGAGTAAAACTGCGGACGTGGGTGTTTTGAAGAGACCACTAGATTGATCTTTTCTTCAGAAGCGAGTGTTTCTGCCATGACAGCCATCAAGCTATTGGCGTCGGCTGGCAAGTAGACCCGCACAAAGTCGGCTTTTTTCTCTGCAATATGGGTCATGATCCCTGGATCTTGGTGGGTGTACCCATTATGGTCTTGTTGGAAGACCGTTGATGAAGCAATCAAATTCAATGAGGGGTACGGGTTGCGCCAGTCAAGATCATGGGCTTTTCGTAACCATTTGAAGTGCTGCGTGATCATAGAATCAACGACTCTTAGGAATGACTCGTAGCTGGCAAAGAAGCCATGACGACCCGTCAGCACATAGCCTTCCAAGAAGCCTTCTGCTTGATGCTCTGATAATTGTGAATCAATCACACGGCCCACTGAAGACAGCCATTCATCATAATCAGGATGTTTTGGCTCCAACCATTGGCGATCCGTGACTTCAAACACATGGTTCAACCGATTGGATTTGGCTTCATCTGGGCCAAAGATGCGGAAGTTGTCGGGATTTTCTTTGATGATGTCACGGGCAAATTTCCCAAAGACCATCATATCTTGGGCAGTCGTTTCCCCTGGTGTCTCGATCGCAATGGCATGTGCTTGCCAATCTGGCAAGCGTAGCGGTTGCGGATCGATCCCCCCATTGGTGATTGGGTTGACCGCCATCCGCTGCTCTCCTTTTGGTGCCAATTCTTGAATCTCAGCTTTGATGCGGCCATTTTCGTCAAAAAGCTCTTCTGGACGATATGACTGCAGCCAATCCGTCAAAGCATCCACGTGTTCCATATGTTTCGCATTGACAGGGATCGGTACTTGGTGGGCACGGAAGCCCCCTTCAATCGGCTCGCCATCCCAGACTTTCGGTCCAGTCCACCCTTTCGGTGTGCGAACGATCAAAACAGGCCAATGAGGCATAGCGGCTTTTTCCGCAGAACCTTTGCGGGCTTCTGCTTGGATCGCGTGGATCTGTTCGATGGCTTGATCCATTTTCTGTGCCAATTGCGGATGAACGGCTTCTGGATCGTCCCCTTCTACGAAATAAGGGGTCCAACCCATGCCTTCAAAATATTTCGTGAGATCTTGGTCACTTTTACGAGCCAAAATCGTTGGATTGGCAATCTTGGCGCCATTCAAATGCAAGATAGGCAAAATTGCGCCATCATTGACTGGATTGATAAAGGTATTTGAAAACCAGCTGCCCGCTAATGGTCCAGTTTCGGCTTCGCCATCACCGACCACTACTGCTGCAATGACATCGGGATTGTCTAAAATAGCTCCGGTAGCGTGGGCGATGGAATAGCCTAGCTCGCCGCCTTCATGGATCGAACCTGGCGTTTCAGGTGCCGCATGAGAAGCGATCCCACCTGGGAAAGAGAAGGTTTTGAATAGATGTTTCATCCCTGCTTCGTCTTGGGTGGCTTTTGGATAGATCTCGCTGTAGCTGCCGTCTAAATAAGCATTCGCAACCATGACTTGTCCGCCATGGCCTGGTCCTTCGATATAAAACATGTTTAAGTCGTACTTATTGATGACGCGATTGAGATGGGTATAAATAAAATTTTGCCCTGCGATCGTTCCCCAGTGACCAATCGGATTCACTTTCAAATCTTTTTCTTCGATGGGGCGGCGCAATAATGGATTGTCTTTCAAATAAATCTGACCAACGGAAAGGTAGTTGGCTGCTCGCCACCAAGCGTTCATTTTCTGATAATACTCTGGTGTATCGTAGGTTGTCTTCATTGTGCTCCTCCTTTTAGTCCATTGTTCCACTCTTACATAAAAGTCTATGCCCCCTATATTTAAAAGTCAATTTTGCTGATTGCTGGTGCTTTCAGGGGTCTGCTTATCCGCACTTTGCAGCTAGAAGGCAAGAAAGCTTAAGAAAAACGCAAAGAAACCGCCGACCATCGCCAACGGTTTCTTTTGTGATTGGGTACTTATTTGATCGTTACGTATTCTAATCCCACAAGCTTCGCCCATGTTTCGATCTGATCAGAATTTAGGACAAGTGAGACAACGGTGTGATGGCCACCGCCTGTTTCGATCCACTGTTTGACGCCATCGTGGAAGTTTGGTTTTGGTGTCCACATTACTCGTGCAACCGGTAGTTTTGGTGCTTCTTCAGTTGGCTCAAAGGCATCGACTTCATTGATCAATAATTTGTAGTGGGTGCCAAAGTCGGCCATCGAAACCACGACACCTTCGCCGCCTTGGCCGTCAAAGACAAGTCGGGCTGGGTCTTCACGATCCCCCATCGACAATGGCGAAACCACGATTTTTGGTTTGTTGACTGCTAATACTGGATCGACTTCCATCATGTGGGATTGCAAGATGGCTTCTTTTCCTGGTGTCAGCTCATAGGTATAGTCTTCCATAAAGCCAGTCGCTTTATTGTGGGCCATGATTTTCATCAAGCGGTCAATAGCGGCGGTTTTCCAGTCCCCTTCACCAGCAAACCCATAGCCTTCTGCCATCAAACGTTGTACAGCTAAACCAGGCAACTGCTGCATACCATATAGGTCTTCAAAGTTAGTGGTAAATGCCGTATAGCCGCCTGCTTCAAGGAAACGGCGCAGACCGATTTCTTGTTTGGCTTGGGCTTTGACATGACGTGCCCATTCTTCTTTGTCGTAATCGCCATAATCGAAATCATACAGCTGGCTGTATTCTTCAAAGAGTGCATCGACTTCTTCGTCAGTCACCGCATCGACGACTTGAACCAAATCGCCGATCCCAAAATAATCAACGGTCCAGCCAAATTGGATCTGTGCTTCGACTTTATCGCCTTCGGTCACCCCAACGTTACGCATGTTGTCGCCAAAACGAGCGACTTTGATTTGGAAGCTTTCATTGTAGCCGACTGCCACGTCCATCCAAGCAGCGATTTCTTTTTGGATGGCTTCATTTTTCCAATAGCCGACAACGATTTTGTTTTGCTTTTTCAAACGGGCATTGATAAATCCATATTCTCGGTCACCATGAGCCGCTTGGTTCAAGTTCATGAAGTCCATATCGATGGTTTCCCATGGAATTTGTTCATTGTATTGAGTGGCAAGGTGCAGCAATGGTTTTTGTAATAATTTCGTGCCGCGAATCCACATTTTTGCTGGTGAGAAGGTATGCATCCAGGTGATCACCCCAGCGACTTCATCCCGATAGTTGACTTCTTTCATGATTTTCGTAATCGTATCGGCAGTAACAGCGAGTTCTTGTAAAACGACTGGATAAGGCAGCTTTGAGCTGTCATTTAAGCTTTTGACCATTTCTTCTGCATGGTCCCGTACTTCTTGTAATGCTTCTTCTCCGTATAAGTGCTGTGATCCTACGACGAACCAAAATTCTTTTTTCCCGATTTCTAACATTCTACTTGCTCCTTTTTCGTTATTTTTGCCCGTAATAGGCATTTTCTCCATGTTTGCGTAAATAATGTTTGTCTAAGACCCGCTGCGGCAATTCGGGTGCGTAACTGTTCAGCTGACGCGTGATAAAATTCATCTTAGCAACTTCTTCTAAGACCACTGCGTTCATCACCGCCGCATCCGCCGTTTTGCCCCAGGTAAACGGTCCATGACCGTGAAGCAAGACACCAGGAATTTCTTCTGGCGTGATGCCGCGTTCCTTAAAGGTTTCGACGATCACCTGTCCTGTTTGTGCTTCATAACCTTCATCGATCTCGGTTTGCGTCAAAAAGCGGGCACATGGGACAGCCCCATAAAACGTATCGGCATGGGTCGTGCCCATCGCTGGCAGATCGAGTCCTGCCTGAGCCCAGCTCGTCGCCCATGTAGAATGGGTATGGACGATTCCACCAATTTCTGGAAATGCTTTGTATAAAACGGCATGCGTTGGCGTATCGGAGGAAGGATTTTTCGCTCCTTCCACTACGTTGCCCTCAAAATCACAAACCACCATATCACTGGCTTGCATGGTTTCATAGTCAACACCGCTAGGTTTGATGACAAACAATTGCTGTTGGCGATCCACTGCTGACACATTGCCCCAGGTGTATTTGATCAATCCTTGCTTCGGCAATGCCAAATTGGCCTGAAAGACTTCTTCTTTTAATCCTTCTAACACAAAATTCCCTTCTTTCTTTTTAAATCAACGCATCGATTGCCGCTTGCTCGATCGGCAACCCTGCTTGGTAACGTTGGGTAAAGACGGTAAACCCCTGAATGTCGGCTTCTGTCGGGGCTAAGGTCACGCCGTGGTCATTTTTAAACACTTGATCTGCTAAGAATGCTGCCAAGGATTGTTCTGGCGTATGACGGCGAAGGTACGCTGCTAAAAGGGCGATCCCCCAGGCGCCGCCTTCACCAGCCGTTTCCATGACCGTGACTGGGGCTTCCATGACAGCTGCCAAGACACGTTGGGCAACTTCTGGCGTTTTGAAGATCCCACCGTGACCAACGATTCGATCAATAGCGACGTCTTCGGCTTCCAGAATCTTCATCCCGATCTTCATCGCACCAAAGGCACTAAACAGATGTAAGCGGATGAAATTTGCTAAAGTAAAAGAACTCTCTGGCGATCGGACGAAAAGCGGCCGTCCTTCAGGGATCTTAGTGATATTTTCACCAGAATAATAGCCATAAGAAAGCATCCCGCCACAGTCTGAATCCCCTTTCAATGCTTCGTTGAATAAGGTCGCAAACAATTCTTCCGTGGAAAGTTTCATTCCAGCTGCATCGGCAAATTCGCGGAAAAGTTTGACCCAGGCATTGATCTCCGAGGTACAGTTATTCGTATGGACCATCCCCACCAAATCACCAGAAGGCGTCGTGACCAAATCGATCTCTGGATACACTTTAGTTAAGGGTTCTTCTAAGACGATCATGGCAAAAGCAGACGTCCCGGCTGAAACATTCCCGCTTCGCTGTGCCACACTATTCGTGGCAACCATGCCAGTGCCCGCATCGCCTTCTGGCGGACATAACGGGATGCCAGCTTGCAAAGTACCAGTTGGGTCGAGTTTTTTTGCCCCTTCTGCCGTCAATGTGCCGGCTGGTTCGCCTGCTGTCAACACTTGCGGTAAAAGGTCTTTGATCTGCCAAGGATACCCCAGACTGCTGATTTGTGCATCAAATTGCTGCAGCATATTCGCATCATAGTTTTTTGTCGTACTGTCGATTGGGAACATCCCTGATGCATCGCCGATTCCGATAACTTTTTCCCCTGTAAGCTGCCAATGGACATAGCCGGCTAAGGTAGTGAAAAAAGCAACCTCTGGGACGTGGGCTTCTTGATTCAAAATCGCTTGATACAAATGCGCGATACTCCAACGCTGCGGGATGTTGTATTGGAACAATGCCGTCAAGGCTTTTTCTGCTTCTTCCGTGATCGCATTGCGCCATGTCCGAAAAGGTACCAACAGCGTGCCTTGCTGATCAAAAGCCATATAGCCGTGCATCATTGCAGAAAAACCGATACTGCCGATCGTCGTCAAAGGTACCTCGAATTGCTGTTGGATGTTGTGCGCCAACTCTTGGTAGCTGGCTTGCAGTCCTTGCCAAATCGCCTCTAGTGAGTAGGTCCAAATCCCTTGCTCCAATTGATTTTCCCATTCAAAGCTACCTGAAGCGATCGTCTGAAACTGCTCATCGATCAAGACAGCTTTGATCCGTGTCGAGCCTAGCTCGATCCCAAGAGACGTGCGCCCGTCAATAATTGCTTGCCTTACTTGTTGCGTCATCTTCTTATTCTCCTTTTTGGTTATTGACTGAACCGCGAACGATCAGCTCCGGTTCAAAATAAAAGCGTTGCGCTTCTGTTGCCTTACCTGTAGTGATCCATTCTGCCGCCAATTCCCCCATCGCTTCTTTCGGGTGAGTCAGTGTGGTGATCGTCGGTGTGGACAAGGTGCTAAGAGGCGAGTCATCGTTACCCACGATCGAAAAATCAGTAGGAACGTTCTTCCCAGCAGCCGTCAATGCTTGAATCAAGCGATGCGCGATCTCATCGTTGTAACAAACGATGCCTGTGACTTGATTATCGGCAGCCGTCAAGCGCTGGATCGCTTGTTCAATAACGGCTTCTTTCGTCTCGGTCGTATACGTCAAGACGTCTTCTGCTGCAAACGTCCGCTTGGCTTGGGTCAAGGCTTTGACAAACCCTTTCATCCGATATTTCCCTTGTAAGTCATCGATTTTCGTGATCATCATTAACTGCTGATGCTGTTGTTCTAATAAATAATTAGTTGCTAAAAAACCAGAACGTGTATCGTTGACACAAATATGCGGCAAGTCTAGTTCTTCATAATAGGCATTGATCATGACGAGAGGAATCCCGGCTTCTTGGAGGGCGACATAATAAGCAAGATTTGGGTTGTACTGGCTGCTCTTCGTTGGCTCAACGATCAACCCGTCTACCCCTTGATCCATCATTTGCTGCAAGCACGCTCTTTCTTGCTCATGGTCATTGTTGGTTGAGCCTAAAAGCAGTGAATAGCCTTGCTCCCGCAATGTCTGCTCTACGCCGCGCATGATCGAAGGGAAAATATAATCAGACAAATAGGTCATGATGATCCCAATCGTTTTGCGGTTTTTATGATTGACAGTCTCAGGTTTTGAAACGTAAGTGCCTGAGCCCCGTTCTTTTCTTAAATAGCCTTCATTGACCAAAACAGCGATCGCTTGGCGTACCGTGTGACGGCTATAATGAAATTCTTCCTGTAAGGTTGCTTCTGAAGGGATCGCATCGCCTTCTTGATAGGTGCCTAAGCGGATCTTCTCTCTTAAGATATCCGCAAGTTGTTCGTACTTATTCGCCATTTTAATCCCATCTTTCAAAAGTTGTCCGTACATCTAAGATACCAAGAAACCGCTTCCGTGTCAATTGCTGCTATGGTTTTTTTTCTAAAAAAACCTAACGAAAAGAAGGCAAATGATAAATTCCCCTTATTTTAATCAGAATAAAACGAATCAAAACACTATTTGTTGTATAATTGAATAAAATGTTGCTTATTACGTTTAAGGAGGTAAGTATTTTGACGAGAACACCTAATGAAACCTACGAGGAACCCATTATTTTGTATTCAAAAAAATATCGAGAAAATCGCAGACATGATGCCAGCTGTCGTTGGCTCATTACGAAAAAAGGCGTCTGGATAAACAACACCCATCCAAAAATCCCAGATGAAAAGATCCCCATGGCAAAAATTGCCGATGTGGAATTACATATAGGCAAAGGTCTCTTAGTGGACTACCTCCGACTGCAGGTACCAGGTAATTCTCAATTGCTCTATTTCACCAATCGAATCGATGCCCAAAAAGCCTATGAATTTTTAACGGATCATTTGGCAGCACTTGGTGGGCAATCAGCCAAAAGTTACGTGGATGAAGAGGCTGGAAAAATCAAATTACTTTCCTATCATTATCGTGATGCTTGGGTCATTTCAGAAGATACCCTCACAATCATCGATTACAAGAAGAAAGCGAAACAGGTTCTGCAGATTCCCCAAATCACCAGTGTCAATCTGAAAGAAGTTGCTGAATCAGGTCTTTGGAAAGGCAATGGCTTTTTAGAATTGTATATTGGCGGCGGAGCGATCAGAGAAACCCATTCCTTCAGACGAATGGAACCGAATCATTCCCTTTGCTTTGCCGAAAAAGACCTGGTGATTGCTCGGATCATACAGCGCTACCTCACCAACTTCCCTCGGGAGCGGTCGGTCCCGTTAACGAACCCATCGCCACCACCAGCTGCGAAGCCGACGGAAGCGCTCATTGCTGAACTACGCGAACTAAAAGTGTTGGTCGACGAAGGAATTTTGACTGAAGAAGAATTTGCATTCAAGAAAAAACAACTGTTAGGATTATAGAAGCAATCGCTTCGGAGAAAAAAGCCGCCCTCCTGCCATGAGAAGGCAGAGCTTTCGGTGAAGGGCTGTGCTTTTTTCCTGGGAAAATTTTGAACGGTTTTTTTAGAACATGCTATACTAATTGAAGAATACGTAGAGTATCTCAAAGGAGGTCTTTCTCATTTTTTCTTTTAATGACATCAAAGCACGTTTCCCCCAGGCAACGTTGCATGACAAAGTTGCCACAACGAAGGATATCGAATCCATCGCCTTCGGCAAAAAATATATTTGGCTGCCAACTGACCAATTAAGTGACAGTGAAAAATTGCTGATCCAACTGGGAAACGGCTCTTTGCAACCAGAAATCGATAACCGAAACCATCCATGGTATCCGATTTTATTTGAACATCAGCCCGTTCAAGAGCCAGAGTGGATTCGCTTGCTGCAAGTTCATTTCACCCGAACCATCGACTCTTTGCAATCCGAATGGCTCGCAGAGATTCAGCAAATGCTCCCTAGCGTGGTGGATCTTTTTTTCCTCACCGAAGACCATGCAGTGATCGTAGAAAAACAAGATGGTGCCAATTTGCCCATCGAAGATCTCGACGGCTTATTCGTCGCTTTGGATATGGATTTCGACTGCTATTCCCAGCTGTTCGTCGGTCCCTTCCATCATCCACGCCACGATTTCACTGCCTTATGGGCAAGTGAGTCTAGCCTGTTCAAAAATGAGTTAAAAACGAAAACCACCAGTAAAAGTATGGATCTGCCCAAAGTGGTCTTCTCTCTTTTTCGCAACGGCTTTTCCGAGTATATTTCCTTGTTTCGTACCTTGTATCTAGATTGGTTTGAAGAAGAGACCGAAACGATCATTCAATCCCTGTGGCGCAATCAAGGCAATGCAAGCTCCACAGCCAAAGAACTGTTCATGCATCGGAATTCTCTCCTATATAAGATCGATAAGTTTCAAACACTGACGCGCTTAAATTTAAAAAATATGGATGATCTGCTGCTTTGCTATTTATTGATCGATCAGTTCACCCATCAGAGCAATTAAACAACATGCACAAGAAAACGTTTTTTTCTTGTGCATGTTTCCGTTGCACCTTCGAAGCGTTTTCATTTATGATGTTCATGTAAACTAAATGGAAAGAGGTAATCCCAATGGTAGAAATGGCCTTAAAAAATATCCACAAAAAATATGATAATAATGATGCGTATTCGGTAACTGATTTTAATTTAGATATCGCAGATCGCGAATTCATCGTTTTCGTTGGACCTTCTGGTTGCGGAAAATCAACAACGCTTCGAATGATCGCTGGTTTAGAAGATATTTCTGAAGGCGAATTGAGCATCGGTGGAAAAGTAATGAACGATGTGGCACCAAAAGACCGCGACATCGCGATGGTTTTCCAGAACTACGCATTGTATCCCCATATGACTGTTTTCAACAACATGGCATTTGGTTTGAAATTGCGTAAATACGACAAAGAAGAAATAAAAAAACGGGTAGAAAATGCCGCTGAGATCTTAGGATTGACAGAATACTTAGATCGTAAACCTGCTGCCCTTTCAGGTGGTCAGCGTCAACGGGTTGCCCTAGGCCGTGCCATCGTCCGTGATGCCAAAGTCTTCTTGATGGATGAGCCGTTGTCAAACTTAGATGCGAAATTGCGGGTTGCCATGCGTGCGGAAATCGCAAAATTACACCAACGTTTAGAAACAACGACGATCTATGTAACCCATGACCAAACAGAAGCGATGACCATGGCTGACCGGATCGTTATCATGAAAGATGGCTTCATTCAACAAATCGGTTCACCAAAAGAAGTCTACAACACACCGAAAAACATTTTCGTTGCCGGCTTTATCGGTTCACCAGCAATGAACTTCTTCAATGTTACGTTGAAAAACGGTATGATCTCTGATGGACAAAGCTTGAACTTACGTATTCCTGAAGGCAAGAACAAGATTCTTGTGGAAAAAGGGTACGAAGGCAAACAATTAGTCTTTGGTATTCGTCCAGAAGATATTCACAGTGAACAAATCGCATTGGAAGCTTCTCCTGAAGCAACTGTACGTGCCGAAGTAGTCGTATCTGAATTATTAGGTGCAGAAACGATGCTTTATACACGCGTAGGTGCGACTGAATTTATCTCGAAAGTTGATGCTCGTGACTTCCACCGTCCAGGTGAAACGGTTGATTTGGCTTTCAACATCAACAAAGCACACTTCTTCGACAAAGATTCAGAAAATGTCATCACACTTCCTTAATTTGTAGTTACCATGCACTGTTCTCGGATTTGCCCCCTAGGCAGTCGCATTTAACTAATATCCACTTTTATTCCTTATTTGTATCCCCTAAAAACAGACAGTCAGCAGACTGTCTGTTTTTGGGTTTCGTTGTGTTTCCTACGAAACGCTTAGTTACGAACGAGAAACCAGAAGCGGTGTAATCAGCTCATTTCCCCCCTCCTACCGCCCACAGCCACGATGCTTTAAGTACGTGAAACACTCACCCATCACTTGCCTTTAGACAGCATACGCGTGGTGTCAGCTTCGTCCTCTTCCCCCTCAACTTCTCTTTTGTTTGTCTATGATGCGGTGTCCTAAACACGAGAAAACGAACCAACAGGCTTGCCACGCATTGCTGCTTAAGAGGGGCTTTCTTGGCTAGTGTAGGCAGAAAAGCACCGCAAAAAGAGTAGTGCTTGTGGGGATGACAAGCACTACTCTGGGGAGCCTATTCAACTGCTGACCACCTAGCTTTTTGCCAAGCTGCTGGTTAGCGATCGTTTTGCAAGAGGGTCAGGCTGTCTGCAAGGACAGCTTCGCCATCTAACAACTCGTAATCTGTTTCTTTGATCAATTTATAAGGCACCGCTTTGACCATGAGAAAATCTTTCAATCGATTGACTTCGTACTTCGACTGCGGACCGATCAGCAAGGCATCGACAGTCTGCTGCTGCAGGATCTGTTCAGCAATGATGGCTGGTGCCGAATAGATATGCACGGCTAATCCTTTTTCATCTGCAGCCCGCTGCATATTTTTCACTAAGAGACCCGTAGTGATACCTGCGGTACAAATCAATAAAATCGTCTTTTGTGCTTGTTCCTCCATAAACAGGCCCTCCTACGATATTTTCTTTTTCTTATTGTAGATATCCAACACGACGGCCAGCAGCAAAATTAACCCTTTGATGGCTTGCTGCCAATCGACACCGACTCCTAAGATCGACATCCCATTGTTTAAGACACCCATCACGAGCCCACCAACGATCGCACCCATCACAGTACCAATACCGCCTGAGGTGGAAGCACCGCCGAAATACACTGCGGCCATTGCATCTAATTCCATTGACGTTCCTGCTTGCGGGGTGGCTGCGTTCAACCGAGCGGCTAAAACCAAGCCCGCCAAAGCTGCCATCATCCCCATGTTCACGAAGACCCAGAAGGTGATTTTCTTCGTCTTGATCCCAGAAAGTTCGGCTGCTTTTTTGTTGCCGCCGGTTGCATAGATTTGACGACCAGCAACGGTTTTGTTAGTCAAAAAGCCATAAGCAGCCACGATCACCCCTAAGACGATCAAAATGATCGGATACCCTTGATAAGAGGCAAAGATATAGGTAGCGCCGAGAAATACGACCGCAGTAAAGACGGCTTTAAAGGCAAAGGCTGCCATTGATTCCACTTCAAAAAGATTTTTTTTGCGACGCTCACGGGTCCGCCATTGACCTAAAATCAGGATGCCCGTGATCACTACACCTAAAATCATGGAAAGTAAATGGATCTGACCGCCTGCAATATCTGGCAAATACCCAGTAGAAATTTGTTGGAATGCCTTTGGAAACGGCGCCAATGATTGACCCCCTAAGACGACTTGGGTCAGTCCTCGAAACATCAGTAAACCAGACAAGGTCACGATAAATGCTGGGATACCGACATACGCGACCCAGAAGCCTTGCCAGGCACCGATCACTGCGCCCATCAGTAAGCAAAGAGGCACTGCCAGCCAAGGACTGATGCCGTTATTGACCATTAAGACGCCTGCGATCGCACCGACAAACGCCATCACGGACCCTACGGATAAATCAACGTGTCCTAACAAGACGACCAAAAGCATACCAGCTGCCAAAACGAGAATATGACTGTTTTGCAACACGAGGTTGGTGATATTCAGCGGCCGCCAGAAAATCCCGTCGGTCATGAGCTGAAAGGCCACCAGCAGCACTGCTAAGATAATGATCATACTGTATTTGCTAAAGATTTCCAGTGCCTTTTCTTTCAGCGAATGGCTGCGTTCTTTTTTTAATTTATTGGTTGTTTCCATCTCAAACCCCACTCTCTTCTAATGTCATTAGATTCATCAATCGTTCTTGGTCCGCCTCTTCCCGCAGGAACTCGCCAGTGAAGCGGCCTTCGTTCATCGTATAGATTCGGTCACACATGCCTAATAGTTCTGGCAGCTCCGAGGAGATGATGCAAATGGCTTTGCCAGCTGCTGCCATCTCTTCGATGATCGTATAGATTTCGTATTTCGCCCCGACATCGATCCCACGGGTCGGTTCATCTAAAAATAAGATGTCTGGTGTGGTCATCAGCCATTTTGCCAAAACGACCTTTTGCTGATTCCCGCCGCTCAAGCTGCCGACGTTTTGATAGATCGAATTGGTTTTCGTCCGCATTTTTTTGCGGAACTCTTCGGCCATCGTGACTTCTTTTTCTTTATCGATGACCCCTTGGCGGCTGATTTTGGCAAGACTAGCAATGGTGGTGTTCTCGCGAATATCCATCAGCAGATTCAAGCCCAGCGCTTTTCGATCTTCCGACACATAGGCTAACCCATTTTTGATGGCGGTTGGCACGTCTTTGACAGAAATCGGTTGGCCGTCTTTATAGACTTCCCCCGAAATCGAACTGCCGTAGGAATGACCGAAGACACTCATGGCAAACTCTGTCCGTCCCGCACCCATCAAACCGGCGATGCCGATGATCTCTCCTTTGCGGATCATCAAGTTCAAATTCTCATTCACCACACGGGTATGGTCGATTGGATGATGGACCGTCCAATTTTTGACTTCAAAAAACGGTTCACCAATAGTGGGGTTCCGCTCTGGGTAGCGATTGGTCAAATCTCGCCCAACCATGCCGCGAATGATGCGCTCTTCAGAGATTTCGGCACCACTCAGCGTCTCGATCGTTTGCCCGTCTCGTAAAATCGTGATGCGATCCGCCACATTGACGATTTCATTCAACTTGTGGGAGATGATGATCGAGGTGATTCCTTGGTTGCGAAACTCTTTGATCAGCTCTAACAGATTGGCGCTTTCTTCTTCATTCAACGCCGCGGTTGGCTCATCTAAAATCAACAATCGGACGGATTTTGAAAATGCTTTGGCAATTTCCACCAGCTGTTGATGCCCGACACCGATTTGTGAAACCAGCGTATTCGGGTCTAATTTCAAGCCAACGATCTTTAAGAGGTTGTCTGTTTTCTTTTCGGTCAGATCCCAATCAATGATGCCGTGTTTGGCTTGTTCGTTTCCTAGAAAGATATTTTCTTTGATCGACAGGTAAGGACTTAATGCTAACTCTTGATGAATAATAACGATTCCTTTGTCCTCACTGTCCCGCAAATCTTTGAACTTGCATAACTCCCCTTCATAATAGATCTCTCCGTCATAGCTGCCGTAAGGATAGAGTCCGCTTAAGACATTCATCAGCGTGGACTTGCCAGCGCCATTTTCTCCACACAGTGCGTGGATCTCTCCTCGCTCGATCGAGAGGTTGACGTTATCAAGGGCGCGAACCCCTGAAAACTCTTTGACGATGCCTTTCATCATCAAAATATTATCTGCCATGTTCTTTCACCCTTTTCCTTTTTATGTAAAAGTGGTGCGCTGCCTTTGTAAGAAAAGCGGAAAGAACGAATAGTGGGGATGATTCGTTCTTCCCTACTGCTTTCGGGGAAACCATGTATCTTTTCTCGCTGGATCAGCGCTTCTTGCTTAAATGCCTAGCTCTTCTTCTGTATAGTAATCGGTATCGATCAGTTCTTCTTTGTAGTTGTCGCTATCCACAGAAACGGGATTTGACAAGTAGGTTGGTACGACTTTGACGCCATTGTCATAGGTTTCCGTATCGTTGACTGGCACTTCCTCGCCATTGGTGATGGCTTCGATCATTTCGATCGTGTTTTTCGCCAACACCCGTGTATCTTTGAAAATCGTTTGGGTCTGTTCGCCCGCGATGATCGATTTCACCCCTGCCACCGTCGCATCTTGACCGGTAATCACAGGTAGTGGTTTATCGGAAGAACCATAGCCAACGCCTTTAAGCGATGAAATGATTCCTAGGCTGATTGGATCATAAGGTGAAAGAACGGCATCCAATGTTTGATCCGTATAGTTGGCACTCAACAAGTTGTCCATCCGAGCTTGCGCAGTTGAACCATCCCAACGCAAAGTAGCGATTTGGTTAAAGTTGGTTTGACCAGAAGGAACGACTAGCTGTCCGCTGTCAAAGTATTGTTGGAAGACCGAAAGGACCCCATTATAATTGATCAGTGCATTGTTATCATCTGGAGAGCCGCCGAATAATTCAATGTTAAATGGTCCTTCACCGTCTTTGAGACCCAATTTGTCTTCAATATAAGACGCTTGCAGCACGCCGACTCCAAAATTATCAAAGGTGGCATAATAATCGACGTATTCCGAGTTCATCAGTAAACGGTCATAGGCGATGACTGTGATGTCTTCGTTATGGGCTTTTTCCAACACGTCTGTCAGTGCCGAACCATCGATCGAGGCGATCACTAAAGTATCAACGCCTTTGGTGATCATATTCTCAATTTGTGCCACTTGGTTTTCTACTTTGTCTTCTCCATATTGCAGGTCAGTTTTATAGCCGAGCTTCTCTAATTCTTCTACCATGTTGTCGCCATCTGCGATCCACCGTTCTGCCGATTTGGTCGGCATCGCGATCCCAACAAATCCTTTGTCTCCGTCACCGTTTGCCCCGCTGTCTGATCCATTCCCACAAGCTGCTAACAATCCGCCAAACAATAAGGTGGATGCTAGGACGACCAATTTACCAAAAGTACCTTTCATTGTGATCCCTCCATGTCTTTTTCTTACATTCTCAGTATAGCCAGTTAAGGAATCGCTTACATTTAGATTTTTTCGAGGTTTCTTGGATTTCTTGAGAAAAAACGACTCAGTTGCCCCCATTTCTTTTCGTAATCTTGGATTTTTTAAGATTCCCTTGGTTTTTATTTGATTTGATATTTTGTGTAAAGCGCTTCCGTATTTTTTAGTAGAATAGACCATAGAGGTGAAAAAAATGAGGAATATAAAAATTGGGTTACTCCTTTGGTTGTGTTTGTCTTTCTTGGCTGGTTGCCAAGCAGTCAAAGAAACGACCGCTGAAACATCGGAAGAAAGTATCGTGATCGGTTTTTCTCAATCGGGAACAGAAAGCAGCTGGCGCAAGCGCCACACCGAATCGATTCGCACTGAATTAGAGAAGGAAGGCTATGAAGTGCTCTATCGTAACGGCTATATGAATCAAGAACGTCAGATTCAAGATATCCGCAGTTTTATCGTGTATCAAGTCGATGCCATCGTCTTTACCCCGATTCAGGAAAACAATTGGGAACCGATTTTGGAAGAAGCTGCGCAAGCGGGGATTCCCGTTTTCGTGGTGGACCGTCATGTCAACGTCAGCGATCCCTCCTTGTTTCTGACTCATATCGGGCCAAGCTTCAAAGCCGAGGGCAATCGTGCAGGTCTCTACGTCAGCAATTATTATAAAGAACATCAAAATGAAACGATCAATGTTTTAGAATTGACGGGACTGGATGCTACTTCTCCGACGTATTTGCGCTCAGAAGGGTTCCGAGAAACCATCAAGCGTGATTATGCCCACAACAATGTAACGATCCAAGTCAAAGATGAGCTAAATGGTGACTTCATTCGCCGCAAAGGCAAAGAAGTCATTGAACAATACATCGCAGAAGGCAAAATGGAGCAGATCGATGTCTTGTTCAGTCACAATGACGAGATGACTCTTGGCGCTCTTGAAGCCCTCGAAAAAACCGATATTGAGCCAGGGAAGGATTTGGTGATCGTATCGATCGATGCCCAAAAAGAAATGATCGACAAATTGAAGCAAGGGATCGTCAATTGTGTCGTTGAATGCAACCCAGACGCTGGTGTGTTCGTCAAAAATGCCATCTCGCGCTACTTGGCTCGCGGCGCCGATGCCATTCCTCGTGAAATCTATGTCCATGAAACAGTTTTTTCCAGTGATATGGACTTTGATCAAATTCCACCGAGAAATTATTGAGGAGATGAAGATGAAAACAAAAAGTATCAAGGGCATCTTCCAGCAGACCAACAAACTGATGATCCTCGTCGCCTTTATCCCCCTCGTAGTAAGCAGTGTCTTTTACTCGCGACAGATTTTTATTTACCAAAACACCATCAACAATATTGAAGAAGCCAATCAATTATCGGAAAAAGTCGATGCCATTGTCTTGGAAGAAATGTGGGATTTAGTCTTTGGTCAAAAAACCGTCGCACAAGTCCAAGAAACCAATGTGATCGATGAACTAAGGAGCGATCTGCAGCACATTCAAGAAAATACCAGCACTGCCAAAGAGCTCAATATTTTAGCAGTCGCCTTTCGGACGCTCGATTCTTTAGAAACCTATCAGCAACAGTTGATCGATAATATTCTTAACGATGAACCGGTGGAACAAAACCAATACGTCATGATCCAAGTGGATTCGGTGATCGATTTGCTATCCGATATTTTGCAGCAGTTTGTCGGGGTAGAGATCAGCTTAGCCAGCCAAACCAATCACGAACTGGTCCAATCCGTGGTGCTGCTAATCCTTTTTCAGGTCGTGTTGCTTTTGATCATCTTTGCGATCATCAATAAAAACCGCCGCTTTGTTCGTGACAATCTGCAATACCCGCTGGATCGGTTGTTAGACCTTTCCAATGAACTATCCCAAGGACATTTGAGCTACCGAGCAGAACTGCCCGAAACCCCAGAGCTGCGGACTCTGACGAGTAGCTTGAATCGGATGGCAGATGACTTGACTCGGCTCTTGGAAGAAAATGCCTTGAAGCAGTATCACTTAGCCCAAAGTGAGGTGCGGGTCTTACAAGCCCAGATCACTCCACATTTCATCTATAATAGTTTAGATGCGATCGTTTCTTTGATTGAAGCTGCCCGTTACGAGCAAGCAACCGAAATGACTTATGCGCTGTCAGATTTTTTCCGCATCTCCTTAAGCAAAGGGCAAGACTGGATTCCGCTGGAAAAAGAATTGCGGCATGTGGACGATTACTTGAAGATTTTGCAGATCCGCTATGGCAGGATGCTGTCTTACACCATTGAAGATCAAACTGTCAGTCCAGAACTACAGGTTTTGAAAATGGTCCTGCAGCCCCTTGTTGAAAACGCCGTATATCATGGCACCAAATTTGTCCGTCGTGTCGGCATGATTCGAATCACAGTGTCAGAATTGCCTCACCAGATTCAAATGACCATCAGTGACAACGGTGTTGGGATCGACCCTGAGCGTTTGGAGGAGATTCGTCGTAACCTTAAAGAAACCACTGATCCCGCCTCTGAGAGCGGCTATGGCCTATATAACGTCTATCGCCGTCTCCAGCTGAACTACGGCAGCGAAGCGCAACTGACGATCCACAGTCAATACCAAGAAGGCACCACGATTAACGTCACAGTACCAAAAAGGGAGGAACCCAACCATGTACAAAGTGTTCATAGTTGAAGATGAACATCTGATTCGCGATAGTTTGCGCCACCAAATCATGACTCTTGCCAAACAATACCCGATCGTTTATAGCGATGAAGCCGCAGATGGCGAATTGGCGCTGGCTTCGATCCTTGATCTGCGTCCTGATATTATTATCAGTGATATCAAAATGCCGTTTATGGACGGCTTGGTCTTTGCGAAAGAAGCCAAGAAATTATTGCCGCAAGTTCGCATTATTTTCGTTAGCGGCTTTGATGATTTTGACTATGCAAAAACGGCACTGCAGCTGCAAGCAGACGATTACTTGCTCAAGCCCATCAAAAACGAAGAATTAGAACAAGCCATCAAAACCGTCGTTCAACACTTAGATGAACAACAAGCCACTCATCAGCAATTATCCAAAGAAGACGATTTATTCGAAATGGAAATCAAAAAGAATCACTTTCTGAATCACCTCTTTAAACAAAAGATCACGATCTCAGAAGCCTTTTTGCAAGCAGAAGAACTGGGCCGGCGCTTTTCAGGTAAACAGTTTTGTGTGCTATTAGCAAAAACCCCCTTCAATCAAAGCTTTTCTGACTACACTCGCTTTAGCCAGCAGCTGACCAAAGCCTATGAACAAGATGATGCCGTCTTGTTCTCCAGTGTTTCCAGCCGCTTCATCAAGTTTTTGCTTTTTGACCATGACCGAGAACAAGTTTTAGAAAAAGCCTATCAGATCGCTCAAAGCCTCGTTCATGGTTCTGGGGAAGAAGTAGCAGTGGCGATCGGACCGGTAGCAGATCGCTTCTCGGGTATCTCTCTTTCTTATCAGAAAGCTCGTGACATGCTAAAAACCTATGGCAGCATCCGCAAGGAAAAAATCATCAGCTATGAAGACGACATTCGCGAAGGGGAACTATCCCCCACCAATCCCTTCAAAACCGACCTTGCTTCACGGCTGGCAAATGCTGAGAAACAGACGATCCCTGAGCTGATCGCTGAATTGATGGCGCCTCAAGGAACCGTTGAGCGAACGCAAATGTACCGTTTGTTCGTCTTAGTCGAACTGCTGGCATTGTTGAAGAAAAAAGACAGTCATTCGCTGCCCCAGATCGTTCAACACGCCCATGACTTAGACTATCTAGCGGCATTGACCCATGAGCCAGAGAACTATCAAACGACTCTGGCAGAACTGTTGCCATTATTGACCCAACAACCCATCAATCCTGCAATGGCGAAATATCAAAGCGTCATCAATCAAGCCAAAGCCTTTATCAGTGAGCACTTTTCTGATCCCAATATTTCCTTAAATGTAGTTGCTGAAAAAGTTCATTTGAGTCCAGCACATTTCAGCACCATCTTCTCGCAAGCCACTGATTCTACGTTTATCGAATACTTGACCGAGCAACGGTTGACCTTAGCTAAGGAACTGCTGTTAACGACCAATCTACGGCTATCTGAGATCGCCTTTGATGTTGGCTACAATGACCCAAATTATTTTTCCTTTTTGTTCAAGAAGAAAGAAAAAATCTCACCGAAAGAATACCGTCAAAAAAATGCCTAAATGAGTGAAGGGATGCAAAAAAAGAGTGAGGGACAGCAAAATCGTCCTCACTCTTTTTCATTTTCTACCTCATGCAGTTATTTCTTCTCCATCGCAGCTTTTAAAGCAGCTGCTAATGGGCTTTCTTGCGGTTCTTCTTGATTGATTTTGTTCATCAAGCGGCGTTCTTCGTGTTTCGACAGCTTTTTGCTGCGTTCCTTTTTATCCGCCATTTTTTCGGTGGTCCCATCGAATTTACAGCGGAAATAGGCGCCGTTTTTGCCTTCAATGATCTCCATCTTTCGGTGGCATTGCGGGCAGCGTCGGTTTGAAACTTTCGGGTCTTTCCGACGACGGTACTTGCAGGTGCCACTGCAGCAAACATAGATCTTGCCATCACGGGTATTTTTCTCCCGCAAGGGTTCGCCGCATTCGGGACACCGTTTTTGGGTCAATGAGAAATCTTGGTACTTGCTCTCACTTTGCTTGATTTCTTTGACCAGTTGTTTTGTGTCTGCTTCGATTTGTGCGAGGAAGGTTTGAGCAGAATAGGTGCCTTTCGCAATGGCTTCCAGTTCCTTCTCCCATTTTTCCGTCAATTCTGGTGTCACCAAGGATGGATTGACTAAGACTAACAGTTGCTTGCCTTTTGGCGATACTTGCAAGCCGCTTGGGGTCCGCTCCATCAGCTCAGATTTGATCAGCTTTTCAATGATCTCCGCACGGGTTGCCGGCGTACCAAGACTGTGTTTTTCCATTTTGCCTAAAAGAGTTCCTTCATTCAACGGTTTCGGTGGTGTGGTCAACTCTTTCTGGATGGTGAACTCAGGCTTGACGGTACTGCCTTTTTGCCAAGCCACATCACTGGTTTCTTCATCAGAAGTCGTTTTCCATCCCGCTTCTAACACGGTATTGCGGTTGAATACAAAGGTTTCTGAACCAAAGGTCACGGTCACTTTCTGCTGCTGCTTTTTATGGGGTTTCGCAAAGAGCATTAAGAAACGACTAACGATCATTTGATAGATTCGTTGTTCATCGGTAGTTAATTTTTCATAACGTGCCCGCTGTTCCGTTGGCAATAAGGCATGGTGATCGGTAACTTTTTTATCATTGAAGACAGCTTGCTGCACCACTTGTCCGCCATTTTTCAAGTATCCTTTGACTTCTGGGGCAAAATCCGCAACTGCCTGCAGGCGTTCCTTCATGGTTGCCTTCATATCATTGGTCAAATACTTGGAATCCGTCCTTGGGTAAGTGACGATTTTGTGGGTTTCATACAAGCTTTGAACAAGCGACAAGGTCTTCTTGGCTGAAAATCCATAACGCTGATTGGCTTCTCGTTGGATCTCGGTCAAATCGTAGGGCAATGGTGCACTTTCTGTTTTGACCTTTTCTTCGATCGCTGTCACGCGACCATTTTGTTGACTCATTTGCTTGACCAATGCTTCGGCGTCGCTGCGTTCTTTTAGTTGATAGGGATTTTTTTGCTGCAGGCGGGCCTTGGCATCGCCTACGTTTAGGGTAATCACATGATAGGTTTGCGGACGGAAACTCTCGATTTGCATTTCCTGACTGCGCACCAAAGCTAAGGTAGGGGTTTGGACCCGACCCGCACTAAGATTGTCTTGATATTTGACCGTCAATGCCCGGGTGACATTCAGCCCTACCAGCCAGTCGGC
This sequence comes from Enterococcus sp. DIV1059_2, assembly GCF_051713685.1. Classification (NCBI taxonomy): domain Bacteria; kingdom Bacillati; phylum Bacillota; class Bacilli; order Lactobacillales; family Enterococcaceae; genus Enterococcus; species Enterococcus sp. DIV1059_2. Next base: position 437,175 of record NZ_JBIOQK010000001.1, on the reverse strand, counting down.
TTTTGCCCGCGCAAGGGCGGAGTAGTAAAGATTGTCGTAGTGCTTGGCTGACTGCAATTTTGCAAAGCCTTCTTTGATGGCTTTAGGGGTTTGCGAAGAAATCCACAAACGTTTGACTGGTTTGTCAAAACGAACCCACTCCAAAATCCAGCGAGCGACTAGCTCCCCTTCTCTTCCCGCATCGGTAGCGATCACGACTTCCCCGACATCTTTTCTTTGAGCCAGTTGTTTGATGGCTTTTAGTTGATGACCGGTTTTTGGTAACGGCTTGATCCCGATGGACTTAGGGATCATCGGTAACGTTTCCATCTGCCATGATGCCCAGTCTTTGTTTAAATCTTCAGGCATTTTCAAGCCCAATAAATGACCAAGGGCCCAAGTAACAATCGCCTTGGGTCCTTCGTAATAATTTTTATGTTTTTGCTCACAGCCCAAAACTTTGCTGAGGTCTTTGGCAACGCTTGGCTTTTCCGCTAGAATTAGTTGTTTCATAAAAATCTTTCCTGCTTTCATCGACGACTTGCTGATATTCTTTAAGCAATGCCAGTCCAATATATTGTTGGAGGTAATCGTCGCATTCTTCGCACCAGCGTTCGTCTTCTTCATTCCAAAAAGCCGTCATAAAGTTTGATTTTGCATTTATGTACGAATACTCTTCTCTGATTTCTTGCCATTTTTGTTCATAAAATGACTGCGCCTCGCTGAAAGTTGCAAATGTGAACGCCTCTTGAATATCTGACTGCCATCCCTCAAAAAACCACCACGGTTCATTGTCCCCATACATGACTACTACTTGATACATTCCATTGCTCCTTTCACGATTCCTTCCTCATATTAGTCACTTTTACTTAAACTTGCAAGGAATAAGTTTCAGCATTTAAACATTGCTTTAAAAATTCATTAAACCCTCGTTTTTTTGTACGATTTATCGGTTGTTTAAGATTACATCATTTCTATGCCCCTATAGTCTAGCACAGATGTTTCCTGTTGTGAATATAACATCAAAAGATTAAAAAAATATCAAACAAGATTTATTTTAACCTCGTAAAAAAAATTTGACTGCGATGGATATGCTACAATAATGACAACCACGAAATTGCCAGGAGGTGCCCCATGTATCTCGAACAAATCACTTTTCCCGATTAAGAGACCGAGTTTGATTTTTTCCTTTCCATCAAACGAACCGTTTATGATTCTTACTACCCTTTTCAGATTCTCAGTGCCCGCCTTTTTCAGCAGATCGATTTTGAGCCGGTCACGATCTTATATGGCGGCAATAGTTCTGGCAAAACCACCGCATTGAACGTGATTGCCGAAAAGATCCACGCGCAGCGCTTTGCTGCGTATAATCGCTCGAATTTTTTCGAGGACTACTTAGCCTACTGTACTACTGGCAGCATCGACGAACCGCAAGAAAAAGTACTTTTGACCAGCGATGATGTCTTTGATTACATGCTGGCTATTCGAAATTTGAATCAAGGGATCGATCATCGCCGAGAAGAAGTATTCCAAGAATACTACCAAGCAAAGTATGCGGACTTTCGTTTCACGGGTTTTGACGACTACCATGAATTGAAGAAAATCAATCTTGCACGATCCAACACACAGTCCAAATTCACCCGCAAGCACTTGATCGACAATGTCCGAGAATATTCCAATGGCGAAAGTGCCTTTCGTTTCTTTCAAGAAAAGATTCGTCCCAACAGCCTTTACTTATTAGATGAACCAGAAAATTCTCTTTCTGCTGAGCGTCAGCTGGAACTGGTGCAGTTACTGGAAGATTTTGTCCGCTATGAACAGTGTCAATTCATTATTGCTACCCATAGTCCTTTCGTTTTATCTTTAAAGGAAGCCAAAATCTATGATTTGGATCAAACGCCCGTCGATGTTCGGAAGTGGACCCAGTTAGCTAGTGTCCAGCAGTATCACCGCTTTTTTCAAACACACCAAGCCGAATTTGATGATCGATCATGAGCAAAGCAACCCAGTTTCCGCCAAAGATTTCTTTTGGTGGCTTTTTTCCGTCGCACTCACACAAAGACCAAAATCAAATTGATCAGCGCAATACAGAAGGCGACCACTCCCGCAATTTTGCCCCACTTGACTTCTGCTTGGTTATACTGATCGGAATGCCCCGCAATTTGAGAGGACAAAAAGTAGAACTTTTTAAAAACAAGCAAATACCCGGCTAAACCCCATAGTACGGCTAAGGCAAGATGGTTGATTTGGCTTGAAATGACCTGAGTCTGATGAAGCATCACCACCCCTACGACACTAACGACAAACCCCCATTTCATGAGATTGGCTTTAGTACGATTCATGCTCCTCCTCCTTTCTTTTAAAAATGCCAATGCATCAAAAACATTCATTTTCTATCTAAATTATAGCATAATTTGACTAAAAAAATAAAATCCAAGAACTCGTAAACGAATGTTCTTGGATTTTTATCAATCGAAAAAGATGATTACTTGCTGGCTAATCACCACCAGCAAAAATTTCTTCTTTATTATAAATCGGTGTATGTTTTTTCAAGTCTTCAAGGGTTCCTACTTGTCTCCCTTTGGAGTAAAAACCATCTAACAAGCCTAAAGATTGGAAAATCGTTTGCTTGTAGGCAATTTCCGCATTCCATTCCGTGGTATCTAGTATTTGCAAAGCTTTATGGATTGCTTCGATGCCAGATGCTCCTGGCGCACTGATCAGTACCCCATGACTGTTGAGGAGCAACATATTCGGTAAGGCGAGTTGTTCTTTTTTCATATAATCAGAAACTAATTCTGCTAATTCTGGTGAGCAATTAGGTTCAAAGTCTAGTACAGGAATATAGCCTATTTTTTGGGTCGCTTCCGTTAAGTTAGGCATATCCAATCCGGCGGTTGCCCAAAACATCGAGTGAGGAGAATGGGCATGTAAGACTGCTTTTATCGCTGGATTCGTATCATAAACCGCTTCGTGTAAGTTGATTTCTCGTGTCAGCTGTCCTACCCCATCAATCACCTTTCTCGTATGAGGCTCAACGACTAAAATCTGGGCTGGTGAGACTTCTCCTAAATAGGCTTCTGACATCATAGTTGGTGTCATAATAATGTATTCTTTTCCAGTTTCATCGGTTGTTTTAAAAGAAAAATTACCGCCTGCAACATTTGTATTCTTCCTGGTAAAAATCAATTTTACGATTCGTGCTAAATCTTCCCGTTCTCTTTCAAAAATCATCCGTCCATCTGACATATTCAAGACCACCTTTTTTATTTTTCAAACGTTTTGTTGCGTAAGATTGTTTGAACAGCTTCTCTTACTTTTGCTGCTTCTTCCTCTTTTTTCTTTTTCCGTTCATCATATTCTTTAAAAAGTACTGGACTGCCATATTTATACACACAGACTGCTAGACCAATCGCTACGACATTAAATAGGTACTGTTGTGTCACCAAAGCTAAGAGATAGCAGCCAATTGCTAGAAAAAGAAGCAATTGCCATTTTATTTTTTCGCTCTTTCCCATTCCTGTCGCCCTTTCCTTTTTTGAAAATATTAGCCATTCGTCGCACGCACTTGCGTCGATTGGGTCCCTTGTTCTTCATATCTTTGACTTGGTACCTTTACCTTACTCATATATTTATACAACCAGACAAACATTGCGATAAACACAACGGAACCGACGATACCCAAGATATTTCCTTTAAACGCTTCTGCAAATAAAATTCGAAATTCTGGTCCTTCGATCGAAGACCAAGTGATTTGCTGCCCTTTTTGTATTCCTTCTACTGCGCCGGTTCGATCTGCTAAGCCCGTTAAGATCGGCGTCAAATACGTAGCTGCATATAGATAGATTGGCATCGAAATAACCCCCATGATCAGCATACGAACCAAGTTTCCGCCGGTAAGCAATAATCCACCTACTGCGATCGAATAGTTAATGATTCCTGCTAAAGGCAACACAGCATTTCCTGGCAAGATGATGGCATAGCCAATAAATACAGGTACCAACAAGATAGCAGTGACCCAAATCTCAGAGCGACCAGCTAATACAGGCCAATCTAACCCAATGTAAACTTCCCGATCTTTAAAGCGTTTTTTCATCATTTCCGACATTGCATCAGCAAGTGGTGAAAGGGACTGCATAAACATTTTTGAGATCATTGGAAACAAAGCCATTGCCGTCGCGATTTGAATAGCTAAATTCAATGAACCTGACACGCCATAGGCTGCGGCTAACCCCAAGCCTAAGCCTATGAGAAAGCCCATCACCGAATTTTCAGAGAAGATGCCGATTTTCTTTTTTAAGGCTTTGGTATCGGCACGTCGATTAAAGAAAGGAATTTTATCCATAATCACATTGATCGGTAATAAAAGTACTGCTGAAATATTCATCAAGTGGGTCACTGTTACTAAAGGAATACCAGTCAAGTCCTCAATGTGGCGTTGGAACATATCCCCCATCTTAAGTTCCAAGATAACCTGTACGACGGCGGTGATAAACCCAGCAAGTAAACTCCCACTGATAAAGTAGACTAGATAGGCAGTCAGCGCTTTGCCCCATACATTCCACATATCAACATTCAACGTCTTGGTCCAGTTCAAAATCAACATGACAAAATTCACACCAAGAACGACGGCAAAGAAAACAAATGCATAAGACCATGACCAGGTGATACTTGCTGCTCCTGTCCAACCTAAATCTAGCGCAGGCAAGTTCAAGCCAGTATTTTTCGCCAATGCTTCGGAAGCTGGACTAACTGCATTTGACATAAAGCCGATGACCATCGACATCCCAGTAAAAGCAATACCTAACGTGATCGCAGACATAAAGGCTTTTTTGAATTTCATCCCTGCAACCAAGCCTAGGATTAAAATGATTAGCGGCACAAAAATAGCGGAACCTAAACCTAAAATATAATTGATAATGTCTTGAAATACTTGCATTTTTTTCACTTCTTTCTTTTGATAGGATGTTTTGTGCTAGCCAATCAATTCTTTGATTTCTTCATAAATCGTATCCATACCCATACCTGTAAGAAACGGAATTCCAGCAAAAACGTGTACACCTAGCTCAGCCGCTTTTTCCAATACTTCATCATCTGGCTGTGCAACATACACATAAATTCCTGTCGACGGCAATTCGTTTTGGATCGACTTGTAATCAACTGCTTCAACGGGGAAATCGATCCCGTCATCTTCAAGCATCCCAGCAATTTTACTTGCGATCGTTTGACTTGTTGCAACGCCACTTCCACATGCTACGATCAATCTTCTTTTCATCTTGAATCCCTCCAAAAATTTTATTTTGTATACTGTGTAACTAATTGATAAATTGCCTGTACTTCTTGTGTCCCAATGAATGCCTTTACAAATCCTTCATCCATAAATAATGCCATTAACGATTGCAGTAAGCCGACTTGCTCTTTTGGTTCTTTGATCCCTAGAAAAAAGAGATTCTTGACCTGCATTTCTTGACTGTCACCCATTTGCTTCATCTTCACCTCGTTTTTCAGACGCACGATCGCTATAAAAGGCTTTTCGACATACGCTGGTTCTGAATGAGGCAAGCCAATATTCAAATACTGTGTAATCAGCCCAGTTGGAAAGGCTTGTTCTCTTGCTAGTAATCCTTCTACATACTGTTCATTCACAAAACCTTGTTCCTGTAATCGTTTGGCTATCTCTTCAAATAGTTCTTTCAAATCCTCTCCTTCCACGTCGAGAAAAATCAGCCTTTCATCAAACATGCTCGTATAGCCCACCTATTCTTCCTCCTTGTTCAACTTTAATGATAAACATTGTTAAACTTTGTTACAATGTGTTTTACAATGTAAATATACAATAGTTAATTTTTCTTGTCAACGCTTTCTTTTCGTATTTTTTCCAAACTGATTATTTTTATCGATACATAAAATTATCAAACTTTAACAAAGATGAACATTTATCCTTGCTTTTTCCAAAAGTAAATGCTATTAATTAATGTATAAAGAAGACAGTTGAAAAAGAAACTTAAAAAAATCGTTAATCAACCAGAGGTGAAACTATGTTAAAGAAAGAACGGCAAGAAAAAATTCTAGCGCTAGTGAATCAGCACGATTACTTATCCATTGCAGAAATAGCCAAAACATTAGACGTTTCCGATATGACCATTCGTAGAGATATTACAGAGTTAGCGAATCAATCTTTATTGGTAAAAATCTATGGTGGCGCCCAAAAACTCGAAAAAATCGAACACGAGCTTTCTACTCAAGAAAAAATCGATACGAATGTTGCTGAAAAAAAATTCATCGGAAAAGTGATGAACAGTATCATTTCAGACAACGATACTATCTATATCGGTGCTGGAACTACGATGCTTCACGCTTTACCTGAACTAAAAAAAGCAAACTTATTCGTGATCACAAATAGTTTGCTTGCTTTTAATTATTTGATTTACAACACAGACTATCGTGTCTTATTGACAGGCGGAGAATTTTCCCGCACGACGGAAGAATTTTATGGGGAAACGGCAGAGAAGAGTTTTGAAAATCTAAATATCGATATCGCTTTTGCTGCTACAAATGGGATCTTTGAAAATAATATCACCACTGCGAATCTTGTTGAAGGCTCGATTCAACGAGTCGCTTTCAAGCATTCCCGCAAAAAATGCATCGTTGCGGATAGTTCCAAGTTTAATCGCTCCGACGTTTACACCTTTTACTCACTTTCAGATATCGACTATTTGATCACTGATGATAAACTTTCTGAGACTACTTTTGAGTATTATCGCTCCTTTACAGAGATCCTCAAGGAGGAACAAAAATGATTTTAACCATCACAATGAACCCTTCCATGGACTACAACTATTTGGTTCCTTCGTTGAAATTGGATCAAGTAAATCGGGTAGATAACCCACATACATCAATTGGGGGAAAAGGTATCAATGCTGGCAGAGTCATCGCACAATCTGGGGAAGACGTTTTATTGACAGGTATTTTAGGTGGACCTGTAGGCAAAACGATCCTTGATTCTTTACTAGCCGAAGAACGTTATGTATTGGATTTCCTAACCATCGATGGTAATTCTCGCAATGCGATCACGATCATGCATGACGGTAACACCCATACAGAGCTAGTAGAAAAAGGACTTTATCTATCGGAGAAAAACGAACAACTTTTTTACCAACACCTTGCAGCATTAATTGAACAACATCCCATCACGGTCGTCTGTATTTCTGGATCAGTAAATTCTGATAATGGGCATTTTCACGATCAATTGCTTCAATTCATCCGTAAGACATTAGGTGAGCAGGTACCAATCCTCATGGATATAGCAGGTGAACAACTAAAAAATTGTTTGACTCAAACGAATGCTCGTCCGAATTTTATTAAACCGAATCAACAGGAATTGGAAGAACTAATATGTCAAAAATTACATTCATCTCAAGACATTTTCTCTGTCTTAGAGAGCACTCTTTTCGAAGGAATCGACACCGTCATGGTATCTCAAGGCGGCGATGGGGCAATCGTTAAACATCAGTCGACTTTTTATAAGATTGAGATTCCTAAAATCGCCATCGTTAATACGACTGGCTGTGGCGATTCAACTGTTGGTGGCATGGCTGTTGCATTGAATAAACAGTATCCAATGGAACAAGCATTGACCTATTCGATGGCTTGTGGCATGTCTAATGCGCTTTCGAAAACAAACGGTACGATCGATCCTGCACAAGTCGCTGCATTTAGCGAACAGATCCACCTTTTCAAGATCAAAGAATAATCGGCTACCTATTTTTTGGTTCTCTTGATTACGCAAAACATTCGTTGGTACAAATATAAAAAGCCCTAGCTAAGTGCAACTGATTGGTTCAGTGTTCTTAGCTAGGGCAGATTGTGTTAGTGGTTAAACATATTGTAATTCTTTGGCTTCTTTGTAGGCTGCATCGATCAAACCGCCGCCCAAGCATTCCATCCCGTCATAAAAAACGACTGCTTGTCCAGGAGTGATGGCGCGTACTGGTTCGTCAAAAATCACTTCTGCTCGATCTCCATCTAATAGACGCACCGTTACCGGTACATCTTGTTGACGGTAGCGGAATTTTGCTGTGCATGAAAATTCCGTGCCGCGGTCTTGTTCTGTAGTAAAGTGGATTTGGCTTGCTTCCAAGCGATCTGCATACAAAGCGGGGTGATGGAATCCTTGTCCCACATACAAAGTGTTGGTCGCTAAGTCTTTTCCTACGACAAACCATGGTTCTTGAGTGGCACCGCCGCCGCCAATGCCTAAGCCTTGACGTTGTCCGATGGTGTAGTACATCAAGCCATCGTGTTGTCCTTTGACTTCGCCATCTAATGTAACCATATTGCCTTTTTTCGCTGGCAAGTAATTACTCAAAAATTGTTTGAAATTCTTTTCTCCGATAAAGCAGACACCCGTGGAATCTTTTTTCTTGGCTGTTGCTAGACCTGCCCGTTCAGCGATCGCTCGTACTTCTGATTTTTCCATGCCGCCTAGTGGGAACATGGTTTTGCTCAATTGTTCTTGTGACAATTGGCTTAAGAAATACGTTTGATCTTTGTTGTTATCCACGCCTCGCAACATATGGGTCACGCCGTTTTCATCAACGGTCACTTGCGCATAATGGCCAGTTGCTACATAATCGGCACCAAGATCCATCGCATAATCCAAAAAGGCTTTGAACTTGATTTCCTTGTTACACATGACATCTGGATTTGGTGTCCGTCCGGCACGGTATTCTGCAAGAAAATATTCAAATACACGGTCCCAATATTCTTTTTCGAAATTCACTGAATAATAAGGAATCCCTATTTGCGCAGCCACTTTGGCTACGTCTTTGTAGTCTTCTGTTGCGGTACAAACACCGTTTTCATCGGTATCATCCCAATTTTTCATAAAGATCCCGACAACATCATACCCTTGTTCTTTCAGCAAAAGTGCTGTTACTGACGAGTCTACCCCGCCACTCATTCCAACCACCACACGGGTGTTTTCGTTAGACATGATCGTTTCACCATCATTTCAATTATAGATTCTGAAATCATCTACGATTTGAAGGTCGCAACTTTTCAGTAATTTGCATTATACAACAAAACACAAAAAAGTTCACTGTTTGCTGTCTTTTCTTATAAATTCCTTGTTACTAGATAAGTTCTTCTTTCATCCGATCAACGCTGGGGCAATAACACATATGGATATGGAGAAACGCAAAATACGTTTGCAGCAAACGGGTGCGCTATTGCTTCTTTAGCGATGATCGATTCTTTTTGGACGGATCATCCGTCGAATCCTGACAAACTATTAAAGTGGGCTGGCGATCAATTTTATCTTCCCAAACAAGGAACGAGTTGGCAAATCTTTCCTCAGTTTGCCGAAGCTTTTGGTTACCAATTTGCCGATTTAGGAAGTTCCTTTGCGGCTGCCTATGAGAAAATGACACAAGGCATCCCCGTTGTGGTCTCGGTTCAAGCAGGAACCTTTACGACCTCCGGACATATCATGGTATTGGCTTTGAACAAAGAAGGAGCGATTCAAGTATTCGATCCTAATGATTCCCCCGAAAAAGCCCATTATGAGAAAAGCTATCCTAACGATGTCTTTCAAGCAGAAGGAATCCATTATTGGAGCTTTTGGCTTTGATGTTCTGATCGGCTGAAGCTGCAAAAACACGCCAGTTTTGCGACAAAAAAAGACTAGCCGAAGCTAGTCTTTTGCTTATCTTACTATTATTGAACGCGTGGTTCGTTGTTTTCTTGAATACGCGTCGTTGTTCGGTTGAAGGCACCTTTGGCTTTACGTGTTTGTTTTGACGCAAAGTCGCCAGTTGTTTCTGCCGCACTGCTTACTTTGTCTTGAACTGTTTCAGAGTCTTTTTCGAATTGTTCACGTGTTTTGACATCTGCTACGTTCACGTTTACTTCGATGACGTCTAAATTCGTCATTTTGTTGACTTGTGTTGAAACAACCTCTTTGATTTGGTCGTAGATCGTGGTCATGTCGCTGCCGTATTCTGCAACGATATCAAGATCGACTGCCACTTGTTTTTTCCCAACTTCAACGTTGATCCCTGAAGTCACATCATCGGTGTTGACTAATTTACCTGCAATATTTGAGAAGAAACCGCCATCGACTGTTAAGAGTCCGTCTACAGATTCTAATGCAATGCCTACGATTTTTTGAATCACTTTATCTTCGTAAGTTAATTCTCCTTTAACACCTGTTGTTGGTTTTGTTTGGTTTTCCATCGTACATTCCTCCTACTATAATCTTGATATAAATTAAACTAATAATGTTACCAAAGTTAACGGCGCGGTCTTTGAAATTGTTCAAAGAATCCGACTTCTTTGAGATAAAATCCCAGATACATACCTAGTGCCGTAAACAGCACCAGCAGTATGGTTTTCAAAAAGCCGATCGTTAGAAACAGGATCGCTAGGATCAAACCGAAACCTGCAAAGATAAGCGGGATCTTATAGTGGTAGAACCATTCACTCATACCTGTTCCTCCTAAACTACACGCGGCTGGTCATGGGCTGCTGGCGTTTCTTGCGTATCTTTTAAGACAACTTCCGTTTGGATATTGCTTTCGATACCGAAAAGCTGCTGCAGACTGCTGCTGATCTCACCAACCAATGCTTCTTGTTTTTGCGGGATGGCTGCTGTTTGTTTCATTTCTCCATCGATTTTTACGGATACTTTATTCTTGACGATTTTGATTTTTACGGATGGCTGATGGATGAAATCTGCTTGTTTCACCCGTTCAAGCACAAAATGCTCTAACGCCTTCTTCTGAATCACTAAATCGCCTGTCTTATGGGAAATGATCAAGCGGTCCGAACGTTTTGGATAAAACAAAACGACAAAGAGCGCGATCACGGTAAAAATGGCAAAGCCAACAGATAACCAAAAGAGCAGCATACTCATGGAAGATCCGACCCAAGGATATTCATCCAAAGGAATCAAGTAAACAGGCAATGAAGCCGCTTGCTGATTGGCGATGATCCCAAAATAAAAGACAAGTAAGAGTAAAAGCAATCCGATGATAAAAATCACTTTAGAAATCTTACGCATTGGCAACCTCCTTTACTGCTTTCTACTTAAAGCATACACATTTCTTAAATATCCATCAAATAATAACTCTTGGAATCGATTATTTTTTACATATAAAGTTTATTTTTATCAAAAAAATTTCCTTAATCAAAGCTTGCTGTCAAAGTCATCACAAAAAAATCAAGCCGCCCAAATCTGTTTGGACGCTTGCTTTTTTTGTTATCTGTTAACGAGCCAGCTTAGTAAGTTCTTGTTGTTTTGCATGATACAACACCGCCAGTTCATTTTCGGAAACTGGCCGACCAAAAGGACGCGGCTGTGGCAGAAACGCCAATTCTGGTGCATCGACTCCTACGTTGAGATTCTCAGCGATCGGTACACTGTGATGATGAATGTGCCCATGCAGATTGCGGCTGTTTTTGGTGATCCCCAGCAGCATAGGATAATGGGTCAGTATAAATTGCTGATGAGCAAACTTCAGCAAGACACCGACATCTTCAAACGCATACTTTTCGGCTCCAAAACAACCAGGATCATGCTTGCGCAAGTACGCAAAGAAAGCTCTGGTATCATGATTGCCTTTGATAAAAACGATTTTGCCCTGCAGCTGTGCTAACAGCGCAGCAATTTCTGGAAAGCCCGCTTCGTAATCAGGGTGCATCGCGACATCCCCTAAATGATAGACGACATCTTTATCCGCAACGACCTCATTCCAGCTGGCGATCATCGTTTCATGCATTTGCGTCACTGTCTCAAAGGGGCGTGGGGCAAAGTCATTGTCCCCGAGCAAGGCTGCATGAAAATAGTGGGTATCAGACGTAAAAAATTTCATAGTCGCTCCTTACCTTGGTGCTTTTTCTGTGATCAGCGTCTTTAAATCATCGCTAGCGGCTGCTTTTTCGTCGGTGCAGGAAACCGCGCATCGATTGCTGCCAATTCGCTTTGGGAAAAAACGATTTTGCAAGCTTCAATGTTCTGCAGCATATGCAGCGAGTCACTGGTTTGGGGGATCGCTAAGACGTGGGGTTGTCGAAGGGTCCATGCCAAAAGCAGCTGAAAGATCGTGCAGCCTTTGGCTTCTGCCAGCTCTTTCAACACTTCATCATTTTTGAAGTGGTGCCCTAGCCGATCGCCTTGAGCAATGGGTGAGTAGGCAATCACAGGAATCTCAGCCTCTGCCTGCCAAGGCAAAAGATCGTATTCGATCCCCCGGGCACCTAAATTATAGAGTACTTGGTTGGCGGCACATTGATCGCCGTTTTCTAACCGCAACAGCTCCTCCATATCTGCCACGTCAAAATTAGAGACGCCCCATGCGCGAATTTTTCCAGAGGCTTTGGCAGCTTCTAGTGCGTCAACTGTTTCTGCTAACGGCACATCTCCTCGCCAGTGGAGCAGATACAGATCAAGATAGTCGGTGCCTAAACGCGCTAAGCTGCGGTCTAAAGCTTTCGGCAATTCATCTGCGGAGGCATTCCAGGGATAGACTTTTGAAATCAAATAAAGATCCCCTCGTGTAAAGGGCTGGATCGCCTTGCCAACTAGCGTTTCTGCGTTTCCCTCGCCGTACATTTCTGCGGTATCGATGACAGCCGCTCCAGCTTTGATGCCCGCTTGCAACGCATCGATCTCGGCTTTTTCCTTGGCTGGGTCATCCCCCATATGCCAAGTCCCCATGCCGACGGCTAGCACTGATTGCTTGTTTAAGGTTCGTTTCATCTTGATTCCCTCTTTCTCGTCTTAACTCATCCTGTTCCTGCGAACACCTAGGGTTTGTTTTCTATAGTATAAAAAGAAACCGCCAAAGATACAAAAGAAGTGTATCAATCCCATGCCTGCTTGGCGGAGTGACACACTTCTTGCCCTTTGAATGATATAGCTGCTTTTGGCAAAAGCTTACGCTTTGACAAACAACCCGCGGCTGATAAAACCATCCATTAAAAAGTAAAATTTTTCTTGCAGCATTTTGTGCTGTTCATCTTTGAAAATGTTGACTGCTTTTAACCCATTGGCTGTCGTGATGGACATCTTGAAGGTTTGCAGATCTTTTGCAACAGTGATTTTTAATTTAAAGCCTTCTTTGCTTTGGGGTGTTGCTTCAAGGCCGCGAATCAATTGGAAGTTGCCGCCGTTCGTTTCTGTAAAGCCATTGTCCCGCAACGTATATTTTTTTGCTTCAGGAGCAATGCGGTATTGGGTTGCTGCGCCTAAAACGGTTGCTGTTGTTTCAAATGCCATGTTCTTCACCTCTTTAACATCATTTCTTTCATTATAAATAGTTTTCAGCGAGATTGCTAGCTGTTCTCCTACTTTTTCGTGGCTAAGACAGTTTCTGCTAATAGCTGAGCAAATGCTTCGATTTCCGCCAATGTGTTGCCATAGCCAAAGCTGACTCTGACCGATTCCCGAATAGCTGGATGCTCTTTGCCCACCATCGCTTCGAGCACATGGGAGGGCTCCACATTGCCCGCCGTACAAGCGCTGCCTGTCGAGATCGCAGCCCCTTTTAAGTCCAATTTCATCAGCAGCAAGTCACTGCTGACACCTGGGAAACGCAGATTCAAAATATGCGGCAATTTGTGTGCTGGATCACCATTCAACTGAACATCGACGCCTTGTGCTGCTAAGGTCTCCATCAGTACATCGGCAAACGTTTGATATTGTTCCGCCGCTGCTTGCTGCGCTTCGGGGGTATGCAAAGAAGCTGCTTTGGCCATTCCCATGATGGCTGCTAAGTTTTCCGTCCCTGCTCGCCGTTTTTCTTCTTGCTCGCCGCCATGGAGCAGCGCAGGCAGCGACAAGCCATCTCGTTTATACAAAAAGCCGATCCCTTTTGGTCCGTTGATTTTGTGAGCAGAAATGCTTAGAAGATCAATACTGTTTTCATTGATTTCAAGCGGGATCTTGCCATAAGCTTGCACGGCATCGGTATGAAACACGGCGGGATGTTCCCGTAAAAGGGCCCCAATTTCTGCAATCGGCAGCAAATTGCCCGTTTCATTGTTTGCCGTCATTATGGATACTAAAATCGTATCGGGACGTAAGGCAGCCTCAACTTCACTGACGGCCAATTGCCCCTTTTGATCTACGGGCAAATAGGTCACCTCAAAGCCAAAGCCTTCTAAATAGCGCATACTCTCAATGACCGCCGGATGTTCGATCTGGGTCGTAATGATATGTTTGCCTTGTGCTTGTTTGCTAAGGGCTGTACCGATGATTGCTGTATTATCACTTTCGGTACCACCACTATTAAAAATGATCTCATGTTCTTTGACTCCTAGCTGCTGAGCGATCGCTTGACGAGCCAATTCTAATTGGGTGTGGGCGTCTCGACCATAACGATGAATGCTTGATGGATTGCCAAAAAATGTCTGCATCGTTTCACTCATCACTTTGATCACTTCTGGATGCAGCGGTGTCGTTGCTGCATGATCTAAGTAAACCATTCTTTTCACCTATCCTTCATTACTGCCATTATAACAAATCTTCCTCAGACGTCTATCGTGAGTGTCCATACGAAAAAACCTGTCAGTCAAAAGCGGAAAAATCGCCAATGATGACAGGCAGCTGAACGAGTTCAGCCTTACGAAAAATCAGGAACGTGTGCTGTTTTGCTCGTGCGGCTCACGTCACTTACTGATCGTTTTATTTTTTTCCAGGTTCAGAGGCAATGACAGTCAATTCACCAACCAATTCCCATTTCTTGATCGGGTTTGGCAAAATGCAGCTCGTGCCCATTTTTAGTTCATAGGAATGACCGTCGATCATCAAATGCCCATACCCATCGATCACGGTCATCAAAGTATAATCGGCCTTTTGTGCCAACGATAATTTCCCACGTACTTCCCACTCATACACATTGAAAAATGGCGTTTCAAGATAGGTAACGACTGCTGATTGTCCTTGTTTGACCTCACGGATCGATAATTCTGGCGTCCGTGCAGGAATCGTCGTCACATCGATCGATTGTTGGATATGCAGCTCCCGAGTTTGTCCTTGATCATCGGTACGATCATAGTCGTACACCCGATAAGTCGTATCCGAGCTCTGCTGGGTTTCCAAGATCATGATCCCTTTTCCAATGGCATGGATCGTTCCACTTGGCACATAGAAGAAATCGCCTTTTTTCACAGGGACTTTTGTTAACAAATCATCCCAACGACCCGCTTCGATCATTTCCGCAAGTTCTTCTTTGGTTTGTGCATGGTGGCCATAAATGATTTCCGCACCTGGTTCGGCATCAATGATGTACCAGCATTCCGTTTTCCCTAATTCCCCTTCATGGGCTAACCCATACGTGTCATCAGGATGGACTTGAACGGATAGATCATCTTCCGCGTCTAAAATTTTAATTAATAATGGAAAGACTGGTTCGTCTGAATGACCAAATAGTTCTTGATGGTCTTGCCAAAGATCCGCCAATGTTTTGCCTTTAAACGGACCATTTTCAATGACGCTCACCCCATGAGGATGCGCACTGATCGCCCAATCTTCACCGATCTTTTCGCTCGGTAAATCAAAACCAAAAACAGAATGCAGGCGACTACCGCCCCAAATTTTTTCTTGAAAAACAGGTTTCATAAACAATGGTTCCATAATTGTTCCCCTCTCTAGTTGTTCGTGCATATTATAGCATGAATCCGCTTATTCGGCAGTTTCTTTTAAGTAACATTGCAGGATTTCGTCACGATGACCCAAATAGCTTTCTCTATGATCCACTGGATGGACCCGATTCGATAAGAAAATAAACGCTTTTTTGTTAGGGATATCTACTGCGAGAAACGTGCCTGTATAGCCTGTATGAAATAATTGATACGGTGCACCTAACAAGTCCCAACCATAGGTGCGAGGCTTTGTGCTTTCAGGTGTCTGCCTGTGAGCCAGCGCCTGCATGACTTTTTCTGAGAAAAACGGCGCTCCTTGCTGCTGACCATTTGCCAGTAACAGTTGAACGAAAAGCGTCAAGTCATCCACGGTAGAAAACAACCCTGCGTTGCCGGCATGGTTTCCCAACACCCGTGCCTTAGGATCGTGGGTGATTCCTCTAAGGATGCTGCCGTCTGGCTGCTGCTGGGTAGGAACGATCATTGGCAGCTGTGAGGGAGGAAAAGGCGGAAAGCCGCTGTTCTTCATGCCTAAAGGCGTCAAGACTTCTTCTTGAAAAATCTCGGTCACTGGTTTTTGATACAGCTCCTCCAATAAAAAGCCCAGCAAAATCGTCCCAGTATCGGTATAGCTGACCGTTTGACCGATCGTATCACTGCTTTCAAGCTGCAAATACGCCTTGCGCAAGGCAGCAGCATCCAACTGGTCTCGATGAGGAATCCACGTGTTGATGGCTGCCGTATGCGTCAGCAAGTGCTTGATCGTTACCCGATCGTCTTTAAACGCTGGCAGCCAACGAGTAAGCGGCGCCTCCATCTCGATTTTTCCTTGATCCCACAATTTTAACAGAACACTCGTTGTACAAACGACTTTCGTCAATGAGGCTAAATCAAACAAATGATCTTTCGTCATAGGTTCGGTTTTCGGAAGAAGCGCTGCCTGTCCGAATACATGGGTCTCTTGGGTTTCACCAGCGATAAAACGCAGCACCGCTCCTGGGAAAACGGTCGGCATTTTTTCTTGAATGAGCTGTATTGTTTTTGGGTACATTGTCATCGTTCCATACTCGCTCCTTTCAGGCTTGTCTTGCTTCTAACTTTAGCACTTTTTAGCAGCAAACAAAACTCGTTATCCCCTTTTTTCCTCCAACTATCCGACTCGATCAGCTAGTCGATTCGCTTGCTTGGTTTCTTAGTCATCAAAAAACATCGACTACTCAAAAGAGTTTCCGATGTTTTTTCTTATCTATTTAGATTTATTTTTTAACGATAAACCACCATTCGATACCGATCGCATCGTAGGTCGTCAACAACTTCCGTTTTTTATCGATGAAGAACTCTCGGTTCTTCTCAGACAAGTGTTTTTCCAATGTATCGATATCTTCTTGACTGATGGAGATTTTCAAGAAGTCTAAGCCAAGCACCTCATGGGTCGGCAAATCGATCGTACCACCTTGTGCTTCAGTCAAGCCGACTTGGAAGTCACCATCATTGAGGATAAATTCCTTCGTTTCGGCTTCTTTTGTTTTCAAGCCTAAGCTTTCTTCTAAGAAAAGCTGCTCTTTGGCTAGATCACTGACGTTTAAATACAGCTTGCCAAAATGAGCTTCTTTTGATAAGCCAGCCGCTTTTGCAGGTGCCGCTTTGATCAATTCTGCTTCGTCTTTTGGTACCGCAGTTCCTGCGGGTGCTGTAAATAAGACTTCAATTTTGTTCCCTTCTGGATCAGCTATAATAAAGCCTAATTGATTCGCTTCATAACGAGCTTCTTCGAAAGCAATCGCTTTTTGTTGGGCATTGCTCGCGATAGTTGCCGCTTCTTCTAATGAGGATACGGCTAAGACGATGCGCTGCATTTTTTTGATCTCGCCGAAGTGATCGTTGGCACGCGGGCTTTCTTCCAACCATAAAACTTCTCTATCTAATCCTTTTAGACCAAAGATGGCCAATTCATTTTCTTCTCTTTTCAACTCAAAACCAAGTACATCCCGATAAAAGGCAATCGCTTGATCGCGGTCTTTTACCCGGATTGCAACAGTCAGCAACTTCGTACTGCTCCCCAATAAGAAATCTGTCATTGTTTCTCCCCCTACTTACATATGTACTCATTGTACTGATAAAACGAAATTCTAGCAAATGAAATCCCTACCTATTTTATTCTTTTTTTAGAGAAAATAAGAAGAAAAGCACAGAAAAGTCAGAATTTTGCATTTTTATGAGTAGAGAAGAGGCATTTGGGTGTTGCTAATGGCTTCAGCTACAGACAGCTGCGGCTGGACTTGCCGCGAGGATCTGGGTTCCTAAATGATCGATTCGATCGGTGATACAAACGGCAGCTACCCCTGCTTTCAAGGCTTTCTGCGCACTTTTTAGTTTTGGCAGCATGCCGCCTGTGACTACTTCTTCGGTGATCAAACGGGGGATCTCTTCAAAAGAAACAGCCGATAACCACTGGCTTTCTTGCTTGATCCCAGGGACATCCGTCAACAAATATAGTTTTTCGGCTTGTAAACTAGCAGCAACCTGACACGCTACTTCATCGGCATTGATGTTCAGCCATTGCCCCTCTGGGGTAATTCCTAGCGGTGCCAAGATCGGGACATGTTTTTTCTCTGTCAAGAGCTGCAGGAAAGCAGCGTTGATTTGTTGAACCTTCCCCACCTGTCCTAATTTTTCTTCATCAATGACTTCTCCTTGAATCAGTTGATCACAGCCAGCATTCAGTCCTACGGCATGGAACCCAGCTTGCTGGAAAGCGGTCGTGATCAGCGGTTGAACTTGTCCCAAAAGGACCATTCTAGTTACTTCAAGCGTCTGGGGGTCGGTCACCCGCAGGCCGTCTTTGATCGTGACTGTCAACGCCATTTTCTCCATCATTTCTGAGATGTAGTGACCGCCGCCATGGACGATGACTACTTTTTTGCCCGCAGCTTGCCAATCTGCTATCGTCTCAAAGAATGACGGGGTTAAATTGTCTGAGGCGACACCGCCGATTTTTACTACGATCGTTTCCATCTACTCGCTCCTTTTTGTCTAGTACCTGATTTCTTTCAGGTATGATATAGTGCGTTGATTTTCACATAGTCATACGTCAGATCACAGCCCCAAGCGGTGCCAACACCTGCCCCTTCTTTCAGCTCGACAGCGACTTTGACTTCATTTTCCGCCAACTGTTCTTGCATGATGGTTTCGTCAAAAGCTACCGGTGTCCCTTGGACAAAGACGGGAATGTCGGCTAATGCAATCGATACCGTTGCTGGGTCGATCGGCTGCCCACTATAGCCCACTGCACATAAGATACGCCCCCAGTTTGGGTCTTTGCCAAAGAGGGCTGTTTTGACCAGTGGCGAACCAACGATGGTTTTGCTGATCATTCGGGCTGCTTCATCGGTCACAGCTCCACTCGTATGAGCTTCGATCAATTTGCTGGCGCCTTCTCCGTCCTTTGCAACTGCTTTGGCTAGTGCGGTCAGAACTGCTTTGAGCATCCCTTTAAACTCATGATAAGCTGGCGTATCAGCTTCGATCGTTGGATTTTTGGCTAACCCGTTGGCTAAAACTAACACCATATCATTGGTGGATGTATCGCCATCGACCGTGATTTGATTGAAAGTAACGTCGGTTAATTCTTTCAGCAGTGCTTGCAAGAGTGCTGGAGCGATCGCCGCATCCGTCGTAACAAAGGCCAGCATCGTAGCCATATTGGGATGGATCATACCAGACCCTTTGGCACAACCCGCAACAGTCACCGTTTTGTCAGCGATCGTTGATTGGATGACACTGCTTTTTTCAGTCAGATCCGTCGTCAAAATCGCTCGTTGAAATCGGTGGGCATCCCCTTGCCTGTTTAGTTGCTGAATCCCTGCAGTGATTTTTTCCATCGGTAAGCTCTTACCAATGATCCCGGTGGAGGCTACCGCAAAGGCTTCGGGACTCGTATGCAGCTGGGCTGCTGCCAATTCTGCCATCTCTTGTGCATCTTTTAAACCTTGCTCCCCGGTACAAGCATTGGCATTGCCCGCATTGACGATCACGCCTTGCAAGGTGCCTGCTTGCATTTTTTCCTTTGTAACGAGAATGGGTGCCGCTTGTACTTGATTGGTGGTAAAGACTGCCGCAGCACTGGCTGGCACTTCAGAGACGATCCAACCAAGATCGACTTTCTCTTTCTTCAGACCGCAATGCAGACCGTCGGCAAAAAAACCTTTGGGGGTTGCGATCGTTCCTTCGATTTCTTTCATTTTCTTTCCTCCTACTGCCACCTTTTTGCGGATTGTCCACTGGCTGACACGAGTATCCTCACGCGTCTGTTGGCTATTTTATGGATATAACGGTGCTTGCATAAGACCAGTCGTTTCTGGTATCTTTGCCCATCGATTGAAGTTTTGGATCGCTTGGCCAGCAGCCCCTTTGCCTAAATTATCGATCACTGCGACAACGGTCAACACTTGGGTCAGCGGATTGAAACATATGCCAATGTCACAAAAATTCGTTCCCGTCACTTGCCGCAGCTCGGGCAGCTTTCCTAACGGTTGCACTCGGACAAATGGATGGTCTTGATACGTTTTTACGTACTGCTCATAGATGTCCTCTTGCGAAATCGCGTCTTTGATAGGCGCATAAAGCGTCATAAAGATCCCTCTTTTGACAGGCAGTAAGCTGGTAGAAAATTGGATGGGCAGCATTGCCTGATCCCATTGCTGAAACTGCTGCATGATCTCAGGAATATGCTGATGCTGATTTGGCTTATACATCGTCATGTTATCCGCAGCGGTTGCAAAGTGACTGCTGTCCGTCAATTTCTTACCAGCACCCGACAAACCCGACTTGCCATCAAAAATCAACGTACCGCTGAATAGTTTTTGCTGAACCAACGGCGCAGCCGCTAAAATGGCAGCAGTCGCATAACAGCCTGGATTGGCGATCAAATTGCCAGGAGTCGTTGCAAACTCAGGCAGCGAATAGGTCGCTTGTGTCAACAATTCGGCAGGTGCAGCTTCTTGGTGATACCATTTTTGATAGCTATCCCGATCCTTCAATCGCAGATCACCAGAAAGGTCAATCACTGGAAAGTCATTTGCGACAAGAGTCGCTGCGAGTTCTTTGCTGATTCCAGCAGGAGTCGCAAAAAACACGAGTTGATTTTCCTTTTGGATTTTTTCTGCATCAAAAGGTTCGATCAGCCGCTCTGTCAGTCCAATTAAATGAGGATACAAAACTGATGAATTTTCATGCATAGAATGACTATGCAAGGTGCCCACCTCCAATTGGGGATGTTGCTGGATCAAACGAATCAATTCAATTCCGGTATACCCTGTTACACCAACGATTGCTGCCTTCAAACACGTCACTCCTCAAAAGAATTTACTTAAGATTATAAGAAACTCCCATCGCTCTGTCAATGATTATTTATAAAACTATTCAAAATAAATTCGCTATTATTCGGTTTTTATAAGAAAAAAAGCCCGAAAAATCTATTTTTATGCAATTATGCTAAGACAGCTTGCAAAATCGCCAAGGCTGCTGTCGTTTCCTCTTGCGAGATCGTTAAAGGCGGCAGCAAGCGCAAAACCTTGGTTCCCGCTTTTAATGCAAGGAGGCCTTGGTTCCGCAGTTGGGTCAACACGGATTGCAAGCTTTCCGAATCGGCTAATTCGATACCGATCATCAATCCTTTCCCACGAATCGCCTGCACCTTAGATAGTCCTTGCAATCCGTCGAGAAACTGCTGCTGGCGCAATTGAACATTGACTTGAATGTCCTCTTCTTGCAACACACTGCAAACGGCACTAGCAGCGGCCATCGCTAATTTATTGCCACCAAAGGTCGAACCGTGACTACCGGGTCCAAAAGCCGTTTGCAAATGGCTTTTGCCTAGCATCGCTCCGACAGGGATCCCGTTACCAAGCCCTTTTGCTACGGTAAAAAGATCAGGTTCAATGCCATATCCTTCAAAAGCAAACAGTGTTCCTGTCCGTCCCATCCCGGTTTGGATCTCATCCACCACCAGTAGTACCCCCAACTCCTGACAAAGGGCTGCCACCGCTTGGACCCACGCCACCTCAGCAGGGATCACACCGCCTTCGCCTTGGATCAATTCTAAAAACACGGCTGCCGTCTGCTCATCTAAAACGGCTTGCAATGCCTCAAGGTCATTAAAGGGTACATACACCATCTCTGGTACTAACGGTCCAAACCCATCATGGATACTACTTTGCCCAGTCAAAGACATCGCCCCAAAGGTCCGACCATGGAAAGATTGTTCAAAACTAATGACTTTGCTGCGGCCAGTCGCTTTGCGAGCCAACTTTAAAGCAGCTTCGTTCGCCTCAGCGCCACTATTGCAAAAATAAGCCAGATACGGCTCGTCTGAAGCGCTCTTTTGATTTTGGGTCAGCTTTTGGGCAACTTCTTCTTGCAACTGGCTGTCATACAAATTCGGCACATGCCAAATCTGCTCTGCTTGTGTCATCAATGCGGCTTGCACTTTGGGATGCCCATAACCGAGATTAACGACCCCGATGCCGCTTGTTAAATCTAAATATTGGTTGCCTTGCGAATCTACCACATAGCTGCCGTTGCCTTGCTGGATATCGATGGGTAAACGGCTGTAATTAGGAAAAAGATGACTCATTGGTTTCACTCCTTGTCTTGGATTATTCGAAATTATGTATTAATATACATTTTAATCCAGTTAATTGCAATAAATATTTAAATTAAAGCGATAAAAATTCATAAAAAAAAGAAAGCAGTGACAATCACTGCTTTCTTTCAGTCAACCTTTGGCGGTCTGTTTATCATCATTTGGGGAAGAATTTCTTTCATTACAAACAGTGGATCACGCCACTTCTTCTGAAAATTGACTGTTATACAGGTCTGCATAGAAACCGTTTTGTGCCATCAATTCCTCATGATTTCCAGTCTCAACAATGGACCCGTGATTCATCACGATGATATTGTCAGCATCACGAATCGTAGAGAGACGGTGAGCAACCACAAAGCTGGTCCGATTTTCTAACAAACGACCCATTGCTTTTTGTATCAAGATTTCCGTCCGCGTATCGACACTAGAAGTTGCTTCATCCAAAATCAAAACGTCGGGATCCGCTAAGAAGGCGCGGGCGATCGTGATCAGCTGACGTTGACCTTGGGAGATGTTGCTGGCTTCTTCATTCAAGACCGTATCATAGCCTTCTGGCAATTTGCGAACAAAATCATCCACATGGGCAGCTTTCGCCGCAGCGATCACTTGCTCTTTGGTTGCTTTTTCATTTCCATAATGAATGTTGTCATAAATGGAACCAGTAAACAACCACGTATCTTGCAGCACCATCGAGATATTACTACGCAACTCATCACGAGTCAAGTCTCGGGTATCTTTGCCATCATAACGAATGCTACCGCCAGAAACATCATAAAAACGTTCCAAGAGATTGATCAGCGTGGTTTTCCCAGCGCCGGTAGGTCCTACGATAGCCACCATCTCACCAGCTTTAACATTCAGATTAAAATCGGTCATCAATAATTTGTCTGGCGCATAACCAAATTGAACATGATCGAAACGAACTTTGTATTCACTGTCTTCCACTGGCAATCCAGAAGGCTCATCAGTCATTTCTTCTTCATCCAAGACTTCAAATACCCGTTCGGCAGATGCAACGGTTGATTGGATGGTGTTTAGTAAGCTAGCGATTTGAGTGATTGGTTGAGAGAATTGATTGGTGTATTGCAAGAATGCTTGCACATCCCCTAACGTCATGTTCCCATTCGCCACTTTGATCCCACCAAGGACAGCCACGAAGACATAGCCTAAGTTTTTAATGAAGTTCATCAAGGGCATAATGATCGCTGAAATAAATTGGGCTTTCCAACCAGCGGAATACAGACGGTCATTTTCTTCTTCAAAAACGACTTGATCGGCGGCTTCATGGTTGAAGGTTTTGACAACGGTATGACCGCCGTAAGTTTCTTCGACTTGGTCATTGAGCAATCCTAAACTTTTTTGTTGTGCCGCAAAGAATTTTTGCGATTTTGGTGCGACGATCATCACGACGATCAAGCTTAAAGGAACCGTTGCTAAAGCAACCAAAGTCAGTTGCCAACTGATCGTCAACATCATCCACAAAACCCCGATAAAGGTCACGACACTCGTAATAAATTGGGTCAAGTTTTGTTGCAGGGTACTTGCGATATTATCCATATCATTGATCGCCCGTGACATGATATCCCCATTTGAGTGAGTATCATAGTAAGAGATCGGCAAGCGGTTCATTTTTTCATCTAAGTCACGACGCAGCTCATAAACCGTCCGTTGCGAGACACGGGTCATAATAAACTGTTGTAGAAAGTTGAAGACGGCTGAAATCACATACATGCCGATCGCGATCAAAATGATTTGACCAACTTTCTCAAAATCGATAGGAAATTCTGTTACCTGTTGGCCGGCTTGCATCTGCTGCGCACCGATCATGACACCTTTAAAAATTTCAGTGGTCGCTTCCCCTAAAATTTTCGGTGTTTGGATTTGGAAGATCACGGCTGCGATCGCTAAAACGAAGACGGCGATGATAGCGATGGAGCGTTTCGACATGTACCCGAAAAGCCGTTTGACCGTCCCCCAAAAGTTTTTTGGTTTTGGTCCTTTGGCACCGATGTTACGGCCTGGACCGCCGCCCATTGGTCCGCCACGGTGTTGTGTTGTTGTTTTCTTTTCACTCATGCAAGATCCTCCTCTCTCAATTGTGAAGAAACGATTTCTTGGTAGGTTTCATTGTCTGCCATTAATGATTCATGAGTCCCTTTTCCTACGAGTTTTCCTTCATCCAATACTAAGATCGTATCGGCATCCATGACGGTGCTGACCCGTTGGGCAACCACGACCATAATGCTGTCTTGCATGTCGCGTTTCAGCGCTGCTCGTAAGTTAGCATCGGTTTTGAAGTCCAGTGCGGAGAAGGAATCATCAAAGACATAGACATCTGCTTGTTTCACTAACGCACGAGCGATCGCTAAACGTTGACGTTGTCCACCAGAGAAGTTGCCGCCGCCTTGTTCTACACGGCTATCTAAGCCATCTGCCAGTTCGGAGACAAAATCTTTGGCTTGGGCGATCTCTAAGGCTTGCCAGATTTCTTCATCTGATGCATCGGGTTTTCCGTATTTCATATTTTCACGAATGGTACCAGAAAACAGTACCGCTTTTTGCGGAACAAAGCCCACGACTTCTCGTAGATTGTGCTGGGTGACTTCTGCAATATTGACCCCATTGATTTTGATTGCACCAGACTCCACATCGTACAAACGAGGCAAGAGATTGACTAAGGTCGTTTTCCCTGAGCCCGTCCCACCGATGATGGCAACAAAATCACCAGATTTTGCTTGAAAATCGATATCTTCCAACGCCAATTTCTCAGCGCCTTGGTAGCGATACGCCACATGGTCAAAGGCCAAGGTTGCTTGGTCCCCTTGTAAGCTCAATGTCGCTGGTGTTTTTGGATCGAGAATTTCATCTTCTTCATTTAAGACTTCGTTGATACGGTCAGCTGATGCTTGGGCTCTTGGCACCATCACGAAGATCATGGACAGCATCATAAAGCTGATCAAAATTTGCATTGCATAGGTCATAAACGCAATCAAGTTTCCGACTTCTAAGGTCATTTCGGCAATATAATGACCCCCAAACCATGTGATGGCAATGTTCGTCCCACTCATGATCAACGTCATCAATGGCATCATCAATGCCACGATGGTGTTTACTTTAATCGCGGTGTGGGTGTAATCTTTGTTGGCTTCATCAAAGCGATTCGCTTCATAATCCGTCTTGTCAAATGCCCGAATAACGCGGACCCCCGTCAAGCCTTCACGAAAGACTAAGTTCAAACGGTCGGTTTTCTTTTGCATACTTTTGAATAAAGGAACGGCAAAATACATAATACCGCCGACCAATACCAGCATGATAGGAATAACGACTAAAAAGATTCGGGTTAATTGGGCATCTTTTTGATAGGCCAAGAAACTCGCCCCAATCAGTGTGATCGGTGCATTGATCATCATACGTAAAAACATTTGCGTCACCATTTGAATTTGGTTGACGTCGTTGGTGGTTCTTGTAATCAATGATGCGGTCCCAAATTTATCAAAAGATCGAGAAGAAAAATTCTCAACTTTTTGGTAAATGTCCGAACGTAGTTTTTGTCCTAATTTTTGTGATTCTCTTGTTGCGAAATACGTATTTCCTAAAGCGGCGATGATACTGATCAATGAAAAGCCAATCATGTAAAAGCCGGTTTTCCAAATGTAATCAATGTCGCCTGTCGCCACCCCATTGTTGATAATATTGGAAGTCAATGTCGGTAGATACAAATCAGAAACGACTTGGATCACCATAAACACCACTGCCATGATTATGGAAATGACGGATACGCGTTTTATCAGCTTAATCATAGGTTTCCCCTCTTTCTTTTTTTGCGCCCTCTCTTAACCAGCGGACTTTACTGTTGAAATCAGCGATCGCTTCGGCAGGATCATAGTCTGGATCAAACGCTGATTGGCGATAGGCTTCGGCAATCGTCGAAAAGACGGTATGCATCAGCAGCTGGATCAGCATTTTCAACTCATGGTCGTCTTTGACTTTCAATAAATCTTTGTCGACCTCTGACAAAAAGATGGCTTGCTGCTTCTGCCGATCGGCTTTGTTTTCTTGATGCATCTTGTGCTGCATCTCTGGCACGACTTTATGGAAGGAACGATAATCCATACTCATAAATAAATTGCGGTAAAAGTTTGCGTTTTTGCCTTTGAAAACCTCGGCGATCATCCGTGAAAAGTACCATTCGAACCCCGCAAACAGATCCCCGTTTTCATGTTGGATCGATTTCAGCAGATCTCGCTGACTATTTTTTTTCAACGTATGGAAATAATAGTAATAAAGATCTTCTTTGTTTTCGAAGTATTGGTAAAAACTCCCGCGAGGAATCTCGGCATCTTTGATGATGTTGGCGATCGAGGCGTCTTTCAGCGGCAGTCTTGAGAATTCTTTTTTCGCCGCATTTAAGATGCGCTTTTGTTTTTCTGGCGGCAAGTGAAAAAATGTATCGGTCGGCATCACAAGCAACTCCTTTCTAATTTAAAATAAATCACAGCTCTCGATATGACACGTTGTCATATGACACTGTGTCATTATACACCCCTCACCAGAGAATGCAAGAATTTAAATTTGACTTTTTTATGAAGGAATCGATTCTGGTCTTTTTATAAAGGGCGTTATTTGAAAAGAAATAACCAATGAAATTTCTGAAAACAAAAAACCTTCGTTTCCCTGATGGAAAACGAAGGTTGCTATTTTTTCATTCTGACGATTATAAATAACAATCATTTTTTCTTGCGGCGCCATAGAATCAAGAAAACGATCAGCAGCAGGATAACACCGGCGATCAGTAAGGTATAGCTTGGCGCTTCATTGGTTTTAGGTAATGTTTTTTCACCATCGGCAGTAGCGTTGGCCTCTTTCGAAGAAGTCGTTGTCGCTGTTTCTTGAGCACTCGTCGATGTTGCGGTCGCTTCTTCAGTCGTACTCGTTTGCGTGCCTGTAGGCAGATACATGGAATCATTTGCCGCTTGAATGATATAAGAGATCCGTCCTGGGACAAAGGCACCTGGATCGACTTGCATCTCTTGTTCCATCTGATTTAAATTGGTCAAAATTGAGATCATCCATTCGTTGGAAACGGCTTGATTCAAATGTAAAAAGACTCCGTCTGCTGGATAGACGACCCGTAAATATTCCTGCAGCTGATCCACAACAGGAATCAAGTCAGCAAAACTGGCGTAGCTATTTGCATCAAAAGCCAGTTGCGGCTCAATGGCTTCCCAGGATAACGTCTGATCGACAAACAAGGCACCGATGATTTTTGCTAAGTAAGCAATATCAAAGCCCATCGCATCACTGGAATAACGTAGCGCCAGACGATTGCCATTGGTCAATTCTTCATCTGTCAACTGGTCCAACTGTTCTTGGGTAAATGCGGTCACACTTCCTTCAGTGATCCCTTGGGTTAAGGCGCTACGCAGCGAACTAGGTTCATCGGCTAACGTGTTGATCTCACTGACATCTTGCGTCCCCGTCTCTGCTTGGATCGAGGCAATAACAGCTTCGGAATCGACTGGTTCTTGATTCTCGGTAGTCGTAGTTTCTGAAGCAGCGGATTGATCCGTCTCTTGATTTTCTACTGTACTTTCTTGGACAGCAGCTTGTGTCTGATCCGTTCCTGATTGCTCCTCTGATGAAAGCGTCTCGCTAACGGCAGCCTGATTGCCACTTTCACTCGTAGCTGTTTCATCTGCATGAACCATCAGTGGTGAAAAAGCCAGCGTCATTAGTCCGAACCAAATTATTTTTTTCATCCTCATTGCCTCCTCGAATGGGATCACTCCCTTTGTAACGAAACTGTAACATAAAGGAAAATTTTTCGCAATCTATTTAGTAACTTCTTAAAAAAAACCTCTATCTTTATCCGATAGAGGTTTTAACATTATTTTATCGTTGCCACATGCATGACGGCTTGACCCGCTTTTGTTTCTGTTCCTGGTAATCCTTCGATATTGGCTACTTGCTCCATATTGGTGATGATCACGAGCATCTCAGAAGCTTTGCCTTTAGCCGTCAACTGTGCCAAATCGACTTGGGCAACTTGGGTAGCTGGTGTCACGGCTTGGCCTTCCTCCACCAGGATCTCAAAAGGCGCTCCTTGCAATTCGACGGTGTCAACACCCATGTGCAGCAGAATCTCTAGCCCGCTGGCAGTCTTGATCCCCAATGCATGTTTCGTGGGAAAAATCGTCGTGACGGTTCCTGCTGCTGGTGCATAGATCGCACCATTGTCTGGCAAGACGAAATACCCGTCGCCCATCATTTTTTGCGAAAATACCGGATCACTTGATGCACTGATCGCTTTTGTCGTGCCTGTGGCTACTGCGTATAAAGGGGTATCGATCGGTTCTTTTGATGGATTTGCTGTCGTTTCCTTTGCAGCCGTTTCACTCGTTTGTTTTGGTTGCGGTTGCACAGTAACGGTTGCAGCTGGTTTTGCTTCTTCTGCCTCGCTTTCTTTGACTGCTTCTAAGCGATCCTTCGGAATCCCAAAGAAGTAGGTGGCAACGAAGCCGCCAGCATAGCCTGCTAACAAGCCGAAAATATAGCCCATCCAACGGCCGTTGGCAATCAAGGGGATCAAAGCTAGCCCTGATGGTCCAATCGCCGTTGCGCCGATATTTGTCAAAGCGCCAATGACCGCACCACCGATCCCACCACCAATACAAGCAGTGATAAATGGTCGACCTAATGGCAACGTCACTCCGTAGATCAATGGTTCGCCGATGCCTAAGATCCCAACTGGCAATGCGCCTTTGATCATTTCAGAAAGCTCTTTGTCTTTACGTAGTCGTACCCATAAGGCTAAAGCTGCACCGACTTGACCAGCACCAGCCATGGCTAAGATCGGTAATAATTGCGTGCTGCCTGTTGCTTCGATCATTTGAATGTGGATCGGGGTCAAAATTTGATGCAAACCAAACATGACCATTGGTAGGAAGGCCGCCCCTAAGACAAACCCAGAGAAAGCACCGCCCACGTTCAAGACCCAAGTGATCGAACCGACTAAGCTGTCAGAGATCAGACCTGCCAATGGCATGATCAAGAAAATCTCCGTCAAACCGATGATCAGCAAACACAACGTCGGGGTCACGATAATATCGATCGCTTCAGGAATCACTCGATGCAGCACTGCCTCTAATTTCGCCAAAAGCCATACTGCGAAGATCACACCGATGATCCCTCCTTGGTTGGCAGCTAAAGCTTCGCCAGTGAACAAGTTTTGGATCGGGGCTTCTGGGTTCATACCTGTCAGCAAGATGATCGAACCGATCACGCCACCAAGGGTTGGATTGGCTTTAAAGACCTGCGCTGCATTGACCCCAGTAAAGATCGCTAAATAGGTGAACATCCCATTTCTGAGGACGTTTAAAATCATGACATAATAATTCCAAGTATCTCCATCTAATCGGCCAGCCGTGATCATATTGGTCAGGACAGAAGCGATCCCTGCGACGAGTCCTGCACCAACGAAGGCTGGAATCATTGGAACAAAGATATTAGAAATATCTTTCAGCAGCGACTTTAATGGTGATGATTTTTGTTTGGCTTTTTGGGCTGCTTTCATCTCTGCCGTTTTTTCTGATAACGCCTCTTTGCCTGATTTTTGCGGTGGGATCTCTTGCCCTAAATCAACACCAGCTTTTGCCACCATTGCATTGGCTACTTTGTTGACTTTCCCTGGTCCGATAATGACTTGCAGCTGCTCATCATTGACCACACCCATCACACCGGGAATCTCTTTTAACCCTTGTTGATCGACCTTGTCGTGGTCGCGGACGGTCATTCGTACGCGAGTCATACAGTGATTGACTGTTTCTACGTTGTCCATTCCGCCGGCTTCTTGAAAAATCTTCTCCGCTAACTCTTCTACCGTCAGTGTTTCTTTTGCCATTACTTTTCTCCTCCTAACGCCGTTTTGACAAACCCTTGTGCCGTGGCAAGTTTTGCTTGTGCTTCGTCTTTCGTGCTATCAGTCAACAGCATCACGATCGCCAATTTGACATTCTGATCTGCTTCTTCAAATGCCGCGGCGGCTGTTTCATAATCAGCTTCAGTCGCCTGCATGATGATCCGTTTTGAGCGTTCCACCAATTTTTCGTTGGTCGCTTTCACGTCGACCATCAAATTATTATAGACTTTGCCGATCCCTACCATCGATAACGTCGAGATCATATTCAAAATCAGTTTTTGGGCAGTCCCAGATTTCAAACGAGTCGAACCTGTCAGAAATTCTGGTCCACAATCGACCTCGATTGGAAAGCTGGCATGCTGAGAGATCTCCGCGTCTTTATTACAAGCGATCGTAGCCGTTGCGGCACCGAGCTCATTGGCATAGTCAAGCGCCCCGATCACGTAAGGGGTTCTGCCACTGGCAGCAATCCCGATCACCATATCATTTTGGTTCAACTTCAAATCGACAAGGTCTTGTTTGCCTAGCGTTAAGGAGTCTTCTGCTCCTTCGACAGCGACCGTCATCGCTTCTTCGCCACCGGCGATCAAACCGACCACCATCTCAGGTGATACCCCAAAGGTTGGGACACATTCGGCCGCATCCAAGACGCCTAATCGACCACTCGTCCCAGCGCCAAGATAAATCAAGCGTCCGCCCTTTTTAAAAGCGACGATGGTTTGTTCAATCACTTTTTCAATACTAGGAATTTCTTTTTCCACCGCATAGGCAACTTTTTGATCTTCTTGGTTCATTTTTTGACACGCTTCTAAAATCGTCATTTCATCTAAATTGCTCGTTTCGCTATTGCGTCGTTCGGTCGTTAATTTGTCTAAATTGATTTTATTCATCGGAATCATCTCTTTCTAATTTAAATCGCATCCCTGCTTTGATTTGTTGGATCAACGGCAGATCGGCTGGTATCACCTGAGCGGCGAGGTTGACTTTTGGGTCTGCCGGCAAAGGTCGTTTGCACACCTGGATCTCTCCCATATAGCGCAAGTACTCTTGGTTATCGATCGTCACAGCCCCCACTGGCCGCTCTTGACTAAGTTCAGGTTTGACTTCTGGAATGGCATTGAAACGGGCATCGGCGCTGCGCAAGACATCCCGAGCTTCATCGTAACGATTTTGGTGATTCCCTAAGACGTGTTCAAAGTAAGTGGAACCAAGATCTTTGACCCGCAAAACGATCCGCGCTTCTTGCAGATACGTCGCAAACTGCTGGGCACTTTTTTCAGAAACCATGCCATCGCCAATGTAAACAGCATCGACTGAGCCAGTTGCCAATAAGTCGATCGCTGCGGCAAAAGGCGACCAGTTGCGGTGTCTTTCCAGTGTGGGTAATCCTTGAAATAACGGTCCGCGTTTCTTGGCATCCCCTGGAACAAAGGCTTGGACGAAAAAGCCTTGTGCTTTCAACCAGCGGTTCTTCTCCTGAAACCAGCCAACATCCAGTCCCGTTTCTGGTCGGGGGTAATAATTGTGCCAAGCTTCCAAACGAGTAAAATCGGCTCCATACGCCTGCAGCTCTCGAATGTCTTTTTCCGTCAATGTACTGGCATTCAAACTGATGGTCATTTCTTTTGAAAAAGCTGCGATTTGCTGATTGTCGATCGCATAATCCATTCGTAAACCAGTGACACCGATCTCCCTTAGTTCCGCCAGATTGTCGATGGAAAAGCCCGCTTCTGCTAATGCGTTTCCAGAAATATCTACCATTAAAGACAGCTGATGGTCTTTTGCGAAACCTCCCAAGTCCGTCAAACGCTGCCGATAAGTACTGCGATCATCTTCTGGTATGTGCATGGAGGTGAAAATCCCTTTAAAGCCTGATGCCATCGCAGTCATCTGCTCAAGTTCTGCTGCCGTCAAGTCTTCGTTCATAAATACAGAAAAGCCGAACATCTCTTTGCCTCCTTGATGGGTCACTTTCGTGATACCGTTTTCTATAAAAGCATTATAACTGATTCTTTTCCCATTCGCAACTATATTTCATAATTAAATCATTAATATAGAAATATCGTTTCATTTAATAAGAAAGCTTTACCGTTTAAACTTTCTTATGCCCTTCTTTCTACACTTATGGTACACTTTATTAGGAACGAAACTTGCTTTCGTCATTTTTACATAGTAGGAGGAATCACATCATCAATGATTACAATGGATGATATTATTCGCGAAGGCAATCCAACCTTGCGTGAAGTAGCAAAAGAAGTACCTTTTCCTTTGAGCGAAGAAGATATCGCACTAGGAAAAGAAATGATGACCTTTTTAGAAAACAGCCAAGACCCAGTCAAGGCAGAAGAACTTGAATTAAGAGGCGGCGTTGGTCTAGCAGCTCCTCAATTAGATATTTCAAAACGAATCACAGCGGTCCTCGTCCCTAGTAGCGACCCAGAAAAAACAGAACCTGATTTTAAAGATGTTCTATACAACCCCAAAATTTTAAGTCATTCCGTGCAAGAAGCTTGTTTGGGTGAAGGCGAAGGCTGTCTGTCCGTGGACCGTGAAGTCCCTGGCTACGTGGTACGCCATGCCCGGATCACGATCAGCTATTACGACATCAACGGCAAAAAGAAAAAAGTTCGTTTGAAGAACTATCCTGCGATCGTCGTTCAGCATGAGATCGATCATTTGAACGGGGTCATGTTCTACGATCATATCAATCAACAAAATCCTTTTTCATTGAAAGAAGGCATTTTAGTCATCGACTAACTAAAAAGTCTCTACCGACATTTTGCGGCAGAGACTTTTTTTCTATACTATTGACTATCTTCCTTCACGGTTTTGGCATTAATTGCCTTTCGCTAGGCTTTCTTGATGATCGGCTTTGATTTTTTCTAATAATGCTGGCTGCTCAAAAAGGTCTAATGCCGTCAGCGCTAAAAGTTCCGCCGCGATGGCGATCGATTGCAAGCCTTTTTCACTCTTGGCAGCGGCTTTGAATTCTTCCGAATGACCCGCAATGTAGTCATCTGAAATCGAAACGGTGGGTTGGATCGTCGGGATCACTTGACTGACATTGCCGACATCAGACGAACCAAGGCTTGTTTTGGCTTCCTTATCGATCTCATCGGCAGGTACGCCCGCTTCTTGGGCATGGGCGAAGAAGATCTCATCAAAACTTGGTGTCACGATCACATCGTCGACGGAGTTTTGGAACAAACCAAATTCATAGGTCGCTCCCGTAGCTAAAGCGGCTCCTTTTACGATGTTTTCGACTTTCTCGTAGACATCATTCAAGGTTGCTCGATTGGCAGCTCGTAAATAAAAACGACCGGCTGCATATTCTGGCACGACATTGGCTGCCACGCCGCCATCGGTGATCACACCATGAATATTGACATCTTTTGGTAAATGCAGGCGCAACCCATTGATCCCGTTAAAGACTTGCAGCAATGCTTCTAACGCGTTGATGCCTTTTTCTGGTGCAGCTGCCGCATGGGAAGCCCGACCATAGAACTTGATATCCACTGGATCATTGGCTAATGAAGCCGTCGTTTTGCCATAGCGATGGGCTGGATGGACACAAAGAGCGGCATCGACATCATCGAAGAACCCTTCACGGACAAAACTGCCTTTAGCGGAACCATTTTCTCCACCTTCTTCTCCTGGCGTCCCATAGACTCGAATCTCCCCGCCTAGCTCATCGATGAAAGGTTGCAGAGCACTGGCAGCTAAGACGGAATAAGTCCCGAAGAGGTTGTGTCCGCAGGCATGACCGATGCCAGGTAACGCATCATACTCGGCTAAAAAGGCAATCGTCGGACCCGGTTTCCCACTGACATAGCGGGCATCAAAGCCGGTGCGATGGCCTGCCACATCCTTTTTAACAGCAAAGCCTTCTTTTTCTAATTGGGCGATCAGGGCATCGGCTGAATAAAACTCATAGTTGCTGACTTCTGGGTGATTGTGGATATCTAATGCCAAGGCTTGATAAGCGGCTAAACGCTCTTGGATAAATGGTTTGATGGCTGCTTTCGTAATAGTTGCTGTTGTCATAATCAAATCTCTCCTTTTTATACATGCTTTTTCAGTTTTTTTATCAAATTACATGGTGCTTATTTTGCCCCAAAGGTTTCCCAAGCAGGAACGCTTGATCCTTTTGACGTTTCCTCGATGACTTTTTTCGTATCCTCTGTTTGGTAAGCAGCGACCACTTTTTGGTAAACTTCATTGTCTTCCTCTTCTTTACGGGCGGCAATGATGTTGACGTAAGGACGGGCCGTTTCATCAACAGGCTCTAAAAAGATCGCATCTTCGGTTGGTACAAATCCTGCATCCACCGCCATGCCGCTATTGATGACCGAAACATCGACATCCGAAAGTGCCCGGGCGGTTTGCGCTGCATCAAGTTCTGAAATTTCTAAGTTCAAACGGTTTTCTGTAATATCCGCGACCGTTGGTGTTTGTCCGGCTGCTTCATCCACTTTGATCAATCCAGCTGATTGTAATAAAAGCAATGCCCGACCACCATTGGTCACATCATTAGGGATCGCAACTTTAGCTCCTTCCGCCAAATCGTTGACATCCGTCACTTTGTCGGAATAAATGCCTAATGGCGCATTGACTGTATTGCCGATCGATACGAGATCAGTACCAAATTCTTCATTATAGTTGTCCAAGAAAAATTGGTGTTGGAATGAATTAAGGTCGATGGAACCATCAGCTAAAGCTGCATTGGGTTGATTGTAATCAGAGAATTGGACATATTCTAAATTGATGCCTTCGTCTTTCAAACGATCCTTGACATCATCCCAAACGTCGGTGTCCGCCCCGATCACCCCTAATTTCACCGTCACTTCTTCTTGGTCATTGGCTGCGGCACTGCCATTGTTTCCGCATCCTGTAATAAATAATAATGCTGCCCCTAAGACGATTGATTGTACGATTTTTTTCATTTTTGCTTCCTCCATAGACTTGCTTGATTTTTTATTTGTACGTAAGTGGTGGTCAGTGTGATACTCGTTTAATGAGTAGGTTGCTGACAAATTGACTGATAAAAACGAATACCAAGATGATCAAGGTCGCCATGATCGTGACATCGGTCTGGAATCGGTTGTACCCGCGGGTGATGGCTAAGTTGCCTAAACCACCAGCGCCAACAGCTCCTGCCATGGCGGTCAATCCGATCACATTGATCACGGTCAATGCAGAGACCCGAATGATTCCCGCCACGCCTTCTGGTAAATAGACCCGAAAAATGATACCGAAAGGACTGGTGCCCATCGCTTCAGCTGCTTCTACGACACCGGGGTCAACTTCTAGCAAGGCGATCTCGATCTGCCGAGCAAAGAAGGGGATGATCCCAGCAATCAGAGGAACCAATGCTGCTGTTTCGCCGATGGTCGTTCCAACAAGGAATCGGGTAAAGGTTCCTAGTAACGTCAATAAGATAATAAAGGGGATCGAGCGGACCACATTGATGACTTTATCGAGAAATTCAAAGAGCGGTCGATTTTCTAAAATCCCATTCGGTCGAGTTACTACCAAGACGATCCCTAACAAGATACCTAAGATGCCCGCAATCAAAGAGGTCCAAAAAACCATATACAAGGTTTGGATCGTTGCTGTCACAAATTCATCTTGGATCGCAACAACATTGGGAAAATATCTTTCTAATAAGGCAGCCATCTAAAATCCTCCTTTAATCACATTGTTTAATGGTTCTGCATGATTTTCTTTTAAAATATTGGTGTAAACTCCTTGAGCCTTCAAGTATTCTAAGGCATGTTTACGCTGATGATATTCGCCAGATAAGCTAACGACTAAGCTGCCGATCGGCACTTCTTGCAAGATCTCCACGTTGCCGTAAAGAATATTGGTGGTCACTTTGTAGCGGCTGTACAATTGGGCGATCAGTGGTTCATTGGTTTGATCGCCAACGTAGGACAGCTCCACCAGCCATTCATTTGGTGCCAAGGAAGAAAACTTCGAACTGCCAAGGATCGTTTCTAAGGCTTGGTCGATGTGCGTCGCCGTTCGGATGAAATCTTTGGTCAATGGTTTTTCTGGTTGACTGAAAATCTGAACGCTTGAACCTTGCTCGATGACTTCGCCGTCTTCCATCACTGCCACTTTGTTGCAGATTTCTTTGACGACTTGCATCTCATGAGTAATGATCACGATGGTCAAGCCGAGGGTTCGATTTAATTTTTTCAACAAAGCCAATATCTGTAAGGTCGTTTTCGGATCAAGGGCGCTGGTTGCTTCATCACAAAGCAAGATCTCTGGATCATTCGCTAACGCTCTGGCAATCGCGACCCGCTGTTTTTGTCCTCCAGATAGTTGGCTAGGAAACGCTTGGGCTTTTTCTTCCAATCCCACCAATGCTAACAGCTCGGTTACTTTTTGATGACGTTCCTGTTTGGACCGTCCCCCATATTTTAAGGAGAAATCCACGTTATCAAAAACATTGCGGCTGTCCATCAAGTTGAAGTGCTGAAAGATCATTCCGATCGTTTTCCGTTTTTCTCGCAGGGCTTTCGCAGAAAGCGTGGTCAGCTCGGTACCATTGACGACGACGCTGCCGCTACTTGGGCGCTGCAATAAGTTGATCACACGGACGAGTGTACTTTTCCCGGCGCCTGAGTAGCCCACGATGCCGTAAACGTCCCCTTTGTCGATCTCGATCGATACGTTTTTGACCGCTTGGATCGCGGGTTTCTTTGGTTGATTGAATGTTACTGATATGTCTTTTAATGAAATCATCGTCTTCCCCCTAGTTCTTGTCTTTTTCAATAAAAAAAGGCATCCTCAAACAAGTCACCTGTGACTTGTTTGAGGACGCCTTTTTGCGTGTTACCACCTCAGTTTAAGCTGTACTCGCATACAGCTCCTTTTCGAGTACGATCATACTCTAGCCAGATAACGGTCGCTACCGTCGTCGCCTTGCAAACTACTGCTCGGAACGAATCACTCCTTGGCCATTTTCTAAAAGTCGTTTGATGCTTCTTTTCAGCTACCGAAGCTCTCTGTTGAAAAAACGTGCTTTTGTACTTACCAATTCTTCGTGTGTGGTGCTATTTGATTTTAGGTATAAAAAAAGTCCTTTTACCAGCGTTTGCTAGTAAAAGGACGAATACTCGTGTTACCACCTTTTGTTTAGAAGGTTTCCCTTCCCTCAACCCAACGTCTAGTCGTGCTAGAGATTGGTGCACTTTGTAACGGTAGTGCGCATCCGTGATTGCCTACTTATCGACAATCAATCCTCCAAGGCCATTTTTCATCGCTTCTGACTTGACTCTTTCCACCAACCAGAGTCTCTCTTTGAAGTATCCGCGGTTACTTTCCTTCTCAACAGATTCATTATTCTTGTTGAAGAGTACTTTACTGGAAAATGAACGCCTTGTCAACAAGAAATCACAATTTTTTCATCTGAGGATTTGCCAAGACTTCCGCAAAGCGTCCTTGCCAGATCATTTCGTACCAATCAATGATTTCAGCTGCTGATCGTCCTCGGCTTGGATACGTCGTTGTGGCTTGGGCATACACGACGTTTTGATAACCCAGACCATGCGCGAATTTGATCGTGCCATCAAGGCAATATTCCGTCTGAGCACCAGCAAATTCGATACTACGCACTTGGTTTGTCTGTAAGACCGCTTATAGATCTGTTTGAAAAAAACTATTGGCGTGTTTTTTTCGAATCAAACGATCCGTTGGTTCATAGGCCAATGCTGGGTGCAGTTGCCATGCTTTGCTACCGTAGGGCAACGTCTCCTCTTCATGCTGAACAAAAATAACTGGTTTTTCTTCTTTACGATATCGTTGGATTCGTTGGTTGACGAACAGCAATAATTCCGACAAATGGTCAATTGTTTGGTCATTTGTTTGACAGACCCCATTTTGCAAGTCAATGATCAATAAGACATCTTGCATCACTTCACTCCTCAATTTTGATAGAGCATGCCTTTTTCTGCTAACTGTTGTTTGGCTTTTTCCAGAGCCGCAGGATCGGTGTAGCGCAACGTATGCAAGTGTACCCCATTGGTTAAATCTGAGAGCAAGCGGGCTTCTGCATGTTTGGTTTTGTTGATGAAATCAGTCACGTCTTGGTCTGTTTGAATCTGCAAATTGCCAGTGATCTCTCCATAGATCTCATGCTCAACGATGACATCGACCACTTCCACACCACAAGCGACAAAGATGCGCAATTCTTCTTCCGTTTGTTCAGGTCGATGCTGCACTGCTAGCTTACTTACATGTCCTGCCTCATCCAACAGCGCTTGCAGACGATAGCCGCGAGCCGTAGCCACAATCGCTTCACCAGCTGCTCGCAATAAGGCAATGTCCCCAACGATGATTTGACGGCTGACTCCGAGGGATTCTGCCAGTTTGCTGGCACTGATCGCTTTGTCCGCTTGCTTCAATGCCGCTAAAATGTTTTCTCGACGTGTTCCTCCATCCATACTCATTCCTCCAATTGATTCTCTTGATAGGTTTTTGAGTGGTTCATAATTGATTGAAACATAGCCAAAATCGTTTCTTCATAGGCTTGATTAGAAATCGCCTGCCGAATGTTTTCCAGCACTTTCTCTTCACGATTTTCATCTAATACTGGCAATTGACTGCTTTTCTTCAATTGTACGATTTCGTTGACCGTGCTCATACGTTTTTCCAAAAGATGCGTGAGTTGCCAATCAATGTCATCGATCGCTGCCCGCTGAACAGCCAAGGGATCTTGCTGGTTGTTTTCTTCTTCT
Organism: Enterococcus sp. DIV1059_2; assembly: GCF_051713685.1. NCBI lineage: Bacteria > Bacillati > Bacillota > Bacilli > Lactobacillales > Enterococcaceae > Enterococcus > Enterococcus sp. DIV1059_2. Next base: position 398,243 of record NZ_JBIOQK010000001.1, on the reverse strand, counting down.
AAATCGATCGTCTTGATGACCCGTGCTGGATTTCCCGCCAACACAACATTGTCTGGGAATGATTTGGTAACGACACTGCCAGCGCCTACCACGACATTGTTGCCTAAGCGGACCCCTGGCAAAATCGTGGCCGCACCACCGATCCATGCGTTGTCGCCAATCACGATCGGTGCCCCTAATTCTAAGCCGCTGTTTCGTTTGACCGGATGTAATGGATGAGTCGCCGTAAACAACCGAACATTGGGTGCCAGCATACAATTGTCGCCAAAGGTAATCGGGCAAACATCTAATAGCACACAGTCGTAGTTAGCATAGAAGTTTTTGCCGACAGAAATATTGTAGCCATAATCAAAGCGGACATTCGGTTCGATATAGATTCGACCAGTCACAGAGCCGAAAGTTTCTTTTAGTAACTGCTCTTTGATTTTTGTATCAGTTTCTTGGTTGATCAGGTTCATTTGTTCACGGGCATATTTTCGATCTGCCACCAATTCTGGATCTGGGGAAAAGTACAATTCGCCAGCAATCATTTTCTCTTTTTCGGTACGTTGTGTCATATCATAAACTCCTTCATTCAATTTTCTGGAAAAACGTTTCGGCTGCTGCGGTCAACATGCCATATTCATTCGGGATCGCCAATGGTTCCTTATTGATGACCAACACCTGCTGGCTGTAATCGACTAGCCCTGCAAAAGGATAGACTTGCAGCGAAGTCCCCACGACCACCGTCAGGTCGGCTTGAGCAACGGCTTGAATGGCTCCTTCAATGGTTTCATCAGTAAATCCTTCCCCGTAAAGCACGATCGCTGGCCGAATCTGACCACCGCACCCTGCATGGTGCCAATCTTGCAAATACGCTTGCCAAGGTACCGAATTGCCGCATTTTCGACAATAACAGTTGTACAAGGAGCCGTGAAAATCGATTCTTTGGTGACTGCCTGCTTTTTCATGCAAGCCATCGATGTTTTGCGAAACGACCCAGACGGTTTTCTTCGCTTGCAGCTCAGCCATTTTTTGATGAATGATATTAGGCTGTGCTTGAGGATGGTAGAGGTGCTTGACGAACTGATAAAATGTTTCCGGTTCGTTTTCTAAACAGTCATGGCTTAACAAATACTCTGGCTGTGCCACTCCTTGATAGACCCCTTTTAAGGAACGGTAATCAGGAATGCCCGATGGGGTCGAAACACCAGCCCCCGTCAAAAAGGTCACGGATGGTGCGGCGGTGACCGCTGCGATTGCTTGCTCAATAGATACCTTCATCGTTCTAACTTCCTTTATGGCTTTTCTCTTATTCTAACCGAAAAAGAACCGTTTTTGCGAAAAATCAGCCATTTTCTTTTTTAAAAGCAACTAATGCTTTTTCGTGCGGAATTGCTTATAATAGATGCAACAAATGCAAGGAGAATGGGAAAACCAAATGAAAATTTTGATTATCGAAGACAACAATGAGATCAGCGAAATGTTGGCTACTATTTTAGCAGCTGACTATACTGTCCAGCAAGCCTATTCAGGCACGGAAGGTCTGCTACTTTTTCAGCAAGATGCTTTCGACTTGATTTTGCTAGATCGAATGCTCCCTGGTAAAGATGGGACACAAGTCTTGCAAGAGATTCGCCAAACCTCCACGGTCCCCGTCATTATCTTGACTGCCTTAGATGAACCAGCCGATGTTTCCACCCTTTTGCTGGCGGGTGCCAATGATTACTTGACCAAACCCTTCAATGTCGAAGAATTAAAAGCCCGTATCATTGTTCAGTTGCGCACAAACAAACAAGCCCCTCCTGTTGCCAGCAGCCTCTCGTATAAAAACATTCAACTGTTGCCTGACTCGTTTCAGCTGCAACGAGGAGAAGCAACGGTTCAGTTGAAGAAAAAGGAGTTTGAGATTTTTTCCCTGCTCTTAGCCAACCCCAAAAAAGTTTATACGAAAGAAATGCTCTATGAAGCTGTTTGGCAAGAACCCTATTACGGTGAAGAAAACACGATCAATGTCCATATCAGCCATTTACGCAGCAAAATCAAAACACTCGATCCAGAGGAAGCGTATATCGATACTGTCTGGGGCATCGGCATCAAGCTAGCTTAAAAAGGAGGAACCCCATGCATATACTTCAGTTTTTCGCTGCCTTGATCGTTGCTTTATTGATCGGTTACTGGCTATTTTTACTGTATGATCTGAAAAAGTACCACCAACAATTAGCAAGAATCAGCGAAATCGAAACAAATCAAGAGATCCATTTGCAGACCCGAGTGCCCGCTTTAAAAGCGATCGCCTTGTTAAACAATCAGATACTTAGAAAAAATAAGCAGCAACACTATCAAATGCTGCAAGAAAACCAGCAATTGGAACAAGCCATTCAAAATATCTCTCACGACTTGCGCACCCCTTTAACGGTCGCCAGCGGCTACACACAACTGCTGCAAGCCGATACGACCCTCGACAACCAACAGCTGCAACTGTTGGAAAAAGTCAGCAGTAACCTAGAAAAAGTCGAAAATCATCTGGAACAGTTATTGACCTATCAGCGCCTCAAAGACAATCAACTGGCTTTGATCTTAGAAGAATTCGATCTTTCTCGTTTGCTGGAGGAGGAACTGCTCCAGCTCTATCCTTCTTTTGAGGAAAACCATTTATCACTGACGGTTGCGATCCAACCCAATATCATGATCATTTCAGATAAAAAAAGTTGGCAGCGTATTTTTCAAAATGTCCTTGGTAATCTGCTGGAACATGGCAATGAAACGGGAACGATCCGCTTGAAACAACAAGGAGATCGCATCGTTTTCCAACAGGAAAATCAGCTGAGGACACCGATCCAGCATCCAGAAAAATTGACTCACCGCTTTTATACGGAAGACCTTTCACGGCACAAACAGCAAGCTGGACTTGGTCTGTATATCATCGCGGCATTGACTCATGCATTAGAGGGCAAGATTCAATTGGATACAACCGAAGAGACGTTTCGTTTGACTTTGGCTTGGCAGCAGTCTGCTAAGTCCCATTAAACACTGGCTACACGGACAAAAACGCCCAACAGTCTGACCTTTTGCGGTCGGTCCTGTTGGACGTTTTTCTTTTCTTTATAATTCTTGTCTCTTAAACACCAGATGTGCAGCCAAAAGACAAAGCAACAAACTAATCAGACTCCCGACAAAAATTGGTTGAACCATTTCCCACGTTTTGAAAGTGGTCATAGTCACCATCTCTAATCCGCCTTGGAAATCCAAGTATTCTAAGAATTTCCAGGTTGGCAAAGAAAAACGTGCAATCGCAAAGCCCATTGGAATAAAGATCGTCGCCAATACGCTGACTGCTGTATTTTTAGTCAAATACAACACCAACAAGGCAAAGGATGAGGTAGCCAATAAGATCAATACAAAGCCAGCGAAATAATACACTAAGTTTTCTAGCTGAGAGATGTCTTCAAAGCCGGTACCGCCAATGATCGTTCCCGCAACAAAGCTCACTAAGCAAATAGCCAAAATTTGCAAGACAAGTACCAACGCATACACCAAGAATTTTCCAAAGAGATAGGCGGGTTTAGAAACACCGACGGTAATGATATTCTTCATCGTCCCTTTCGTGTACTCACTCCCTAAAACTTGCATCACTAACGGCAGTGAATAATATAATAGCATGGAAGACAGGCTGGTCTGGATCGCAAGAAAGCCCGTCATTTCGGCAAGACTGCCTGTGGTTTGCGTACTATCTCCCAGGGTGACTCCCACGTCACCATTTGAAACAACCGCTAAAATCACCAACAATAAAATAATTCCTTCTGTGATCCAAAAACTTTTACTTTTAGATAAACGATACAAATCTGCCCGAATAAAATTCAACATCTTAATTTCCCCCTTCACTTGTCACTAACTCTTTGAAATACGACTCTAGGTTTTCCCCTTCAAAAGAAATCTGGTCGATAGCGATCCCTTCATAAACCAATTGACGGATTAGATCACGAATCAATACATTTTCTTGGTAGATGTGGATCTTGTGGTCACTGACAACTTTATATTCAGAAATCAGCTGACTGTCCAGTAAGCGGCTAGCTGTGGCTACATCATCGACTTCTAATTGAATAAACCGTTTCGCCATCAGATCGAATTCGTGTTTGGTCATCTCTTTGATCAGACGCCCCTCACTAATGACCCCAAAGCGTGTAGCCACTAAGTACAACTCTTCTAAAATATGGCTGGAGATCAAAATCGTCATGCCGCGTTCTTGATTCAATCGTAAAAGCAACTCTCGAAATTCAACGATCGCGACAGGATCCAAGCCATTGATCGGTTCATCTAAAATTAGAAAATCTGGCTGATTCAACAAAGCAATCGCTAAGCCCAGTTTTTGTTTCATCCCTAAAGAAAAATCACGGTATTTCTTGTTGCCGATATTGGTCAAACCAACAAACGCCAGTGCTTTACTAACGGCATCAGGTTCCACCACTCCGCTGATTTTGCAATAATAGTTCAAATTTTGTTCTGCGGTCAATTGGTCGTATGCGACTGGGGTCTCAATCACATTACCGACCCGTTTCAGCATCTGGATGTACGCTTTGCCGCCTTCAACACCAAACAACTGCAGACTGCCACTGGTGGGTTGGATCAACTGCACGATCGCTTTTAGTAAGGTCGTCTTCCCAGCACCATTTCTCCCTACCAATCCATAAATATCTCCTTTGGCGATCGTTAGATCGACATCATGCAGCGCCAGCTGTTTGCCGTAACGCTTGTTTAATCCTTTGATTTTAAGAACATTTTCCATTTCTACTTCCTCCTTGCTTGCTTCTGTGATCATTCTAGCAAGCAGATCTAAATCAGCTATTAACTAATTATTAATTGATTCTTAACTCGTATTCTTTTGCAAAAAACAACTTATTTCTATTATACACAGCTGAAAATGCACCTTTCGAAGAAAATCTCTCTTTGACAGAAAACCCTCCAGCAATAAATATAGCAAACGATCATTTTGCTGCAGCTTTTGCGCTTTGTTTTTTGCCTCACAAAGAAAGAGATTCCTTCATGACAAGGAACAAAAAACGTGGTAAACTAGTCACGAATCAAAGTGAGGTGAAATACATTGGTAGCAGCTATTATTTATTGGGCAATGATCATTATCAGTTTCGGTTGGTTGGCAGTCAGCTTATATTTCTCTATCTTCTATTTAGCACGTAAAGAAAATGGCAATTTATGGGCATTTGGCTTTTTAAATGTCATCACAGCAATCATTCAAGCCATCGTCCTTGTGGTTTATCGTACCTTAGGACAAGATTGGGGCGTTACACAATACTCAAGCCTCATCTATCTAGCACTTGGCTTATTGCTTGGCTTGACAGTCATCCAAGCTGTTTTAGGCCGTGAACCAAAAGCGAAAGTCGCTTAAGGGTTCCAATAGACACTCGTAAAAACGATCCGCTTTCTCTTTGATAAAAATAGGGAAATGGTCGTTTTTTTGTTAAAAAGAATTGACATTTGGGTGCTTTTCTTCTAAACTCTGAGAATAATCAAATTAAATACGAGTACCCTTTAACATTTAGGTAGAGGTCGCGAGGTTCATTAATCCTGCTGAGTGAAGCAACACGTTTACAGCAGAGCTAGGGAACATCGCCGAAACAAGATCGGTTTTGCTTGCATCGATTTTGTTGGGCCGCAAATGAACAATTTGCGGACTGTCTTAGCTTGTCTAAGTTGCGCTATGTTTTGTGAAAGGTTTGTCGACGATGACCTGTCAACAGCCGTTTTCCAATCATGGAGTACGGCTGTTTTTTTGCTTTTTCATCCTTACCTGCTTGTCCAACTCGTGAAAGGAAAGAGATAAAATGAAAAAAAATAATTGGATCTGGGCGGTCTTCGCCCTCTGTCTAACCCTCATTCAGCTGCCCCTAACCGTGCAAGCGGATGACCAAACGCCTGCGGAACAATTCCGTGTCGGTATGGAGGCAGGCTATGCCCCCTTCAACTGGACGCAAACGACGGACGCCAATGGTGCCGTGCCGATTTCTGGGGAAGAAGGCTCGGCGTTTGCCGGCGGTTACGATGTCCAGATCGCAAAACGAATCGCTGAAGGTTTAGGCAAGGAATTAGTGATCGTTAAAACCCAATGGGACGGTCTGCCGCCAGCTTTACAGGCGGGGACTATCGATGCCGTCATCGCTGGTATGTCACCAACGGCCGAACGCCGCGAGCAAATTGATTTTACCGATCCTTACTATGAATCCGACTTGGTGGTCGTAGTACGTAAAGATGGAGCATTCGCCGATGCCAAAAGCCTCGCCGATCTTTCGGGGGCAAAAATCACTGCTCAGCTGAATACCTTCCATTATACGGTCATTGATCAAATCCCTGAGGTCCAAAAAGAACAAGCCATGCGGGACTTCTCCTCCATGCGCGTTGCTTTAGCTTCGGGCATCATTGACGGCTACGTCAGCGAACGACCAGAAGGCGTCACTGCCGTCGGAGCAAATCCTGATTTGAAGATGGTCGAGTTCGATGAAGGAGCAGGTTTTGAAACCAATCCAGAAGACGTCCAAGTAGCAGTCGGGATGCGCAAAGGCGATCCCGATGTTGAAAAAGTCAATGAGATCCTTGCAGGAATCTCTGAAGAAGAACGGGTTTCCCTGATGGATCAAGCAGTCTTAGATCAGCCTGCAGATGCCAGCGGAGAAACGGCGGATCAAGGTCTGATCGCTGATTTCAAAAAAATCATTGATGATTACGGCATGCTCTTTTTACGAGGCGCTGGCTTGACCTTATTCATCGCGATCCTTTCAACGATCATCGGATTAATCATCGGTCTTTTAGTCGGTATCTTCCGGACACTGCCGCTTTCAGAAAATCCAGTAGGACGTTTCTTCCAACGAATCGTCAACGGCCTGCTGACCATCTATATCGAAGTTTTCCGCGGTACCCCAATGATGGTTCAGGCAATGGTTATTTTCTACGGAACGGCTCTAGCCTTTGGTGTCTCCATGAATCGCACGCTGGCAGCTGTGCTGATCGTTTCTATCAATACGGGTGCCTACATGTCTGAAATCGTTCGTGGAGGGATTTTTGCTGTAGATGACGGTCAATTTGAAGCAGCTCAAGCCATCGGAATGACCCATTGGCAAACCATGATCAAAGTCGTGTTGCCGCAAGTAATGCGCAATATTTTACCAGCTACCGGAAATGAGATCATTATCAATATCAAAGATACTGCTGTCTTAAGTGTCATCAGTGTTGCGGACCTCTTCTTCCAAGGTACATCAGCCGCTGGAACGAACTTCCAATACTTCCAAACATTTGCGATCATCGGTGTGATCTACTTAGTCTTGACCATCAGTGCCACCCAGATTTTGCGCTTTGTTGAACGCAAAATGGATGGTCCCAGTGCGTATGTCAAATTAGAAGACATCAACCCGAACGAATAAGGAGGAAGAACATGTCAGCAATCATTGAAATTGACCATTTAAAAAAGAGTTTTGGCGACAACGAAGTCTTAAAAGACATCAGTTTGTCTGTTAATAAAGGAGAAGTTGTCACGATCATCGGTTCTTCTGGTTCAGGAAAATCCACACTTCTTCGCTGCATCAACTTGTTAGAAAAACCAACCAGTGGGCAAATCATCTACTTAGGTGAAAATGTGCTGGAAAAAGGCTACGACTTGCCGAAATACCGTACGCATCTAGGAATGGTTTTCCAATCCTTTAACCTATTCAACAATATGAATGTATTAGAAAACTGCGTGACGGGCCAAGTCACTGTTTTGAAACGTGATCGCAAAGAAGCAGAAGCGACTGCCAAAGAAAATCTGGAGCAAGTCGGTATGGCTCAATATGCCAACGCCAAGCCTTCCCAGCTTTCAGGCGGACAAAAACAACGGGTAGCCATTGCCCGTGCCTTATCGATGAATCCAGATGTCATGTTGTTTGATGAGCCGACTTCTGCACTGGATCCAGAAATGGTCGGTGAAGTGTTGAAGACCATGAATACGTTAGCTCATACTGGCTTGACGATGGTGATCGTTACCCACGAAATGGGCTTTGCCAAAGAAGTGTCTGATCGGGTCATCTTTATGGATCAAGGTGTCATTGCCGAACAAGGGACTCCTGAAGATATCTTTATTCATCCAAAAGAACAGCGCACCAAAGAATTCCTTTCCCGTGTGTTGAATTAATTTTCTGTCTTGAAACACTTAGCGGTCTTCTTCCGAGCTTTTTCGTCCTTTTTCAGTACGCTTGGAAGAATTCAATGCTAAGTGTTTTTTTATTCTCTAAACGACAATTGTCAGAATTTATCAAAAAATCACAAAAAACCATTGCTATTTGTTAGAAACTTTGTTATTTTTTTTAAAACTAAGGAATTATAGGAGCTTTCATTTATGGAAAAAAAGTTACAGTTTAAGGATTATATGTATGTTGGATCAATGCTTTTTGGTCTTTTCTTTGGTGCGGGAAATCTGATTTTCCCAGTCCACATGGGACAAGAAGCCGGTGCGAATGTCGGCTTGGCCAATCTTGGCTTTTTAGTAACAGGGATCGGCTTACCGTTTTTAGGGGTGATCGCCATTGGGGTTTCCCAGAGCAGCGGTGTTTTTGAATTAGCTTCTCGAATCAATCGACGCTACGCACTTATTTTTACGATTTTGCTTTATTTAGTGATCGGGCCGTTCTTTGCTTTGCCCCGTTTGGCTACCACTTCTTATGAGATCGGGATCGCTCCCCATGTTTCATCTGACATGCAAACTTGGTTATTGGCGTTGTTTTCTGCCCTCTTCTTTGGCGCTGCCTGGTGGTTTTCTCGTAAACCAAGCAAAATCTTAGATTATGTAGGGAAATTTTTGAATCCATTATTTCTGGTCTTACTAGGCGTTTTGCTGTTTTTTGCTTTTTGGCAACCTCTAGGAACCATCAGCGATGCGCCGATCTATCCTAGCTATCAAAGCGATGCATTCTTTACTGGTTTCACCAACGGCTACAATACCCTTGATGCGCTGGCATCTTTAGCCTTCGGGATCATCATCGTCTCGACGATTCGCAATATGGGGGTTGAAAAACCCACGACAGTCGCAAAAGACACGATCCTTTCTGGTTCTGTCAGCATCGTGTTGATGGGGATCATCTATACCTTACTTTCTTATATGGGAACCAAAAGTCTAGGGCAATTTCCTATCAGCGAAAACGGGGGGATCGCTTTAGCACAAATCGCCAACCATTACCTTGGCACTGTCGGCAGTCTGCTGTTGGCTTTGATCGTTATCTCCGCTTGTTTAAAAACTGCCATTGGTTTGATCACGGCTTTTTCCGAAACCTTTGCTGGATTGTTTCCCAAGCAAAGCTACGGGTTCTTTATCGCTTTGACAAGTATCTTGCCAGCGATCTTCGCCAATGTCGGTTTGACCAATATCATTGAGTTTTCTATTCCAGTCTTGATGTTTATCTATCCACTGGCGATCACGTTGATTTTGTTGGCGATCATCAGTCCCTTGTTTCATCATCGTGCCAGTGTCTATCGAATGACGACATACTTCACATTGATCGCTGCAATCATCGACGGTTTAAATGCAAGTCCTGCACTGATTACCAACAACGCTTTCGTGCAAGGAATCTTGTCTTTTGCGTCAGAATATCTGCCCTTCTTCCAAATCGGGATGGGGTGGGTCGTACCGGCTGCGATCGGATTTTTGATCGGTTTGCTATGGTCGTGGTTCAAAAAAGACCCTGTTTCAGCCTAAATTAGTTAAAAAGATGAAAATAACCTACCTTTTTTTAAAGGGTAGGCTATTTTTTTGATTAAAAAGACTGACAGTTTCGTAAAAAAAAGATACAATAGAGCCACAAAGGAGGATACCTATGTTTTATGAAGAACTTATGATGGACCCGCAAACATTAATTAAATTTAAAATATTCCGGCGTATGCTGACTCTGCAAAACCCTAGCCACCCAATCGCACAATTGGCAAAGGAAATGGAGTTAAGCTACCAACAAGCTTTTATAGAGTTGACTGAGATCGACCAAGATCTAACTGAGTTAACTCCGGATCATATGTCGATACTCGGTCGTGGCGGTAAATTACAGCCTCAGAATATCGCGGTAACGATCGATGAATACCGCTTCTATTTATTGAATAAAAGCGTTCCGTTCTTATATGTTCTTTACATGCTGAATGAAGACCATCCTACGATCACGGATTTTTGTGCAAAATACGATGTCAGTCGTTCAACGGTGTCTCGCAAATTTGAACATCTAAAAAAACATTTGAAGCAATTTCAGCTTCGCTTTACGTACACTGAATCAAACTTGGTGGGCGATGAGCGTCTTGTGCGGCTCTCCCTATTCAATATCATTTGGTTAGGTACTCGTGGAATAGAATGGCCATTTGCGATCGCTGAGAGTGAGACAGAAAAAATGGTGGATCGATTCACGGAGTACTTCCCAATGACTCATTCTTATCTTGGCCGATTAGAGTTGAAGTATTTCGCCGCCTTGATTCTTTTACGAATCAAAAAAGGAAATTTTGCCAAATACGACAAGCGGTACAATTTCCTAATGAAAAATAATCCATATTTCGATTTTGAGCGTTTGACACAAGTCGTTGATCCTGAAGTTTCAATGACAGACAAACAATTAAAAGGCGAATCAGGGTTTATTTACTTGATGGCGCAAATCTTCCCATTCTATTTGAGTCCTGAAGAAGAAGCGTTGCAACAAACCTTGCAATTCTTTTCAAGCAAACAAAACCCAGTTTATCCATTAGTCGCAGACTTGTTAGCAGAGATGAAAGCAACCTTCTTTGCTTCACAACCTGGCCTGTTAGATGAGCCATTGGTCGTGGGCAATTTAATCAATGTGACTTTCGGCAACTACGTTTTCCGTCAGCCGTTTCCAAATATCTATCGCTTGCTGACGCCATCGATCAATCGCGGGTCTGCTGAAGAGCAGCTGCAGCAAAAAATCGATGAATTCTTAACGAGTTATCGCGAAGAATCCGCGGTGGACTATATCAACGATGAAAACCAAGAGCAGATGGCAACGATGTATACTCACGCCCTGCTGCCGTTTTATGATCAAATCCGTTATTCGAATCGTTTACGGGTAGGGGTTGCGTTAGAAGACAATTTCTTAGTCGTTCAAGGATTGAATCAATTCTTACATGACTTGACCTTCGTAGCAGCAGAACCTTATGATCTAAACCAGCAAGAAAACTATGATGTCATCGTTAGTTCCAATCAGTTGATGAAAAAACTCAAACCAGAAAAAATGAGTTATATTTGGGATTATGCGGCAGATGATCGGCAATACATTGATTTGTATCGTACCTTGAAAAACCGTTTTGATGAAAAGAACCTTTCTCTGTAATCAAACCGTTACGGTTTCTTAAGAACTTCCGAAAAGATTTGTCACAAAATATTCATATTTATCTCGTATACTCTATGTATACCAACAAACAACCCTAACTAACACTTTTTCATTTTTAACTCCTTCCCGTCGGCCACCCACCGACGGGTCTTTTTTTGCTTCTTTTCGCAGCCAGCAAACTTAAACACTTTCCAATCTTTTCTCCACAAAAAATTCATATTTGGACAGTATAGTATACATAACCCAACAAACAACCCTAACTAACACTTTTCATTTTTACTCCTTGCCTGTCAGCTACCCACTGACAGGCTCCTTTTTTTCTTACGGGGTTTGCCGTATACTAAAGCCAGGAGGTGTCCTATGACAAAAGCCATTACGACAGTTGACCAATACATTGCAGCAGCTCCAGCAGAACGACAAGCGACTTTAAAAAAGGTCCGTCAAACCATCAAAGCCGTTTTACCTGAAGCGGTTGAAAAAATCAGTTATCAAATGCCTACCTATCATCAGGGAGAAAATATCGTGCATTTTGCCTGCGCCAAACAGCATCTTGGCTTTTATCCCACGCCTTCTGCGATCACGGCCTTCCAAGAAGACCTACAACCCTACAAAACCAGTAAAGGGGCGGTTCAGTTTCCTTTTGCACAGCCGATCCCTTACGAACTGATCGCTGTGATGACCGCTTGGCGACTCGCAGAAGTCAAAAACAAGCACGCTTAACCAGCAATAAAAAAACCGCTGTGTCTAATGACGCAGCGGTTTTTTTGCTATGCACAGGCTTGTTTACAAGCCAGGTTTTGTATTCAAGGTGCTAACTTTCAGCACATGATGCAGGGGAATAATCCGCAGCTGCTGACGGTCGCTTTGTAATTTCAAGACAACTTGTTCTTTTGCTACCGTTTTGCCGACGATCCAGCCGGTAACGGTTTCAAAACCACCCAATTTCTCTGTTTTTACTTGCAGCACGACCAGGTGCTTGGCAGCGGCTGCCTCTTGCAGCGTTCGCTGGATTTCTTTGACTTTTTCAGACTGATTCTTCTTGTCAGCATCATCACTGAAAAAGGTATCCAGCAACGTTGTGGATGTCATCACAATGAGTTTGCCCAATTGTTTGATGGGCGATGGTTTCTTTTCCATTGGACATTCCTTTCTGCGCGTTGCAGCAGTTTATAAAAACCACACATACGTTCGCATTTCCATGGTTCTATTTTAGCAAATTTTTGGTAAAATACAAGCGAACACGCCTTATTTTTCAGAAGAAATAACCTCTAGCCAAAAAGGAATTCCTTCTTGTAGCAGTTGATAGGTCTCTTCGAAATCTCCTGTATAATAAGGATCTGGTACTTCCGCGGTTTCTTTACCAGGAACAACACTCAAATACGAACGGATCTTTGCGGTGGTATCGGCAGGTGCCAGCGCTTGAAGTGTTTCAACATTGCTTTGATCCATGCCGATGATCCAGTCAAATTTGGCAAAGTCTGCTTCTGTGATCTGCCGTGAAATGAGTCCCTCGCTGGATAAGTCTGCTTGACGCAATCTTTTTTTGGTTCCGGGATGAGCAGAATGTCCGACTTCCCATGAGCTGGTCGCTGCCGAATCGATCTGCCAATCCAAATTGCGTTTTGCTATTTCTGCTTTATAAATAGCTTCTGCCATGGGGGAACGGCAAATATTACCTAAACAAACAAATAAAACTTTCGTCATCGCTCACTGCTCCTCTTTTTCATAGATTTGGTGGCCAAAAAATTCCACATCCTTCGCCAAACGAAACAATTGCGTTGCAATCTCTAAAGGGGTCTCTGGAAAGTCGTTGTGAATCCAATTTTCCAAAATACCTCCGCAGCCGTAGGAAAAGAACCGGCTATAAAATAGAATGTCTTGTTTCGTCAATTGTTGCTCTTGATCGACCTCCAAGAACAAGCGCTGAAAAAGCGGTTCTGTGATCTGTAGAAATCCGTTCATTAAGATTTCGCGGTCATAAGCCAGTGATTTGCGGTAAAAGGCCGGCGCTTGTTTCATTGCTTTCAGCATGCGCAAGGCGGCTTCTTCCCAGTTATCAAGGGAGACATCTTCTGTCGTCAAAAAAATCAGGGCATCTTGCCGATAGATCCATTGGATCAAAGCTTTTTTATCAGGAAAATGGTAGTAAAACGTCTGCCGATTGACTTGCGCCTTTTCGGCGATCTCCTGTACGCTGATTTTATTCACTTCTTTGGTCTCACAAAGGGTGATCAATGTCTGGCCAATCACAGCCTTCGTTTGTTTCCCATCCATCATAGGGCACCTCTTTTTCTTCTCTTTCTATCATACCAAATTTTCCTGCAAAAAAAAATCCTATCAAATGGTCCTTTTTCACAGACCTTCCTCGAAACCTTCATCAGAGCAATAGATTTCTGGGCGCTTTTTAAATAGGACAGGTTTCTACAAAAAACGCCTGCCTCCATTTGAGGCAGACGTTGCTTTCGATAGTTAAACGGCAGGTTGCTCATTGTGCCATTTTGGTTTGAAACTGTTCTCTTCGAATCACACTGACTTTTTCAGTGAAATTGGCCCAGTCGATGGGTCTAGGTGGTGCCAGCCATAAGATATGGTCGATCCCCAATGCACCATAAAAGGGTAAGTTTGAAAGAATCAGATGCGTATGATCATCTGGGTAACTTTGGAATTGGACATTTAAATCGAGGATTTTTTCGATATTCTTTTGGATCATCTGATTGTAGGAATCGCCAAATGAAAAGTCCACGCAGACATACAAGGGAACCAAAATCTCTTTTAGCGGAATCGTGGAAATCAACAGAATCAGGTACCTGAAAAACAAAAACTCTTTATTGTTCCATAAGATCGGCCGGTTGCGGCTTTCTTCCAGATAGTTACGGCAAAAGGCAGCATATTCTGGATAGGTTTCAAGAAAATACGTCACATCCATATATTGGTATTCATAGCGAGAACTAAAGGAAAACGACAAGAGCTGATAATGGATCGTTGTCGTTTCAGCATGAAGAAGTGCCAACGTGTCCGCGGTTAAGGAAAACTGCTGTTGGACGGCTTGAATAAAATGCTCGTTTAATTGTTGGATATAGGTTTGTTCTTGATCGATGTAGCTATTGTTGTCGATCAGCCAGCCCTCAACGATCAAAAAGCGCAAAATATCTCGAGCTTCACGCTCTAGCACTTCTTGATCGGTGATCGTCAAAATCTCCTGCAGCCAGCGTTTCAATTCCTCAATGATCACGAGATGTTTGGGCAAGACTAAATCATTTTCCACGCTGTTTTGCAGGTAATGACCATTCGTCATCCGTGCCAAAACGATTCCTAGATAATGTTTCTTGCGAATCCGCATGCGAGCAGACTGTTCTGGTTTAAGCCAGGTGCTTTCATTAAAACGATCAAAGGTCTTTTCTTTTTCCAGGATTTCTTTTGGAAAAGGCGAATGATTCAGATAGTATTCCTTCATAAAAAAGAGAAAAATAAATTCCCTGATCTCACTTTCCTCCCCAACCAGCTGAAATTCTTTCGTCACTTCAATATCATATTCTTTCAAGATCAGTTTGAACTGTTTAAATTCTTTATAGACGGGATTATGGCTTAAATAGTGATTGGTGGCAAATTCGTATAAAGAAGACAATTGCTCAAAAAAACATTCTTTCAACATGGAAAATTTCAACGCTTGATCCAAATAATAGGTCAGCAGTGTATCGGAAGTTGCCAGCCCCGAGGCATTCAGTTTAATGACCGTCCCATCGGTCACGATCTCAAATTCCTCGTTCAATCCAAGTTCATAAAAATCAAGATTCAATTCTTGAACGGTTTTGTTGATCAAAAATTCCGACATGGTCAATTGATCCATCAATGTTTCCTTCGTTTCCGAAAGAGCGACTGCGTTTTCCAAATATTGCAGCATCACCAGTTTTCGTTTGTCCGCCTTATTCAAAAATGTCACAAACATGCGTTTTCAAGCCTCCATTGTTTTTTTGGCCATAAAGGACGTTTCCTGAAAATAAGTAGCACAAGCTGGCAAGATAAGAAGGCTTATCATCGCCATCACCATCTGTATTATTTCCTGGCAGTGCTAGATCGACGTTCAAACGATCCGGCGCAAAGACATCCTCCAGCATGACTCGTTGGGCAAAATGTTTTTGCTTTTCCAAAAAACTGCTTTCTGACAGTGAGGATCGCTCCGGCTCTTTTTTCGGAACGGTTTCTGGTTCAGGCGCGGGTTGTTCTTTGGATTCTTCCATTTCAGTTGGCGGTTCCTCCACTTTTTCTGGTATTTCTTCTGGTGGGTCCGTCGGGACGATTTCTTCTGAGGGGTCCAGCGGATTATAAATGGTCGCAAAAACGACTTGTTCTGTAACAAGATCGATCATTCCGATAATCATGCACGCACCAATGACAAAGCCAAATCTGCGTTTCATTTTATTCACCCTCCTTATCATCAGCGCATCTTCTGATGATGTTTCTACGACGCTGAACGGTCCAACAACTTATGGGCGCCCAGCAGACATCCACTAATTATAAATAAAATAACAAATAAAAGAAACCAATTTTTCATTGATTGTTGTTTCCATACCGTTTCTTGTTTTTCAACCATCACTTTTGCTGCTTTCGGCGTGCTAATTGTCGCCGCTGGTTTTTGTGGATGATCGGCAGTTGCCTGCTCAACAGGAATCGCTGTCAGCACGTACCGTTCTTCTGTTCGAGTAGGTGTAGGACAAGTGATCAAGGTCAATTTTGATGTCTGTTCTTCCTCTAGCACCGACAAGTCCGACTCGTCTACGATTTTTTTATCCGTGATGATATACTGTTGGCTCTCCTCGAGATAGGTCACTGATACTTCCATCCCCACCTGTGCTTCTAGCAACTGACCAAATAACAAACTTTGTCTGCCAAGATGATGCCCTAAAACGACAAAATTGCTATTTTTCAACGAACGTTCGGGAAACATCACGACGCCGCCTCTCAGCAGCTGTTGATTCGTTAGTCCCACCAACAGCGGCTGCTGGAAATCGATCGCCTCGATTGCGACAAAGCCGTACCCAGTGATCGTTGTCGGCTGAGGCGCCAATACATCTGACAGAGCTGGCATTTGGATCGTTTCTTCTTCTGGGATCGTTGCCGGCAGTTGGGTGGCTATCGTCAATTGCGTGGTGCGTAATTGCCAACTGACGATGCTTTCTTTGAGAAAAGGCAGTGCCAGCAAAAGGATACCTACGATGATCAACCCATCGATCAAGCATTTCTCAAGGCGCTCACGCTTCATCCGTTTCATTTTTTTTCTTTCGTCGGTACCATAAAAGCAGCAGCAAGGCGAGTAGTAGCAACAGTCCGCCGATCAAGAAATAAAGCCATGTGTAATCTGTTTCGATCGTCACATCCTTCTTATTAAGATCACGTGCGACCTCTCCCGTCACTGTAAATTCTTTTTCGAAGGTCCATTTATAGAGATAGCTTTCTTCTTCGCCTTCTTCATTTTCAATTTTGTATTGCCCTTCATCGCTTTTTCCACCATAAGCAACGGAAGTCAACACATAGGTCCCTGCTTCTAAACGTTGTCCTTCTAAAGAGATTGGGTACGAGAAGTTGGAATTAGGTGCCATTTGCATTCGTGAGGTATCCGAAGAATACAAGACGTCGCTATCACCTTTTTTCTTCACTTCATTGATCAGGCGTAATGAATTCAAGTAAGCTGCTTCAGGATTTTGAAGGGTGACATTGATAGTATTTCGGGCGTTGACTTGACTTGGTCCAACATCCAGCAGTTTTAGATCCGGTGAAACTTCTGTTGTGTTTTGACGCAGTAAAATCGCAACGACATAGGCATACTCATTCTTGATAGCTAACCCTTGCTCTTCTTCACTGTCAGCAGTATCGGTTTCCTCTGTCGTCTCTTTTAAGGTCAATCCACCTGCGATGACCCCTTCAAAGGATTCTGAAGGCATGGTGATCTTTAAGGGCAAGGTGATTTGGGATTGTTTGGGGATCGTGATCTCTTCATCCACTTCAATCAAATCAGCCATATCATAAGGCAAGGTTTCGTCCGCTTCGATGTCGTTTTCGCCATATTCCACGACTCCGTTTAAGTTTGTGGTAGCTGAAGCGATCACTGGCGCGATGACGACCTCTTGATCGGTGTCATTACGCAATTGAACTTCAACGGTTTGTACCGTACCCGGCGCCATTTTCAAGTCAAAATAAGTTTTTTCTTTATCGATTTGATTTTCTGGAATTACGGGATTGACGGCAAAGTTAAATTCAGAAGCGGTTCCTATCGTTGGTACAAAAAAGAAAATACTTGCGAATAGGAGCGCCAAAAGCTGGTTGATTTTTTTCATGATGGATGTCCCTTCTTTCTATGTATTCTCCTTAAACCACGAAAGGGTTCAAGGAGAAAGCTGGTACTTATGGGTTTGTTGGTGTGTCTGTCAGTAACCAAGTAAACGTGGTGTTGTATTGGCTGGCATATTTTGTCGTTGAGCCTGGAACTTCCAACTCAATGCTATCCATAGCTGCAGCTAAACTATCGCCCCAGCTCATTAGATAGGTCCCTGCCCCTTCGCCATCTTGGGCACTCATCACTAAGGATTGGGCACCATTTGGATTCAATGTGATCGTTGAACTCACATTTGATGGTTTTGGTGACAAGGAAGGTGTTACTACAGTTCCCTTCGTCAAGCGAATTTGCGCGGCGGTCAATTCTTGATCTTCTGCTGTTTTGAACTGACCATTTTGGCGAACATTCAATGTCCAACCGCTCTCTGTTCCCCGATTGTCTGTCACTTGGACAAAATTTGGTCCTTCTTGATTCACATTTGCTGAATCTACGTATTTTTGGGTTTCCGCATGGTAGATCTCTGTTTTTGAGGTGATTTTTTGCGTACCAAAGTAAAGACTTGAAGCAAAATCAATCGATAACGGTCCGTTGGTTCCTGGATTTGGTCCATCTGGGTCCGTTGGGTCAACTGGTTTGATCGGATTTTCTGGATCTGGGTCTGTTGGACTGATTGGATTGGTTGGGTCTGTATTTGGTTCAAAAGTGATCTGTCCGTTTGAATTGTATTCTGCGCTGTCCGCTGCTTGTGCCAGCACAGGAGCAGCGAAGCTTAGCCCTAATACTGAGAGAAATGCTAGTGTTTTTTTCATGTCTATACTCCTTATCCTTCCGTTCCTGGTGTATCTGATAATACCCAAGTTAGTGTAGTCGTGTAGCTAACGGCATCTTTTGGTGTGCTGCCGGGTACAGAAAGTGCGACTGCTTTGGTAACATCTGCTTGTACTTCTTGGCCATCCTTATCTATTTCAGTGACCGTCTCAACGCTTCCCCAAGCGTTGACCCATGTTCCAGCACCCGTTTGATTTGCTGCGGTCATCACCACTGATTCAGCACCTGCTGCATCCAATGTGATCGTCGCTTCTGCCACTGGAGCAGTAACGCCGATCGCATTTGATTTAACGGCAGGACTTGTTAGGGTAATGACAGAACCAGTCAATTCTTGATTCAACGTCGATTCGTTTTTGAATTGACCATTTTGCTTCACAGACAACCGCCAACCAGCATTACTACCGCGATTATCCGTTACTTGAACATAATTGGCAGTTTTTAATGTAGAAACTGTGTCATCGTCATTCAAATACCCTTGTGCTCGTGCATAATAGACTTCGTTTTTATTGGAGATTTTATTGACACCAAAATCTAAGCTAGAGGCATAATCGATCGATAATGGTCCATTCGTTCCAGGGTTTGGTCCATCTGGATCGGTTGGATCCACAGGATTGACTGGGTTTTCTGGATCTGGATTTTCTGGATTGACTGGGTTCGTCGGATCGGTATTTGGAATAAAATCAACCGCCCCATTTGAGGTGTAAGAAGCCGCTTCAGCTGCTGAAACCTCAGTTGCTGCACTCGCTGCTGCCAATACGGCAAGACTTAAAAAGACCCATGCTGTTTTTTTCATTTCTATTTGACACTCCTTTATCTGTTTTACTGAAAATCAGTGATTTTAATTGCTTTCAGGGACATTCTTTAAATTCCAAGTCAATGTCGTCCGATACTCTTTGGCTAATTTTACGGAACTGCCTGGTACATTTAATTTTACTGCCGTTGACCCTTCCGTTGCATTGTTCCCAAACTTGTAGATCCAAGTGCCCATTCCTTTTCCGACAGGTGCGTTGACCAATGTGATTTCACTATCGGGTACAAAGGTATGAATTGCCGTAACCGTTGGTGCATACTGCATATCGGTGACCGAAGTTGCTGCACCTGAGGCGATCGATAATGAAGCCCCGACTAGTTCTTCGTCATCAGCCGTTTTGAATTGTCCGTTTTGCACAACGCTCAATGACCAGCCTTCTTGTGTTCCTCGTTTATCTGTTACTTGCACATAGTTTGGTCCAGCAGCGCCAGCTGTGAACTCTTGCAGCTGTGCGTAATAATCTTTTGTTTCGGAAGTGATCAGTTGGTTGCCAAATTGAAAGCTTGAAGCAAAATCGATCGATAATGGTCCAGCTGTTCCAGGGTTTGGTCCATCTGGATCGGTTGGATCGACGGGATCCACTGGTTTTTCTGGATCGGTCGGATCAACTGGATTGGTTGGATTCGGGTCCGCTTCAAAAGTGATTGCTCCATTTGAGGTGTATTCAGCGGCATTAACGGTTGTTGGTAACAGAGCAGTGCTCATCAATAGAATGCCTGCCGTCAAGAAAAGTTTTTTCATTTTTTGTTCTCCTTTTGATTAAAATGATTCCTGCTGCCAACAAAACGACAAGACCACTGCTTTGATAGCTATTAAAGTGATCCGACCCTGTTGCCGGCAGAATGTTGTTGCCTTTTTGATTTACTTGTTTATTCCCTGGCTGTTCTTTTACGGGCTCTTCTGGCTCCTCAACTGGTTCTTCATAGACACCGAAAAAGGAAGTAATGCCATTGCTGTCATAGGCACCTGCTTCGGCTGCTGAAACGAGCTGAGGAAACATTAATAGACAGCCAGCAATAATACCGATCATGATTTTTTTCATTTATTTTCCTGCCTTTATGGGTTGCCAGGTGCCGAAACTAGCTGCCAGCTCAAGGTTCCTTGATAGTCCCCGACTTTTTGCTGTTCGACTGGAACGGTAAGCTTGATTCCTTCATTCTGACTTTCGCCCCAGTGCTGGTTCACGACGTATGTGCCATTTTCTGTCAATTCCGTTTCCTCGATGATCATTTCCCCACTGGTTATCATCTGTTCTTGACCGTTTGTCACAAAGCGGAAGACATCGGTTAATTGATCTGTCCCATCCGTTAATGGCTGTTGCTCTTTGACCGTCAAGCGCCATGGACTCCGTTCGGACCCTCTCGTATCTTTCACTGCTAGCTCGCCTATAATCGTTGGCCAATAATCTTGTGTTTCTGTGGCAACTTTCTGCTGCCCAAAATCAAAGTCTGTTGGCACACTGCTTAAAATAAGCTCGCCGGCAACTGCGACATTGACGACTTTTTCTGCCCGTTGACTGCCTGCTTCATAATGGTAAGCCGTTGACACATTTTTCAACAGCTCAGCTTCCGTTGCTTGCTGGATCGCGGCAAAAGCTTGTGGATCGACAGTCGGTGGTACATTTGCCCGATTATCTGCAAAAATCGTGGTTGCTTGGGTATAGTCTGCCAAAGCGGCTTCATCTGTCAGTGCCGTTGCTTCTGGTAAGGTCAAACGGACATCTTTTGCATAGACGGCAAATTGCCGATCAGCAGAAATGACACTTTCATTTTTGACCACCACCAGATTCACGGTAGTTTCTGCCTGATTCTGATCGTTTTCCCCTACGGAAAAAGTGACCGCTTGTTTGCGGTAGACCGCTGTTTCTAACGGTTCTTGAATCGCAGCTAAGACCTCATCTGTCAGCGTATCCTTAAAGAAAGGACGCCCGCTGGCTTCGAGATAAGTCACGGCTTGTTCTTTTGTCAGCGATTGTGCCTCTTGCTCTGTAAGGATCACATTGCGGGCTTGGACTTCCGCCTTATTTGAGTAGCGGACACTGATATCGTAACTATACTCCCCATCAGGACTCGTCCAATCAACTGGCTCTGAATCTGGTTGTTCCGTCAACTGCTGCTCCGTGCTATCCAGCTTGCTGGATTTGATTTGACCCGCATAGACCCATGAACCGGACGTTTGGGTTTCTGGTGTGAACGTCAATGTTGGCAATTCCGCTACCGTGTAAGGAATCAATAAACGCCCTTTTTGCACCTGTGTCCCCGCCTGCTCAGTTCCCCATGCTTGCAAAGTCAGCGGCGTATTGTTCTCTTTGACTGCCGTTACATTGTGACTAATGGCACCGATCCCATTCGCGACTCCGGGTGTTTCGACTTCGTAGTTAATGATCGAACCTGGTATTGCAATACCGTACCCATTGGCTGCATTGGTCACATCGTTGTCCCCGATGAAGGTTTTCCCAGTCGCTTTTTCGATCCCGCTGAAATTGATTGGCGTGATTGCTGCAGCATTAGCAGCAGTTGGATTTATGGTCAGTACTTGATAGGCACTAACCGCACCAAACCACGTTCCTTGACTGTTGACTCGAGAACCTGCATCATTGGTCGTCGTTTTCAGCCACGTTAAATGATCTTTGTCCGTATCTGGTGTGGCGAAATCCGAGAGATTGATTCGCCCCGTTCCCGGCGGCGACTCGATCGTCCCTTTGTCTTCTACCGTTAACTTCGCTCCTGAAATCAAATTCGTTGCGGAAGAAATCCCGATACCAGCATCTTTGGAAAGATGGATGTCACCGAACTGATGATAGGTCGTTGCGTGATTGGCAGCAGTCGCTGAACGGCCATTTTTGATGTCTCCCCCATTGGCCATCAGCTTGATGCCGTTTGTCACATTCAATTCGGTAAAGTTGACGATCCCCAGACCCGTCACAGCGATTGGATCAGTTTGATAAGAAGCTGTCCCATCGACATTTTCACCAAAGTTCATCTTCACTTGATTACTGCTGTTGGCTACGATCGTGTTCGTAAAGTTATCTGACGCGTTTCCGCCTGAGATCCCATTGATACTTTTGGCTCCTTGAAGTCGCATCTCGACATCTCTTAAAATTTGATTGGAAGAAATATTGGAATAATACGTGGTGTATAAATTCCCGATACTTGATCCTTCCGCCTGGATATTCATATAAATTTTGCCACTTCTTGTATTGCTAGCAGTCCGTCCGCCATCACCATAGATCGTTGCCCCATTCAGCGCATCTGACCCCGGCTTTGTGTAAATGTTCAATGTAATCGTATTGGAGCTGTCGGTCCCAACGATATTTGTACTGTTAAACGGATTACCGCCTGAGATGTTCGTTCCAGAAGGAAGGGCAAACTCACCATCGTAATTTCTCAAATCCAATGTCAAACTGGCATTTCCTAATAACCGTCCATTGTTCGTAACACCGCCTGAAAAACCATTAGACCCTGTACGCGGAGTACCTGAGAAGTTTCCGCCAAACACTCGATTATCTGAGTTTCCGTTAATGGTGTGGGAAGAAGCGACACCATAAGAGGCACCGAGTGAGGCATTGATCACCCCATCATAAACCGTTACTGCGACATTGCCGGTCACTAATAAGTCATCCCAGCCGCCACCAGATAAAAACCAGTCTACTTGCCCATTATTTACTGTCGTTCGTCCATCTCCGTAAACACGGCGTCCAGTATAGCCTGTTCCTTCTAGCGTATCGACGATCCCAGAGTTCAAAGTATTGGAAGAATTTCCCTCAATGACACCTGAGAAGGAACCACCGTAGGTCCAGCGAGCAACCGTGTTATTCAAGATCGTTTTGGTATTCCCTTTAATATAGATATCCCAAGCTGTTCCTGGATAACCGCCGCCACCAACGATATCCCATCCAGATGAATAGCCTCTCGTTTTATTGCTCGTTGAGTAATCTAGATTTGTCGGTCTGGTTCCTGTGTAAGCAATCCCATCTCCCCCAGGACTACCATCCGAAGTGATCGTACCAACTTCAATCGTCGTATTTCCCTCAACATAGCCGCCTCGACCAGCTGCCGTCGAATAAATCGCACCGTTTGAAAAGGAACCGCTGACTAGATGAGAAGTGATATCGCCATAAACTTTAAAACTTGCCGCTGCTTCTGCCAGTGCTGCTCGTTGCTCAGGAGTATAATTGTCATACGTCGTCGTATTCGAAGCCCCCATTGAACTTTGAGTCAAGGTACTAACGTTGTTTCCCCCACCGCCGTTAAAATCACCAATTCCGCCGACGCTGGCACTCGGTCCCGCTTTCACGGTGTTGACGATGTTTCCTGTGATGGTCCCAGTATTCCGATTGCCACCTTCAAATTCACTCCGTCCAGTGGAATAGCTGCTGGCATCAAGGTTGGTCACGATGGCATCCTTAGAACGGTCAGAGCCGATGTTTCCATAAA
This sequence comes from Enterococcus sp. DIV1059_2, assembly GCF_051713685.1. Classification (NCBI taxonomy): domain Bacteria; kingdom Bacillati; phylum Bacillota; class Bacilli; order Lactobacillales; family Enterococcaceae; genus Enterococcus; species Enterococcus sp. DIV1059_2. The sequence goes on along the minus strand of NZ_JBIOQK010000001.1, from coordinate 374,501 downwards.
ATGAACCGCCTACAAACCGATTGGATATCCCTGACCAACCGCCTGCACCCGAGATCGTACTGCGGATCGTTCCATTGATGTTGCCATATTGAACGCCACCAGCAAAAGTACTTAAACGGAAGCTTGCATTGGTGGTTTGAATCGTCGTTTCAACATTGCCTGTCACATTGGCTGTATTGGAAGCGTTTGTTCCAAAACCACCGCCATAATAATTACTTAAGGTCCCATTCAAACGATTGATCGTGACACTGGTATTCCCATCAATCGTACCGATATTGGCACCTCCAGCGATCGTACTGATATTACCTACTGTATTATTTACGACAATCGCTGTATTCCCGGTCAATGTACCACCGTTTTGATTCCCCCCATAAATATTCCAAGTTCCTGAACCTGTCGCATTCAATGTGATCGTTGGGTTTCCCGAAAGGTCGCCATTGTTGCTTCCCCCATAAATCGCAAGACCATTCCCGGTGGACCCACCGTTCAATGAAAGGCTATACCCATTCATGTACATCCTCGTACCACTATAGTTGAGGTTTCGAATCACTACATCAGAACCGAAGTAAATGTCCGTGCCAAGTGCAACCGTGCGACTCCCAGTGGTCAACGTTGTTGCATCTGTGATGGGATCATCACTATGCCCTGTGATGATCAAGCGGCTGACTTTTCCTTGTAGCGCATAAAAAGTCATGTTCGTATTATCGACTGTGGCTGGAATCGTCTTTGAAGTCAGATTCGTTGGCAGTGATAGCGATCCACCCGAGCCAACATACAAAGCAAATTCTTGGCCATTGCCGTTTTGATACATATCAAACAACGCTTGACGAATGCCTTCAGCACTATTGGTGTATTCCGCATATGCTGATCCATCTCCAGCTGGGCTTGGTACAGCGATCACTTTCGTTTTATCGGCTTCTGCAATGATCTCTTTGATCGATTGCTCTGCCAACGAGATGTCCGCCGCTCTTGCCTTAACCGTCGGTTTAAAAACAGCAGTTAAGGTTTGGTTCTCCGTGAGAATCAATTCGGTCAACGCTTGACTTGTATAGACCGTGCCATCTAACGACCAGCCTTCAAAAGCAGTATCATCTTCAAAAACTGGCAACTCACTTTCTTTTAGTGCTTCCCCTTTGTTTTTGCTGATCTGAGTGCGGGTTTCCCCGGTAGAAAATAGATGCTCCGTGTCTGTCAGAAAGGTCACCTGTACTTCTTCTGCAGCTTCCGATGAAGCTTCTGTTTCAGATGAAGCTGTGTCAGTGGCTCCTGTAGACGAATCTGTCGAAGCAGGTTCACTAGATGCTTGCACTTCAGTTTCGTTCGTCTCTTCCAGACTGTCGATCGATGAAACGACAGGGTCAGAAGAAGACATACTTTGTTCTTCACTTGTTTTTGTAACACTTTCGGCTTGTGCCACTACCATTGCATATGAAAAACACGGACCTGATGTTAGTAGAAAAACAAGTAAAGTTGTTAAAAACCGTTTCACTTTATCCCTCCTATCTTAAAAAAATAAACGTATCGCGCAGTGCACGCCCTGTGTTACAACTCTTAGTTTAGCGAGTTGGCGAAAGAGAATTATAATTCTTTTTTTCTTCCATTCAAAATTATGATTATAATTGATTTTTCATAATTCTGATTTTTGTAACTTCCACATCTTAGAGCTATCTGTTACTCATCGATTGAAAAAAAGCGCAAATTATCAGGATGAATCATCGATTCTTTTCAAAAAACTGCTTTTCTCTTTCATAAATCATACAAAAAACGAGGGATAAATCAACACTCATAATTAAATTAAGATGAGAAAAATAAATAAAAAGTTAGAATATTTGACAAAATTCAGCGGCACAAAACTCTTTTCTAACGACCTAAAATAATAAGTTAAAAGAACGCTTCCTATCTTCTGACTGTAGATAATGATAATGTTATAATCAAAAATGAATAAAAAACGTTATTTAAAAATTCCATTGCATATAAAATAACAAAATAAAAATTATTATTTTTTTTATAAATCACTGATTTTGATAAAATAAGTAAAGTTATTTTTGAAATAACGCAAAAAAAGCCTCAAACAGCGTTCTCTGTTTGAGGCTTTTTCAACTCTTTTTTCTTTAATGGATCAATTAAATAAATGAGCCGCCATCCACAAAAGTGGTATAAATATGCTCGTCCGCCACTGGATCCCCTTGGATCGATTGTACGATTTTCTCAGCTGCCACCATGCCCCATCGATGTTTCGAATAGGAGATGGTCGCTAAGCGCGGCTGCACAAAAGCGCCTAATTCCGTGTTATCAAACCCGATGATGCGGATCTCTTTTCCGATGCGATAGTCGGTCTCGCGGACATATTTGTAGACACCGATCGCCATTTCATCATTGAAGGCAAAGATATCAATGGGAAACTGGGGATCATTTGCTAAGAGCTGTTTTGCCGCTCGATAACCAGAAGGTTCCGTGAAGTCACCAGGAATGACTTCATAAGGAATACCAAAGCGCGTCAATTCTTTCGTACTGGCTTCCAAGCGCTCCCGACTGTCGTAGCCTTTTTCTGGCCCTGCTAAGAGGAAGACTTTTTGGCTTTGTCCAGCGATCAAGCGATCGATCGCCAGCGCAGCCCCTCCTTTATTGTCTAACAAGACTTGATGGATGTTTTCATGAGACAAGACACGGTCTAACACGACGATTTGATGCCCTCGTTGGGCGTATTGCTCGATTTCCTTTGCTGGAAACGTCCAATCCAAAATGATGGCACCGTCCACCATCCGCTCAGGAATAAACAAGTGTGATTTCTTGCCGCTGCAGACGATCATTTCATAGCCGAAAAGTTCCAGCCCTTTCTTGATGCCATCTAGCAATTCCCCATAAAAACTTCCGGCATAATCGGCGAGATAAACACCGATGATGTTGGTTTGTCTGCGTTTCAGTGTGCGAGCAGCCATGTTCGGAACATAGTTCAATTCGTTTGCGATCACTTGAATCCGCGCGCGGGTTTCCTCGGTCACTTTTGGACTGCCATTCAATGCATACGAAACGGTGGATATGGAGACACCCGCTTTTTGGGCAATATCTTTGATTCCTACCATGGCTTCTCCTTTCTTAACGATAAATATCGATCGTATTGGTTTGGTTTTCGTTTAATTTGGCGCAAAGGGCTGCTTTCTTCAGGACAAGCGCACCTTGACGGTAGCGATTTTCCGCAAACTCAGTGGATATTTCTTCCCCGTTGATCAATACATTCGGCGTACTTGCCGAATGATAGACGATTTCGACCGGCCGATCAAAGAGTCGATACGTCAGTGTCAACCCTGCTAGCTCCGCTGGCAAGACGGGATCAAGTTCAACGTGATCAACAAAGGTACGAATGCCTAACACATTGCTGATCAACTGATTCATATAGATCCCTGGACCACTAGAATAGATGCGCCAGCCGCCTTTGACGCCGACTGCTGCCTCCTTAAGTTTACCAAAATTTTCTTGGGCTTCAACCCTTGTTTTGAAATCGCCATCAGAACTGCTGAAATACGCATTTGCTTGACGAATCTCCGCGTTTTCGACCCGTTGAGCGATCTGGATCGGATTGATGACCCCAAGCGCTTGCCAAGTCTCTTCTTCTCGACCTAATTTCGCCATCGCTTCGGTAAAGCGGATGTGGGCGTGAACGTACTGCAAACCGATTTCTCGTCCAAAGTTGGCTGCTTGTTCTGCTCGCTTGAAATTGGTGCTGACACCACCCGCATAAGTCGCTGGACGATTCATCAAGCGCACCCCATCTGGAAATTGCAAATGCTCCTTGATGATCGCCACATGATGATCGGCTTGTTCGGGAGATAACAGCTCACCGATCATGCTTTGTTGCATCGGCAGCAAGCGGTATTGGATACCAGTTTTCTTGTCAGTCGGATGGACCATCAGTTCCACGTGCTCGCTATCTTCCATATAGACAAATCCTGGCAACGTGCCATCAGCTAACATGTATTTTTCAAAGTCGTGTTTGATGCCCTTAGACAGTTCTGTTAAATGTTTGGCATACTCTGGGTCAAATGCCTGCAACTGGCTGGCTAATTTTTTCAATACTTCATAGGTCAAGGCAACGGTCCAGCTGCTGGCCATTTGTTTCTTCAACTTACTGTTATTTGGCTGCAAGGTGTCATCCCAATCGCCATCGCCATAACAAGACAGGTACGTTCCTTCCAAGAAGTTCGCTTCGATATACGCCACTTCTTTTTTCAAATGATCAAACAAAGAAGCTTTGGTCTTGGTTTTCAGGAAGGTTGCGCGATCCGTATAAGGCAGTTCTTTTTCCAAAATCGCGAAATCTTTGGTTTTTTCGAGATAGTCACTAACGACTTTCATTGGCCAGACGATCACATCTCCGTGGCTCTCATCGGCTTTTTGTTTCTCATAGCGGTCAAACATAAACCATTGTGGCCAGTTGCCGTCATCTGCAAATTGATTTTCAAACAAATGCTCGATGATGGACGCCACCATTTCAGGACGATTAAGTGCTAAGAAATACTCAGTCGGTCCTTGGGAAACGTCTCGAGTCCCCCAAGCAGCACCACCGTACTGTTCAAGACCATGAGGAGACAGGTAATGAACAAGCATATTGTGGGTGTACCAACGTGCCAAGTGATTGAAGGATGTAACGTCCGCCTGCGAATGTTTCAATTCAAACTGATTCAACAAATCATCGACAAAGGCCGTATAGGCAGTGTCTTCTTGCTGGCGATCTAACGTTTCGGAAACAAAGGGTTCACCAGTCAGTGTGCCTTGGATCACGAAGGAAACCGTCGCCTGTTCTGCAAAGGTCAATACGGTCGTGCTATCAGCAGCGGCCACATTGAAGATTGCTTCATCGGTCAGTTCAAAAGGCTGAGCTGCATGGAGATAATACGTCAATTCTGGATAAGTTTCCGCAATCGGTGAATCCGCTGTTCCTTTGATGGTGAGCAATTGTTGGTCTTGCGTAACAGCAGCAGTCGGTGCGGCTTCATCGATCCCCATCACAAATTGATTAGTGATGGCCCAGGTGTAGGCACGTCCTGCTTCACTGGTGATGGTGGTTGCGATCGTGCGTCCGTTTGCTTTCGTGAAGGTCGTTACTTGAATGACATCATCCGCTGTTTTGTAGTACCACGTCGCCGAATTCAAGCCCATTTCAAAAACAGATGGCATCGTTAAAATCCGCCATTGATCGCCGTCTTTCAGGTAGATCCGCTGACCAGAACGTTTGACCAGATTCAATGAGTTGCGGCTATTACTCAACAATTTGTTCATGTTCGTATTGCCTAATACGATTTGGGAGTTAAACATCCCCGTCATGTAAACAGTCGTGCTCAAAATGGGTTGATCGACGATCAACTCTTGTCCGCTCATCAAAATATGCCCATGGGAGCGTTCCATCTGTGCTTCTTTTTCCTTCAACACGACATGGTGATAGTCAGGGGTAAAAAAGGAATAAAGCTGCTTATCAACGATTTCTACTGCTTCTTGCTGCGGGAACCGCTCGTTGATTTCTTCTGTGGAAAATGTCAGCCCTGTGAGCGGTCGACCGAAGTTTTTTCGTGGCTGCGCCGTTGCTTGCAACGAGTCAAAGGACAAGGCTTGATACGTTTCTTTCAGCGTTTCAAGTGCAAACTGCGGTTCATTGACTGCCGTCGCTTGATTGGCTTTGACCGCTGCGTAAAAAACGATTTCCGTAGGCGTCTCACTTACCGTCAACCATTGCGTTTGCAGTGCCGTATAGGCAAATTCGTATTGATACACTTCATTGGCTAACGTTTCTTGGCTAAGTGCAGCTGGTTGATTCGTTTCTTTGTAGCTGCGACCGAAAAATTGATAGCCATCCGTCGAGAAGCCTTTTAAGGCTTGGAAGCTGCCCTGTTCCACTAATGGAAATTGACCATTTTGTGGTTGATTTTGGCGCGAGGAAAGCACGATGCGATCCTTATCATGGCTAACATGATGGTCGATATATTGCGAAACATAGGCTTCATTGGATTGAACAGCACCTTTGGCGGCATTACCAAGGTCTTGTCCGTAAACTAGTTCCGCTTCCCCAGAACCACTCAATTGAACCCGCCAGAACCAGCAATCTTGTGCCAATTGGAAATCAACTTGGTAATCGATGGACTGGTACGTCCCAGTCCAAGTCAGCTGTTTTTCTGAGTAGGCAAAGGCACTGTTAGCATTTGAACCGATCAAGGGAATAAAGGACAACTCCCCCGCCTCACGCAGACGTAGATAGATTTGATTCAAACTACCATCTAGCGCATTTCCGTTCAACTGATTGATCATTACACCGTGACTTTGGATCTCATATAAATCACCGTTTGGTAAAAACGTCACGGTCGTATTTGCGTTATTCATCACTATTTTTTTCGTCATAGAAACCTTCCTATCTTACCTAACTAATTGCAGGGTTGTTTGTTGGGTGTCTCGGCTGTTCCCACCAATCATGATGTGGAATTTCCCTGGATCACTGCTTAATTGTTGGTTGCTGTGGACATAGCGCAGCAGTTCTTCCGTGATCTCAAATTGAACGGTTGCTGATTCGCCAGCCTCTAGCCAAATTTTCTTAAAGCCTTTCAGTTCTTTCACTGGGCGAACCACTTCACCGACTAAATCGCGAATGTAGCATTGGACCGTTTCCCAGACCGCTGCTGTTCCTTGGTTCGTAACAGTGATGGAAGCCGTGACCGTTTGATCTTTGGTCATAGTCGGCTGATCCAACGTCACCGCAGAATACGCAACTGGGCTATAACTCAAGCCAAACCCAAATGGATATTTGGCATAATTGGAGACATCCAAATATTTCGAGACATATTTTTCATCCGGTGCACTTTCATAAGGACGACCGGTATTGTCAACGTTGTAATACACAGGAACTTGTCCAACGGTTTCTGGGAATGACATGCTCAAGCGACCGCTTGGATTGTATTCTCCCCACAGGATCTGAGCAAGTGCGTTTCCGCCTTCGGTTCCAGGGAACCAAGCCTCGACGATCGCTTTGGCTGCATCCACACCTTGCAAATCAAGAGGACGACCGTTATAAAGAGTTACGATCAATTGCTCGTTGTATTCTTTTAAGGTTTCAACCAAGGACAATTGGGCTTGCGGCAAACGAATGTCGCTGCGGCTGGCAGCTTCGCCGCTCATCCATTCCTGCTCTCCTAGTGCTAAGACCACTTTATCGGCTGCCTTCACTAATTCGATCGCTTCTTGGATCGCCGTTTCAGACGGTGCAAAATAATCAAAGGGCTCTTGACCGATCAACAGATCCGCACCCAAGGCTTGAGCACCCTCCACTAATGTCACTACTTCTTCTTGTTTTCCTTGCCAAGACCAAGCACCTAATAGATCACGGGAGTGAGCACCTGGGCCCACGATCGCGACTTTTTCGGTTTTCTGCAACGGCAGAACACCTTCATTTTTCAACAACACCATTGATTTCTTTGCGATATCGCTGGCGATCTCTCGGTGTTCTTGAGACAAAACAGTGGCTGCTTCAGCGGCTTCATCAGCGCCGCGGTATGGATTTTCAAATAGACCCAGCTCATTTTTCAAGGTCAAGATTCTTAGCACCGCTTCATCGACTAAGGCTTCCTCAACGGTGCCTTCTGCGATCAACTCTTTCAAGTTATCGGTGTAGCAAGTCGTCATCATCTCGATATCGACCCCAGCTTTGATGGCTAGTTCAGCGGCATGTTTTTCATCCTCCGCTACGCCATGAGCGATCACTTCTTTGATTGCTGCCCAGTCAGAGATCACAACGCCTTCAAACCCGAATTCTTCTCGCAAAACATCGCGGAAAAGCCAGCGATTGGCCGTTGCTGGAATGCCGTCTACCGTATTAAAGGAGGTCATCACCAGCTTGGCACCAGCATCAAGGGCTGCTTTATAGCCTGGCAAATAACTTTCTCGCAGTTGGCGTTCTGACATATTGACCGTGTTGTAATCGCGACCACCGATAGCCGCACCGTAAGCCGCAAAATGTTTGACGCAAGCAGCCACGCGGTTGAAATCCGTTCGCAAATCATCCCCTTGATAGCCTTTGACGAAGGCTTCAGCGAAGCGACTGTTCAAGTAAGGATCTTCCCCGGTCGATTCCATGACACGGCCCCAGCGTGGGTCTCTTACTAAGTCCACCATCGGTGAAAAGGTCACATGCAAGCCAGAAACAGCTGCTTCTTTGGCAGATACTTCCGCCATTTTCTCCGCTGCTGCCAAATCCCATGAACTACCTAATCCTAATGGAATCGGGAAAATCGTCCGAAAGCCGTGAATGATGTCCGCCATTAATATCGTCGGGATATTCAAGCGGTTATTGGCGATATACTCTTTTTGGACGCGGATCGCTTCTTTTGCACCAGAAACACCTAGCGTTGTTCCCGCATTGTTGATGTTTTCTTGTGTCAGTCCTAAGTCGCCCATCGGACCTGTTTTCTCTTCTGCTTTATCTGAATAAAAAGCCGCTGCCAGTTGCAGCAACTGATCGATTTTTTCATCTAAGGTCATTTCTGAAAGTAGTTCGGTTAATTTCTGCTGTTCCATTTTTATTCATCCTTTGCTTTCTTCAAATTGGACTTCTGCTGCTAAAGGGAAATGATCGGAGGGAAAACGACGATCATAAGAATCCGTTAGACAGGCGGTTTTGACCACCGTGAAGCCTTTCGTATAGATATAATCAATTTCTTCTAGTTCTTGCCATGGTAACGTATAAATAAAATTTTGATAGGAGCCTTTTGGCCCATGATGGGGCTTTTGTCCATGTTCTTTGGCATTTTGAAAATGCTGCTCTAAGTACCGATGCACCCGCTCCGTTGGCTCCGCATTCAAGTCGCCCATCAGCAATACAGGATAGCGTTCGATCTGATCTGCCAGCTGCTCAAGGATCACTTTCATCCCTTCAAAACGAGCCATTTCTGAAATATTATCTAAATGAGTCGTGATAGCAAGAAACGGCGGATTCTTTTTTTCCTGCAAGACTGCCCAAACACATAAGCGTGAATACGCAGCTTCTGGATGAATACTTGGTTCAGTCGGTGTCAATGACAACCAAAACGAACCTGAATCTAATAACTCGAAAGCCTCTTTTTGATAATACAGTCCGATGCCTTCGCCTAAGCCATCACCGTCACGTTCAGCCGTGACGGAAGCATACTGCGCTAACTTTGCTAAATCTGCAAATTGGCTGGGACGAGCTTCTTGGATCGCCAGAACATCCCAGTCGTAGTAATCGATCAAGGAGCAGACCGCCTCCGATCGATAGTGCCATTGCCATTCTTGGTCATAGTCGGTATCGACTCGTAGATTATAGGTTGCTGCTTTCATCTGCATTCATTTCCTTTGAGTAATTTTGTGATTTGCTGCATCTCACGACGGATTTGTTTCGCTTCGCCGCCGCCATGCCCTTTATTTAAGTAAATACGCAATTCTTTCGGTCCAGGAATCTTTTTATAGGAAACGAAGAAATCTTCCATGGGACAGATGGGATCAGCACTGCCGACCGATGTATAAACAGGACCAGTTATCTGATGAGCAAAATACTTCAAATCAAAATAACTCATGACTTGATAGATCGTTTCCCGCGTTTCTGGAAATTGTTCGATATACTCTTGAATCACCTGGTAACTTCCTGTTTTTTGTTCGATCCGATGGACAAGATTGGAGTGGCTTGGCACATCGGCAAACGTCGCAAAAATCGGGACGTTCGTTAATGCGTTGACCAATAAGGCGATGCCGCCTCCTTGTGAGCCGCCTCTTAAAATAATGCGCTGCGGATCGATTTCCGGTATCTGTTGAAGGACTTCTAGTGTGCGCAAACTATCTGCGACCAATCGCTTCATATAAAAATCTTCTTTTTTCAAGATGCCGCGTCCAAAAGGTGCTTCATGCTGCGTGGTTTCATAGGGAACCTGATCTTGCGTGCGTCCCCCTTGCCCGCGATTGTCGATGACAAGACAGCCGCAGCCGATCAATAACCAATGAGCAAATTGGAACGGTTCTTGCACATGATTCATATAGCCTAAAAAATCAATCACGATTGGACAATCTGCCGCTTGTTCTGGCAGCAGCAGATGCCCATAGATCGTTTCATTACCAAGACTTTGAAAAGAAATCGTAAAACAATCGATCCCTTTCAGCAAAGGCGCTTGTTTGGTTCTTTCAAAGGCTAGCGGAAGGGTGTCAAGTTCTTGTTGGACCGAAGCCCAAAAATAGGATCGATCCGTCGCTGTGGATTCAGTCATTTGTCTCTTCCCCCTTCGCTAATACTTTATTGAAAAACAACACTTGGACAAAGGCTGAGCCTGAGATCCCTAAACAAACAAATAAGAATAGGTTCACTTTGCTGCACAATACAAAGACAAGAATGGGGACCACCAATAAAATGATCGCATTCGCCGTACTGCTAAGAACCGCATAGGCCGTTTCTTTTGCTGTTTCTTGCAATGATTGGGCAAACAAGCTGTACAAGAGAACGAACACGACGAGATACAGCGCAGCCAAGCTAACGAGGATCACGGCTAAAACGCCAAAGTAAGGTGTAATCATCATCAAGGAATAGATCAACCCAGCAAAGACTGCGACATACGCAATAATAAGACCTTCTAAGAAGAGCCCACGTTTGAGGTTGCTTAAGAATGCTTGCTTGTATCGCTGCCAAATCGGGACATCCCGTTCCTTGTACAATTGATCGATCGTCTGATACAGCGCGATCAATGCTGGTCCTGCGAGAATCAGCGTCATTGCTGGAATCATAAAGAGAAAACTAACAATGATCATATCTGCTAAAAAAGCAAAGACCCGATAGTACCATCCTTCATAAGAAAATAGTCGATTCATTATGATCCTCCAATCAAAACTTGCTGATTTGTGCTGCGGGTGCTACGTAAACTTGTTTCTTGCCTTCTTGTGAATTTGGGTCGTTTCTCAACGTACAGTTTTCTGGGTTGCAGGTTGCACGTCTCACTACGTGAGCCAATCGCAGTGATTCTTTGTACGGACACTACGCTCCCTGCAGTCGCCTAGTACTTTGAAACATCAGATTTTGCGCAAAGTACGCGCAAAACCTGTGTTTCTTTGGTTGGTCACTACGCTCCTTACAGTCGCCTAGTACTTTGAAACATCAGATTTTGCGCAAAGTGCGCGCAAAACCTGTGTTTCAAAGCAAAGGAGAGGAAAGGTCTTTTTTTTGGCTTCCTTTCCTCTCCTATGGGGGTTATTTTAGTCGTTCGCGGTTTTCGGCCATTTTTTCAGTTTTAATGTCTTTGATTGCATCCCAGTTGTTTGAATCTAAGAAGCTTTCAAAGTCGGTTAGTGTGCTGTCAAATGTTCCTTCATCTTTTGAACGGATCAGTGAGATGATCGTGCTGTTGATTTTGGTTTTGATGGCTGTGTTTGAACGTGCTTCAGCAGTTCCAGCATCTGGATCCGTATTTTCAATCACAAAGTGTGGATACAATTTGCCTTCGCCCCACTCTTGCATTTGAGTCAACGCATTTTCGGTTTTGACTTTCATTGCATTGACACGGTCATTGTTAAAGTAGTTGAAACGGCTGATACCATATTTTTTGTTGTAGCCTTCGTTGTCGGTTTGTTCCATTTCTTTGATTTCTGGCAAGTAATCGATTTTGCCTTCATCGTTGTATTCATACGTCACGCCTTCAACACCGAATTTTGTCAAAATTTGTCCTGGTTCATCGATCAAGTACGTGAAGAGTTGGGTTACTTTTGCTGGATCCGCCGCATCTTTTGTGATGTAGTTGATCAACCAGCCAGAGATTCCAGTTTGGTTCAAGGTTGCTTCACGACCAGACGTGCTGGCAGGGCCATCGATTGCGATATAGCGTGTGTCAGAGTTTTTCATGAATTCAGTGAAGTTCCCGCCTTGTCCGCTCGTTCCTGCGACTAAGATCGTTGCATAATCCCCTTGTTTTACTTTTTCATCATAGGTTGGACCGTCATCGGTAAAGCTGTCATCACTGATGTTGCCGTCACGATACACTTGATTGAAGGTTTTCAACCATGAGATATATTCTTCATCTAAATTACGGTCGTAGAACGCACCATCTTCATCTTCTAATGGAACACCTAAGAAATCTTGCAATTTATCTAAGAATGGTCCTGCTGTTTCGCCGATCGTTGTGAAGCCCATTGGTGTCAAATCAGGGAATTTCTCGCTGATTTCTTTCATGACTTTCACATAGTTTTCTGGCGTCGAAACATCTGGTTTGCCTAATGCTTCATAGACATCTTCACGGATCACAAAGTTGTCGTTGACGGGAATATTGCCGCTTTCGTAGTCTGCTGCTGTGTTGGAATAGTTTGGATAGCCATAAGTTTTGCCATCATCTAAAGCAAACCATTTGAAGGTATCTTCGGTCACGACATTCATCAAATACGGATCGTATTGTTCCGCTAAATCGTTCAATGAGTATGCCCAACTATCAGCTTTTGTGGCTGCTTGGCTGGTTTTATCCATCAACGTCACGATATCAGGCATATCACCACTTGAAATCAAAGCATTTAATTTCGAATCATCCCCTGAAATAAATTCAATATCAATGTTCAAATCTTTTTTGATTTGGGCTGTCGTCACATCTTCACCAAATGGCAAAGCTGTCCAGTCTGAATTGATGTACCATGTGATCTTGGTTGGTTCTTCTTTGGTATCGAGTTTCCATGCTGGTGTCTTTTCATCTAACTCATACCGATCTTTGATAGAAAAATCCGAACTGCTGGCATTGTCTGAGCTGCCGCCACATGCTGCTAAGCTGAGTAATGCTGATGCTGCCAATAAACCGCCTACTACTTTTTTCATGTCTATCCCTCTTTCTATTCTTTTACTGCACCGGCCATCATACCGCCGATAAAGTGTTTTTGAAGCAATGGATATATAATTAAAATTGGCACTGTCGTGATGACGATCGTAGCCAACTGAACCCCACGGGTCGTTGCTTGGACGATAAAGTCGGTACTACCGCTTTCAGTCATCGTACTCAAGTTGGATTGGACGATGATTTCATAAATCTTCATTTGCAGCGGATAGAGATACTCTTTTGTGATATACAGTTTTGTCGTCATAAAATCGTTCCATTGGCCAACCCCGTTGAACAAGATGATGGTTGCCAAGGCCGGTTTCGTTAATGGTAAGAAGATTTTATAGAAGATTTGGAATTCACTTGCACCGTCGATCTTCGCAGATTCTTCGAGTGAAGGCGGAATCTCACGGAAAAAGTTCATTAAAATCACGACATCATAGTAGCTGAACAAGGCTGGAATAATGTAGACCCAGAAAGAATCCAGTAATCCTAGCGAGCGAATCAGCAAGTACGTTGGAATCATCCCACCACTGAAGTACATGGTGATGACCCCCATCGTTGTATAGATGTTGCGGCCGACCAAGCGTGATTTACTCAATCCGTAAGCCACGATCGCACAAAACAAGGTATGGGTCGCAGCCCCAAGAACCGTTTTTAACACTGAGATCAAGAAGGCACGGGGGATACTTGCGTCGGAAAAAACTTTCCGATAGTTTTCCCAGGTAAAGCCTTTGGGCCATAACACGAGGCCGTTGCCCGCTAATCCAGAACTAGAAGACACGGAGGAAACCAAGATATTCCAAATCGGTACGATGATCATCAATGAGAATAAAATCAAGATCACGGTATTGAAGAAGTAAAACCACGTGTTTTCTTTTGCTTTTCTTTTGATCATGTTTTTTCCTCCTATAAGATAACTGAATTGCCGTTGTTCAACTTGCGGGTCACTCGATCCGTGATCACCAATAAGATGACAGAAATGACCGCGATCCCCAAGCCGACAGCAGTTGCATAAGAGAAATCACCTTGCGTCAACCCCATTTTATAAACGAAGGAGTTGATGACTTCTGAACGGTTTTGGTTCTGTGAATTCATTAAAACTAATGTTTGATCTAGGTTTGACCCTAAGATACCGCTCACATTCAGAATCAAGTTTAAGGAGATGATCGGTGTCAGTAATGGCAATGTGATCGAACGAATCTGTCTTAGCTTGCTGGCACCATCGATTCGTGCGGCTTCATAAAACGTTGGATCGATCCGCGACATACCTGCCAAGTAAAGGATCGTTCCCCAGCCGACTTCTTTCCATAGATCAGAAAGGACCGCGATCCACCAATATTTGCTTGGATCCAATAGATGATTGACCCCTTTGTCCATCAATCCTACCGACATCAGCACTTGGTTGATGAAGCCGTTCGTTGACAGCCAAGAAATCATCATCCCACCTAGCACGATCCATGAGAAAAAATGGGGAATGTATGAAACCGTTTGAATAAATTTCTTCAAGCGGCCATCTTGCATTTCAAAAATCATAATGGCTAACACAATCGGGATCGCAAAACCTAAACCTAATTTCAATAAGCTGATGGCTAACGTATTTCTAACCGCTTCCCAGAAAAAACTGTCATTCATAATGATACGGAAATTCTCTAACCCGACCCATGGTGCTGATGAAATCGTGTCAATCACCGTATAGTTTTTGAAAGCGATTATAATTCCGTAGATCGGAATATAATTAAATACGATCATAAATGCCACGCCGGGAAAAACCATCCAGTGAAGCTGCCGTTGACTATAAAACTTTTGCAGTTTACTCATACACAAAATCTCCTTCTTTCTATCCTCGCAACACTACGTATATCTCCACATTTTGGTGAAACGTTTCTACAAAAAGATTATATCCGCTGCCAATCGAAAATGCAAGCCTTTTCAATTATTTTTTTCAGCTTTTCTTTTTTCACAAATTTCGTTGGGTTCCTCACAAACAAAAAAGCTTTCATATCAGCTTTTTAAGAAGAAATCATTTTTACAAACATTTCCTTTTAATCAAATTTCACAAATATTGTATTTTTTCAACATCGATTAATTCACAGAAATCATTAAAAAATAAAAAGAAACGTTTCACCAAAAGCACAAAAAAGCAGCAATCATCGTTGATTGCTGCTTCGTTCTATTCACTTCTTTGGGGATAGCCAAAATGGTCATAGGCTAACGGCGTTGCGATCCGTCCACGCGAGGTGCGTTTCAAAAATCCTTTTTGGATCAAAAACGGTTCGTACATATCTTCCACTGTTTCGGTTTCTTCCCCGATATTGACAGCGATCGTACTTAATCCCACCGGGCCGCCTTGATACAATTCGATCATCGTGCGGATCAATTTCTGATCGATATAATCCAAGCCAGCATGATCGACTGCCAAAAGCGCCAATGCCTGGTCAGCAACGGTGCGATCGATCAACCCATCCGCTTGCACTTGCGCATAATCGCGAACTCGTTTAAGCAAACGGTTGGCGATCCGTGGAGTGCCTCGGGATCTGCGGGCGATTTCGATCGCCCCTTCTTCCACGATATCCGTTTCAAAGATCGACGCAGTCCGCTGCACGATCTCTTTTAAATCATGGTCTTCATAATATTGCATATGAGAAATGATCCCGAAGCGATCCCGTAGTGGCGCCGAGAGCATCCCCGCCCGCGTCGTTGCGCCGACTAAGGTAAATGGCGGGAGCGGAAAATGAACTGGGTGAGCCGTTGTCCCTTGCCCCACCATGATATCCACATAAAAATCTTCCATTGCCGAATAAAGCATTTCTTCGGCGACACGAGGCAAGCGATGGATCTCATCGATAAACAGAACATCCCCCGGCTGCAGCTCATTCAAGATCGCAATCAAATCCCCTGGTTTTTCGATCGCAGGACCGCTGGTCGTCTTGATTTGGACCTGCATCTCGTTGGCGATCACCATTGCCATCGTTGTTTTCCCTAAGCCTGGCGGACCATATAAGAGGACATGATCCAACGCTTCTTCTCGATTTTTCGCCGCTTGGATATAAATCGAAAGCTCCTGCTTGACTTTGTCTTGTCCGATATATTGGGCAAGGGTTTGCGGACGCAAGGATTTTTCGATGATCTCTTCTTGTTCTGTGCTTTCTGGCGAAACAATTCGTTCATCCATCGTCTACTTGCTCCTTACTTTTTCATCATCAATCGGAGAGCTTCCCGCAAGTACTCATCCGTCGATTTTGTGGTATTCGCCGCTAATTGTTTTTCGGCTTTCTTGACTTCTTTTTCGCTATAACCCAATGCTTTCAAGGCTTCCATCGCTTCATCTAAAGCAGTCGTTGCTACGCTTAGAGGAACGATCGCTTCTTCTCCAACCAGTTCAGCCACTTTGCCTTTCAAGTCTAGGATCATTTGCTGCGCCGTCTTTTTACCGACACCTGGGAACTTAGTCAAATAATTGACGTCCCCATTTTCGACTGCCGTGATCAACCCTGTATGGTCTTCATTGGCCATGATTGCTAACGCACTCTTTGGTCCAATACCTGAGACACTGATCAATTTTAAAAACAACTGCTTGCCTTCGATCGTGGCAAAGCCGTAGAGACTATGAGCATCTTCACGAATCACTTGGTGCAGATAGATTTTTACTTCTTGGTTCAACTTGCCGCTAAATGAATACGGATTGCCAAAAGCGATCTGATAGCCGATGCCATGGGTCTCAACGACGATATACGCCGGAAAGATATCCGTTACTTTTCCTATGATATATTCGTACATGTGCTTTCCTTTCTGTACATATGTTCCCTTTATTGTAGCACAGACGAGAGGGCAAAAAAAGGACTGTGAACGAAGGAAAAGGCTTAGCAGGAAACAAACGGAGGAAAAACCGTTGTTTCAGTCGCATTTTTTCAAACGAGACATGCTGCTGCGTCTTTTTTTCGCACACAGTTCCTAATACTTACTCAACGAGTGATTTGAATTCGCCATAGCCTTTTTCATCCATTTCTGCTAAAGGGATGAACTTCAATGCTGCCGAGTTGATACAATAGCGCAAACCGCCTTTGTCCTGAGGACCGTCTGAAAAAACATGTCCTAAATGAGAGTCAGCTTCTTTGCTGCGGACTTCTACCCGATGCATGCCGTGAGAAAAATCGGCTTTTTCTTGAATATCTTGGCGACTGATCGGTTTCGAAAAGGACGGCCAGCCACAACCTGCGTCATATTTATCAGTAGAAGCAAACAATGGTTCTCCGTTGACGATATCAACATAGATCCCTTTTTCATAAAAATCATCATACTCGCCAGTAAAGGGGCGTTCGGTTGCATTTTCTTGGGTCACCGCATATTCGATCGGCGACAATTTTTCTTTTAATTCTTTTTTATCTGTCATTTTTTCACCTGCTTTTCCTCTAGACTCATCCTGTATGCTCTATCATGCCTTTTTTCTTAGCGAATGTAAAATGACTTGCTCAAATTATTTAAGGGTTTTGCAGCTTTTGCCAACGAGTCGTTGGTTCCGCAAAGTGGTAAAAATGCGGTTGGTCTTTTGTATAGATTTCTTCGGTTAAGACAGCTTCTGGCAAGTTGCCAAACAACCCAGCCGCAAAAAAATAGGTGTGTGTTTCATTGAGGTAAAAGAACAGGCTCGAGCCGCATTGACTGCAAAATCCTCGCTGTGCCCACTCAGAAGAATCGTAACGTCGCAGCCACTTCGCTCCTTGAAGAGCCATCTGGTCCTCCGAGCATGGCGCAAGAGCAAACATCGGTCCGCTATGAAATTTCTGGCAGAGACTACAATGACAAACCGTGATTTCTTTCGCAACTCCCGTCAAGTTGATCGTGACTTTGCCGCAAAGACAACTACCAGAAACATCCATCCTTATTCCTCCTCCGTAAACTCTTGCAACAACTGATAGACCGTAGCGACAGGAAATCCTACGATCGTATAAAAATCGCCGTTTATCGATGAGACAAATATTTTGGCTGCCCCTTGGATCCCATAGGCGCCCGCTTTGTCTTGGTACTCATCTAAGGCAAGATACTTGTCGATCTCTTGATCCGTCAAAGGACGAAACACAACTTCCGTCGAAACCACTGCTTGGCGTTGCTGTTTGCCTTTTTGCAAAACGACGGCGGTATGCACCCAATGGGTACGTCCGCTCATTTTTCGCAACATCGACCGAGCATCTTTACGGTCGACTGGCTTTCCTAAGATTTCTTCATCCACCACGACCGTCGTATCGCTCGCGATCACCAGATCTTCAGGATTGGTTTGTGCAATAGCCGCCGCTTTTTCTGCTGCCATCCGTTGGACATAAGGGATCGCAGCTTCGTTTGGTCGGACCGACTCGTCGATATCTGCTGGTATGACCGCAAATTCCGAGACTAACTCTGCTAATAATTCTTTGCGCCGCGGCGACTGTGAAGCCAAAATAATCATTCCATGCCACTCCTTGCTCGATGAGGATCTTGAATCCGTTTGAACATCCGCTCCATGTCGCTGTTGGTGAAATGGATCAGCACCGGACGACCATGGGGACAGTTGAAGGGATTCTCGCATTTCGCTAAATCTTGCAACAAGATCCTAGCTTGTGCTTCATTCAAATAGTGATTGGCTTTGATGGATCGTTTGCAGCTCATCATGATCGCGGTTGCTTCACGAAACTTTTTGACACTGACACTTCCTGTCGTCAATAACATATCGATCATTTCGCGGATGATGGCTTCTTCTTCACCTCTAGGGTACCACGTCGGGTGCGCTCGGACGATGAAACTATTGGTCCCAAAAGATTCCAGATGGATCCCGACTTCTGCCAGCTTGTCGCTTTGTTCTTGTAATTGCAGTGCATCGCTGTTGGGATAATCCAAAACGATCGGCACCAACAATTCTTGCAGGTCATTGGTCACTTCGCCGATTTTTTCGCGGTAATACTCGTATTTGATTCGTTCTTGCGCCGCATGCTGGTCGACGATATATAGCCCCGCCTCGCTTTGGGCAAACAAATAGGTCCCATGCATCTGCCCAAAATAATCCAATTGGGGAAAACGCTCCTTCGCTGGTTCTTCTTCCAGCAACCGTTCGACCGTTTTTAGGTAGTTGCGGTCATCCCCATGCATTTCAGGATGCAGAGTCGCTTGACTTTGCAGATCTTGCGCCGTAAGCTCTGGCGTCTCATCTGGGAGAAAGACTGGCGCTTCTGGCAGCGACGCTTTTGTTTCCGTCTGGCCTTCCACAAATGGTTTTCGGACAGGCTTATTTGGCAGCGTCTCTTCCAAACTGCGAAAGGTTTCCTCGGTTTCTTCCAACAGGTTGTCGCTAGATTCCTGTGGCATTTCTGGAAGTTTTCCACCTTCCTCCACAGGTTTTTCCACAGAGTTATCCACAGTCTGTTGATAAGTGTTGCTCTGCACCTCAAATTTCCCTGTTTCGCGATTATAAGACAACCCAGAAGTCGAATTTCCTGCTGACTCCAGTTCCAAGCCAAGCTGCTGGGCTTTTGGCTGATCGGCAACTTTTTTCTTAAAACGCAGATTGTCAGCCGCGTTAGGAATCAAATTGATTTCCCGCAGCGCCTCATTGATGGCTTTACTGATTAGCTTGGTCAATTCATCTTCTTTTGACAAACGAACTTCTTGCTTAGTCGGATGAACGTTGACATCGACTAATAAGGGATCCATTTTGATTTCAAGGACAGCTAATGGAAAACGACCGACCATCAATTTTGATCCGTAACCAGCAACGATCGCTTTATTCAAAGCGAAGTTGCGAATATAACGACCATTGATGATCGTGGATAAATAGTTGCGGCTGGCTCGGGTGACTTCTGGCAGTGACACAAAGCCAGTGACTTTAAAGTCGAGGTCCTCAGTATCGATCGCGATCATTTTTTTGGCGGTTTCCACCCCGTAGATCCCTGCGATGGTTTGTTTTAACTGCCCACTTCCAGTGGTGCTCAACATCTTATTGCCTTCATGAACGAGACGAAAAGCCACTTCTGGGTGGCTCAGGGCGATCCGATTGACGATATCGCCGATGTTCGCTAGTTCCGTTTGCAGCGTCTTGACATATTTCAAACGTGCCGGTGTATTGTAAAAGAGGTTTTCCACAGTGATCTTGGTTCCTTGCCGCAAGTTGGCAGGCAGATGCTCTTCAACAGCGCCGCCTTTTAAGCGCACAAAGGAGCCTTGTTGGGCGCCTTTGACTGCCGTTTCAATCGAGAGGATTGAAACCGAAGCGATACTAGGCAAAGCTTCCCCGCGAAACCCGAGGGTACGTATTCGAAACAAGTCATCCCGATTGTGGATTTTACTGGTGGCGTGGCGTTTAAAGGCAGTCAAGACATCCTCTTCTGCAATTCCTTCGCCATTATCGATGACTTGGATTTTACGCAAGCCCGCTTCTTCAATAAAAATATCGATTTGGGTACTGCCGGCATCCACGGCGTTTTCAACTAATTCTTTGACGACAGAAGCCGGTCGCTCAACGACTTCTCCTG
This sequence comes from Enterococcus sp. DIV1059_2, assembly GCF_051713685.1. Classification (NCBI taxonomy): domain Bacteria; kingdom Bacillati; phylum Bacillota; class Bacilli; order Lactobacillales; family Enterococcaceae; genus Enterococcus; species Enterococcus sp. DIV1059_2. The sequence continues at coordinate 354,181 of NZ_JBIOQK010000001.1, read as the reverse complement.
CCGCGATTTGGTTCGCCAGACGTTCGGATAACTCTTGGATCTTTCCCATCTGCTGACCTTCTTTCTAAATTCGTTTTTGCAGCTCGTACAATGTATTCAGAGCATCCATCGGGGTCATTTCCAACAGATTCAATTTCTTCAATTGATCGATGACGCCGATTTCTTCCGTAGATACTTCACTAAACAACGACAACTGCTGACTTTCTTCGACGACGGGTTTTGGCTGTACCGTCGGTTCATGTTCTTCCAGCGCTTTTAAGATCGTGGCTGCGCGCTGTAAGAGTGCACTTGGCAGTCCAGCGATTTTGGCTACATGGATCCCATAGCTTTTATCTGCGGGCCCTTCCATCATCTTATGCAAGAAGACGACTTCGCCTTCTTTTTCAACGGCACCAACATGGACATTGCGCAAGTGCGCCAATTCCTCATCTAAAATCGTCAGCTCATGATAATGGGTGGAGAAAAGTGTTTTGGCATGAACTTCTTTGTGGATATATTCAATGATGGCTTGTGCCAATGCCATCCCATCATAGGTCGCAGTCCCACGCCCTAACTCATCAAACAAAATCAAGCTGTTAGGCGTTGCATGACGCAGCGCTTGGTTGGCTTCCATCATCTCCACCATAAACGTGCTTTGACCGGCGATCAGGTCATCGCTGGCACCGATGCGAGTAAAGATCCGATCAAAAATCGGCATCTCTGCAGATTTTGCGGGTACGAAACAGCCGATCTGCGCCATAATGACTAGCAAGGCAAACTGCCGCATGTACGTACTTTTCCCAGACATATTTGGGCCTGTGATCAACAAGATCTCTGTTTCTTCATCCATCACGATACTATTCGGAATGTACTCTTGGTGACCAAGGACTTTTTCCACTACAGGATGACGGCCGTCGATGATCGATACCGCTCGTTTTTTCGCTACTGTCGGCCGCACGTATTGGTAGCGTTCCGAAACTGTGGCGAAACTTTGTAAGACATCGACCGCACTGACGGCTTTGGCTAACTTTTGTAGACGGGTGATACTCTTTTTCACTTCTTCACGGACGTCAAGAAACAGGCGGTATTCCAAATCCACCGATTTCTCTTCGGCTTCTAAAATCAAAGTCTCCAGTTTTTTCAACTCGGGGGAAATAAACCGTTCCGCATTGGCTAACGTTTGCTTGCGCTCGTAGCGAGAGGTATCTAAATTCACTAGATTGGCTTTCGTGATCTCAATGTAATAGCCAAAGACACGGTTGAACCCAACTTTCAGGTTTTTGACTCCCGTCGCTTGGCGTTCGTTGGCTTCTAATTCCGCCAGCCATTGCTTGCCGTTACGCATCGCTGTACGGTATTCATCTAATTGTTGATGGAACCCGTCTTTGATAATGTTGCCTTCCGTGATCTGTAACGGGGCATCTTCATCGATCGCAGCTTCGATCAGTGCAACCAAATCATCTAGGGGCGTTAATTCCAGCAGCAAGTCATTCCACTCGCCACGGTTGATGCCTTGCAGCAATTGCGCGATCAAAGGCACTTGCTCCAAAGAAGATTTCAACTGCAGCAAATCGCGGCCATTGACATTTCCGAAGGCGACCCGTCCGACTAAGCGTTCCATGTCATAGACTTTCGTCAACGCTTCTTGCAGATCTGCTCGCTCAAAGAAACTGTCCAGTAACGATTGGACCATTTCTTGGCGGGCAGTGATTTTCTTTGGCTGGATCAAGGGACGGTCTAACCATTGCTTTAACAAACGGCCACCCATTGCGGTTTTTGTCTCGTCCAACAACCACAAAAGAGTCCCTTGTTTTTTTCCAGTTCGAATCGACTGCGTCAATTCTAAGTTGAATTTGGAATAATGATCCATTTTCAAGGCATGATCGGGCTGATATTCCACGGCTTGTTGAATATGCGCTAAACTGCGTTTTTGGGTGATCGCCAAATAACTTAGCAACTTCCCTGTGACTACTTTTTCTAACTCTTGGGAGAGAGGTTCTGTTAAAAATTGAAATTCGGCATTTTCTTCCAACGTTTCTTGCTTAGAAAACACGACATTCAAGCGATTGGTCAGTGTTGTTTGCAATGACTCAGGGATCTCGCTGCACAAAACGACTTCTTTCGTTTGCAGAGCGGCGGCCTCATTGACGACAGCTTCTTCATCTTCCAATTGCGCTGCTTTTAATTCACCGGTACTTAGATCGACATAGGCAAAGCCAAAACGCTCCCCTTGCTGCAAAACAGCTGTCAAAAAGTTGTTTTCTTTGGCGGATAGGCCTTTGCTGTCCATCACCGTTCCCGGCGTGATCAGTTGAACGACTTCGCGTTTGACCATTCCTTTGGTGGTTTTTGGATCTTCCACTTGCTCACAAATCGCTACTTTGTAGCCTTGCTCGATCAAGGTGTCGATGTAATTGCTGGCAGCGTGGTAAGGCACCCCACACATAGGGATCGGTTCCTCCGCATTTTTGTTGCGGCTGGTTAACGTCAGTTCTAAAATTTGTGCTGCCTTGACAGCATCCTCATTAAATAATTCATAGAAATCCCCTAAACGATAGAATAAAAAAGCATCTTGGTACTGAGCCTTGATGCTTAAATACTGTTCCATCATCGGGGTATTTTTAGTTTTTTGAGGCATTGGTTTCATCCTCCTCGATGGCTTTATTCATTTTCTTTTGGATCTCCGTCGTGACATATTGCAGCAATTCATCTGCTTGCAGTAACGCTTGGCGATAAGCAACCACTAAAGGATGCTGCTCGTATTCGTTTGTCAATGACGCATAACGCTGCTCGGCAGCTTTTTTTGCTTCGGGTTTCTCATAATGCTCAAATTGAACGATCTCTTTTTGCGCTTGCTTCAGCGCTTCTTCCAGCTCCAATAGCCCTTGGTTTTGCAAGGCTCGTGCTTGAATTTCTTGAAATTCTTGAACGATCGGATGATCAGACAAGAGCCTTTGCAAAGCAGCCAGCTCTTGGGCAACGTGTGGTTCCTTGGCTAATTGCTCTTCCATGCTTCTCCTATTCTGTAAACGGGCGATCTTCACTGATTTGGATCGGACGGATCGATTTTGCTTTACCAGTGGCTTCATCAATCTCAAGCAAGCAAGCCGACAAAATACTGCGGCCTTTTTCAATCACTTCAAACCGTTGCGGCAACGCCGTCAAAAATTTTTCAATGACTGGTTCGCGTTTCATCCCCAAGATCCCATCATAAGGACCAGTCATGCCGACATCTGACAAATAAGCTGTTCCTTGGGGCAAAATCCGCGCATCATTGGTCTGGACGTGGGTATGCGTGCCGACGACTGCCGAAACACGGCCATCCAAATACCAGCCCATCGCTTGTTTTTCGCTGGTGGTCTCCCCATGAAAATCCACAAAGATAAACGGTGTACGTTTGCGGGCAATCGCAACCAGTTCATCCATTTTGCGAAACGGATCATCAAGGTCTACCATGAACGAGCGAGCTTGCATGTTGATTACCGCTAATTCAATGGTGTTGACTTTCACAAATACCATGCCGACGCCCGGTGTTCCCTCTGGAAAATTGGCTGGACGAATCATTTTCTTCGCATCGCCAATAAATTCAAAAATGTCACGGTTGTCCCATGTATGATTGCCTAGTGTCACGACATCGACACCATCTTGCAAAAATTTCTTATAGATTTTACCAGTGATCCCACGACCCGCCGCCGCATTCTCGCCGTTTGCGATCGTCACCTGTGGTCGATACGCCTTTTTTAATTTTGGAAGGTACTCCGTGATCGTTTCTCTTCCTAATGAACCAACTACATCTCCAATGAATAATACCCGCACACATTTTCCTCTTCTCTTTTAGCTTCTTTTCTATTATAAGGGTTTTGGTCCAGAAAAAAAAGGTTCTTTCACTTGCGGTTCTTCCCTGTAGCAGGACAAAAAAACACGCTAGACTCTTCCGCATCAGTCTAGCGTGTCGCTTAATTCTCTTAGGAAACAGTGGTGTCCTCTTGTCCTACGTGTTCTACGATCGCCACGATCAAATCACGGGCTTTTTCCATCGCTTCCACGGTAATAAATTCATACTGGCCATGGAAGTTTTCACCGCCGACAAATAAGTTCGGTGTTGGGATCCCTTTATAGGTGATTTTCGAGCCGTCGGTCCCGCCACGAAACGGTGCTTCGATCGGCGTCACGCCAATCGCTTGCATCCCTGCTCGGGCAGCTTCGATACTGCGGGGATCTTTCTTGATCAAATCCCCCATATTGTAATATTGGTCATACAGCGTATAGGTGATACGTTCTTGCTCATAGGCTGTGTTCAGTTCATCAATGATCCCCACGATGTTGGCTTTTCGCTGTTCAAAAAGCGTATGATCGTGATCACGAATGATATAAGAAACTTCTGCTCGACCAATATGTCCCGTCAAATTGTGCAGCAGGTAGAAGCCTTCATACCCGCGGGTGCGTTCAGGAACTTCCTCTGCTGGTAAGGCATCATCGATTTGATGCGCGATTTTCAAGGCGTTGACCAAACGACCATAGGCAGTCCCAGGATGCACACTCGTACCGTCGATCGTTATATCGATACGAGCCGCATTAAAGGTTTCATACTCCATATGGCCCACGCGACCACTGTCCATCGTGTAAGCAAATGCTACTGGAAAATCCGCCGCATCAAAGCGATCAGCGCCAGTCCCGATCTCTTCGTCCGGACCAAAAGCGACCCAGACATCGCCACGCTTATGCGCATCCATCGTTTGTAAGATCCGCAGCGCATCAATGATCTCTGCGATACCAGCTTTATCATCTGCACCCAGCAGGGTCGTTCCATCCGTTGTGATCAACGTTTCGCCGACATAGTCTTTGAGATTAGGAAATTCAGCAGTTGTCATATAAATAGCTTTTTCTTTATTTAAACAAACATCCTTGCCATCGTAATTTTCATGGATCTGCGGTTGAATATTTTCAGCTTCGAAATCTGCCGTATCTACATGGGCAATAAAGCCGATCGCCGTTTTTTCAGGATTACCAGGTAGACGTCCGATCACAAAACTATTCTTTTCATAGTAAGCAACATCCGCTAATCCCATCTCGATCAACTGATCTTTCAATAAAAGAGCCAACTCAACTTGTCCCTGCGTCGTTGGGATGGTCTGACTCGTGGCATCCGAGCGAGTATTCATTTTTGCATAGGTCAAAAAATCCTTTAAGATTGCTTTCAATTCTGCACATCCTTTTTCTTCAATTTTTCTACTATCTTTATAACGATAGGGGACGATTGTCCGTTTCGTGGATCACTTGTCGAAAATCAGCAAAGCCAGCTGCTAACCCGCGCAGCAAGATCTCTGCCGTTCCCATATTGGTGGCTAAAGGAATCTCGTACACGTCTGACAAGCGAATCAATGCCGTTACATCTGGTTCATGGGGTTGTGCGGCTAAAGGATCGCGCAAAAAGATCACCATGTCCAAGTCATCTTGCGAAATCATGGCGCCAATTTGCTGGTCTCCTCCCAGCGGCCCTGATTTGTAGCGGTGGACAGGCAATTGGGTTGCTTCTTCGATCCTCTTCCCCGTAGTTCCTGTTGCGAAAAGTTCATGCTGCGCTAAAATTTCTCGATAGGCAGTCACTAATTTTACCATTACATCCTTTTTTCGATCATGAGCAATCAATGCGATTTTCATTTGCTGCATTCCCCCTTTTTTCTATTGTACCAATTTATTTTCTTTGCGACCGAGAAAAAACAAAAAAACATAGCACAGATGCCGCAAATCGACTGTGCTATGTCTAAAGGATTCCTTTTTAAATCAGTTGTAATTCTTTCAAGGCTAACCAGATACCATCTTCATCATTGCTAGCGGTCACCATATCTGCGACTTGTTGGATCTCAGGGACCGCATTGCCCATTGCCACACCGACACCTGCGGCAGTCAGCATTTCACGATCGTTTTGGCCATCACCAAAACAGATCACATCTTCTTGCGCTATCCCTAATTGTTCTGCGACACACAGGATCGTTGCTGCTTTGGAGCCTTCTTTTGGAACGACATCCACACTGTTTTCATGCCAACGTACAAAACGCAGTTTGCTGTATTTCTCGTCAAAGAAATGCTCATACTCTTTTCCGTAAAAAGCCAATGCTTGATAGACTTCTTTTTCTTCAGGAAAGTCCATGTCCAACTCAGGAAGTTGGGCACCAAAGGAATGCATCGCTGCTTCCATTTTAGCAATATCCAACGAAGACGCTCGTTTCGCTGTATCCATCCCGACAAAGGCCGTATCGATCCCAAGCTCTTGGGCTTCTGCCACGAAAGCAGCCAATTGCGTTTCATCGAGTAAGTTTTTATACACCTGCTGATGCGAAAGAAAGGCGGCTGCCCCATTACATAAAATGTAATTATCAAAGGACAACGAACGAATAATGTCTTGGGCGTGAAAACGACTGCGCCCAGTGGCAACGGTCACGAAATGGCCAGCATCTCGCAGAAGATCAAGGGCTTTTAGCGTACTGTCTAGTGGCTGTTTGTTCGAGTCAAGCAAGGTTCCATCAATATCAAAGGCAAAGAATTTCCGATTCATAAAAGGTTAAGGCTCGCTTTCTATTAAGAAGTAACTAAGATTTTGGTCTTGGTTGCGGTCATTTTTACAAAAAACAGCAAGAAAAACCGTACATACTTATTCTTAACACAAATGACCGCTGATTTCAACGCTCCGTTAAGGGATGATAGCTTCTTCCTAGAGAAATGTTAGAGAAAAGAAAAAAAGAAGCATCGCTGCTTCTTTTTGTAGGTTCTGATTAGTCGACATAGGTCGATTTTGAGTTGTTCAACCATGCATAGCCAAGTCCCATGACCAAGCCACCGCCGATATAGTTACCGATAAAGGCAAAAACTAAATTATGGATCACACTGCCGACAGTCATGCCTGCCAAGTGTCCGCCTGAAGCCCAGAAAGCTAAGGTAAACGCTGGGAAGTTAGCGATGACGTGTTCGAAGCCTAAGAAAGCAAAGATGAAGATGATGAAAATGATTGCTGCGACTTTTCCAGCATCGTCTTTCATCCGCATGCTGACCAGCACGGCTGTGTTTACCACGATATTAGCGAACATCGCTTCCACTAAAATTTGGATAGTGGATTTTTCTAATTTTGCAGTGATCGAGGTCAGCATAAAGTTGTCTGCGGTCAGCCCTTGAAAAGGTCCGGTTAGCGCAACGATCGAGCCGAAGATCACCCCGCCGATCAAGTTGAATAAGACACACGTAAGCAAAATTTTCAATGCCAAAGGAATACTTATACGTTTACGGTAAACCCCAACAGTCATATACAACATATTCGATGTTCCTAATTCTGCGTTCATATAAAGAATCATGACTAAAGACCAGCTAAACATAAATGCATACAAAATTTTTCCTAACCCGTGAACCATTGATTCACCTTTCATAGCGATCGCAAAAGCAATAGCTGTTCCGAGGGTCAAGAATAAACAAGCCATCATCGCACGTACAGCGTAACGCAAATAACTACTCTTGATCAAATCGATTTTCTTTTCTATGGATGAATCGATCTTCTCAAATAATGGGGATACTGGATTCATTTTTCTACTCCTTTTATGAAAAATTTTACTTCGTTATAATTTGCACAATACTTCCATATTCTAATGACGAAATGCTGATTTGTAAAGAGATATTTGAAAATATAAGTAATTAATGAAAAATTTCAAGCTTTGTTTTCATCAAATCCAAAGCCAGCTCCATCTTGACTTTTGCCCCTAGTTTGTCGTATACTATTCCTTGTGTAAAATAATGCAGCAGGAAAATAACAGCTCGTCACCAGTTCGTTGCCCCTCGGGTGCAATTGCGTAACCGCGGCTGCAAAGGTGAAGATTGAAGAACGAACTGCACGAATGTGAGTTTTTCAACGGATTATTTTACTCCAAACTATTTTATTGGAGGAACTAAATTATGTCTCGTTATACAGGACCATCATGGAAAATTTCTCGTCGTTTAGGAATTTCTTTATCAGAAACTGGAAAAGAATTGGCACGTCGCCCATACGCTCCAGGTCAACACGGACCAAACAGCCGTGGCAAAAAATCAGAATACGGCATGCAATTAACTGAAAAACAAAAATTGCGTCATATGTATGGCATGAACGAACGTCAATTCCGTACATTGTTTATCAAAGCAAGCAAAATCAAAGAAGGTAAACACGGTGTTAACTTCATGATCTTGCTAGAACAACGCTTAGATAACGTTGTTTACCGTCTAGGTTTAGCAACTACTCGTCGTCAAGCACGTCAATTAGTAAACCACGGTCACGTTTTAGTTGATGGCAAACGCGTTGATATCCCTTCATACCACGTTGAAGTTGGACAAGTCATCAGCGTTCGTGAAAAATCACAAAACATCTCAACAATCAAAGAAGCAGTTGAAGCAACAGCTGGCCGCGCGTCATTTGTAAGCTTTGATAGCGAAAAATTAGAAGGTTCATTAACTCGTTTACCTGAGCGTGATGAATTGTCTGCAGAAGTTGACGAAGCACTAGTCGTTGAATTCTACAACCAAAAACTTTAAGATTTCAACCGACACGATTCCTTTTGGGAATCGTGTTTTTTTGTGGACTCAGCGGATTTACGGATCCCTTTAAGAAGACCCTTAAAAAAATACCAAAAAAACCGACAATGATACATCGCTGTATTCATTTGCCGGTTTTGTTCCTATTTTAGATAAAGTTCGCAACAGTTTCGCCTTCTTCTTGCTTTTGGCGATAATTAAACATAAGCAGCTCTGTTTGGCGTCGTTTGAAAATGATCTTTCGTAAGTTTCGTGGCACAAATTTACGAATGTCTTCTTCATTGTACCCCACTTGGAGCTTGTTCTCATCTAAGATAATTGGTCGTTTCAATAAGTTCGGGTATTTTTCGATCAATGAAAGCAACTCTTCTAGCTTCAACTCTTCTAAATCAATGTCTAGCTTTTGGTACACTTTTGAACGAGTAGATATAATGTCTTCCGTTCCATTTTTCGTTAAAGAAAGAATCTCCATTAGTTCATCACTATTTAATGGATCGCTAAAAATGTTTCTCTCTTTAAATGGCAGTTCATTTTCGGTCAACCATGCACGGGCTTTACGACATGACGTACAGCTGGGTGTTGTATATAGTGATATCATTTGTTCATTCTTCCTTTCTCTTTGATGTACTTCGATTTTTTGTTTGGTGCTCAACCTTCGATTTGATCGATCGTTTCCTGTTTGACGATATCGGCGATTCGAATATTGATCTCTTTGACTTTCAAAGAAGTCAAGCGGCTAATTTCTTCTAAGACCACTTCTTGGACTTGCGCAAAGAGTTTGGGGATATCTTTGCCGTAAGCCACGATTACTTCCAAATCAACTGCAACCTCTTCTTTCCCAACTTCCACATCAATGCCAGAAGCGACTTGCGGCTGTTCTTCAAGGTTTTCGGTCATATCTGAAAGAAATCTGCCATTTACACTAATCAAGCCATCAATTGACTGCAAAGCGACACCAACAATTGTTTCAATGACTTTCTCTTCAAAGGACAGTGGACTTGCTTGCGCTGCTTCATTAGACACATTCGTTGTTTGCTGATCGTCAGTCATTTTTCACACTCCTTGGTTAAATAAGAAAGGATACTAGAGACATCGCAAAGTCGCATACACGACCTTGTCTAAAGTGGACATTCCTCTTGGGAATTTTTTTCCCTACCTTTCTAGCATAAATTCTTTTTGTTTTTTTTACAAAGAAAAACACTTGTTTTCGGAATAAATTTATCGTGCAAGATAAAATGAATGCGCTAAAAAAATCTCAAAGCATAATTTTCCTGAAATGATTCGTTTTTCTTGACAAAAAAAAAGAAAGCATCTACAACGCTCTCTTTTTTTCGTGTTATTTTGACAAAACTTCCAACGGATCAATCAGTTGGTGTCGCGCTAAACTTGGTGAAAGACTGACTTCAAAATGCAAGTGCGGGCCTGTACTGTTCCCCGTACTTCCCATAGAAGCAATCACCTCGCCTTGTTCGACCGTTTGACCGACTTCCACTAAATTGCGATGATTGTGGGCATACAATGTCGTCAGCCCATCTTTGTGCTCAATGGCAACATAATTTCCCCATGAAGAATGATATTCTGAGCGGATCACTGTTCCTGAAAGACTAGCCATGATTGGCGTTCCTTGCGGTGCGGCGAAGTCCACTCCACGATGAAACCCATTGCCTCGTGGACCAAAGACAGAGGAGACAACTGGATTGCTGACAGGATAGATCATCTTTTCGCTGCCTGTCGGTAATTCTGGTTTCTCTTTGTCATAACTCGTCAGGGCATACGCTTCGATCAGCGCATTCAGCTTCTCATTGTATTGTGTATCTGATGCATAACGTCCGGTCAGATATTCCGTGGCGTCTTCATAAGATTCCGTTTCTGATTTCCAAACACCTTTATAAAAATTCGGATTGTGGTCCAATCCTTCTTTCAACAATTTCGCATAATCTTTCAAAGAAGATTCGATGCTGTCATATTGGCGAAAAGTGGCATGAACTGTGTATAAATTACCAGAACCATCGTCTTCTTGTGTTTGGAAGGAAATCCCATTCCCTTCATAAAGTCCCTTAATACCAAATAAGTTATAAAAAGGCTCCTGGCTCAGACGGCTTCTTCCGCTGCCAGACTCTAAAATCGCTTGGGCAATCATGACCGATGCGTAAAGATCTTCTTCTTGTCCAACTTTACGAGCATCTTCTCCAATCTCCATAATAAAGTCCCACGTTTCTTTGACTGGCGTGACTTCAAATTTTGCTGGCTCATCTTCTTGCGGCGGCGTTACTGTCAACTCTGGTACATTCGGTACTTCTTTGATGTCAGGCGAAGGCTGGCTTGGTGTTGATTCTGGCTCTGGATTTGGTGTTGTCTCTGGTTCTGGATTTGGTTCTGGATTTGGTTCTGGATTTGGTGCTGGATTTGGTGCTGGTTCTTCTGGTTCTGGCACCGGCTCAGGTGTTGGTTCTGGTTCTGGATTCGGCTCAGGATTTGGTGTCGGCTCTTCTGGTTCTGGTGTTGGTTCGGGTGTCGGGGTTGGTTCTGGTTCTGGCAAAGGTTCTGGTGTTGGCTGTTCAGGAGCAGGTGTTGACTCTCCTGGAACTACTTCGCCGTTTTCTCCTGGTACCGTTGCGGCATCTTCAGGGACCAAGCCCATGGTTGGCCCGTTCACTCCCGGAACCGTTGACTCAGCTGTATTTTGACCTGCAGTAGACTCGTTCGTCAAAACAGATGCCGCAGCCGATACTGGCAGCATTGTTGAAAATTGACTGGTAATAATGGCAATCGCCATCCATTTTTTTATTTTCATTCGTGAACTTTCCTCCTTTATTCCTCCCTCTATCATACAAAAAATGCAAGAAACTTTGTAATCAATTTTTGCATTCCTATATGAAAAACGAGAAAAACTTGATTTTTCGCTACTCTTCCCTATCTTTAATTACGCACAAGAAGTTCCTCTTGCTTGCAAAAAAACAAAAAACAACGGTGCTGTTCTTCACCGTTGTTTTTTATGCGAATGAGCGCTAAGAAATTCAGACGATTCTTTTCGTTGCTCGCTCAATGACGATGGGATTTTGAGTAAGCGTCAGTTTCTTTTGATAGACTTGTAGTTGAATACCACTACCCTTTATTAGCGAAATTTTGATTGCCTGATGGTTGACTGACACGTCAATCAAACATTGGTTATACGTAATTTTGAATGTATATTTTTTCCAGTCTGCTGGAATTGTGGGGGCTATTTTTATTCCTTCTCCATCAGTTCTCACGCCACCAAATCCATAGACGATATTCATCCAAGCTGCAGCAATCGAAGTCATATGCAATCCTTCACGAGTATTACGATTGAAATTATCTAAATCCATTCTAGTGGCAAATTCAAAAAAATGATAAGCTTCATTTTCCATGCCCAATTCTGCCGCCAAAATAGAATGAATCGAAGGTGACAGCGAGGATTCGTGAATCGTCCTTGGTTCATAATAATCATAGTTGATTTGCTTTTCCGCTTTCGGAAAAGATTGGTTATACAAGAACAGAAACATTAAGACATCTGGCTGTTTGATCATATTGTTACGATAGATTCGATCGTAGGACCAATGATCATAAAGCGGGAACTCTTCGACGGGAATCGAGCGGATATCCACATGAGGCAATTTGAAAAAACCATCATGTTGTTCAAACAAACCATACTCCGTTTTTAAAATAAGCATTTCTTTGCTACAAATTTGCCAGTAGCCAATCTCCTTTTCACTCAAACCATGCGCTGATAGAAGGGTACTATATCTAGTTTCGTCACTCGTTTTCAATTTTTTCAATACCTCTACAGTATAATCGAATGTTCTTTTCGCCATATAATTTGTATACGTGTTGTGATTTACCATCATCTGAAATTCATCTGGTCCCATCACCCCAAAAAAGCCAAATTCACCTTCTGGAGACCAATCACCTCTAGATGCCAAAAAGCGAGAAATTTCAATCAACATTTCGATTCCGTGTCCATACAAAAATTCAGTATCTTTTGCTACCTGCATGTAGTGCCAGATACCATAAGCAACAGCCGTGCTTGGCTGAAACTGAAGGCTGGCATGCTGCCAAAGATCGCTGGCTTCGTTCCCATTCAATGTAGCGATGGGATAACAAGCTCCTTGGCAATCAAGCTGGCGTGCTCGTTTTTTTGCTTCCGCCAAAGTATGATAGCGAAATTCTAATAAATTTTTTGCAGCATCAAGATTTGTCAATAAGTAAAAAGGAAGGCAGGAAGTTTCCGTATCCCAAAAAGCATGTCCACCGTATGCTTCACCAGTGAGCCCTTTCGCACCAATATTATGACTAGGATCTTGACCATGGTATGTTTGATGTAACTGAAAGATGCAGTAGCGAATCCCTTGTTGATTACTTGGATCACCATCGATTTGGATGTCTTCCTTAGCCCAAACATTTTGCCAATAGGTGCGACTCTTTCGTTCCATCTCATCGAAGGAAAGACTTTTTTCCAGATCGGTGAGACAATGGTGTTTTAGTTGATTTAAATCAAGTCCGGTTTTATCGGCAATATTTACCGCATTTCGGTTTACTTGAAAGTTCATCCCTTCTTCTAGTTTAACGTTAAACTTGCGGCCGATAAATTTATCCCTTTCCACAAGTTGCGTGTCGAGGGACTCAGTGGCGGATAAAGAAAAGCCAGCATAAATGGTTTGCTTGGTGCTTCTTGTTTCTGCTGCTAAAAACGCATGCCTATTTGAAGATTCTTTTTCTCGTTCCACCCAAAAATTTTGACCTTCAGATAGATGGCTCGTGGCAAAGTCAATCCCCATCAAAATTGAGATGGATGGACTACCTTCAATGACTTTTAACGAGATCTGCTGATACCCTAATGATACCGTTTCTCTATCTAGTGAACGTACAAAAGTCACCTTTAATTTGATATCCTTCTCAGGTTTCCAATAAAAACTACGAGTCAAGATACCTGTTCTAAGATCAAGTCGTCGTTGAAAAGATTCGATATCTGAATAAGCTAAATCTAGTAACACCTCACCACACCAAATTCTGGTATATAGCCAATCGACCGCATTGACCATAAAATGACTCCTCGAAATGATCCCCTTATACTTTACGCGGTTTTCCTTAGGGCTATTTTCGTAGATTCCATTGAAGTAGCTACCTAGCAATCGTTCTCCCGAATATCCTTCTTCAAAATAACCACGGATGCCCATATATTCATTTGCCAAAGAAAAGATCGATTCGGACACTTCACTTCGTTCTTTATCAAACCCTTCTTCTGAAACACTCCACGGATCAACCGTATAGTATCTATCTGCAATCTTCCCCATAACACGTTCCTTTCTAGTATGTTGTTTTTCTTACAATCAATTTCCCATTGAGTAATGTGATTTGCGGTTCATTCGAATGGTTATCAATGATATTGACCAAGGTAGTCATGGCTGCTTCCCCTTTTTTAATCTGATCTAATCTGATCGTAGTTAACGGAGGATCATTTAAAGCTGCATAACGGATATCATCAAAACTGATGATCGACAGTTTCTTTTCATAAAAAATAGCTTCTTGTTTTAATTTATGAATAAACTTGATCGCTAAGTAGTCTGCTGTAACGAGCACTGCTTGAAACTTGTCTATGCTGCTGATCATTGTTGCTTGTTGTTCTTCTGTATACTCTAATCCCTCATCAGGCTTTATACCAAAATCCTGCAAAGCCTGATGATAGCCTAGATACCTTTGTTGAATAACCGATGTCTTTGATTGATCAAATTCATAGGACAAAAAGCCGATCTTAGTCAGCCCTTTTTCAAGTAAAAAGGCAGTCGCTTCATATGCCGCTTTTTGATCATTCGTATTAATAAAAAAACTATTCGGATAGTCCGTGATTCGATTGAACACTTCATCTTCTAGATGCGTATCAATGAAAACGATTGGGACCTGGACAATCCGATTGACTTCTTCAAATAATTCTTGACTAAATCCTACTGCAATAAACCCATCAAATTTCCAATTTTTCTGTAATTCTCCAATATCATCTGTTTTGGTCACGCTATGGACGAGTGTAAAAAAGCTGTGCTCTTTCGTCACTCGCTGTATGCCATCTAGAACTTCTGTCACAAAAGGGTCCGCAAAGTCCAAATTTTTTTGATCTGAAAAATACAGTACCCCAATTAAGCGAGAAGAAGATTTGACTAACGCTCGTGCATTCATATTTGGTGAATAATTATATTTTTTTATGATCCCTTCGATCATTTCTATCTTATCTTGGGACACACGGTGCGCTTTTTTATTTATGACATTCGAGACCGTCGTCACACTGACCCCTGCTTCTTCTGCAATTTTTTTAATTGTAATCCTCATGCGCTTTGTCCTTTCGATAGTACTTGTTTTTCCTTATTATACCGCATTGTCGAGAAGCATCAATCAAAGGATAGCCAACAAGAATGGGTACCCTTTATTAGAACAATGACAATTTAAGAAAGTGGACTCTTTCCTCCTTGAGTTCTTCTTACGCTCTCTATTTTGTAGGACAAAGGGGCACAGCACATGGATCAAGGTCTCTAGCTAACTACGAACTCATCAAATTTCTTGGGGTTCAGCGATGGTTCGCTCAGTCTTTTGATACATTTTTTTTAAGAGTAGATTATTGATCAATGAAGTCATGGCGAACCCACCAAACGTATAAACGTAAATAGCAGTCAACAATCTTTCGGGACTACTCAAGCTAAAATACATCATCATACTATTAAAGAGCAACAGCAAACCCGCTTGCTTCCCATTTTGAATCGCTATCAGCAAACAGTTCTTGATACTACGCCACACACCATCTTCATATCTACCAATATAAGAAAATAGCATGACAAACAATAATAAGAGACAGACGATGAAAGGGAATAAAATGGCTAAGCCAATCACCCTAAAGACTATAGCTTGAAGGGTAAACAAATAGAAATTGAGTGAAAAGATCGTTGTAAAAAAAAGAATACCTAACCAAATAATTGTTGCTTCAAAAAAATCCCTTTTTATCGTAGAAAAGTAGTGTCGCACAAGCCCTTCTTCTTGGCCCGCCAGTATTTTTTGCCAACAAGTGTTCATGGCTGTCAAAGAGACGCCGATTGTAAGGATCGGCAGACTAGTAAGAAGAAATAAGCCATTAAGCAAGCATATATCGGTAATCCTTGTTAATCCTTTCATCAATGGCGTATCAAATCGAAACAAAGTTTTCATGTATACTCCTTTCACCTAGAATAGGAAGGCTGAAGCAGTATTTCTACTTCAGCCCGCACGATCTAATTTATAATTGCTGAGTATCGATCAAAGGCATCGTTTTGGATTCCCATAAACTCTTCGATCCCCATTGCGTTCAATTGTTCCAGATAGCTCTCCCATTCTTCTTCAATTCCGCCTTCTACTACCCATTTGGCAGCCATTTGCGAAGCATAAGAACTAATATCTACATAAAGTGCTGACAACCGAGCCAATTCTTCTTGCGAGTAAATCACATTCGGAAATGCAGGTTGGACGTATTGATTGATTTCACTATCAAGAATCAATTTCAATCCATCCCCTTGTGTTTCATCAATCGTCACACGCTCATTAAATTGATCATCCACATATTTTGGTCCAAAATCGCGCAATGAATTGATCCAAGCCCATTCATCCGCTGATTTCCCATCCTGTGGTGGTAAAACTGTATACTGGTCCCCGTTTTTCTCAACCCCAACACCAAATGAGCCATAAAAGGTTTGAATACTTGCATCATCTGTATAGAATTGATCAGCCCACTTTAAGAGCTCAGCAGGATTTTCACAACTCGTTGTTATCATAAACTCATTCCGACCGTAGTTATAATGATCTGGATCAGATATGACATAGCGTTGTCCATCTGGTCCTTTCAATGGTGGTAGTGCAACATACTCCTCAGCATGTAAGCCAAACGTTGCATCCGCCGTCCAGCCAGCAGCCACCCCTACAAGAGCGGTATCTTTATTCATTCGTTTCGCATCACTCATGGATGTATCTTGGGTAAACAATTCTGGATCAATTACCCCAGCTTGATACGCCTCACTCATCCAAGCAATGCCATCACGATAGGTTTCTTCCATGCGTAAGTAGATTGGTTTTCCATCCTTCATTGACATTTCGTACGTATTGTCAGCTCCAAGCCGATTGTTAAACGGTAAAATGAATGAGAAGGTTTCACTAAAGTTTCCGACACCATACGGAATCTCATCCGTTGCATCTCCATTTCCATTGGCGTCCTCTTCTTTAAAAGCTGTTAAGACATCAATAAAGTCTTCATAGGTATCAGGCATCTCCAAGCCAAGATTATCAAGCCATGTTTGATTGATAAATAGTTGGTTCGCAATGAGCGGACGCATTGGTAATTTTTTCGGCAAGCTATAGATATGCCCGTCTGGTGATGTAATCATTGCTTTAATTTTCGGATCTTCCGACATGATACGAGTAAGATTAGGCATGTTTTCTGCAATCAAGTCTTCTAATGGAATAAACACATCTTGGTTTTGTGCTATTTCTGCATCATTAAAGGTGATTGACCCTAAAAAGGCATCAGGCAAATCGCCCCCAGCCATCAATACAGACTTTCTCTCACCCCAATCTGCTGAAAGATGAATATCCCATTCGATTTGAATCCCCGCTTTTTCTTCTGCATCTTCTAAAAAGCCTTTTGTAAAATCATCTCCCCAGTCTGACCAGCGAACAGTGGTGATTTTAAATTGATTCGTGTCACTTCCTTGCTCCTCTACCGCCCCTTCATTTCCACAGCCAGTCATCATCCCTAAAATTCCTAAAGAACAAAACAAATACCTCCATTTAAACTGTTTCATCATCATTCCTCCATTTTTTATTCTTTCAACGCGCCGATCATGACACCTTGATTAAAATACTTTTGTAAAAACGGGTATAACATCATAATTGGTGCTGTAGATACGACAATTGCTGCATATTTCATCATGTCTGCCGTTGCTCTTAGCTCAGATGCAAGTTCTCCGGTTGCTTGTGTTTGTAGTAATTGATTACTTATTAGTAACCGTCTAAGTATCAATTGCAATGGTTGTAGATTGTCATTGGTCAAATAAATCAATGCATTGAACCATGAATTCCAAATACCAACTGCTGTCCATAAACCGATAACAGCCAATATCGCTTTTGAAAGTGGCAGTACCATACTAAAGAAATAGCGGATCGTTCCACAACCATCAATTTGAGCTGCTTCCCATAAACCAGCAGGAATACTATTGTTGAAGAATGTTCTAGCTACGATGATATTGTAACTAGATACTGCAAAAGGAATGACCATTACCCAAAACGTATCTAAGAGACCAACATTCTTGATCGTTAAGTAAGTCGGGATCAAGCCGCCCGAAACGAACATGGGAATAATAAACAATAAAGCCAGCCATTTCCTACCGTGCAAATCTTTTCTAGATAAGGCATAACCAGCGGGGATATTAACGAATAATGCGACAGCGGTTCCTACGATAGTATATAAAATGGTATTCAAGTAGCCTCGCCAGAATAAGGTCTGCTCGAATAAGCGGATATACCCATCTAATCGCCATTCATTTGGCCACAACCAAACATTCCCATTCCCGACATCCGCTGGATCACTAAAGGAAGCAATGATCACAAACCAAAGCGGATAAATGATTAGAAGGATCAACAAAATGGCTACCCCATAAACAAAGAAATCGAATATCCTTTCAGAACCAGTTTTCTTACTTTTTTTCATAATCTCCTCCTAAAACAACCCAGTTTTCGTCAAGCGTCTCGACAATGCATTCACTAAGATCAATATGATTATATTGATCACTGTATTAAATAAGCCGATAGCAGTTGAATAACTATATTGAAAGTTTATTAACCCTACTTTATAAACATATGTGGAGATAATTTCGCTTCCTGCTAAATTCAAAGCATTTTGCAACAGCAAAACTTTTTCAAACCCAACACTCAATAAACTACCTGCTCTTAATATAAGCAAGATCATTGCGGTGGGAAGAATCAGTGGTAAATCAATGTGCTTGATTTTTTGTAGTCTTGTGGCACCATCCATAGTCGCAGCTTCGTAGTAAGTGGGATCGATCGCTGATAAAGCCGCTAGATAAATAATGCTGTCCCACCCAACATGTTGCCAGACATCACTCCAAACGTATACGCTTGCAAAACTTCCTGGCTGAGAAAGCAAGGAAGGCAATTCTATGCCAACAAGCCGCATGAGGTTGACAATCAAACCATTGGTAGGTGATAGAAACAAGATCAACATCCCGCACATAACCATTGTAGAAATGAAGTGAGGTAAATAGGTGGTGACTTGGAAAAACTTCTTGAATTTTTCTACACGAATTTGATTGCAAAGAATTGCTAATGCAATTGGCAATGGAAAGCCGACAATCATACTGTAGAGGGAAATAGTTAGCGTATTTCTAAGGGTTACTCCAAATTGGAACGAATTAAAAAATTGAGAAAAATGCTTAAAACCAACCCACGGACTTCCAAAAATACCCAGTGATGGGGTGTAATCTTTAAATGCAATTACTAAACCATACATTGGAATATAAGTGAATATGACTAATAAAATCAAAGCCGGCGCTAATAAGACGTACAAAGAAAGACTATTTTTCATTTTATTCTTGTGAAAACTTGCGTTGCTTTTTTTTTGCACATGTAACCCTCCTACAAAGAAAATCATTCTTTTCATTTTTTTACGGTAGAGATAGGAAAAAAGTAACTACTCCTCCAAATAGCCATTCGTCTACTATAGAACGAATGTAAAACAATCATTGGCCACGTATCCTGATTGTTTTTTACTTAGAAGTGAATCAATTTTTTAGTCTGTCTCTTGAAGGTTTAACGTTAAACTATAAGACAAAGTTTAACGTTAAACTTATTCGTTGTCAACGCTTTCATTAATAAAAAACAACAAACTTCTTCTGAGTAATTGGATGGTCGTATAAGCACTAGGATTTTGAACAAAACAAAAACAGCAGCGAGCTTCCTCCCTGCTGTTTTGATCTATCTTGACTCTATATCGATATATTCCCGATCGTTTGACACTTCTTTGTAGGCGGGACGCATGATTTTTTGTGCGTTGACCAGCTCTTCGATCCGATGGGCGGACCAGCCGACGATCCGCGCGATAGCAAACATTGGTGTATACAGTTCTTCTGGCAGATCCAACATGTTATAAACAAACCCGCTGAAAAAGTCGATATTGGCACTGACTCCTTTGTAGATTTTGCGCTTTTCATTGATGACTTGAGGAGCAATACGTTCGACCATTGTATACAATTGATATTCTTGCCAAGCTTCTGATCCTTTTTCTTGGGCCAATTTTGCCACATAATTTTTAAAAATCGCCGCACGGGGATCGTTGTCGCTGTATACCGCGTGGCCCATGCCATAAATCAATCCTTTACGGTCAAACGCTTCTTTATCTAAGACTGCTTCCAAATAGCTGCGGATCGCCTGTTCATCGGTAAGATCAGCAACGTTGCGCTTCAAATCTCCCATCATTTCCGTCACTTTGATATTAGCACCACCGTGTTTAGGCCCTTTCAAAGAACCTAGCGCTGCAGCAATCGTTGAATAGGTATCCGTCCCACTGGAGGTAACGACTCGTGTCGTAAAGGTCGAATTATTCCCGCCGCCATGTTCCATATGCAAAACCAGTGCCATATCCAATGTTTGGGCTTCTTGGAAGCTATATTCTTTCGTTGGACGTAGCATAGTCAAAATCGTTTCAGCTGTACTCAACTCTTCGGTCGGACGGTGGATATACATACTCTCCCCTTGATTGTAATGATTGTAGGCATGATAGCCGTAGATTGCCAAGAGCGGAAAGACACTGATCAGCATCAGACTTTGTTCCAATACATTTTCAATGCTGATGTCATCTGCTTGTGGATCGTAACTTGCCAGTGTCAAGATACTGCGAGATAAGCTATTCATGATATCAGAAGAAGGTGCTTTCATAATGACGTCACGAACAAAATTGGTCGGCAATGTACGTTTTTCTGCTAATAGGCAATGAAAGGCCGCAAGTTCTGTTTTGTTTGGCAGTTCGCCGAAAAGTAATAAATATGCAATCTCTTCAAAGCCAAAGCGTTTTTCATTGACGAACCCTGCAACTAACTCGTTGATGTCAATTCCGCGATAACGCAGCTCGCCACAAGCTTCAATTGGCTTGCCAGCAATGATTTTTTCTGGATAAATGGTGGAGATCGTCGTAAGCCCTGCTAAGACCCCCGTGCCATTTAAATCCCTCAGCCCACGTTTCACATCATATTCTGAATAAAGATTCACATCTATCAAATTGTATTTCTGACATTGCGATGCAAGATAGGACAGCTTCTCTTTCTTTTCTAATCTTTCCACGGTGATGTTACCTCCAATCTTTCTACAAACTATCGACTACAATGTTATTTAACCGTATACAAACATCGTTAAAATAGTCATCCTATAAAATCGTTGCTTTTTAACAAACTTTCACACATTATAGCACGATGTTTAGAAAATGAAATATTTTTCATAAATTTAATTGATTTTTTAAATTATCAACGTATAATTATTCCTAATAAGTACGTTTATCTTCGTAAAAAGGAGGATTCTTATGAAGTGGCAATCTCAACTCACCGTCAATGATACGCAATACACGTATATTGACTTAGCGAAAATCACCCAAGACTTAGGGGCTGATTTATCTCGCTTGCCCTACTCCATTCGAGTTTTATTGGAAAGTGTTGCTCGTCATCAAGACGAGGAAATTACAGAGGATTATTTACCATTTTTAGCGAACTGGCAGGCAGAAACCCCTACTGGTGTCGTGCCATTCAAACCAGAGCGGGTCGTTTTGCAAGACTTTACTGGGGTACCCGCAGTCGTTGATTTGGCTGCCATGCGGGATGCGATGGTCGCTTTAGGCGGTGCCGCAGAAGACATCAATCCTGAGATTCCCGTCACACTCGTCGTCGACCACTCTGTGCAAGTCGATCAAGCCGGTACTCCTGGGGCGATCGCTTTTAATACGGAGCGGGAATTTGAACGCAATGCAGAACGCTATCAATTCTTGAAATGGGCGCAAGGTTCTTTCGACAATTTCGAAGTCGTACCGCCTGAAACAGGGATCATTCATCAAGTCAACATCGAATCGTTATCTGATGTAATCTTGCAAAAAACACACGAAGATCAACGACTGCTGTTTCCTGATACATTGCAAGGAACCGATTCTCACACCACGATGATCAACGGCTTGGGGGTTCTCGGTTGGGGGGTTGGCGGTATTGAAGCGGAAGCTGCGATTCTTGGCGAACCTTCTTTCTTCCCTACGCCTGAAGTCATCGGGGTGAAATTTATCAACGAGATGCCTGCAGGTACCACCGCCACCGATTTAGCACTAAAAGTAACTGAAGTGCTGCGGATCGAAAAAGTGGTCGGAAAATTTGTCGAATACTTCGGTCCTGGCTATCGTCATTTAAGTTTAGCTGATCGAGCAACGTTAGCAAACATGGCTCCCGAATATGGTGCGACTTGCGGTTTTTGTCCGATTGATCAAGAGACCTTGAACTACTTAGCAACGACCGGTCGCTCCAGCGAGCTGATCGAACTCGTTGCCGCTTACGCCAAAGCCAACCATTTCTTTTATGATGAAACGATCGTGCCGACCTATACTAAGACGATCACCATCGATCTAGCAGAAGTTCAGCCAGCATTAGCGGGCCCTAAGCGCCCGCAAGATCGGATTTTGCTTCCAGCAGTCCGTCAGGATTTTGAACAATCGGTCACGGCTGCCGTCGGTCCCAAGGGCTTTGGTCTTTCAGAGGACGAATGGCAAAAAGAAGCCAGCGTTACCTGGCCAGATGCTGCACCTGACAAATTAGTGACCGGCGATATCGTCTTGGCGGCGATCACTAGCTGTACGAATACGAGCAATCCCTTCGTCATGCTTTCGGCAGGTTTATTGGCTAAAAAAGCCATTGAAAAAGGTCTGACCGTCTCTCGTACGGTCAAAACCTCCCTTGCACCTGGCTCCCAGATCGTGACCACCTATTTGCAAAACAGTGGTTTGCTGCCGTATTTAGAGCAACTCGGCTTTTATTTGGTGGGCTACGGTTGTACCACCTGTATCGGAAATTCAGGTCCTTTAGAAGCGCAGGTCGCTGAAGCAATTGAGGCAGACAATCTACTGGTGGCATCGGTTCTGTCAGGCAATCGAAATTTTGAAGGAAGAATCCATCCACAGATCAAAGCCAATTATTTGGCTTCACCGCCATTAGTTGTTGCCTATGCCATCGCTGGCAGCATTCGCAAAGATCTCACAAAAGAACCGTTAGCTATCGTCAATGACGAGCCGGTGTATTTGTCTGATATTTGGCCTAGCAATGAAGAAGTCAATGCTTACGTTCAAGAGTACGTCGGACCAGAAGCATTTCGCGCTGCCTATGAGCATCTTTTTGATGCCAATGAACGCTGGAATGCGATCGAAACCACCACGAGCGCATGTTATGAATGGGAGGAGCAATCCACTTACATCGCTCATCCGCCCTACTTTGAAACATTGACCAAAGAGTTGCCTAAACCAGATGTCTTAGCTGATCTGAAAGTCTTGGCAAAATTGGGTGATTCCGTCACCACTGACCATATTTCTCCTGCTGGCAGCATCAGTATGGATTCTGCAGCTGGAAAATTTTTACAAGAAAAAGAAGTTCCGTATCGTGAATTCAACTCCTTTGGTTCGCGGCGCGGCAATCATCAGATTATGATGCGGGGGACTTTCGGCAACATCCGTCTGCAAAACCAGCTAGTGCCTGGCAGTACTGGCAGTGTCACGCATTATTTTCCAACTGGGGAAACCCTGTCGATATTTGACGCAGCTATGAATTACCAAAAAGCTGGTCAAAGCTGTATCATTTTAGCTGGTAAAGATTATGGCATGGGTTCTTCTCGCGACTGGGCCGCCAAAGGAACACAATTGTTAGGCGTTAAAGTCGTCTTAGCAGAAAGCTTCGAACGAATCCATCGCAGCAACTTGGTCATGATGGGGATCATTCCGCTTGAATATCTTGCTGGTGAAAGTGCCGCATCGTTTGATTTGGACGGCAGCGAAACATTCTCGATCGCTTTGCCAGAAGAGCCAGTGGTCAAGCAGCTGATCGAAGTCACTGCGCAACGGATTGACGGAGGGACTGTCTCCTTTATGACCCGCCTGCGCTTTGATGCCCCTGCAGATATTCGCTATTGGAAGCATCAAGGAATTTTACCGATGGTCATTCGAAAAAAAGCTGAATTAGGAGGAACTGCCCATGCCTAACCAAACAACCCATGAAGCAACGACGATCACCATTCCTTACATTGCAGGAGACGGCATCGGTGCCGAGATTTGGCAGGCTGCGCAACCTGTGATTGATGCCGCTGTAAATAAAGCCTATGACAATCAACGCCGCATCGAATGGCTGGAAGTTTTAGCTGGAGAAGCCGCCTTTGAACAGACGGGGGAATGGCTGCCGCAAGCAACCATCGATACGATCAAGGCTCAACAATACGCCTTAAAAGGACCGTTGACTACCCCAATTGGCGAGGGCTTTCGCTCCTTGAATGTCACCTTGCGGCAAACGCTGGATCTTTATGCCTGTGTCAGACCTGTTCGCTATTTTACAGGGGTCCCTTCGCCTTTAAAGCAGCCAGAAAAAACCGATATGGTGATCTTTCGAGAAAATACTGAAGATGTTTATGCTGGCATCGAATTTGCCAAAGACGACGACGCAACGCAGCGTCTGATTCAGACATTGCAAGCAGACTTTGCTGTCAAGGCGATTCGTTTTCCTAAAACTGCCGCTATCGGCATCAAGCCGATCTCTTTAGAAGGCAGTCAGCGCTTGATCGCTGCTGCCATTGAGTATGCGATCGCTCAAAAGCGGCCCACGGTGACCCTGGTGCATAAAGGCAATATCATGAAATTTACAGAAGGCGGCTTTAAAAACTGGGGCTATCAGCTTGCAGAGACCACATACGCCGACCAGTGTTTTACAATGAATCAATACAACAAAATCAAAGCAGAAAACGGCTCAAAGGCAGCCGAAGCCGCCCTTGCCTCGGCAAAAGCGGCTGGGAAAATCGTTGTTAACGACGTGATCGCAGACAACTTTTTACAACAGATCCTTTTGTATCCAGAAAAATTCGACGTCATTGCCACTTGTAATTTGAACGGCGACTACATTTCTGATGCACTTGCTGCACAAGTCGGCGGCATCGGGATCGCCCCCGGTGCCAATATCAACTACACTACTGGGGCAGCCATCTTTGAAGCTACCCACGGAACAGCACCGGATATCGCAGGACTTGGCAAAGCCAATCCCTGTTCGCTGCTGCTGTCAGCGTGCATGCTTTTAGAACATTTGAACTGGCCAGAAGCAGCTCAAATCCTAACACAAGCCATTGAACAAGCCTTGCAAAGTCAACACGTCACTGCCGACTTCGCGCAGTTGATGCCAGAAGCGGTCTGTTTAACGACACAAGCGTTTGGTGAACACCTCCTTCAGTTGATCCATTCGTAAACTCAAGCTGTGATTGAGTCGGCATTTGCCTGCTCAATCACAGCTTGATTGCGTTTTCACCTTTTGAGAAACTATACTTAGAGCATGAAAGGGGGAATTCATTTATGAGTGAATTCAACATGAGAAAAATCGGTCAGCAGATCGCTGCCAAACGCAAAGAAAAAAATCTGACCCAAAGCAACTTGGCCGACCAGTTACTTGTCAGCTATCAGGCGGTCAGTAATTGGGAGCGGGGCAACTCACTGCCGGACATTGAAAAATTGCCGCAGCTAGCAGCGATTTTAGACCTATCCATCGATGAGCTGTTAGGGAAGCCAGCAGCTGCGGTGCAACATTATCAAGCGGGAACCGCACAGCCAGAAGAAATCGCCGAACTAGCTCCGCTGATCAAACCGCAAGAATTGTCAGCGTTGATTCAAGAAGAACCGTTTCAAGAAACTTCTTTAGATTTAGACTTATTGCCTAGGCTAGCACCTCATTTGACCAGCGCAGACTTGCAGCACCTGCTAAATGGTGCCGAGAATATCCCAGAAGAGGTACTGGAAGAACTCCTGCCGTTTTTGAAAAAGCCCCAAGTAGAAGAGCTCCTGAAAGGCAAGCACTATTCCATGGCTTTTTGGGAAGAGGCGGCGCCCTTTTTACCCTCCAACTTTTTGGCGGGAGAAATCAAAGGCTGGCTTGAAAATCCTGACTTCCGCTTTTCTGAGATTGAAGAACTGCTGCCCTTTTTACCTGCGCCGTATCTGGATGAACTCCTGCTGACCGCCCTGGAACAGCCAAACGTTGCCGCAGCAGAACGCTTGGCTTATGATGAAATCGAAGAACTGCTGCCGTTTCTGACAGAAGCAACGATCTGCCGGCTCGTTCAAGCACTGCCCTTCTCAACAGATGAGCTGGAAGAGATCGCCCCTTTCCTCTCCTCAAAGAACTTGATTGTCCTTTTTAAAAAAGGACACTAAAAAAACAAGATTCTTCTTTACTTTTGGTAAACCACCGTTTATAATTTCGTTAACCAAATAAATTAATTTTAGGTTAACGAAATTATTATTAGAGAGAAGGATTCGATGAAATTATCATTACGTGAACAAATCCATGCCGCTTTATTTGCGATCATTATTGCTGGTCTTTCCCAACTGACGATTCCATTAGGTTTGATCCCATTGACAGGACAAACCTTTGCGATCGGGCTGGCGGTGACTTTCCTCGGCACGCGAACTGGAACGATGGCGATCGTCATCTACTTGCTGTTAGGATTGATTGGTTTGCCCGTTTTCGCTGGTTTTTCCAGTGGTGTCGGTGTTTTGTTAGGACCAACTGGTGGCTATTTAGTCGGCTTCCTCTTTAATGGATTGCTTACTGGATTGATCGTAGAAAAAACAGCGTTTCGCTACACAGGAGCAGTGATCGGCAATATTGTCGGTGCGCTGGCAACTTTGTTGTTTGGTACATTATGGCTGAAATGGAGCACGGACATGGCATGGCCGGCTGCCTTTAACGGTGGCTTTGTTCTGTTTATTATCCCTGGGATCATCAAAGCCGTTGCCGCAGCTTATCTAGGTATCTTTTTAAGAAACCGCTTGGCGCAACCATTGGCTTTACGTTAATAAAAAACACTCGCGTCATATGCAGCGATTCCCATCAGTTAGCTTTTTCGTCTAACTTCTGGAAATCGCCGCATCACGCGAGTGTTCTTTTTTATTTCTTCCCCTCTTCAATCGAGAGCTGCGGCCAAATTTTCTGCCACTGCTTCATCGCTTGGCGTTGTCGATAAACCGCAAGATACTGTTCATTTTGGGCAAAATGCGGTGTTGGACGCACCCGAAAACTGCAAATATCCTGCCAGCCAAAAGGCGCCATCAATTCAAGCTTGCCTTGATTCATTCGTGCCGCTACCGCTGTACAACGCTCTGGAAACTTCGTTAAAGCATCGAAGGTACTTGTATAAGGCGGCTCCTCGGCAAAATTATGTTGGTGCATCAACGCTTGGTTTCGAACCTCCCAAGGAAATTCGGGAAACGAGCGGCGCAGTTGCGCTTCGATCGCTGCTGTTTCTTCTATGCTTACAGTCGGATCATAAAACACGACATCAATATCGGTTATTGGCACCTCCGCTATTTTTCCACTGAGAAAACCCCATAAATAATTCCGCAGGTACCCAGCACACAGCCAGCAATCCGACAGCTGCAACGCTTCAATGATCGTAAGCAGTTGTCGACATTCACGATTTTTTGCAAACAAGTTCTGGATCGCTTGTTCCTTCATTGGCGTCCTCCTCTAATGGGCTCAGGCTAGTTATTTCAAGGTCCAACCACCGTCGATGGGCACGATCGCCCCCTGCAAGTAACTAGCTTGCGGACTGGCAAGAAAAAGAGTCAGCGCTGCAACTTCTTCTGGTTGCGCCCAACGCTTGACCGGCGTCTCTTCTGCTACCCATTGCGCCATTTTCCCGTCACCGGCAAAATCAGCCGCATTCATCGGCGTTTGAATCGCACCGGGCGCGATGCCCTTCACCGAGATCCCTTGATCTGCAACATCCAATGCCAACTGTTTGGTAAACCCGACGATCGCGTGTTTTGCGGTTGTATAGGCGATCCCGCCCCCACCTGCGACCATTCCAGCGATCGACGCCATATTGATGATCGTTCCGCCGCCGTTGGCTTGCATCAGCGGCAAAATTTCTTTCGTTAAATAAAACATGCTGGAGACATTGGTTTGAAATATCTCCTCCCACTCCATTGACGTCGTCTCAGCGATCGTATGATAGCCGTCAAGTTTTCCTGCTGTATTTAACAAGACTGTGATACCGCCAAAGTGCGTCACACAAGCTTGGACCGCTGCAAGACAATTTTCTTTCACCGCTAAGTCACAACATGTGCCGAAAAAGCGGGGCTGGGCTAAAAGCGTATCAGGAAACGATTGGCAGTCAACACCAAATACTTGAGCGCCTTCTGCAAGAAACACCTCTGCTTGCGCTTTACCGATACCTGAAGCAGCCCCTGTGACAAACACAATCGTTTTGCCATCGATCCACGCTGCCGTCATTCCACGATTTTCCAATCTTCCGCAAGAATGTCGCAAACAGTCGGTGCGAAACTCGAGAATCCCTCATCTGCTGTTTTGATCAAAAAGTAAGGGGTGACTGGGGCATTGTCGTAGACTTCGCCTTCAACGAATGTCACATAAAGTTCAAAGCCGCCCCAACCTTCACGAATGATTTTTTTGCCAGCTTTTAATTCTGGTAAGATTTCTTCAAATGTCATGATTTTTCTCCTTTGTGTGTTTCTTCTAATGGTTTAAATTGCTTGGAAAATCAATTACGAAAACAAGCAGAACTCGTTTGCTGCGCTAATACGGCAGCAGCGTGATCGCTTGCGCCAATTCCTCTAAAAGATGCGCCGTTTTATAGTCCTCAAATGCCTCATGATGGTTTCGCAGCAGCGTCCGAACTTTCGTTGGAGAATATGCTTCTGCTAAGTGATTTTCCAAAACGAAGCGTCGGGTCAACTGCCATTCATAATAGTAGCCGAAGGGACGGCAATAGTAGCTGGTTCCCGCAAGCTCTTTTTTCTCAAAGCGTCGATGGGTATGCCCAAAGACGACTGCCCGCACATTGGCGTACTGATCGATCACTGCGCCAAAATCAGGCGACCCCAAAAACGCATTTAGGTGGTTCCAGCGGGCGTACTTGCCGGTCTGCCGCACAATAAACGCTTCTTGGGGCACAAAATGCGTAGAAAGAAGAATTTCTTGGTCTTGCGGCAAATGGGCCAATGTTTCCGCTAAACGCTCATTGATGGCTTGGCTGATCTCCTTATCCGATCCCTTTCGTTGAATCATGCGGTCATACCAAAACAAATTTTTCAGCCGCGAGATCTCAGCTTCACTGGTCAGATCAGAATATTGGTAGTCATACCAGCCATTGATTCCCAACAGCTGTGTTTTTTCTGATAAGCGATACGTCTGAAAATTAAGAAAGGCGGGATCATCGAAAGCCTCGATCTCTTGTTCCGTCAAGTCCACCATTTCATGATTGCCCCAATGAAAGGTCGTTGGCACCTGTCGACTTTGAAAAAATGCGACCACGTCTAATAGCCGTTGTTTTTTATTCGCCACATCTCCTGCCAGATGCAGATGGGTCACCTGATTTTGCTGCAAATAATCAGCGATCAGCTGCAGATGGGGATCAAATAATTGGTTGATATCGACGTGCAAGTCGCTAATAACCGCCAGCGTGCCCATCTCAGCGGCCCGCCGTCTGCTTTTCGATCCGTAACAATTGGACATCGTTAGCTAAGATCCCGCTATTTCCCACCAATTGCAACCGTTGATAGGTCGGTTCCACCTGCATCCGAGTCTGTTCTTCTAAATACACCTGAGCCCCTTGCTTCAACCAAATCGTGCCTAAGGGTGTCGTTAAAGGGGTGTCGTAGATCGCCAATCCTTCTTCTGGATAGCTTTGCGGCACGATGATCAGGCGAAAATGGATGTCCAAACGGCAGGTGATCTCCGTTGCAGGAAACGGACCGACGCCGTCTTCAAAATCCAAATAG
The DNA here is from genome assembly GCF_051713685.1 of Enterococcus sp. DIV1059_2. Lineage (NCBI taxonomy): Bacteria > Bacillati > Bacillota > Bacilli > Lactobacillales > Enterococcaceae > Enterococcus > Enterococcus sp. DIV1059_2. The sequence goes on along the minus strand of NZ_JBIOQK010000001.1, from coordinate 324,549 downwards.
AGACGATCATCTGGCTGCACATAAGGGGTTATTTTTTCAATTGCTGCTGGCTCAATGTTCAGTTCCATGACGAGAGCCCTCCTTTACATGATACGTTTTTTCCATTCCTCCAGGGTGATGCCACGCGTGACTTCATCGATGATTTCTTCACCCGATTTGCGGGCAGCTGGGATCGTTGCTTCCAATTTCATCCCAATTTTCTCCATGACCCGTCCAGACTTGGGATTTCGGGCATCATGTCGAGCAAAAATTCGAATCAATTCGAGTGTTTCAAAACCGAAATGCAGCAGTGCCATTGCCGCTTCTGGCATAATCCCTTGCCCCCAATAATCGCGACTCAATGTATAACCGAGCTCAGCGATCTCTTTTTCTGATTCTACCCGCAAATCGATGGTCCCGATCATTTTTCCTGAGTCTTTTTCTTCGATCGCAAATTTTCCTAAGGGTGCAGCAACAAAATACTCGGCGATGCGTAGTTTTGTTTCTTCAACCGACCCATGTCTAGCAAAGACGAAGGTCGTCGTTTCTTCATCATTTGCATAGGCAAACATGTCCGCTGCATCCGCCAAGGAAACAGGACGCAAGAGCAGCCTCGGTGTCTCCAACCGTTGATTTTCTGCTAACAATAGCAAATGTCGTTCTTTTGTTGTCATAGGATCCCTACTTTCTGTCAATACTCTCTCACGATCGCACCCCTCTTTTGCTATTTGCTGGATATGCTATAATAAGCATAAGTAAACGCTTTGAGGAGGATACTTCAATGTCAGACGAATTAGAAAAACGCCTTGATACAGGAATGTATGGGACGCCTCGCGTCAACCCAGATGAACAGCGCAAGTATTTAGGCACGTTTCGTGAACGGTGTTATCTTAGTATGACAGTAACAGAAATGAAGAAGAAGGACAACCAGAAAACGCTCTTGAACGCCTTACCAGATTATCAAGGAGCGCTCGTGCTGCTTAATGGAAAATTGCCAGAATCGATCCAGACCGATTACATCACTTTACTGACCAAGCAACAGATGGAATTTCGGATCGTCTCCGATGCCCAAGATGCCGGTCCAGACAGTATCGGCTTGCTGATTGCTGGGAAAGAAGCCGTCAATGAAGACGTCATCGATATCGAAAAAAAATTCCCTGCAGCTGCCGCTCCATCGGATAAAGAGCAGGAACAACCAGAGAAAACGTCATTTTGGAAACGTCTTTTCCATTAAAAGGAGGAACTATCATGGAACAATCAACACCGCCCTACCTTTCATTAAAGAAAGAACTGCTTGATGCTTTGGATCTGCATATCGATTTGTTAAAAACGGCACCCACGATCGAATCCAGCCATCTAGATGGCGTATTGTTCATGATGCGCAGCTTGGGTTTTATGCTGGATCGCGCTCCGAAAGTACTCCTTCTGGAGGATAAGAATGAAATGAACTTTATGATGTTTCAATATTATAGCCTCCTGTCGGAACTGAAGTACAATCTGGTTTTAAACTTTCCCTACGCCTCGATTCAAGGCGTACCGTTATTGACCTTGATCCAACGTTTTCCTACCACGTATGAAAAAGAAATGAAACAATGGTGGGAAGCCCGAACGGGTCTCAAGGTGGAAGAAACAAAACAAACGATTGAGATCGCTGCTTTTGAAGGATAAGAAGATAAAGAAAGGCTCACGATACCTCCTGCAGATAAAAAGTACTGGATATAATAGATTGCTAATGAAGCGAACCATAAAGCAGGACGATAACGTATCTCTCATGATTTCTTCAAATAAAAACCAGTCAGAGGCAGTTTCTGACTGGTTTTTATTAGTTTTAAGTTGTATTCTTCTTAATTTATATGAAACATCAAAGAATCAACTTAACTTTTTTTATTTAGTAAAAATCAACTGTAAAACCAATTGGATCTCCATTTGCATTTAGCGCTGGCCGAATAACAAAGCCTGTAAACTCTAAAAACTTCCCTTCAGCCCATAAAGAATATGCACTTGCACTCGCTTCTGCACTAGTAGCTGCAAAAATGCCGCTATTACCCAGATTGACTGGAGTATTCACATCTGTTTCGCCAGAGCCATCTTCTCCGCCATCTACATCTGTACCGCCACCATCGGTTCCGTTATCGCCACCGTCTACGTCTGTACCGCCACCGTCGGTCTCATTATCGCCGCTATCTACATCTGTACCACCACCATCGGTTCCATTATCGCCGCCGTCTACATCTGTACCACCACCATCGGTTCCGTTATCGCCGCCGTCTACGTCTGTACCACCGCCGTCGGTTCCGTTATCGCCGCCAGTTCCATGGCTTGATGTACCAAACTCAATGTAAATGTAATCACCTTCTGGATAAACAGCGTAGCCCTTGACTACATCAGGGTAATTCTCACGCAGCCATGCGGAGGCTTCTGTTGTGTTTAAGAATGGACCGACCCGCAGTTGTCTATAATATGAATTTTCATAGACAACGGTAATCGTAATTTCACGATCAATTGCTCCACCGTTATCTTTATTACCAACACCAAATTCAATATAGATATAATCACCTACAAAATGAACTTCATGCCCCTTAACTACTTCTGGATAATTTTCATGCTTCCAAGCAGTAGCTTCCTCGTTACTTAGGAATGGTCCGACACGTAGACGAGTATAATATGAATTCTCATAGACAACTTCAACTACAATTTCACGGTCAGTCGCGCCTCCATTATCAGGTGTCGGAATATTGAACTCAATATAGATATAGTTTCCTTCTAGATAGATTTGTAGGTCTGAAACTAAGCCAACATAGTTTTCAAGCAGCCATGCCGCCACTTCATCGGTAGTTAAGAATGGTCCGACACGGAGGCGTGTAATTTCTTCATTTTCTGCAACGACTGTCACTTCAAACTCTCGATCAACTGGTGGATTAGTGGAACCATTATCTCCACCTGAACCATTATCCGTTGCTGGTGGTGTTGGCTTTGTGGAGTCCTCTCCTGATCCATTATCTGTTGCAGGCGGCGTTGGTTTTGTTGATCCGTCTCCTGATCCGTTATCTGTTGCTGGAGGTGTCGGTTTTGTAGAGACATTTGATCCATTATTACTGTTTCCAGGATTTGTATTGCTTCCTCCCCCAATTGGTTTGGTCGGATCAATTTTGTCAGTATCTTGAATCACTGCTTGACTAATCGTATTACCCTCTGCATCCTTTAGAGAAACCACATTTCCATCAAACACTAATTTGTTGCCAGCATAAATCAAGTCAATATTGTAAATATTATTCCATTGTGCTAGACGTTCGATCGTAATATTTGTCGCTTTACTGATGGCGCTAAGTGTATCACCCCAAACAATCGTATATTCATTCCCAGTAATATCAGCTTTGATTTGTTCGGGTGTTCTGGCAACCCATACGCTTGCGGAAATAGGGGATGCTGTTTCTTCTGATGCTGAAACTTGATTTGATAACGCACCAGCCGTAAAAATTGTTGCTAGTAATGCCAACGTTTTAACAATCTTACCATTAAATTTTTTCATTCCGTACTCTCCTTTTTTGTAATGCTATTATATTCAACTTATTACACACCATAACCTGATTAAAATTTCAGGATGGATCTGTATAATAAATTTAGTATACTTATCTACTCAGAAGGGCTCTTGTGAATCATAGCCCGTTGAAAGACAGAAAAGAGCGGCTAAAGAAAAAGTGATTCCTCGGTTAGAAGCACTAAAACCATTGATTTAAGCCTACGAAAAAAGCCTGCACACTGAATGAAGAACCGACAAAGCACTGTCAAACATTCGCAGGGATCGGAAAAAATCATCCATATCCTTTGTGTACCTATAAGATGCTGCCAAAGGACCGTTCCACAAATTCTTAAAGCAATGCGCCTATGTTTAGGAGTCACCCATCGAACCACAATCAGTTTCGGCTATAATACCTGCCTTACTTCCAAATAACTTGAACATTGAGTATCGATTCAACTCCGTTTCCGATGATGAACTTTCATTTTTGATTCAATTGAAAACAATCTTTGCACTTCTTTTGTCACTAACAAAGATAAGAGAACCCGTCTGCCTTTGCCGCTTTTTTGATGCCAACCATTTTGTTATATGTAAAAGCATAGTTGAAAGACAATATCTATGTTCATATCTTTTTTATACATGCTGACCTAATTTAGCGGCTCTCCAAAAAACGATAGTTATTTAATCGTGTATAAAAAAACTAGAACTTCCTCTCTTTAGATTACCAAAAATACAATTATTTTTCCAGTATTCATATTAAAATAAATATTTTTTGATAAATAAAGACAAAAAAACGAGGGAATTAACTATTGTGCTAACTGTCAGATCAGGAATCAAACAACGATATAAAAAAAACTGCACACTTTGAAAGGAACTCTCCTTCCAAAGTGTGCAGTTCTTTGCTTTTTGTACTTCCATCAGCTCTCGAAGACTTCAGGGAACAACAGGCGTAAAACAGACATAGTTAAGCGTCGGCCTTTCCCGCTGTATGGATAAACGTGCATATGCATCGCTGGGTTGAAATTGGCTTCAATGATTCCATAAGCCCCCGGTTCATTGGCTGGCTTGGTTTTATCTGGAATAATCAGATCGATTCCGCTGATAGATGCTTGTAATGCGGCTACCGCATCGACTGCTACTTGTTTGTAATCATCGTTGAAGTCATCCGTCACATCGATAGAATCACCGCCAGTACTGATATTCGAGTTTTCTCGCAAATAAACGATCTGCCCCTCTTCGGGTACTGAATCCACTTGATACCCTTGCTCTTTTAACATCAGTTGTTCCAGTTCCCCTAATTGGATCAGCTCTAATGGGGTCCGATGATGGGTGCCGCGCAATGGATCGAGATTTTTCTCTGCGACGAGTTCCGTGATCGTGCGCTTGCCGTCACCCACGACATTGGCAGGGATACGTAGTAAAATCGCATCGACTCGCCCATCGATCACGAAGAACCGATATTCCGTCCCTGACAAAAAAGTCTCAACGAGGATCGAATCATCTTCCGCAAAGGCAATGGCGACCGCCGCTTGATAATCCGCTAAAGAGGCACCTTCTTTGAAAATCGAGATACCGATCCCATAGTTGGTGGTTTTCGGTTTTACCACAAACCCGCTGTGGGCAATCTGAGGATAAAACGCGATCGCTTCTTCTGCCGAAGCGAACTCAGCGCCACTTGGTACATGAAAGCCATTTTCGGCTAAGATTTTTTTAGTGACCGTTTTATTCGCCATGATCAATGGGACGATGTACTGATCCTTACTGGTCATATTGGCATTTTTAACATATTCGATGTGGTCTTTCACGGCTAATTTCAAGAATTGATCCGTTTCATCCAGTACCGTCACTTCGATTCCTTTTTGGATCGCATCGAACAAGAGAATTTGGGTCGACAATTCCATTGCTCGAAAGCCAGCTAATTGATACGGTTTTTCCCAAGCAGCTTGATGATACTTTTGTCCCAGCACTGTTGCTGTCTGGGCTTGACTGGTTGCTTGACTTGCTGAGAAAAGACGTCCCGCGAAGGTTCTTTCTGGTTCAGCCAGCATTTCTGAGAGCTGATCCAAAAATGGTGGATGCGGCAGCTCAAGGGCTTGGGCAAAGTCCATCATTTCAGTAATCAGCGCTTGCGCTTCTTGCTGATAAGTCAAAGGTGCAAGCGGATGTTCTAATGCGACCTGATCATTTCTCTGATTGCCCTCTTCGATCCACGCATCCGCATCGCTGCCTTCTTCTTTTGTACTTAAAAACAATAAGAAGAAATGCAAGAATGCGACTTGCTCTTTGGAAATCCCATAGCGGGCAAAGGGATCGATGTCAATATTTCTTAACTCAATATAACGGATACCCGCTGAGGCTAAATCTGCGACCCGTTTTCCCCCACGTAGACGCACTGGCGCATAAAATTCTTTTTCTTCTGAAAGCTTTCCCGTCTCCACTAATTTGGCAATATCTGCAAGATAGGTCTCTAACGAAGCGTAAGATACCTTGACGTCTTCGTGATTCGTGTACCCATAGCGGCTATTGCGAATACTACGGACTGGTTCTTGCGGTCCGTTTTCTGTCGTAAAATAATTGGCTTCTGAAGCAGGAGTCGCCCCAAAGAAATACGTCAAAAACCAGCGATAGTGCAAATAATTGCGAGTTACTTTCAAATAAAGTGCCGTTTTAAACGTCTGGAAGCTTTCCTTCGTTTCAGACAAAGCATACAGCTGCTGCAAAAAGTCTTCCGCAAATTCGAAATTGAAATGAATCCCACTGACCATTTGCTTGCGGCGACCATATGTTTTGGCTAAATAGCGGCGGTAGAGCACATCTTCAAATTGGTCTAATTTAGCAATGACGATGTCTTCTTCTTTTTCTGGTAAAGCCGGTGGCATACTCAATGGCCAGAGCATTTCTTCTGCTGACATCGAACGATACGCCACATCATGAATAGCCCCTAAAAAACGGAACAATTCATCCACGGAATCAGCGACGGGCGTAATCAGTTCCAGTTGGTTTTCGGAAAAATCCGTTTGGATATACGGATGGAAGCGCCGATTGCCTAACGTTTTAGGATGATCGGTACCTGCAAACGTCCCATCGAGCCGCACCCGCTGCGCTTCACGCTCAATCCCGTAGCGTCCTTTCAATAAATAGGGAAAAAGCTCTTTATGTGATAACAATGTTTTTATTTTCATTCGACTGCCCTCTATGTTCTTCTACTAAATTTTTTCTCAAATGCTATTTCTTTCCATCTATTATAGTGAAAACTGGTGAAAAAAGCAGAAATTTGCTCCTCACTTGTAATATCTCTTACTAAAATTACCAAGAATTTATAAAATACTTGAATAAATTTGATATTTACCTTCAAAATAAAGTATACTGCTTATAGAACAGTAAATTATTATGTCCATATTACTCTTTTTTGAAAGGAAGAATAGTGAATGAAGCCACTTAATCTTACCAAACGCGAACGTCAAATCATGAATATCTTTTGGAATTCAGACAAACCTCTTTCTGCAAATGACATTGCTGTCCAACAGCAAGATCTAAGCAAGAATACCATTCAAGCAGTCGTACGTAAACTAAAAAACCACGACTTATTGAAAGTAGCGGATATCGGCTACAGCGGTACTGTTTTGACTCGGTTGTATTCTCCGAATGTGACCCAAGAAGACTTCTTAGCAGCAGAATTGTCTGATCAATCTTTATTGAATTTGATTACGAACTTTATCGAAACCAATAAAGATATCGATACATTGAACAACTTGGAAAAAATGATCACTGAGCGCCAAGGGGAACTTAAGAAATAATCTTTCCCTACCGTTGAACTCGTTGTATTCTGCCTGATACTTCCCAAAGTTTTTAGACAGTGCAGAAGAAAACGAAGTCTTCAAACTGCTTTTCCTGGTTTTTGGCAAAGTCGTGCATCGCTGTACCCACATTTGCCACGCCAAGTGTTCTCAGCTTTACGTCACAAGTCAAGCTCGTGGAAAGAGACGACGACCCGTTTTCTCTTCCCTTTGATCTCACAAAAGCAACAATAAAGGAGAGCCATGTGTAGGTGTATCACCTAACACAGGGCTCTGTTTTTTTATTCTTTGATCAAGCCTTTGAATAAGCCAACGACAAATTCATTTGGATCAAATGGTTCTAAATCATTGATGCCTTCTCCGAGTCCCACTAATTTGACGGGCAGCCGCAGCTCGTTACGGATCGCCAAGACGATCCCCCCTTTGGCTGTTCCATCAAGTTTGGTTAAGACGAGACCAGAAACATCCGTCGTTTCTTTAAATTGTTTTGCTTGATTCATCGCGTTTTGACCTGTTGTTGCATCCAACACGAGCAGGACTTCATGAGGGGCCGTTGGGTCCACTCGTTGAATGATCCGTTTGATTTTTTCTAGTTCGTTCATCAAATTGACTTTGTTTTGCAAACGACCCGCTGTATCTACTAATAAAACGTCAGCATTTTCTCGTTTTGCGCGCTCCATCGCATCAAACACGACTGCTGCTGGATCGCCTCCTGCATTGCCACGAACGACTTCAACACCAGCCCGTTCACCCCAGACCACTAATTGATCGATGGCACCGGCACGGAAAGTATCCGCTGCAGCCAATAAGACTTTCTTGCCTTCGGCTTTGAATTGGTGGGCTAATTTCCCGATACTGGTGGTTTTTCCAACACCGTTCACGCCAACAAATAAAATGACGGTCAACCCCGACTGCATATTCAACTCGTTGACTTCACCGACACCTGCTTCCCCATATAAGTCAACCAATTTTTCGATGATGACATTTTGGACATCTGCCGTTTTCTTCACATTACGTAGTTTGACTTCTTGTCTCAATGCATCCGCGATCTTCATCGCCGCATCAAAGCCGACGTCTGCGCCGATCAGCGTTTCTTCCACTTCTTCGAAGAAGTCTTCGTCCACCGTACGGAAGTTGGCAAACAATTCGTTCATCCGTTGCCCAAAGGTTTTCCGTGATTTCGTCAATCCTTTGGTGTATTTATCCTGCACACTTTCCGTTTCTGGCGCTGGTTGAAGGATTGGTTCAGAAGCTGGTACTTCCTCTGATGGTATATTCTTAGCCACTTCTTCTGGAATACTTGGTGCCTCTTCTCCTTTATTCGCTGTCGTTGCTTCTTGCTGCGGGGACACTTCAGCAGTTTCTTGCTCTGCCTCCAAATCACTGGAGTCGGCGGCTTCTGCAGGTGCCACTGGTTCTGAAGCGCCTTGTTCAGCAGGAGTTTGTGCTGGCTGGCTTTCTTCTGAACGCTGTGCCTCTGGTGAGTCAGCATCGACTAACGGTTTGTCGGTTTCTTGCTCTGCTTCTTTGGTTTCTCCAATCAGCGCTTTTTTGATTTTGTCAAAAAATCCCATCTTACGCACCTCCTTTTAAGACATATTCTTCAATCACTGCTGCCACACCGTCTTCTTGGTTTGAAACGGTGACAACGTCAGCTGCCTCTTTAATGATTGGCACGGCATTGGCCATCGCTACGCCAATCCCTGCATAGCGAATCATCGGCAAGTCATTTTCTTCATCACCGATCGCCATCACTTCTTCTTGCTTGATCCCTAAATCTTGCGCCAATAGGCTGATACCATAAGCTTTGGTGATTCCTTTAGGCATAAATTCCAACAGGTTATTCCGGCTTTTGATGATTTCATATTTCTCGCGGATCTCTGAGGAAATCTCAGGGATCTTAGGATCCAAGACTTCCTGATGGTAGGCGATCACCGCTTTATTATAGAGCATCGATTCATCAAGATCAGCTACGGCAAAAGGACGACAATCCAATAAAGGATTTAACGAGCCATAAATCGATGGATGCGCTGCTGAAGTGGGTAAACTCAAGACGATCTCTTCGGATACCACGTCTAGAGGCAAATTCAAGTCTTCCGCTACTGAAACCAATTCATGGATATCTGCCAGCTGCATCGCTGCTTTTTCAATAATCTCGCCAGTCTCATTTTTTTGAACCAAACCGCCGTTAAAGGTGATACTATAGTCGCCGGGTTCTTTCAGCGATAATTCTTCTAAGTACGGACGGATCGCCCGTAATGGACGTCCCGTACAAATGACGATTTTTACGCCTTGTGCTTTGGCACGAGCAAGTACCTCTTTGTTGCGAGGAGTCACTTCTTTTTTGTCATTCAATAACGTTCCGTCTAAATCGATCGCAATCAGTTTAATCATATCATTCCTCCTCTATGCTTGATCTGCTGCAAAACTACCGCCTTCACGCACTTCTTCTAAGCGCACGGACACGGTCTTCGACACTCCAGATTCTTGCATGGTCACACCATACAACACATCTGCTGCCTCCATCGTTCCTTTACGGTGAGTTACGACGATAAACTGTGTATCATTTTGGAAAGCACTCAAGTAATGACCGAAACGAGAGACATTGGCTTCATCCAATGCTGCTTCCACTTCGTCAAGCACACAAAACGGTACTGGACGAACTTGAATAATGGAAAACAATAACGCAATCGCAGTCAGTGCCCGTTCGCCCCCTGATAGCAAGCTGAGGTTTTGCAATTTCTTGCCCGGTGGTTGGGCTTCGATCTCGATCCCAGTGTTCAATAAATCTTTCGGATCTGTTAAGACTAATTCCGCATGACCGCCGCCAAACATATTAGGAAATACTTGTTTGAATTGCAAACGGATCGCATCGAAGACTTCGCCGAAACGGGTTTTGACTTCTTCATCCATTTCAGACATCGTATCAAATAGCTGTGCTTTAGCCGACAGCAGATCGTCTCGCTGACTCGTCAAGAACAAATGCCGTTGATTGACTTGCTCATATTGTTCGATCGCATTTAAATTGACTGGACCAATTTGCTCGATCGCTTGTTTTAGTTCCTGAATGTCGACTTTGGCTTGTTCTGCATCCTCGATATCAGGGAAATCTTGCGCTGCCTTTTCAAAGGTGAGATTGTATTCTTCTTGTAAATACAACAAACGATTATCCATCACCAATTCTGCGCGATTTTTTTCGATCTCAACTTCGGTTTTTTCTGACAGCTTTTCTTTTTGCGTTAAGTTTTCAGCACTCAAAGCTTCGTCTAATGCGCCGATTTCTTGTTGAACGACTTGACGTTGTTCACGAATCACCGTCAATTCCGCTGTTACCTGCTGCTTGGTTTTTGTGAAGGCTTCAATTCGCTGAAGAATGCTTTCTTCTGAAAACTCATGATCGCTGACGTTGCTTGTCAAGGCAGCTAACTGCCGTTCTAAAGAGAGTTGACGCGCTTCGTTTTCTTCTAATGCTTGATTCGTAGCGGCAATTTTTTGCTGCAAATGCGCCACTTGTTCTTTTTGAACTGCGAAAGCTGCCTGCAAGCGCGCACTTTCTTGTGCTAAGGTTTGGCGTTTTTCCTCGATCAAGTCTTCTTCGGCATTCATTTGATGAATATCTTGGTCGATTTTCGCCAATTGCGCTGCAATATTCTTTTGCTGTTCTTCCAAGCTCGTCTTCTTCTCATCATATTCCTCAAAGAAGGCTTGCACTTCGCGATGTTCAAAATCAAACACTTGCTGCTCTTGCTTCAAGCGGCTCAGGTCATTCTCAAGATTTTGTAAGCGGCTTTGCAGCTCATGCTCCGTCATGCGAGCCTGTTCTCCTTGCGTCCGCAATTCTTCTAATGCTGCTTGTGCTTCTTTGGTCGCTGCTTCAAAATGCTGGACTTGCTTTTCCGTTTTTAAAAGCCGCTCATCCAGTTGCGCCGCTTGTGCCGTCAATTGTTGCAGCTCGTTGCTTTGGCTAAACAAACTACCGGCATTTTTCTTCGTTGCGCCACCCGTCATGGAACCGCCAGCATTCATGACATCCCCTTCTAAGGAAACGACCCGATAGCTATAGTTCAATGCCCGTGCTAACGCATTGGCACTTTGCAAGTCTTCGGCAATCAAGATACTGCCTAACAAGTTATCCGTAATCGTTTGGACGTGTTCGGGCGACTGGACCAATTCGCTGGCAACGCCGATAAATCCAGACACTTGCTTGGCTTGATTGCGGGCATAATCTGGCAAATGACGGGCTTTGATGGTCGTCAGCGGTAGGAAGGTTGCACGACCCCCTCGATTTTCTTTCAAATACGTGATGGCTGCTCGCGCATCCCGCTCATTTTCAACGACGACATGCTGTGCAGCGGCGCCTAATGCGGTCTCGATCGCCACGGTATAGTCTTGCGGCACATCGATCAACTCCGCTACTGCGCCAACGATACCGCTGATCTGCTGTTTGTTTTTCAAAATCAAGCGAACGCCTTGATAAAAGCCGCTATAATTTTCTTGAATGTCTTGCAGACTGCGCTGTTTCGCTCGTACCTGCTGCACTTGACTCATTAACTGATACATTTTCTTTTGTTCTTCATCAAAGCGTTTTTTGTTGGTCTGAGCTTTTTCTTGAAGATGGATGTATTGCTTGCGTTGTTCTTCTAAAATCGCTTTAGCCTGCGTCAGCTGCTCTTCCACGATTTGCGCTTCCGTCGTCTTTTCTTTCAACGACGTATTCATTTGCGTCTGCTTGCTTAGCGCCGTTTGATTTTTCGCGGCTTCTTGTTGGTATTGACGCTCCAAGTATTTCAATTCGTTTCCAATCGTTGCCTGCTCCTGCATGGCTTCAACATATTGGCTACGCAACTCTTCAATGATTTCTTTTGCTGAACGTTGGTACTTTTCCTGCTCTTGCTGACACGCCAGCATCGCTGCTTCAACTTCCTGCACACTACGATTCTTTTGTGAAAGCAAGCCGATCAGTTCCGTTTTTTCTTCATTTAAAAGTGTGACCCGCTCTGTGACTTCCTCTAAAGTTTCTTGGTATTCGGCAGAGCTTTTTTGCGTATGCTTTGAACGTTCATCCAAGACTTCTTTTTGCCCTTCGGCTTGCTTCAGTCCTTCGGTGACCTCTAAAAGCTGCTGATTCAAACGCTCCAACGTTTCATCAAAAGCAGTACGTTGTTGCCGCAAAGAATGTAACGACAGTTCCCCTTGGTTGATTTTTTCGGAAATCTGCGCCAGTTCTTGGTTAAAGGTACTCAGTTGAGCTTTGGCTGTCTCCCACGCTTCTTTTGCTTTCGTGATCTCTAAGACCGCATAGGCCACATCGACCGTCGTCAATTTTTCTTTTAACGCTAAAAAGCGGTTGGCTGCTTCACTTTGGGCTGCCAGAGGCACCAACTGATCTTCTAGTTCATAAATGATATCTTGTAGACGGCTTAAATTGTCTTCAGTTTCAAACAATTTTTGCTCGGCTTTCTTTTTCCGCTGTTTGTATTTCAATACCCCCGCCGCTTCTTCAAAAATCCCACGACGGTCTTCTGGTTTGCTGCTGAAAATTGCTTCTACCTTGCCTTGGGAAATGATCGAAAATGATTCTTTCCCCAACCCAGAGTCCATAAACAGCTCTTGGATATCCTTTAAGCGGCAAGCTTGTTTATTTAAGAAAAAGTCGCTTTCGCCGGTTCTTCTCAAGCGGCGAGTCACGCTGATCTCACTGTAATCCATCGGCAAGTAATGATCGCTATTGTCTAAAACGATCGTCACTTCCGCTATATTTAGCGCTCTGCGGGTGTCAGAACCTGCAAAAATAACATCAGGCATTTTTCCACCACGTAGATTTTTGGCAGATTGTTCTCCTAAAACCCAACGAATCGCTTCGGTAATATTGCTCTTGCCGCTGCCATTTGGTCCGACGACTGCAGTCACTCGATGTTCGAAATCAATGACTGTGCGGTCGGCAAAGGATTTAAAGCCGGCAATCTCTATTCGTTTTAAATACACTCCGCCAGTCCTCTCTTACTGTTCAAGATCCGCCAAGGCATTCGCAGCGGCGTCCTGTTCTGATAATTTCTTCGATTTTCCTTGTCCTTTTCCGATCAAGGTATCATCGCAATAGACTTCCGTCCAAAAAATCCGTTCATGGGCGGGACCTGCTTCTTTGATCAAACGATAATTGATGGAAACATCGCCGCCACGCTGCAAAACTTCTTGCAAGCGGGTCTTGTGATCCATCTCATGGGAAAAAGCACCTGCTTTTACTTTTGGAAAAACAACTTTCGTCAAAAAGCCGCTGACACTTTCCAGTCCTTGATCCAAGTATAACGCACCTAAAAAGGCTTCAAATAGATCACAAAGCAAAGAAGGTCGTTTACGACCGCCAGAGTTTTCTTCCCCTTTGCCTAGACGAATGTATTCATCGAATCGGCAATCTTTGGCAAACATGGATAAACTGTCTTCGCGAACGATTGCCGCCCGTAGCTTCGTCAGCTTACCTTCGGGCAGATCTGGCAATTCACGATACAAATACCGTGAAACGATCAACTCTAAGACAGCATCGCCCAAAAACTCTAAACGTTCGTTATCTGACAAGTGCAAGTTGCGGTGCTCATTCACATAAGATGAATGCGTAAACGCTTGTTCAAGCAGATCTACATCATGGAACACAATATCAAACTTTTCTTTTAGTTCTTTCGTTAATTGTGTATTCATTTGTCACATTCCTTCATTAGTTTATCGACACTTCCCTATTATACTGGTTTTTGCCGAATTATGAAATGTTTCCTCCAAATTCTTGGAAAGACTGTAATAAAATTTTATTTACTTAATCTTCTCCTGTATAAAAAAGCCTGTTTTCCTCAGATACCCGCAAAAAAACAGAAAAAAAAGACGTCCTGGAAAGGACGTCTTTTCATCGATCATTGATTAACGAGATTCAGCTGTAACTGAAATTGTTGCCCAAGGATTGTAATTCACATCATAAGCCCATGTGAAGTCTTTGACGCGATTTGATACAGGTAACACCGCACTACGGTAAAGTGTTGGGATAACAAACGCTTCATCAGCAGCATATTCTTGCCATGCATCAAATGCTTCTTTACGTTTTGCTTCGTCAAACGAATCTTTTGAATCGATTGCTTCTAGCAATTTCGTATTTTCTTCTGATTCAAAACGAGTGTAGTTGAACGCAGAGTTAGGTCCATACAAGCCCATTGGTGATGGGTCATAACCAGTATTCCATGCACCTTGGTAAACATCAATCTCAGGATCATCATTTTCCAATTTGTCATAGAATGCTTGGAAGTCGATCAAGCGACCTGTTGTGTATTGTACATCAAGTCCGATTTCATTCCATTGTTGGATGTAGTAATCTGCTAATGGTTGTGCTGTTTCGCCACCTGACATTGAAGCAAAGTTAATGGTTAATTTCTCACCATTTTTGTCTTCACGCATACCGTCGCCATCGACATCTTTGTAGCCAGCATCATCAAGTAATTGATTTGCTTTGTCGATGTTTAAAGTATAACCTTCAACATCTGTATTGTGTAATGAGCCAAATACTGGTGGGATCAATGTCGTTGCATTTGTACGCAAGCCATTGTAGAAACGGCTTCCGACAGCATCATTATCTAATGCATAACCCATTGCTTGACGCAATGACTTGTCAGCCATTTTTGAATCAGGATTGTATTCAACTTTTCCTTCATCGGCATTCCATTTACCTAATTTGAAA
The DNA here is from genome assembly GCF_051713685.1 of Enterococcus sp. DIV1059_2. Lineage (NCBI taxonomy): Bacteria > Bacillati > Bacillota > Bacilli > Lactobacillales > Enterococcaceae > Enterococcus > Enterococcus sp. DIV1059_2. The sequence continues at coordinate 309,542 of NZ_JBIOQK010000001.1, read as the reverse complement.
CCTAAATAAGTGTAAGCAGTATCTGTTCGGCCTAAGATTTGATAACCGTCAGTATCTTTATAAGTAGGATACGTATCTGTCGGCATTGATAAAGCCATATCATATTGTTTTGCGTTCATCGCTTCAACAATAGATGAAGTTGGAACTGCTTTAAATGATAATTTATCTAGTTTTGGCTTATCTCCATAATAGTATTCGTTTGGAACGTACTCTACGGATTCACCAGCTACGATATTTGACATTACATAAGGTCCGAAGACGATTGGATTTTTACGAACTTGATCGCTTGATTCCATATCTTTGACTTCGATTCCTTCAAAGGCGTGTTTTGGTAATGCTGAAGCCCAAATACCACCACCTGCTTGCATCATACCAGGGTGAACTTCTTTGTATTGAATTTTAACGACTTTGTCACTTTCTTTGGTGATACCAGAAATAGTATCAGCTTTACCATCATGGTAATCTTCCATACCAACAATGTTAGTAAAGTTACTATCATAACGAATACCAGTATAATCTTTGTTACCAATTACTTCGTAAGTGAAGATGATATCATCTGCCGTAACATCTTCGCCATCAGACCATTTCAGGTTGTCGCGTAAAGTAATTGTTGCTGCGTTGTTGTCTTCATCTAGCTCAAGGTTTGCAGCCCCGCCGTCAACAATTTTGAAATCAGCGTCATTGACGAATAAACTTTCATTACTTGGCAACATAAATTGTGCATCATAGTTATCTTGATAAAATTCTGTTTGGAACAACCCTTGGAATTGCGTATCCATCACTACTGCAACATCCAAAGTACCACCTTCGATTGCCTCTGCATCATTGCTAACTTCGATTGGGAAGTTGCTTACATCTTCCGTATCGTTTGCTGCATTGCTGCCGCCACCAGAAGAATCGGTTCCGCCGCCGTTGCTGCCACAAGCTGCCAATGCTAACACTGACAAAAGAGTGACCATACCAAAAATATTTTTCTTCATCCTGTATCCTCCTTGTTTATCCTAGTCGTTGACGCGCATCCGCTGAACGCTTAAATGCTTGACCAACGTAATTGATACTCAACATCAAGACTAAAATTAGAATTGATGCGGGTAACCAGATCCACTGTCTGTTGACCAGCACATCACCGCTGCTGGCATATCCGATCAGTGTTCCCAAACTTGGAACATTGGTCGGCAGACCAAAGCCTAAGAATGTTAGTGTCGTTTCAATACCGATATTCGCTGCAAAGTTCATTGTTAAGTTGGTGATGATCAATGAGCTAAGGTTCGGCATGATTTCGCGGAACATGATGACAAAGTCATTGGTTCCGAGGGTTTTCGATGCACTAACATAGTCGCGACGGCCTTCTGAAAGGGTCTTACTTCGGAAGAGCCTTGCTTTTCCGACCCAGTAAAAGGCACTCATGACCCATATAAAGGTCCAAACGTTGTAACGAGGTACGATCGATACGATAACGATAATGATCAACATGATCGGCAAAATCATAACGAAGTCAACGATACGCATCAAAATGTTATCAATGATGCCACCATAGTAACCTGAGATGATCCCTAGTCCGACCCCAACGATCGACGTAATGATCGTGATTGAAAAACCAATCAAGATTGAGTTACGCGCACCGATGATCAATTGTCCCCAAACATCACGGCCACCTTCATCCGCCCCTAAAAGGTAGGTGCCGCCGTTTGGCGAAATCGCGCCGGGTACAGCGTATTTATCAAGGATGCTGACACGCATCACTTGTGATTGGTCGATAACTGCTGAGCCGATAAACACGAACAACAAAACTGCGACTAACAACACTAATGAAAAGATCGCCATTTTATCTTTTAAGAATTCGCGAAAAATCATTTTTAATCCCATAGGCGGGATGCTCTCTTGTTTTAGTACTTTTTCTTTCTTTTCAGACACATTTATCCCCTCCTATTACTGGATTCTGATTCTTGGATCGACAATACTCATGATGATATCTGATAGCAGCGTACCGATCAAGGTCGCTAGTCCTAAGATCAATGTCAGTGAAGTGATCACGGCATAGTCCCGTTGGACGATACTATCGATAAACAGTTTTCCGACACCTGGGTAAGCGAAGATTTTCTCAATAACCACAGAACCTGCGATCAATGAAGTGATCTCGTAGCCCATTTGTGATGCGATCGGCAACGATGCATTACGGAAAACGTGACGTGAGAAGACTTTATTCGTTGGTACCCCTTTTGAACGAGCGGTACGAACGAAATCCAATGATTTCGAATCAATGACTTCACTTCGCAAGTATTGGATCGTCACTGCTGTTCCTAATAATGCAGAAGTGATCGCCGGTAATAGTAGGTGATACAAGCGACTCCAAAACTCAGCCATGCCGCTGACCCCCGGTGCAACGGAACCACCCGTTGGGAACCAAGCCAATCGGTAACCGAAGATGAACAATGCGATCAACGCAAAGATAAACAACGGTACGGCGAAACTGAAGAAGTTGTAAACAACGACGACTTTATCAAGCAATGAATTTTGGTAACGTCCTGCCCACATCCCTAAAGGAATGGCAATCACGTAAGTCAAAATGACCGTCAATAAAGATAACCACAATGTATTGCTGATACGTCCTGCTAATAACGTTGAAACAGGTAATTTAAAGATGAAACTTTGACCAAAGTCCCCTTTTAAGGCATTTCCGATCCAACGGAAATACTGGGTATACCATGGGTCATTCAAACCAGCGGCTTCACGCATCCGCTCAATAACAGCTGGATCTTGGTTTGGATTGATCAAACCGGTAAATGGATCCCCAGGCATTGCTTGTGCGATCAAGAAAATCAAGATACTCAAAATAATGACTTGCGGGATCATCAACAACAAACGACGTAGAATTGTTTTCCACATTATTCAGCACCCCCGTTTTTCAATGCGACTTGGTGCGACTCGGTGATTTTACGCAAGTCATACACTCTGCCAGTTTCGTCGTAGTAATCTTTTTGATGGGTCACATATTCCAACTCGACCTTGCGGCGGTTTTCTTTGTGAGCATCGCGATTTTTTACGTCGATTTGAGGAATCGCTGATAATAAACGTTTTGTATAGATGTGACGCGGGTCTTGATAGATGTCTTCCCGTGTCCCGATCTCAACGAAGCGGCCTTTGTACATGATGGCGATATTGTCACACATGTGTTTTACGACCCCTAAGTCATGAGAGATAAATAAGAAACTTAAGCCAAATTCTTGCTGGATCCGTTTCATAAAGTTCAGTACCTGCGCTTGCACGGATAAGTCAAGGGCTGAAACCGGCTCATCGGCGACGATCAGTTTTGGATTGGATGCTACCGCGCGGGCAACCCCTAACCGCTGACGTTGGCCACCAGAGAACTCGTGAGGATATTTGTATAGGGCATCTTCTGGCATCCCAACGATATCCAGAAGGCTTTTCACGCGTTTTTTCTCTTCTTGATCGCTTAAGCGTTCAAAGTTGCGTAATGGTTCGGCGATAATGTCTACCACGCGTTTTTTAGGATTCAAGCTGGACATTGAATCTTGGAAAATCATTTGGACATCTTTGTTGTAGTTCATTTTCTTGCGGACAGAACGTTTGGTCACGTCTTGCCCGTCATAAATGATTTCGCCACTGGTGATTTTTTCTAATCCAACGATGGCTTTCCCCGTCGTGGATTTACCAGAACCAGACTCACCAACCAATCCGTAGGTTTTTCCTTTTTCTATGATGAAGTCCACACCGTCAACGGCATACACATGGTCTGTGACGCGGTTGAAAAATCCGCTGCGAATAGGATAGTGGACTTTCAGATCTTTAATTGTAATTAATTCTGTCATCTACACTTCTCCTTCTTCGTCTCTAAAATGAAAATGCTTGTAGCATGTGCAACGGACCAAATGATCAGGTGCTACTTCATGCAAGACTGGGTTTGCTTCGTGGTCGCTTTCAGGAATCCAAGGAATCCGTGCGGCAAACCGACAACCCGTCCGCGGCATATTTTTCAATGACGGAACTACGCCTTCGATCACGTGCAGTTCACTGTCTTGTGAATTTTCTTGAGGGATCGAGTTAAGCAATGAGCGGGTGTATGGATGTTTCGGATTGGCAAACAACTCTTCGGCTGTTGCGACTTCCACAAACTGACCCCCGTACATCACGGCTACTCGGTCGGCCATCTCTGCTACGACACCTAAATCGTGGGTGATCAAAATGATCCCCGTCTGTGTTTCTTCTTGCAAATCTTTTAGTAGATCAAGGATCTGTGCTTGGATCGTCACATCCAACGCGGTCGTTGGTTCATCGGCAATAATGATTGGTGGTTTACAAGCAATCGCGATCGCAATGATGACCCGCTGACGCATCCCACCAGACAATTCATGAGGGTATTGACGTCCTACTCGCGGCGGATTGGGAATCCCCACTTGTTCTAATAATTCTAATGCTCGTGCTTGACGCTGTTCGGCGGTCATATCTGTATGGTAGGATAACCCTTCTTTGATTTGATCTTCGATCCGCATCAAAGGATTCAGTGCAGACAATGGATCTTGGAAAATCATCCCAATATCATTTCCGCGAATTTTGTTGTACAGCGTTTCGTTTAAGTTTGACAAGTTTAAATCTTTATATAAGATTTCTCCGGTGATTTTCGTGTTGTTTGGGTCATGCAGCCCCATGATCGTTGTAGCTAACGTACTCTTGCCGCAACCAGATTCTCCTACGATCGCTAAGATCTCATTGCGATCCAGTGTAAAAGAAATACCATCTACTGCGTCATAGTAATCGTCTTTAATACGAAAACCTGTGTGAAGGTTTTGAACATCTAGTAATTGATTATCTCTGGACAATCGAATACCCCTCTCTACTTTCTAAGATGTCTTGCAATTTAATGTAAAAAAGAAGGAACATGCATTTCATTTCCAAAAGCTTTCTTAACATTGTATAATATATTCTTAATAATTATATAGAAATGCTAACAATAATGCAAGTCCCAGAAAAGTTAATACACTGAATTTTCAGAAAATTTACATTACGCTTTCAACGCCGTCATGTCAGGTTTAACGATCGTTTTTTAGATTTTGATTTTAAAGAAAAGCCGCCCAAATCACAGCGGATCAATTATGAGAAAGAAAGAGCTAAGTCATCTAGGACTTAGCTCTTATGTCTGTCTTAAGCAAGATGGCTTGAAATATAATCAACCGCTCCACCGACTGTTTCGATCTGCTCGGCATCTTCATCAGAAATCTCGGTACCAAATTCATCTTCTAGTTCAAGGACGAATTCCATCACACTGATCGAATCAGCGTTCAAGTCGTCTTTAATGCTCATCGTATCCGTTACGTTCTCTGCGTCAATTTCAAAATGATTGGCGATCACGACCGCAACTTTCTTGAATACTTCATCTCGTGTCAACTGGCTTCACCTCCACGCGTTTGCACAAAACATAGAATGGCTAACAAACATTGTACTGCTTTCTATGCTTTTTGTCTAGATATTTTTGCAATTTCATTACAATCATTGCATTATGATTGCGTTTCGTCTTTGTCAGTCGGCATTTCTTCAAAATGGGCGACCAATTGTGCCACGACATCTGTCGCTAACATCGTATGGATCTGCTTGATGGTGTACGCCACCGCTTCTGGTCCTGTCGCACCATGGGTTTTGATGACTGGTGCTTTCAAACCAAACAATACGGCACCGCCGTGTTTCGCATAATCCATTTCATTTTTCACTTTCCGCAACGCATCTTTTAATAATAATGCGCCTAATTTCCCTTTGGCACCAGAATCGAGAATCGATTGTTTCAACAGCGCCATCAAATTCAAGGCGGTTCCTTCGATCGATTTCAAAACAGCATTTCCAGTAAAGCCATCTGTCACGACGACGTCAGCTGCACCATCCAATAATTCCCGAGCCTCGACATTGCCGATAAAGTGGATCGTCGGGTCTTGCGAAAGCAGTTCAAAGGCTTTTTTCGTTAATTCACTGCCTTTGGTTTCTTCCGTTCCGTTATTTAACAAGCCGACCCGTGGTCGATTGATCCCGCGAACTTTTTGGGCATAAAAGGACCCTAAGACGGCATAGTTTGCCAAATGTTCTGGTTTATTGTCGGCATTGGCACCTAGATCCAGCATGTCAAAGCCAGCATCTTTGCCGATCACTGGCATCGTGGACATCAATCCGGGACGGTCGATCCCTTTGATCCGACCGACGATAAACAAACCAGCCGCTAATAAGGCCCCAGTATTTCCAGCTGAAAAAATCGCATCTGCCTCACCATTTTTGACCGCTTGTGCTGCCAAGACCATTGAGGCGGTTTTTTTTCGTCTGATCGCTTTGACAGGTTCATCATCACTATTGATTTTTTCATCCGTGTGGATAATGGTGACATTTTTATCATCCGTCATGTATTTTTTGATTTCATTTTCTTTTCCGTAAAGGAGGAATTCAATCTCTGGAAAGTCTTTTTTTGCCAGCATGACTCCTTCTACGATCGCTTTTGGGGCGTTGTCTCCGCCCATTGCATCAACAGCAATCCGCATCTCGCTGCCACTCCCTTCATTTTCCCAATCAGTATAGCATATTCTTTAATCAAAAAATTGTTTGTCTGCTTTTTTTGCTGCTAAATAGTTCGCCAATGCCGAAAATTCTGGCAACAGCTGCCAGCCATTTTTTTGCCAAAGCTGGGCAGCTTCGACTTGTGCCACTTCTAGAATATGGGCATCTGCGACCAAATCGGCAGCCGCAAACTCTGGCAAGCCCGATTGTCGATTGCCGAAGACTTCTCCTGGTCCTCGCAACTGCAAATCTTTTTCGCTGACTACAAAGCCGTTGGTGGTTTCTGTCATGATCTTCATTCGCTCGACCCCTATCTCATTCTTCGGGTTTGCGATCAATATACAGTAAGAAGCATCGGCACCGCGCCCTACCCGTCCACGCAATTGATGAAGCTGGGCTAACCCGAAGCGATCGGCGTCAATGATCAGCATCACTGTCGCATTGGGGACATTGACTCCTACTTCGATGACCGTCGTGGAAACCAAGATCTGCAGTTGATTTTCTTTGAAAGCTTCCATGATGCTGTCTTTTTCTTGATTCTTCATTTTCCCATGCAGCATTCCCACTTGATAAGTAGGAGAAAAGTAACTTTGCAGCTGCTCATAAATCTCCGTGGCATTCTTGACATCCAGCATTTCGGATTCTTCGATCAAAGGACAGATGACATACATCTGATGCCCATGTGCCAATTCTTTTTGCGCCCACTCTAAGATCGATTCAAACTGCGGCGGACGGACCCAGCGAGTCTCTACAGGAATCCGTCCTGCTGGCATTTCATCGATCACCGAAACATCCATTTCGCCATAAACCGTGATCGCTAACGTACGAGGGATCGGTGTGGCGGTCATAAAGAGCACATCAGGCAGATAGCCTTTTTCCCGTAAGACTTTTCGCTGATTGACTCCAAAACGGTGTTGTTCATCGGTGATGACTAAGCCAAGATGTGCAAAGTCCACGCCTTCTTGAATCAGCGCATGGGTCCCAACGATGATGTCGATCTCCCCGGCTGCTAATTGTTCTAAGATGACTCGCCGTTCTTTTGGTTTGGTCGAGCCTGTCAAAAGAGCGGTGGTCACTTCTAAGGGGTCAAAGAGCTGATTCAAGCTTTCTAGGTGCTGCTGGGCCAAAATCTCAGTCGGCACCATCAGCGCGCCCTGAAAGCCAGCCGTCATCGTGGCATAAAGGGCGATCGCCGCCACGACTGTTTTCCCGCTTCCTACATCTCCTTGCAAGAGTCGCTGCATGTGCTGCGGACTTTTCAGGTCATGGCAGATTTCATTGGTCACGCGCTTTTGCGCATTCGTCAATTCAAAGGGCAGTTTACGAGTAAACTCTTTCAAGCGTTGCACATCATAATCGATCGCCAAGCCGTTTTTCTCGGCTTTTTCGCTTTTCTTCAGTCCTTGGATCTGCATTTGGAACAAAAAGAACTCTTCAAAAATCACCCGACGCTTCGCTTGATGACTCTCTTGGGGATCTTTAGGAAAGTGCATCGCAAACATCGCGGATTTCCGATCCAACAAGCGATATTTTTCAATCAATGACAAAGGCAAGATCTCTGTGATCTGATCACCAAAATCAAGGAATGCCTGTTTGATCAGTTCGATCAACACACTTTGACGCACGGCTTTATTGACATGATAAATGGGGGCAAAGTCTTCTGCGCTCTTGCTGCCGAGAATTTTCATCCCCGTCAGTCCTTTGCGTTTGGCGTCCCATTTGCCATAGACGGCGATCTCTTCTGAAACCTCTACTTTATCCTTCAAATAAGGCTGATTGAAAAAGGAGACATTAAAGACATCGTGGTCTTGCATCATGCGAAATTGCAACCGACTTTTCTTATAGCCAAAGCGATTGACGACCGGCGGGGAAACGACGATCCCCTTGATCGTTACTTTTTCTTGGTCTTGAATCTCCGCTAATTGCCGTTCTTGAATGTCTTCATAACGAAACGGATAATACTTCAGCAGGTCTTCAATGGTTTCGATCCCTAAACTCGCCAAGTCTTGGGCGCGTTTTTCTCCGACACCCTTTAATACCGTAAGTGGCTGATTCAGCATAGGTACCCTCCTTTTCCAAAGTAATTTTATTTATTGCAGAGATTCCTGCATTCATAGAAAAAGACGGAGCCAAAAATCATCTACGATTTTTGCCCCCGCCGCCTAATTTGTTTATTCTGCTGAGAAAAGATACGGATAAACTGGCTGATCGCCTTGATGGATCTCTACTTCGATCTCAGGATGCAGCTCAACGATCGCTTCTTCAATTTTCGCTGCTTCTTTGGCTTTGCCTTCTTCACCGATAATGATGGTGACGATCTCAGTATCTTCTGTGATCATTTTTTCTAAGGTAGTCATGGAAGCAGAGAAACGATCAGGAACAGAAACAACGATTTTGCCGTCGACCATTCCTAAGAAGTCGCCTTCTGTAATTTCGATGCCATCAATTGATGTATTACGGATCGCATGAGTCACTGATCCGCTGACAACACTTGCTAAGACATCGGTCATAGCTTGCTGATTTTCAGCTAGTGTGGATTGCTCGTGGAATGCCAGCATCGCTGTCATCCCTTGTGAGATCGTCCGTGTTTCAACAACCGCTACTGGAATCTCGGAAACTTCCGCTGCTTGCTGTGCAGCCATAAAGATGTTTTTGTTATTTGGTAGAACGATCACTTGGTCGGCATTAACTTCATTGATCGCCAACAAAATGTCTTCCGTACTTGGGTTCATCGTTTGGCCGCCACTGATGACATATGAAGCACCCAGGCTAGTGAACAATTCTTTCAAGCCTTCGCCAGCCGCGATCGCGATGATCGCAAATGGTGTCCGTGGACGTTTCACTGGTGCAGGTTTTGCACCTTGCTGGTCGTGTTCCAAAATCGTTTCATGCTGAAGACGCATGTTGTCAACTTTGATTTTCACCAATGAGCCGAATTTTTGACCATAATTCATGACTTCGCCAGGATGTTCCGTATGGACATGGACTTTGATGATCTCATCGTCGTTGACCACTAATAAGGAATCCCCTAACTCATTTAAGTAATTACGGAATGTTTCATAATCAAATTCACTATCTACAGTCGGACCTTCACCGATCTTCACCATGATTTCTGTACAGTAACCAAAGGTGATATCTTCTGTCGCTAAGTGTCCTTGAACGCTGCGATGATGTTCGGCATTGACCATTTCATCCATAGCCGCTGGGGAAGGTTCGAAGATTTCATCGGCTGGGTATTCACCCGTCAACGCATTTAAGAAGCCTTCATAAATGAACAACAATCCTTGACCGCCGCTATCTACCACGCCGACTTCTTTTAAGACGGGCAATAGATCTGGGGTTTTCGCCAATGAACGTTTTGCACCGTGAACCACGGCTTTCATCACTTCGATACAATCATCGGTAGTTTGTGCTTTTTTCTCGCCATATTCAGCTGCGATGCGTGCCACAGTCAAGATGGTTCCTTCCACAGGTTTCATGACTGCTTTATAGGCGGTTTCTACTCCATGAGTAAAGGCTTGAGCCAATTCTGGTGCAGTGAGTGTTTCTGCGGTCGGGATAGCTTTAGAAAAACCGCGGAATAATTGAGATAAAATGACGCCAGAATTCCCACGTGCGCCCATCAATAGTCCTTTTGAAAGTGTAGCGGCAAGATCGCCGACGTTTTCTGAAGTCGCATCTGCGACCGCTTTTGCTCCACTGGTCATGGATAGATTCATGTTTGTCCCAGTGTCTCCATCTGGAACAGGAAACACATTCAATGAGTTGACAAACTCTGCATTAACTTGTAGACGAGCCGCGCCTGCCTGCACCATTTCTTGAAACTGACTTGCGCTGATATTCGTTACCTTCACTTAGATAGTCCTCCTTAAAATCATCCGCCATGAACGGATCCCTTGCCTAATCTGGCAGTACACGTACGCCTTGAACAAATACATTTACCGAGTTCGCAGATACACCTAGCATCGTTTCTAAGTTGTATTTCACTTTTTCCTGCACGTTGCGGGAAACTTCGGAAATTTTTGTTCCATAGCTGACGATCGTGTATACATCCACTGCAATGCCGTTTTCTTCTTGGCGGACAACGACACCGCGAGAATAATTTTCTTTTCGTAAAATTTCATTGATGTTATCTTTGATTTGTTTCTTGCTAGCCATACCAACAATGCCGAACACATCTGTTGCTGCGCCTCCGACCACTGTTGCAATGACTTCATTGCTGATTTCAATAATACCTGATGAGGTTTGAATTTTTACAGCCATTTTATAGCCTCCTTCAATGGGCATGACCCATCTTTCTTCTTACATATTTTATCATAGCTGTACCGCAAATAAAAGGATGAGACATATGAAAAGGGGCTTTCTGACCAAACGTCTTGCATTTCGACCTTGTTTAATTTACAATGTTTACCGGGAAAAGTCAATGTTTCTTGAAAATTACTCTTGCTTTTTTCACCTTTCTGTGATAAATTCAGATGGTATGAGCTGAAATAGCGCTCCAACATCAAGGCAAAGGAGGAAATAACCACATGGCTAAAGTTTGTTACTTTACTGGACGTAAAACTACAAGTGGAAACAATCGTTCTCACGCAATGAATGCGACAAAACGTACTGTGAAACCTAACTTGCAAAAAGTTCGCGTTATGATTGACGGAAAACCTAAAAAAGTTTGGGTGTCAACTCGTGCTTTGAAATCTGGAAAAGTTGAGCGCGTATAATTAGACCTTTTCGGCCGTTCGTTTTGAACGGCTTTTTTTGTACCCTTTTTTCTTTGGTGCGCTTTCACTTAGGTTTTCATTAAAGAAAACAGGTCTTTGTTTTTTTAATCGATTCACCTGTGGTAAACTAAGAAAAAATTGATAAAGAACAGGTGACTTCTTGTGACGAAAATAAAAACATTTGCCAAACAACATTGGCCTTATATGCTTGCTAGTTTCTTCTTGCCGTTTCTTATCATGGCAGTGATCTATTTGACCATCGGCATCTACCCTGGCAGCAGCCGCAGTGTCTTAGCCAGTGATGCCTTTTCGCAATTCTCAAACTTTCATGCCAGCTTTCGCAATATGCTCTTAGGCAAGCAAAGTATCTTTTATACATGGAATGCCTCTTTAGGCTTGAATTATCTGGCACTGATCTCCTATTACTTAGGCGGGATCTTCACTCCTCTGGTCTTGTTTTTCCCAAATCAGCTGATGCCAGATGCGTTGTACTTCTTGACCTTGATCAAGATCGGCAGTGCGGGCTTGGCGTTTTGGTTTTATGCCAGCCAAACCTTTAAGATCCAACGTTGGCAGCATGTGACCTTAGCCGTCTGTTATGCCTTGATGTCCTTCATCACCGCCCATTCAGAACTGATCATGTGGCTTGATGCCATGATCTATCTACCGCTAGTGATTTTGGGTATTGACCGTTTAGTGAAAAAGAAAAAACCAGTCGTGTTATTTACCAGTTATCTGCTGTTATTTTTATCCAGTTTTTACATGGGCTTTATGATCGGTCTCTTTTCCGTAATGTATTTCTTGGTTCAGTTGGGGCGCAACTGGAAGCAAGCTCGGGGGGCGATCATTCCTTACGGCATCACCTCCTTGTTAGCTGGCGGCGCCTCAATGGTGATCATCTTACCTGCCTTATTGGATTTGCGCTCAAACGGGGAAGAATTAACAACGATTTCTTCCTTTAAAACCGAAGCCACCGATGTCTTTGACCTCGTGATGAAAAACATGATCGGTGTTTACGATACGACAAAATACGGCTCCATTCCCTTCATCTATATCGGCTTATTGCCGCTGCTGTTGTGTATTTTATATTTTGTTTCGAAGAAAATCCGCTTGAAGGATAAATTCTTATACGCTGGCATGTTTGCTGTTTTGATCGCCAGTTTTTATATCGTGCCGATGAATCTTTTTTGGCACGGGATGCATGCCCCAAATATGTTCCTTTTCCGTTATGCCTATTTGTTCTCCTTCTTAGTGATCATGCTGGCGGGATACGGGTGGGAGCAGCTGCAGCAAAAAGATCGCGGATTGTTTCTCATTATTGGTCTTTCTACGATCGTGGTGTTTGCCCTCTCCTACGCATTGAAAGGACCTGGAACCTATGAATATGTTTCCGCTACTTCTTTTGCGCTAACGATCGTATTCTTTGTTCTTTACTTGTTATGTATTGGGTTCGGGCAATTAGGTCTTTTAACACAAAAACGAGTGACGATCTTGATGCTAATCTTCGTCTGCGGAGAAATGGCCGTCAATACGAGCGGCATGGTTCGCGGAATTTTGAATGATTGGAACTATGCTTCTCGCAGTTTGTATACAGAACCTTATCCGGACATCAAAAAACTAGTCACTCAAGCCAACGAAGACAATGATACCTTTTTCCGATTAGAAAACCTTGATCCTGTTTCTTCCAACGACAGTATCAATTATGGCTACAGCGGTGTCAGCATGTTTTCTTCGATCCGTAACCGCAATTCCTCAAGCTACCTGGATAAGCTGGGCTTTCGGTCCCGCGGCACCAATTTAAATATCCGCTATCCGAACAATACCTTGCTGATGGATGCTTTTACAGGAATCAAATACAATATCTCCAAGCCAAATCTCACCAAATACGGCTTTCAACGTGTGGGGGAATCTGGTGAATACAAGCTTTATGAGAATCAAAATGCGTTACCGCTAGGTTTCTTGGCTGAACCAACCATTGAATCGATTGATCAGCCGCAAAATGACAACTTGACGAGCCAGAAAAATCTTTTCAATGGCTTGGCGGATTTAAATTTAGAGTATTTTGCCTTTCAGCCAATCACGGTGATCCATAGTAAAAATACAGATATCACCAATGACGGCATGTATATGAAATTTACCGAGCAAGAAAGCAATGTCGCAAAAGAAGTGACTTGGCAAGTGGAGGTTCCAGCGAACTCGCAAGCATACTTGAGTCTTTTCCCTGCCAACTTTGGGGAATTGGAAAGCTCATCTGCCACCGTGACAGTCAACGGTCAGCAGCGAGAAACGCAAATCAGTATCGACGGTCAATACTACGACTTAGGGCACTATGAGACCGATACGACGGTTCAATTCACCGTCAGCTTCTACGGAACGCCTGAAATCTCCTTCCAAAACCCGCAAGTCGTGACCTTGGATACCAACGCTTACCAACAAGCAATTGATGCGATCCAAGATCGAGGGGTCGCTATGACGGTCGGCAAACGCAGTGCCAAAGCCGATATCACGACTGAAAAAGAGCAGCAGCTTGTAACGACCATCCCTTATGACAAGGGCTGGACTGCTACGCTTGACGGCAAAGAAGTTCCAATCACCGCCTTTCAAGACGGCTTTATCAGTGTGACGATCCCAAGTGGCACCCATCACTTGGAACTGTCCTTCTTGCCGCAAGGCTTTGTTATCGGTGTTTGCTTGTTCTTCGGCTGCATCGCATTGTTTATCCTGTTTGCTTGGTTTTACCAGAAACAAGTAGCCAAAAAGCAAGTTTTAGACGACCAACGTCAACTCATGGATCAACCACCAGAAACCTAATCGAAAAAGAACCAACTCGTCTTTTTGAGGCGCTCCCCATAAGTTAGAGCAAACGCTGACTTATGGGTGTCGCTCAATGATCGGTGAGTTTGGTTCTTTTTGTGCTGGCGTTCCGCAGTTGTTCGCTCTAGTGGTCTTAGCCTCCACTGCCGACTAGCTCCCCTTCGATGCGGGGCCAAATGCCTAGCCCGTTAGCCCTTAGAGCGTTTAGCGAAACATAAGATAACTGTTAGGTTCTTCCGCATTTTTCTTGATGGAGTGCAACGATCGCTCCCATAATTTAACCATTTTGGTTTGTTTCAAGACGCGAAAGATCGAAAGCCCTTGGTCGATTTTCAACAGTCCTTTTTCTTGATCGCCATAAATATACCAGTACCACCCTTGATAGCAAAGAAGATGCGTGCTGTTTAGCATGTCTCCGCGATCTGCCAATAATTCCTCTGCAATGGTCAACACCTCTTTTGCCCACTCCAGGCGGCGAAAATTGACAAACGTCGTAAAACAACTAAAAATCAAATCCATTTGAATTTCTCGCATCAAGGACAAGCCTTGCTCTTTTTTTGTGCGGGAAATAGCGATCTGCAGTAAGTGATAGGAGGTTTCGACAGGAAACAAGAATTGAAAATACCGAAACAGCAAAATCTCATAAACGCCCCAGTTGTCTACTTTCGTAAGGTAGGAAATGACGGGGCGAGTTTTGGTGCGTAGCTTTTCCATATAGTCACCAGAAGAGTGATTGGGTTTAAGACCTGAGAGATTGATTTCATGTATCTCCTTTGTGATCTCAAGGTACAGAAAAACAAAAGAATGCTGTTTGGAAGCGGCGATCAGTTCGCTGCGCATTTCCTCCAGCCCTTCTTTGCTTCGCTGGGCGTGGGCGTTACTCAAGAAAGCTTCTTTGTTGATCCCTAAAATTCGATCCAGTAAATCCATAAATTCGCTCGTCATATAGCTGGGGAAGCTCATCAGGTTGTCGTGACTTTTTATGCCTTTTTGCTGCGCACGTAAATAATAAAACTCCTCTACCGTAACATGGATATTTTCTAATAAGCGTTCCAATCGATGAATACTGATACTTGAAGCACCTTGCTCAAATTTACTGATAAACGAGCGACTGTTTTGTTCATCCGCCACTTGAGCGATCGTATAGCCGCGCTCTTTGCGCAATTGTCGGTACAGTTTTCCTTCTTCCATAACCATCCTCCTAGCGATCAGTCTGCAAACGCCAAACCAAACTTGCTTTACGAATGAAGCTCTGCCATTAAATGCTACTATTTTAGATTCAAATCTAGATTCAACCTTATAAAATGTTGAGGAACAAAATCTTCGGTCCCCTATTTACATACCACTCTTTTAGCTGTTAGCCACTCGTGGCAGTAACCTCTGGTACGCTCCTGGTACATTTAAATTCCACTATAGTGGATTATTTTCTCTTCTTAGTATAAAGCATCCTATACTGATTTTACAACGTAGAACGTGAAAGGATGATTTCGATGAAAGAATATCAACAAAACAAAGGCTATCGTGCCTTAGTCAACGCCGCCTTACTCAGTGGCATCGGCATGAGTTTATTTAATATCGTGTTCGTGGTTTACGCCAGTACATTACCCTTTAATGCCCTTGCTGTTTCCTTAGCCTCCATGGCACTGTTAGTCCCTGATCTCTTACGGATCCTGACTGGCTATCTAGCCGATCGTACCAAAAACAAAGTGCAATGGATGATCAGCAGTCGACTCTTACAAGGGGTCCTTTTTGTGGCACTCGCTTTTTTGATCCAACTGCCGCCTAGTTTATGGTCTTTCTTCCTTTTGCTAGGCATCAACATTGTATCTGATTGTTTGGGCGCTTATTGTTCTGGGTTGCAGCTGCCCTATGTTCGCCGTCTTGTGCCTGCTGACGCCTTAGACAGTGCCATGGGCTTTCAAATGGCGTGTCAAACCACCGTTCAAATCGTCTTTCAAGGGATCGGTGCTTGGGGGATCATTTTACTGAATAATAATTTTGCCGCTTTTGGTTTGATCAATGCCGTGACGTTTTTCTTAGCCGCCATCGTGATCTTCTGGAACCGCTCGCTCTTTTATGCGGTGCCAGGGAAAATCAATCAAGCACCAACACCACTCTTTCAGAATTTCTCGGAAACCTTTAAATTATTGACTGGTACAGCTTTTCTTAAAAAGATGATCCTCTTTGCCTTACTGATCAATACCTTAGCCGCTAGTACGAGCGGTCTACTAAATCTCCAGCTGTTGGATGACCTTGCGCTTTGGTTTGCCACTTATGGCAACACCGTTGCGATGGCAGGCATCGCCACTTCCATCGGCATGGTCGCTGGCGCCTTGTTTGCTGCCGACTGGTTCAAGAATACTGGTCTGGTTCGCTTGATTGCGTATACCTCCTTCGTTTTATGTCTATTGACCTTGAATTTTCTCTTTCTGCATAACCGTTGGCTTATGATTGCGCTGCTCTTTGCTGAAGGCTATTTGATTGGGAAAATCAATCCCCGCTTTTCAGCACATCTGATTCGTGAGATCGATGAAGAACATCTCGCCATCAGCAGCGGGATCTTTTCCACCATTGTGATGCTAGGGGGACCCGTCGGTCAGATGGTCTTTTTAGGCATCGGCAATCGCTACCACGTTGCTTGGAGCTGGCTGCTTTACTTGCTTTTCGCATTTTTGGTAGCCATCGCCGCCTTAGTCGCTGCCAGTACGTTAGAAAAAACACCCACCACTGCTGCGCCTAAAACCGCTGTGGAAAGGACTGAAGATTGGCAAGAAACTGCCCCTGTTTTGCCTGAGAAAAAATAAAAACACAAGCTTTCGCTTTCTCTTTTTGGACAAGAGCAGCGAAGCTTGTGTTTTTTCTTATTCATAGGCAACGTGAACCAAATACAATCCTTCTGGATGAGCTGTGGGTCCTGCCGCATTTCGGTCTTTTTGCGCAATGATCGCAGGAATACTGTCAGGTGCGAGTCGTCCATTGCCGATTTTCAACAATGTGCCCACCATGATTCGGATCATCTTGTACAAAAATCCATCGCCGCGAAAGGTGAAAATCAACTCATCTCCAGCGTCATTGACCGCCATGGACGCCTCATGGATCGTCCGTGTTTTGTCATCGACGGAACTGCCCGTCGCGCAAAAACTGGTAAAGTCATGGGTGCCTAAAAAATCTGGCAACGCTCGTTGGATTTTTTCCAAATCTAGCGGATACGGATAATAGCTGGCATAATGACGGCGGAAAGGACTGCGAGGTTTCCCAATGTCCACTCGAAACTGGTAGGTTTTTTCAACGACTAAGTAGCGGGCATGGAAGGTATCGTCAACGATCTCCACCGATTTTACCGCAACATCTTCTGGCGTTTGGGTATCTAAACCAAAGCGCATTTTTTCCAGTGGGCGCTTTTGAGGGAAATCGAAGTGGATCACTTGCCCTTGCGCATGGACCCCCGCATCGGTGCGGCCAGAGCCATGAATCTGAATCGGCTGACCATTGTTCATCTTCGTTAATGTCTTTTCAATCTCTTCTTGAACCGTTCGTCCATTGGGTTGACGCTGAAATCCTTGAAAATTCGTGCCATCATAAGCGATCGTCGCTTTATAGCGGACCATTGAATCACCTGTTTCTTTCTATTTTTTCACAAAAAAGCCTATGAGAAAAGTCTGATCGATCGACAGGCCTTTTCGAACCAGCCGCTGGGATCGCCAGCAGCCTCGTTGCTTCGTTAAGAACCTTTCGTGGGTTGACTTCAATCATAGGTCTTCGATTATCCTCGTAAGAACACTAACGCGACTGTAAAGAGCGCAAAAACGATGACAACCAATGTGTCCCGTTGATGCCAGTGCAAAATCCGATACTTCGTACGCCCTTCGCCGCCTTGATAGCCTCTGGCTTCCATAGCGGTAGCTAGATCTTCCGCACGGTTAAAGCTGCTGACAAATAAAGGAATCAATAAAGGAACGATCGCCTTCATCTTCTGCAACAGTCCCCCTTCGCCGAAATCGACCCCGCGGGCACGCTGAGCATTCATGATTTTTTCTGTTTCATCCATCAAGGTTGGCACAAAGCGCAACGCGATCGACAGCATCAGTGAGATTTCATGGACAGGGAAACGGATCGCTTTTAACGGACGCAAAATGTATTCGATCGCATCTGAAAGCTCTAATGGAGGCGTCGTTAACGTCAACAAGGTCGACATGAAAATGATCAAAACAAAACGGCAAAAAATAAAAATCCCGTTTTGGACACCAAATTCTGTAATGTTAAAGATCCACCAAGACCAGTAGACGTCGCCGCCGGTAGTAAACAAAATCTGTAACGCCACAGTAAACAAAATCAGCCAAATCAAAGGTCGCACGCCTCGAATAAAGAAGCCAAAATCGATTTTTGAAAAGGAGATACAAAAGAGCGTAAAAGCACCCGCTAATAAATAGCTTTGCCAATTATTCGCCAAAAAGATAATCGCGATAAAATAAAAACTAGCAATCAATTTGACTCGTGGATCTAAACGGTGGATCAAGGAGTCCCCAGGAATAAAACGACCGAAAATCAGTTTATTCATCATGGGCAGTCGCCCCCTTTGCTACTAAAACATCTGCCAGCTCATCAGCTGTTAGCGGCAACTGCTCAAATGCCAATCCTCTGGCTTGTAGTTGCTCCGCAAATGCGGTTGCTGTCGGTACACCCAACTGCTTTTCTTGCAGCCAGGCAGTATCTTGAAACACAACGGACGGCGTGCCTGCTTTGACGAGACGTCCTTTTTCTAACACATAGACATAATCAGCAAAGTTTGCCACATCATCCATCAAGTGGGTCACTAAAATGATCGTCATGTTCTTTTCCCGATGCAGGCGATCAAACATTTCCATCATCTCTTTGCGTCCTTGTGGATCTAAGCCAGCTGTCGGCTCGTCTAAGACCAAAACTTCTGGTTCCATAGCCAAGACCCCTGCAATCGCTACACGGCGCATTTGGCCCCCTGAAAGGTCAAATGGTGAACGTTCCAGAAAACTTTCATCTAAACCTACTAATTGAATGTATTCTTGGGCTAAACCTTTGGCTGCTTCTTCGGAGACCCCAAAGTTTTTCGGTCCAAAAGCGATATCTCTCGCAACAGTTTCTTCAAATAATTGGGATTCAGGAAATTGAAAAACGATCCCGACTTTTTTACGTAACGGTTTTAGATTTTTGTTATCTGTCTCGGGTTTGATGACTCGCTCACCGATCGTGACCGTGCCAGTCGTTGGTTTTAATAATGCATTCAAGTGCTGCAGCAACGTAGATTTTCCGCTCCCTGTATGACCGACTAAGGCGGTATAAGAGCCTTCTTTGATCTCTAAATCGATATCGAACAAAACCCGCTGTTCAAACGGAGAATGCGGTTGGTAGGTGAATCCTACTTGTTCAAAACGGATGTCCATAGCCAATCCACCATCCCTTCTTCAGTTAAGTACGCTTGCGGTACCGTGACGCCCCGCTGTTTTAGTGCCGCCTTTAATTTTTCAGGAAATGGCAGATCTAAGCCTAGCTCAATCAGTTCTGGACCTGCAGAAAAAATCTCTGCGGGTGTCCCTTCGCGGACGAGCTCTCCTTGACGCATCACCAGCACCCGATTGGCATTGGCTGCTTCATCGATATCATGGGTGATCGATAACACGGTCAAATTGTTTTTCTCTTTGATTTTTTTGATCGTTGCGATCACTTCTTCACGGCCTTCTGGATCTAGCATACTAGTGGCTTCATCAAGAATGATGATATCTGGGCGCAATGCAACGACGCCCGCAATGGCTACCCGCTGTTTTTGACCACCAGAAAGACGCGCGGGTTCCCGGGTCGCAAACTCGCTCATCCGTACTTGTTCCAGAGCGTCTTTGACACGAACCAGCATTTCTTCTCGCGGGATTCCTTGATTTTCCAAACCGAAAGCCACATCATCTTCCACCGTCGAACCAACGAATTGATTGTCAGGGTTTTGAAAGACCATACCGACCATTTTTCGAATATTCCAGATATTTTCTTCATTCAAAGGCAATTCGCCGACAGAAACACTGCCCTCTTGCGGCAAGATCAAGCCATTGATGGTTTTTGCTAAAGTTGATTTACCAGAGCCGTTATGGCCGATCAACGCCACCCATTCCCCTTTGTTGATGGAAAAGGATACGTTATTTAACGCGGCACGCTCTTCTTCGCTATAACGCACAGTAATAGCATTCAATTCAATGATTGGCTTCATGATAGACTCCTTCATTTGCGATTAATTCTTTCTAACACTACCAAAAAAGCGCACGTTTTTCAATGATTCACGCACGATTTGTCTCCAGATCTTTTTTTCACTTGCCATTACCTGTCTTGACAGGTAATCGAAAGTAAAAAAAAAGCACTTTATGATGAGTGCGTACACCTCGAAATACATCGAGGTGTAGGCGCTGAGCTAGACTCGGAAAGTTTCTTCCAACATCATAACACTCTTAGTAAACATCTATAAAGTGATGATAAGTGTGATTTTAAACAAGTTCTAGGATAACCATTGGTGCAGCATCTCCGCGTCTTGGTTCTGTTTTCAAGATACGAGTATATCCACCTTGGCGATCTGTGTAACGAGGAGCGATATCATTGAATAATTTTTGTAATGCTGATTCAATAACTACTTCTTCGTTTTCTTCACGTACACTTGCAACTTCATTACGAACGAATGCTGCTGCTTGACGACGTGCATGCAAATCACCACGTTTACCTAAAGTGATCATTTTTTCTGCAGTTGAACGAACTTCTTTCGCACGAGCTTCAGTCGTAACGATACGTTCGTTAATGAATAAATCAGTTGTCAAATCACGCAACATCGCTTTACGTTGGCTAGATGTGCGTCCTAGTTTACGATAACTCACGTGGTTTCCCTCCTTCACTTTCGAATGTTGTATCGGTCAGACGAACCGAACTAACGTAATCGAAAACGGTTTAATCGTCTTTACGTAGTCCTAAACCTAAATCATGTAATTTCACTTTGACCTCTTCAAGAGATTTGCGGCCTAAGTTTCTTACTTTGATCATTTCTGGTTCAGATTTGTTTGTCAATTCTTGTACAGTATTGATTCCTGCACGTTTTAGACAGTTGTATGAACGAACAGATAAGTCTAATTCTTCGATCGTCATTTCCAACATTTTTTCTTTTTGTGTTTCTTCTTTCTCAACCATGATTTCAGCGTTTTTCGCTTCATCCGTTAGGTTAACAAAGATGTCTAAATGTTCAGTCATGATCTTCGCAGACAAACTCATTGCTTCCAATGGTTCGATTGAGCCATCAGTCCATATTTCCATCGTTAATTTGTCGAAATCATCCCGACGACCGACACGTGTGTTTTCTACTTGGTAGTTGACACGACGTACTGGTGTATAGATTGAATCGACTGGAAGAACGCCGATCGGCATGTCTTCTTTTTTGTTTTCGTCCGCTTGAACGTAGCCGCGGCCAGGTTTCACTGTTAAGCGAGCATGGAACGTAGCACCTTCAGAAACGGTACAGATATACATATCTTTGTTAAGGATTTCTACATCACTATCAACGATGATATCGCCAGCAGTTACTGTAGCAGGTCCTGAAATATCAATTTCAAGGGTCTTTTCTTCATCCCCGTACATTTTCAATGCAAGACCTTTAATATTCAAGATGATTTGAGCAACGTCTTCCCGAACACCCTTAACAGTTGAGAATTCGTGTAAAACTCCATCGATTTGAATATTGGTGATTGCCGCACCAGGTAAAGAAGATAATAAAATACGACGTAGGGAATTTCCTAGTGTAGTTCCGTAGCCTCTTTCAAGAGGTTCCACGATGAACTTGCCATAATCTTTGTCTTCATCAATCTTTGCGATTCTTGGTTTTTCGAATTCAATCATTCTTATCTATTACCCCTTTCAAAACGAAAAGTGTCTTGTTCAATGACGTATTTGTTACACTCAAAATGAGCAGCACTCATTAAACACGACGGCGTTTTGGAGGGCGGCATCCATTATGAGGGACTGGAGTCACGTCACGGATCGCACTCACTTCCAAACCTGCTGCTTGTAATGAACGAATTGCTGCTTCACGTCCAGAACCAGGTCCTTTAACTGTTACTTCAACAGTTCTTAATCCGTGTTCCATTGCTGCTTTGGTAGCTGTTTCTGCTGCCATTTGAGCGGCAAAAGGAGTAGATTTTTTGCTTCCTTTGAAACCTAATGAACCAGCTGATGACCATGCTAATGCATTACCATGAGTATCAGTGATCATTACGATTGTATTATTGAATGTTGAGTGAATATGTGCAATACCCGCTTCAATATTCTTTTTCACACGGCGTTTACGACTCACTTTTTTTGCTGCCATGAAGTTTTAACCTCCTTCACTTAGGAATTATTTTTTCTTGCCTGCGACTGTTTTAGACGGGCCTTTACGAGTACGTGCATTGTTTTTCGTGTTTTGTCCACGAACTGGCAATCCACGGCGATGACGGATTCCACGGTAAGAACCGATTTCCATCAATCGTTTGATGTTTAAGTTCACTTCACGACGAAGGTCACCTTCAACTTTTAATTTATCAACTTCCGCACGGATAGCATCTGTTTGTTCATTCGTTAAATCACGAACGCGAACTTCTTCAGACACGCCAGCGTCAGCTAAAATTTGTTTTGCAGTCGTGTTACCAATACCATAGATATAAGTAAGTGAAACGACCACACGTTTATCACGAGGAATATCTACTCCTGCAATACGAGCCATATTTGTTACACCTCCGATTATCCTTGACGTTGTTTATGTTTTGGATTTGCTGGGCAAATCACCATAACGCGTCCTTTACGACGAATTACTTTACAATGTTCGCACATTGGTTTTACTGATGGTCTTACTTTCATGATAATACCTCCTGTGGTTTTACGGAGTACAATTATTTAAAGCGATAAGTAATGCGGCCACGGTTCAGATCATACGGGGATAATTCCACCGTCACTTTGTCTCCAGGTAAAATACGAATGTAGTGCATCCGGATCTTACCAGAAACGGTCGCTAGAACTTGGTGTCCGTTTTCCAATTCTACTTTAAACATTGCATTCGGCAAAGTTTCGACGACTGTACCTTCGACTTCAATCATATCTTCTTTTGCCACGCACAGTACCTCCTTGTACTTGTGATTTTCACACGATAAAATGGCGGAAACTCGGTTCCCACCTGATATTCTCAAACTATGCTCCTACTTAATAAAAAGTAGAAGTCGGACTGACATATTCTATCATATCCTGTCAAAGATTTCAAGAGAAAGTTTTAAGCTGCAAGTTGGACTCGGGCAATCTATGATTAGTCAATGATCTTTTGAACATCTTCGAATACAGCGTCGATGTCGCGATCCCCATCAATCGATTGCAATAACCCTTTGTCTTTGTAATAAGTCAAAATTGGTTCACTGCTTTTGATATTGACAGCTAGACGATTTTTGACCGTCTCAGGCTTATCATCTTCACGTTGGTAGAAGTCATGACTTCCACAACGATCACATGTTCCTTCCTCTTTTGGAGGATTGAACAATTTATGATAAGTTGCCCCACAATTGCGGCACATGAAGCGGCCGGCTAAACGTTCTACAAGAACTTCTTCAGGAACATGAATATCAATAACGGCATCAAGTTTTTTGTTAAGGTCAGCTAGCATCTCATCTAACGCTTTTGCTTGATCCAATGTACGAGGAAAACCATCTAATAAGAAACCTTTCTCGGTATCAGGTTCAGCTAAACGTTCTTTAACGATCCCATTTGTAACCTCATCAGGAACTAATGCGCCTTGATCCATGTATGATTTTGCTTTAAGGCCTAGTTCTGTTTCGTTCGCCATCGCAGCCCGAAACATATCGCCTGTTGAAATATGAGGAAGACCGTATTCAGCAACGATACGTTCTGCCTGAGTACCTTTTCCAGCACCAGGTAATCCCATTAAAATGAAGTTCATTCTAATTCCTCCTGTAAGTTTTTGAATAGTGTTGAGGAAATCCTCAACACTTCAATAACTTTAATTGATGAAACCAGTATATTTCCGTTTCAGCATAAGCCCTTCTAACTGCTTGGCAGTATCAAGTGCCACACCGATAATGATCAATAGACTCGTTCCACCTAGACCGATCGATTGCGGTAGATTCCAAGCCATCTGAGCGATGATTGGAAGTAAAGCAACCAATCCTAAAAAGATCGATCCAACCGTGCTTAATCGCATCAACAAACGTGATACATATTCTTCGGTTCCTTTACCAGGACGCACACTCGGAATGTAACTTCCTTGTTTTTGCAAGTTTTCCGCTAATTTCTCAGGGTTCACTTGAACAAATGCGTAGAAGAAAGTAAACGCAACGATCAAGACAGTATAGATGATCGCACCCGGTACAGTGTTGTAACTAAAGATCGTTTGCACCACTTCGTACCAAGTTTCTCCTCTATATGAACTACCTAATGCTTGAATGATCGCATTTGGTGTTGTAATAAAAGAACTGGCAAAGATAACTGGGATAACCCCGGCAGCATTTACTTTCAAAGGAAGGTAACTGCTGGTAGGCGCTCCTGCTACCCGTTTTGTATATTGGATCGGAATCTTGCGTTCTGCTTGTTGAACATACGTTACTAAAGTAATGACGATCAACACAGCGATCACAAGCAGCGCCATAAAGATAGCATTTAGCCAGATATCCGATTGATCCACGTTAATGAAGTAATCTTCAATCAATTCTTTGATGCTTGCTGGTAAGCGTGAAATGATCCCTGCAAAGATGATCATTGACACACCGTTTCCGATACCACGCTCGGTGATCTGCTCTCCTAACCAAGTGACTAACATCGTTCCGGCTGTTAAAATCAGACCGATCACGATATAGGTTGCCATATTAGGATTGTTTACAAACCCGAGTTGAGTGTAATAGTTAAATCCAGCCGTTAATGTCATGGATTGGACAAAGCCCAATACCAACGTCAAGTAACGTGTTGCCTGATTTAGTTTCTTACGACCCACTTCACCTTGTTTCGACCATTCAACAAATTTAGGGACGATATCCATCTGCAACAACTGAATAACAATTGAGGCAGTGATGTAAGGCGAAACCCCCATCGAGAAAATCGAAAATTGTTGCATGGCGCCACCACTTACCAAGTTTAACATGTTTAAAAATGGTAGATCCGCGATGGTATTTAGGCGACTTGCGTCTACGCCTGGCACAGTAATATGTGTTCCCAGACGAAAGACAAACAAGATTAAGACGGTGAACAATATTCTGGATCTAATATCCTTAACCTTAAAGGCATCCTTCAATAGTCTGATCATTAGATCACCTCGATTGATCCACCAGCAGCAACGATTGCTTCTTCAGCTGCTTTTGAGAATTTAGCTGCTTTCACAGTCAATTTCTTCGTTAATTCTCCGTTAGCTAATACTTTGATTCCAGCTTTTTCGTCTTTGACGATTCCAGCTTCGTGTAAAGCAACAGGTGTTACTTCAGCACCGTCTTCAAAGCGGTTCAAGACATCAAGATTGATGACTGCATATTCTTTGCGGTTCACATTTGTAAAGCCACGTTTTGGTAAACGACGGAACAATGGTGTTTGTCCACCTTCGAATCCTAGACGTACTCCGCCGCCTGAACGAGCTTTTTGACCTTTTTGTCCACGTCCAGCTGTTTTACCGTTACCAGATGAAGTTCCTCGACCGACACGGTTACGTACTTGGCGTGAGCCTTCTGATGGTTTTAATTCATGAAGTTTCATAGGTTTGGCACCTCCTTAATCAAACTAGATCTGCTGATCCTTAGACCTCTTCAACGTCCACTAAGTGAGAAACAGTGTTAACCATGCCTTTGATTGCATCATTAGCAGGTTTTACAACTGTTGAATTCAACTTTGTAAGACCTAACGCTTTTACAGTATCACGTTGGTTTTGGGGACGTCCGATAATACTGCGTTTTAAAGTAATTTTCAATTCAGCCATTATAGTGTCCTCCTTAACCGATTAATTCTTCTACTGATTTGCCGCGAAGTGCTGCCACTTCTTCAGCGCGTTTTAATTGTTTTAAACCTTCAACTGTTGCGCGAACAACGTTGATTGGTGTGTTAGAACCTAAAGATTTAGATGTGATATCAGCTACCCCAGCTAATTCCAATACGGCACGAACTGGTCCACCAGCAGCTACCCCAGAACCTTCTACAGCAGGTTTCATAAGGATGCGTCCGCCGCCGAATACACCGATAACTTCGTGAGGGATTGTAGAACCAACCATTGGTACTTCCACCAAGTTTTTCTTCGCGTCTTCGATTGCTTTACGGATTGCTTCTGGTACTTCTTGTGCTTTACCAGTACCGAAACCTACGTGTCCGTTTTTGTCACCGACAACAACTAATGCAGCAAAACGTAGACGACGTCCACCTTTAACAACTTTAGTTACACGGTTGATCGCAACAACGCGGTCTTCTAATTCCAAATGTTTTGGATCAATATAAACCATGAATGGTGTTCCTCCTTCTCTTAAAATTCCAGTCCATTTTCGCGAGCTGCTTCAGCTAAAGCTGCTACACGGCCATGGTAAAGGTATCCACCACGGTCAAAGACTACTACTTTAATACCTTTTGCTGCTGCACGTTCTGCGACTAATTTACCGACAGCTTGTGCTTGTTCAGTTTTTGTTGCACCTGAAACTTCTTTGTCTAAGGCAGAGGCACTTGCTAGCGTCACACCCGCTACGTCATCAATTACTTGTGCGTAGATGTTTTTGTTCGAACGGAACACGTTTAAGCGTGGGCACTCAGCAGTACCAGAGATTTTGTTACGTACACGACGATGTCTTTTCTGACGTGTCTTGTTTTTATCTGGTTTTGTAATCACAATTTGTCACCTCTTTTAATTTTGCTAGCCTAAGCTGCTAGTCGTAAAGAATTACGACTATTTACCAGTTTTACCTTCTTTACGGCGTACAAATTCGCCAACATAACGAATTCCTTTGCCTTTATAAGGTTCTGGAGGACGAACGCCACGGATATTGGCAGCCAATTCGCCAACGACTTCTTTATCTGATCCTTTAACGATCACAGAAGTGTTTGAAGGAACTTCGATTTCGATTCCAGCTGGCGCTTCGATTTCAACTGGATGAGAGTAACCAACGTTCAATACAAGTTTTTTCCCTTGTAATTGAGCACGGTACCCAACCCCGATTAATTCTAACGCTTTTTGGAAACCTTCAGAAACACCAACAACCATGTTGTTGAAGTTTGCACGGGTAGTTCCGTGGATAGTTTTCATTTCTTTACTATCATTTGGACGAGTGAATGTTACTTCGTTTCCTTCGATATTCATTGTGATATCAGAAGAGAAAGTACGTGTTAATTCACCTTTAGGTCCTTTAACTGTAATGTCGTTTCCGTTTTGCTTGATTTCAACACCAGCAGGAAGAACGACGATCTTATTACCGATACGACTCACTTAGAGGCACCTCCTTGTGGAATATTTTAAATTACCATACATAAGCGACTACTTCGCCGCCAACATTTTTTGCTCTAGCTTCTTTGTCAGTGATTACACCGTCAGAAGTTGAGATAATCGCGATTCCTAGACCATTCAATACTTTTGGTACTTCGTCAGCTTTGACATAAGCACGCAAGCCTGGTTTAGAGATACGTTTTAAGTTTGTGATAACACGTTCACCGTTTTTACCGTATTTAAGAAATACGCGGATCACGCCTTGTTTGTCATCTTCAATGTATTCAACATCGCGGACGAAACCTTCACGTTTCAAGATTTCAGCGATATCACGTTTGATTTTTGAAGCAGGTACTTCTAGGCTTTCGTGTTTAACCATGTTTGCGTTACGCACGCGCGTTAGAAAATCTGCAATTGGATCTGTCATGACCATGGGATAATTTACCTCCTTTATGCGAGTATAGTTTACCAGCTAGCTTTCTTCACGCCGGGAATTTGTCCTTTATAGGCAAGTTCGCGGAAGCAAATACGGCAAAGATGAAATTTACGATAAACTGAATGTGGACGTCCGCAACGTTCACAACGAGTGTATTCTTGCGTTGAGAATTTAGCAGGGCGTTTGTTTTTAGCAATCATTGATTTTTTAGCCACGTAGTTCGCCTCCTTTTTTTATTTTTGGAATGGCATGCCTAATTGTGTCAACAATTCACGAGATTCTTCATCTGTGTTTGCTGTTGTTACAATCACGATATCCATACCACGTACTTTGTCGATCAAATCATAATCTACTTCAGGGAAAATCAATTGTTCTTTGATACCTAAAGTGTAGTTTCCGCGTCCGTCGAACGCTTTTTTGCTCACACCGTGGAAGTCACGGACACGTGGCAATGACACACTTACTAGTTTATCTAAGAATTCATACATTCTTTCGCCGCGTAGTGTTACTTTCGCACCGATTGGCATTCCTTCACGTAAACGGAATCCTGCGATAGATTTTTTCGCTTTTGTGATCAATGGTTTTTGACCTGAGATCAATTGTAATTCTTCAACAGCTTTGTCTAAGTTTTTAGCATTAGAAACAGCGTCACCGACACCCATGTTGATAACGATTTTATCAACTTTTGGTGCTTCCATGATTGAGCTGTAGTTAAATTTGTCCATTAATGATGGGACAACTTCTTTTGAATATTTTTCTTTAAGGCGGTTCATCTGTTAGCCCCTCCTTCCTTCATCAGATTATTTATCAAGAACTTCTCCGGTTTTCTTAGAAACGCGGACTTTTTTGCCGTCAACTTCTTTGTAACCGACACGCGTAGCTTCACCGTTCGATGGATCAACCACCATCACGTTAGAAACATGAATTGGTGCTTCCATTTCAACGATTCCGCCTTGAGGAGCAGTTTGAGAAGGTTTTTGGTGTTTTTTGACAACATTGACACCTTCAACAACGACTTTGTCTTTTTTAGGAAACGCTGCTAGCACAACGCCTTCTTTGTTTTTGTCTTTACCAGTGATAACTTTAACTTTATCGCCTTTTTTAACAAACATGTTTGTTTCGCACCTCCTTTAGATAAGAATCACTATTACAATACTTCTGGTGCTAGGGAAACGATCTTCATAAAGTTGCCTTCACGCAATTCGCGGGCAACTGGGCCAAAGATACGAGTTCCACGAGGGCTCTTATCGTCACGGATAATAACCGCAGCATTTTCATCGAATTTGATGTATGAACCGTCTGTACGACGAGCTCCTGATTTAGTACGAACGATAACGGCTTTAACGACGTCACCTTTTTTGACAACCCCACCTGGCGTTGCTTGTTTAACCGTAGCAACAATCACGTCACCAATATTGGCAGTTTTACGACCAGATCCGCCAAGGACTTTGATCGTTAGAATTTCACGGGCACCTGAGTTGTCCGCCACTCTTAATCGGCTTTCTGCTTGGATCACGATGTGTATCCTCCTTTCAGATTTTGCAATTCACAATCTATATAGGAAAATCTCGTGTGATTAGATAATCACTGCCTTTTCAACAATCTCTACTAGACGGAAACGTTTCGTAGCTGATAATGGACGAGTTTCCATAATTTTCACGATATCGCCAACTTTTGCTTCGTTGTTTTCATCGTGTGCTTTGTATTTCTTAGAATAGTTCAGACGTTTGCCGTAGATAGGGTGGTTTTTCTTTGTTTCAACGACAACAGTGATAGTTTTATCCATTTTGTCTGATACCACGCGACCTTGGTAAACTTTGCGTTGATTTCTTTCTTCAGTCATACGCTAAATGGCCTCCTTCCACTATTACTTAGCTTGTTCACGCAATACTGTTTTAATGCGTGCAATCGATTTACGTACTTCTTTGATACGTGCAGTGTTTTCTAATTGACCTGTTGCTAATTGGAATCTAAGATTGAACAATTCTTCTTTCAATTGTTTTTCTTGATCTAGCATTTCGGCAGTGGTTAATTCTCTGATTTCTTTAACCTTCATTCGATTCACCACCCATTTCCTCACGTTTTACGATCTTCGTTTTCACTGGTAATTTGTGAGAAGCAAGACGTAGCGCTTCGCGCGCAACTTCTTCAGGTACACCGGCAATTTCAAACATGATTTTACCACGTTTAACTGGTGATACCCATCCTTCAGGAGCCCCTTTACCAGAACCCATACGTACCCCGATAGCTTTGGCAGTATAAGATTTGTGAGGGAAAATTTTGATCCATACTTTCCCGCCACGTTTCATATAACGAGTCATTGCGATACGGGCAGCTTCGATTTGACGGTTTGTGATCCAGTGTGATTCAACAGCTTGTAAGCCGTATTCACCGAATGCTACTTCTTTTCCGCCTTTCGCTTCGCCACGCATTTTTCCGCGGAACTCACGACGGTGTTTTACACGTTTAGGTACTAACATGTTTATTTCCCTCCTTTCTCAGTGTTCTTTTTAGTTGGAAGAACTTCTCCACGATAAATCCACACTTTAACTCCTAGTTTTCCGTATGTTGTATCTGCTTCTTCCCATGCGTAATCGATGTCCGCACGTAATGTATGAAGTGGAACGGTTCCTTCTGAGTAACCTTCTGAACGAGCGATATCCGCACCATTTAGACGGCCAGAAACTTGTGTTTTGATTCCTTTAGCGCCAGAACGCATTGTGCGTTGGATCGCTTGTTTTTGAGCACGACGGAAAGCAACACGGTTTTCTAATTGACGTGCGATTCCTTCGCCTACTAATTTAGCATCTAAATCTGGTTTTTTGATTTCAACGATGTTGATGTGAACTCGTTTGCCAGTTAGGCTATTTAATTCTTTTCTTAGGTTTTCGACTTCAGATCCGCCTTTACCGATAACCATACCTGGTTTAGCTGTGTGGATTGAAATATTCACGCGGTTTGCTGCACGCTCGATCTCAACTGTAGACACAGCGGCATCAGCAAGTTTAGATGCGATAAATTTACGGATTTTCAAATCTTCATGTAGAAATTCAGCATACTCTTTTTCAGCATACCATTTAGCATCCCAGTCACGGATGATGCCTACACGCATTCCAATTGGATGTACTTTTTGACCCACTGATTGTCCCTCCTTATTTTTCTGATACGACTACAGTAATATGACTTGTACGTTTGTTGATCGGTGAAGCTGAACCTTTCGCACGTGGACGGAAACGTTTCATCGTTGGTCCTTCGTTTACGAATGCTTCAGAAACAATCAAGTTTTCAACATCTAAGTCAAAATTATTTTCTGCATTGGCAATAGCTGACATCAAGACTTTCTCGATGATTCCAGCTGCTTTATTTGGTGTGAACTTTAAGATCGCGATTGCTTCAGCAACGCTTTTCCCTCTGATTAAGTCAATAACTAGACGAGATTTACGAGGAGAAACGCGGACTGTTTTAGCAGTTGCTTTCGCTGATGTGATTTGTTCTGCCATTTTTGGATATCCTCCCCTCAAAATTAGCGTCTTGTTTTCTTATCATCGGCAGCATGTCCGCGATAAGTTCTTGTTGGTGCAAATTCACCTAATTTGTGTCCTACCATGTCTTCTTGGATGTAAACTGGTACATGTTTCCGTCCATCATACACAGCAATTGTAAATCCGATAAAATTAGGGAAAATTGTAGAACGACGTGACCAAGTTTTGATCACTTTTTTCTTTTCAGCGCCTTCTTGTGCTTCGACCTTTTTCATCAAATGGTCATCGACAAAAGGTCCTTTTTTCAAACTACGACCCATGGTGTACCTCCTCTCAAAATGTGCGACACACGGTCAAGTATATTACTTAGTTTTACGACGACGAACGATAAGTTTGTCTGATTTTGCTTTTTTGTTACGTGTTTTGTAACCAAGTGCAGGTTGTCCCCAAGGAGAAACTGGTGCTTTACGTCCGATTGGTGCTTTACCTTCACCACCACCGTGTGGGTGATCATTAGGGTTCATTACGCTACCACGTACAGTTGGGCGTTTGCGCATCCAACGAGAACGACCGGCTTTACCGATGTTGATCAATTCGTGTTGTTCATTACCAACAGAACCGATTGTTGCACGACATGATGCTAAGATCATTCGTACTTCACCAGAGTTCAAGCGGATCAATACGTATTTACCTTCTTTACCAAGTACTTGAGCACTTGTTCCAGCTGAACGAATCAATTGTCCACCTTTACCAGGTTTCATTTCGATGTTGTGGATAACAGTACCGACTGGAATGTTTTCTAATGGTAATGCATTCCCTACTTTAATATCTGCATCTGGACCAGAAACGACAGTCATGCCAACTTCTAATCCTTTAGGTGCTAAGATGTATGCTTTTACTCCATCCTCGTAATGTACTAACGCAATGTTAGCAGAACGGTTTGGATCATATTCAATCGTTTTAACCGTAGCAACGACGTTGTCTTTGTTACGTTTGAAATCGATCAAACGGTATTGACGTTTGTGACCGCCACCTTGATGACGAACCGTGATACGTCCGTTGTTGTTACGACCAGCATTGTTTTTCAAAGGAGCTAACAATGTTTTTTCTGGTGTTGAAGTTGTGATTTCAGCGAAATCAGAACTTGTCATATTACGACGGCCGTTCGTGGTAGGTTTGTACTTTTTAATCGCCACGTCTTTTTCCCTCCCATGTAAAGTTTATGCGTGAGTTGCTTATTCAGCAGCTTCGAAAATTTGGATTTCTTTAGAATCTTCAGTTAAAGTCACAACAGCTTTGCGACGTTTTTTTGTATATCCTGCATATTTACCCATGCGTTTGAATTTCGGACGAACGTTGATGATGTTCACGTTTGCCACTTTCACTCCGTCAAAGGCAGCTTCTACAGCTTGTTTTACTAAAGTTTTGTTAGCTTTTGTGTCCACTTCAAAAGTGTATTTCTTGTCATCCATGGCAAGCATTGATTTTTCAGTGATCACTGGGCGTTTAATAACGTCTAGTAAGTTCATTATGCAAGCACCTCCTCGATCTGAGTAAGAGCAGTTTGTGTCACTAACATTTTGTCGTTAGAAACGATGTCTAAAACACTAATGTTATCAGCAGTAACTACAGAAACTTTTGGCAAGTTGCGCGCAGATAAAGCGGCAAAGTCGTTTTCAGATTCTAAAACTACCAATACTTTAGAGTCAATTGTCAAGTTAGCTAAAACTTGTTTGAATTCTTTTGTTTTTGGAGCATCAAAGCTTAATCCTTCTACTGCTACCAAGTTATTTGAAGCAACTTTTTCTGACAATACAGATTTCATTGCTAAGCGACGAACTTTTTTAGGAAGTTTGTAGCTGTATGAACGTGGTGTTGGTCCGAAGACTACGCCACCTCCACGCCATTGTGGTGAACGGATTGAACCTTGACGGGCACGTCCAGTTCCTTTTTGGCGCCATGGTTTACGGCCACCGCCACGAACGGCACTGCGGTTTTTCACAGCGTGTGTTCCTTGTCTTAATGAAGCGCGTTGCATGATGATTGCATCATAGACAACTGATTCATTTGGTTCGATTCCGAAGATTTCTTCGTTCAATGTAATTTCGCCATTTTGGCTTCCATCTTGTTTGAATAATGCTACATTCGGCATTCCTTAGTTCCTCCTTTCTTCCTATCTACTTATTTAGCTTTCACAGCTGATTTGATTGTAATCAATGATTTTTTCGCGCCAGGTACATTACCTTTGATCAAGATAACGTTGCGTTCTGCGTCTACGCGTACGATTTCCAAGTTTTGGATCGTGATGCGATTTCCGCCCATACGTCCAGCAAGACGTTTGTTTTTGAATACACGGTTAGGTGCAACTGGACCCATTGATCCAGGACGACGGTGGTAACGAGAACCGTGAGCCATTGGTCCGCGGCTTTGTCCGTGACGTTTGATAACGCCTTGGAATCCTTTACCTTTCGAAGTGCCGGTTACATCGATGATGTCTCCTGCTTCAAAAATATCAACTTTGATTTCTGATCCTACTTCTAAGCCCTCTAGCTCTACATTCTTGAATTCGCGAATGAAGCGCTTAGGAGCCGTGTTTGCTTTTGCAACATGACCTTTCGCAGGTTTGTTAGACAAAACTTCACGCATATCTTGGTAGCCGACTTGAATTGCTTCGTAGCCGTCATTTTCGATTGTTTTCACTTGTAGCACTACGTTTGGTGTAGCTTCTACTACAGTTACTGGAATCAATTCGCCAGATTCAGTGAAGATTTGAGTCATTCCCACTTTTTTCCCTAAGATTCCTTTGGTCATGATTACACCTCCATCTTAATTATTATAGTTTGATTTCGATATTAACACCGCTTGGCAAGTCTAGCTTCATTAAAGCATCAACAGTTTTTGGTGTTGGATTCACAATGTCGATTAGACGTTTGTGTGTACGCATTTCGAATTGTTCGCGTGAATCTTTGTATTTGTGCGTCGCACGGATGATCGTGTACAAGCTGCGTTCAGTTGGTAATGGAATTGGACCAGATACGCCAGCTCCAGTTCTCTTTGCAGTTTCTACGATTTTATCCGCTGATTGATCTAAAATACGATGTTCATACGCTTTTAAACGGATACGAATTTTTTGTTTTGCCATTGTTTTCCCTCCTTCGCCTATTTTGAAAAGTAGACATAGCTCCACGAAAATTTTCCGTCACGCTCGTCCATGGCAAAGCGTCCGGGCGTGTCGCAACCTCTCGTTTCGTAGCCGGCAGAAAATTTCTTTGCTGCCAGTGCGACTTACGTATTTACGTAAACAGCACCTTTATGATTA
The DNA here is from genome assembly GCF_051713685.1 of Enterococcus sp. DIV1059_2. NCBI lineage: Bacteria > Bacillati > Bacillota > Bacilli > Lactobacillales > Enterococcaceae > Enterococcus > Enterococcus sp. DIV1059_2. The sequence continues at coordinate 274,756 of NZ_JBIOQK010000001.1, read as the reverse complement.
TATTACGGATAAACATTGATTGCAAGCTTTTTTTATGGAAAAACCGGGATTCTTTTGCATTTCTTTCAGAAAATTTTCTTTTGGTTTCGTAACAAAAAAAAAGAAGCGTTGACCGCTTCTTTTAAGCACTTCTTCATTTCCCATTTATTATAGAAGAAAACCTGCTATTGCGGCGCTTCCTCCTGCATACGGTCTTGGGCGTGGGTATAGGCACCATGCCACACATGACCCACATAAGGATTGATCACCACTCCTTCTTTGATTGCCGCTGTGACAAAGGCTTTCGCTAACCGAACGCTTTCCACGACGGGTTTGCCTTTTGCAAGACCCGCAGCGATCGCTGCTGAAAAGGTGCAGCCTGCCCCGTGATTGAAATCGGTAGCGATTTTTTCACTTTCTAACAAGAGGAAGGATTGCCCATCATAAACGAGGTCAATGGCTTTTGCTCCTGGCAAGCGATGCCCCCCTTTGATCACGACGTATTTAGCACCTAATTCATGGATTTTTTCAGCAGCTTGCTTCATGGCCTCCACACTCGTCAAATCACCCAAACCTGAAAGAATCCCCGCTTCTACTAAATTGGGGGTGACAACATCTGCTAACGGCAACAAATGCGTGATGATGGCATCGACGCTTTTTGGCTGTAAGATTTCTGCAGTCCCTTTGCAAGCAATGACAGGATCGATCACCACATTTTTGACTTGCTGCTGTTGGATCATCTGCGCAGCTTGGACAATATTGTCTTCATTGCCTAACATGCCCGTTTTTAGAGCATCCATCGGATCACCTGCAAAAGCAGAGATCATTTGTTTTTCGACAAGCGCTGTTTCCATCGCCGTTACTTCATGGCTCCAACCTGCTTGTGGGTCCATCGTGACGATCGAAGCGATCGTGGCAAAACCAAAGACACCATATTCCTGAAATGTTTTTAAATCTGCTTCGATACCGGCACCTCCGGTTGAATCTGACCCAGCAATTGATAGGACTTTTTCCATCTTCCTCATCTCCTTGTGCTTTTTGCTAAGTATAGTCAATCTTCCCCTTGACGAAAAGAGCCATTTGGCTTATTTTTAAACCATCCAATTGAAAAAGGTGGTGCAGGATGGCTTCATCAAGTATCGACAAACAGAAGAAACAACCGATTTACCAGCAGATCGTGACTCATTTTATCGAAGAGATCCAAGCGGGAACCTATGGACCTGGGGATCGTTTGCCGCCAGAGCGCAGCCTCGCCCAGACTTTTGGCGTCAATCGTTCCACCGTCGTCAAAGCGTTAGATGAATTGAAAAGCTTAGGATGGATCGAACGAAAACAAGGCAGCGGCTCTCGTGTATTGGAAGGTCGTTGGGGGAACCGCCAAACGCCACTTTCTTATTTGCGCTCGTCTTTAAGCAGCCCTTATCTGCAGCAAGACCCTTACGTTCAACAGATTCAGCATTTGCGCACCGAGAAGGATGTGCTGGATCTGTACACAGGTGATCTACCTGCCGATCTGATCCCCGATTTCACGTTTCCTGCCTTTACCTGGGAAGAGATTCGCAAGGAAAGCACCAAAGTATTACCGACGGGTTATGAACCTTTGCAAGAAATCTTATTGCAGCACCTTGCTGATTCCTTCAATTTGCCCACCAACGGACAAAAACTAGTGATCACTGCTGGATCGACACAAGGAATCACCTTGCTAATGCAAGTCTTATTGCATGCGGGGGATTGCATCGCGACAGAGGACCCTTCTTTCTTGTTCTCTCTCCCCTTGTTTTCCACGATGAATGTCCAGCTGATCGGGATCAAGCAAGATAGCGAAGGGATACGGCCTGCGGCATTGGAAAAAGTGTTGAAGGAAAAGAAGATCAAATTTGTTTATCTGAATCCCACCTTCCAAAATCCAACGGGTCATACTATGAGTGACCATCGGCGCCAAGCGATCATCCGCCTTTGCCAGACCTACCAAGTACCGATCATAGAAGACGATGTTTTTAGCGAGTTGGCTTTTGATAAAGTACCGCCCAAGCTAAAATCCATGGCTCCCGAAACCGTCATTTATTTAGGCTCGCTTTCCAAATTACTAGGATCATCCATCAAAATCGGCTGGCTTTTGGTGCCAGAAGCGTTAGCCGACCAATTTGCCCAAGCGAAAAAACGGATGGCGATCGATACCACGATCTTCCCGCAAGTCCTTGCCAACATCGCCTTACGCTCCCTTGATTACCACCAGCAACAGCGGACACTGCTTGCAGAAATGGCCCAGCGTCAGCAAGACTTACTCCAACTCTTGCAGGCATTCCAGGAGGATTGGCAATGGCAGTCGACGAAAGGTGGTCTTTACCTGTGGTTGACTTGGCGTCACCGCACATTGACTCGCAAAGATTGGTCACTCTTTTTGGCGAACGATTGCTTAGTAGCACCTGCGTTTCTTTTCAGTAACGATACGAATGGCTTGCGTTTGAACTATACCCGCTTAGCCAAAGATGATTTACCGCGATTTCAAGAACGATTCACAAAAATCACCCAACAGTTAAAGGAGCAAACCTATGAACGAAACCATTGAGCTTTTGCACAATCACCGCACTTATCGACAATTTGACCCTGACTACCGCTTGAGCCAAGAGCAAGTAACCGCGATTTTGACTGCGGCTCGTCAAGCACCTAGCTGGATGAACGGGCAAGCCTATTCGATCTTAGTGATCGACGACCCGCAGATTCGCCAACAAATGGTCGAATGGAATCCTGGCAATCCTCATATCGCAGCAAGTTCACTCTTTCTGCTATTTTTAGCTGATTTAAATCGAACCAAAAAAGTTGCTGACGAAAAACAGACTCCCTATCCAATCGATGAGGGCTATCAGCCACTATTGATCGCCACCACTGATGCCAGCATCGCTTTGCAATCTGGTGCGATCGCTGCTGAATCACTGGGCTTAGGCACCGTCATTTCTGGCAGTGTCCGCAAAGACAGCGCCAAAATCGCTGAATTGTTGCACTTACCAGAATATGTCTATCCTGTGGCTGGCTTGAGCATCGGTAAACCAATCGTAGAAATGAAGGTCAAACCTCGCTTGCCAGAAGAAGCGGTCATTCATTACAACCATTATCAGGACTATTCTTATGAGGCGATCGAAGCGTACGATCAAACGATGACTGCTTTTGGAGAAGCCCGCGAGACCAAACCATGGTCAGAAAAATTCGCTGGCTTTTACAGCAATCGTCCTGACCAAGGATTTGACGCCTTCTTGAAGAAGCAAAATCTAATAAAATAAAAAGCACCGCTCTCTTTAGCTTCGATGAACCGTAACGGATTCATCCACGCTAGAGAGAGCGGCTTTTTTTCTACAAGAGTCAAAAAAAGAGCAAAAGCGCGTACGCTTTTGCTCTTCGATCAATCAAATTAAGCTTGGATTGAAGTTACAACGCCTGAACCAACAGTACGTCCGCCTTCACGAATTGAGAAACGAGTTCCGTCTTCGATAGCGATTGGGTGGATCAATTCAACGTCGATTGTTACGTTATCACCAGGCATAACCATTTCAGTTCCTTCTGGTAATTCAACAACACCAGTTACGTCAGTTGTACGGAAGTAGAACTGAGGACGGTAGTTAGTGAAGAATGGTGTGTGACGTCCACCTTCTTCTTTTGTTAAAACGTAAACTTCAGCTTTAAATTTTGTATGAGGTGTGATTGTACCAGCTTTAGCCAATACTTGTCCACGTTGGATGTCTTCACGAGCAACACCACGTAGCAATGCACCAATGTTATCCCCTGCTTCAGCATAGTCTAACAATTTACGGAACATTTCAACACCAGTTACAGTTGTTTTAGCAGTTTCTTCAGCAATACCAACGATTTCAACTTCGTCACCAACGCGAACTTGTCCACGTTCAACACGGCCTGTAGCAACAGTACCACGTCCAGTGATTGAGAATACGTCTTCGACTGGCATCATGAATGGTTTGTCAGTGTCACGTTCTGGAGTTGGAACGTATTCGTCAACTGCAGCCATTAATTCCATGATTTTTTCTTCGTATGAAGCATCGCCTTCAAGAGCTTTCAAAGCAGAACCAGCGATTACAGGAACATCGTCGCCTGGGAAGTCATATTCTGACAATAAGTCACGAACTTCCATTTCAACTAATTCTAGTAATTCTTCGTCATCAACCATATCCATTTTGTTTAAGAAAACAACGATGTATGGTACACCAACGTTACGTGATAACAAGATGTGTTCACGTGTTTGAGGCATAGGACCATCAGCAGCAGATACTACTAAGATCGCGCCGTCCATTTGAGCAGCACCAGTGATCATGTTTTTAACGTAGTCCGCGTGTCCTGGGCAGTCAACGTGAGCATAGTGACGTGCTTCAGTTTCGTACTCAACGTGAGCAGTTGAGATAGTGATTCCGCGTTCGCGTTCTTCTGGAGCGCCATCGATTTGGTCGTAAGCTGAAGCTTGAGCCAAACCTTTTTTAGATAATACAGTTGTGATAGCAGCTGTAAGTGTAGTTTTACCATGGTCAACGTGTCCGATCGTACCAATGTTTACGTGGGGTTTAGAACGGTCAAATTTTTCTTTTGCCATTTTAAAATGTTCCTCCTAAAAATGCAGTTTATTTTTTATATTTGATAGGTAGGGAGCCGCAGCTCCCCATCCCTTATCATCGATAATATTGTACACGAAACTCAGAAAAAAATATAGCTTTTTACTTAATTTCCTATACTTCCATCAATTATTCAGCTTTGCCGCCGTTTTTCTTGATGATTTCTTCTTGAACAGATTTAGGTACATCTTCATAGTGATCAAATGTCATCATGAACGTACCGCGACCTTGTGTTGATGAACGAAGTGTTGTTGCGTAACCGAACATTTCAGCTAATGGCACGATTGCGTTCACGATTTGTGAGTTACCGTGTGCTTCCATTCCTTCTACGCGTCCACGACGAGCAGTTACGTGACCCATAACATCACCTAAGTAATCTTCTGGTACAGTGATAACTACTTTCATCATTGGTTCAAGAATTACTGGGTTTGCTTTCTTCGCTGCAGCACGTAAAGCCATAGAAGCTGCAACACGGAAGGCAGTTTCACTTGAATCGACATCATGGTATGAACCATCATAAAGTTTTGCTTTGATGTCTACTAATGGGTAACCGGCTAAGACACCGTTCGCCATTGAGTCTTCAAGTCCTTTTTCAACTGCTGGGATGTATTCACGAGGAACCACACCACCGACAATCGCGTTTTCGAATTCGAAGCCTTTACCTTCTTCGTTTGGTGTAAATTCGACCCATACGTGACCGTATTGACCTTTACCACCAGACTGACGTACAAATTTACCTTCCGCTTGTGTTGCTGCACGGAATGTTTCACGATAAGAAACTTGAGGCGCACCTACGTTTGCTTCAACTTTAAATTCGCGACGCATACGGTCAACTAAGACGTCCAAGTGAAGTTCTCCCATACCAGCGATAACAGTTTCGCCTGTTTCAGCGTTTGTTTCCACACGGAATGATGGATCTTCTTCAGCAAGTTTTTGTAAAGCAACCCCCATTTTATCTTGGTCAGCTTTTGATTTAGGCTCAACAGCGACTTCGATAACTGGTTCTGGGAATTCGATTGATTCAAGGATTACTGGTGATTTTTCATCACATAGTGTATCCCCAGTTGTTGTGTCTTTCAAACCAACAGCAGCGGCGATATCGCCTGAGTATACTGTTTGGATTTCAGCACGAGTGTTGGCGTGCATTTGTAGGATACGACCGATACGTTCGCGTTTGCCTTTTGAAGCATTCAATACGTATGATCCAGAGTTCAAGATACCTGAATACACACGGAAGAATGTCAAACGACCTACGAATGGGTCAGTCATTACTTTAAATGCTAATGAAGCAAATGGTGCTTCATCGTCAGCCGGACGATCAGTTTCTTCGTCTGTTTTAGGATTGATCCCTTTAATCGCAGGAACATCAAGTGGTGAAGGCAAGTAGTCGATGACTGCATCCAACATCAATTGAACCCCTTTGTTTTTAAAGGCAGATCCGCAAAGAACAGGGAAAAAGTCAACAGTCAATGTTGCTTGACGAATACCAGCTTTCAATTCTTCTTCAGTGATTTCTTCACCTTCCAAGAATTTCATCATTAGTTCTTCATCAGTATCAGCAACAGCTTCGATTAATTTTTCGCGCCATTCTTCAGCTAATTCTACGTATTCTTCAGGAATTTCAGTCTCTTGGATTTCAGTTCCTAAGTCATTTGTGTAGATTTCAGCTTTCATTTTTACTAAGTCGATAATACCAGTAAAGTCATCTTCCGCACCAATTGGTAATTGGATTGGGTGAGCATTTGCTTGTAAACGATCATGTAAAGTTGATACAGAGTATAAGAAGTCTGCACCAATTTTGTCCATTTTGTTACAGAATACAACACGCGGTACGCGGTAATCTGTCGCTTGACGCCAAACTGTTTCTGTTTGAGGTTCTACACCTGATTGTGAGTCCAACACAGTTACAGCACCATCAAGTACACGCAATGAACGTTGCACTTCGATTGTGAAGTCCACGTGTCCTGGTGTGTCGATGATATTTACGCGGTTTTCTTTCCATTGCGCAGTTGTCGCAGCAGAAGTGATTGTGATCCCACGTTCTTGTTCTTGTTCCATCCAGTCCATTTGAGAAGCACCTTCATGTGTTTCACCAATTTTATGGATTTTACCTGTGTAATAAAGGATACGTTCAGTTGTCGTTGTTTTACCAGCGTCAACGTGGGCCATGATCCCGATATTACGAGTTTTTTCTAGCGAAAATTCTCTTGCCATTCTAGGTTGTTCCCCTCTCATTCTTACTTAACTTAAGCTAAGGTTGTCTCAGTACCTTCCAATAAAAAGCAGTGAGGATCTTACCAACGATAGTGAGCAAATGCGCGGTTGGCTTCCGCCATTTTGTGTGTGTCTTCGCGTTTTTTCACAGAAGCACCAGTGTTGTTCGCTGCATCCATGATTTCTTTTGCAAGACGTTCTTCCATTGTGTGTTCGCCACGCAAACGAGCGTAGTTTACCACCCAACGAAGACCTAGAGTTGTACGACGTTCAGGACGTACTTCTACTGGTACTTGGTAGTTAGAACCACCGACACGGCGAGCTTTAACTTCCAATACAGGCATAATGTTTTTCATTGCTTGTTCGAAAACTTCCAATGGATCATTTCCTGTAGATTCTTTGATAATGCCAAAAGCATTGTAGATAATATTTGCAGCAACACCGCGTTTACCATCAACCATTACACGGTTGATCAAACGAGTTACTAATTTTGAGTTATAAATAGGATCTGGTAAAACATCACGTTTTGCAACAGGACCTTTACGAGGCATCCGTAACTCCTCCTTCCGAGATATCAGTTCTGATTTAAATAAGATTCATTTGATCTGTTTGTCTTAAAGATTAAGCTTTAGGACGTTTTGTACCATATTTAGAACGAGATTGTTTACGATCGTTAACACCGGCAGTATCCAATGCACCACGAACGATATGGTAACGTACCCCTGGTAAGTCTTTTACACGTCCACCACGTAACAAGACCACGCTGTGTTCTTGTAAGTTGTGTCCGATACCTGGAATATAAGCTGTCACTTCAATCAAGTTTGACAAACGAACACGCGCATATTTACGTAGAGCTGAGTTCGGTTTTTTCGGTGTCATAGTTCCCACACGAGTAGCTACCCCACGCTTTTGAGGTGAGTTAACATTCGTTTGAGCTTTCTTGAAACTGTTATATCCTTTGTTCAATGCTGGTGAATTTGATTTTTCAACCTTGGATTTACGAGGTTTACGTACTAATTGATTAATTGTAGGCATCCCTAGTTGTCCTCCTTCCTTGATTCGCTTTATAGTCCCACACATCCAGGTGGTTCTTTTTTTGCGATAAAAAATAATGCATTCTCTGCATTCATATCAACTATGCTTTGATAGACAGTCAGCACGTCTCCAACGAGAGACCTGTAGATAAAGCACCTTTGATAGAATATCATGCTTATTCTTACCTGTCAAGTATCCTCCTAAGCTTTTTTCAAAAGAAATCTGTTACGAAAAAATCCGCAAATTTTGCGCTTCTTCCTATATAATAGAGACAAAGCATTTATTTAAAAAAGGCGGGAAGAAAATGAACCTAAAAGAAATGGTCGGCATTGAAGCGGCTAGTTATGTAAAAGATGGCATGGTGGTTGGCTTGGGCACTGGCTCAACAGCCTACTACATGATTGAAGAACTGGGTCGACGTGTAAAAGAAGAAGGTCTATCGATCACGGGTGTCCCAACTTCTTGGGCATCGAAAAAACAAGCAGAAGGATTAGGTATCCCGATTCGCACCATCGATGAAGTGGACGCTGTGGATCTAACGATCGACGGTGCAGATGAGATCAGCCAGGATTATCATGGCATCAAAGGCGGCGGTGCAGCCCTTTTATTCGAAAAAATCGTGGCGTCTAACTCCAAAAAAGTCTTGTGGATCGTTGATGAATCGAAAATGGTCGAAACACTTGGTGCCTTCCCGTTGCCAGTGGAAGTGATCCCTTATGGCAGCCAACAGCTGTTGCGTCTGTTCGAGAAGAAAAACTACCATCCAAAACTGCGTCTGAATGAAGAAGGCGAACCGTTAAAAACCGATTGCAGCAATTACATCATCGATCTTCATCTAGAAACGATCACCGCTCCTACTGAGTTGGCACAGGAATTAGATGCTACAGTGGGCGTGGTTGAACACGGTCTGTTTTTGGATATGGTCCATACGATCATTGTCGGATTGCCTGAAGGCCCGAGTACCAAGCACGTTAGATAAAGGAAACAAAAAAGAGGAGCAATAATGCTTCTCTTTTTTTCGTTATTTTTCTTCAATCGACTTAATTTTTATTATTTTTTGTGCAAATTACCCTATCATTTAAGAAATAATTATGATACATTCAATAAAAAGGGAAAGGTAGGAGGGTTTATGAAAATCATAGGCTATGCTCGTTCAACGATCACCGACAACTCAACAAGTGAACAATTAAACAAGCTCGAAGAATTTGGGTGTCATGAATTTTTCCATGAGACATTTAGCGTGGAAGAAAGTGAAGAAAATCATTCATTGGAGTCAGTGGTGGCACAAATGCAGCCCGGCGACACCTTAGTCGTTACGGAACTGCATCGTTTAGGGAAAACCACCAGACAGCTGACCGATCTCACTGATCTATTAAAACAGCGAGAGCTTCATCTGGTTTCACTGGCAGAACAAATCGATACCCGCGGTCCGATGGGACAGGTTTACTTCAATTTAATGGAAGGACTTGCGATCATGGAACGCTCACTCATCAAAGAGCGCACGCTGGTCGGCTTAAATAAAGCCCGCAAAAAAGGCAAAATTGGCGGTCGTCCAAAAATCGATCCGAAAACGATCAAAAAAATCCGTCAATTGTACTACGAGAAAAAAGAAACGATTCAATATATTTCTGAAAAATGCGGTGTTTCTGTAGGTACATGCTATAAATACATAAAATTATCCGAAGAAGAATGGAACAAGTTACGTTCATAGTTGTCGACTCCCCCTAGAACAGCATGAAACAAAAGCGGTCCTCTTTTTAATGATCCCCTTTTGTTTTTCCTTAAGAATGGCGTTTTCCCCCAGCTTTTCCTCCAAAACCATGGAAATTCTTTGAGAAAGAGTGTACAATAAATACGGAATTGAAAATTTCAGAAAAATATCGAATATCTAAAGGAGAGTTTTACATGCCAAAATTAGTATTTTCTCGTCATGGACTAAGCGAATGGAACAAATTAAACCAGTTTACCGGTTGGGCTGATGTTGATCTAGCGCCAGAAGGTGTCGAAGAAGCAATCGAAGGCGGACGTAAAATCAAAGAAGCAGGCATCGAATTTGACGTTGCTTACACATCTGTTTTAACTCGTGCCATCAAAACTTGTAATTACATTTTAGAATATTCTGATCAACTTTGGGTACCAACGATCAAATCATGGCGCTTAAACGAACGTCATTACGGTAAATTACAAGGTTTAAATAAAAAAGAAACTGCTGAAAAATACGGTGACGAACAAGTACACATCTGGCGTCGTTCTTACGATGTTTTACCTCCATTGATGGAAGCTTCAGATGAAGGTTCTGCTGCAAACGACCGTCGTTATGCAATGCTTGACCCTCGCGACGTACCTGGTGGAGAAAACTTAAAAGTTACTTTAGAACGTGCATTGCCTTTCTGGCAAGATGAAATCGCCCCAGCATTAAAAGACGACAAAACTGTCTTAGTTGCGGCTCACGGAAACTCTCTACGTGCATTAGCAAAACATATCGAAGGTATTTCTGACGAAGATATCATGGATCTTGAGATCCCAACTGGTCAACCACTTGTTTATGAATTGAACGATGATTTGACTGTTGCGAAAAAATACTACTTATAAGCCTCGCTTATCGCTGCCCTTTTTTAAAAAAGGGCAGTTTTTTTATTGGCATCTCCTCCCCCCTCTTTTATAATTGAGGGCGTACTCGAAAGGAGCTTACTATGAAACTAGTCAAAAATGATACCGTTTTATTTTTAGGTGACAGCATCACAGATTGCGATCGTGATCGCCAAGATCCCCACGATTTAGGACATGGGTTTGCCCGTCTCGTTGCCGATCAGCTGGCAGAGAAATTCCCCACTGCGGACTTTACCTTTTATAATCGGGGGATCGGCGGCAACAAAGCTGCCGACGTCTTAGCCCGTCTCCAAGAAGATTGCCTTCAATTAGCACCTGACGTCTTGGTCTTTATGATTGGGATCAACGACACGTGGCACAATGCCGGTGGTCCCGATTTTGGTTCAGAAGAGGCCGCAACGTCCTTTGAGGAAACCTACCGTCAAATTCTGGAACAAGTGACCCAACAGGGGATCACGCGCATTTTCTTACTGGAACCTTTTGTTTTGCCATATCCTGAAGATCGTCAAACCTGGCGGATCGATCTTGATCCGAAAATCCAAATCGTTCGTCGCTTAGCTGCCGCCTTTCATTGTCAGCTACTGCCGCTGGATGGCTTGTTTGCCGAAGCAGCCGTTGCTAGCTCCCCGCAGGCACTGACAGGCGATGACGGGGTGCACCCCACTCCTGCAGGACATGCCTTGATTGCAGATCAGCTAATGGCCCGTTTGGCTTTTTCTTCTGAAGGGTAAATAAACAGACCGCTCCGCGACAACCAAGTTGCAGGAACGGTCTTTTTTATGATTAAAGATAGGTTGAAGGAGTCAAGGAATCTTGGTAGATTGCAATCACGTCTTCTTCTTGCAGCGGTACATACGCATTTGTTGCAATAGAGCTGAATTGAACTGCTTGAGCCGCCATTTCAGCAAAATGGGTGTCATCGGCGATCCCTACTTCTGGCAAAGTCATCGGAATATCGCAAGAAGCAAAAAAGTCATACAGTTTTTGAATCCCCATTCGGGCAGCTAATTCTGGCACTGCTTCTTGGACACCAAAGACTTCTCTAGCAAACCGCGCAAATTTCGGCGCCGTTTCTTCATTCAATACATGAAGCATCCAGCGTGGGGTCAGGATCGCTAAGCCGATGCCATGGGTAATGTCATAAAACGCACTCAACTCATGCTCCATCGCATGACAAGACCAAGCACCACCCTTGCCGCTTCCAGTCAAACCATTTAAGGCTAAGGTGCTCGCCCACATCAAATTCGCCCGTGCATCATAGTCTGTGGGGTCATTTAATGCGATGGGCAGATTTTTAATGACTGCTTTTAGCAATCCTTCTGCTACACCGTCTTGGACATCTGTTCCTTCTGTTTTACTGAAATAATTTTCAATCAGATGGCTCATGATATCCGCTGAACCGGCAGCCGTTTGATAGCGACTGACACTAAAGGTCGTTGTTGGATCTAAAAAAGATACTTTCGGTAAAAATTCGGGTCCGTGAACACCAAGTTTTTGTTTCGTTTCTAGATTAGAGATCACCGCGCCGCGATTCATTTCACTGCCAGTAGCCGCAAGGGTCAAGATCGTTACTAATGGAATCGCTGGTCCTTGATAGCTTCTGGAAAGAACTAAGTCCCAAGGCTCTTGCTCACTGCAAGCCGCCCCAGCGATCACTTTGCTGCAATCAATTACAGAACCGCCGCCAACAGCTAAAATGACGTCGATCTTTTCTGAACGACAAAGAGCGGCTCCTTGACGAACGGTTTCGATTCGTGGATTTGGATCGACACCAGTCAATTCAGTGACTTGATTGCCGTTGGCAGTCAATTGCGCCATGACTGCATCGTACAAACCGTTTTTCTTGATACTGCCGCCACCATAGACTAGCAAGACGTTTTTTCCAAATGTATTCAGTACTTCTGGCAGCTCGTTCAGACGGTCTTTCCCAAAACGAATGTCCGTCGTTACATGAAACGTAAAATTATTCATTGTCTCGTCTCCTTTTTACACCTTTTCTTTTCATTAAACCATTTTCTGGCAAAAGTGCAACGCTTCTTCGTGGCTTTTTGCCAACAAAAAAAGATAACACATTCTCGGTTGCATGCAAACCAATACGATTTGGCTGCTTGCTTTATCAAAAGCAAGCAGCCTTCGCATCGTTCATGCACCGATCCTGCGGTATCTTTTTTACGTGATCGCTGTTTCTAAGCCAACTTTGATCATGTCGTTAAATGTCGTTTGTCTTTCTTCTGGCGTTGTTTCTTCTCCAGTGATGATGTGGTCGCTGACGGTACAGATCGCTAAGGTTTGAACGTGGAATTTCGCCCCTAAATAGTATAAGGCTGCGGCTTCCATCTCAACACCCATCACCCCAAGGTCTGCCAACTGTAACGTTTCCGTCATGTCATCTTTGTAGAAGGTATCTTCAGATAAGATATTGCCGACGTGAGTCGTAAATCCTGATTCAATCGCTGTATCATAGGCTTTACGCAACAGTGCAAAGTCAGCGATTGGTGGGAAATGGAAACTTTGGAAGTTTTTTGCTACCATCGATGAACTTGTTGCTGCCGCTTGGGCAATCACAAGATCACGCACGTGGACATCTTTTGAGATGGCACCACACGTACCGACCCGAATCAATTTCTTCACGCCGTAAGAGTTGATCAATTCATGGGCATAGATACTCGCTGAAGGCATGCCCATGCCGGTTCCTTGGACAGAGACCCGCTCGCCCTTATAAACGCCTGTATAGCCCAACATCCCCCGAACGTTGTTGTAACAGATCGGGTCTTCTAAAAATGTTTCAGCAATATATTTTGCCCGCAGTGGATCACCTGGTAACAAGATTTTGTCTGCGATCTCGCCTGCTTTTGCTTCGATATGAACGCTCATTCGTTTTTCTCCTTTGGTCTGCTTTTTATAGTACTGCTAACGTTTCTTTGATCAACGCTTTAAATTCTGCCTTGACCCGTTCCGTCGTTTCCACGACTTCTTCATGATTCAAGCTCGCTTGCATACCAGCAGCCAAGTTTGTGATACAAGAAACACCTAAGACTTTCAAGCCACTGTGAACAGCAACGATCACTTCCGGGACAGTCGACATACCGACAGCATCGGCACCGATCGTCCGAGCAAAGCGGATCTCTGCTGGCGTTTCATACGTAGGACCTGAGAAGCCCATATAAACGCCTTCTTTTAAGTGCAATCCTTTTGATGCACCAACTTTTTGTGCCGCTTCCCGATAAGGCAAATGGTAGGCTTGGCTCATATCTGGGAAACGTGGCCCCATTTCTTCTTCGTTTTCACCAATCAGTGGGTTGTCCCCCATAAAGTTGATTTGATCGGTGATCAACATCAAGTCTCCCGGCTGGAAGCTTTCGTTTACGCCGCCACAGGCATTGGTCACGACTAAAGAGTGAGCTTTCAATGCCGCCATCACACGGACGGGGTAAGTGACCGTCTGCATCGAATGGCCTTCATAATAATGGAATCGTCCTTGCATCGCTAAGACTTTTTTCCCAGCTAATGTTCCATAGACCAATTGTCCTGCATGACCGACCACTGTCGAAACAGGAAAATGCGGGATATCGTTGTAAGGCAACACGATTGGGTTTTCGATCTCATCGGCTAATTCACCTAAGCCAGATCCTAAAATCAACCCAAATTCCACTTCACCGACGCCGCTTTCTTGGATAAATGCCGTTGTTTCTTGTAATTTCTCATGTAACGTTGTCATTTCATCACCTCTAGTTTAAATGTTGTAAAAAGCTTGTTCCGTTTTCTGTAGCTGAAACACCAAAGTTTTCAGCGATCGTTGCGGAAATATCCGCATAGTAGCCTTGTGGCAATTTGCCTTGGCCTTGGAATTTCTTGCTGTACGCTAATAATGGCACATATTCTCTCGTGTGATCCGTTCCCGTAAAGGTTGGGTCATTGCCGTGGTCAGCTGTGATCAACAACAGATCCTCGTCTCCCATTGCTTCTAAAAGTTCTGGAATACGCAAATCAAAATCTTCAATGGCATGGGCATACCCTACGACATCGCGACGGTGACCATAAAGCGCATCGAAGTCGACCAAGTTCGTAAAGCTTAGACCCGTAAAGTCTTGTTTCATCACCTTCAGTAACTGATCCACACCGTCCATATTGCTCTTCGTCCGTACAGAATCGGTGATTCCTTGTCCGTTGAAGATATCATTGATCTTCCCAACGGCGATCACATCTTTTCCAGCTTCTTTCAAGGAATCTAATACTGTATGGCCAAATGGATCGAGTGCGTAGTCATGACGATTGCTCGTACGAGTAAAGTTTCCAGGCTCACCGACATACGGACGCGCGATGATGCGGCCGATCATATATGGCTCATCTTTCGTGATGTCCCGAACGTACTGACAAATACGATACAATTCTTCTAATGGAATGATTTCCTCATGCGCAGCGATCTGCAACACTGGGTCAGCCGAGGTGTAAACGATCAAATCGCCTGTCTTCATTTGATGTTCGCCGAAGTCATCAATGACTGCTGTCCCTGAGTACGGCGCATTGCAGACGATTTTACGTCCAGAGAACGCTTCGATCTGTTGCAACAATTCATCGGGAAACCCATCGGGAAATACGCGGAAAGGTTTTTGGATATTCAGGCCCATGATCTCCCAGTGCCCCGTCATCGTATCTTTCCCAACGGAAACTTCTTCCAATTTGGTTGCATACCCATCATGGTCAGCTACCGCCTTCACGCCTTCTAAAGGACGGATCGTCCCTAGGCCTAATTGTTCCAAGTGAGGGATCGTCAAGCCTGCTTCTTTTGCAATATGGCCTAACGTATCTGAACCGACATCACCAAAAGCTGCCGCATCAGGTGCTTCACCAATTCCGACTGAATCCATCACGATCAAGTGTACACGTTTAAACATTCTATTCCCTACTTTCTTTATTTTATGCTTTTACAAGCGGATCTACTACCTCTATCATACTAAACTTAAGCAAAAATTGCGCTGGGTTGCTTTGGAAATTTCCTGATGTGTTCCTTTCACCCAGAGGATAGAAAAAGGGCAGGACACAGCAACACATTCATGTCCCATAGCCCCACCCTTTCATACTGAAAAAATTATTTAGATTTAATGTAGTTCTTCCCGTTAGCTTTCGGACCAGCGGCTTTTCCAAGGAAAAGAACGAGCACGATGATCGTCAAGGCATAAGGCGCAGCTTGTAAGTAAACCGCTGGAATGGAAGAGATGATTGGCAGTTGGCCACCTACGATACTGATGTTTTGCGCAAAACCGAAGAAAATCGCAGCTCCCATTGCACCAAGTGGATTC
This sequence comes from Enterococcus sp. DIV1059_2, assembly GCF_051713685.1. NCBI lineage: Bacteria > Bacillati > Bacillota > Bacilli > Lactobacillales > Enterococcaceae > Enterococcus > Enterococcus sp. DIV1059_2. The sequence continues at coordinate 259,005 of NZ_JBIOQK010000001.1, read as the reverse complement.
CATTTACCAAAGATCATCGCAGCCATCGAGATAAATCCTTGACCGGCGATCGTTGTCACGGCAAAGCGACCCGCGATCGATTGAGCAAACAAGGCACCGCCCATCCCGCCAAGGAAACCAGAGATCAAGACACCTGAGTAGCGCATCACGTAAACATTGATCCCTAAGGTATCCGCTGCTTGTGGATGCTCACCGACAGAACGAAGACGCAACCCAAAGCGTGTTTTGAAAATCACGAACCACGCGATCACTGAGATCAAAATAGCGAAGTACGCCGGTAAGAATGTTTGATTAAAGAAAATCGGGCCAATGATAGGAATATCTTTAAGAATCGGGAAATTGAAATACCCCAATGTCCGTTGGATGTTATCCGTTTGCCCTTTGTTGTAGATCGCTTTGACTAAGAACACAGCCAAAGCTGGTGCCATCAAGTTCATCACCGTACCACTGATGATGTGGTCGGCACGGAAGTTGATGGTTGCCACCGCATGCAGCAAGGAGAAAACCACACCGACAAGTCCGCCGACGAGCATCCCTAACCATGGTGTCCACGCACCAAATTGTGACGCAAATTCAATATTGAAAACAATCGAGCTAAAAGCACCCATAACCATGATTCCTTCAAGACCCACGTTAACGATCCCGCTGCGCTCTGAGAACACGCCACCTAGCGCCGTCAAAATCAGAGGAGACGCATAAATCAATGTTTGAGTGACGATCGAAGAAATTAAACTAATATCCATTAGATGGTTCCTCCTTCCTGATCTTGATCGTTTGGTTGGGCTTCAATCTCCTGTACGACCAGCGCTTCTTTTTTGCCGTCAAAGATTTTTGCCAACAAGAAACGAATCACAAAGCTGATCGCTACGAAGAAAATAATAATTGCGATATTGACATCGACTAATTCAGATGGAATACCTGCAAACTGCATGCCTTGTCCACCTAATTTCAAAATACTGAACAAGAGGGCTGAAAGCAAGATTCCGATCGATGAGCCGCTTCCTAACAAGGATACAGCCATACCGTCAAACCCGATGCTCAATGATGACCCTTGAACGAAGAAGTTTTCAAACGTTCCTAGTCCTTGAACGACTCCACCTAATCCAGCAAGCGTTCCAGAGATGATCATGGAGATAATGATCGTCCGTTTGCTGCTCATCCCCGCATATTCAGAAGCGCTTGGGTTCAAGCCCACCGCGCGGATTTCATAACCAAGAGTGGTTTTTTTCATCAAGAACCAAACCAAAACTAAGAAGATCAAGGCTAAGAAGATCCCTAAGTTCAAGCGAGAGTTGCTCGTGATGCTTGCTAGAAACGGCGTCTGCATGGAGGCATTTTCCCCCACCATTTTTGTGACCCCTTTTGTCGTGATCATGGATTCGCTCATCACATTATTGACTAAATGGTTCCCCGTATAAAGCAAGATATAGTTCATCATGATCGTCACGATGACTTCACTTGTTCCAAAGAATGCCCGTAGGAAACCAGGAATCGCAGCTGCGATCGCCCCGCATAAAGCCCCTACGATCACGGCTAATGGCAAGACCACCAACCGAGGCGCATCTGGCATCGCTAGTGCGACCCAGATACTGGCAACCCAACCTGCTAGCGCTTGACCAGAAAGACCGATATTGAAGAATCCGGCTGAGTTTGCAACGGCAAACCCCAGAGCGGTAAAGATCAATGGTCCTGCTGTAACAAAAATCTCACCAATGTTGCGGGCATTTAACCCACCTGTTTGTCCGTTGATAAAAACGGTCCGAAACATTTGTGTATACCCTGTGATCGGGCTGTAGCCGAAGGCCGCCATGATGATCCCGCCAAGGACGAATCCTAACAAGACAGCGATGATCGGCACTAATATATTGCGGATCTTTTCTTTGCGGTTATTCAACCGAACCACCTACTTCCTCCATTTGCAGCTCTCGTCTTGCTTCCTCCAAGGAGTACCCTGCCATCAACAAGCCAAGCTCTTTCTCTGATGTTTCTTTCGGATCAACGACCCCAACGATCTCACCAGCATGAATAACAGCAATGCGGTCTGATACATTCAAAATTTCATCTAATTCAAAGCTGACTAACAACACCGCTTTGAACTTATCCCGCTGTTCAATCAAGCGTTTGTGGATAAATTCGATCGCTCCAACATCCAACCCACGGGTCGGATTGGCAACGATCAATAGATCAGGATCACGGCTGATTTCTCGTGCAATGATCGCTTTTTGTTGATTCCCGCCGGACAATGCCCGTGCTGGTACGATCTCGTTGACTGTTCGTACGTCAAATTCTTGAATCAAATCACGAGCAAACTCGTTGATCTCTCCGTAATCCAAGACACCTGCATTACTCAAAGGTTTTTTGTAGTAGGTTTGCAAGGCGATGTTTTCTGATAACATCATATCCAAGACAAGCCCGTATTTATGGCGGTCTTCTGGCACATGACCAACGCCGGCTTCGGTGACTTTCCGAGGCTTGAAGTTGGTGATGTCATCACCATTCAGCAAGACCTTGCCGCTTTCGACTTTCCGTAAACCAGTGATGGCTTGTAACAGCTCTGATTGCCCATTGCCATCGATCCCAGCAATCCCCAATACTTCACCTGCACGTACTTCTAAGCTTAAGTTTTTGACTGCTTCTAAGCCACGGTTTTCTTTTACGACTAAGTTTTCAACAGAAAGCACGACTTCTTTTGGTGACGCTTCTTTCTTCGGTGTCTTGAAGGACACAGAACGACCAACCATCATATCGGCCAACTGTTGCGAGCTGACGTCTTTGACATTGACAGTGCCGATCCCTTGTCCCCGACGGATAACTGTACAACGGTCTGCCACCGCTTTGATCTCATCCAGTTTGTGGGTGATCAAGATGATCGATTTGCCTTCACGCACCAATCCGCGCATGATCTCGATCAGCTCTTCGATTTCTTGCGGTGTCAAAACTGCCGTTGGTTCATCAAAAATCAGTACATCTGCGCCGCGGTAAAGAGTCTTCAAGATCTCTACCCGTTGCTCCATCCCAACAGAGATGTCACGCACATAGGCATCTGGATCAACCGATAAACCATATTGCTCAGAAACTTTTTTGATTTCTTTGCGGGCTTTCTTGCGATCTAACACACCGAGATGATGGGGTTCGCTCCCCAAAATGATATTTTCTGTTACAGTAAAGGCGTCTACCAGCATGAAATGCTGATGCACCATACCGATCCCCAATTTGTTTGCTGCGGTCGGACTCGTGATATTCACTTTTTCACCATTCATCCAGATTTCACCAGATGTTGGTTCCAATAATCCTGACAGCATATTCATCAAGGTCGACTTGCCCGCTCCATTTTCACCAAGCAATGCGTGGATTTCTCCTGGCCTTACTTGCAAGTTGACATCGTCATTGGCTTTGAACGTTCCAAACTCTTTGGTGATATGACGCATTTCTACAACATATTTTTCCTCAGCCAAATTACTCACATCCTTACTTTCTAATTCGCTTATACAAACCATTCGTCATGTCAAAAAAATAATTGCTATTGCTTAGGATGATTACTATCCTCATGAAAACCCGTAGCTTTCATCAACATAGTAATCCAATGACGATCATCTTGCCCTAAACTAGGGCAAGATAACCGAAAAGAACAACTTTATTTTTCAGGTGTTTCTGGTACTTCTACTTTGCCGTCGATCACGTCTTGTTTCGCTGTTTCGATCGCTGCTTTGGCATCATCTGAAAGGAATCCTTCAGTAATGTCTACACCGCCATCTTTCAAGCCGTAAACAATATGTTCGCCGCCAGGGAAGTTGTCTTCCAACGCACGAGTTGAGATATCTTGTACCGCTGCGCCAACACCTTTCAATGTTGAAGCCAATGTGAAGTTATCTTCTTTGCCGTCAGCAGTTGTGTATTTTCCTTCGTCTTGTTGATCGCTATCTACACCGATGACCCAAACTTTTTTATCTTCTAGGTCTGCTTCGTTCAATTGTTCATTGATTGCTTTTGCTTCTTGGAAGACACCTGCACCAGTACCACCAGATGCGTGGAAGATTACGTCAACGCCACTTTGGTACATTGAAGCTGCCAATGCTTTCCCTTTAGCAGGATCACCAAATGATGCTGCATATTGAGGATCAACCGTGATTTCTTTGCCTAATTTTTCAGCTGCGTCTTGAACACCCTTCATGAAACCAGCTTCGAAACGGTCGATAACGACGCCTTCTTCACCACCGATGAAGCCGACTTTGTTTGTTTTGGTTGTATACGCTGCGGCAAAACCAGCTAAGTAAGCTGCTTCGTTATCTTTAAACGTTGCTGAAACAACGTTGTCTTTGCCTTCGATCACATCATCGATGATCCCGAATTGTGTATCAGGGTTTTGGTCAGCTGCTGCTGCGATTGAATCTTTCAATAAGTAACCCACACCGAAAACTGTTTTGAAACCATTTTGAACGGCACCATTTACGTTGGTTGTGTATTCTGAAGCTTCATTTGATTGCACGTAGTCATAACCACCAGCACCGCGAGCGATCCCGTGTTCCTCACCCCATGCTTCTAAGCCTTCCCACGCTGATTGGTTGAATGAACGGTCATCCACCCCACCGATATCGGTAACGATTGCGACACTATGCGCTGCATCAGTCGTACCGTCTGCAGAACCGCCGCCAGTTGAATCAGTTGAACCTGAATTTCCTCCGCCACAAGCACCAAGTAAAGTCAACCCAGCTACTGCAACAATACCTAAACTAAATAATTTTGCTTTTTTCATTGCTGTAAAGCCCCCTAAAAATATAGTTTTTTTCAACAGCCGCATCGACTGAATGAACATGGTTTATAAATCTTTGTTCGTGAAGTAATAAGGCAATAGGCCTTCTACCGTGGTTTCTTTGATGACACCATCATCGCCGACTAAGGTCACCGGCATATCTGGCGCACAAAATTCCACCATGACCTGGCGGCAAGCACCGCAAGGAGAGATCGGTTCTGGCGTATGACCCGCCACAACCAAATGTTGAAACTCTTTTTCGCCTTCAGAAACGGCTTTGAAAAAAGCGGTTCGTTCTGCGCAATTTGTTAAGCCATATGAGGCATTTTCAATGTTGATCCCTTGATATATCGTACCATTTTTGGCAACGAGACAAGCACCGACCGGAAACTTAGAGTACGGCACATACGCTTTATCTAAGGCGGAAACGGCGGTGTCGATCCACTCTTTTTTCGCTATTGTCATTGTCTTCCCCGCTCTTATTTTTATTTTTTGCTACTTGATGCTAGGCTTAGTAGCCAGCACCTGTTGAGCCAGTCACGATAGCAACACTTGCGCTTGTTCCTAAACGGTTTGCGCCCGCTTCCACCATAGCTGCAGCTTCTGCTTCGTTGTGGATACCACCAGAAGCTTTGACACCCATTTCTGGTCCTACTGTTTCACGCATCAAGCGAACATCTTCAACGACTGCCCCACCAGTTGAAAAGCCAGTTGAGGTTTTCACGAAATCTGCACCAGCTGCTTTGGCTAATTCACAGGCTTTGACGATTTCTTCGTTGTCTAATAACGCTGTTTCAATGATTACTTTGACAAGCGCTTTGTCTTTGGCTGCTTCAACGACTGCTTCGATGTCTGCTTGAACTTTTTTGTATTGTTTTGATTTCAAGGCACCTACGTTGATTACCATATCGACTTCATCTGCGCCGTTTTTGATCGCATCTGTTGTTTCATAAGCTTTGACCTCAGATGTGTTTGCCCCTAAAGGAAAACCGATCACGGTACAAACAGCCGTTGGTTCGCCTTGTAATTTTTCTGCTGCTAATGAAACCCACGTTGGATTGATGCAGACAGAATAGAAGTGATAGGTTTTTGCCTCTTCGATGATTCGTAAAACATCTTCCTCCGTTGCGTCTGCTTTCAAAATCGTGTGGTCGATCATGCGATTCAATTCCATTTTTATTCGCTCCTTATTCTGTAATAATGTCATGGATCAATGGCGGTTCTGCGCCATCTTCCCCAATTTCAATATTTTGGTCGATCAATGCTTTGACATCCTCGATTGCTTCGGTATTGCTATAGATCGTCAATAGCGATTCCCCTTTGCTTACGGATTCGCCAACTTTCTTATGCAATTTGATGCCCACTGCATGGTCGATGTCTTCGTCTTTGGTCTTACGACCTGCCCCTAACATCATCGCCGCGATCCCTAGCTCATTGGCAACTAATTTCGTCACCACGCCGCTCGTTTTCGCTGGGACTTCCACTTCATATTTCGCTGTCAAAATCTTGCTCGGGTCATCGATCACTGTAGCGTCTCCGCCTTGGTCTGTGATCATCTGTCTGAATTTTTCTAACGCTTTGCCTGAATGCAGGGCTTCTTCCAACAGTTGGCGTGCTTCTTCCAATGAATCAGCTTTTTTCGCTAAAACGACCATTTGGCTGCCCAGTGCATAGCACATTTCTTCCAAGTCTTTCGGTCCTTTTCCTTGCAGTGTCTCAATGGCTTCCACCACTTCCAAACTGTTGCCGATCGCTTCCCCTAAAGGCTGTGACATATCAGAAATGACTGCCATCGTTTGGCGATTTGCCAATTTTCCGATGCGGACCATCGTTTGGGCTAAGCGTTTGGCATCCTCCAAGTTTTTCATAAAGGCGCCATCGCCTGTGGTTACATCTAACACGATCGCATCGGCACCTGCCGCGATTTTTTTACTCATGATCGAGCTGGCGATCAATGGGATCGAACTAACCGTTGCCGTCACATCTCGTAAGGCATACAGTTTTTTGTCTGCAGGAGCTAAATCTCCTGATTGACCGATCACGGCCACTTTGCTTTCGTTGACTAATCGGATAAAGTCGGCTTCAGAAAGCTCGATTTTAAATCCAGGGATCGCTTCAAGCTTGTCTAACGTCCCACCAGTATAGCCTAAGCCGCGCCCAGACATTTTCGCAACTGGTACGCCAACACTAGCCACTAAGGGCGCTAAGATCAATGTGGTCGTATCACCAACACCGCCAGTCGAATGCTTATCGACTTTGATTCCTTCAATTGAGGATAGGTCGATCACTTCACCAGAATTTGCCATTGCTAGCGTTAAGTTCGTGATCTCTTCATCTGTCATATCTACATAAAAAATAGCCATCAACAAGGCACTCATTTGATAATCTGGAATACTTCCTTCAGTATACGCAGTTACAATGTAGTCAATTTCTTCCTTCGTCAATGACTTGCCGTCACGTTTCTTTTCAATTAAATCCACCATTCGCATCGAAATGACCCTCGCTTCCTTTAACATTATACAATAATTTTTCGTAGGGTAAACCACTTTAGTAAAACAGTTTACTAAATATCGCAAAACTATGAAAACACTTACAAGAAGAAATATACCGCATTATTTCTCGCTTGTCAATGTCTTCACGCTCTCACGAATAATTAATTTTGTATCAAAAATCTTATTTGGAATTCGCCGTGTCGGAAACTCAATGGCGTCCACTAAAAACTTCGCTGCGGTAAACCCGATCTCAAAAGTCGGCTGCATGACCGTGGTAAGCGGTGGTGTGATGTATTCCGATAATTTCAAGGCATCAAAGCCGATCACCGAGTAGTCTTCTGGTACTTTTTTGCCCGCCTCATAAATCGCTTGATAACAGCCGATCGCCATAGCATCGTTGCCACAGAAGAACGCTGTGATCTCTTTGTACTTCAATAATTCCTTCGTTGCTTCGTACCCGCCAGTAACCGTTAATTCAGCATTTTCTACATATCGGCCTTTAAAAGGGATCTGATGATCCTTTAAGGCATGGCGATAGCCATTGAACCGTTCCTCTAATTGATAGTAGCCGGTGATTTCTTTGAGCATCGCAATGTTGCGGTGACCATTTTTGATCAAATAGCTGACGGCTTGGTAGGCGCCTTCGTATTCTTTCACGATCAAACGACCATTGTCCCGCTGATTGATCCCACGATCGACTAAAATAATTGGTCGGTCATCAAAGAACCCGCTCTTCAAGGAATAATCCTCTGGCAGCAAATGCGGCGTCGCTAATAAGATGCCATCTACCGAACGATGAGACAGTTCATTCAAATATTGAACCTCTTTTTCTTGGCTGTGGCGCGAATTGCATAACACTAGCATGTAACCTAGTGGATTGAAATAACTTTCCGCCCCTTCAATGACTTTAGAGAAAAAGAAATCCGTCACATCAGGCACGATCATTCCGATCGTTTTTGAATGGCGGTTGATAAGATTCGAAGCAAAAAAATCCGGCTTATAGTGATATTTATTTACGATATCTAAGACCCGCTTTCGGGTTTCTTCACTAAAACGGCTGCCTTTATTGTTTAGGATCTGCGACACGGTCGTGACAGAGACGCCAGCCATTTCAGCAATCTGTTTAATCGTCAATTTCATCTGCTTCTCTCCTCTCTTGCCTAAAGTGTAGCAAATTTTTCTCAAAAAAAATAGCACACTTTCAACAAGTGTGCGACTTTCTTTTTCGTTGATCAAAAATGGCCCGATGATACAGACAGCTCTTTTAGCGGAGCTGCGATTGCCCCAAAGGCTGGTGACAACAGGCTTTTTGAGAAACCAACTGGTCCAGTTGCCGCTAACCAGCGCTTGTCTTGGCGATGCCTTTGATCTGTTGAGAATCAAAGAGCAGCTACGCTTCTTTTACGCTTTGAATGATGTAATAGCCTTTGTCTTTTTTGATGATTTCGGCATTGCCAAAGGTCTCTTGCATTTTCTTTTGAGCACTCGGCGCCCCTTGTTTCTTTTGGATCACGATCGTTAAAGTCCCGCCTACTTTAAGCAAAGGAAACGCCCCCGTCAAAATCTCATGAACGACTTCTTTTCCTGCCCGAATCGGCGGATTGCTAAGGATCGCCGCATAAGCAGGTTGATTTAATTGGGCATAGATATTGGATTGATGGATATCTACCTGTTCAATGCCGTTACGCTGGGCATTGCCTTTTGCCAAATCCACTGCCCGCTGATTGATATCGATCATCTCGACAGGTCGTTGACTCGCATGAGCTAACGCTAAACCAACAGGTCCGTAGCCGCAACCAACGTCCAGCAGACTTCCTTCTGGCAGCTCCCCCCACTCAAACGCATCGATCAACACCCGCGAGCCATAGTCCACCGTGTCACGGGAAAACACCCCGCTATCTGTCACAAAATGAAACTTCTTTCCTCTTAATTCAAACGACCACTGCTCAAAATCATGGGCCGTATCAGGATTTTCTGTATAGTAATGATTACTCATGGTTATGCTCCTTTCTTCTATTTCCTCTTCGCTTGTTTTTTCTACTGGTTTCTACTAGTTTTTCCTTGTTTCTTCTATTCGAACGAGTGAACATAGTGAAATCACCAGTAAAAAAGCCCTGCAAGATTTGTCTGCTGCTTCTTTCTAATCATACCGAAAAACAGCCAGAAGTAAACGCCCAGCAAAAAAAACAACGAAAAAACAGTTTTTTGTTGTTTCTGCAAAGGAAATCATGTCTTTTTTCCAAGTTCCGCAGGTTTCTATGGTAAAATACTTTCGAACAGTGGCCCGTCGCTTCTAATAGAAACCGACGATGCCGCAAAAAAGGAGCCTACTATGCAAGAAACCATGAATTTTTATCAAATTCCTCGTGAGCAATGGCAAGGGTTTTATACGAACGGCATGATGCCTTTCACTCAAGAAGAATTGGATAATATTAAAAGTTTGAACGACCGGATCTCGGTCCAAGATGTGGAAGATGTTTACGTGCCTTTGTGCCATCTGATCCATCTTTATATGAAAGAGTTTGAATCATTGACCCTCAGCAAGGGACTCTTTTTGCACCGCTACGTCAAAATGCCGCCTTTTATCATCGGCATCGCTGGAAGTGTCGCCGTCGGCAAAAGCACCACCGCACGGCTCGTCCAAAATTTGCTGGCCCGTTTGTTTCCCCGTAGAACCGTCCAACTGATCACCACTGACGGCTTTTTGTACCCGAACGAAGTCTTGGAAGAACGCGGCAGCTTGAATCGCAAAGGATTTCCAGAAAGTTATGACATGGAAGCCTTGATCAACTTTTTGAATGCGGTCAAATCAGGAGAACCAGACATTCAGATCCCCGTCTACTCCCATGAAGTCTACAATATTATTCCTGATACGTATGAAACGATCAGTCAACCAGATATCTTGATCGTGGAAGGCATCAATACCCTACAACTGCCTGCCAACCAACAAATCTATATCAGCGACTTTTTTGATTTTTCAATTTTCGTGGATGCCCAACCAGCACTGATCGAAAAATGGTATTTGGAACGATTTGAATCATTACTAGACACTGCCTTTCAAGATCCCAGCAATTATTATTACCAATATGCGATCGGGGATCGCAAGGAAGCGATTAAAATGGCAAAAGAAGTATGGAAAAATGTGAATTTAAAGAATTTACACGAGTATATCTTGCCTACACGCAGCAGAGCCGATATAATTCTTCATAAAACAAAGCACCATTTGATCGATGAAGTGTTCTTGCGCAAGTATTGACCGCTTCATTTTTATGATTATGCTGTTGAAAAGGCCCAGCCTTTTTTCAATAAAAACTAAAAGAATTGAGGTAATTTATTGTGACAAACGTTGACACTTTGCCAAACGTCGAAAAAATTATCGTACTTGATTACGGTAGTCAGTACAACCAGCTGATTACACGCCGTATTCGTGAGTTCGGTGTTTTCTCAGAATTATTGAGCCACCGCATTACCGCTGAAGAAGTAAAAGCGATGAACCCAAAAGGGATCATCTTATCTGGCGGACCAAACAGCGTCTACGACGAGAACTCTTTCGGCATCGACGAGAAAATTTTTGAGTTAGGCATCCCAGTTTTAGGGATCTGTTACGGCATGCAGTTGATTACTTATAAATTAGGCGGAAAAGTTGAACCTGCCAAAAACCGTGAATACGGCAAAGCAGAATTGGAAGTCACTTCTGATGCAGCGGCCCTTTTCCAAAACACGCCCGCAACACAAACCGTGTGGATGAGCCACGGAGACTTGGTCACTCAAGCACCTGCAGGCTTTGATGTTGTGGCGACGAGCAAAGATTGCCCGATCGCTTCTATCCAAGATGCCGAGCGCAAAATGTACGGTATCCAATTCCACGCAGAAGTTCGCCATTCAGAATACGGCAACGACTTATTGCGTCACTTTGCCATTGACGTTTGTCAATGTACAGGTGATTGGACAATGGACAACTTCATCGATATGGAAATCGCAAAAATCCGCGAACAAGTGGGCGACAAAAAAGTCTTGCTTGGTCTTTCCGGCGGGGTCGATTCTTCTGTCGTTGGTGTTCTTTTACAAAAAGCGATCGGCGATCAACTGACTTGTATTTTTGTTGACCACGGCCTCTTGCGTAAAGGCGAAGCCGAGCAAGTAATGGAAAGCCTAGGCGGCAAATTCGGCTTGAACATCATCAAAGTTGATGCCAAAGAACGTTTCCTATCAAAACTTGCTGGGGTTTCTGATCCTGAAGAAAAACGCAAGATCATCGGAAATGAATTCGTGTACGTCTTCGATGATGAAGCAACCAAACTAGCTGGCGAAGAAGGCGTTTCTTTCCTTGCCCAAGGAACCCTTTATACCGACGTCATCGAATCAGGAACCGAAACTGCCCAAACCATCAAATCACACCACAATGTGGGTGGTTTACCTGAAGACATGCAATTCAAATTGATCGAACCATTGAACACCTTGTTCAAAGACGAAGTCCGTGAATTAGGGACTCAACTTGGCATGCCAGACAGCATCGTATGGCGCCAACCATTCCCTGGACCAGGTCTAGGCATTCGTGTCCTTGGCGAATTAACAGAAGAAAAACTAACGATCGTCCGCGACTCGGATGCAATCTTGCGGGAAGAAATCGCAAATGCCGGCTTAGACCGCGACATTTGGCAATACTTCACCGTCTTACCAGGCATCCGCTCCGTCGGTGTCATGGGTGATGGCCGGACCTACGATTATACCGTCGGCATCCGTGCAGTCACTTCGATCGATGGCATGACCGCTGACTTTGCCCGCATCCCATGGGAAGTCCTACAAAAAATCAGCGTCCGCATCGTCAACGAAGTCGCACACGTCAATCGGATCGTGTACGATATTACGAGCAAACCACCTGCTACTGTGGAGTGGGAATAAGAAAAAAGAGCTTAGAACCCTTTATTTATAGGGTGTCTAGGCTCTTTTTCTCGAGGTTACTCAACCATTAGCTTTTACTCTTCTTTTGAGTTAGAATCAGAAAAATCATGTTTTATTTTTCTACATAATTTTAACCCCTTAACTTTTCTTTGTGTAAGTTCTAAAGAATCATAACTTTCTCTACATCCGAAATTATTATGTTCATATTTAGCAACTTCATTTAAGGCTAACTGAAAAGCTCCACATAATGTTTCATATAAATCATTTCCATCAGCATAAACAGACATGACTTGCATATTCAATTCTTTAAACTCATCTGGTATATCTTTGCCAAATCTTTCAATTTTTATAGATACTTGATTTTTCCGCATACAACAACCTCCTAATTATGTTCTAAAGATATTTTCTATTCAAAAAGATTTCTTTATCATCAACAGTCATCGACCATTTTTAAAATCTAATAAAATGCCATATAACTTAGCAATACTATGAATTTTTTTCAAATATTTCGTTCAACTTGTTAAACACTCCATCACTTTGCCAATCCACTTGAATTGGTATTAGTGTGCAATTATCATAAAGTAAAATTTCTCCACTACCAATTTCTTTGAAAAAAGGTTTTCTTTTAATTGGAATAATCGTAAATGTATCAATTCCCACAAGTTCAGACTCTCCCTTATGAACAGTCGTGATTTTCGTTTGCGGTGTATGCCCTACAATTTGTTTTTGATACTTTGGATTTGGCAAACAGCTTAATTCATGGTCAAAGTCAGCCCATAATGGACTACCTAAAAAGTATTTCCCACCTCTTGCTTTGCCGACATGGTCTTCTAAATCATCTAAATTGTCGATTAAATTTTCAGTTATTGTTTCAAAATGCCAATCTTCTAAATTAAAGTCTTGGGTGTAACCAGCATGACTAATCAAATAATCATCTAACTGAAAGGCAATTTGCAGATTTAACTTCAACAGCTTTCGACCGACTGAAAGAAATCCATCTGCACTTTGCAGTGAATACCTTCTAGGTGTAACCGTCAAATAAGACACGTCATGATTTCCTAAGAGATTTATCACTTCGACACCGAAAACTTTCATCTTTGATTTCCATATGAACAAATAGTCTAATTCATTCATGTAAAGATCAACGTTTTTTTCTTGCTCGTATGCGTCTGTATAATCTCCTAGCAAAATCACTTGTTTAATGCCTAATTCTTTAACTTTCTGCTCAACCATTGGCAAGATTATTTGTGCTGTTAAGTGTAAATCGCCCACTAAAAGTGTTCTCATTTTGAATCACTCTCCCTCTAACTCTAATATTTTAAACGCCTTTTGATATTTCTTAACTCTTTCAAAGTCTTTTTCAGTTGGGGTAGTAATTCTTGAAAGATTCATATTATCTTTTAAATCTGCAAGTTTAACCATGGTGGCTAGTTTATTTTTCTTAATTTCTACAATACAATATAGTCAAAATAGGGTTAATAACGTTCCTGTGTCAAAACCTGTACTGCCGAAACAATCGTGTCTGAAAAATCTAACTCTTTCAGTTTTTCAATAGTAATATCCGTGTCTTCAACAGTATCATGAAGATAGGCAACAACCTTAGCATTTTTATCTGTTAGTGAATTTGCCACTCGTTGAACATGAAAAAAGTAAGGTTCACCACCTTTGTCAGTTTGACCAGCGTTAGCTTTTTTCGCTACCTCGATAGCCATATTTTTAAATTTATCATATTCTGTCATGTTGGCAATCCCGACTTTCTTTTAAAATTTTGGTCTGAATGTCATTGAGAAAATTTATTTCTTACTGAGAATAATCTTTCTCAAATCCGACAATTGAAAAATGGGTGACATTCTTGAGTAAAGCTGAAACGACACAATCAAAAGAATGTGCATGGTCTCGCCGTACATCTCCGGCTATTAAGGTATTAAAACTATAATGTAACCCGTCCTCAATAAATTCCGATAAAACATAATACATATCGCCAAATTCAACACGATTACCTGTATCAACAGCCCAAACACCAGATTTAGAATCATATTTCGGTATTTTTTACCCTTTAAATTTGTCTGAATCAAAAACAGTATTTTCCATATTGATACACCTCGTCATTCTTTATGCTTCACATACTGATTGCCTGTAAGTTTCCGTTGCGCATTTTCCTTAGGCATTTCAATAGTATTCGTTAATTTTTTAGCGACTTCTTTGTTAGCGTTCTCGTATAAATGTCCGTAAGTTCCCAAAGTTGTTTGAATATCTTCATGACCTAAGCGATCACGAACGACCAACGCATTTCTTCATAATGTTGTTATTTTCGCTTTAAGCTATCATATTTCTCAATAGTTGGTAGCTCATCATAAGTTCGACGTGTATTACTATCAATTAACCAATCTAATTGACGTGAACCATTTTCATTTTCAACAGAATAACTATAGAAAATAGGTTCATCATACTGATACACCTCAATATAGGTGGAAGTTTCAATAATTTTAGTATTATACGCACGAGTTTCTTTAGACATCACACACCTCTCAGCGCGCGCTCAAACGAGCATATGTTGTTTTATATATCAAGTTAAGTGTCAGGCAAAAACCGCCCGACTGGCCCCCACAAAGTGAGTGAAAAGACTCGGACACTCCGTTTAGTCGCTGGGGCGACTACCTCCCTATTTCACTCACTTCGAGGGGGTTAATTTGTTGTTGAGGGAACTGACTACGGCTAGTAAACCAAATATTAAGCCAGTCACCTTTGTTATGGCTAGCCCTATACTTAGAGCTAAGAAAAAGTAGAAACGAAAATTATCAGCGTTCATTTTTTTCAATCCTTTCAATTTTTGATAATGCTTTGAGTATGCTTTTTCGGCGTATTCACGTTATAGGGTATCGAATTGTGAGTAGTATTCGATTTCTTTTAGAATAAGGCTTGCTTGTTCCACTTTTTCATAATAACACCCTCTATTCGATATCGTGGTACAACATGTAAACATTTATTTGAAATAAAATTCTAAATAGCGACTAAACTATTTAGAAAAATAACTTTCTAGTCGATTTGACTATAAAAGGCAAAAATAATTAATTTAATGATATAACTTAATCGCGGTAGACGTTTACTAGGCTCATCACTTTTAAAATGGTAACGATATTCCTCTAAGCCATCTAATACATTTTCATCTAAATAAAGTCGGGGCGTAACGGAAGATTTATCTTTATAATTTTCTTTTACAATTGTTCTATCCATGCGATTTTGAATTTTTTCCCAATCGTCATCAGTGAAATTTTGTTTTTTACAATATCTGTAAGCTTGTTCTATAACACTACCAGCTGATACTTTTAACACCACATTGAATGATATCCCATCCAGCAAATCACTGTAATGTTCTTGCATGTCTGTTTCTAGTTTATTAATCAAGCCATTTTTTAGTTCATTTTTTAGTTCTCGTTCTCTATGAATAATTAGTTTGTCTATCCAAATTTTAGCCTCATAAGCCAATCTGACTGCTTTATATACCCTTGCCATTTGTCATACTCCCTATTTACAATTTATCAGAGCTATCTGTTGTGATATTGCTAAGTAAAATCCATAATTGTTCGGCGTATTCTGATTTCGATAACAGTTCCGCTCTATTTTTAATTGCAGTAATCATTCCTGAAACAATGCTAACAGCATCTTTTTCATTCAGTGAACCGAAGTTTTCAGTTTCATCTTTTGGAGATTCTAAATAGTCCGTTTCAATAATAAAATGCTTTTCTATAAATTCGCTGTAATCTTCAAAATTTTTAAAATAGAAATTGTATAATCCTTGTTTTTTCAATCTGTTCCAATTATTCCTAATTTCACTCAAAAACCTTCCCATATAATCTTGTGTTCTAAATTCAAAATTATCTATAGAAATTGTTTTAGAACTCTTTCTTCCCATCTCTATAGGTATTATCCAAAAATTAGCTAAACTATGATACAGTTTATAAAACTCATAAAATATCTTTTGAGTATACTCATCAGCATCACTGTCAAATATCAATCTCATTCGTCCTTTTGAATCATTGGGCATATAGTATTGCTTATTTATTTTTTCCCCATCTATTGATAACTCTTTAATCAATTTCCCAGAAATTGTTTTAAAAGAGTTCATTGTATCACCAGCAAAAGAAACATTGGCAAAATCATTAATATAAATATTTCCTTTATCATCAGATTTTCCAAATACATTAAATTCGCCTTGTTGATTTTTGGGAATAGTATTTTTATAGATGATTTCGTAAAAAGCAATTGATACATCAGACATGTCGGGGTCTTCCACACCTCTATATACTTGAGCGCTTTTTATTGTGTCGCCTTCTTTTTGAATTGTATTGGTAAGTTTATCAACCACAATAGGTGTTAGCAGCATTTGTTTTAATTTTTCTTGTTTTTCAGATAACATTTTTTTTCCTCTCAAATTCTCAAATCAAATCTTTTGCGTTTGCACTTGCAAGTAAGAAAAACTGCACATCATCAATGAAATATTTGGCATCAAAATCATAAAAAACAAAGTTCTCTTTTTCCACAACCTTTTTATTCGCTTCGATTAAAGCATATTTTATACCCCTGCATAATTCTTTTAGTTCATCTCTACTTAAGTATTCATTTAATTGAAGCTTTCCCCAGTTATCAATTAATATTTTAAATTCTGGATCAATTAGAATTCTTAGGTCACTACTTTTAAAAACTCTATCTAGATTTTCTTTGAACAACATAAAACCCCACCTCTTTTGTTTATTTGAATTACTACAACTTACAATAACATAAATTCATTCATTTTCAAGCATTTCATTCAAAAAAATTTTATTACTGCAACCAATTTGCAACCAACACAAGAAGAACATTACAATTTCTATCACTCCCAAACGATACAAAACTGCATAAACTCAACAAATCAATCCTTATAAATCATCAAGCGCATGGAATGGGAATAGTACAAAAAGCTTTGGAGTTCCTATAAAAAGGCCTACCAAGGCTTTTTTGTGTCTGATATCAATTGGTTTTTTATATTTTTTCATAGTAGAAAATCATTCTGATAAATTTTTCTCATAAGTAGCAAAGACTCTATCTAATGCTATCTTTATTTTCACATCATTTTCTATATAGGAGTCTTCAATGTCTTTTTTACAGTATTTATATTCCACTTTCCTATCTGAATCGTGTGTTTTCACTATAAAGCTTTGCATAATTTTAACTGAGAGCTGTCTTCTTAAAAATACCAACAATTTTTCTGCTGTAATTTTACCTGAATAAATATTTTCTGTATCTAAACATATTCTTTCTTTAATAGCTCCATCAATATGAGAAACCGTTGGAGGATTCCTTAACAAAAATGCGTTAAATGAAGCTTCATCAACTACCAACACATTCTCTTGTTTCCCAGCTTCACCAAGAATAGTAGAGGTAAGTAATACCCGCTGGACTTTTTCTATTGATATTTCTTCACTCAATCCCAATTGCTTTAGAGTTATAGAAATATTCTCCTCAAAATAGTCAGCATTTTTATTTAATTGTTTAATTGCCTCTTTTATTTTCTTATTAGTTTTAGCATGCTCTCTTACCGTATACGGTTGATTGAATGACTTACATTCAAATAAGAAGAGCGTTTTATCTAAAACAAATGCTAAATCAATCTCTCTTTCCAAGTCTTTTTCCTTTGTAATCTTAATATGTAATCGTTTAGCATCTATTTGACTACAAACTTGTAATAAGTGTTTGGTACGTTGTTCAAACATAGCTCCTTTGAACCCTAATGCAATGTCTTCCCTATTTTTTTGGGTCTCTTCTTCATCTCTTGAAAACATAGATAAAATGACAGACAGTGGTCGAATTTCTTTAGCTAACGTTGGTAACAGTATTAATTTATCTTGAATCTTTATTAATGGAGCATCTATTAAGTCTTTTGATTTGCCAGTAAAAATGAACTTTTCTAAAATCATTTTTGCTTCTTTTTTTGATATATTTTGAGAAAACTTAGACAATTTTTTGATCCAATCATACTTTGTTTTTACAACACATAAATTCTGAACAGAGTAAATATTTCTATTCTTCTTTTTATTGGAATATAGAATAGATTCATGTTGCAAAAAATAAATTCCCTCTATCCACTTTCTAATTTCAATGCCATGAACTTTTTTATCTAAGTTTTCTTGTCCAATATATCTTCGACAAAGTTCTTCTGATAAAAAAGTTGTTAGTTCTTCGTCGATTGCTCCATCAATCCTTCGTCTGTCTTTTTCTAATTTATAATTTAAAATGTCTAATTCAATGCTAGTCATAAATCTTTTATATCTAAAATTAGATACTAAAACAGCTCTATTAAAATCCTCATCTAAAAAATCGATAATTACTTTCTCATAAATTTCTTCAATTCGTATATCTGAATACTTCCAATACTCAAAAGCATCCATTAAATTATCTCTTTCTTGATATTTCGAATATACATTTATATTCCATAATAAATTTTTTTCTGAAAATATTCGATTAATTCCACATTGTTTTTCCAGAGAAATGTTATGAAGTAAATACTTTAAGATATTTCCTGAACTAAATACATAAGTATCATAAGTATCAACCCTCTGTTCAAGACTAATATCCAAATTATTTTGTTCTCTTAACAATCTCAATTGTCTCTCCAAAAAAATTATAAATATAGCCAAAATATGGTTGGGGTCGATAATAGATTCATCAAGCTCTTTGTTGATAGATTTATTAGATTCTACGAACAAATTTTGTAGCTGGTCAACTTGTTTTAAATGTCTATCTAAAACTTTATTCATTCCTGTATCTGTGTTTTTTTTTAGTAAATTATTGTATTTTTCTAAATATGGATTTGGTTTATAGGAACACAGATACTCATTAATTTCTAAGCCAAGTGATTTGATTTTAAGCAGAAAAAGATAAATATCTTCAGGCGCTTCTTTAAATAATTTTTCAATATATTTCTTTTTACTTAGTTTTTTCATTTCATCCATATAATCCAAATAGTCAAACTGTTGGTTTTTGGTGTAAAAGTCATTTCCCATTTCTATGCTCTCCTCGTAAATTTAAAATTTGTCTAACGATTTTTTAAAGTTGTCTTTAAAAGCAAAAAAAATTGAACAAGATATTCCTAACGTAATTTATTTCGTTATGGTGTGATTTCTCAGAGTAAAATAGATACATGAGAAGGAGCCAACGGGAATTTATCACTTCCTCCTGGAGGTTTATCTACCTCTATAAGTTTGTTATTCGAACCAATGTATTCGCTAACAATACGTTAAGTAACTTACCAGAATTAGCAACACTTTTTAGAAAATCTAACTTACAAGTGAAATAATTGGGGTCAGGAAATGGGCGTCCTATCAACGAGCTTATTTAGCTTTACTGCCATTTTCCTTGTGACTGTAGTGCCTATGCTAGGTGAATTTCAGAACTTTCTTTTGTATAATTTTTCCTCATCAATCTTTTAACATATCATCCTTTCCTCTTCCCATATTTCCGTTGCAGCTTCTTTGACATCTTTTTTTCTTTCTTTTTTACTAACGGATTTTTCGCCCGCTTTTCTGCGTAAAATACGTAATAGTCGTCAACTTCCGTGACTTTCACGTAACCGAAAACGGAGCGAATCTTGTTCTCATACCATTTTCGGCGCTTGGTCACCATGTATAGCTTTCCGTTGAGTGCCAGTTGACGATAGGCTTTCTCGATAAATTCCTTTGGTACAGAAAAATCTACATGGTACGGCGGATTAGACAGAATAACATCAAACGTTTTGTCGCTGATTTCTCTAAATCCTTCACTTAAGACGATCTCTGGTGCTACGTCATTTCGTTGCGCATTTTTTGTAGTCAAGTCGATGGCATTTGCTGAAATGTCTGTCATTGTAACTGCTGCTTCAGGATACCTTTTTGCCAGATAAATTCCTACAAACCCATAACCACATCCCAGATCCAAAATTCTATCCTGGTCATTGATAACTGCTGCTTTTAACATCGCTTTCGTTCCTACATCTAACCCTTTTGGGGAAAATACGCTTTCATTTGTTTCAAACTCTAATGATAGTTCATCATATCTGACTGCAAGCAAATCCTACCCACTCCTTTAGCTGTTTTATGAATTGCTTGGTGGCAGCTTTATCACTAATAGTAGATTATCACCGTAATCACCGTAAGACCCTTGTGAATTGGTCAATTAGTTACCAAGCCAAAGATCCTCATTTTTCTAGTCCACTGCCCAAACAAAAGACAGCTTTTCAATCATTATATAATAAAAATAATTAAATATTTGATTTATAGGAGTAAATATAACGGTTTTTTGTTAAAATCAAATTATTTATGAGTATAAATAAGAAAATTATTTTATAAAAAAAGAGTGCGGAAAAATATTCCACACTCTTTTTCTATTTACATATTCTTATCTATCAGTTGTTACTGATAATCTTAACCCAAAATACCAAACGCACTCAAAACGATCGATAAGATCAAGATGATCCAAATTACTCGAGTGGAATTTAGTTTCTTTTGGCCTAGCATCCAGTAGGTCAGCAAGACGAGCAAGATAGGTACAAGGGATGGCAAGATGGCATCCAACGTGTCTTGGATCACCAATTCGACGCCATCTTTTTTATAGACAAAAGGAACAGTTGCTTTGACCACAGAGGGAATCAAGGCACCAATCACTGTGACCCCTAAAACGGTTGCGGCATTGGTGAAGGCCGATAATTTGTCTTTCAAGGTCGTCACTAATTTGACCCCTTGTTTGTAACCTAGAGGTAGCAACGCTGCCCGACCGAAAAGTAACGCGATGTTGGCGATGATCCAGATGACACAGCCAACGACGGAACCATTTTGCGCCAATGTGCCGGCAACAGAGCCAAAGATCGTTCCCCAAATCACGTGGAACAAGGAGTCACCGACACCTGCTAAGGAACCCATCAAGGCCGTTTTCAAGGCGATGATCGTTTCTTTGGCTTTGTGTCCGTCTTGTTCTTCAATCGCGACATCGATCCCCATGATCAAGTTCCCAAAGATCGCATTGGTATTGAAAAATTGATTGTGGGTCCGCAGCATATCTTGTAGCTGAGCTTCATCGTGACCATAGAATTTTTTCAAGACGGGCAGGATGCCGTAAAGGTAACCTGAACTCATCATTCGCTCATAGTTCCAGTTTAATTGGCTTGCCAAAATATAGCGCCAGCTAATGGTATTCAACTCTTTTTTTGTCAGTTTTTGATCACTCATCGCCATCATATCCTCCTTCAAAATCTCCAGCAGCTGCCGTTGCAACGGTGCCTTTTTCGCTATCTCGTTTAAAGACTAACATTGCTGCTACGAGCCCAATGATGGAAACGCCGAGCATTGGCACTTGCAGATACGCAGCTAAAAAGAAGCCTAATAACAAATAAGGAATGTAGTGCTTTGTTGGCAAGTAGCGCAATAAGATCGCTACCCCGACGACTGGCAAGACGCCACCAGCGGTTTTTAGTCCAGTCATCAGCCATTCTGGCGTGTTATCGGTAATCGTCGTAACGACTGCATCTCCAGCTAAAAGCATCAATAAAATCGGAATCGCCCGTGACAATCCCCATAAGAAAGAACCCGATAAAACTAACCGTGGGATTCGTTTGACTTGCATGTTGTCGATGGCTCTATCGATCCGGTGTAGTAGAAATACGTTACAAAAACGAGCCACGACGTCCAGTTGCAGCATCAGTAAGGACACTGGAACTGCTAAGCCGATGCCGTATTCCGCGCCGTTTCCTGAGATCACGGCAAACGCCGTTCCCAGTACTGCGCCGGTAAAATAATCTGGGACGGATGCACCACCAAATGCGGCGATCCCTAAACGCATCAACTGCAAGGTACCGCCGACCATCAAACCGGTCTTCAAGTCCCCCATGATCATTCCAGAAATCATTCCGGCGATCGCTGGTTGGGTCAACGTATTGGAAATAAGTGAATCATTAATAGCAATAAAAGCATAAACAGTAATAAGAATGATTTGATACGCTGCTAAATGCATGAATTTTCCTCCTAATTGTATGAACGAGTCTTAACTGGCTGGTTATCGATCGTTGTGTCGCCTCAGACAAATCGTGAAAAACACTCGTTTTTTGACAAATCCTTCGCTACATATTCTCCTCGATCGAAGCGCTGCCTGATTTATCCTCGTAATTTCTTCATAAAGTCGATCGATGGTTCATTGGGTACAAGCTGTGCCGTGACGGTGATTCCTTTTGCGGCGATCGCTTCAAAGATCGGCTCTTCTTCTGGCAGCACTTGAATGCTTTTGGTCACTTCCCGTGCGCCTTCTTTGTAGCTCATGTTGCCGACGTTGATCGCTTTGATCGGTCCATCTGCTTCAATATAACGCAAAACATCTTGGGGATTTTTGAAAAGTAAAAACAACCGTTGCTTGCCGTAACGACCAGCGCGAATATTCTTGGCTGCAGTTGCCACTGGAAGGACGGAAAGTCGCATCGAAGTTGGCGCTGCCATTCGTAAAGAAGATTTTTGTAATGGGTCTGCGGCGGCTTCATCATTGGCCACGATGATCCGTTGCGTGTTTAAACTGGTGGACCAGATACCGGCGACTTGTCCGTGGATCAAGCGCTCATCGATCCGACTATTGACGATATTTTCTTGCCCAGCATACGCACTGTAATCCCCTAGTTCCTCTTGCTTTTCTTCTAAAATTTCTTGTTCTGCCTGGTTCATCCCTGCTTTGACATCAACGATGTTTTCTTTGGCTAAGCAAAGCAGCTCGTTGATCGTCGCTCGTTGATTGACGACTGCCTCGATCACTACGGACAATGTCATTCCAGCGAAAATCGCCACTTCGTCATCCTCTAAATAATTCTTGACTGCAACGTTGCACGGGGTTCCTCCTAATAGATCCGCAATAATCAATGTTGAACCGTTAAGGGCTTTCATTTTCTCGTTCAATTCTTTTTCAAACTGCAGATTGTCACTATCTGGTCGTAATGAAACGGTGTGAACGTTTGCTTGTTGGCCTACGATCATCTCCAGACTGCTTTTGACCCCTTCTGCCATGCCGCCATGACTGATCAACACAATGTTTTCCACTAATTTCCCTCCTACTCCGTAAGTCGCCCTACTTAACATGTTATGTTCCTTGTAAGCATACTATACCACATGGCAAGCCATCCGTAAACCTAATATCTTAACATATTGAATTTTATTTTTTAGGCCTGTACAGACTGGAAAACAACGAATTTTCTACAATAATTAAGTGGCAGGAAAGGATTTAACATGTTATGCTTGATGTATTCATATGGAATGGAGGGAAACCACTGTGTTGCCAAAGTATGAGCAGATCAAGCAAGATCTTTTACAAGAAATCAAAGACCATAAATTCATTCCCGGTGATAAGTTTTATTCAGAGGCGGATATCAAGCGGATGTATTCTGTTAGTTCGATCACGGCAGTCAAAGCGTTGAATGAATTGACGAGTGCTGGCTATCTGTATCGCATCCAAGGCAAAGGGACCTTTGTTTCAAAAGCAAAAGTATCTCAGAGTGTGAAGTTTTCCGACATTGAGCTGCATTCACTGGACCAAGAAAAGGTCAAGGTTCTTGCGGTGGTAGAAGGAAATGACCCCGAGATTTTGAAAGAATTAGGCTTGGCTGCCAGTGCTTCCTACTACCGAATCAAACGGGTCCGCTATTTTGGCGATGTTCCTTTCTTGGTTCACATCACTCATCTGCCGAAGAAGCTGATGAAAGAACCGATCGCCAAAAACCTCAACCGGTATGCCAGTGTTTATGAGCGGGTCCGGAAAGACTTTGCGATCGACCTTTTCTCATTGGCTTCTGTTGAAACCAATGAAATCGTCTTTCCTGATGATGCTGAATTGTTGAACTTATTGCAACTGAGCTTCCGAGAGCCTGCGGTCAAACAAGTCAAGCACTCCTATTTAGCAGATGGAAGTGTCGCTGAATACATCGTCAGCTACAAGCATTGGAAATATTTCAAAACAAAAATAGAAGTAGAGCCCGCATAAATTTGGGTCTCTACTTCTATTTTTTTATTCCACGACAGGTTGATCACAGAAAACGAGCTCCTTGATCTCCACGCCATCGGTTTCAAATACCACGACTTCGTTGCTGCCTTTTTTCAAAAATTCTTTCGGACAGTATAAGGAATGCACGGGGCCACGTTGCCAATAGCGACCAAGATTGATGCCGTTCACGATAACGACACCTTTGCCATACCCACGGCAATCGATGAACGTATCTCCTACCTCTGTCAGCGTGAAGGTCGTTTGATAAAAGGAGGGGTGTGTCGGATTTTTTCCTGCTTGATAATCGATGGCTTGCAGCTGCTCTGCGGAAAGCGTCACTGGGTAATGACGATAGCCTTGATGAAAATGAATGTCTTGCATGATACCTCCACGGATGCCTTTGGCTTGTGTAGGCCCATTCAATTTAAATCCGTAATTCACGCGCCCTAAGTTTTCTACTAAGACATCTAGCTCGATGGTTTCTTTATCTGGTGTCCCTTGGATCAACAGCTCCTCACCTAGCGTTTCTTGGTATTGGATCGCCTGTAATTGGCCGTCGGTAAAAATATGCAACCGATCGCTAGCTTCTACCACTTTTAATTTGTTTTCTCGATGATAGTTTTTTAACTGAACCGAATAGAGCAAATAGCCGTAGCCTGTACTGGCAGCTTCCATTGTTAGTGGATACATGCTTTCTTGCGGGGCCATCAGCTGGTCTTTGATGGCCAATAACGAGACACTGTTTTCGATGGGAAAGGTTCCTAATGCCGCTAATTGCTTGGTCCGTGGTTTGGCTTGCCACACTTCGGGACAGGCTTCTTTTATGGCTTTTTGTACCTGATAGTATTTGTCGGTAGGTTCTCCTGCTTCTGTCAGTAAAGCATCGTAATCATAGCTGGACACTTGTGGTAGATCCAGCGCCCTCCGAGCGGAACAGCCATTGTAAAAGCCAAAATTCGTGCCTCCATGGAACATGTAAAGATTCAAGGAACCGACTGCTAACATCTCTTTGACTTCATTGGCTAAGTCTTGACCGTCTCGCTTGATGATTGGCTCGCCCCAGCGGTTGAACCAGCCATCCCAATATTCCATGCACATGATGGGCCAGTTTTTGCCATGTTTTGCCATAAACTCTTTCATCACAGCCGCATTTTCCTTGGAACGACTGCCGAAATTGCCTGTGACAAAGACATCGTCTTCAATCAATGTCCCAGCGTCCAAGACTTCTTCCCATGCCCCATCTGAAGTAAACAAGGGTACATCGATGCCGCATTCTTCCATCAACTCTTTGGTCT
The DNA here is from genome assembly GCF_051713685.1 of Enterococcus sp. DIV1059_2. Classification (NCBI taxonomy): domain Bacteria; kingdom Bacillati; phylum Bacillota; class Bacilli; order Lactobacillales; family Enterococcaceae; genus Enterococcus; species Enterococcus sp. DIV1059_2. The sequence goes on along the minus strand of NZ_JBIOQK010000001.1, from coordinate 233,548 downwards.
GGCGCAAATATGCTTTTTCCATTCCATAAGAGCCATACTCATTTTCCACCTGCATCATGATCACTGGTCCCCCATGGGTGATCTGCAACGGCACAAGTTTTGGCAGCAAGACCTGGAAATAGTTACGCACCTTTGCCATGAAGCGTGGGTCGGTTGAGCGCAACCGCATCGGTTCGTTTAACAGCCAAGCTGGCAGCCCGCCAAATTCCCATTCAGCACAAATGTAGACAGAAGGCCGCAAAATGACCATCAAGCCTAGCGCTTGGGCTTGCTTTACAAAAGCACAGATGTCTTTCATTCCTTCAAAGTCGTAGACTCCTTCACGAGGTTCGTGGAGATTCCAAGGAATGTAGGTCTCAACTGTGTTGGCTCCCAGTGCTTTTAGATTGTAGAGGCTATCTGTCCATTGCGCCGGTGTCATGCGGAAATAATGGATCGCTCCGCTGATCAATTTGATTGGTTTTCCATCTAACAAAAAATCTTCTTTTATCTCAAACGTTCGCATGTCGTCTTCCCCTTTACCAGTATCTTTGCCAATTAGGCAATGCCAATCGGATCAATCCTTCTAAATAGAAATAGTCTCCCCAAAGATTGGGTTCATCGATGCCTTTGCCTTCCGCATGAGCATACACACCATGTAGCAATAAGCCCTCATTTTCTGGCACTTGGCTCGCTGCATACTGCTCGCCTAATTGGTAAAGCATCCCTTTAGCGATTTTTTTAGCATCCGGATACGCCCCCATTTTCTCTGCTTCCAACAAGCCACAAGCTGCGATCGCTAAAGCTGAGCTGTCTTTTTCAGCAGGATGTTGGTCGTTAAAATCAAAGTCCCAATACGGCACCAAATCTGCTGGCAAATGAGCTAAGAACACCTCCACGATCTGCGAATAATTTTCTGGAAAAGGCTGACTATACAGGTAGCTTTCATTCAAAGGAAGCCCTAAAATCGCCCAGCTTTGCCCTCGTGCCCAAATCGATTGGTCGCTGTTTCCTTGATGCGTCGCACCGTGACTTGGCTGCCCCGTTTCAGGTTCGAAATAATACGTATGAAAGGTGGTGGCGTCATTTTTGATGACGGTATTTCGGACTGTCTGATAATGCTTACTCGCGGCCTCTGCATAGCGAGTCTCTCCCGACAATTGGGTTGCTGCAAATAAAAGCGGCAAGTTCAGTAGCGAATCAATAATCAAGCGGTATTCTTGTGGGTCGCCATAAGTGCCCCAAGCTTGAATAAATTCCCCCTTTTCTTGAAACCGTGCCAACAAAACATCTGCTGCTTGAATGACTTCTTGCTTGCAGTGTTCATCGCCAGTGATCTTGTAGCCAGCACCGGCGGATAAGCTATATAAAAACCCGATATCATGATGATCTAATACAAAATGGTCGTCTAAGCGCGTTTGAAAACTGTCGATATTCTCCATAGCTCGAGTCAAAAAGATCTTTTCTTTGGTCCACTCATAGGCGAGCCACAACATCCCCGTCCAAAAGCCATTGGTCCAATCATCGTTGCCTTTCAGCCGATATTTGCCATCGGTGGCACAGGCTGAAGGAAACTGTGTGCCAAAGCGCTGACTATTTTTTTCGATCTGTTGGATGCACGCGGTGATTTTATCCGCTAACCACACATCGGTCACTTTTTCTCCTAACAGGATCAAGCGTTGTTTGTTCCCTTGCAGACGCATGTTTACCCTCCTCTTAACTTGTTAACATATTAACTGAAATCATTATAACGTAAACGAACAAAAAAAGCGACCTTCCTTCATTGATTCCTAAAAAAAGAGCATGACAGCTGCCCACAAATGCAGACCTGTCATGCTCTTGTCCTCTTTTTTTAACAGTTCCAACCAAATACTTCGATTTGTGTAAGAGCTGGAAACGGGGAATCATCCTCTGCTTTTTGCAGCTCTTTATAGGTCAGCTTAGTCGTTTCTTTTTTCGGAAAACGAACTTCTTGAAAAGACGCCGTATTTGTCGTTTCCACCACCAGCTCTTCTCCATCAGCAAAGACCAAGGTCCCTTTGGTCCAATAGCTATCATGGGGATAATCAGCCCGTAATAGAAAACGAACCCGATCGATCAAGACAGGACGACCAAAATCAATGGTCAATGCAGCATCGGCTTGCTGATTGATGCCCCAAGAAGCAAACGGATACGAACCGTGGGATCGGTTGCCATATTTTCCATCGATCGCATTCTTGGCAAAAAAGACGGAATCATCTCGCGTCTCCACATTCGCTGAAGCATGAGGATACGCCCCTGTCGCTGACTTTTGATCATGGGCATTGAAAGATAAATTTTGATAATTCGTGATCTCAAACGCATGGGCTTTGCGCACCATCAGGTGATGGCGCTGCGAGGCAAAGGCCGTTTCCACCGAGGACTTTCGATGAGATTCCGTCCAAGGGATCTGATATTCCCAAGTGGATTGGGAAAGATAGATCAGGGACGGTGTTAAGGTTTCATCAAGCTGAAGGACATAATACGGATTTTCCCCTGTCACCTCAACGACGATCTTATCCCCTTCCTCATAGGGATAGTTTTTAATGGCTAATACGGCCAAATCATCACCAGAAACTTGAAACGGCGCGGGTTCTTTTTCATGGTCGATGCGACCGACGATCACCTGGTCCTGCTTATTTTTTATTGCTAGCGTAATCATTTGGATCGCTCCTTTCTTTTTCTACGATACCACCGACTAAACAAATCAAACGGTGTTTCCCTGGTGGAATATGTTGTGCTAAGTATGGAAAACTAGTTCTTGGAAAAAAGACGGAGGTATTGGCTTCTGGCTGAACAATACTGGCTTGTTGATAGCCTTCGATGTTGATGATTTGAGAACAAAAGCCTCCTTCACTGACTCGACTCCAGGTCGGTCCTGTTTGGGCCTGAGGCAACCGTCCAGTCAGCGGTACACTAAACCCGCCCTCACGGAGGTCCAACGAAATCGTCGTCGTCAACTCGTGCACGCGCACATGCCACTGACCAAAGGGATAAATCTCAGTTTCAATCACTACCTCCTCAAAGGGTGCCCATTGGTAAAAGACCCCTTTTTCCGTCACCCGATAATCCCTGACTGCGCCCTTCGTGCGAAAATAGCTGCCATCTCGAGCAATAGCTAATGTGCTATCGAAGGCGCCTTCGGCATACGTGACGCCAGCTTTCGGCACACTGAAACCAAGTTTGCTCGAATAGACGAATTTGCTGTATTTTGCTTGAGCATGGGCTTGCTGTTCAAGCATCAAGCCTGCAGGATACCCCAACAGATGATGGCTTTTTTCGTTGTGCACCAGCAACATATTGCCTTTTTCAATCCGTTTTTGCGGCTCTCTTTTGATCGGCTCAGGTTCAGCCCGCCAAAAAGGATGCGTTTCTGCGACCGCTAAAAGCAAAAAGGTCTTCAGCCCCCAATAAGGCGAGCCTGGTGCATTATACCCTTCTGCCATTACATGATTTTCATAGTGGTACCCGATGGACAAGCGACCATCGAAAGTGAAAATTTCTTGTGCCATCCAATTGCGCAAGTGCTTCGCCAGTAGTCCTCGCACCTGTCCCCATGGGATCGCTTCGACGTCTGCGAAAACCAGTGCCGAGAAAAACGCCCCTTGCGCAAACCGATAAGTCAGGCTGCGGCCATAGGGCAAGGCTTCGCCATCTTCATCAAAATAATAGACGAAGTCTTGCGCAAATAGCGTGGCTCGCTCTTTAAAACGCTGCGCCCATTCTGGATCTTCGTCTTGCATAAATGTAGCGTAAATCAAGCCGTAATAATGAAACGCAAAAGGAATGTAGTAATCTCGCTGCGTCGTTTTCCCGTCTACGTACCAACCATCGCCAACGTACATGGAATCGATCAATGCCAACTCTTGGGACAATGCGTCTTTTGCCAACGGTTCCCCACAGTGAAACAAGGCAACGCGTATCAACACTTTGAAGAATGTCCAGTTGTTCTTAGGAATCTTGCACTCAAGTGCTTGGGAAAGCCAAGCCACTAGCTTTCGCTGGTTCTTCTGCGGCAACGCTGTCCAAAAAGCGTCCTTCTGCAACAATAGGGTCAATGACAATGCGGCTGCTTCCACGATGTATTGATCATAATCCGTGATCCTTCCCCAGTAAAACGCGTGTTCAGGATCTGTCCCTGCTATCACTTTTTCTACGTAAGCTGCTCGTAACGGATCATCTGGGCAACCTCTCCAATAAGGCGCTAGCCCCCACAAAGGACGCACAAGCGCTTCCATCTCAGCCCGTGTTCGGTCATACACGGCCCCACTGCTACCTAGATTCAATCCTGGATAGTCATCTGCCAAGATCGCTGCTTGCAAAGGAGCGATCATGTCTTCCAATGCCCGCTGATAATCCAGACGCGTCAAAAACGGATTCTCTTTGATTGCCATTTGCTTCATACGCCATCTCCTTCTGTCAATTTACAGAACAGAATAGCAAGCCACGGCTTTTTTATCAAGCGATCTTCTACTGGCAATACTGCTGAAAAATGAGAAAAGATTTCGAGGGATTTTTGACTTAACCTGTTAACAAATCTTTTAGGATTGATTTTCTTCCCTTCTTTTTCTTTTAACTAGCAAAGTTAACTTAGTCTATATGAAAAAATTATGATAAATCATCCATAGTGCTCTGACTTTTTTTCATAATTTTTTGCTAACCCTTTTTTGTCTAGATGAGGGCAGCGTCCGTTATACTATCAACCTTTTTTCACTAGAAAAAGACACCCTAAAGCCTTAAGTCAGAAGCCTACCACTTCTTCTCAAAAGCCCTTAAGATGTCTGATTACTGGCCATTTCTCTTGTCAAACAGCGAAAAAACTATTCTTCGACCGTGACTTTGTCCCACCAAGAAGTGGCGGTCTTTTGGATCACTTCATTCAAGTCTTCGATGTGCTGTTTTCCAGTACTTGCTAGCCATTCTTTGGCTGCTTCTGTTCCTTGTTTTACAAAGGGTTCAACACCATCTTTCCACGTTGCCCGGCCGCACAAGACGCCATTGAAGGTGGAGCCAGCTTCTTTGGCAAAAACCAGCGTTTCTTGGAATAAGCTGGCCGATACCCCTGCACTGAGAAAAATAAACGGCAGATGCGTCGCGTCGCTTTGCGCTTTGAAATACGCGGCAGCTTCTTCCTTGGTATGCACGGCTTCTCCCTTGGCAAAACCTGCCACATAATTCATGTTGACTGGTACTTCCACTTTTAACACGTCAACTTTGTACTGCGGTTTTGAAAATTCCTTCATCAATCCGATGACTTTTTCTGGTTTGCGTTGCGCATATGCTTTTGAGTCGACTTCAGGCAGCTTAGCATCATAGGAAAGGACTTCTAAAAAGAAGGGCAGATCAGCCGCTTGGCATTCACTGCCGAGTCGTTCCACAAAGACATGTTTCAACTGATTGATCTGAGCATCTTCATCTACATCATAGTAAAGCAAAAATTTGATGGCATCTGCGCCAGCTGCTTTTAATCGCTCAACCGACCATTCCCCTAATAAATCAGGCAAACGTCCCGGCGTAGTCGCATCATAGCCGGTTTTTTCATACGCCAGCAAAAGCCCCGCCTCTGGATCACGGCTTTGCGCAGCTGCCAACCCATATTCTGGATCTAATAAAATAGAAGACGCGTAAGGGGTCAATTCTTGTGAGACTAGCGTTTTAAACTGGCTGATTTTCTCTGCATCAGCCTCCACGCCAAGTGCTGCCATCATTTTTTTCAAGGCACCTCGTTGGTCGATCGCTAAAGCTGCGATCACTCCTTCTTTCGTTGACAGGCGATCCATCGCTGCTTTTTTGGCTTTCGTTACGGTTGCTTTCATTAAAATTCCTCCTTTTTGTCCATGCCAAAGAATCAACCGCTTTCACTTTTTTCAGCGTTGGCGAAACGGTTGTCAGCACGTATAAAAATGTCTATTGATGAAGCCGTTCGACTGATTGACCACCGCACGTATCGACTTCGTACACGAAAAGATACGTGCTCGTGGTGGGCTTTCTCAGTCATCGTTAGTTGTTATACGGATGAATCGTCACGCCTTTGACCACCCGATTGACGGTACGCGTTGGCGAAGGTGTGTCGGGTGTATTCCCGACTTTGATCGATGCCAGCAGTGCGATCGTTTGTGCAAAGACAATGTCTGCTAAGGCAAGATAACCGTCTGGCAATGATGTGTCATCTGGAAAGAAAAAGTTTGTTCCTGAGAAATTCACAGCTGTCGGCTGTCCGATAGCAGTCACTGCGGCGGCGATGCCGTCGCTCTTTAATTCTTCCAACATATCAAGATCATACTGCCGCGTGTAGGACGTATTGCTGACAAAGACAAAGACGAGGGTTTGGTCATCTACGAATGATTTCGGTCCATGACGGAAGCCCATCGAAGAATCGAACACGGTGGCGATTTTTCCCGCAGTCAGTTCCAATACTTTTAGCTGTGCTTCCCTGGTCAACCCCGACAACGTGCCTGACCCAAGGTAAACGATCCGCTTAAAGGAACGGTCCGTCAGTACTTGGAGTTCTGTTTCTCTGTCGATCACTTCTTGCCCCAATCGGCTAAGGGTTTCAACATAATGCCTCTTTTCTGTCAGAGGCGTCTGGTCAAAAATCAGCAGTGCGGAAAGAGCCATGCAAGAAAAACTTCCCGTCATTGCAAAGCCAGCATCATTTGACCTCTCAGGCATCAATAACAGATAGCTCGTTTCATCAGCGGCAGCTTGTTGTGCCAAAGATCCGTCGGCTGCACAAGTGATCGTCAAATGATAACTGTCGGCAACGAATTGATCGACGATTTTGACCGCTGCTAAACTTTCTGGTGAATTGCCGCTTCTAGCAAAAGAAACGAGCAGTGTTGGTTCATCCGCAAATAAAACTTGTTCTGGAGCTGCGACAATATCCGTCGTAGCAATACTTTCAAAAAGATAATCCGCAGTTGCGCCGGTCTTATTCAAGTAAGGAACGATCGTATCTCCAACATATTGCGACGTCCCCGCTCCCGTGAAGACCACCCGGATTCGTTTGTCCGTCTTTTGCTTGATGGTACGTAAGAAAGCCGCGATCGCCTCTTGCTTTTCTTGATAGATCGTCAAGGTTTCTTGCCAAAGTTCTGGCTGTTGTTTGATTTCTCTTGTTGTAATCTCCGCACCTAATTCTGCTAATTCCTTTGTTGACAGTTGAAACATCTTTCTTCCTCCTAGCTACTGTTTTTCCAGTATGTATTCCCAGTGACGGTGCGAGGAGCGCTTGTCTTGGATGAATGCTTAGCGATCACCCAAAGGGCAAACTTCCTCGACCTCACTGGTTTTGAATACATGCCTTTTCTTTGCTCGAGTGGATCATTTCAGACTGTCTAGGAAATGCGCTACTCGTCGTTACGCAAGTGGCGGACTTTGTATCTAAATTGGTCTGCTCGAGCAACACTCAAGGTGTATTCGATCACTTCATTTTCAATATTGAACGTGCTGCGTACCAGGTTCAACACCGGCGCACCTTCGTGGATTTTTAGCAATGCCGCATCTTTTGCACTGGCAATGCTGGCAAAAAATTCTTCGTCCGCGAGGCGGATCACTTGATGAAAATCTTCATGGAAGATGTCGTACAATGGTTTTTGCTCGATCATCTCACTCGTTAAATGCATGAAGCGTTTGACCGGCAGATAAGAACGCTCGATCATCATCGGTTGGCCATCAGCAAGACGCAATCGTTTTAACTTGTAGATCGGCTCGCCGATGGAAACTTGCAACTGAGTGGCAAAATATTTTGTCGCTTCCATTTTTTTGAATGCCAATACTCTAGTTTCTGGTTGTTTCCCTAGTGCTTTCATCTGTTCGGTAAAACTATACGAACCTGATAAATTGGTTGCCTGCTTGCGGATATCCGAGACAAAGGTGCCTTTGCCGTGTTGGCGATAAATATAGCCTAATTTTTCTAACTCCTGTAGAGCCAAGCGAACGGTGGTCCGACTTAATCCGTAGCGCTTTGACAGCTCTCTTTCTGAGGGAAGCATTGTGTCTGCTTCCATTTCATTTTCGATTTTTTCAATCAGTAAATTTAACAATTGATCGTATAATGGTTGTCGATTTTTATTGATATTCATAAGCCCCTCCAAACTGGTTACTACCACACAACGAGTGTACTATTTCCCGATAGGCGTGTCAAACAATCGTCTACAGGGGCTCTGTTTCCTGAATTTGTGTCTTTTCACGCAGGAAAATGAACCAATTGCCAGCACGAACTAAGCTGAAAAGTCAGCTGTTGCTTGCTTAGCAAAACTCCTCCTACGTGTTGCGCCGTTTCTTCTGCTAGCTTGCTTATTGCGGCCAAATGGATGGATACAGACCAAAGCCAGAACCGATCAAGCCGATCACTAGCAGCAAAGCGATACATTTCAACGGCGTCCAGCCGCGTTTTGATAAGAAGAAATACAGCATCAATGTGATGGTCAATGGAATCACTTGCGGCAAGATCCCATCGAGGATTTTTTGAATATCGATCGTCACAGGCACTTCGTTGACTTTGTTAAACGTCAATTCATATTTGCCGTTAGCCAGTTCGTTGACCGCCGCATTTTCTTGCAATGTGTCAGTCAATTGACCATTCTCATCTGTGGTATACAGCATGTCTTCGTAAGCGGCAATGGCTGCTTGATCATCCACGATCGTCGTCGCTTGCGTCACTTCATTGGTAGTGCCGTTAGGGATCTGAATATCCAAAGACGTCGCTCCATACACGCAGGTCAAGGAACCGACAACAAAAATCCCTAAAATACTCGCTGCTCGGGTAAACTCTTTGGCATTTTCCGTTAAGATGCCAATTGCATCTGTCCCTAAACGATAGGACCAGTGCATCAAGAAGTACCGCAAACCAAATTGGGCCGCATTGAATACCAGTAAGAATATAAACGGTGCAGCGATATTGCCGCTGATCGCCATATTGGCTGTGATACCCGCCGTGATTGGTACCAAGGTAAACCAGAACAACGCATCACCGATCCCGCCTAACGGTCCCATCGCGGCGACTCGCACTGCCCGAATCATGGGAATATCGGCTTTGTTTTGTTCCATCGATAAAATGATCCCCATCACAAAGTTCACCAAGAATGGATGAGTATTGAAAAACTCTAAGTTATGGCTCATTGAAGCAGCCAAGTCCTTTTCATTTTTGTGGATCTTTTTCAATCCCGGTAAAATACTGAATAACCAGCCTCCTGCCTGCATTCGCTCATAGTTGAAAGAGGCTTGTAGAAATAAGGAACGCCAGACCATATTGTTCAAGGTCTTTTTATCCAGTTGTTCTGCGGGCGCTTGTTCGCTATAAGAATCGGGAATATTATATGCCATCTTCATCGCCTCCGAAATCATAGGTATTGGCTGCTGCTACTTTAAATTTGGACTGGATTTGATAATCCCAAAAGGCTAATGCAAAACCGATAAAGGCTAGAATGATCAAGGCTGGTCCTTGCAAGGAAGGTGCCGCCATTACGATCGTGGCTAAACCAAACCCCATAAAGAAGAAGCCCCACATTTCTTTGGAAACCATCACTTTTAGTAAAATCGCAAAACCGACATACCGCATCATGCCCCCAGCTGCGCCGAGCCCACCCATCAACCATTGAGGGATCGCTGCGACCGCCTGATTCCCGAAAGCAGCACCGCCGATAAAGAATAAGACCACGATCAAGCCGAAAATCGTACCAAGACCCGCCATCGCTAAATAATTGATTCGATCAATCCCCTTCGTATTGGCATCATGGGCGTAGCTGTCGGCTTTTGACATCACTGGCGACATTAGTGAGAAGATAATCGTCACCCCATATTGCCCCAGCAAAGAAAACGGAATCGCCGTAGCAACCGCTACTGTGGGTTCCAGCTGCAGCGTGATCGCTAAGATTGCTGCCATAATTCCGCCAATCACCGCATTTGGCGGTTGCGCGCCGCCCACCGGCATATTGCCGATCGTCATTAACTGATACGTTCCGCCAACGATCAAGCCGGTTTGAAGATCTCCAAGAATAAGTCCGATAACCATCCCAGTAACAATGGGTTGGTACAATGATTCTAAAAAACTAAATTGATCGATCGCGGCAATGAATGTGACTATGAAGACTAAAATGATTTGAAAAATCGTGTAATCCATTTTCTTTCTCCTTCCTTACCTCTGCATTACTGAAACAATTTCTTTTCATCTTCAACAGGTGTCGTTGGAACCCGCTGGATCACTAATTGCACCCCCATTTCCTTCAGTTTTTTAAAGGCATCGACATCTGCTTCATCGACGGCAACTGTCGTAGCAACCTGTCTTTTCCCTTCTGACATATGCATATTCCCAATGTTCAGTTTCTTGATCGGCACCCCACCTTCAGCTAATTTCAACGCATCTTGCGGATTTTCAACCACCATGAAAATTTTTTGTTTTGGCGATGCTTTATGAATGATCTCAATGGTTTTTTGAAGCGAGAAATACCTCGTTTGGACGCCAGCTGGCGCCGCCATATCCATCAACCCTTGTCTGACTTTGTCTTTGGCGACCTTATCATTTGCCACTAAAATTAGATTTGCCCCCAACGTACCGTTCCACTGTGTGGCAACTTGCCCATGAATCAACCGATTGTCGATTCGCGTCAATAAAATATTTGGTTCTCCCATAAATATGTCCTCCTTCTATTTACTGCATGATTTCTGCAACCGCACTACGCTCTACTTCAATCACCGTTCCCGATTTCACCCTTAGATCCACTGTCTCTTTCCCAAGTGCTTGAATCTCCCCAATAATGCCGCCGTATAATTTGATTTTCTGCCCCTTTTTCAAGGACTGCTGCAATTCAGCGAAATAGCCTTTTTGCTTTTTCAGATGTTTCCCATTCAAGAAAGATGAGACTGCCAAAAAGAGAAAGAGAAAAACAAGCACCACGATTGAGGCTGCTAAGATCATTTCCCACATGTTTAAATTCCTTCTTCCTCATTGATTTCCTCATGGCCTTTGATCTTTCCGTGAAAAATACCGGTCTTGCCAATCTCTGCCAGTTCTTGGCAAAAACGCTCTGGATCAGCTGCTGTATATCTAGTCAACGAACCTTCCACTAGCATCAGTAGATTGCTGCCGCCGATGACCTCGACTTGCGGGTCCTCATTGGCAGCGGTCATCGCAACATTAAAAGGGGTTCCGCCCACAAGGTCTGCACAAATCACGACCCCATCACAGGTTTCCTTTAATTGATCGATTGCTCCTTGCAACTCTTTTTCAAAGCCAGCTAACGGATTTTCCTCTAAAAACGGCACTGCTAGAAACTGTTCTTGCGGCCCTGCAATCATCGCAAGCGCATTTTCCATCCCTTGCGCAAATCCTCCATGACCTGTTAAAACCAAACCAAGCATCTTATGTCCTCCCCTTATTCTCAACTGGTAGTAACCACATATCCAATATAAACGCTTTCATTTTGTCTGTCAATAAAATTTTTGTTTTTATATAAAAATGTCTTTGTTATCTTTAAATACGAAAAAGAGCGTAAATATTGTGTTTATCAAACATAATAATCTATTATTTTTAATGATAAGCAAACTAGACATATATGCGATTGTTATTTTTCACAAATTTTATCATCTGCTTTCAGATACTGGTATTAAAAGAACCGTACGCTCATTTTTTTCCGATGAAAACCTCTATTTCCCCTTGAAATAAGCGATCCTAAGAATACCATGCTGAATAAAATAAAAAACCAGTCAGGGTAACTTCGTGACTGGTTCTTTATTTTCGCTTGAAGATGTTTTGAACTGCCGCATGATAAATATGGTAAATCACTCGGGAAATAAATAATGAAAAACGCAAATCATCTCGATGTGAAACGGTCATTTTTTTCTAGTTCATGTGAATCATTCCCTATCCCCGATTTCGCTATTTTCTAATCTTTCCTTCAGTAGTTGATAAATATCTTTCTCATAGGTTGCCGAAAGGAGTTTTTGTCTAAAGGTAGTGTCACTCACCAAAGCATGTAGGGTCGTTACTGCGTTTAAGTGGCTCTTCTTGTCCTTCGGCGCAATCATAATCAATAGTTGAACACCTAACTGCTTAGAAAATTTCACTGGTTTTTTTACACGAAGTAGAGACATCCCTAACTCGTACACTCCGTCTTCCGGTGCAGCATGAGGAATAGCAACACTCGGTGCAATAACAAAATATGGATACTCACTATTATAATTTTTGATGATTGTCTCGATGTATGCTTCTGAAACGAATCCTCGTTTTAGTAACGGCTTTCCGCATTGTCTAATCGCTTCTTCAAAGGACAGCTCGCCTGTATCGTAAGTCTGGATATGGGCGCACGGCAACAGCTCTAACAATTGACTTTCTTTTTTGGAATTATATGGAACTTGCTTTGATGAGGTTTTGTGGAAAATATGTTTTTGCAGTTCTTTTCTCAACTGTTGTTTTGAATGGATCGTTGCATATTTTCCGATCAAAGAAATAAGCTCATCTATTTCATGCTCACTGCTAGTTCTAATCAAGTTACGGTTCTCGAAAGCGTCTATTTCTACTTTTTCTCGTAATAACTTCTTCTCTGAGTCTGTTAAAAAGTGCTTAATTAAATAGAATGGTTGGTCTGTGTCAATTTCAACAGTAGAGAAAATAAGGTCTACTTGGGGGCCAACATCATAGTATTCTCTTAACGACATAAAGCGAATAAAATTTATTTGAGGAAACAGTTCTCGCAAGCTTTTCAACAAAAGGTGTGACACAGAAATGCCGTGCATACACACGACAACTGCGGTCTTCTTTTGATCATTTCTTTTTTTCGCTTCATGTAAGAAGCTCATAAATAGAATCACTATGTACGAAAGCTCCATTCCTGTGAAGTTAATATTTAGCTCGATCTCAATAAATTTGATCGATTCTTTTACTATCAGTTCAAATGCTTTATATTCATTTTTTATTTTTTCCGATAGTGTATTTTCATCTGGCACCCCAAATCGAATTCGATAACTCGCTGGAACAATATGCTGATACAACACATCTTTCAATTCTTCCTTATTTTCAATCACGGTAATACTACACTCTTCAAATCGTTGGATACTTTTCATGATTGCTGTATCTAATTCTTGATTGTATCGAAACATCATTCTTTTTATAACGTTCATGCTGAGTATATGCATGGTTATGTAGTAGATTTCTTTCGTAACGAGTGTTTTGGGGCTGTCTTTGTATAAGTCTTTAAAACATTTTTCTGCTGTTTCATGAGTTTTCTTATCCAATAATCTATTAACCGTACGAATCGTTGACTCTTCAATCGACTTTTTTTGTTTTGCCCGCTGAATAGATAGATAAATGATCATACTTAAAAAAGATACTTTAATTTCAGAAAAAGATACATTCATCTTTTTTTCTAATTGCTCAACTCTTAGAGAAACTTCATTTATAAGGTCGTGCTCTATCATCAGAACTGATTTAGACTGTAGAAGTGTAGGATCTTTTTCTTGTTCTTTTTTCAATAGGTTCGTCCATAGCTTTCGGATATCTATTTCTTTCCCATGCAAATAATATCCTGTTTGACGCGCCGATCGAATACCTACGCCATTTCTGTTAGCTAGTATTTTCAAATTTTTGATATCTGTTAAAATCGTATTTTTACTTACTCTGAATTTTTGGGCTAACCCGCTTAAAGTGAACTTCTCGTATAACGTGATCAAAAGCAAAATATATATTTGTCTTTCCTCAGCAGTATAATAGACGGGTGCTTTTTCTAAGGCTAAAATTTCTTGTCTATATTTCTTTTTTATGTCTAACACATAGTAAGAACCGCTCTTGATAATTACCGGAAATCCTTTTTCTTGTAAAAATTCGTTTACTTTTCCGATTCGATAGTCTAACTGATTTTTACTCAAATAGAATTCTTCCATCAAAACATGTGCAGAGATACTTTGATTGTTCAAAATAAATAGCAATATCCGATGCATCATCGAGTCCATTTGTCCCCGCCCCTTTTCACCTAGATCCATTCAAACAACTTTTGCCGATTCTCCCTAAGTACTTTCTGTGTACTATTAGAAGTCAAGGGCTATAAGAGTTCATCTTATAGCCCAGTTTGACTTTCTTTTGTTACACAACTTGTTTATAATTTAATTAGCATATCACTTATGCCAGTTTCTAAATACGCATTGATCACATCTCTTAAAAGATATGGAGATTTAGGTATTGCATCGATTGTGTCGCCAGCTATATGTGGGGTGAGAGTCACATTTTCTAGCTGTAAAAGAGGATCATCTTTTTGAATTGGTTCTTTCCAGATGACATCTAATGCCGCACCTGCAATTTTCTTTTCTTGAAGTGCTTTGATCAATGCGTCTTTTTCTAATACTGCCGCTCTTGCCGTGTTGATTAAGTAAGCACTTGGTTTCATCAACGAGATCAACTGCTCATTCACTAAGTTTTTTGTTTCAGGACTTGCCCGTAAATGCAACGATACAACATCCGCTTCTGAGAATGTCTCCTCAAGTCCTCTGAATTCAATTGCTAATCCCTCTTGTCTGATTTTCTCTTGATCAATAAACGGATCGTATGCAATTACTGAAATACCCAAGTGATTCAGCCGCTTAGCAACAAGTTTGCCAATATACCCTAATCCAATCAAACCCACTGTCAAATGATTCAATGTGGTTTTATATGGGTCGTTGGGAAATGATTTCGACCACTTGCCATTCATGACATCTCGATGGCCTCTGGCAATGTTGCGGGTTTCCGCGTAAATCAACCCTACGGTAAAATCTGCTACAGGCTCAGCATTTCTTATCACGTGAAGTAAAGGAATATTTCTGCTTTTAATCTCCTCCAGTGCGACATGTTCTAATCCGCCCCGACAGGTACCGATTAATTTTAAGCAAGACGCATGATCAAGCATTTCTTTCGAGATCGGAGCGATATGAACAAATAGATAGTCTGCATCCCTCATTGACTCAACCAGTCCTTCAGGAATATCTACAGCCTCAGGTCCACCTTTTTCAATCAGTAAAATCTTTTCCTGAAATTGTTCTTTTGTTAAATCCGAGTACCATTCAAACCGCTCAACTTGGATAGAATCTCCTAAATTCATTTGATAGGCCGCTTCTTCTAATGTCTTACTTGCTACCAACCGATCACCAACCACAATCACTTTCGTCATCAAGTTGCCCCCTCATTTAACGTTATTTGTACATTTGATTCTAACTCTGCTTGCTTCTCTAAATAATTATGGATAACCTCTCTCTTCGTTCTTACAAAGAAGTACATGCCGATATAAACTATCACTGACAAGCCGATCAAAAATGGATTCTGAGTTAAAAAAATCAAGAAAAGACCACCCATAATATGGTTTGTCATTACTGCAAAACTACAGATCAATAACGCACCTTCAGGAAGGTTTACACCGACTTCCATGGCAACTTCAGTAAAAATAGGCGCAACAGCTGTAATCATATACAAACCGCCGATACACCAAATTGTTCCAGAAATCAACGATTTAAAAATATTGCCATTTGAAATACAAATAATCAACTCGATCATATAAGGGATCGCAATCAGATCGACCATCGGTAACGTTTCGTTTCCTGGTAAAATGATTGCTAAAATCAAGACGATCGGCATAAGCAGCATTCCTGTTAACAAAGTAGACGTTTCACCATAACCAGCGGCATCATTGATTGCAAGAAACCAAACACGATTTTTGCCTCCACTTTTTGCAGTTTTTTTCGAAGCGTCCGTGATGGTCGTAAACGCTGAAGCAAATATACCCGCAATTTTTGGAAAGATCGCCATGATAGCAGCCGTTGCGATACCGACAGTGGCAATTTCTCCCCAACCTTCAAGTGTATTCAACCGCATAAAGTTTCCTGCTAATCCCAACAGAGAACCAAGTACGAGTCCTAATGAAGTCGGTTCACCTAAAAACCCTAGTTTTTCTTGGATTTTTTCTGGATTCCATTGTACCTTATTAGCTCCCAACTTCGTTAATATCCAATCGATGCCAATTGCTAAAGGAACTGAGCAAATATGGTGTGGTGCGGTGATCGTGCAGCTTGGATAACCATAATACGTCGACCATCTTTTGGCGACGATCTCGGAAAAAACAAAGCAATACAGATTTGAAAGGACCATCAAACCAATTGAGAGCCATAAATTTCCCGTTGCGATGTAAAGCATCGAGCCCCAAAGCATAAAGGAATAATTATTCCATAAATCAGAAGGCATGAAAATATTGGTAAATTTCAAAACGAATAAAATGAGCTGCATAAGCAATCCCAAACCTAAGAAAATCATCCCAACTTGTGTAGAATAGGCAACAACACTCGTAGCCTGCCAACCAGTATCTAAAATCCTTAAGTTTACCCCTGTTTCTGCTACCATTCTTTGTACGACTGGCGTAACGATCGGCGAATATGCGCCGATAATCATATTGAATCCGGTTAAGCCGATTCCTGCATTCAGTGCTGCGTTAAACGCTTTTTTGGGTTTTACTTTCATCACTAAAGCAATAAAGAAAATAATCACTGGAACGACGATCGCAGCCCCAAACGAATCCATAATATTCGATAAAATCTCTAACAAAGGTTCCCCCTCCTCTTCTTAGTTCTCTCGAATTACCCAGCAATCGCTGCAACTGTTTTTAGCAGCTCCTCATAGAATTCTTCTTCCCCCATTCCTGTCAACAATCCTACAGAATTGATCGTTGGAATCTCATATTTTCCTTTCAAAGGACTTGTATGGACAATCACATCCCATTGACCAGAAGCCAATTCCCCATCAACTCCCCCTGGATTGACTTCTACCGTTTTTGCCTTATAACCATTTTCTTCTAAAAAGTCTTTAACTTTGCCCGCAACCATCGAACTTGTAACAGTTCCCGAACCACATACTGAAATGACATTGACCTTCTTCATAATTCTTTCCTCCTTTTTATTTTCTTTCGTTTAAGATGCCAGCTTTAGGCGTTACACCAAAGCGATCGGCTAGATCCCAAAGTTGTTGATCCGTAATCTTTTGAACGATTCCTGTTGGTGCAGCGATTGCTCGCATATAGATATCAGCTGCTTTTTCAGCAGTTTCAACCAATCCAAAGGCATCGTCCATGGATTGTCCGGCACCCATAATACCGTGGTGCGGCCAAACCACGATTCGTGAGTATGCCATTTTCTCTGCAGAAGCTTCCCCAAGCGCAACTGTCCCTGCGACCATCCACGGTAAGACAGCAACTCCATCGGGAAAAACGACTAAACATTCTGTGATCATTTCCCACAATGTCTTAGTAAAGCGATTTTCATCTAAATCATGAACAAAAGTCATCGCCGAAATAGCAATTGAATGGGTGTGTAGAATCACTCGATGTTCCGAATCTTGACGAAGACGCACTGCGTGACACTTAAGATGAGAAGCAAGTTCACTCGTAGGAATCCCGCCCGTTTCAAGTCCCCACAAAACTTGATAGTGCTTCCCTTCTTTATCGATTTTTAAAATGACCAAATTATCTGCTGGATTTTGCCAAACATTTTTAAAATATTTACCTGATCCTGAGACTAAAAAGATCATACCTGCCAGTTCAGGAATTTCAAAACCTAATGCCGCTTCATAAACCACTCGATTCGTATCAAGATAAAACTGAACCTCCTCTTCATCTATACGATAACTGATGTTCCCGCCATTTCTTTCTGCCCACCCGTTGTTCCACAAGTTCCTTGTTGCTTCACACATTTCCTTGATAAACGGTGCTTCATAAATATTGTGGATCTTCATCATTACTTCTCTCCTATCTATTTTTAAAATATTGTGTTACTAATTGATACATTTCATCTGCAGTGATATCTTGAGACAGCTTGTTCATAGTGCTCTCATCAGCGAACATCGCCATTAAATTCTTTAACAAAACTAATTGCTGATCACCTTTATCAAATCCTAAAACAAAAATATAACGAACTTGCACATATTCATCACACGAGCCCATCTGTCCAAACTCAATGGGTGTTTTGAGCTTCGTTAAATAAATAAATGGTTTTTTGATATGTTGTGGTTCTGTATGAGGTATTGCAATTCCCATGAATTGGGTCTTTAATCCCGTTGGGTAATCTTTTTCTCTATTGGTGATCGCCAACAAGAAACTATCTTGAACATATCCTTGTTCTTTTAGCTTTTGAAAGATGCAGGTAAAGTATTCTTCTTGATTCCCATTGGTTTCAATCACATCTGTCAATTTTGTGTCAAAGAATTCTTCCATAACTCTCATATTCCTCCTTTCCATTGCGACTGTATTTATAGTTTAAGGTATTTCACAAACTTTTTGTTATCGCTTTCATCACAATTTTTATTTTTATATGAAAAAAAATTGGGTTACTAGAGATAATTCAATGTTTCAGCAAATACTCTTGACTCGGTGTAATTAAAGCAAGTCTGTTTCCTGTTTTCACGTGAAACAAAAAAACCTAACCAACCAGCAGGATCGCTGTTTGATTAGGAAAGAGGCACTGCTTTATTGTTCGGTCAACCACATGCGTGAGTGTTCAACTTCTTCATACGTTAACTGATGACTCGGGGTCCAAATGGTTGAAAGGGCTGCACCCCGTGAGGTGAAGATCTCTTGGACGTAAGCACTGTCAGCTAAGGAAACGATTGGGTCGTTTCTGCCAAAACTCAGAAACACATGAGTGTCAGGCAAGGAATTCGTCGGTAAATTCTCGACTGGATACATGGCGTGGTAGAGGATCGCTTTTTTAAAGTGGTCGCTATCATTTAGTAATAAGCGAATGGCAATGTTGGCGCCATTGGAATAACCCACCAGTACCACTTGGGCTAATGAAAAGTTGTATTCTTTGGCGGCTTGCCGAATGAAATCGGCTAATTCGTCGCCGCGAAGTGCTAAGTCGGCTTCATCATACACCCCTTCAGCTAGGCGTTTGAAGTAACGGGGCATGCCGTTTTCTAAAACGTTCCCGCGAATACCTAATAGTGATGCTTGGGGATCAAGGGCTTTGCCTACTTCCAGCAACGACTGTTCGTCGCCACCAGTGCCGTGGAGCAGCACCAAAACTGGTGCGTCGGCTGCTCCTTGTTGGTAGATTGCTTTCATCGAAGTTCCTCCTTTAACTTGGTCGTTTGATATCGAAAATCTCCCCAATCGTTGCGTAAGAATTTCCCGCTAGCCGGCTGACTGCTTGTAACGCACGGGGATCGATCTTGCCGTCTTGATAGACATCCTCTGCAATCTGGTAGCCGACGACTTCCAACAATAAGAGATCGGCAGTGGTCTGCTGGTCTTTTTTGATGGGTACGTGCTGATGCAGAATCGTTTCTAGGCGTACACTGGCTTCGTTCAAGCCAGGAACGGCAATCGTTTTCGATGTCGTTGTGGTAAACCCAGAAACCGTCAACTCGCTTTGGTCTGCGGGCAATAATGCCGCGGTTTTATTGGCCTTTTGGACATTTGTTTGATCCAAAATATGCACGACGGCTTCTTTCGTCGCCAACAGATTGCGGGCGGTGTCTTTCAGTTCCCCCTCTTTGCGCTGGATAGCCAACGAGAGGATCACGGGTTCTGAGCTGACGATGTTAAAAAAACTGAATGGGGCGATGTTGACGATACCATCGGCTGATTGCGTACTGACCACTGCCACTGGCCGTGGAATGATGGAGCCAATCAGTAGCTTATAATTTTCTCGTTGGGTCAAATCCTTGGGATCTAAATAGTGCATACAGCGTCTCCTTTTTTCTAAACCGATAAGTCTGGCAAGCGATCCTCGATCTCTACACGGCGGCTTTCAAATTGGGCTGGCAGCATCAACTGCTGTCCCAGCGTTTCTAATGGTTCATCAACGAAAAAGCCTGGGGTTTCTGTTGCGATCTCAAAGACGATGTTGCCCCGCTCTTGGAAATAGACGGCTTTGAAATAGTTGCGGTCTTTGATTTCAGTGACTCCGTATCTTTGATCGTACAAGTACTCTTGCCACTCTTTTTGCACTGCTTCCGTTGGCACAGACCACGCGATGTGATGGACGGTGCCGACACCCCAGCGCCCTGCTGGCAGTGCTTCATGGGGCACGACGATCTCATGAGCGAGGGTGCCTGCGGTATGAAGATGGGTGCTTTTCTCTGTTTTGTTAAAAATGTTCAGTCCTAGATCATCTGCCAGCGTTTGAATAGTCGCTTCTGGTTGTGCCGAAAGCAAGACGGCCCCATGAAAGCCTACAATCGCTGGTGTTTCCGCCGATTCTTCGGCTTCGACTAGCGCCAAAGACAGGTCATGCTGATCATGAAGTTCTAAAGTTGGCCGGTCAAACAATGTACTTTCTTGGACAGTTACTTGATGTTTCGCCAAATGTTCTTGCCAATAGGCACTGCTGCCTTTAGGAATACGAAAGGCGATCGTGCCGACTTGTCCGCTTCCTACTCGTCCAGGATGGGCATTTGCCCAAGGGAAGAAAGTGATGATGGTCCCATTTTCTAACGCTTGATTGCTGTAATAAAGATGATACGTGTAGGGATCATCAAAATTGACGGTTTGTTTGACGAGGCGCAACCCCAACACGTCACGGTAAAAGGCAACGTTCGTTTGCGGATCGCCTACGATGGCTGAAATATGGTGGATCTGTTGAATGGGTTGCATACTATGTGCCTCCTTAGGCGCGTTTTGTATTGAAGGGTTTGATGACTCCTTCGATGTATTCACGGCGATTTTCTAAAAATGGTGCCAATGATAAGGATTCACCCAATGTTTCATACGGCTCATCCCCCATAAACCCTGGTTCATCTGTCGCTAGTTCAAAAAGAATATGGCCGATGCGCACATACAACGACTCAAAATAGTAGCGATCGACATAGCCAGAGTTGGCCAATCCCAAGTTATCAAAGACTTCTTGCCAGACTGCTAACGAGTCGTGGTGGGCTAAACGAAAAGCCACATGATGCACTTCGCCGTCCCCTTGTTGTGCTTGCGGGCTCGTGGTATCTTCCACTAAAACGATTTGGGCGCCATTGCCGCCTTCACCGACTTCTAGCAAATAGCGATTGTCTACTTGATCAATGGTTTTGAAATCAAAGACGGATTCCAGCAGCCCTTTGAAATCTGCCAAATAAGAAACAGACATTTCAACAGGACCTAAGCCATAAATCGCAAACTCAGTAGGAACGGGTCCTTTTTTCCAAGGAGTACCAGCTTTCACGCCAGTATTGTGTTCATCAGAGATCAGTTGATAGGCTTGCGTATCAAAATCCCAAAAGCGCAACACTTTTTTCCCAAATTCGGTGGTGATTGCCTCGTGTTTTAACTCAAATTCATCAAAGCGTGCGGCATAATAATCAAGGGCTGCATCACTGGGTACTCGGAAACTGGTGCGGGTGATCGAATTGGTTCCTTTGCTACCACGAGCGGTATTGGGAAAATCAAAGAACGTCATGGTCGTTCCCGGTGTCCCTAAATCATCCGCAAAGTAAGTATGATACGTATAAATGTCATCTTGATTGACGGTTTTTTTCACTAAACGCATCCCTAACACATCTGTAAAGAAATGGTAATTCCGTTCCACATCACTTGTCATAGCCGTCACATGGTGTACCCCTAATAATTGGTCTTGTTTTCTCATTTTCTTTTCCTCATTTCTGATCGTAAGTTATTTTTCGTAAAATTGTTTTTAGTTGTTGCAATTCTTCACTGCTGAGTTCGGAAAAACTCGCCGCAATCTTTTGTGCATGACTGGGGAAAATTTTCTCCATCAATGCCCTGCCTGCTTCCGTAATACTGACGTATGTTACCCGTTGATCTTCTTGGCTAGGTTCCCGTTGCACGCAGCCTTTTTTGACTAATTGATCGACCACGTAGGTTGTGGAGCTGCTGGCGATCAAGATTTTTTCCTTGATGGCTTGCGTCGTATGGGTGCCTTTATGGTAAAGCAATTCCAGTACGGAAAACTCTGTGATATTTAAGCCATAACAACGAACATCTTTTTTTGCCACTTGTTCCAAACGACTCGCCGTACGCAGCAAACCGATGTACGCTTTGAGCGCTTCTTCTTGATGCGCCATTTTCCTCACCTCTTTATTTCGAATTCGAGATAATCATAACTTACTTTTTGTAAGTTGTAAAAGGATATGCTTTGGTTATTTAAGAAAATCATTCAATGCTTATTTTTGTAGAGATAAAGAACACTTAGACACTAACGACGGTCCCGCCTTTTCTCTATGAACCCGCCAAATCTAAGAAAAAAAAGCGGAACTTATGAAAGGTTCCATAAGTTCCGCTAAATATATATTTTAATGAAAAGGATTCGATCCATTCCATGTACCGATCAATGAAGCGCTGATTCCGACGCATACTTGTCCTTTTTAGATCATTGTGGTCGGCTGCACCTGCTTTTCCAAAGCCAGCAGCCACTTTTTGCGTTCGATCCCGCCACCATAGCCGCCGATGCTGCCATCGCTATTGATAACACGGTGGCATGGAACGATCAACGCCAATTGGTTTTTTCCGTTGGCATTGGCAACAGCTCGGGTAGCTTTTTCATTGCCGATTCGCTGTGCCAATTGTTTGTAGGAGTATGTTTCTCCAATCTTCATCGCCAACAGCTGCTGCCAGACGGCTTTTTGAAAATCAGAGCCGATCAATGCGATGGGTACCGTGAAGGCAGTTCGATTCCCTGCAAAATATTCCGTCAGTTCTTGTTTGAGTTGCTGAATGATTGCCGTTTGCTGGGGAATAATCACTGCATTCAAGCGGCTTCTCAAAACAGCAATCTCCGTTTCTAGCCCTCTGCGATCCACGAATTCTAACAAGTAAAGCTGCTGCTGGTCGCTGATCGCCAACATCGATCCCAGCTTGGTCTCAAGCCAAGCAGAAGAAAGAATCGTTTTTTCGCGGCTGTTGGAAGGCAACTCCCCCATAATCCGAGAAAACGCATCTCGAAAGCCGTTGCCAGAATCGAAACCGGCTTCTAATTGCGCTTGGATCAGCGGTTCTCCTTCACGAATCTGCTTAAACGCTAATCCTAAGCGGCGTGCACGGGAGTATTCGATAAAGGTCATGCCAAAATATTTTTTGAATTGTCGGCGTGCGGTATTGGGATGGATCGCTAGTGCTTCAAAATCTTTGTCGGTCCACTTTTTCTCTGGGTTACTCTCCACGGCTTCCACCAGGCTTTTCACGTCAGGGGATAAGTGGCTAGGCGAGCTGAGCGGGCGACATCGTTTGCAGGGACGATACGCCGCCAGCAGCGCTTCTTGTGCCGTCTGAAAAAACTCGCAATTTTTTTTGAGCGGTTTTTTCGCTGGGCAGGTGGGACGGCAAAAGACGCCGGTGGTTTTTACCCCAACGTAAAAAATCCCTTCATATTGGGAATTTTTTTCAATCAGCATGTCGTAATAGTGGTCCCGTTGTCGGCTATCTTCAATCATCTTGCGCATCCCTCCCTCTTTTCTACACTTACAAAAATACTTCGTGCCTGTCCAAACACACAATCAACCAATGCAGCAGTCTGCAATGGCAGTTCGAAAATTTGCCCACATCCTTCTGATGACATACGATCACCCTTTCCTCTGAATGACCTTAGTGTACAAAAAATGGACTTGGCACATCCCATAAAAATTAACACCAATTTTTTAAAAAAGATCGAAGGCAGTTGCCCTCCGATCCTTTTGACTTCCAGTTTGCCTATTTTTCAGCGAATCTTAAAGCGGCACCTACAGGAACCTAGACCGTCGCCTTCTGCTTGACTTGCAGGGCACTTTTTTTCCGCAAGACTCGCTCCAAACGGGGGCGATTGTAGCGTTGGATCATGATGAATGGGCAATTAGCCAATAACGCATAGACGATCATCACCCAGCCCGCCCACGCAGGATTCCAGAGGAAAAAGAACGGTGCTGGAACCATCAGCAGCCAATGGGTCAGCTCTGCTCGGCGTGTCTCGATGACGAATTTTTCCAGATAGTCCTTTTGCTGTTGAGCCAAGCGGGATTTGTCAAAGCCTTTTTTGGCAATCACAGTGCCGTCGGGCAATTTGTCTTTCCACTGACGAATACGAAACACCTCCGCCCAGATCCTACCGCCTTTTTCAAAGGCAAAAGAACGGAACCAGTTGGCATGACGTTCAAAAAAGGCATCACTGACTTTGCGCAAGCCAAAGGAGATGCCTAGATGAAACAGCAGCCAAGCCAAGCTGTCTGTAATGAGCAAGAGCAGTGGAGATAAGGTGATCAGCGGCATGTGCATCGCCTCCTATAAATTGATTTTGCGTCCTTTCCAGGTCACGGATTTCAACAAATGGGTTTGGATCCACGACCAACCAAATAAGCCTAGGAAAAAAAGAAAGTAACATGGGAAAAAAAGCAACAGGATTCGGTTGAAATTGCCGACACGGCGGGCAAAGCATAGAGTTTGTCCAAAATAAGCAGCATAAAAAAGCAGTCCTAGCCAAAGCGGTTCCATCAGAAATGGTGCCGCCAGTACCCCAATGCCGCCGCTGATCCACAAGATGACGCCCGCCATAATCAAAGGGTGAGTGGATTGCGAAGCAGTGGCAAAGTCCTTCGTCCAGCCTTGAACAAGTTGACGAACACCAGTTGGATACATCCGAAAGGCCACCAAGTCTTTTCCACCATACAAGGCGATCGGCAAGCGTTTTTTCTTAAAGCGTCTCGCTAATGCTAGATCATCTAAGATTCCTTGTGGCATGTCCTGATGTCCATTGGCTTGAAGGTACCCAGTTTTGCTGCACAAAATACACGGACCAAAGGCGCCGCCAGCTGAGAGTTTTTCGCCTACGATAGAAAAGCGGTTCAACCCGACAGGTAAGACGACATTAAAGACGGCAGACAGTTGTTCATACAGGCGCTTCGTTTGATGATAGGGCTGCACCGAGAGCAGTCCTTGTCCCGATCGCTCCTCATACACAGCGAAAAGACGCTCTAAGCCATCTTCTGCTAGAAAGAAGGTATCGGCATCCAAAAATAATAGATACTTGCCCACCGCTTGTGAGGCGCCTAACCAACAAGCCGCCGCTTTCCCAGCAGAATCAGCAGTGGTTTGCAAGACCGTCGCACCGAAGCCCTTGGCACAGGCGATCGTCTCGTCTTCCGATCCGTCATCAACCACCAAAATCTCCACAGGATGAAGGGTTTGCTGCTGCAAGGACGCCAACAATTGCGGCAAATTTTCTGCTTCATTGCGGGCGGGGATGATGATCGACAGTTCTCCCCTCTCCGTCAAGTCTTTGGATGCGGCTGTCTCCTTGCGGGTGGGTATCGTCGGCAGGCGGAAAAAAATCAGCCAGCCTGCTAGCCAAGCAGCGCAAATACCAGCGAGCAGCAGGTACACAGTCATCATCCTTTCTTGTCTTAGTGTTCTCTTTTAGTGATCATCTCACTGACTTGCTGGCCACTGAGGGTCACCATCGGCATGCCGGCCCCTGGATTGACCGTACCGCCAACGAAGTATAGATTGTCGTAGCGTTCGCTGTGTTTCGGGTGTTTAAAGCCATGATTTTTCTTGCGGTTAGAGACCGTGCCGTAGATGGCACCGCGATGTGACAAATAATTCTTTTGGATGTCTTCGGGTGTCCAGCGGTCTTCATACACGATGTGCTTGCGTAGATCCGTTAAGCCCATGTTTTCCAGCTTGATCAAGATCCGTTCACGAAAGGCATCGTATTCCGCTTCCGTAAAGGGCTTATCCTGCAAATATGGGATATGAGGCAAGATTTTGATGTTCTCATGCCCTGCCACTGTTTGCGAAGGATCGGTTTTGTTGGCATTGACCAAATAGATCGTTGGATCTTCTGGCAGCTGGTGCTGATGGAAATTTTGATCAAAGTTTTCTTTTGAGGCATTTGAAAAGAAAAAGTTGTGATGCGCCAATTGCGGATAGGAGGTTTTGACCCCTAAGTGCAAGACAAAACCAGAACTTGCTGGTTCAAATTTTTCTTCCAGTTTTTGAGTAAAGGTCGGCGCTTCTTCTAACAGCTCTTCATAGGCCGGGATCACTTCCATGTTGGAAACAAAATAGTCGGCTTCGATCAACGTGCCATCATCCAAACGAGCGGCACGGATCTGTTCCTGTTCAACGATCAATTTTTCCACTTTGTGTCCCGTGTGGAAGGTCACACCGATCTCTTTTGCTAAGCGAACGATGCCCTCGGCTAAACGGTGCATCCCGCCTGGCACGTACCAGACACCTTGGGCATGCTGCATATAGATCATCATGTTCAAGACGGCTGGAGCGTCATAAGGAGATGAGCCGACATACTTGATAAAATAGCTCAACATGTCTTGCAGCTGCGGATTGCTGACACGTTTTTGAATGGCATCATGCATCGAAGAGAAATAATCAAAGCCTTTCAGCGCTTTGATCACGCCATGATACTTCAAGATTTCTTTCGTGGTATCTAAGCCTTTCTCAAAATAGCCTTTTTCTGTGATTTCATAAATCTTTTGCGCATAGTCCAAAAAGTCTTGGTACTCGGCCATGTCTTTTTCCGACAAGTGCGGGTTTTCCTTTGCCATACGTGCAAGATCGCCATAGAGATCGATCTTGGTGCCGTCAGGAAAAAAGGAGCGCCATTCCAATGGCAATCGGCGAATCGCAACATAATCTGCCATATCGCGATTGCTGCCAGTAAATAACTTTTCGAAAATCTGCGGCATCGTCAAAATCGAAGGACCTAAGTCAAAGCCGAAGCCGTTTGTTTCCAGTCGGTTCAACTTGCCGCCTAAGTGTTGATTTTTTTCATATAATGATACATCAAAGCCATTTTGGGCTAATGAGACCGCCGCTGATAGACCACCAAGTCCGCCGCCGATCACTACAACTGTTTTTTTCTCTTTCATTGAATTGCTCCTCGTTTGCTTTAATGAACGACCCTATTTAGCCAAACCTTCTCGTCAAAACAGACGGTTGCGTCTCACTGCAACTGCGTGTCTTGGCACTGTTTTGGCATTGGCAGCTTGAATCAAAGGATCGTTTTTCTAGATAATTCTATAGTATCACACCTTTGAAAAAATGACGGGGATGAGCCTATCGGTCAATTGATGCTGCTTTGTCTGCGACCATGATTTCAGCGAATGAAAAAACAACCTGCTGGCAAAGAATGGAAAGCCAGCAATTTGGTCCTTTTCGGAAATATTCTTTTTATAACAACAATTATCAGAATATTTGAACATTTTTGACGTTAATACCAGCGAAAAACAAATCTTCGTATGGTTACGAAAAAACGCGTTTGAGCCAATTTGGAATATCCTGTACATTGAATGTAGCGAAAGTCCTTCCCCCAATCATTTTAAAAAAACAAACGGACCTTCTCAGTAAGACATTGCTTAACAGTGACTGTTTTTGATAATGACACGTATTGTCGCTTTTTCCTAACACTTATAAGGAGTATTGATATGAACTTAAAAACGATCAAATCAGCCGAAGAATATTTAAACTTTTTTGACGAAGAATTTATCCACTCGCCCTGTTCTTATACCCATCCGAAAATCTTTAATTTTTATCTCTCTTTGCGCCAACGATTTTTGGCGATCTATGAACAAGAAGAGGGTACTTTTTTCGAAAAAATGTCGTTGCTACTAGATATCGACGCACAGCTGCAAATACTAAAAGAACTTTATGTTTTAAAAATTTCTTCTTTAAATGAGTATGCGGAAGAAGAGATCATTCAGCTGACGGTCAAAGACAAAACCTGTTTCTATCGAGAATTGACCGGTCTTCAGCTAAACCAAAAGGCGCCTTGGAGTTTGATTTACTTAAGTGAAGCCCAATGAGTTCGCCCACATCGATCGATTGAATTGAAAACCGCTGGTTCCAAAGGCTTGCATCCGTACCTGATGCACTCCCCACTTCCCCTCCCCACACTCCTGCACAGCTGCGGAGAGTCAAGCCATTAAAAAAGAAAGCATCTTTCCTTTTCACTGTTTAAGCGGTGAAGGAAAAATGCTTTCTTTTCATGTAAAAGGCCCTTTCTAGCAGCTCTTTAGGTCAAAACATAATGGGAAACTAGAAGAGGTCTTTTAAGGCAAATTGGCGGGTGACGTTAGGATTGATCCGTTCAAGCAATCGATTCCAGTCAGAAGAAGAAGGAATCGTTTTGAAGACGATGCATTCAACGATATCTCGAAATTCGGTCGCATGCTCGGCATAGTTCGTCACTAGCAGATCGATGGTGTTTTGTTCCAAATACTGAGCATTGACTTCCCCTGAGTCAGGATAAAAGACTTGATGGGATCGGCTAAAATAGCGGTTAGACCAGCCTTCAATGTACTGAACGATATTGTTATTTCCTTCGAAGATAAAGGCGATATTTTTTCGGGGAAACCAATGACGTTCTCGAACAGACTCGATATAAATCACTAAGTTTGCACAAAAATCCGTCAGATACTCCTCAGAATAAAGGTTGTGGTACTCGCGACTATTTTCTAAAAACTCTCGGTAAGCAGCAAACTCCTTAGGAAAGGTTTTCTTAATAAACGCATTCACATCATAGATATTGCGATTGGCAGACGTGGATAAGCACTCCTTCAATTTAGCAGAGGTAAAAAAGGATTCAATCAGAATCTGATCCTCTTTGGGCTTTTTCGACGATACCTTCAACATCTGATAAAAATCGTTGGTCAACGTGCGGATCTCTGTCCAATGATTATACGAAAGACAAAACTTTTGTTCGACGATCACATTTTGCAGTTTTTTCTTTGTGATAATACTAACAAATAAGAAGATAAGTTCATCGTTCGTCAATCGACATTGAAAGTACTTTTCAATGACCCCATTGATTCGTTGAAAATGCATCAGCTGAATACTGTGTCGCAAGGCGTGGTACAATTCGGCGTTGATTTGCACAGTCTTACCTTGCATAAATCGCTCAAGCGAAATATAGAGCAGATACGTGTATTGTGAAAACGAAACGGTGTGGTAACTATTTTTGTCAAACATCCTGCCGATTTCCGTTACTGCCTGCTGGACCGCTGCTGGCGGAAATACAGTGTGGGGGGTGCTGTCCGTTTCATAAAAAAAGGTACAGAAGAAATTGCGGATATCTGCTTCTTCCCCAACGATATTCACAGGATCTAATGCTAGCTGGAGATCAAAACGTGCCAGTTGTTCATGAATGCGCTGCAAGTACTTCGATAAGGTACTCTTGGATAAAAACAAGCAGTCCGCCCACTCATCGATCGTCTTTAACTCTCCAATAAAAATATTTTCCAATAAAATAAAGAGCGGTTCATTCGCTAAAAGCGAGGCTTTTTTCTTTTCATACTGTGAATAATCAAATAGTTCAAACGAATAGCCTTGATTGGTGGAAGTGATCAGGATCAGCCCACAGAAATACTCGTTGATCTGACTGATGTCTTTGCCAATCGTCCTGGTGGTACTAGTTGTTACTTCAGCCAATTGACTGGCACTGCAAATTTCATTTTTTTCAAATTCACTTAGAATTTGCAGCCATCGGACGGTCGATTTGCTTGTGACAAAACTCAATTGAAAATTTTTCAAACATAAGCTCCTTACTAAAAAATTTCTTTTTTTGCGGCTAAATTACGCATGAAAGGCGCCTAAGCAGTCTCATTATATCGGTTTTCATCCTACATAAAAAATCGGTTTTTTCATAGCCTGATGAAAAAAAGCGTGGATTCCAGACTACTGTTGTATAACAATTATTTTATCGGCTATTGAAAATAGTGCAAGGATTTCGCTTTTGCTTTCCTCAGAGACCACCTAGGGCGGATGCGCGTCTTGCTTCATGCTTGAAAAAGCTGCTGCGTGAAAAAGTTGCTGCGTGAAAAATCGACTATGTTTTCTTTATTTGTCTAAATGTGCCTGATGTTCTTCTCCTCTGTCGTTTCACTTATCGCTTGTCGCTTTCGCTTCGTTTGTACCGAAAAAAAAGAAGCAGTTTGGTTCGAGCTACTGCTTCTTTTTGATTTCGGATAGTCCTCTTTATTTCAGTTCTTTTTTAGCTGCCTGTTGCTAAGCAAATAAAAACTAATGCCTAAAAGGAATACCCCTGCAATAGAGGCTATTTTTGCTTGCTCACTGCCGGTTTTCGGTAATGAGCCTTTGTTAATAGCCGAAACATCTGCAACGATTTTGGTTCTCCCATCGTCTCCAACGGCATCCGAATCTAGCTGTTCTTCATCCAGCTTGTCGTCAGTTTCTCCGATACGCCCTTGGACTTGCACAGAGCGAGTGGCTGCATTCCCGCTCGCAGTTTGTGCATAGCTTTGGCTGGGTGTCACAAACAAAACAAACAGGAGGACGATTAGTACGTATTTCCCTTGAACATGTCTCACACAGTTCCCTCCTCGCGTTTTCGTTTGTTTTACTCAACTACTGGGGCAAAGTTTAGAACCAATTTAAAGCTTGGATTGATCTCTTTTGCATCTTGTTGAGGTGTCGCTGTTCCAGAAAAAACAAACTCACCCACATTTGCGTTGGTTTGATTTGATCCTAATTCAAACAGGTCGGTTTCCACAACATCTACGACTCCTTCGGTAATCAAGTCAATGTCATTGACTGCTAATTGATTGATTGGTTCGATCGTTACTGGGTCAATGACATCCGCTACTGTAGCGATCACTCCTTTTGCAGAATTATTAGTGATCGTATACGTAGGCGAAACGATTTCTTGATGGCCTGATTCTTGCGTCGTATAGAACAAAGCAGTCGTCGGAATCGTTACATTGATCCATTCATTAAGGTCACCTGGGTTTGGTCCAGGGGTTGTGTTGTCAAAGCTGCCGATGATCCCGTTGATTTGGACATCCCCACTGGTTTCTGCATTGATGGATTGTGCCGTCGCTGCTGCGGTCACACCTCCAGCCAATAAAGTCAGTGCTGCAATACTTGCTGATACGATTGAGCTAATTTTTTTCATTCTGTTTTCTCCTTTTCCTGTCAATTAATTATGAATCTTTATCGTCATTGCTGCTTCTGTGACCCCTTGCTTTTCATGTGTCTCGGGGTCATAAATGTTCACCGTCGCCGTGGCTGCATATTCACCTTTTTCTAAGGGACGAGCAAGCTTAGCGGTCAAAATTTGCTGATTTGGATAGATGGCACCCGAAGAATAAATCATTTCCTCGGTTTCATTTAAATGAATGTCGACTGCAATCGGATAAACATTGGTTGCCGGATTGATGATCTCAATGGACCCTTCGCGATCGCCAGCTTCAAAAACCGCAGAAGGATTGATTGTCAGCGTAAAATAATTCGCATCTGCTACCTCTTGCGCTCTTTCAGCGACTTCACGATCGGAAGCATCGCCGATTTCTGGTAAAAGATCGGCACTGATCACAGGAACATTCACTTGTTGCTGATTCCAGTAATAAAAGCCGATACCACCCAAAAAGGAGAGCAGCAACAAAAGGAAAAACAGTTTTTTGTTCTTTTGGTTTTCCACTGTCATTACAACCACTCCTTCGTGTTATTTAGGAACGAATCTTAAGACAAAGCGATATTGCGGGCGCAGATTGTCCTCGTAGTAACCGCCCTCCTCGTATTCCGAATCAACGATCCATAGAGGGTAGTTGCCATAAAATGTGCCGCCTAGCGTCAATGCGGATTGGTTGCGGGCAGGCATAGAAACCAAGTCCGCTTCAGGCATCTGATCGTATAGGCGAACCGTCGCTTGTTCGGTCATGACATTCAATGCCAACAACGGTTGCGAAATGTCTTCTTCCGTTAAGATTGGGTCTTCTTCTTCCGATTCTGGATCTGGTTCAGCATAATCTAACGGATCTTCCCCCTCTTTTAGAAGGACGATCCCAGCAGAATCTTCAACGATTAGTCGATTGACTTTGACAGCTACCCCCACATACGAGTTGTTCCTGATTTCGTATTCAGGGCTCGTGAAGTCACGATTGCTTTCTTGACTGTCGTACATTGATTCGAAAAGCATGCGGGTCGGTATCCGTACGGATAATTGATCCAAGCTGCTTGTAACGTCGATCCCTACGGTAAACTCATAGGTTTTGCTGCCGACTTCTAATACGGCAAAATACGTGCCATCTTCTGTCACATCTGTAGTTAAATTGGTTTCAGCCAGACGAATTTCCTCGGTCAAATCTGCATTGCTTAATACATCTCGCGCCGATGCGTCACTTTCTTTGATGATCAATTTGTGCAATTCTTCTTCCGTGGCCAGTTGATTGATTGTCTGACGATCGAGGGTGATGTTGAATGCCTGGTATTCTATCCCTTGGATGACCGTTACCTCCACATCGATATCAATGTAAAAATCGTGATCCGGTTTGGTAAGAAAGACATTCAGCTTGCTACCCGTTTCTAATCGTTCATTTTCTGCTAATTTGATCGTAAAGTAGCGATAGATTCGGTTTTCGTCACGATAATCTCCCCATTGGATCATGCGCTCGCCACTCTCAGTGACCGTTTCATTGGTGATGATCACCGTTTCCCCCTCAGTATTCTCATACGTGATCCGTGATTGAGCCTCCTCATACATAAACCCCGTGATCTCCGTCGATTGGTCACTTAAAGGATCGATCCGAGCCATTAAGCCTTCTGGTTCAGAAAAGCGTAACCGACTGAAATTGTTGCGAGCGATCGCCGTTTCGATCGGTGTCTGATTGCCAGTGGAGGTCACTGACCCCGTGACTGATTCAGCGGTCATCAGAAAAGCCTGCGAAACAGCATTCATTGTTCCTGACCAGACGCCTGCTGGCAACCCATTGGCATTCGTGCCGTTATTTCTGTTGATGCGGAACACCCCAGACAAATTAATGAACTCTTCAGTTGGTGGCGAGGTAGCTGTCTGATTTGCTCCCTGCCATAGGGTGAGCTTCTGATGCGTCACATTGATCCGCAGACCATTTGCCAAGAAATTCGCTTGAGAACGAATCAGCCGTTGCAGGTTGCCGTTGCTCCCCCCAGAAACTGCACTTGGATGCGCTAATTCAAAGGATTTTACGTTTGATAGATTCAACTGGGCATTTGCCTGTCGGAAAAACAGCACCGCACTTGATAGCGATTTATTGATCGTCGTTTCAATCAGCACGGTGGCATCTTCGTCGACGTTAAAGGTACGACCAACATTTACTAACGGACGATTCGTAAATTCTGCCGTTGTTCGTTGGTTTTGATAGCCATCTCTGACAATAAACTCCGCGTTTTTCCCAACGTTGATCGTCCCAAAGGCATTGGTTAGATTGAAACCACCAGCACCACCATTCGCTGTATTCAATCCGCGTTCCGTCAATACGTTGAGTTTGGCACCCTCATCCAAAGTCAAGGTCGAGGTAGTCTGCACTTGGAAGATGCCCCCTGATTGGCTGATGTCAAATGTAGAATTTTTGCCAAGAAAGACCGTGGAATTCGCTGAATTCAATAAAATAAATCGTGAATCTGCGGTTGTTCTCGCTCTCGTCGCTTGAAACGCTGCCTCTTCTCCAAGGACAAAACGCTGTGCGACTCGAATAGAAGCGTAATTGGTCCCTACCGCCGGCGCGGTACTACCGCTGGTTGGCTGTGTGTAACGATACGTTCCTTGATCTTCTAAGACGAACGAACGAATCGTATAATTAGCGGTAAAGCCCCAACCCGTTTGGATCGTATTGATGGAACGCTTCCCAAGGGATACATCGGTCGTTGTTACCCCACGCAACGCCATCCCTAACTGGCTGACCGACAATTTACTACCCTCTAGTGTCGTAAAACGTGAACCTGATCCAGTCAAGCGAAAGGCTGGACCATTTACATTGCTGGTCCGTGTGACAGTCACTTCCGCTTCTTCGCGAATCAAAATTTCTGTCGTAAAGGTGAAATATTGCAGATTCAGCGCATTGGTACTTGGTTCAGTCACATTGATCTTTGCGCCCGGTCCGACGTCTAAACGGCGCATCATGGTGTTGCCAGTAAAGCCGCTCGTCGTATTGAGTGTTAGTTCTGATCGTGCCCCAATAAAGGCGTCAGAAGAGGTATTCCCCACAACCAAGGCACCTCTTTGTGTTAAATGGATCTGCGCCTCTTCTTCTGTCACGAAACGGGCATTTGCCGCAGCAAACTGCACCATTCCTTGAGTTCCGGTAGAACTGCGGGTTGAAGTCAGTTTGGCTCCTCGCTCCATCAAAAACGTGCTTTGTACATTGAATCTTGCCACCGCTTGCTGATTGGCCGTGTGTTCAGAAATCACCATTTCCGCTCCTTGTTTCATGGTGAAGTTTCTGACTGCAAACCCATTGGTGACCCCTCTGCTCAAGACCGCTTCGACCCGACTGTTTTCCTCAAACACCACTTCGCCTAGCTGTGCATGGATCAAGGCACCACGATGGTTTGCTTCCAGCGTACTGTGCTTGCCAAAGACGACCCTGCCGCCAGTAACGTTTAACCGGATCACCGCATTAAGGGCTGAGGTATTGATCGTTCTTCTACGAGGTACAACAATGCTGCTGTGCTCCCCAACCGTAAAGCGGCTTCTGGCAAAAAAGGTATTGTAGTACGAACTAGTCGCTGCATTGGTCGGTTCTTGAATGCTCAGTGACACATGATTGCCAATATCGATCGCATTGATATTGGTATTTCCATTGAAGCCAAAGCTATGGGTATTATCGATTACGGCATGATCGCCGATGGTAATCGTACTGGTGGCAACCCCCGTAAACATAGGTCCTTGCTGTTGAATCCTCGTTTTCGTGTAGCTGCCTAGTTCAGCAATCGAATTGGCACTTCGCAGATGAATAAACGCCCCGGTGGTTCCTCCAGATCGACTCCCCTCAATGATGACTCCTTGCTCTTCTGATGAGGCTGCTTCAGTTTTAAATAATCGACCGACATTGATTGCTGGAAACGCAGCCACCGTGCCGAATTCACTGAAGGTCAGTTTACTGTGGCTGGCTAAGTGCAGCTCGCCAATCGTTGCTGTGGTATTCCCCGAAAATCCTTGACCTAACCCACCATCGAAGTGCGCACCATTTTCTAGCCGAACGATGCTGTCTTGGGTGGTGTTCGTTACAGTGACAAACATTCCTGTTTGCCGGACATAGACGTGACTGGCTTGTTCCAGCGTCATCATAGGCCCGCTGCCTGTTAAGCGTATAACTGCACCGGTGTTGGCATTGTTGCTCTTTTCTAAGCGAAAATTGGCTTCCTCTGCAAAAGCAACTTGGTTCGCTTCGAAAAGCGGATTCGATCCGCTACCAGCAATCGTTGCGTGAAAATGATCATTGATCGTGATTCGATTGGCGGTAAAAAACACAGGGATCCCTGTCGTGCCCGTCGTTAAGCGATTATTTTCCGTAAAGGTGATCGTCGCTTGATTATTGCTACTGAATCGACCAGTCGCATTGCTGCTCACAAAATTCACGTTCGTAAACCACAGGTTCACCGATCCTTGCGTTTGCACAAGTCCACCGGCGCTCATGATATTTGAAAAGGTCAAATTCTCAAATGTCAGTCGTTGGGCATCAAGAAAGGTCATCGTATTTTCAATGTTGTTTTGCGGGGCTGCTTGGGAAAAGGTGATTCCTTCGCTGCCACCAGCAAACGTAATGACTTTTCTGGCGATCCCGCTGATTGGTTCAGTCAATTGCAGACTTTGGAAGAACGTCAATACAAGATGGGTATCATCACTGATTGAGCCGTAATTTTGACTACTGCCGTTTACTAACGTGTAAACTTCTCCTAATAAGACGGCTCGAAGATGCTCCTGGTTTTCAATAGTAAGATACAAAACAGCTTCATTTTCGGAAAAAAGCTCGGGTTCTTCCGAATCTTCTAGTTCTTCCCGTGAATCGGTAGTCTCTACCTTCTCTGGCTCATCATTTTCTAGTGCTGACGGCAGCTGAGAAAACTCATCCGCTTCATTTTCGGGTGCTTCTTGATTGCTTGCATCATTGATTTGGTTGCTTTCTTGTGTCTCTGGCTGCCATTCCTGCTCCGACTGATCGTCACTGGCGGTATCATCCGTTTCACTGCTAGGCAGCCAGCTTTCCGAATCCACCGTTTGTGCTACTTGCGGGTCGATCTGCTCACTTAAGACTTCTGTTTCGCCTTCATAGGCTTGGAGAGTTGACGTAGTCAGTAAGGGATGCAGTAGTGCAGTCAGGCAAAAACTAAAAATAATGCTCTTCTTTAATTTTTTCGAAGCAATAGCTCATCCTCCTCTCTCAATTCGTTGATAACAAGCCCAACTGCCAGCCATCTGAAAGAGCATGGCCTAGCAACTGTTCTTGTTATGTGAAAAATTATAAAGAATCCGCTTACGCCTTTTTTAAATATTTTTTTTATTTTTGTGAAAAAAATTTTAAAAAGTGGCGATTCTAACAATGACTAGAAAAAGACAAAAAAAAAGAAAGCATCCATGATACTCTCTTTTTTGACTATTCTTATTTTGTTAAAAAAGCGATTGGATCGACCAATTGCGCTTGGCTCAAGCTAGGCGATGCACTGACTTCAAAGTGCAGGTGTGCGCCTGTGCTATTGCCCGTACTACCCATGAGGGCAATCGTTTCTCCTTGTTCCACTTGTTGACCAACCTTCACAAGGTTCTGTTGATTGTGGGCATAGAGCGTCGTCATCCCGTCCTCATGGAGAATCGCTACATAATTCCCCCAAGAAGGATGAACCTCTGAACGGATGACCGTTCCAGATTGACTCGCCAGGATTGGGGTCCCAAACGCTGCGGCAAAGTCAACGCCCCGATGAAAGCTTCCCCAACGTGGGCCAAAAGTAGAAGTGACAACGGCTTTTTCAACAGGAAAAAGATACGTCTCACTTGCGGTCACATCAGGTTTTTTCTGATCATAACGGGTCAACGCATAGGCTTCGATCAAAGCTGTCAGCTTTTGATTATACGTCGTATCTGTGGCATACCGACCAGTCAAATAACGGGCAGCCTCTTGATAAGAAGCCGCTTCTGATTTCCATACGCCTTTATAAAAATCAGACTGCTGCCCGACCCCTTCTTTCAACAAGCGAGCATAGTCCATCAATGACTCTTTGTAGCCAGTATATTGGCGGAACGTTGCCGTGATCGTATAGTGATTTCCCGAACCATCATCTTCTTGTGTCCGAAAAGCGACACCCTGTCCTTGATAGGTTCCTTTGATACCAAAGAGATTAAAGTACGGCGCCTGACTCAGTCTGCTTTGCCCGCCGCCTGACTCTAAAATAGCCTGTGCAATCATGACAGAAGCGTACAAATCATTTTTCAAGCCGATTTCTCGGGCATCTTCACCAATTTCTTGGATAAAATCCCACACTTCTTTTACTGGTGTGACCGTCAAGGTCGTTTCGCTGCCTTGCTGCGGTGTCGGATCGGATTGACTTGGCGCGCTTGGTGCTTGGGTACTTGGTGGCATGATCGGTGACACAGCCGCAGGTGTTTCTTGACTTGCATCACTGTTTGCTTCTGGTGTCGGTTTCGTTTCTACAGGTTTTGACGGTTTGGGCTTCTCTGGCTGCGTCTCAGGTTTGGGTGCTTCAGGCTGTGTTGGTTTTTCTGGTTTCGGTGCTGGCGTTGGTTCTTCTGGCTGAGAAGGCTCTGGCTTACTCGGTAGCTCTGGCTCTGGCTCTGGTTCTGGTTCTGGCTCTGGGGTCGGTTGGGGAACTGGGGTTGGTTCTTCGGTTTGCTCTGTCCCCTCCGGCGCTGTCTCAGATCCTTCTGGTACACTTTCTACAGGTACCGATCCTTGCTCAGAATCGGGCACTTGTCCTTCCACTGCTGGAGCGGTTTCTTCGATCGTCCCAGCTGTGCTGCTGTCACTTGCTTGTGCAGCTGTTTCTGATGTTTGGGTAACGGTCGTACTTTCTGATGCAACAACCGCAGCTGAAACGGGCACACCAGCTAAAAGTTGTCCGCAAACCAAAAGAAGCGCTACCCCTTTTTGCGAATGCTTCATAGGCGAAATCCTTTCTCTTTCTTTTTCCTCTTAACAACCTCTATTGAAAAAACATCTTGCCATCCAATTAGTAAATAAATATCAATTCTCTTTTATTATACTACGCTTCGTTTTTTCGACTCAAGCAAATGACTCCCGCCCTAGCGAAAGAGAACGAGCTTTTGGAGAATGGGTCTACTGGTAAAAGATCACGTTTTGCATCCAACGCATTGTCGATCCTCGGTTTCAGCAGTTTTTTTCTGTTGCCTAAGATCCTCTGGCGTCATCAGAAAAAAACACTGTTGTTCAAATGGGCGGCTGCCCGTTGAACAACAGTGTTTCAATTGTCTCTTCTTGCTCCATTTACCTTCCATCGAGCGTTGGGAGCTTTTCTATTCGTGCTTCATTTTTCGCAAGTCGAGGATTTTTTCTGTGAGAATCGCCCAATCTACTGGCCTTGGCGGTGTTAACCAACAAACTTGATCGATGCCGCTGTTTTCTGCTAAAACAATATCCGAAAGTATCAAATCGGTTTGTGGCGTAGGGCTACGCTGGAATAAAATATTCAGATTGACGATACGGGAAATCGATTCTTTAATAAAGCGATTGTAGGCTTCCCCGAATGAAAAGTCGACGCAGACATACAATGGTTCAATAATTTCATTCATTGGAATCGTAGTTACTAATAAGAGCAAATAGCGATAAAATAAAAATTCCTTTGCTTCCCATAGTACCTGCTCCTTTTTATTCTTTTCCAAAAATGTTCGACACCATGCCACATATTCAGGATACGCTTCGAAGAAGTACGTCACCTCTGTCATC
This sequence comes from Enterococcus sp. DIV1059_2, assembly GCF_051713685.1. Lineage (NCBI taxonomy): Bacteria > Bacillati > Bacillota > Bacilli > Lactobacillales > Enterococcaceae > Enterococcus > Enterococcus sp. DIV1059_2. The sequence goes on along the minus strand of NZ_JBIOQK010000001.1, from coordinate 194,925 downwards.
GTATATTTGTATTTCACGTACAAAGGAAAATGAACCAACTCATAGTGGATCTTCATTAGTTGTTCTTTTAGTCGAGCCTCGTATTGGCGACTGTTCTCTTTCAGTCGTTGCCTCAAAAAATCCATAAACAGCTGATTGAAGCGAAGAATCTCTGGGCAAGAGTCTTGCATGAACCCTTCCTCCTCAAGCCAACCTTCCACAAGCAAATAGCTTAGTAAGCCCAGACTCTCGGATCTGACGATTTCTGCATCCATGGTCTTTCCACTGCGCAGCCACCTTTGTATCGCTTTGAATTTCTGGTTTGCTGGTCGTTTTGCTAAAGCATCATGTGATCGCTTCGTCAAATACGACTGATTTCGAATACGGACAGTCACGATCCCTAAATAGATTTTCAACCGTAAATCCATATAGGAAGAATAGCTACAAGAAAAAGCTGACCCGAAAAAGAGCTGAGCAAAATGATTGATTTCTTTCGCATTCTGAGGGGTCCATAATGGGTCTAAGCGCTTCTTCATACTAAAAAAAAGCAAAGCAACTTCTCGGATGCGCCATTCATCCCCTACTAACTTAAACTCTTTATTGATGTCGATCGCAAATGCCTGCAGCGCTTTTTTCAGCTCCTTAAATTCATTGTAGACGGTTGTATGGCTTAAAAAGTGGTCCAAAGCAAAGCTGTTGATGGAATGCAGCTGTTCACAAAAAATGGCCGTAAACAGTGAAAATTTGATCGATTCCTCAGCGTAATAAGAAAAGAGGAGCTCAGAAGTAAATCGACCATTCGTGTGCAGTTCAATTGATTCCCCGTCCCAGCTGAGTGCTACTTCTTTTTGTAAGCCAAACTGAACGAAATCAGCAGCTAATTCTTCCACTATTTTGCCTACTAAAAATGGAGACATGCCGAAACGATCCATTAATTGCTCCCTTGATCTTGTCATGAAGGGCGCATGCTCCAGTTCTTTGTATACATTCAGCTTACGCTGATCTTTTTTATTCAAAAACGTTGGAAACACAAATGGATGCCTCCTCCCTTCGCTGACCATAAAGAGCGATTCCAGATAACATCATGCTGAGCTGGCCATGATACGTCGTCGGGTAGTTGCTTTGCATCACCTGATGGGACTCCTTTTGAAAAGCTGATGTTCTCGCTTCCTTCCCAAAGACCTCCTCTAGCATGATTGGCTGTAAGGCTTCGGCGGATGGTCTAGCTTTTTTTACGGAAAAGCCATGTTCATGTCCAGGAAGCATTCCAGCAATCAAAGCAGCAGCATCGGCAGATCGATCAGTAACATCAGGCATGTTTTTTACTATCTTGACTTGGGGTTCAAAAGAATGTCCTGTATGAGGAAAAGCCAGCGGAATCTTCACCATCCCCAATACAACATAGGTACTTGCTAAAAAAACAATGCGACGGTCCATTCCTTTTTCCTCCTTTATGTATGATTTTTGGCAATTGGTTTCTCAGGTCCTTGCTATAATTACTCTGAAGAATTGATATTCTTAGAAGTTTTCTGCTGGCAGTCAGAGTCTTCAAGGGACTATGACCAAAAACGCCGATCAGTTGAGGGTTTCATTCTCTGTGCAAATGATTATGCTATAATTATTTAAACTTATTTTGTTGGAGGCTGACATGAAAACATTTCAATTAAAATTCATGCGAAACCGCACGTTGATTCGCTGGCTGCAATTGTTAAATGAATTTGAGAAAAGTCCCACCCGTACATTGGGAGAACTTGCTGAAGTGACCGAAAGCAGTACCCGTACGTTGATTACTGACATCGCTAGCCTGCGAGAGCACTTTAACGGGACGATTGCGATCCATACAGCAAAAATCGGGTACCTTTTTGAAGTAATCGATCAGGATAGGTATCGAAAGCAAAAGCAAGAGTTGGTAAAAGATGAACCGATTTTCCAAATTTTAGAAAGTACTTTTTATAATGAGCAGCAGTCACTCTTTGATTGGAGCTTAACGCTTAATATTTCTGAACAAGCGCTGATCAGCTATTTCCGAAAAATACAGCCTTTTTTATCCCCTTTCGGTTTAAAAATCAAAACTGACCCCGTCTCTTTGGCAGGTTCGGAGATCGATATTCGGAAATTTTTCTGTCTTTTTTACTACGAGTCTGACATTAATGTTCACACGCTATTCCCTTCGATCCATGTCCAAGATGCGGTGATGGAAATCACTGATCTTTTGGAAACGAAGGCCTTACAGAGCTCTTCGTTTTCTTATTTTGCTTATATCCTTTATATTAGCGTGGAGCGCAGCAAACGTGGTTTACTTGCTGCCCCCTCCCCTCAACTCAAGGAGCTGATCAAAAAAAATGATCTGCTGTTTGATTATGAGGCGCTAAAAACAATCATTCGGCGTTATTTTCATTATGAATTCCCTCAAGAAGAAGCCGTCTACCTTTTGACGTGTATCATTTGTCGCCGCAAAATCAACACCGACCTAGCAGCCAGCGAAGCGTTTTGCCGCAATTACAACCAATGGCCAGAGATCAAACAGATCACTGCAGATTTTTACGCACAAAATCGCGGGCATAGTTTGGATGAACAAAAAGACTTGCTTTGGCTAGAATCTTTTTTCATCGTTGTCAAACTCCGTGAATTGTTATCGCCAACGATGAATATCAATATTGACGACCTCAATGACTTTGTCCAAGAAAAGTTTGCCGCAGAATTTGCGAAAAATCGCCAGTTTCTCCTTTCCCACCCGCTTGTAAAAAATCTCTATTCTCTCGATCATTTGGATGATTTTTGTACAAGCCTCACGTTCCATATGGAAGCAATTATTGAAGAAAATTGGGGTAAGCCGCGAATCATTGCTGTTATTTTTGAAGGCAATGAATATGTTTGCGAGCATGCCGAAAGCATTATCCGAAAATATCTAGGGTTTTATCATGAAATGTACTACCCTGATTCAAACGAACTTTCCCATGAGTACTTAAAGGAAAAAAATATCAACTTGCTGATCACTAACTACCCTGAATATGCGACGGAGTATTTGCTGGATGTCGAAAGCGTCTTATTAAAATCGATACCTGATGCTGCCGATTGGAATCATCTCTTGAATCGGATCAATCCAAGGATTTTGCGATTAGTTGTACTTGATAATACATGACGATACCAACCATTGAGTGCCGCTTCTTAAAAGCTTTTTTTCAGCTTTCAGTCGCCCCTTACGAATCATCCCTTGTAAGGCTGTTCTCCATTTAGAGAACGCAGCGTTACAAGGGACTTTTTCACTTATTGCCGCACGCTTTTTCCTTCTACGTGGCTGCGATCTGCGATTATTGCTCTTTTGATTGATCGGCACTCAAAAATGTCCGTTTCGTAAAAGCCAATGCGCCTACGAGGGTCACGAGCACGATGATTGGATGAGAGGATGCAGACAAGATCCCCAAAATCGCCGTCAACAGCGTGCCCGTATAACTCAAACCGACTGCCCATTGCTGGAGCCTTGAAAGCTCTCGCAGCTGCCCTTTGAAGGCCACCCCCAGCATCATTGCTCCGACAAAAGATAAAAGGCCAAAAACTACATGTAACAGTAACATTCTTTTTCCTCCATTCTTAAATGTTCACATCGATTGCTTCAGCGATTCGTCTGCCATAATCTGGGTCCGCACGGTAAAAATGCATGACCTGCCGTTCTTTGATCTGTTGATTTTGAACCTGTCCCAAACTCCCCGCGATCGTTTGAATCAAGCGTGTTCGTTCTTCTTCTGAGAGCAAACGATAAAAATCACCTGCTTGGCTATAATAGTCTTCGTCGTATTCAAAGGAACCGATCTCTCCTTCTAACGAATAGTGGATGCCCTTGGCATGCGGGTTTTCCTTGACGCCATCAAAACTGTTCGGTTCATAATTGATCCCTGAAGAATTCGTTTTGGTATTCATGAAGCCATCTTGTTGGTGATTGTGGACGGGCGCTTTCGGCGCATTGATCGGCAACTGGCTGCTATTGGGGCCAACTCGATAACGATGCGCATCACCATAAGCAAACAGCCGACCTTGCAATAGTTTGTCCGGTGAAAAATCAATCCCTGGAACGATATTGCCCGGTGAAAAAGTGACTTGCTCGACTTCGTTGAAATAGTTCTCTGGATTGCGATTCAAGGTCATGCGTCCCACTTCAATCAGCGGATAGTCTTTTTGTGAGACTGTTTTGGTCACATCAAAAAGATTGACAGCAGCTGACCAGCCTTCTTCAAAGGGAATGATTTGAACATAGAGTGTCCAAGAAGGATACTCTTTTGCCTCGATCGCTTTGTATAGATCTTCAATATGATAATCAGGATTGCTTCCCGCAAGTTCTGTTGCAAGCGCCGCACTCATGTTCATAATGCCTTGATCCGTCCGAAAATGATATTTCACCCAAAAGCGTTCCCCCTCTGCGTTGATCCAAGCAAATGTATGACTCCCATACCCATGCATATGGCGAAAGGTTGCCGGTAAGCCGCGATCCCCCATCAACAGGCTGACTTGATGGAGAGATTCTGGTGAATGGGACCAAAAATCCCACACCGCTTCTGGATTTTTCAAGTGCGTTCGCGGGTCTCTTTTTTGGGTATGGATAAAATCAGGAAATTTCAACGGATCACGAATAAAGAAAATCGGGGTATTATTGCCCACGAGGTCATAATTCCCCGCTTCCGTGTAAAATTTAACCGCAAACCCCCGAGGATCGCGCAATGTATCCGCAGACCCCAGTTCTCCGGCAACCGTTGAAAAGCGAATAAACAGGTCCGTTTCTTTACCGATGGCTGAAAGAAAAGCCGCTTTCGTGTACATCGTTACGTCGTTTGTTACTCGGAAGACACCATGAGCCCCCGCACCTTTCGCATGAACGACTCGTTCGGGAATCCGCTCACGATTAAAATGTGCCAGTTTTTCTAGCAAATGGACATCTTGGATCAACACTGGTCCACGGCGCCCCGCCGTCAAAGAATTCTGGTTATCCGCTACACTGGCTCCTTGCGCAGTCGTCAAATCGTTTTTCATATCCTTCCTCTTTTCTCTATAAAATCAGTCAAGTGCAATTACTCTCAACAAAATACTTCTAATTAGTACAAAAATTATCATTATTCTTCAAATATATCAATTAATTTGCTTATAAGTAAGAATTATTTCAGATTTTTGACTATTTTCCAGCTTTTCTATCGAAGCATCCAGGTTTTGCAGCAATCCGCATGAATAGAAGAAAGCACAAAAAAGCAGCGAAGCGTTGGCTTCACTGCTTTTTTGCGTTCCATTCGATTCAAGACCACTCTACTGGCGATCAATTATTTTTGCTGCCTGCTGCTTATTCGGCAGCTTCAATATCTTTGGCGATTTTTGCGACATCGATCTCCCGCTGCAAGTAGTCTTGGTTGTCGATAGGAAAATGCTGACGAAATTCGGCTAATTCCATCAATTCGACTTCACCAGCTGCCACTTCAAAGTCTAAGACATGGCCAGCAAATGTCCGATCATCACTAATAAAATGCAGGTGGAAACCAGCAGCCGCAGCGCCGTGGAACAACAGCGGGGTAAAGAATCCGACGATCGTTCCGCTGATATTTTCTGCCTGAAATTCGGGCTGATGCTGGATGATCTCAATGAATTTTGGATATGGTTTTTCTTGCTTTGGGGCAACGCGGACGTGCATCTTGGTAAATACCCCATGGATTTTGACAGCGGAAAACAAATTCGGGCTGACTTCGGTCAGGACGTGGTTTTTCACTTCTTCATCGGTCATTTCTTGGCTGACCTGCAGGTGCTTCGCCGCAGAAAAATCAACGACTGCCGCATAGGGGGTTCCTTCATTGCCTTGGAGCACTCGCACCTTGCCCGACTCGTCTACATGGTAGATTTCACCATCTAAAATAATCACTTCACCATTGGAACCAGCCAATGTACCGATCCCAAAATCGCCATATTCAAGCATTTTGCCGATTTGCTCCGTGCCATCCATTAAATCCTGCATCAACCCACCTAGGGTGCCATGCTGATATAAATAACTTTTGTTTTTCACTTTCATCTTGCTGCTCCTTTGGTCTTAATAAAATTGATCAGGTAGGATCGTTTTGCCCAGATCGGCATTATCTGAATAATCCACAGGGATATCAATGATCACTGGACCATCCGTTGCAAAGCCTTCTTCGATGGCTGCCATCAATTCTTGTTTAGTGGTTGCCCGTAAGCCTTTGGCACCAAACGCTTCGGCATATTTTACGAAATCAACGGGTCCAAAATCAACCCCAGAAGCACGATCATATTTCATTTCTTCTTGGAATTTCACCATATTGTAAGTACCGTCATTCCAAATCAAGTGAATGATGTTTTGTTTCAAACGGACAGCTGTTTCTAACTCTTGGGCAGAAAACAAGAAGCCGCCATCGCCAGATACAGAGATCACTTGAGTATTTGGTCGCACGAGCGCTGCAGCGATCGCCCATGGCAAAGCGACTCCTAAGGTCTGCATGCCATTACTAAAGAGCAGATGCCGTGGCTCATAACTACGGAAATGACGGGCCATCCAAATGTAATGGCTGCCGACATCCACCGTTACCGTCATATCGTCGGTCACTTCTTGTTGCAAAGCATCGATGATTTCCAAAGGATGCAAGGTATTGTTGCTGCCTTCGACATCCGCTGGTTTTTCATTGAGTTTGGTTTGCAGCGTCGTTAAATAGTTTTGGGCGTCTTCGCTCAAGTGATGCTGATCGATGGCTTTTGATAGTTGTTCAATAATTTTCGCGATACTGCCCATCAGTTCAACTTCTGGCTGCATAAATGGATCGATCTCCATCGGTACTTCATCGATAACGATCACGCGGGCATCTTTTTCCGCATTCCAGTTGCGGGCTTCGTATTCGATCGGGTCGTACCCTACAGCAATCACTAAGTCGCTGCGTTTCAACAGCATATCACCAGGCTGATTGCGGAATAAGCCGACGCGGCCAAAGAAATGCTCTTCTAATTCACGAGAAATGATCCCAGCACCTTGAAAGGTCTCTACGACAGGCAACCCAGTTTTTGCAACTAACTGACGAATCGCTTGTGTTTCTTTCACGCCTGAAGCCCGCATCCCTAAGAGTAAGACAGGCAGTTTGGCTTCTTTGATCCGATCGACGAGTGCCTGGATATCTTCTGCATCGGCACTGCCTAATTTAGGCGAAGATAGTGGTTTGATCGCTGCCCCTTGAACGGTTCCGTCTGTCACATCTTGAGGAATGGATAAAAAGCTCGCCCCTTTTTTCGCTGTTTTTGCGATGCGAAAGGCGTTGGCAATACTTTCAGAAAGGGTTTCAGGATCTTGGACTTCACTGCTGAATTTCGTGATCGGCGCAAACAACGCCGCGTTATTCATGCTTTGGTGGGTCAATTTTGAAAGGTCAGAACGCTTCACTTGGCCTGCTAGTGCCAAGACGGGATCACCTTCGGCAGTTGCCGTGACCAACCCAGTCGCTAAATTACTGGCTCCTGGTCCACTTGTTGCAATGACGACTCCTGGCTCTCCTGTCAGGCGACCGATTGCTTGTGCCATAAAGGCCGCGTTTTGTTCATGTCGTGCCAAGATCAACTCTGGTCCCCGATCACTCAACACGTCAAACACGCCATCGATTTTTGCACCGGGAATCCCAAAGATATAAGGCACCCGATGATTTTCTAAACTTTCAACAATGATTTCTGATCCTTTTGCACTCACTGTATTACCTCTTTTCAAAAACTGTATTAATCACAATACATATAATAGCACTTTTTATTTATTTATCAACGAAAAACACTTATTAAAATCTGTATTATAAAAGCGAGTTTTTTTAGAGAGCGTTTGCATCTGCTTCAGACTGCAGGGGTACGTCTTTCCATTTTTCCGACAAAAAAAGGAGTGGATCGCTCCACTCCATACATCCTTTTCTGTATCAGAACACCGCATAAAAAGAAGCTGCTTTCGTCGGTTTCTTATTCTGCGGGGACATTTTTTTCCGTCAGCCAACCGACAGCCAGTGTCATGGCCGCTCGTGCGGCTTGGGTCTGATCCATCGCATTGACCATCACAAAATCATGGATGATCCCTTGCATCCGTGCTTGGGTGACTTCCACGCCAGCTGCTCGTAAATGCTGCGCATAGGCTTCCCCTTCATCCCGCAAGACATCTGCTTCGCCTGTAATGATCAACGCTGGCGGCAGATCGGCTAACTCCTCTTTGGTCGCGCGTAGTGGAGAAGCGGTCATTTGATCCCGCTGTGTTTCATCCGTCGTGTATTGATCCCAGAACCATTGCATCCCTTCTTTGGTCAGAAAATAATTTTCACCGAATGCTTCATACGAAGGCGTATCAAAGCGGGCATCTGTCACAGGATAGAACAATAATTGCTGTGCGATCGGAATGCCGCCACGGGCTTTCGTCAACAAGGTCATAACCGTCGCCATGTTCCCACCTACGGAATCGCCAGCCACGGTCAAACGGCTAAGGTCTAAGCCTTTGACATCGACAAATCCCGGTAATTGCTGCAAGACCGCATAATTTTGTTCGATCGCCGTTGGGTATTTTGCTTCTGGTGAACGACTATATTCAGGAAAAATGATGATCGAGTTGGTTCGTACCGCCAATTCACGGATCAATTTATCATGAGTCGCGGCACTGCCGAAGACCCAGCCCGCGCCATGGAGATAATAAATGACAGGGAGAATCGCATGATTTCCTTCAGGACGAACAAAACGAACATTGATGGTCCCCCATTCGCCTGTATCTACGGTCTGATCTTCTATCTCAACCGCCAATTTATTGACGGGTGACTCTTGGACTTGTTCCAATAGTGCGCGCCCTTCTTCTGGCGGTAATTCATAGATCCGTGGGTGCGGTGCATTTGCCTCACTAAATTCAACGGCTGCTTTTTCCAACGAAATTCTATCTGTCATACGATTCTCTCCTTTTGTTTGAAATCGTTCGTGTTGACCTTAAGGGTACCACCAAGTCATTCTGATGCAAAGAATCTTGCTTCCTTCTGCTTCCAGGCATTTCGCTCGACAAAAAAGGTGGTTTTTGCACTCTTAACTGCCTTGCCTTCATCACCGATAACTGTAAGACACTCGCTGTGTAAACTTCCCAAAAAACTGAAAGGCGTAGGTAAGTACGTATGAAATTCACATTAGATGAAACACAAAATAACCGTCTGCTCGCTGCTATTTTTCAAGAACTCGCTGTCATAGTCTTTGATCCGCAAAAAGAAGTTGTTTTCGCCAATGCCAACATGACGGATATCCTAGGTTATAGCCAAGAAGAAATCATTGGCTTGCCGCATCGGACCTTTTGTTTTGACCATTATGCTGCCAGTACGGATTACCAAACTTTCTGGAATCAACTGCTTTACTCAAAGCAACGGTTTCAAGACAAAATCATTCGGAAAAACAAACAAGGAGAAAAACTGATTTTAGAAGGGATTTACTTCCCCGTCCTCGATGAGCAGCAAGAAGTCGTTAACGTCGTCAAAATCGCTTTTGACATTACCCAAAGAGAACAAGCCTTAGCGGTCACTATCAAAAAAGTGCAAGAAAGTGCTGCTTCCCTGACACGACTTTCTGCCAACGGACACCAGCAAGTCGATCATTTGTCAGAGAACTTGGCGCAAGTCAAACAGCTGTCTGATCAAAATCAAGCAACGACCCATGCCTTAGAAATGGATAGCCAACAGGTGACAGCGGTGCTGCATGACATCGACCGCATTGCGCAACAAACCAAACTGCTGTCCTTCAATGCTTCCATCGAAACGGCACGGATCGGCGAACAGGCAGCTGGCTTTCGGGTGGTTGCGGATGAAATGCAAAAATTAGCTGAACAGACCAAGCAGTTGACCCAAACCATTGCCGCAACCATGCAAGCCATCAACCAACAAGCCTTAGTCGTGTTAGATAGTGCCGATTCGACGACCATGAAAATCAGTGATTCGCAAAAAAGCCTCGCTGCCGTTTTGCATTCTTACGACACGCTGCGAACGACGGCCAGTCTTTTAAACGATGAAGCCGAGTATTTATCAGAAACCAACGACGCTGAGTTGGAAACCTAGAAACCAAATGAATAAAAAAAGAGCGCCGCTGTTTGCGACGCTCTCTTTGTTTTTTTGACCAATAAATTGATCCATTATTTGATTTTATTGATACTCAGCACTAGCCAGCCTCCCACTCTTGCAACAACTGCTGTAATTCTTGCAAAAATGATTGGGTCGTAAAGCCCAATGCTTGAAGAGGAACACGATATTCCTGTTGAACCACCAAAAAACTGCCAAAGATTTTATGTTGGACCTCAAAGGCGAGGTTTTTCCAAATACTCCACGAAAAACTGGCTATTCGTTTTTCTTTCTTTTCGTACGTGCACAAATACACTCGCTCGATACCAAAAAGTAGCCCCGCACTCGCTTTCTTGCCAGTCATCTGTGCCGTTAGCAGTGCCAGAGGCGTCTCCGTTTCAGGCACTTGAAAACTGGTAAGGACTTGTCTTTGCCATTGCCGTGGCAGCACTTGTCTTTCTCCAGAAAAATAGAACAAAAAATCTTGCTCTTGCAAAAAAGCATTCAAACGAGTTTGCCGCTCCTTGACTGGATCGCGTGGCGCCTGCTGAATCAAAGACGTCTGATTCATTGCCGATTGCTTTGACTGCTTGTGATCACTTGAACCCCCTGTCGCTGAGGAGTTTCCCAGGGGAAGAGGATCCATCGTTTGGTTGGCAGCAGCTGATTGACTGATTTTCTTCAGCAACACAGCAAGGTGCGTCAACGAAAGCTGTTTTGCTGCCATAGGATTGGCATGCTGCCTTTTGGTATGATCGAAAGATTGTTTGATCACCATTTTCCCACGACAATACAGACACATCGCCGTGCCAGCGTCCCAATTGACTTCTAGTTCTCCTAAGCAGTGGGGGCATTGAATCGGAATAATATCCATTGAATCATCCTTTCGTTTCGATACAGGTATCGGAGCTATCCGTGGTAAAGATACGGATCGTATTCCAGCTGACAAACGCCAGCAGCACTAGAAACGATAAGCCATAAAAACCGAAATACCAAGTCAGGATTGCTAAAAAAAGGATCAAGGCAAATTCATACGCCATGTTTTCCAGACCGCTGTAAAATACTGTCTTTCGGACGAGTTTCTTCCTACGGGCTTCAAAAGCTTTCTTCACTGCAGCCGTTGATGCATCCGACTGACTCAATGCCTGAGAAAGTTCTGCTTTGAATTTGCCGTACTCTGAGAAAAACTTGACCTCTGGTACGAGCAAGAAATACCAAGTCGCAAGACAAGCAATCAGCAGGATGACCGCTGAAGCGAGCAGACTAAAGGCAACAGCAGGCATTAAAAAGCCACCAAAAAGAAAATTAAAAAGGGTCCCTGAAATTATTCCGAATGAAAAAAAGGTATAGCAGAACTGCCATAGGACACTGCTGGTTTTGGAAAAACTTTTTTTCACTTGCACGAGCTGTTCACATTCAGGAAGCTGGGTTGGAAAAAGACGTTCAGCATCGGTGCCATCAGCCACGAAAGAATAGGTTTGGTTTCCGTACTTGAATTCGCCAATGTAATAAGGAAAATACAGTTTTTCCGTATCACATTGTTTCGGAAAAAGAGTCAGTTGAACCTCATTGGCAACCTCTGCTCCCACCAAATGGTCTTTCGCTTTTGCTTCAAAGACTTCCAATAGATGGGTATCAGCAAGTGCTGCTTCTCTGGAAATATCAAAGGGCAGCACCTGAACGTCTTGGCTAAGTGCCGAAAACTGCTGCATATCCGTGCAATAGGCGGCACCTTTTTGAAGATGCAGTGGCAGCTTGCCATTGATACTGTAATCCGCTTCTTTTTGGGTATCCGTAGGAAAATATTCATTGAAAACCGTTGTGTTTCCGCTGTTATGTAAAGAAATGTCGGCAGTAATGCGCCCACTCTCCCTCTGCTGTTCCTCGTGGACATAGCTCCCTCTCACTTGCGCATCATAAGCAATTTGAAAATAATACATCGGGATGAATACACGTTTTAGATGAACCATCTCTAGTTCAAAAAAGATACTTTCCGAGATGGTCTCTTGCCAGGCTAGTTTATTTTTCAACGCAGCTTCACATGCCTTTTCATCATAGGCAAACGGATAAAATCCTTCTTTGACGGTCCCTTGAATGCGTGGCAACTCTTTCAGTGAGACGACTTGCTTTGTTTGTTCCTGTTTTTTTTGTTCCGGTTTGATCAACAGCTCATTCAAGCAATACTGACAGACTGCTTTTCCTGAGTCCCAATCAACTTCTAGACGCCCTAAGCAACTGGGGCATTGGATTTGTGTGATTTTCATTTTTTCTCCTTTTTTATGAATCATTTTTTTCAACAAGATGGCTTATCAAAAAAACCGACGAATGTTCCAAATAAGGGTAGCGACCACGACCACATAAGCGAGCGTATCGAGCCATTCAGAAAGTTTCCTGATTCTTGCAAGGTGCTTCCCACGCTTCTCGTAGTTTGCTAACAAAGCTGCCCCGGCCGTTTTCTTACCTAATAATTCTCTTTTAAGCTCATCTCTAAATTTTTGGACTGTTTTGAGATACTGTTCTTTTAGAAAGTGCAACACTATCCCCGATACTACCCAATAGACGGCAGTTGGCAGGGAACTCATGACAATCCCCCCTATGACAGCTCTGAACACTCTTCCTAGAGGGAGCCATTCAGAAATGAATAGTGCAAGGAACAGCAGGAGCACACCTAACGTAAAAAAGAGTACGGAGGACCAGCCAAAAACCTTGCGAGCTTTTGAAAAATTCGCAACCGTTTGTAAGGTTTCTTGGCATTGTGGGATAATCGGCAGCTTCATTCGGTCAGGATCTTTGCCATCGATCGCAAATTCAAAGGATTGCTCTTGGTACTTGAAGGTGCCCATATACAGGGGAAAGTAGAGCTTTTCTGTAGCACAGCTGATCAGGGAAAGATCTAGGTGCAGCTCTTTTAGATGATCGGCAGATTCTTTCTTCTGGATCACGGCATTCGCATGGGCTCTCAGTTCCGCTTGTTTTTCAGAACCAAAGAGCGCCTGCTCTTGCTCAATATCAAAGGGAAAAACATGAATAGCATGTGCTGAGATTAGCTGTTGAAATTCCTTTTGATCGGTACTAAAGTGCGGTTTTCTTTTCATTTCATTATTGACCTCGAAGCTCTGAGGAATTTCTTGCTCGATCACCTCCGAACTGCCGCATTGATAGAGTATGACCGTCTCATCTGGATGGTCGCCTCGCTTCTTTTCCCACGTGGTCGTATGCGAGCCGTCCCAAGCAATGGAATGGGTATCGTAGCCAAAGGCCCCCTCCCAGTGCATCGTATAGGTCACCTGAAATTCATAAATCGGAATAAAATATCGTTTTACCTCGCTGACTTCAAGATGAACGACAATGTCCTCAGGAACTGATCCCTGTTGGATCAGCCATTTTTTCAAGGCATTTGCTACCTCGTCTTCATTAAAGGTAAACGAATAAAACCCTTCTTTGACTTCTTGAAAAACTACGGGAGCCTGTTCATTGGAAGCTTCTTGGGTTTGTTTTGGCGGCGAATGTAGGACTGACTTCGTTAAGCAATACTGGCAGACTGCTTTTCCTGTCTCCCAGTCAACGGTTAACTGACCCAAGCAGCTGGGACATTGGATTTGTGTGATTTTCATTGCTTCTCCTTTTGCACATACTGATTTTCTTATCAATGAAGTGGCTTGGTTGCAAGTGAGGGGGAATATCTTTTTTAAGGTGTTAGTTGGGGGAAGCAGCGAAGGAAAGCTGCTTGTTTGCAGGTAGTTGCTCGCTCTCATCCGTTTGTTCGAAACATTTTTTCCAGTGATGAAGCAAACAAGTGTATTTGTACCAAGAGCTGTTTAGCCAAAAAACAACTACAAACGGAAAACAACTCTTTCTATATCATTTTATAATAAAAAATACCTTAAATCTATTTATTATTGATAAAAATATCTGATGATTTGCTAGTTGCGCAAAATGTTTTCCGTAATAGCCACTAAATTTTGCAACGAAAAAAAGACAAACCTCATTTTTGTCTAAGGTTTGTCTACTGTCTGAAGCGGTTGTCTCGTCGGAGGCAGCCGTTTTTTTGTCACTTGCTAGTTTTCCTCATACGAAAACTCGTACTCGTTTTGTTCGTCATCGATCAGACGCTTGTCATTGTCGTCCGCCATTTTGAATACTTTCTCAAAATCATCGCCAATCATGCGCACTTCCTTTTTCTCTTGATCAATGATCACTTGGGCATTGGTCACTTCAAAGGTGTGCATAGTGCCGATGTCTGCCGCAGTCAGTGCTTTGCTTTTGGGAAACTCTGCTTGCAGTGTTTCGTTGATTTGCACTAATTGCGTCTCTTGTTCTTTTACCAAGTCCGCAGGTTCCTGATTCGGATCGACCAAAAAACTCAACGTTTTATTAACGGTGAGCTTTCCATCTTCCAAAACGTACAAGGCATTTTGTTGATGACTGTTGCTATTGGTCAATACTTGATTCGCAGCTGCAGAGTCAACCCCTGAGCCGCTGCAGCTTGTCAAGAAAAATAGTGTCGCTAAACAAACGACAGCAACTAGTCCTCTACCTAACATGCTTTTCGTTTTCATTTTTTCCTCCTCGTTACCCCTAATTTTGCTTCTTTGCTGGTTTTTCCGCAATCCGCGGATTTGGTTTCCTACAGATTAAAGTGCTTTTAGTATAGCATAAATTATTTGCTTTTATAGCTATTTTTTATATTAAGATTAATTTTACGCACAAAAAAAACCAACCTTGTTGAAACAAGATCGGCTTTCTTTAGGATTGATTCGTTGAGACCTTTGAACGCTCTCGCTGGGGTATGATCGTTGCCTACTGTCCAGTCAAGCCGACAACAAGTCCTAAAACGATCACTCCTAGAAACCCATTCACAAGGTGCAACCCGACTAATTTGCGGGACTGTCCCGAGTAAACAGCCATCACGAAGGTGGCGACCCCATAAACCCCTAACCACAATAAGCAAGCGACTTGCAAGGAGGTCATCAGCCAACCATCATGATCGAATTTTGCAAACCAATAGACGACTTGATAGGTCGCTGCTGATAAGAGGATCCCACCAACGATCGTGCCGCCAAAGGTAAAGAGCATGTCACCGGTCGTCATCTGCTGATCAGCCATCTTCTCTGCCATTCCTGATTCTTTCGCCCAAAACTTGCCCCACTTATGCATCGGGTTGTAAAGCAGACTTTCCACCACGACCCAGCTGAGGGTGCCGAAAATCAATGTCCAAAAATTAACCATTTTCGTTTTCTCCTACACTTTATTTTATCGTCACATTCCTGAGAAACGAAGAAACAACCGAACGCGGGGTTCCTTCCCCATCAGTTTATGTCTTAAGGGACGTTTCTTCAACTTTTTTCACTGGTTTCCTCAATTTTTCGATGGTTCCAATAAAAACTAAGAAAAATGATCGTATACAATAGTGCGGTGAAGCCAGTGACCGCCAATGGGTTAGTGATCAAAATACCGACAAACAGCAAAATCAGTGCAAGGATCGCCCCACTCAAGAAAATCGTATAGCCCATTTTCTTCTGCTTGCGTACCAAAACAAACGCAGCCGCACTGATCAACAACCAAATCAGCAATACAGTATAAGACAGGGAGCCTGCTAGATAATTGAAGAGTTTGTCGCCTAAAAAGTAAGAAAGAACGACCCCAAGATATAAAGTACCGCTGCAAAACATGATCGCTCGTTGGGGCACGCTGTTTTTATTCAGCATCGTAAAGCGGCTTTTTTTCTGGCCATTGTTGCTTAATCGGAAAAACAACGTTCTTGAAGAAGCATAGACTCCAGAATTGATTGACGAAAACAAAGCCAAAATAATCACTAAATTGACGATGTCGGAGGCAAATGGGACATGGATTTTTTGAAACACCATCACAAAAGGACTGACATTTGGATCGGCTAATTGATTCCACGGATAAATGATCAGTAAAAGAAACAAGGGAATGATGTAAAAAGCGGCAATCCGAGTCATCACTCCTTTGATTGCTTGCGGGATCGCTTTTTTGGGATTTTCCGCTTCACTGATCGTAATGGCTACTAATTCAGAACCGCCGTACGAATAGATTACGACCAATAACGAATTGATAAATCCTTTGAGACCATGAGGGGCAAAACCACCATAGTCTGTCATTTGCCTCATCGTCGGGAAAAAGCCCAAATCAAAGACTTGCGTGGCAACCAGATAGAGACCCACCAAGATCAACGCGATCACCACACTGATTTTGGCCCAGGAAAGCCAATATTCCGTTTCCGCAAACAAGCGAACCGAAAACAAATTGATGATGGTCGTGAGCAGTGCCAAAATCAACACAAAGATCCAAGCTGGAATATTGGGAAACCACAACTGCAAAAAGCTTGCGGCAGCAACTGCTTCGGCGATGATGTTGATCATCCACATTGACCAGTAGATCCAGTCGATGAAATCGGCTGTATGCACGCCAAGATATGGCTGGACTAAGCCCGAAAGGCCATGTTGTTTTTGGTCAGATAAGACCAACTGTCCCAGTCCTGTCATAACGACAAATAAGATCAGCCCGCAAAAAATAAACGCCAGCAAGACCGCAGGCCCCGCTAACTGGATCGCTTCACCGCTGCCTTTGAATAGGCCAGCACCGATGGCGCCACCTAGTGCCAACATAGTGATATGTCTGGTTTTCATCTGCTTTTTTAATTGATTTTTTTCTGTCATAGGTTCCTCCTTGAAAACCGTTGATCCTCCATAAAAGGTGATTCTCTCACTGTTGCTATTTTTAATTATATGAATGTTTTTTTTTAACCACCTCATAGAGAATACCAGACGCTTCTGCTATTGCAACTAAGAATTGAAAAAATTATCTATTTTTTCTGAAAATTCTATCATCCTCTAATCTTTTTCACCTAAATCAAATCTTGGCGAGCTTTTCTCTAAGTGAATGCACGAAAAAAGCCATCTCCCAACTTGCGGGAAATGACTTCTTGTCCTTTTTTCAAGCAGGCTTGATGATCAATGAGTCGTAACCAACTCGTCTTTGACGGCGTCAGGGAGATCTTGCTCGGTCACCTCTTGATACGACTCCACATGTTTGCCCTTTGCATCAAGCTCTAGGTAGGCATTTTCTTTTAGCTTTTGTGGTGCCCAAAACGTGATTTTGATCTTTTGCCCATCTTCATTGACCCCTTCTTGTGTATATTCGTAGGAATCGTGTTCTTGCAACACGCCATACTCGTCGGATGTTTTGACATAGACCTTTTTCTCCGGTACGAACGGATTGAAACGATCCACCAGCTGAACCAGTTCGCTGGAATCATCTTTCGTAAAATAAGACCATGTAACCAATGTGACGGTCCCGATCGTTAACACGAGCAGGATCATACTAATTGCTTTCTTCAAGTGATTGTCCTCCGTTTTTTCTATCTACCTTCAGTATAAAAAAACAAGCGATAAATATAATCAAACTTAAGGCGTATTTTTCCGTCGGTCATTGTGACTAAGACAAAAAGGGACCACTTTTTCAAAAAAAGCAGTAGTCCCTCACTTAGCTGTTCCGTTTGTTCGTGACCCTTAAACCGTCACTGCCACATCGATCAGCTTGCTTTGCAAATGAACGAGGGTCTCTTGCGCGACACCAATCGTCCGCAAATAATGATACGCATCGGTATAGGTTGCTTCCAGATGCGTTAAGACGGGCAACAGATACTCAGGTGCTGACAGCCACATCTCATTCGTGATCGTTTGGACTTGCTGAGCTACCAGCGGGTTAGCAGCTAAATAGGTGTGCGTCGTTTGATAGTTGGCAATGATATCGGCTTTTGCTACATCTGCCAGTTGAAGCAGCAGCATAGCGATCACACCCGTCCGATCTTTGCCCGCCGCACAATGAAACAGCACACAACCTTCAGCAGCCGCCATCGTTTCCATGATCTGCTTGATTTGCTCTTTACGGTCTTCAATCATCTGGATATACAGCTCCGCCATGTTGAAAATCAGCGGCTGCTCCAGTTGGGTCACATCCCCCATCGTTTCTGAAATCAAAGAGATCGGCCAATTCTCCACACCGTCGATCACAGGTGTTGGCTCCTTTTCGATCTCTAAGGTCGTCCGTAGATCAATGATGGTCGTCAGCTGATACCTTTGTAAAAAAGCGATATCTTCTGGATGTAGATTGGCTAGACTGTCGCTTCTTAAGAAACGCTTCCAGGCAGTTGCTCCGTCTTTTGCGGCATAACCGCCTAAATCTCTTGTATTATAGGTTCCTTTTAATGGCAATCGTGTGTACATTCTTGATCGTCTCCTTATCTCATTCGTTTTTTGACTTGTCCGATCCCTAATTCGACACTGATCATCGTGAAAAAGATCAGCAAAATCAGCATCGAAATTTCACCGTAATTGTATTGACCGATCGCCCGCGTCAAGAGCATGCCGATCCCGCCGGCGCCTACCATTCCAAGTGAGATCGATTCAGCGATGTTGCCTTCCAGACGAATCGACGTCCAGGCTAGAAAGCGGCTGCTCAAGTTAGACAGCAGGCCTTCTGTAATCATTTGCAGCCAGCCGGCACCGGTGGCTTGCATCGTTTCAATGATTGCCGCGTCTTGTTCTTCGATCGAACTGATAAAGGATTTTGTTAAATACCCCACCGTCGGGAAAACCAGTCCCAAAACCCCCGAGGTATTCCCAAATCCTAAACTAGCCACCACGATCAAGATCCACACTAGGGCTGGAACGGCCCGTACTACCGCTACACTGCCCTTGATAAGCATTGAAAGGAAAAGATGCGGTGTGGTGTTGGCTGCTCCGAGAAAGCTTAATACCAGTGCAATGAGCCACCCGATGAATAAGCCGCAGATCGCCATACACAAGGACACAAACAATTGGCCCAACGCTGGAATGATTTTTGAAAAGTCGAGGGTCATAAATTTTGCCAAAATCGTCCCAGCATCTTGCCAACGGCTTAAAAAGCGCGCGACCTCCAAGTCCAGCAAAGCCACACTTGTGATCAGCAACAAGATGAGGCCACAAATCGTGCCTAAAGTCAGCAGTCGTTCTTTTTTCGTAGATAATGCAATTTTTGTTGTCATCGCTTCCTCCTTCAATCAGGCAATTCGTTTTCTAAGCTGATTGACTGCAAATTCAGTCAATAGCACCAGCAAAACTAAAAGAATAATTAGGGCAAACGCTTCGCGGTATTTAAATAAACGAATATTGGTCTGAATCATGATCCCCATTCCTCCTGCCCCTACCATTCCTAAAATGGAAGACGCACGAATATTGATTTCGAAAGAAAACAAAGTCCAATTGATCCAAGAAGGAATAAATTCAGGAATCAATCCATGAAAAAGAATCTGCCAATAAGAGGCGCCTGCTGCTCGCAGCGCTTCTAATTTACTGCTGCCGATCTCATCGATCGAATCCGCATAAGAACGAGCCAGAAAACCTAAGGTCGCAACGGTCAATGCCAAAAGTCCCACCATATTCCCAATGCCGAAAATATAAACGAACAGCGATGCCCAAACCAGTACTGGGATATTTCTCAGAAAAGAGATCACCATGCGGACGCTCGTCCGCACGAAAGGATAGGGATTTGTCTGCTCTGACATCAGCAACCCGCAGACAAAAGCCAAAAAAGCCGAGAGATAGGTGCCAACGATCGCAAACAAGACGGTCTCTGCCACCAAAGGCAAGTAACTACGGATATTTGCAAAATTTGCTGGGAAAAAGTTTTGCACAAAAAATCCCACAAATGCTGGAAGTGACCGAAAGGCTTCCACCACATTGATTTGCAAATAGGCAAACGACAATAGGACAGCTACTACTACCAATAAGCCGTTCAAGACTCGTCCTTTGTTTGACTCAACCCTCAACGGAATCACAAATCTAGGCTTCTCCATAGGTCAACTGCTCCTTTCCTACGGGAATCGTTGCTTGCGTTAACCTCTGCTGTTCTTCTTTTCCTTGATAGATATGTGCGATCATCGCTTCTGTCAATTCTTGGGGCTTTCCATCAAAGACGATCTTCCCTTCTTTGACGCCGATGATCCGAGTGGCATACGCCTTGGCAAAATCGACTTGATGCAGATTGACGATGCAGGTGATCTGGCGTTCTTGGGTGATCTCTTGCAACTGTTTCATGACGACTTTCGCAGCGTTAGGGTCTAAAGAAGCGATTGGTTCATCCGCTAAGATCAGCTTCGGCTGCTGCATGATGGCGCGGCATATACCAACTCGTTGCATCTGTCCTCCAGACAAAGCATTGGCTCGCTGGTACATCTGCTCTTGTAGACCGACTTTTTCTAATAGTTGGACCGCCTCTTGTTTGTCTTTTTCAGGATACAGCCCGAAAGCCGTTTTGCGAAAAGGAATTTTCCCTAAGCGCCCATGCAGGACATTCTTGAGCACATTGGTACGGCCAATCAGATTGTAATGTTGAAAAATCATGCCGATTTCTGAACGAATCTGTCGCAGCTGCTTTTTCTTCGCACGGGTGATGTCCGTCCCCGCAAAGATCACTTGCCCCTCAGAAGGTTCGATCATGCGGTTGATTGAGCGGATAAAGGTCGATTTCCCAGCACCCGATGGACCGATCACGACGATAAATTCCCCTTCTGTCACCGTTAAATCAATTTGCGACAACGCGTATTTTTTTCCATCATAGGTTTTGCTCAACTGCTTGATTTCTAATAAGTTATTCGCCATGACTATTCCTCCTCTAAGTTAAGGATCTCGACCATTTCTTGTACCACTTCATAATCTTCATCTTTTGCTTCGGTAAAACGAACCTCTTTGCTGCCATAGAAGGTCTCAAAATACTCTTCGTTTTCATAGGTAAGGTAAAAGTCTTTCAATGCCGCTTTGGTTTCTGCTGGCAAATCGGAGCGAACGACGAAGAGGGCATTCGGGATCGTCTCTGTTTCTCCAATCACTCGGATATCGTCTTCTTGGATCATCCCAGCATCTACGAGTGAGGTGATGACTTGTCCAGCCACTGCTGCGGCATCGTAATCTCCTTTGGCTACCCCCATCAAACTGGAATCGTGCTTGCCTGAATAGGCAACAGTATCAAAAAAATAGCCGGGATTTTCTAATTGATTGGGGTCCAATGACAACTCTTTAACTAATTTCGCCTTGGGGTACATATAGCCAGAAGAAGAAGCAGGATCAACAAAGGCAAAGCTTTTTCCTTTTAAATCAGCCAATGACTGAGTCGTGGTATCGTCTTTTCCAACAACGAAAAGCGTTTTGTATTCTTCTTGGCCCATTGAAGTCGTTGTCACTAGTGGTTCTGCACCAGCGATTTTTTTTGCTTGATAATAACTCATTGGACTAACCAGTAAAACATCCAGCTTCCCTGCTTTCAACGCTTCGATCCCGACTGAATAGTCAGCACCTTCTAATTCTTCCACTTCAATTCCTAACGCCTCTGACATGTCTGAACGGAACTGCTCATTTTTCTGACCAGAGTCTGGATTTGTTTCATCTTGTATTTGAACGATCGTCAGTTTATCAACTGACTGTCCATCCTTAGCATCCGCCGATGCTGCTGATTTCCCGCAGCCTGCCAGCATACCTAGTGCAAAAATGTGAATGAGACCAACCAAAGCCCACTGTTTTTTATTCATAATAAAAAATCCTCACTTTTCGTTTTGTTTAGTAGTATACTACTAACAATATGTAGTATACTTTGATTGAAACAAAGGCGTCATCAAGAACGGGTAAAAACTACGTAAAGGTCTTGTAAACCCACAAATGGAGGAAACGACGTTGGAAGAAACCATCGAAACCATTGTCTATAAAAAAATAAAAAGTGAGATCCTCACAGGAAATATCAAAGTCGGCGAAGCATTTTCGGAAGCTTCTTTGTCCAAATCAACCGGCTATAGCCGCAGCCCGATCCGCTCTGCTTTAAAACAGCTGGAACACGAAAAATTGGTCACTTATAAGAAAAACCGCGGGGTCGTTTTGCGGGAAGCTTCAATCAAAGAACTGGCCGATATCACGCAAATCTGTGTCAATTGGCTGATTTTAACTACTGAGCAGGTTGCTGATGGCTTGGGGAGTTTTGCAATTGACGACATTCAACAGCTGCTGAATGAAGCCAAAACGTACCGACAGCAGATGGATTACGTCAATTATATGAACAAGATGCCAGAAGTCTACATGGCGATCATGGCAGCCAGCCCCAATGATCTTCTGGTCAGCACCTACCAATGGTTGAGCAGCCGTGTCATTAGTGCCTCAATCTATAAAAAAATGGCGAATCCTAAAAATTCGCCCAAAAAAACACTGTCGACGGTTCAATTTTTCCAAACCTACATCGACCATCTCCGAGCAGAAGATTATAGCCAAGCGATTCGCTGCCTAAAAGACTACCAGCAATATGCCAATCATCAGATTCTTTATTATGGGTATTTGTAAAATCGAAACTTCTATACTTTATAATAACGATATCGATTGAAATCCACTTTAAAATGGTTAACAAGTGCATGCCAATGTTCCCCTAGTAGCGAGACATTGGCATGTACAATACTCACAACCACATCAAACCAAACAACTGCTTCTAAAAAAGATAACGAGGTGCTCCATGCTAGAAATCAAACTGATCGATCAAAAACATCAAGCTGATATCCGCTTGAAAAACGAACCCTTCTCCTTATGGGGGAAACTGCTGCCGACTTATAATGAGGGCAACTGGCAGTACACGATCTGTAAATTTGCATCCGAAGACATTCAGACGATGTGTTTCCCAGATGAAAATTATTCCTATGACGAAATGAGCCGAAACAGTCTGTTTATCGGTGCTTATGATGATGGAAAATGCATCGGCTTAGCGATCGTTCAAGACGCTTTTTTCAAGTATCTGTACCTCTATGACTTAAAGGTCAACACAGACTACCGTAAGCAAGGAGTCGGTCAACTGCTGATCCAACAGGCACTGAAAGCGGCCCTTGCCAAAGGTTATCGCGGCATCTACACGCAAGCACAGGACAACAATCCTTCTGCCTGTCTGTTCTACTTGCGAGCAGGCTTTCGTATCGGAGGTCTGGATACGGAAGTGTACAAAGGAACCAATCAGGAAGGCAAAAGTGACATTTTGTTTTATTTGGATGCAGCGGAAACGGCAGGCAAAAAATAGCTAAAAAAAGAAAAAAATTCCTCCTGCCAGATGGTACACTTAAGGCAACAATGTTTTAGAAGGTGGGAAGAAGAATGTACGTAGGATTTGATATTGGCGGAACAAGTATTAAATATGGTGTTTTAGATGAAAACGGAGTGATCCTTGAAAAATCAGCGATCCCTACTAGCTATGAGCCAGCCCAGTTTTATCAGGATCTACTCACGATCATCGAAAATGCCCAGAACCGCCACACGATTGATGGCATTGGGATCAGCGCCCCCGGGATCGTTCAAAAAGACGGCTTTATGTTAACTGCGGGCGCCATCAAATCGTTATATGGCGAAAATTTCAAAGCAGTATTGGAAGCGCGTACAGGGTTGCCTGTGGCGGTGGAAAATGATGCCAATGCAGCAGCGATCGCTGAAAAATGGATCGGCAATGCGCAAGAGGCTGCCAACTATTTGTGTCTTGTCCTAGGCACTGGTGTAGGCGGTGGGATCGTGATCAATAATCAAGTCTACCGAGGTGCTCATGGCATGGCTGGTGAATTTGGCTGGATGGTGATCGATCAGCTGCCAGAAGAAGGCAATATCGAGGAAAGTTCCATCAATAAAAAAACTGCCGTCGTGGGCGGCTTGATTCGCCTCTACAATTTAGCGGGGGCAGCAGTTCCTGGCTTTGAACCCACCCAAGACGCCAAAGAGATTTTTGACCGCGCGCAGCAAGGCGAAGCGTTGGCGCTGAAGCTGACGGACCAATTTCTGACGGATCTGTCTGTAGGGCTGATCAATTTGATCAGCTGCTTTGACCCAGAATTGGTATTGATCGGCGGCGGCATCAGTGCCAATCCTTATTTCTGGGAACGCCTGCAGGCTCGCTTGACGATCACGGAAACACGGCATGAAGCGATCAATTATTTGCGCGGACAAACCATCGCACCTGTTCGTCCAGCGAAGCTGAAAAACGACGCCGGCTTGATCGGCGCAGTCTATCAGATCCACCAACAGCTGCACCGTTAAAAGTTCGGATATGCTATACTGGTGTAAATTGATTATCTAGGACAGCGAGGAACCAGCATGGCGCTTTTTGAACAATTAAACTTGAACAAGCTCTCTGCGGTAGAACAAGAAATCTACCGTTTTATCGTCAATCACTTAGAAAAGATCCCGTATATGCGCGTGCGCGACATTGCCGATGATGCCCATGTCTCTTCGACTTCGGTCTTTCGTTTTATTCAAAAAGTCGGCTTTCAGTCGTTTCCAGAATTTCGCTTCTATATCAAAAATCATTTAGAAAAAGCCCATTTTGATGCACATCCGGAACACTTGGGTTTAGAAGCGCGCATCAAAGGCTTGAATATGCAGATCTTCCACCCTGATGCGGAATACCAAATACGAAAACTCGCCGAAGCGATGCGGGATGCCGATTTGATCTTATTTATGGGCATGGGAGCATCTGGTGCGATCGCGCAATACGTTGCCCGCAAACTAGCCAGCCTCGGTTACTTTAGCATCAGCATTGATGAACTGACCTACCCAATCAAAAGCTTTTTACGAAAAGATCAAAAGAATGTTTTGGTTTTTTTGAGTGTCTCTGGTGAAACCAAAGAACTGATCGAAGTCATTACCGGTTTAGACAATCAGGCGATCGTGCAGAAGTACTGCATTACCCCAAATCGGGAAAGTACGTTGGCACGCCTGTGCGATTATTCGATCGAGTATGCGATCAAAGAGGAACGCAAAGACATCTTTCTTGATTTGACTAGTCAATTGCCTTCAGTAGCGATTTTAGAAACGCTGATCGGCTATTTACAAGATTATCGTACCCATTCTTGATGGTTCAGTTTACTGAACCATCTTTTTTTGTAACACTGTGTTCCAGCTGCGGAATTTTTTTCATTTCTTGAGAGATATGTACGGAATCCGTATCCGCTTACTTTTAGCCGTTTTCATTCGCTATAATGATGGCATCAATTAATGAAAGGTGTTATTATTATGCAAAAATTCAATGACCTGTTAGACCGCTCGTTGGTACCAATCGCAACAAAGTTGAACAATCAACGCCACGTAGCAGCGATTCGAGATGCGTTCATGCTGATTTTCCCACTGACCATCGCTTCTTCTCTCGTTATTTTGGTCAACAATATTTTATTTTCCAATGAGAGTTTCATCGTGCAATTATTTCAACTGAATCGACTTTTCCCGAATCTGGAAAGTGCCCAGCAAGTCCTAGCTTCCGTGGCGAACGGGACCATCAACATTATGAGTTTATTTATTGCGTTTCTTGTTGCTCAGCTTTTAGCCAAGCATTTCCAAGCAGATGCTACGCTAGTTGGTTTGACAAGTGTCGCTGCCTTTATGATCTTGTACCCGACCTCCTTTGCAGTAGATGATGTCAATGTGATCTCCACACAATATTTAGGCGCCCAAGGGTTGTTTGTAGCTATGATCGTGGCTTGTTTGGTCGGTGAATTCTTGCCGAAGCTTTTCAAAGTCAAACGACTGCAGATCAAAATGCCTGAAATGGTACCACCAGCAGTTTCTCGCTCCTTTTCTGGCATGATTCCGATCGTGATCATCGTGGCAGTCACTGCTTTGATCAATTTCTTAGTTTTGATGATCGCGCCAGAAGGCATCAATGAACTGATTTATAATGGGATCCAAAGTCCATTGCGGGATCTGGGGGGCAATGTCGTCGGTGTCTTGATCTTGGCGTTCTTGCAAACTACGTTGTTTGAGATCGGGATCCATGGACCAAATACTTTGAATGCGGTTCGTTCAGCGATTTTTACCGAACAGGACCTAGCTAACCTAGACTTTATCAACCAAGGCGGCTCCTTGTGGGACGTTCCTTACAAAGAAACTTGGGGCGTTTTAAATGATATGTTCGCAAATATGGGTGGAACTGGTATGACATTGGGCTTGATCATTGCGATCTTCATCGCTTCAAAACGTCCAGAACAACGTGAGATCGCTAAGATGTCTTTAGTTCCAGGAATTTTCCAAATCAATGAGCCGATGATCTTCGGTCTACCGATCGTCTTGAACCCAATCATGATCATTCCGTTTATTTTGACGCCAATGGTCAATATTTTAGTGGGTTATTTTGTCACTGTTGTCTGGCCGATCATGCCGACCCCAGCGATTGGGGTACCATGGACGACCCCCGGAATCATTAATCTCTTTTTAGGAACTGGAGGAAATGCGATCGCTGCAGTTGTCGGTGTCGTTTGTCTTGCGATTTCGGTCTTGATCTATTTGCCATTCGTGATCGCCTCTAACCGTTCCCAAAAAGTGGAATTATAAGCAAACGAATGAGTCGAGGAGGAATGAAATTTATGTCCGCAAAAATGCCAAAAGATTTTTTATGGGGCGGCGCGATCGCTGCCCATCAAGCGGAAGGCGCTTGGAATGTTGCTGGCCGTGGAATGAGTACCGCCGATGTCATGACGGCCGGCGGCAACGGTATTCCCCGTAAAATCACCAAAGGCGTCATTGAAGGGGAATATTACCCGAACCATGAAGCCATTGACTTTTATCATCGTTACAAAGAAGATATCCAGTTATTCAAAGAACTGGGCTTGAAATGTCTACGGACATCGATTTCTTGGAGCCGGATCTATCCAACTGGAACAGAAGAAGAACCAAATGAAGCCGGTCTCCAATATTACGATGATCTTTTCGACGAATTGCAGGCAAACGACATCGAACCCGTCATCACTTTGTCCCACTTTGAAATGCCTTATGCCCTCTATGAAGAATTTGGTGGGTTTGCTAACAAAGAAGTGATTCCCCTCTTTGTCAAATTCGCCAAGACTGTTTTTCAACGGTATCGTGACAAAGTAACGTATTGGATGACCTTCAATGAGATCAATAATCAAGCAGATGGGCAAGAGCCGCTGCACGTTTGGACCAATTCCGCCATGATCATCGAGGATGACAGTCAAAAAGAAGCACTCGTCTTTCAAGCGGGCGTCAATGAGTTGATTGCCAGTGCGGCAGCGGTGATCGAAGGCAAAAAAATCAATCCAGAGTTTCAGATTGGCTGTATGATGGCCTATGTCCCAGTCTACCCCTACTCTTGCGCACCCGCTGATTTGATGGCATCCGTCAAAGCCAATGAACGGCGTTATTTTTACAGCGACGTCCATGTACGAGGCAAGATCCCAACCTATGTACAAAAATATTGGGCAAAAAAAGGCATCACGATTGAGATCACGCCCGAGGAACAAGCGCTATTAAAAGCGGGAACCGTTGATTATATTGGCTTCAGCTATTACATGTCAGGAACGATCTCAACCCTTGATGAAGTGGCTGGCACACCAACTGAGGATATCCCGGGAGCAAAAATCGTGAGTAATCCTTATATCAGTGCTTCTGATTGGGGCTGGCCTATCGATCCAGTCGGGTTGCGCTATGTGTTAAATACGATCTATCAACGCTATGACTTGCCGCTATTTATCGTAGAAAATGGCTTTGGTGCTTACGATCAATTAACCGATGAGCAGCAAGTCCATGATGACTACCGCATCACTTACCTGAAAGAGCATATCGAACAGATGGAAAAAGCGGTGGTTGAAGATGGTGTACCGCTATTAGGTTATACGCCTTGGGGGATCATTGATATCGTCAGCTTCGGCAGCGGCGAAATGGAGAAACGCTATGGCATGATCTATGTCGACAAAGACAATACTGGTAAAGGTACCTTGAACCGTTTGAAAAAAGATTCCTTTGCGTGGTACCAGCAAGTGATCGCCTCTAATGGTGAAACGCTCTAATTACTGCTTCCATGACTAACACAAAAAAAACGCCCCCTCGTTGCGCCATACTCCTTTTTACAACAGGAGCCTGGCAACGAGGGGGCGATTTTCTTATTAAAGAGGTGCGCCATTGCGAGGATGGCTTTTCTTATCATCACTAAACACTACCTCAATGCTGTGGTACACTATAGCTATTCATTTACTTTTACGTTAAGGAGGAACTGCATGAAGCCGATATTTCGTCCGATCCAATCTCAAGATGATGCGCCCTTAGCCGCTATCATTCGCAAAAGCTTGACCGACCACCAGTTGGCGGTTCCAGGAACTGCCTATTTTGATCCCGAGTTAGATCACTTAAGTGAATTTTATGCAGCAGATCCTGCTAGCCGTCATTATTTTGTCGTCACCGATGAATCGGGTACCCTTTTGGGTGGCGGTGGTCTTGCCGCTTATGATTCAGAAGGGCAAATCGCCGAGCTGCAAAAATTTTATCTCAGTGATGCTGCCAAAGGGCAGCGCCTCAGCTATCCCTTGCTGGCGAAGATCGAGGCCAAAGCTGTTGAACTAGGTTATCGGCAACTCTATTTAGAATCCCATCATTCTCTAAAAGCAGCCTTGCATGTCTATCAAAAAGCCGGCTATCGCGCATTGTGCCAGCCACTATTGGCAGCACAGCATACCACGATGGATCGCTTTTATGTGAAAACACTAGAGCCGCAGCAACCAAATCAATGCAACAGCACCCACGGTTTGGACGGCGCCAACGGAAAGACCATAGAATAAAAAGCGCGGGCCTTCTTTTAAAAACTTGCGGAAATCCAAGCGCAAACCGATGGCTGCCAACGCCGTCGTTTCAAACCACGTACTGATAAAATGAGCGCCCTCATTCAACCAGCTAGGCAGCGGCAAGAAGCTGTTCAAGATACAGATGGTCAAGAAGCCCAACACATACCAAGGGATCGGCAGCCGCAGCTTGCCTTTGGCTTTGGTTTTGGTGGGGGTCTTTGTCGTCATTCGTTCAAAAACAATGACGACGACTGCCAACATGATGATGCGCGCGATTTTAAAGAGCATCGCGTATTTGACGGTGTCGGCATCAATCAAACTAGCCCCCGCCACGACTTGTCCGACGGATTGCAGCGTGCCACCAAGTAAGGCGCTTTTTTGCAACAGATCATCGCCGTATAAGGCCAATCCTAAAAACGGCAGCGTCAGCATCATCACTGTTCCTAAAAGATTGACCAAGGTGATGATCTGCCCTTTTTCTTCATCATCGGCATCAATGGCCGGTGCGATCGCCGCAATCGCAGAGGACCCGCAGACAGCGTTGCCGCCTGCCATCATCAGGCTCATCTTTTGATTAAAGCCCATTTTTTTCCCTATCAAATAAGCAGCGGTAATGACCAAACTCATCATCAGCAATATAAAGAGAAAGCCCCGAAGGCCCATTTCACTGATGGTCTGGAAAGTGACGGTAAAGCCCAGCAAAACCACCGAATATTCCAAGAGACGACTTTCCGCAACCTTCGTTCCGACTTGGTAGCGTTCTTGCTTGAACAGTGTATTTCCTAAAATGATTCCTAATAAAATAGCAAGGGTTGCTCCCCCTAATTTTGGCACAGCCAAAGCCATGATTCGGGCGATGACGGCTACCGAAAAGGATAGGAACAAACCGGGAAGTATCAAAGCTGTTTGTCGTTGCTTCATTGCTTTCATCCTTTCATATAACATCCATTATACACAGATTGACCGATCAGTAGGATTTATTGGTATAATAGTTATGATTGAATTTTCTAATGGAAGGGATTGCAATGTTAAAATTACTGGAGACCTTCAAGATGGTCTATGAAACGAAAAATTTTTCGAAAGCTGCCGAATTGCTGTTTATTTCACAGCCCACGGTTTCTGCTCAGATCAAGCAGTTGGAACAAGACCTGGATGCACCGCTTTTTTTACGCAATGGTCGTAAAAACGTGATCGCCACGCCCCAAGCAGAGTACCTTTACGAAAAGGCACTGAATTTATTGGATGAGTGGTCGACGATCGCCAGCGAGATCCATACCAACACGCAGCATCAAAGCCACTGTGCCCTAGGCATCTCTCATACCTATGCGATGGCCTTGATGCCTGACTTGATGATTGCTTTATACAACGCCTTTCCCACGGTGCGTTTTCGGGTATCGATGATGAACTCCGCTGAAGTCTTAACAGCGCTTGAACAACATCAATTAGATTTAGGAATCATTGAAAAACCCTTATCTGCACCAAGTATTTTGCGTTTCCCGATTTTGAAAGATCAGCTCGTCTTAGCTGGTGATCCCCAAGTCGGTCCTTGGCTTGTTCGAGAAGCGAGTTCTGGTGTCTACTATTACACTAAGCGCTATCTAGAGGAACAAAATATTCAAGGACCGATCATTGAGATCGCCAGCAATGAATTGATCGTCGCTTTACTGAAACAAGGCTTCGGCTGTTCGATCCTTTCCAAGCGAGCCGCCTACGGCATTGGCTATCAACTGCTGGATAAAAATTTTGAGCGGCAATTTTACCTCATCCAGCGCAAAGCCGTCACAGAACCAGCCATCGAGGGATTGCGGACCTTCATTCAGGAGTGGTCGCAAAAGGATTCCTCACAAGCAGAAAGCAAATAAATTCACTTGTTTTTAAGGGAGGAAACCACCGCCTCGTGGGATTTCTTAACCTTTTCTTACGATTACGCTTCCTCGCTGCCGATCTGGCCCGTTTGATTGTTTCTTAAGAAATTTGTGCTAAAATGAAGAGTACTGGCTATGGGCTCTAATGTTCCCCTTTTCGGTGGATCTTAGACCGCCCTTTGACTACTTTTGCAGTTCGTGAGCAAACCAGTAAGAAAGGATCTTGAAATGAACGAACAAATCAAGAACAAATTAGCGCTGCTTCCTGACCAACCCGGTTGTTATTTAATGAAAGATAAAAATAACAAAATCATCTATGTTGGGAAAGCCAAAATTTTAAAAAATCGTGTCCGTTCGTACTTTACCGGCAGTCACGATACGAAAACCGAACGGCTCGTTCAAGAAATCAATGATTTTGAGTACGTCGTTACCGAATCAAATACGGAAGCCTTATTGCTGGAAATCAATTTGATTCAAAAAAACAAACCGAAATACAATATCATGCTAAAGGACGACAAGTCGTATCCTTTTATTAAAGTGACCAAAGAGCGCTATCCGCGTCTGATCATCACTCGTAAAGTTTTAAAAGACGGGGCTTTATATTTTGGCCCCTATCCTGATGCACGAGCAGCCAACGAAACCAAACGGGTGCTGGATCGCCTCTTTCCATTGCGAAAATGCGGTCCTTCTCAAAAGCGGCCTTGTCTTTATTATCATTTGGGTCAATGCGTCTGTCCTTATGTCAACAATGTAGATCCCAAGGATTATCAGAAGATCGTTGATCAAGTCAAACACTTTTTCCACGGCGGTCACGTCGATATTTTGAAAGACCTGAAAGAGAAGATGGGCGAAGCCATTGAAACGTTAGAGTTTGAACGAGCGGCTGAGCTGCGGGATCAGATCCAAGCAATCGATACCGTCATGACGCGACAAAAAATGACTCTGACAGATCTGATGGACCGTGATGTCTTTGGCTACAGTGTCGACAAAGGCTGGATGTGTGTCCAAGTCTTTTTTATCCGTCAAGGAAAGCTGATCGAACGAGAAGTCTCTTTATTTCCTTTCTACAATGAAGCGGATGAGGATTTCTTGACCTTCGTCGGCCAGTTTTACCAAAAGAATGAACACTTCATTCCCAAAGAAGTCTTTGTTCCGCAAAATGTCGATGCTGCCCCATTAGAAGCGCTGCTGGAAACCAAAGTCCTGCAGCCCCAACGAGGCGACAAAAAGAAATTGGTCGATTTGGCCAATAAAAATGCCCGCATTGCCTTGGCACAAAAATTTGCGTTGATCGAGCGTACTGAAGAACGGACGATCGGTGCAGTGGATCGTCTAGGCGAAGCCATGGGGATCGCGACACCTTATCGGATCGAAGCCTTCGATAACTCCCACATCATGGGGACCGACCCAGTGTCTGCAATGGTGGTTTTTGTCGACGGGAAGCCGTTTAAAGATGATTATCGGAAATATAAGATCCGTACCGCACAAGGCGGCGACGATTATGGCTCTATGCAAGAAGTCATCTACCGCCGATACTCTCGTGTCCTAAAAGAAAACCTGCCTTTTCCTGATCTGATCATCATCGATGGTGGGAAAGCCCAAGTCGGTGCTGCCCAAGAAGTGCTGTATAACCAGCTAGGTTTAGATATTCCCGTTGCGGGTTTAGTGAAGAACAACAAACACAAAACCAGCGAGTTGATTTTCGGGGAATTTTTAGATCCGATCCAGCTGGAACGCAATTCTGTGGAATTCTTTTTGCTGCAACGGATTCAAGATGAGGTCCATCGTTTTGCGATCACCTTCCATCGCCAATTGCGCAGTAAAAACAGTTTTTCTTCCAAACTGGATGAAATTCCTGGCTTAGGACCAAAACGCAAGCAACAGCTGATGAAAACCTTCAAGTCGTTAAAAAACATCCAAGCAGCTTCCGTGGAAGAGATCCAGCAAGCTGGCATCCCCAAAGCCGTTGCGGAAACTATCTTAGCCAAACTAGGTGATCAAAACCAACCCACTTCTTAAGTCAAAACAAAAACGCTCCATAGCCAACAGTAGCTATGAAGCGTTTTTTCATTGAAGAAGCATTTTGTAAGCCGTTACTTTTTGCGGTGCTGTAACAGGTCAGGCTTCATGTCTAACATGGAATAGCCACGAACATCATACCGATTGCGGCTGCAGGAATAGTCCACTGGACGTCCCGATTCTAAATAGATGATCTGTTCTAATTCCAATACTGGGTCATCTGCTTGGCACGCTAAATAGGTTTGATCGTATTCATCGCTTTTGGCAGCCTGAAAAGTCCGATAAGCACCAGCAAATTTGTAGCCTAAATCTTGCAGTAGATAGTCATAGACGGATTCTTCCAAGATCTCTTTCGTCAAACCGCTGACCAGATCCAACGGCATATAGGAATGCTCGAGTATGTATGGATTGCCTTCTAAGATCCGCAAACGGATCACATGATAGATTGGTTGTTCGGCAGTGATCTGAAGCATCTCTTGAATTCTTGTTGTAGGAAAACAGACTTCAAAGGTGATGACTTGGCTAGTCAATGTCCGTTTTTCTTGTTTCATCTGATAGCTCAGGCCTTTGTATTCTGTCACCGATGAGGTATCTTTGCCCCAAAAGGAATGATTCAAAACTTTGGTCCCTAAGCCGCGCTTTGTCAGCAGCAAGCCTTCCATAATCAGGATATTCACCGCATTTTTAATCGTCATTCGGCTGACGCCAAACTCTTCCACTAACTCTGTTTGATAAGGTAAAAGACTGTCTTTCGGATAAGTTCCGTCCTTGATTCTTTTACGCAGAACATCTGCGATCTCCATATATTTGGGCATTTTGCCACCTCCAAAACGTGTGTTGTATTGTATTGATTGAAAAACGATAAAAGAACCGGCCAAACGAAAAGAGTGTCATCACACCACTGCACCTTCCAATGAAGCAGTGTGATAAGGGGTATTGCACTCTGATCGCGGCCGGATAAGGTCTATTACGTTTGGCGCTTGTTTCTAATCGACTCGATCAGACATTACGCATTTTTTAAACGGCGTGTTTCTTGAATTTGCGCCATTTTCACGAACGGCAAGTAGATAACGATCGACAAGATCAAGTTAACAGCTGCCAAGATTCCGCCAGCAATACTTTGTGTCGACAAAATACCGCCGATGATTGGTGGCGTCGTCCATGGTGCGATGACGGTACTTGCAGGAACTAAGCCAGTTGCGGTTGCAAAATAAGCAGTCGTTACTAAAACAAGTGGGGTCAACACATATGGGATGAACAAGATTGGGTTTAAGACAACTGGTAACCCAAACATCACTGGTTCATTGATCATAAACACACCTGGTGCAACGGATAGTTTTGCGACAGTCATATACGCTTTATGATGACGAGCAACTAAAAAGATCGCAATCAAAAGACCTAGTGTCGCACCTGTTCCGCCGATGTTCACGAAAGAATCAAAGAATGGTTTGTTCACGATATAAGGCAAATCTGTTCCTGCTTCTAATGCTCGTGCGTTTGCTTCGATCGCTGGCACATTGATCGTTTGCATGAACGGGTCGATGATGTTGGCACCATGTAAACCAAAGAACCATAAGAATGCAGAGATAAAACCTAATAGCAAAGCAGCTGGGTAAGAGTTTGCCAAGCCCATGAATGGTTGTTGCACCAATTCATAGAAGGACAATACGATACTTGTCACACCAAATGCTTGGAAAATTGCTGTAAACAAAGCAAAGATCGATACGGTGATCATTGCTGGGAATAATGCAGCAAATGAACGTGAGACTGCTGGTGGTACTCCATCAGGCATGTTGATGACTAAGCGTGGGTTGCCAGCTAGACGACGGAAGATCTCAGTAGAAATGATCGATACGATTAATGCTAAAAATAATCCTTGAGAACCAAGTCCGGCAGCTGTTAACAAACCATCTGGGCCTGTCGCCATAGCACCTAATGCGAAGAAACTTGCAACTGAGATCGCCCCAGCACCTAATGCGTCTTGATTGTAGCTTTTAGCTAAATTATACGCTACTGTGAAAGCGATTAACAGACCAAGTATTGAAAAAGTACCTGCTGACAAGTTGTTCCCAAAGGCTTGCCATGTTCCTTCACCAAAAATGCCATTCATAAAATCAATATAGGCGGGGATTGGTAAGTTGTTGATCAATACCCCAAAAGAGCCTAAGATCATCAACGGCATCGTTACGATAAATCCGTCACGAATGGCCACTAAATGTCTTTGAGAGCCTATTTTAGAAGCGATCGGAATAAAGTGCTTCTCCATAAATCCAATAAATTTATCCATTGTTTTTTCTCCTTTCAAACCCTAAACAAAATAATGAAACCGATTTCTACTAAAGAATACCACGAGAACGTTTCCATGTCTAGTCTTTTCTTTATCAAAACTGTGCTTTTATTTAACCCAGCTTATCATTTGCAAAAACAGGTGGTTTTTTAATAGAATCCCCCTTTGAAATCAGCCAGAAAAAATCCGCGATTTTACACAAAAAAAGCAATGCTGATTCCTACAGCATTGCTTTTTTCATTGTTATTAAAAGCCGTTATTATCTGAAACTTCTTTAAACCAACGACCTGATTTTTTCACCGTTCGTTTAGCATCATTTGCTAAGTCAACGGAGATAAATCCGTAACGGTTCTTGTAAGCATTGGTCCATGACCAGTTGTCCATGCAGGTCCACATATGGTAGCCAACACAATTGGTTCCTTCTTGGATCGCTTGGTGGACGTACTTCAAGTGGTCAGAGACAAATTCGATGCGGTAATCATCTTCGATCACGCCATCAGCATTGACGAAACGTTCTTCTCCTTCGACACCCATGCCATTTTCAGAAATGTAGCACTTGATATTGCCATAGTTTTCTCGCGTGTTCGTCAAAATATCATAGATCCCTTTTTCATAGATTTCCCATCCACGATACGGGTTCATTTTCTTGTTCGGCATATCATAGTTATCAAAGTAATCATCAGGCATTGGACTTTTCGCTTCATCGATCGGTGATTCTTTCTTCATGATACGACGAGGTTGGTAATAATTGATCCCCAACAAGTCGATCGTATTTTCGCGAATCGTTTGTAAATCATCGGCTTCCATCGCTGGTACCATATCCAATTCCTTGACGATGGTCACTAATTCTTCTGGGAACGTGCCTTTGACCGCAGGGTCTAAGAAAGAACGATTAAAGAAGGCATCCGCGATTTGCGCTGCTTTGACATCCTCTGGATCGTTCTCATCTCTTGGATAGCTTGGCGTCAAGTTCAAGATGATGCCGATCTCCCCATCAAGGTTCATCTCATGATAGACTTTGATGGCTTTAGCACTCGCCAACGTTTCGTGGAACCCAACTTGGACTGCATGTTTCATGTTGATCTCATTCGGATAATGGAATTGGTAAAGATAGCCGCCTTCAACAGGGACGATCGGTTCATTATGAGTGAACCATTTCTTGACACGATCACCAAATAATGTAAAGCAGGTTTGCGCAAATGCGACATAGGCATCCACGGTCTCTCGGTTCAACCAGCCGCCTTTTTCTTGCAGCGCCATCGGCATATCGAAGTGGTAAAGGTTCATGAAAGGTTCGATCCCATTGGCGATCAGCTCATCAATGTAGGCGTTGTAAAAATCAACGGCTTTTTGATTGACTTCTCCTTTGCCTTGCGGGAAGAGACGACTCCATTGGATCGACGTCCGAAACGTCGTATGGCCGGTTTCTTTCATTAGTTGAATATCTTCTTGATAGCGTGTGTAGACTTGCGAGGTTTTTTCAGGACCTACCTTATTGAAAAATTTCTCTGGTTCTTGCTGATACCAGTAATCCCAGATGCTTGCCCCTTTGCCATCGCCTTCAAATACACCTTCTGTTTGTGGGCCACTAGCGGCTGACCCCCACCAAAAGCCTGCTGGAAATTGATAATCCATCTTCATTCACTCCTCATTTTTTCTTTGCTGCCCTAATCATAAAGGAAGCAGTTATAAAAATCAATCTTTTTTAAAATAAATGTATAGACATTTAAAATAAAACATGATACATTATCAATGTAATCGATTGCAAAAAGAAATTTAAGGAGTGAAATAATAATGAATGGTTTTATGGACAAGTTATCTGAAAAGATTTTGCCCTTGGCGAATGCCTTAGGACAAAATCGCTACCTGACCGTCTTGCGGGACGCGTTTATGCTTTCGTTCCCAATCACTATGTTTGGATCGATCGTGGTCGTTTTAAACAACCTGCCCTTCTTCAGTGATGCCACTAAAGGAACATTAGGAACACTGTTTGGCAATGGGCAAAATGCAACAATGAGTATCATGACTGTTTTCGTTACTTTCGGTATTGGCTATTATTTATCAAAATCATATGATGTGGAAGGGATTTTTGGTGGTGCCGTTTCGTTTGCCAGCTTTTTGATCTTGACTCCTTTCTTTATGACTACTGAATCTGGCGAAACGATCTCCGGTGTGCTGTCTCTTGATCGTCTTGGCGCAAAAGGGATGTTTATCGGGATGATCGCAGCATTTTTGGCAGCTGAAATCTATTGCCGCATCACAAAACGCGGCTGGCAGATCAAAATGCCTGATGGGGTGCCACCAGCAGTTTCTAAATCTTTTGCCGCTTTGATTCCAGCAATTATCACTTTAACGGTATTCTTAGTGATCAATGCCATCATGACGGGTGTCTTCAATGCCAACTTGCATGACCTAGTTTATGAATTGATCCAAAAACCATTGACTGGACTAGGCAGCAGCTTGCCAGCAACTCTATTGGCTTTGTTCTTTGTTCAATTCCTTTGGTTCTTCGGTCTACATGGTCAAATCATCGTCAACTCTGTGATGGACCCGATTTGGAATACATTGATGTTAGACAACTTAGAAGCGTATCAAAATGGGGATGCACTGCCGCATATCGTCACAAAACCATTTATGGAAACCTTTACTGTTGGATTAGGCGGTTCTGGTATGACGTTAGCCGTTGTTATCTTGATGGCTTTCGTATTGAAGAAAAAACAATACCGCGATGTGGGTCGTTTGGCTTTAGCACCAGGGATCTTTAACGTTAACGAACCAGCCATCTTCGGTATGCCGATCGTCTTGAATGCGACGATCCTGATTCCTTGGGTCGTAGCACCTCTTGTGGTAACGACCTTCAACTACTTAGTGATGGCGGCTGGACTTGTTCCTGCACCAACTGGTGTTTCTGTTCCTTGGACCGTTCCAGTGGTCTTCAGTGGTGTCTTAGCAACCAACTCTTGGTTAGGTGGTTTGCTGCAAGTCATTGACGTGGTGATCGTCGGCTTGATCTGGTATCCATTCTTACGTGTGTTAGATCGTCAAGCAGAACCATCAATCGATTAAGCGCAACGGCTGGCTGAATTTTTTCAGTCAGCCGTTCTTTTTATAAAAAAACCAAGGTTTGATTGTCGAAACCGCTTTTTTCAGCTATACTTCTTGCGAGGTGATCAGATGCCAAAATACCAAGAAATTGCCAATATTTTACGCACACGTATCAAAAACAAAACGTATCCGCCTGACAGCTTACTGCCGAATCAAACTGATTTAGTCGAGGAATTCGGAGTCAGCCGGATGACCGTCAAAAAAGCCATCGGTATTTTAGCCATGGAAGGACTGGTTTATTCTCAGCGGGGCGCTGGAACAAAAATATTGAACCACCCATTCTTAAAAAAAGACACCACTGCTTTAACGGTCTATGAAGGCTTGTCAACGGAAATGGGCAAAGCTGGCCGCAAGCTAGTCAGTCAGGTCATCGATTTTCAAGTCGAATTTCCTGACCAAACGATCCAAGAAAAGTTGATGTTAACGGAAGAACAACCGATCTATAGTATTGTCCGCTTGCGGATTCTTGAAGACCAACCGTTTATTTTAGAATATACCTATATGCCCGTCCATTTGGTGCCCAATTTAACTCGTGGCCATTTAGAAAGTTCTATCTACCGTTATGTCAAAGAGGAACTAGGGGTCCAGTTTGCTGGCGCCTACCGCACCATCGCCGCTGATAAAAGTACCGCGTACGATCAACAGTATTTGGACTGTAAAGCCGATGATCCGGTCTTAGAGATCGAACAGATCGTCTATCAGAAAAATGGCTCACCCATCGAATTTTCCCGTAGTCGCAACCGTTATGACGTGCGGGCCTACTCTTATTTAGATGTCCAGCACTAAAAAGACCTACCCACGATTTCTTATGGAAGAAAACCGTGGGCAGGTCTTTTTGTTGGTGCATTCGTTGCTTCGCTTATTTTTTCGCTGAGGGTTGGAATCGTTTCAGCCGCAAGGCATTTAATAAAACGGATACCGAGCTGAAGCTCATGGCCGCCCCAGCGATCATTGGATTGAGCAAGGGGCCACCGAAAAGATGCAGCACACCCATTGCGACAGGGATGCCTAAGACGTTATAAGCAAAAGCCCAGAAAAGATTTTCTTTGATGTTCTTGATGGTTGCCCGACTTAACTCGATCGCTGATGGGACGTCCATCAGATCGCTGCGCATCAGTACGATGTCTGCCGATTCGATGGCGACATCGGTACCAGAGCCGATCGCGATCCCTACATCGGCTTGGGCTAACGCGGGCGCATCATTGATCCCGTCACCTACCATCGCAACCTTTTGGCCTTTGGCTTGCAGGCCAGCTACTTTGGCGGCTTTATCTTCTGGCAAGACGTCACTGATCACTTCATCGATACCGACTTGTTTGGCGATGGCTTGGGCCGTTCGGGCATTGTCGCCCGTGATCATTGCTACGTACAAGCCCATTTGATGCAACCGTTCAATGGCTTTTCGACTGCTTTCTTTGATAGTATCTGCCACAGCGATGATCCCGATCGCTTCGCCGTCTTTGGCAACATACATCGGTGTTTTCCCTTCGTGAGCCAATTGTTGGGCTTGCTCGATCAGGCCATCGATGGCAACGTTTTGTTTTTCCAACCATTTCTGGTTGCCTAATAGGACTGGACTGCCAGCGATCGTTCCTTGAATCCCATGCCCTGGGATCGCTTCAAACCCGTCAACTTCTTGTAGGGCGAGAGCTTGCGTGCGGGCTTCGATCACAATGGCTTCGCCTAATGGATGTTCTGAGCCTTTTTCAACAGAAGCCGCCAGCTGCAGCAATTCCGTCGGCGTGTGATTGCCTGCAGGTAGGAGATCGGTTACGACTGGTTTGCCTTCTGTGATCGTGCCGGTTTTATCAAAGACGATCGTCGTCACGTTTCTAGCTGTTTCTAACGCATCGCCGCTTTTGATCAAGACGCCATTTTCTGCCCCTTTGCCCGCACCCACCATGATGGCGGTCGGTGTCGCTAATCCTAAGGCACACGGACAGGCAATCACTAATACAGAGATCGTAATGGTCAATGAGAAGATCCAGGTTTCTTGTCCTAAGAAAAACCAGGCAAGTCCTGCAAAAACCGCCAAGACCATGACGATCGGGACAAACACACCCGAAACTTTGTCAGCCATGCGGGCAATCGGCGCTTTGGAGCCTTGGGCATTTTCTACTAACTGAATGATTTGCGCTAACGTTGAATCTTCTCCCACATTGGTGGCTTCATATTGAAAGGAGCCGTTTTTGTTGATGCTGGCGCCGATCACCCGATCACCGACTTGTTTTTCGATAGGTAAGCTTTCTCCAGTGATCATTGATTCATCGATGGCAGAGCGCCCTTGGGTAACGATCCCATCCACAGGAATCTTCTCACCAGGTCGTACGACTAAGATATCGCCAGCTGCGACTTCTTCAATACCCACTTCGACTTCTTCGGCTTGATTCCCGCTGCCACGAAGCACGCGGGCTTTTTTCGGTGCGAGATCCAACAACTTCTTGATGGCTTCGGAGGTTTTGCCCTTCGAGACCGACTCAAGGTATTTTCCTAAAGTAACTAATGCCAAAATAACGGCGGCCGTTTCATAGTACAAGTGCATCGCATAGTGGGTCGTGCCCAGGTAGACCATCACGGTTCCATAAATACTATAAAAGAAGGCAGCACTGGTTCCCAATGCGACAAGGGAATCCATGTTGGGATGGCCTTTCCAAAGCGCTTTGAAACCAGCAATGTAAAAGGCGCGACCGAGGACCATCACCGGTAAGACCAAAAGCAATTGAGTGGTAACGAAATTGACTGGATAGGCCATCGGATCTAAAAAGCCAGGGATCGGCAAACCGATCATTTCCCCCATCGTCAAATAGAACAAGGGGATCGTAAAGAGCGCTGAAAGCCAAAACCGTTGCCATAAAGCACGAATCTCTGCCTGTTTTGAATCCGCCTTGTCGGCAGAAGCGGTCGGCAGCTGTGCATCATAGCCCGCCTCTTTCACGGCAGCTGCGATCTTCGCGGCGGTCACTTGATCTTGTTGATAGCTGACCGTCAGTTTTTCTGTTGCCAGATTGACGGAGGCTTGCTCCACACCCGCTAATTTTTGGACGGCTTTTTCTACTGTTTGGGCACAAGACGCACAGGTCATGCCCGAGATGGCAAAGGTCTCTTGTCTTTGGGAGCCGATCAGTTGATAGCCCGCTGCTTTGATGGCCGCAGCGAGTGTTTCTTCGGTGAGCTGCTGCTCATCATAACGAATATGTAATTTTTCAGTAGCCAAATTGACAGCTGCTTGGTCGACCCCCGCCAGCTTGCTGACTGTTTTTTCGACGGTCTGGGAACAAGACGCACAGGTCATCCCTTTTACCCCATAATTCTTTTCGATCATTGTTTCCTTCCTCCTTGCTTGCTATGCAAACCCATTAACCTTTTATGTTTACAGTTGTAATCTTCTTCTACTTTACAATTATCGTTTACACTTGTCAACGATAATACTCAAAAAAAGGACGTTCTCCTTTGAAGCGGCCCAAAACGCGAGACTTTTGGTCTACCTTTGGGCGATCGCTACCGGTGGAACGTACTTTTTTCTAAGAAACGATCACTGCCGTTGCAGGGGTCGTTTCGCTTATTCAGGTATTGGTTTTAGGAGGCTAGCACTCTTGCCCGTTGGTTTTGATCAGCTCTTGGTACCAGTAGAAGCTGTCTTTCTTGTAGCGTGCCAAAGATCCTTCTTGCGTTTCATCTTGGTCGACATAGACAAAGCCATAGCGTTTTTGGTAGCCGTTCAACCAGCTTAGCAAATCAGTGAAGGACCAGGTGCAATAGCCAAGAACTTCCGCGCCGTCGCTGATCGCTTCTTTAATGGCATGGACATGCCCTGCTAAATAATCGATGCGGTATTGGTCATGGATTTGATGATCGTCGGTTAGTTTGTCGTATTCACCAAGTCCGTTTTCTGTAATGATCACAGGCACCCGATAACGGCTAGTGATTCGTCGTAAAGCGATCCGCAGACCTTGAGGATCGATCTCCCAATCCCAATTCGTCCGTTCCACAAATGGATTTTCGGCTTTTTTGAACATTCCTGGTGTCCCGGTTTCTTCGGAGCTACCTTTTTTCCCAGTGGTGTTCATTTTCCCCGCACCGACACCATCTAATGGATTGTAGGCATTTGTTGCTGTTTGGTAATAGTTGATCCCTAAGAAATCTGGTTTTGCTGAACGCAGCAAGTCCATATCTCCTGGTTCAATCGTTGGTGCGATCCCTTGCTCTTTCAAGTAATTCATTGCCGCAATCGGGTATTCGCCCCATAGATAGACGTCTAACCAATAATGCGCCATCAAGTCTTCCGCGTTTTCAGCTGCCAAAATATTTTTCGGGTCGCTGTTGATTGGGTAGTTTGGTGAGTAGGCGAAACTTGGTCCGATTTTCCCTGGGATTTTCATCTCATGGAACTTGTTGATCACCGAAGCATTCGCCAAGTTAGCGATATGATTGACTTCATACATCCGTTTAGGATCGGTCACTCCTGGTGGATGGG
Source organism: Enterococcus sp. DIV1059_2 (assembly GCF_051713685.1). NCBI lineage: Bacteria > Bacillati > Bacillota > Bacilli > Lactobacillales > Enterococcaceae > Enterococcus > Enterococcus sp. DIV1059_2. Next base: position 152,495 of record NZ_JBIOQK010000001.1, on the reverse strand, counting down.
CAGCTAAAAGATAGCCTAACGAAGTAAAGATATTTTGTTCATTCAAGCTGACCCAATAGTGGACTTTGCCGCGAAAGGCTTCAAACAATACCGCCGCATAGTTGGTGAAATCTTCAATGATTTTGCGAGATTCCCAGCCACCGTATTCTTCTTGCAAAGCTCGTGGCAGATCCCAATGGTACAAGGTCACCATCGGTTCGATCCCTGCTTTTATCAGTTCATCGATCAATGCTAAATAAAAGTCTAACCCTGCTTGATTGACTTCTCCTCGTCCTTCTGGAAAAATCCGTGTCCAAGCAATGGAAAAACGATAGGTTTTCAATCCTTGTTCTTTCATCAAGGCAACATCTTCTTTGAAGCGGTGGTAATGGTCGACTGCGACATCTCCGTTAGTTGCTTTAAAGGTTTTTCCTGGAATGCGGACAAAATCGTCCCAAACCGAAGCGCCTTTGCCGTCTTCTTGCCATGCGCCTTCTACTTGATAGGCTGCTGATGCTGAACCCCATAAGAAATCGTTGGGGAATTCTTTTAGTTGTTTATGATCCAATTGTTTCCCTTCTTTCTGTTTGATGATACCCCTTTCTTAAGTATACCGATAATTGCCTGATTTGTCATAAGAAGATTTTGTACCTATGCCAAGAAAGCCGATGGCACGCAAAAAACATCCTTGCAAGCAGTGGCGTTCTCCTTGCAAGGATGTGGACTAGCTATGGATCATGCATCAAATTGTGCCTGATAGAGTGCGGCGTAACGCCCCTCTTTGGCTAATAACTCTTCGTGGGTCCCTTGCTCTACGATATTCCCCTGTTCCACCACGAGGATCGTATCGGCATGTCGAATCGTGGACAAGCGATGGGCGATCACAAAGGAGGTTTTGCCTTTCATCAATTTGGTCATCGCTGCTTGGATCAGCAGCTCTGTTTGCGTGTCGACATTCGATGTGGCTTCATCAAGAATCAACAGATCGGCATCCAACAGCATTGCTCGTGCAATCGTCAACAGCTGTTTTTGCCCTTGTGAGATACCGGTTCCGTCTTCAGAGATCAAAGTATCATAGCCTTTTGGCAGGCTCATAATAAAGTCATGGATATGGGCGGCTTGTGCAGCAGCTTGGACTTCTGCCAACGTCGCATTCGCCTTGCCGTAGGCCAAATTGTCGAAAACCGTTCCCGTGAACAACCAGGTATCTTGCAGCACCATCGCATAGCTTTGCCGTAAGCTGCGGCGTGTCGCTTGGCGGATATTTTTACCGTCTAACCGAATCGCTCCTTGGTCAGGGTCATAAAACCGCATCAAGAGGTTCACGATGGTGGTTTTCCCCGCTCCGGTCGGTCCGACGATCGCGACCAAGCTGCCAGCTGGTACTTGTAGCGAAAGGTCTTTGATGATGGGTTGCTGTGCTTGATAGCCGAAGGTCACATGGTCAAAGGCGACATCACCAGACACCTCGTGGTATTCGTAGGCTCCAGGAACATCAGAAACTTCAGGTTCTTCATCCAGCAAACGGAAGATCCGTTCTGCCGCCGCCAATGCTGATTGCAAATCGCTGAAGATGTTGGCTAACTCATTGATTGGTCCTGAGAATTTTCTGGAGTAAAGAACAAAGGAAGAAACATTCCCTAATGTCAGATGACCGAACAAAAACAGCAAAGCGCCAAACATACTGATCAAGGACAACGACAGATTGTTGATAAAGTTGATGGAAGGACCAGTCATACTGCCGTAGTACTCAGCATTGTAATAGGCATCCACCGCTTCTTGGTTTTTTTCGTCAAAACGGCTGATGATCGCTTCTTCTTGGTTATACAGCTTGATCGTTTGCTGACCAGAAATAATCTCTTCCACAAAGCCGTTCAGTTCGCCTAATTTGCGAGAACGACGGCGAAACAATGGTTGAAATTTGCTCATCAAAAAGCGGGTCAAAAAGATCGAAGCGGGAACCGTTACGACAAAAATCAGCACCAGCAGCGGCGAAATCAAAACCATCATCACAAACGAACCAATGATCGTCACAAGACTGCTGAGGACTTGAATGGCATCGCTGGCCAATGACGTATTGATGGTATCGACATCATAACTGATGCGGCTGATGATATCCCCAGTGGCGACTCGGTCAAAATACCCAACCGGCAGTTCGGTGATTTTATCAAAAATCGCCTTGCGCATCGCTGCCACCACCCGCTGACTCAAGCGGATCATCATGAGCGAAATCAGATAACTAAGAAGGGAAGACGCAAGATAAAACAGCAGCATCAGCCCACAATAAAAGAAGACTCGGTCAAAAATGACCTTGCCGGGACCCGGTTGAATGGCATCAATGGCGTACCCTGAAAGCAACGGTCCCACCAAGGCGAAAATGTTGCTGGCCATCATCAATACAGCGGCTGCCAGCAGGAGACCTTTGTACTCGTAAAGATAGCCCCACAAACGCCGTAGTGTTTTCTTACTATCCTGCGGTTTTTCCGTTTTTTTCTTCGGCATCGTCGGCACCTCCTGTCTGACCTTGATAAATGGCTTGGTAGATCGCATTTTCTGCTAGTAATTCTTGGTGACTGCCAAAGCCGTTCATTTGCCCGTTTTCCAGTACCAAAATTTTGTCGGCATGCTGGATCGAGCTGATCCGCTGCGCGATCAAGACCGTCGTCGTCTGTTGAAACTGCTGTCTCAGAACCTTGCGCAACTGAGCGTCGGTCCGATAATCCAGCGCACTGGCAGAATCATCCAAAATCAAAATCTCTGGATCCCCCGCCAAGGCCCGCGATAACAAGACCCGCTGCTTTTGACCCCCGCTTAAATTGCTGCCTTTAGCATGCAGTGGATGAGCTAAGCGCTTGGGTAGTTGATTGATAAACTCCTTGGCTTGGGCGCGAGCCGCCGCTTCTTCGATCTGTTCTTTGGAAAACCGCCGACCAAAAGCGATATTTTCTTCGATCGTTTCCGCAAAAAGCACGTCTTTTTGTAAGACGACACCGAATAACTGATGCAGCTCCGTCGGATCGATGGAGCGAATGTCGCGACCAGCGATGCGAATCATGCCCTTCGTTGGGTCATAGAGCCGCAGCAGTAGTTTGACGATCGTTGATTTTCCACTACCAGTCGCACCGATGATCCCTAAGGTTTCTCCCGGCTGCAAGGAAAAATCGATGTCTTTCAGCACCTGGGTACCGTTAGGATAGGTGAAGGAAACTTTTTCAAAAACGATATGCGCAGACTCTTCTTTGACAGGCGCCTCAATGACTTGCATATTTTGCGGCAGGCGCAAGACGGATTGGATCCGATCGGCAGAAGCCAGCCCCTTCGACACGATCACAAAGATGCGCGTGATACTGAGCATGGCATTCAAAATGATCGTAAAATAAGTCAAAAAGGCGATGATGACGCCTGGTTGGGTCAATCCTTGATTGACGCGAAAGGCACTGACGACGATCACTAGCGTCAGTCCGATATTCAAAAATAGGTCCATCAGGGGCGGTGTTGCAGCCATCGTTCGATTAGCGGTAGTTTCCGCAGCTACTACGTCTTGATTGACGTGGTCAAAGCGCTTTTTCTCGTAATCTGCTTTGGACAAGGCCTTGATCACCCGAGCCCCAGTCACATTTTCACGGACAGTTCGCACCAACACATCCACTTGCTTTTGCAATGAGGCAAACAAGGGGATCCCCCGTTTCGAGATCGTGACTGCCGCCACTAAAGTGAAGGGCAAGACGCCTACTAAAACCAGCGTCAACACGGGATCTAATGTGGCAGTGATCATGATCCCCCCTAATAACAGAATCGGTGCACGAATCCCCATCCGTTGGATCATGCCTACCGTTTGATGGATGTTGTAAGTGTCTGTCGTCAAGCGAGACACCAAGGAAGGGATCCCGACTTCTTCGACTTGCGGAATCGACAGATAGGAAACTTTTTCAAATAAATCATGGCGTATACTGCCGGTGGTATCGCGAGCAACACTGGAGGCCATCCGATTGGCGATGATATTGGTGACGACTGCGATGATGGAGCAGACCACCATCGCCCCACCCCAAGCAAAAATCGCAGATACCTGCTTCGTGGGAATCACAGAATCGATGATATACGCCAAAATCCAAGGCAATAGCAAGTCCATCAGGGAGCCGAAGAATTTGATACTGACGCCAAGGGAGATGCGGCCGATATAGGGTTTTAAATATTGAGTCAAAAGATTCATTCCATCGCCTCATCTTTCGCTAAAAGCCGCTGGGAATTTTCTTTGACGATTTCCAGATCGGCGATCAACTGCTGCTGTTGGGCAGCAGAAAAACCTGCTACGACTTGTTCATTCCAGCTTTGAAGCAGCTGCTGGATCGCTGGTTGGACGGCGAGTGCTTTTTCGGTTGGATAAACCAGTAATTGTCGTTTGTCGGTGGGACTGCTGGTTCTAGTGACAAATCCTCGTTCTTCTAGGATTGCTAGTTGACGGGCAACATTGCTTTTATTCACAAAAATCTTCTTGGCTAAGGCTTCTTGACTGATCCCCGGTTGGCGGCAAATGTTTAAGATATAGGTATGATGCATCCCGCCTAAACCAAATTTTTTCAGTTCTTTTTCCCGATAAAGGGTGGCGAGACGGGCAATATGATTGATTGAGCGGATAATGGCTTCCATGAGCACTCCTGCCTTTCTTCGTTCTTCAAAGTGTCTAATCTATTATAAGGAATAATCGTTGCGTGCGCAACGATTATTGTTTCTGACGAAAAGCAACAGGTACACTGTTGTTGATCAGCAAAAAAAGAACTTCAGCCCTCTCGCTGAAGTTCTTTTCTGATTCATTTTATTCAGATTCTTTCAATAAAGCTTGTACGACCTTACGACGACGGTACAGCTGTCTGGTTTTCCAGCTGATAAAGCCGATGAGTAAAGCGAGCCAAGAAATGATCGTCAGCCATAAAGCTCCGTCGAAAAACCAAGGTGCGTCGTAATCAACGACTAAGACATTCTCCCCTGCTTGCTGTTGGACAGAAACGGCACCAATGGCACTCAAAGAGACATCTTTTTCAGTTAGTGGCTGCTGATTGAGGGTCAATTCAGTATATCGGTAATTGATGATCGGTAACGCCTTCCACGTCTCTTGATCACCTTGCCAACGTAAAGTAAGCTTCCCGTTTTCTACGGTTTTTGCCACGGTATCATTCTTTTCAATGATTTCTTCCCCGTACAAATTGTACTTGTTCTTCTTGGTCTCTTGATAGAGGGGCAGATAATCTGGCGTAGAACGTTGATACAGCGCTAATGCTAAGGACTTGTCTTTACTAAAATAGGCTTCCTTCAATTGCGCTTCAGATTCCGCCGACAGATAGGTGTGGTTTCGCAGTGAAACCGCAGCTTCATCGGAGTGCCAGTCCTGCATTTTGACCGTGTTTTGGATCAGGATTTGACCAACACTCAAGACTAAAACGAGGACGAACCAACGCGGATTTGCCAATGGCTTGTCCCGATAATAAGGAACTAGCAGGCACAAACCGACTAAGATCAAAATCGTGGCAGGAACAAAGAACCGAAAAGGAAATTGCAGTAAATTGATCACACCATTGTCCAGACTGCCTAGCCATTGCCAAGGAACAGCGTTCGATGATAAAACGAAAAAGACTGCTGCAGCTGCCGTCATTAATTTGAAGCCGCCAGATAGACGTGGCCACACACGGATCGCACCACAAAAGAACAAAGCACATAAGATGGGCAGCAGGTACGGAGTCGTCCACCAATAGCTGCTGGTTCCAGTAATGGTATTGTTCTGCATGTTGCGATTCACAAAAGGCGCGATCAACGTGTTACTCGTATAAAGATCCAACATCCCTAACCAAATATTGGCGGTCAGTAGCAAGAAGATCCCGATCGCTCCTGCTAAGCGCAGCACCAATTGTCGTTTTTCTTCGCCAGAAGTCCCAACAAAAAAGGCGCGTAAGAAAAAGGGCACGTATAAGAACACTAACAAGATGCTTGAAAACACATGGATTTGAAATAAGACCGCCACGGAAACCCCTACCGCAAAAGGCCGTAACCGTTTATGTTCCCCTAGTGCGATCAGTGGAATCAGGCACAGCGGCAGCACAGCCGCCCCCCAAGCAGAAAAGCCCTGTCGCTCAATCCAATACTGGACAGAATAGGTCGCCATAAACAGGACGCTCATCCCCACTGACAGCCAACCATTGACTCGTAATTTCTTTAATAAGCCAAACATCGAAAACCCTGCTAACAAATAGAGCAGCCCGTTGGCGAGCAGCTGGTAGGAAAACCACGAAGGACTCAGCAAGACCAGCAATCCTTGGAAATAGGCAAAAAAGGGCCCGTATAATGCATTGACGATACGAGCAGATTGCTGAAACCCGTAGATAGAAAGAAAATATTGAAAATTGCCCTCTTTGATCTGCTGGCTGGTCTCATAAAAACGATTGAAGTGAAAGACCACATCAGAGCCCAAAATCATGCCTTGGCCTAAGATCTGCGGTAATAAAAAAACACCACTCATTGCAATCAGAATCACCACTTGCCAGAAAAGCGGCTTTTGTACTATTTTTTGTTTCAAAAAAAAACCTCCTTGCACCTTTTCGGTACGCTCATAAAAAGAGTACCAGATAGGGACGAGGAGGGGAAAAAGAAAGCTTAGTGAAAAGGGATACATGGTAAAAATTTAACCAATTACTAAACTTTTCTAGGTTTTAGGTGGTCGTTTCTGTGCTTTTTCTCAAATTTATTGGGTGATCGTTTGCCAGCTTTCCAGTAGTTCGCTTAAAAGTGGGACGACCGTTTCTGCAGGGGCTGCCTCTTTTTGGACATTGGCACTGACTAGCTGATCGTACATATAGCCATACAGCTGATCGAGATCTTCAGCGATAGCGCCGCCTTGCTCACGGTCTAAAGAGACCCGTAATTCCAATAAAATATTCTGCGCCTTGACAAATTGCTGATGAGCTTGGCTCAAATCTTCTTTTTCCAATGCGATCACTGCTAATTTGATATTTTTGATCGCTGCTTGCAACAGCATTTCAATCAGTTTGTTGGGGGAAGCACTCATTACTTGGTTCTGCAAATAGTTGTTTTGCATTTTTTGATAATTCATCTTTTTTTCCTCACTATAAATCAAATTCGACGAAGGCGGCACTGTCTTCTTGCTGTAAATACGTTTTTACAAGATTGTTTTTGCGGTTCAAACGCCCCAATTCTTGTTTGATCTCTTGCTGCTGGGCTTTGACCTGGTCTAAGAACGCTTGATACGCTTGGATCACTTGTTGCGCCAATGCACTGGTTTGTGGACTATGGCTCTGTGCTTCTGCTTGCATGGCTGCTATGACCGCTGCATTGGCTGCCATCAAACGACTGGCTTCTTCGCTGTCGCCGCGCCATTGGGCAAAACCAGTTAAAATCTGATTCAAACGTTCATCTAATGATACGTGTGGCTCCATAGGTTGTTTCCTTTCATGTTGACGAGGGTTTCTTATGCGAATGAAAAATGACTGCTTTAATCGGCTATCCTGCCTAGTTTGACGTATTGGCAAACTGATTGCTTAGGTAGCTCAGCTGATTTTCAGCCTCCATCATCACGGAGTCTAACTTGGTAAACATTGTGATGTAACGCTCTTTTTTCATTGCTAAAATATCATCAAACCGTGTGATCTGCTTGTTTAAATCCTTGATGGTACTGTCATAGGTCGCAGATTTGGTGGCAATGATCCCTTTATTGGCTGAAGTATTGACGACATAGCTGTTGGCTAATTCTTTTAGGGCTAGTGTATAGCCAGTCTCTTTCGTGCTCGCAGTGCCATCGGCTTCTTTGGTTTTCGTACTTGCATAAAAGAAAGACTTCACAGCAGCGGGATCTTCCGCTAAGGCTTCTTTTAACTTTGTCGTATCCAGTCCCAATGTACCATCATTATCAACGGTGGAGATGCCTAGCTTATTGGCGGTCAGCTTTGAGCCGCTGACGGCTGGAATGGTGATCAAATTTCGCAATTGGGTCTGTAGACGAGTCAACGCACTGTCTCCCACCAAGGTCCCCGTCTTGTTGTTTTCACTACTAGGATCTCCCACGGTCAAATTGTCGCCGATAAAACTCATCAAGCTATTGTATTGATCCACTAATCCTTGCACTGCATCAACGACTTTCGAGGTATCATTGGCTAAAGAAAGCGTCACATGCTCCTCGCTTTTTTTCGCTAACGTCAGCGTGACACCATCGATAACATCCGTCACACTGTTGCTGTCGCGAGTGATCTTCATGCCGTCTAGCTCAAAAATAGCCGGTTGGCCTTGCGTCGTTGTCGCAGTTGAACCGATCCCTAACCCTTCGGCGGCATTGCCGTCGATCAAGAAATTTTTGTCGCCCATTTTGGTATTTGTTAAAATCAAACGGTTATCCACGATGCTCGCCGCGACGAAGGTCGTCTTGCTTTGGCTATTGATCTTGGCTGCCACATCTTTTAAGCTGTCTTCGGCCGTGATCTCGATCGAAGCGGTGATCGGTTTGCCATCTTCATCGACTTCCGAACTGGTCAATGACAGCTGACCACTGACATTTAGGGCCGTTTTGCTACTTTGAGCTACTTGACTCCCCGTCACCTTCGTGGCTGTTGCTAGTTGGTTGACTTTTAGATCATAGGTGCCTTCTGGAGCTTCCGTTGTTCCTGCAATTGAAGCGATGCTGCTATTGGTGGTCGTCGCTTTTTTCGTTTGATAAGCATCATCTTTTTGTAATGCATCGACTTTTGACAAAAAGTTAGTCAAGCGAGTGCTGATATCACTCCATGCCGTTTTTTGTGCTTTTAGCGACGTGATTTTATTCTCAGCGCGGGTCTTGTTGATCGCATCTGCCGCCAATAATTTTTCAATATCTTCTGAAGTCACGCCAGAATAACTCCCTAGCGTTGTACTGATTCCTGAACTGCTGGTTACACTTGCCATGTTTTCATCCCTTTCGATCGACCGCGATGCCCATGTCATCCCATATTTTCCCAATCACGTCTAGCATGTTGGCGGGCGGGATCTCTTTGATCACTTCGTTGGTCTGCATATCCACTAAACGCACCATCGTACGCCCCGTGCGCTCATGTACTTCATAAGCCAATTTCATATCTTTGCCAAGTAGTCGCTGATTCACTTCCTCCACGGAGGCTGCGATCTTGTGCTGATCGGCTACTGAAAAATAGTGGATCGGCGGTTCAGTGGCCACTGTCTGTTCCTTTTTCTCCGCCAGTTTCCCCTCTTGGTGTTGCGGCTGAAGGTTGGCGTTCTCTTGATCTAGGGATTCGATCGGACGTGCTTTAGCGACCGACGCAACGGCTTCGATCGGGTGTATTCCTGACATTGGCTGAATATCCATCAGAGCTTCCTCATTTCTAAGCGTTTTTGTGCTGCTATGTAAAACACAAGAACTGCGCTTCCCCTAGGCAGTCCTTGTGTCAGTGGTTCACTTGATCAAAAATTATCCTTGTAACAAGCTCAATACGCTGTTAGGCATTGAGTTTGCTTGTGCCAACATTGAAGTTGCTGCTTGAGAAAGGATGTTGCTCTTCGTAAAGCTCATCATTTCTTGCGCCATATCAACGTCACGGATACGTGAGTTTGCTTCAGATAGGTTTTCTTGCGTTGTACCTAAGTTGTTGATTGTATGTTCTAGACGGTTTTGCGCCGCACCAAGATCCGCACGTTGTGCAGAAACTGCTTTGATCGCTTCATCAATTTTCGTGATTGGGTTGTTTTCAACGCTGACAGTTGCCGCTGCTGCTTTGCCTTCATCAGAAGCGGTAAATGTTGCTAAAGCATCATCGTATGTTTTTTGAGCTGTTGCTTTTGCTGTATCATCCGCAGCTGATTCGATGGCTGTTTTTAATTCAGCAACTGTTTGGCCTGCTGCCGCATCAACTGAGCCGTTCGCTGCATATTTTGTTGTAGTATCTGCTTCGAAGGCAGTCGCTACTGCTTTATCTTTTGCTGCAGCAACAGCTTTAGCATCGCTTGTATCAATGGCTTGTGTTAAATCTAAGCCTTTTACTTTCAATGCAGATGAGCTCATGTTGTTGATTGAAACGCTCATTGTTTGGTTTGCGTTGGCACCGATTTGGAAAGTGAATGATTTCGCATCATCGCCTTCACCAGTTAACAAGCTTTTTGTATTGAATTCAGTGGTATTGCTGATACGGTCGATTTCATCAGACAATGCGGTGTATTCTTTGTTGATCGCACTGCGGTCGTCATCACTTAACGTACCATTTGAACTTTGAACCGCAAGATCACGCATACGGCCTAAGATGCTGTGGGTTTCATTTAATGCACCTTCTGCTGTTTGGATCAATGAAATACCATCTTGTGCGTTGCTTTTTGCTTGTGACAAACCGCCGATTTGGCCTTTCATTTTTTCAGAAATTGCTAAGCCAGCTGCGTCGTCCCCAGCTTTGTTGATGCGTAAGCCTGAAGATAATTTAGACAAAGAATTGCTTTTAGAAGCATTTGCTGCCGTTAGGCGTGAGTAAGTATTCAATGCTGAAACGTTTGTATTGATTCTCATGTGTAGTTCCTCCTAATTTTTATTCGCTAAGGTTTCCCTCTGCTACTATTTATCGGAAGAAACCGTTCAGGGTTAAGCCTTTTTTCTAAAAAAAATAAAAAACTTTTGCTCTCAGCAAAGAACAAAAGTTTTTGGGTTAATTTAAATAATCTAGAATGGACATCTGCATGATCTTTGTTCCCATCGCTAATGTTGAACGGTAGGCAGTCATTTGATTTTGATATTCCATATACTTTTCCGCAATATCGACGTCTTGTTTGTTGGACAGTGTTTCGGTCAAGTTCAGCTTTTCCGTCTCATTTCGATCAGCTGCCGCCTCCAAGCGATTGTAGAGGGTGCCGATCTGCGCCCGTACATTCACCACATTAGTGGCATGCTGGTCATGAGCGGTTAAAAGCTCGCCCCCTAAGGCATCTTTATCATCACTGCGCAATGCAGACAACAAATCATTGAAATAGGTGCTTAAATTTTGGGGATCCGCAGCGGTGCCCGTCTCGTTCATCAGACGATCACCGCTGGCTAACAGATCCACTGAGACCCCATTTGCGATTTCTCGCGGCAAGTCTTCGCTGGTGCCATTGTATTTGATACCGACGATGGCGTCATTTTCTTTGACGATCTCAAAAGGCGCCGTCGTCGTATTCGTTCCGCTAAATAGATAGCGGCCATCAAAGTTGGTGTTTAATGATTCAACGATGCCTTCGATCTCTTGCTCGATCTCTGAACGATTTGCCCCTAATTCCTCACTGCCAGCTGTCGCATTGGCAGAAGATTGAACCAACGAGCGAATCCGCAGCATCGAAGTACTGACGCTTTCTAAAGCAGAATCTTGGGCTTTTGTCCAAGAAATACTGTCTTTGATCGTATTGTTGTAAGTTTTGTTTTGATTTAACGACACATTGAGATCCATGATTTTTGAAACCAGCAGCGGATTATCCGAGGACTTGCTGACTTCTTTTAAGCTCGATAGCTGATTCAACGTGGATTGGACTTTGGAGGCGTTGGTTCCTAGATTTCGTAAAAAATCATTGTAGGTGATTGAATTGGAAATACGCATGGTCTACACTCCTGTTCGATTGATCAATGTGTCTAACATTTCAGAAACGACCGATAATATGCGGGCATTGGCCTGAAATCCTTGTTGGAAACGAATCACATCTGACATTTCTTCATTTAATGAAACCCCAGACACCGATTGATTTTTGTATTCTAGTTGATTCAGCAGCGACAATTGGGCACTGACCGTATTGTCGGCTTGCTGTTTTGAGATTCCGTTTTTGGTGACGATGCTGTTAAAATAACTGCTGACACTCATGCCCGATGCTGCATTAGCAAACGTCAATGTCTCAGAATCAAAAGAAGCGATCGTCTTTTCTGACAACGGGAAATCCAATTTGGCACTGCTGAGTTTCGCCATTGCAGCAGCTCTTGAACCATCTCCTGCTGCATTGCTCGTTCCGCCGGTCACCAGACTTGGGTTATCTAACAGTGCTTGGCTGACCCGAATCGTCGTCGCTGTGCCGGTATCATCTTGGCCGATCTCAAATAGTCCGCTTGTGCGAGAAGCGCCGCCGGTAAAGACCATGTTCATGGCTTGCGCGATCGTCGTCGTAAAGTTGTTCAATTCCGTCAAGCGGCTGCCGATTTCACTAGATGATGCTTGCAGGCCACCAATCGCGCCTTCTTTGATCGGCAATTCTGTATAGGCGGTTTCGCCATTGTCGGTGGTTTTCGTCAACAAGACGGTTCCAGCTGGATAAGACCCTGTAATGGTTTCGGCAGGATTCAAGGCGTTGCCGTCTTTGGAAACCAAGGCGCCTGTGTCGCTTTGTCCCACCACCACACTAAGGGTATTGCGTTCCTCCGCACTTAAAATCGTCTGTCCGCTCATGGATACAAACCCACGGCCATACTGATCGGTCTTGGTTTCGATCCCTGCTAGACCCGAGAGATCTTTCAACAGACTGTCTCGACGATCTAAAAGATCATTGGGTGTCTCACCACTCGTCGTCAACCCATAGATCTGTTCATTCAAGGATTGCAGCTGTTTGACCTTCTCATTGAAGTCCAGCGCGGATTTTTCGATGGTATCCAGCGTATCGCTTTGCAGCTGCGTCATTTGTTTGCCCATTTGGTTGATGGTATCGGCAAACGTACTGCTGTTTTCCAGCACAAGGGTCTTAGACGTATCCAGTTCAGGATTGTTGGCTAATGCGGTCCAAGAATCAAACATCGTTGCCAGCTGTTTGGACAGTCCGTTGTCAGAAGGCTCATTCATTAAACTTTCCAGCTGTCCTAATATGTCTGCTTTTTGTTCATAATATGTATAGGTAGAATTGGCATTGCGTACTTGTCCAATGACAAAATCATCGACGATCCGTTCGACACTGCCGACTTTCACACCCATACCGATGCTGCCGACACCCGCTAAATGATAAGACGCTTCGGCTTGCAAGTTGACTCGTTGTCTTGAGTAGCCGTCTGTATTGGTATTTGCAATGTTATGGCTGCTGGTTTGCAACGCTGCTTGATTTGCGGTCATGCCCCGGGTTGCGGTGCCTAATGAACCAAATAGTCCTGTCATAGAAGTACTCCTTACATTTTTTGATCGATGATCGCTGTTGATACAGCTTGTTTTTCTTGGTATTTCGAATACGTATTTGCCGGTGTCTTGATATTTTCTTTGACTGCATCCATCAAAACAGTTTGGAAACTAATGGCTTGCTCCGTCAGCAGGAGATTTTCGGCTTGCTGCACTTGGATCTGGCGGATGAGTTCTTTGATCGTCACTGAAAGAGTTCCTTCATACGTGGAAAAAACGGGTACGAAGGCGGTTTTTTTCTCGACGAGTTCTGGTAATTTTTCTGCTTGATTTTTGATCAAGCAGGTCTTTTCTTTTTGCAGCAACCGCAAGAACTGCTGAAGCTGACGCTCAAATTCCCGTTCTGTCATCTAGTCGACCTGCTTTTCATCTTGTTGCAGCATTTTATCTGCGATCGTTTCGGCAGAAACTTGGTAGGTGCCTTCTTTGATCGCTCGTTTCAATTCTGCCACTCGCTCACTGCGACTGGCTGTTTGATTGGCACTCTTTTGAATGGCTTGAGCTGTTTCGGACAATTGAACATCGACGGTTTTTTCTGTCTGAGCAGCAGATGGCTTTTCTTGTTTGACCGCTTCACGTTTGATGGCCTTGTCGCTGTATTCTGCGTAACCTCTTTCGATTTTCATAGGTTCTCCTCCGTTCTCATTCTTCTACCCTCTACTATCGGTCAAATCACAAAAAAGTTAAACCCATATGTTTAACTTTTTGCGATTTCTTCAAATTAATGCAAATTGTGGATGCGTTGTTTTTGCGAAAGAATGTTGGTGATCCGCACACCGAAGTTTTCATTGATGACCACGACTTCCCCAGTGGCGATCAGTTTGCCGTTCAACAAAATCTCTAGCGGTTCATCCGTCAGTTTTTCCAGCTCGATGACGGACCCCGTATTGAAAGATAAAATGTCCTTAATAGTTTTTTTGCTGCGGCCTAACACGACACTTAGATCCAATGGCACATCAAGAATCAAGTCCAAATTATCCCCATCGCTCACTCCGCTGGAGGCTAATGTTTGAAACGCAGGTTTGCTGACTTCCACGGGCTTTGATGCAGCCGCTGGTTCTGGCGTAGGTGCAGCAACGGGTGCCGTTGGCTGCGGTGTTGGTGTTTCCCGAGTAACGACAGTCGCTTCATCGGACAGCATCGCACTGGCGATATCGTTGACCACAGGATCGGTAAAGATCTGCATGATTTTGCTTTCGATCAAACCTTCGACGCGCAAAGAAAATGAGATACAGTAAATCTCTTCCTCTGCCTCGATCCCGCTATACTCAATGTTTTCTGGTGTCTCCCATAGTTTGACGATCGGCGGCAAGATATCCACTTTGCGGCTGATCATCGTTGCCATCGAAGTCGAGGCAGTCCCAATCATTTGGTTCATAGCTTCTGCCACAGCACTTAGCTCTAATTCCGTAAATTGAGTGTTGCTGGTTTCACCAGTTCCACCCATCATCAAATCGGCGATCACGATGGCATCTTTGACTTCTAATAGCATCAAATTACTGCCTAAAAGGCCTTCTTTAAATTCAACTGTCGTCGCTACTTTTGGTGCAACGAGGTCGTTTAAGATCTCACCAAATTTGATTTTAGACACCCGGGGAGTCGTGATGCTGACCCGACGATCAAGAATGGAAGACAACGTCGTCGCCGCTTGCGACATGGAGATATTGCCAACTTCGCCGATAATGTCGACTTTGACTTGCTCTTCTAATCCTTGCGGCTGGGCTGGGGCACTTTGATTCAACAATGCATCGATTTCTGCTTGGGATAAACGTTCACTCATAGTTCTTGCTCCTCTTCTAACTTGTCTAATAATTCAATGGCTAAACGGTCCTCTTGCTTCCCAGGTTTTGCTCGGAAGTAAGGTTTTCCATCGATGAAAGTCTCCAATGGTTCAGTAATTTTTTTGTCTAGTTTGATGACATCGCCTTCTTCTAAGTGGAGAAACTCAGAAAGACTCATTTGAGCATGGCCCAGCAGAACTTCTAAATTCAAACCGACGCCATTCAAACTTTTTTGCAACTCGCGGCTATCGTCTTGGTTGACTGGCTGATTGCTATCAAACCAATTGCGGAAACTTAATTTATCAATGATCCCTTCAAAGAAGACATAAGGGATACATAGATTGATAAAATGTTTCACTTCAAAAATTTTGATAGTAAAGGTCACTAACACGACGGGTTCGTTGGGCGACATGTTTTGCATCAATTGCGGATTCGTATCGATTCCATCCAAAACCGAATCCAAGGCAACGATGTCCTTCCAAACATTTTGGTAGACCCGGACAAATTGTGCCACCACTTCTTCCAAGATTGCTGTTTCAATATCAGTAAAACTTTTTTTCTCGCTAAAATCCATTTCGATCGGCTTGTTTTGATAGACATCCAAGCCGCCGCACAACAACTCCACCAACATCATACACAGTTGTGGGTTCATCTCGATCATTTGAATCCCGCTCAAAGGCTGCGAATGAAAGAGCCCCAACAAAGTAAATTTTGGTATCGAATGGATAAATTCGTCATAACTGACTTGTTCGATAGCTGCCAACTGCAAAGAAACATTGGTCCGCAGTTGGGTAGAAAGCATGCTGCTGCTCATCTTCGAGAAATCCTCGAAGATCATGTGCAGGGTATTGACGTACTCTTTCGACAGCTTTGTTGGTCGGCGAAAATCGTAGGCTTTCACTTTGGCTTGTTTGTCTTCTATCTCAATAATTTCTTGATCGATCTCTCCGCTGCTCATCGCATTCAACAATAAATCAATCTCTTGCTGCGTCAATACCTGATCCACACTAATCCCCCATTTTTTTAAAAAATCATGTGATCGATTTGAATCACACTGGCTACTTTTTCACCGATCGTCACGACCCCAACGGCATGTTCTGTCTCTTGATTGCTTAGTTGGATATCGTCTTCGGTGATATCAAGAACTTCAATTACTTCTTCTACGAGGACCCCTTTGGTCTCCTCTTGCTTCTTCATGATCAATATGTTTTTTTCGTAGGCTGGTTCCATGATGGGAATCAATTTTGCCAAACGAATCACCGTTACGACAGACCCCCGCAGATTGATCAACCCTTCCACCCACTCTGGTGCTAAGGGCACCTTCGTAAAAGAAGGGGCATCAATGACCTCGTCCACCGAGTCCGCCGAGATCAAATAGTACTGCTGAGCCATTTTGAAAAGAATCATCTGCATGTCGCTATCCTCCTAGGCATTAGGCAAAGGCTTTGTCGATGGCAGTGATTACGCGGTCCGTGTCAAAGGGCTTCACGATAAAGTCCACCGCACCGGCGCGAATCGCATCCATCACCATTCCTTGTTGTCCCATGGCACTGCACATTACGACTTTGGCCTGCGCATCAAACGTGCGGATCATTTTTAATGCCTCTAAGCCATCCACTTCTGGCATCGTGATATCCATGGTCACTAAGTCTGGTGTCGTTGCTTGGTATTTTTCAAAAGCCTCTTGGCCATTTTGGGCTTCCCCCACGACTTCATAGCCGTTTTTTTCTAAAATATCCTTTAATTTCATGCGCATAAATACCGCATCATCCACGATCAATACTTTTTTTGACATTGTATTTGCCCCTTTCAAATTCCTAATGAATCAAATATGTTTTCTAGTACACCGATTTCTGGAATCAAAAATAACGATGCCTCTAATGTTTCTTTGGCGTAGACGAACTCATTACGGATCACCATCACCTGCTCATCATACTGGGCCATCGCCAAATAGATGGAGCTGATCGCTGCGCCAAAGAAATCATAGCTGGCGCTTGGTAAAGACGCACTCAGCTGGGTTTCCAACAGTTGCCCGATCGCGATCAAAAAAGAATTGGTAAGGATGTTGGTCAACTCGTTGATGACCGATTGCTTCAATTCTTCAGACGGATCGCTTTCTTGGATCATCAACTGACGCAATTTTGCGGCGGATTCATCCGTTAAGACAAACAAGAAGATCCCTCGAAATGCCCCTTCGATCTGGCTCATCACCACATGAACTTCTTTGTCTTCCGCCATGATCTGCTGATACAGGTCCTCATACGCTAGAATCTCGACTTCCGGTACCCGCATATCGATTGGTTGTTGGACGAGCTTTGATAAACTAGTCGCAGCGTGACCACCGCCGATATTGATCAGTTCTTTTAGGCCATCGATTTGCAGCGCTGTATAAATCATAAGCGGTCATCCTTTTTTTCCTGACAGATGGCATGAATGTCTAGGATCAGTGCGATCGAGCCGTTGCCCATAATCGTTGCTCCTTGATAGCGATTCAGCTTTTGCAGCAGCGGATCGATTTTCTTGATGACGATTTCTTGCTGGCCGATCAGCTCATCTGCCAAAATGCCGTGAAATTGCTGGTCATTGTTGACGATGATGGCGAATTTTTTCTCAGATGGATCGCCTTCGATCGCTAAGAGTTGATCGGTCCGAACCAAGGGAATCAACTCCTCTTGAAAACGATAGACCTCATCTGAGACCGTCTGGATGATCTCTTCTTCTTTGACCATCACCACGCGTTCGACGAGATTTAATGGGATCGCAAAGGTTTCTGCTCCGACGCGAACCATTAACGCTTGAATGATCGACAGAGTCAATGGCAATTTGATCACAAACTGCGTGCCTTTATTTGGCTGGCTCTTCATTTCGATCGTGCCCCCTAGTTGGGTGATCTTGGATTGCACGGCATCCATCCCGACACCGCGCCCAGAAATGTTAGTCACTTCTTGTGCCGTTGAAAAACCAGGATGGAAAATCAGCTGCTGCAACGCTTCATCGGAAAGACCTTCCGTTGCTAAGCCTTTCTTTTCAGCACTTGCTTTGATTACTTGCGGATCAAGGCCTTTGCCATCATCCTCTAAAGTAATGATCACGCGATTGCCTTCTTGATAGGCCGCCAAGCGAATCGTGCCCTTGCGCGGTTTGCCCAGTTTTTCCCGAACATCGGGTGCTTCGATGCCGTGATCGACAGAATTACGTAACAGATGGACCAGAGGTTCGCTCAATTCAGAAACCACTGTTTTATCCAATTCCGTTTCTTCCCCAAAAATGACAAGTTCCATTTCCTTTTGCAGTTCATTGGATAAGTCCCGAACCATTCGTGGAAAGCGACTAAAGACGACATTGACTTGCTGCATGCGGATCCGCAAGACCAAATCTTGCAGCTCAGAGGTCAATCGCGAGACTTGCTCTAAGGGGTCTTTGACTGCTTCGATGTTTTCCCGCTCACTGACATCTTCCAATTGATTGCGATAGACCACCAATTCGGACACGAGATCCAAGAATGAATCTAAGCGATTCAAGTCGACTCGGATCGATTGATTTTGGGCGGACGCATGATGCGCGGGCGCCGGCGATTTTTCTTTCGTTTCTGTTGTCGCTTGCTGAAGAGCAGAAGTCTCTGACTCTGGGGTCGGCACTGGTTGAAGCAGCTCTTCTGCCTCCTCCAACACAGCAGCTGAAGGATCAAACGGTGCCACCACGAAGGCTTCGATCTCACTGTTGCTGGCGATGTTTTGCTCGACATCAGCCAGTGTTTGCTGCGTCAAATACAGCAGTGAAAAATCTGATTCAAAGGTGCCTTCTTCGAGTGTTTGGGCATCTGGTTCTGTATAGAGAACATCCCCTGCTTGGCCAAGCTTTTCCATGATCAAGAAGGCACGAGCACCTTTTAACATGGATTGGGCATCTAAGCGAACAGCAATTTGGACCGCTTGATAGCCATCTCCAGCCGCTTGCTCGATCACATACAGATCAGAAGGATCGATCTGTTGAAGCTGTGGGGTTAACGCGCCCACTGCGGTGGGGTTTTGGCTTGCTTCTGTCTCGGTTGATATACCGCCAGAATGTTCCGTTTGGTCAAGTTCGGCCAATAAATCGGCAATTTGAGCTGGCTGCAGGTCGCGTTCTTCCCGCAAGTCCTCCACAAGTTCTGACAGGCGATCCAGACATTTGAAAATCAATGAGATCGATTGCTGGGTCACTTGCAAGGTCCCAGTTTTAAATAACTCAAAAATATTTTCCATTTTATGGGTCAGCTGCGTCATGACGTCATAGCCCATCGTTGCCGCCATCCCTTTAAGGGTATGGGCAGAACGGAAAATATCATTCAGCAAGGCGCTATCTTTTGGATCGTTTTCCAATTGCAAGACATGATCATTCAACTGTGCTAAATGATCGTCTGTTTCTTCAAAGAAAAGGGTACGATAGACACTATTGTCATCCAAATGGGTCCCTCCTTTACAAAATTATACTTTTTGATAGATAAACGAATCGATTTTCTTAAGGCCGAATTGTTCCGCGAAATTGATCGTTTCTGTCGCTCCCGTAAACAAAATGCCCCCTGGGACCAATGCATCGCTGAATTTTTGATAGACGGCATCCCGAGCATCACTTTTGAAATAAATCGTCACATTGCGGCAAACGATCACATCAAAAGGCCCATTGTACGGGTCTTTCAAAAGATCGTGTTGCTTAAAATGAACCCGCCGTTTGATTTCTGGTTTGATCTGAAATTGGTTCTTTTCTTTTGCATCAAAAAAACGGGTACGTTCTGCCGCTGAGACATTCCGCAATTCGTGGTCTCGATAGAGTCCTTGCTTGGCTTTTGCCAAAATTTGCGTATCGATATCGGTAGCCAAGACATTGGCTGCGGCAATTTGGTTTTTTTCTAGCAGCATCGCGATCGTATAGGGTTCTGCCCCAATCGAACATGCGGCACTCCAAATTTTGGGCAGCGTGGTTTTCGGGAGAACAATGGTTTTCAAGACGCGTTCAAAGGCGTCAAACAGTTCTTTGTTGCGATAAAATTCCGTTACGTTAATGGTGATATGGGCTAAAAAAGCCGCCCGCACCCCGTCATCGCCTTCGATCAATTGCTGATATTCTCTCAACGTTTTTGCCCCGCTGTTTTCCATGATCGTAAGGATGCGGCGCTGCATTTGATTTTCTTTGTATGCGGCTAAGGGAATCCCTAATCGGCGATCCACCCACGCATTAAATAAGGCAAATTCTTCTTCCATATTCTTCACCTGACCATCTGTGCAATTTTTGCTTCAATGCCCTGCAATGGCAGGACTTCATCCACGACTCCTTGTTCAATGGCATACCGCGGCATCCCAAAGACTGTACACGTTTCTTTGTCTTGAACGATCGTATAGCCCCCAGCCGCTTGGATCTGTCGTAAGCCAGCGGTGCCGTCTTTTCCCATCCCCGTCAAAACCACTGCCGCTAGTTGCGGGCCATAGTAGTCAGCTGCTGAGGAAAAAAGATAATCGACGGTTGGCCGCGTCCCATGCCGTTTTTCTCGCTGGTCCAGCTGCAGGTGCCCTTGTTGGACCGTCATGTGGTAATCCCCTGGACAAAGATACACTTGATTTTCGATCCGCATGCCGTCGACTGCTTCTTGTACTCGGACGGTTGTCTCTGTGTCTAAGCGTTTTGCAAAGGAAGCCGTGAATCCCGCTGGCATATGCTGAACGATCAAAATCGGGCAACGCAAACGTGCAGGCAGACGGCGAATAATTCCCAGCAAAGCACGGGGGCCGCCTGTTGAAGCACCAATGACTAGCGCATCAAGTGATACCGGCAAGCTGTTTTGTGTCAGCTTAGTGGGCTGGGCAATCGTTGGTACTGGCGGGTGAACCGTACCGACTTCATGATCCATCGCCAAAATCTTTTGATGAAATTCAGCGATCCATTCTTTTTCGATCATCGATAGACTGACGGGTTTTTCCACAAAATCTCGGGCGCCAAGCGCCAAAGCCTCAATCGTGGTTTCTTGATTGGTTAATGAACTAAGCATGATGACGGGAATGGCTGATTGCTGTTTCATCCTCCGCAAGGTCTCTAATCCGTTCATCACTGGCATCTCCACATCCATTACTACCAAATCGATCGCTTCTTTGGTCAGATAGTCCAATGCTTGTTTGCCATTGCGGGCAGCGACGGACACCTCGATATCAGGCAGCTGATTCAATAAATCTGTCACTACTTTCCGCATGAATGCCGAATCATCGACGATCATTACTTTTTTCATGTCCCTGTACTCCTTTTACAAATAAACGATTTCTTGTTTGACTTGCCGAACCATGGTCTTGAAATCCTGAAGATCCACGATCATCGTTCGACCAGCGCTGCCGCCAACATGTTTGGCTACGATCGGAATGTTTAGCCGAGCCAAGACTTCCTCGACGGCTTCAATATTGCGCTGACCAATATTGCTGGCAGCGTTAAGCGTCTGGAACTGAAACATATTGGCGCCGCCAACGATTTTCGCTTGAAAGCGAGGCCGACGGATCTTTTGTTCCAGCTCAGCCACCATCGCTGGCAATGCCAAGTCCGCAAACTTCTCGGGCTTGATTTCCCGCTTGTGCAAAAAAGGCTGACTATCTGGCAGCATAATATGACTCAAGCCGCCGATATGACTGGCTTCATCGTAAATGATCGTGCCGATGCAAGAACCTAAACCCACCGTGATCAAACGCGTCGGCGCTTGGGCGATCTTATACTCCGAGATCCCCACATGCAGTTCCTCATTCACGGTCATCATTGTCATGGTCATTGACGGCTGCCAATTCCTCTGTCTGATAGGCGTCTAACTCCGCCGTCATCTCAGCGGCTTGTTCATAGCTGAAGAGAAACGGCAGCTCCAATGCCAGCACAAGTTCATCGTCTTTTTTCAGAAAGGCTTCGATATAGTTTTGCTTGAGTCCTGATGTATTTAGTTCCGCATTGCTAGGACTTTCAACGAGCGGTAAAATGCCGACGATCTCTTCCACGTAAAGGCCGATCGCCTGCTCTTGCCAGTGACACAACAAGACCACATTTTGCCCAGTTTCCGGTGTAAATTCATCAAACAGCTTTTTGCGGATGTCAATGATCGGCACCATTGCCTCTTCAAAAGGCTGGATCCCCAGCACGAAATCCGCCACTTCCGGCAGCTGGGTAAAAGAAGCAGCCTCAATGACCCGTACCACATAGTCGATACGCAAGGCAAAGAGTTGTTGATGACTTTTAAATACAACGTATTGTTCCATTGGCGTCACTGCTCCTTTTTAGAATTTGAAACTATCCACTTGGAATTTAAGGATAGTGGCGATCGTTTCGATCTCTTGCACATTCCGTTCAAAGTCTTCGATGACTAAGTAGAAGTCTTCTAAGTTTGCCGTTACTTCTTGGGTGCCGGCAGAGGTTTCCGAAACAGCAGCCGAAATGTTGCTGACGGAAACTTGAACCATGTCTTTTTTCTCAACGATCCCGGTAATATGGGCTTCCACGGCTTGAATACTTGAAACCAATTTTTCGACAATATCAGAGATCTCATTGGCTGACTCGATCGCTTTGTTGATATTGTTGGTTTGTTTTTCGCCGCTTTCAAAGGAATCCGTCACTGCAGAGACCACTTTTTCCGATTTTTTGCGGATCGTTTCAATGATCGAACGAATGCTTTTCGTTGATTGACTGCTTTGTTCCGCCAAGCTGCGGACTTCTTCCGCAACGATGGCAAACCCTCGGCCCGCTTCTCCAGCTCGAGCTGCTTCAATGGATGCATTCAATGCCAGTAAGTTGGTCTGATCAGAAATGTCATTGATCAGCTGAACGATCTTACCGATGCTTTGGACATCTTCGTTCATGTCGTTCATGCTTTCTACTAATTCTGCTTGGTTTTGCCGTTCGATCTCCCAGCTTTCAAACACATGGAACATCATTTCTGAATTGTGGACATTGCTGCTTTGGGATTGACCGACATAGCCGTTCATCAATTCGATCTCTTTGTGGATCTCTTCGATACTTAAGGCTAGCTCGTCCATATCAAAGGAGGTTTGTTCCGCTTCGGAGGCTTGTGAACTAGTGGCATCTGCGATGGCATTCATCGTCTGACGCACATTTTCAATTGAATTTTTGGCATTTTTTGAGGTTGTCGTTAGGCCGCCTACCATTTTTTCCATTCGGCTGCTTTCTTCGTGCATGCCAACGATCACCGCTTTGAAGGTGTTTAAAACCCCTTGAAAACGATTTTGAACTTGCCCAAAAAGAGAAGTCTGGTCGCTGCTGCCGATCTCATCGATATGCGACAGATCGCCAGAACCGACTGCTTCTAGTTCTGTCAATAACGTATCCATGCCCGAGTGGGTCTCTTTTTTTACCAAATAGGTCATTCCTACTAACACTGCGATTTCTAGCAGCAGTACGATTACTGAAAAAATAAAAAAACTTTTTGCTGCTTGTCCGTCTCCGTGGGTGCGGATCACGAAGAAATAGCATCCTAATAATACGATCAGGGTAAATCCTAGCGGAATCAACGCCGCCAAGCGGATTTTTTTGATGATAGCTTGTACCTTCTTCTTCATAACAGTATCCTTTCCTATGCAAAATGATCAGTCGTGCTGTTTATCAAGATTCGCTCTTCACTTGATAATCGTTGGGTCACTCCTTCTTTATCCGATTATGAAAACAATCTTCTAGTTCTTTAATCGGATCTTTTGCTAGAAAAGTTAAGCATCTTCACCAGACATATGTATCTTTTGGATCAGCAAAGCGCGTATAGCCGCCTTGATATTCATCACGAACCAAGCGACCGTTTTGCAGCTCGACTACCCGATTACGGACCGTATTGACCATCGTGCTGTCGTGGGTCGCCAAGAGGATCGTGGCACCGACTTGATTGATCCGCAAGAGCAGTTTCATGACTTCGACGGCTGATTTGGCATCTAGATTGGCGGTGGGCTCATCGGCGATCAAGACTGCTGGCTCTGTGACGATCGCCCGCGCAATCGCTACTTTTTTGCGCTGTCCCACGGAAAGCTCTTCAGGATAGTGATCCTTTTGAGGAAACATGCCCACCAGTTGCAGTGCTTTGGCGGTTTTTTCCTGACGCAGCTTGCGGGGAGTGCCTAGTACTTGCAGCGCATAATCGACGTTTTTGGCAACCGTCAGATAAGGAAGCAAAAGGTCTTCTTGTCCGACGATACCGACTTGTCGTCGAACCATATAGAGATGACGGTCTTTGAGTTGTTCCAACAAGACATTGCCGACTTGGATAGAACCAGCCGAAAGCTCTTCTTCTTTCAAGAGTAATTTGAATAAGGTCGATTTGCCCGCACCGCTGGGACCCACCACATAGATAAATTCTCCTTGAGGGATCGCAACAGAAATATCGGCCAATGCCAACGTGCCATTGCTGAATTTTTTACTGACCTTGGTTAAGCGAATCATGTTCTTTCTCCTCTAATCTGTAAAACGATTGATCACGGACCACATCTCATCGGCTGTCTGCATGGCTTTCGTGTTCAATCCATACGCACGCTGGGTCGTTAACAAGTCTGTCATGGAAGTCGCTAGATCCACCGTCGACTGTTCTAACTGTCCTTGCAAGACGCTGCCAAAGGCTGCTGGATTGGTTTGCGAAGTAAGCAACGCTTGATCACCGGCACGATACAGTTGGTTGCCCACTGGCGTGATGTTTTCTGTATTCGTCGGCTGATAAAGGGTCAGCTGTCCCAACACGCGAGTCTGACCATTTTCTTCCGTCGTCAGCTGACCGCTGGCATCTATTGCGATTTGCTGCGCATCTGGCCACTGAGGGGTCGGTACGTTTGTGGTCATTGCCACAGGGTACCCTTCACTATTGACTAATTGCTTGTTCTCACTTAAATGAAAATTGCCTGCTCGACTCAGCAGCAATTGACCAGTTTGGTCCCGGACCCCGAAAAAGCCATTGCCTTGGATCGCGAGATCTAATGGCTGAGTGGTGCCCGCCAGATTGCCTTGGGCAAAACTGGTAGTCGTAGTCGCTTTTGCCCCCATTGACGCACCATATTGGGCGGCGTTGCCATTAAATAGCGTTTCTTCTGCACCGATGGCATTTTCCATCAATGCTTGAAAATGGGTCGTTTGTGCTTGGTAGCCATTGGTATTGACGTTGGCGATGTTGTTGGCTGTCGTGTCTAAGTTTGTTTGCAAATGATTCAACCCAGAACGGCTGATTCCTAATAATCCACTGATATTCATTGACTCATCCTCAAATCTTTCCTAATTCGTTGACCGCTTTTTGCAATGTCTGATTCATTGAACTCAAGGCTTTCTGATTGGCTTCAAATTCGCGAGAAGTCTGGATCATCGCCACCATTTCATCGGCAACCGCTACATTGGCTTGTTCTAAGGCACCTTGCTGGATCACGGGTGCATTCACCGTGGTTCCTGCTGCGTTGCTAGTCACATAGTTTTGACCAGCTGTAGTCAATGCTTCTGGGGGAAATGTTTGGATCTGAAAGTTCGCTGGTCCCAAGGCGCTGACTGCTTGTCCATTGGCACCCAAGACAAGATAGCCTTCTTGTGTCACGTATTGATTCTGCTGATTGACGGTAAAGTCGCCATTTCTCGTATACAACCGCTGCCCCGCATTGTTTTGAACGACAAAGTAGCCTTCGGAAAGCAGTGCAAAATCGCTGGCTTGTCCCGTCTGTTTGACGGCGCCTTGGTCTTGACTGATGGTACTGCCTGCCAATTGGGTCCCTAAAGACAATCCACCGATATCACGGCGGGTATCCGCATTGGGCCCGCTTTGGTAATTATGCAATGCGACTTCATCTAGCGCCGACTGGAACAAAGTTTTTGCTTGATACCCTGTTGTATTGACATTGGCAATATTGCCGCTCGTCGTCTCTTGTCGCTTTTGTAATAATGAAATGTTCCGTGATAAGACATCCAATCCTCGAATCATGCCAGTTCCTCCTCAATCAATGTGCGCAATTTGGCAATCGTTTTGCCATGAATTTGTGAAACTCGCGGAATCGAGACTTCTAAGATTTCAGCGATTTCTTTTAACGTCAGTTCTTCGGTATAGTACAAACTTAAAATCAATTGTTCCCGTTCCCCTAATTTTTTGATGCACGCCACCAAGGCGGTGCGTTTTTCTTCAGCGACCAAGGTCTCTTCGACATTTTCGGCTGGATCCCGAACCATATCTTTTAAGGTCATGCCTTCTTCTTGGTAAGCAAACAAGGTATCTTCCAAAGAGACGCTGGCTAAGTAGTGCAGACTCTCATAAATATCCGCTAGTTGACTTTGGTTGATTCCCAGCTGTTTGCAGATCTCGGTGTCGGTCGCTTCTCTTTTGAGGCTTTGCTCCAACTCTTGCCGTGCTTGATAAAACTGATTGACTGCCGCCATTTTGTATCGGGAGATTTTGGCGTGCTTGCGTACTTCATCAATAATTGCCCCTTTGATGCGAATCGCTGCATAGCTTTCAAAAGGAACTTTTTTTGAGGGATCGAATTTCCGCAAGGCATCCATCAGCCCAATCACCCCAATATTGTAGAGATCGCCTGATTCATAATCGGCGGTTTTGATAGACAGGCGCTGAACCACCCGTTCCACTAGCGGCAGATACTTGATGATCTCCGCTTCTCGATCGACTTCATACATCGGCGATGCCCCTTCCTAAGAAAATTCTGCTTAAATGTCAATACTGCCCACCGTCTCGATCGCAATTTCATTGGGAATCTCATTCAGAGAAAGAACGGCGATATCTGGAAAATTAAAAACGATCATTTTTTTGAATGCTAACCGGATCTTAGGCGATGCTAAAATGACGAAATTGATATTTTGAGCAATCGCCGCATGTTGGATCCCACTGATGGAATCCAACAGCTTGGTCACGGTATCTGGTTTTAAGACCGGGTACGAGCCAGTTGCGGTTTTTTGGATACTTTGAGCGATGATTTCTTCTAGTTTCGGCTGGATCACCGCCACTTGCAGCTCGTGGTTCTCATTGGCATACTTGGCAGCGATCGTCCGTTTCAATGCTTGGCGGACATATTCTGTCAAAACTTCTACGTCTTTCGTGACAACGCCGTAATCGGCTAACGTTTCTAAGATCGTTGCTAAGTCATTGATGGGAATTTGCTCATCCAATAAATTTTGTAAAACTTTTTGGACCTCGCCGAGCCGTAAAATATCGGGGATCAATTCATCGATCACGACATTGTACTGTTCTTTGATGCCCTCCAATAATTTCTTGACTTCTTGGCGACCTAACAGCTCTGGTGCATGGGCATAGATGATTTCTTTTAAGTGTGTTGCGATCACGGTCAACGGCTCGATAATCGTAAACCCTTGCAGATCCGCCATCTCCTTATCGGATTCATCGATCCACATAGCATCCAGATGAAAGGCTGGTTCTTTTGTTGCGATTCCTTGAAAAGGAAACGGCTCTTCATTCGGACTGATCACCATGACTTTATTCGGGTAAATATCGCCGCGGCCGACTTCGTTGCCGCGGATCTTGATCACGTAATCGTTGGCATCCAAATAGAGATTGTCGCGAATACGAACGGGACTGACTAAGATCCCTAATTCTCTAGCACTCTGTTTACGGATCGCCACGATGCGGTTCATCAAACTGTTGTCGATCGAACTATCCACGATAGGGATCAGACCATAACCGATTTCCACTGAGATTGGTTCCACTTGGAAGGAAGCCACGGAATCGTCTTCTTCCTGTGCTTCTTTTTTGCGTTCCAGTGCCAATTTTTGTTCCCATTGTTTTTGTTCCACTCGCTGCTTTTCTTCTTTTTGCGTCACCAGAAAGCTGGCTGCGAAAAGGCCTAAGCCAATCAACACAAAAGGCACAAAAGGAAACCCAGGAACTAAGGCTAAGACGAAGAGAATCGCCCCCACGATCCGAAACAGTTGGGGATTACGCATCACATCTGCCGCAATATCTAAACCAAAGGAACTATCGTTATCAGAACGAGTCACGATCACCCCAGAAGCAATCGAAATCAATAAAGAGGGAATCGAGCTGACCAAGCCATCCCCGATCGCCAGTTTCCCGAATTGGGCGAAGGCTTCCATGACGGTCATTTGTCCCCCCATGGAGAAAATGATCGCCCCGCCGACTAAATTGATGACAGTGATCAAGATCCCTGCGATCGCATCCCCTTTGACAAACTTGCTGGCACCATCCATCGAACCAAAGAAATCAGCTTCTCGCTGCAGATCTTTTCGTCGTTTGCGGGCATCCGCTTCCGTGATCAAACCGGCATTTAGGTCGGAATCGATCGCCATTTGCTTGCCGGGCATCGCATCTAATGTGAAGCGAGCAGTCACTTCTGAGACACGCCCTGCACCATTGGTCACGACGACTAGCTGAACCACCATGATGATCACGAACAAAATGATCCCCACGATGTAATTGCTGCCGGCAACGACATTGGCGAAGGCATCGATCACGTGTCCGCCATTTCCTTGGGTCAAGATCAACCGCGTGGAAGATAGGTTCAAACCTAAACGAAACATCGTTGTGATCAGCAGCAAGGTTGGAAACGTAGTGAATTCCAACACTGATTTGGTAAACAGGGTGATCAGTAAAATGTTGATCGCGATCGTCAAATTGATAATGATCAGAATATCTAATAGTGCACTCGGTAATGGAATAATAATCAAACCAATAATAGCTAGGACGATCACCGAGATTAAGATATCCGCCAGACCAATGCCTTTTTTCGGTTTTGAGGCAGCCTCATTCATTTTTGTTCCTCCTGTTTCCTTAAATCTTGCCGCGTTGGCTTTCTTCTAACTGATAGACCAAAGCGATGATTTCGGCAATGGCTTCATACATCTCAACCGGGATCAGATCCCCGGGTTCTACTTGGCGATAAAGGGCTCGTGCCACTTCACGGTTTTCGATCTGTGGAATATTTTCTTTCAGTGCTTCTGCTTTCATCCGCTGCGCCAGCTGATCTGCCCCTTTGGCCAGGACCCGCGGCACCCCTTCACTGCTGGCATCGTAACGAATCGCAATGGCGAAATGGGTCGGATTGGTGATCAAAACCGTCGCTTCTTTGACGTTGGCGATGGCATTTTGGGTCATCGCACGGTACTTCGCTTTGCGCTGTGCTTTGACTTGCGGATCACCTTCCATTTGCTTGAACTCTTCTTTGACTTCCTGCTTGCTCATCATCAAGTTCTTACGATGGCTATAGCGTTGGTAGCCGTAGTCGACTACGGCCAAAACGATCAAGAAAATCGAGATCTGTAAAAACAATTCTTTGGCCCGCAGCAGCATGAACAGGATCGTTTTTTCCAACCCGACTTCACTCAAACCCAGTAAAACAGGGACGGCGGCTAAAAATTGTTGGTAGCACAAGTAGACGATCACGCCGAATTTCGCCAATGTTTTGCCTAAATTCATCAACGAGCGCAAACTGAATTGCTGCTTGATCCCGCTGATGGGGTTCAGCTTTTTAAAGTCTGGTTTGACGGCCTTGCCAGAAAACAACAGACCAACTTGGGCATAATTCGTGATAAGCCCGACTCCGAGCGCGACCAGAAAGACGGGCGCACACAACAAAAGCAACAGCAAGATACTCTGCACCCCCAGTTTCGGCAGATCCGCCAAACTGGTTTGATAATCAGCCAGCTGCGCCAAACTTCGGGAAAAATAAGGCAAAAAAGAAGCTGCGAAAAACTGCCATAAAGACAGGATCAAAAACGAGAAGACCAATAGCGAAACAGCTGCTGCTAATTCCTGGGTCTTAGGGACCTCCCCGCGTTTGCGGGCATCCCGCAGCCGCTTGGCACTAGGTAGTTCGGTTTTGCCATCTTTTTCTGCCATCTTCTCACCTCCTGCTGGCTACCTGTTACTTTATTGAAAGGACTCGATAAACTCCTGCAAATAGCGGACCGTATCTGGCAAGTGTTTGCCTAAGTACGAAAGAACATTGGGTAGTAGCAAGAGAAACACCACAAAACTGATGGCGGTTTTCATCGAAAGACTCATCATCAAAATATTGATCTGGGGAATCGACCGAGAAATCACACCTAGCACCAGGTCCACCAACAGCAGCGCAATGATCATTGGTGCCGCAAGATTGACTGCCATCACCATCATTTGGCTGAAAAGTTTGACGATGCCTTCAACCGTCGTTCCTTGGATCACCACAGAGCCTAAGGGCACGATCCGAAAAGACAACAGCAATGCTGTGATCAGTCGATGATGCAGATCAAGTCCAAAAAACACAGCGATCGTCAGCCAATAGTACGTTTTGCCATACTGGGAAGAGGCGATTTGCAACGTCGGATCATAGGCTTGCGCCATCGAAAAGCCTACTTGAAAGTCGATCAGTTGACCCGCAATTTCCACACCAGTAAAGACCAGCTGACTCAAATAGCCCATCGCCATCCCAAACAGTACTTCCTTGATGACGAAAACCGTCAGCATAAAGAGGGAAAGCTCGGGAATCGCAGGTGCCGTTGGCAGACATAGGACCGTCAAGGCCATGCCGATCACGATTTTTGCCAGTGACGGAAAATTTTGCTGTGAGAAGATCGGACAAAGGACGACAAACGCCAATATTCGACAAAAAATCAACACCGTCGCTTGAATCGGCGCCATCAGGTTTCCTCCTTACATTGCCGCAATCATCTTGAAGATCATTTTGGTAAAATTCAACAAGAGATTCAGCATAAAATTCCCCGCCAAGATCAAGGTCAAAAAAATCGCTAATAGTTTCGGCACAAAGCTCAACGTTTGTTCTTGGATTTGGGTAGTGGCTTGAAAAATACTGATCACCAATCCAACGAGCATGCCGACCAATAAGGCAGGGCCAGATATCGCTAAAATTCGAAGAAAGGCTTCCCTTAGCACATCAAGTACCATTTCTACTGTCATTTCCTCTTGGCTCCTTTCTTAGCGGCTATTGAAAGCTCTTGATCAGCGACTCCACGATCAGATACCAGCCATCCACTAAAACAAATAGTAAGATCTTGAAGGGCAGTGAGATCATGATCGGCGACAGCATCATCATCCCCATCGACATCAAGATACTGGAGACGACCAGATCAATGATCAAAAAGGGGATAAAAATCAAAAAGCCGATACTGAAAGCCGTTCGTAACTCACTGATAATAAACGCCGGTACCATAACGGTCAGAGGAACATCGTCAGAAGAATGATACTTTTCGGTCTCCCCATCAGCTTCCGCAAACAAGGCAATGTCTTTTTCCCGTGTCTGTACCATCATAAAGGCCTTGATCCGTTTTTCTGAGCGGTCAAAGGCTTCGGCTTGGCTGATCTCTTGTCGATCAAACGGTTCAATCGCTTGCTGGTAGACGTCGGTATACACAGGTTTCATAATAAAAAATGTCAAGAATAAGGCCAACCCGATCAACACTTGATTGGGCGGGTTTTGCTGTGTACCTAACGAACTGCGCACAAAGGACAAGACCATGATGATACGAGTAAAAGAAGTCATCATGATCAGCAAGACTGGTAAAAGGGAAAGCAGCGTCAGCAACAAGAAAGTATTGATCGTATCACTTGAGCCATTCCCATTCGACAATAAATTGTTGATGGTGGAACTGACGTCTTCCGTGTCTAGCGCAAATGCCGTCTGCGGAAGCATCAGACTGCTGAAAAGGACCGCAGCCATGATCTTGATATCTCTGCCTTTGATCTTCATTTTTGCTTGCCTCGTTTACCAGCAATTTCCGCCTTGGCTTTGTTGAACCATTCAGAAAAGTCTTTGCCAGCTTGCACTTGGGTGCTTTCTAGACTTTGCTGTAAAAAAGCGGCCGTTTCTTCTGGCGTCAACTCTTTGATGATTTGGTTTTGCTGTTCAGAAAAGCTCATGACATAACATTTGTCCATGATTTGGACGATCCCGATCGAAGACGACTTGCTGACGGCGATTTTTTGCAAAATACGCAGCTGGTGATTGTGCTGGTTCGTGTAACGATTCAAATATTTCAAACTGATGTTGATCAAATAAAGAATAAGCAGCAAAAACCCAATCATTTTGACCAGCGATAAAAATGTTTCCATCAACATGCCTCTTTCTATTGGATCACTAAATCCGTCACATAAACATCCTTGGCGATTTCTGATCCGTATTCCTGATTAATTGTTTCTTTCAATGCTTTTTTTAAATTCGGTACACTTTCGGCGGAGCTCAAAATACCGCTGGCCTTTTGTTGGCGCAATAAGTTCACGACGCTGTCACGAATGACGGCCACATTTTTCGTGGCTTCCGCGCTTTTTTCCTCATCCGCCACTAAAATCGATAAATTGACCTTCATGTATTGCTGCTCTTGGTTGTCTTCTTTGGCCAGATTGACTAAAAATTCATCCAATGCCACGATCGCTTCGTCTGAGGAGATTTTGCTGCTGTCTTTTGCTGTTTCAGCAGCTGCTGTTTTTTCCCCCGTCAAAAAGTGATTCGTCACTAAGGTCCCGCCGATACTGCCGCCGACTACCACGATCAAGAGGATCGGCAGTAAAACAACCATACTCAAGCCTTTTTTCTCTTTTTCTGCTTTTGGTGCTTTTTCTTCTTTTGCCATCTTTCCCACCCTTACGTTTTCACTTGGTTCGAATGGATCACCGTATGATACTCGATCACCCGCTGCGCAACTTCTTGCGCAGCTTCCGTCACCACTAATGTTTTGCCGTCTGTCAGTGTGATCAATGTATCCGGCATTTCTTCGATCCGATAAATCAATGTTGGATTTAAATAGAATGGCTTGCCATTCAATGCTGTCACTAGAATCATGGTCAAACTCCTCTCAATGATGAAGCGTCACGTTCTTAACGTTTTAGATTCAATAATTCTTGCAGCATTTCATCAGAAGTCGTAATACTTCTTGAATTTGCTTGATAGGCACGGCTCGCAATGATCATTTCGGTAAATTCTGTCGAAAGATCGACATTGGACATTTCCAAGGCACCTGCTTGCAGCGTTCCTGCGCCATTGTTGCCAGGTCCTGCAACGATCGGATTCCCTGAGTTGCTGGTTTGGATATAGTTGTTGCCGCCGACTTTTTCTAAGCCTTCTGGGTTATTGAAGGTTGCGACACCGACTTTTCCCATCACAAAGGTTTGATTGCCGTATTTTGCCAACACTAAGCCATTGGCATCGATCGCCATGGAGTTATAGGTCAAGGTTTCCCCATTGACGGTCAGTGTGCTTGGGATCGACAAGGGAGATACCGCATCTTGTCCGCTCAATGCCGTGTTTTCATCAAAGTTGTCATCATAGACAACTGGTTGACCGCCATTGACTGAACGACCTAGGACTTGCATCCCATCACTATTGGTCAAGGTTCCGTTGCTGTCGCGCACGAATGCGCCATCTCGTGTGTAATAGGTTTCGCCATTTGCTCCTGGTCCTTGTACCATAAAGTAGCCCTGTCCGCTGATATAAAAATCCATGCTGCGACCTGTCGATTGCGGGGCACCGACTGTATTGATAGTATCGATGGAGCCCGTCTGAACCCCTAAACCGATCTGCGTTGCGTTGATCCCGCCTAAGCCATTGCCTGGCGCAGTTGCGTTAGACATCGTTTGGCTCATCATGTCTTGGAAAAGTACTCGACTTGATTTGAATCCAACCGTATTGACGTTGGCGATATTATTGGAAACCACGTCCATTTTCGTTTGAAGATTTTTCATTCCACTAACACCTGAATATAATGATCGTAACATGCTTGTTTTCCTCCTTATGGTTGGCGTATTTTCCTCTGTCATTCAGAAAATACTTGCAGCCCCTTTTCAGTCCAGCTGCTATTTGATAAATGTGGCGCTGTCAATATTGGTGACGGTGTGAAGCTCATTCATCCCCATCGCCGTAATGATGGTTCGTGAATGGACATCGGCGATCAAGCCCATATCTTTGTACACGAGCAGTGATTCTTTGCTGCCTTTTTCCGCTAGCTCACTAAGCGCCGTTGAAAGGGATTGATAATCATCGTCTTGTAAGGTCAATTCTCTTGCGGTCAAACGCTTTTGCGCATGATGCGAGACTTTGATGTCGCTTTGTTTTAGTTCAAGCATTGCAGAAAAGGCTTGTTTGTCCACGCCTTTGCGGGGATGTTGATAAGGCTCCCCGGCAACTTTTTGCAGCCCCTGTTGAATCGTCAAACTCATTTTGCTTCGCCGCCAATCTCTTGGATCGCACTCATACTGTATTCTTTGCCATTTACGACGATCGTGGCGTAGCCATTGGCAAAGCGGACTTTTTCGATGGTTCCTGACAATGTTTCTGTGCCGTCCATCAGAGTGACTTGTTTATTGATCAAGCTAAAAGCTTGCTGCTGTTGCTGTAAAATCACCGAGGTCGTCAATGTTTCGCTCAATTCATTCAAGCTCTCTAAGGTCGTAAATTGAACCAGTTGCGAGATATAGTCGGTGCTACCACCACCAGAAGAATCGCTGCCTCCCATCGATGGGTTGCTCATAGATGCGGCTAAGATCTTCAAAAAATCATCCATGGAGATATCTGAAGATTTTTTTGTTTGCGTTAATGCCGATGTATTGGCAATACCGGCCGCAGCTGCTGTAATTTCATCTGCCATAGGTCTCCTCCTTTACACTAAAATACTGATCGCATGATCGATCGGTGCTAATTGCGGCTCTTCCTCAGCCGTATTGCTTTGATGAAATGGCTTTTTGCTTTGTCCTTTTTGAGCCTGTAAAAACCGCTGTTGGCTTAACTGACTGTCACTTGCCATCATACTGCCGGCAAAGGATTGATTTGCCAGCGGACTAGCCTGCTGGACAGAAGCTAACGTAGGTTCTTTGATCGCTAGGATCGGCTGCTCTTGCTTTTGCAAAACTTGCTCTAGCTCATGCTTGATGGACAGCAATAATTCTTTGGCTTGTGGCTGCTGAACGGTCAGTTCTAAGCGGCTGCCTTGGGCATTCGTTTCTAGGGAAAGCTGGATCGTGCCTAATTTTTCGGGAACGAATTGCAGCGTGATTTTTTTCTCGCTTGCCGTGCTGCTCGTTTGGACGAGTTGGGCAGTCGCTTTTGCTAAGGGCAGGACCGCTTGCTCCATACTCGCTTTTGTTGGCGTTAGTCCTTGCTTGGTCAAAAGGGGAGAAACATCAAGCAGCTGCAGTGCTGGTGCCGCTATTTCATTGTCGGTTGCTGCTGAAGAAGCAATGGCTTGTGCAGAAACAGCTTCCGCTTTTTTGGCGACTGTTTCATTCGTGCGTTGCAAGGTGCTAGTCGTATCCGTCGCTTGGTTGGTCACTGGCGACACTTGATTTAATGGTCCCGTTTGGCCCAATTGCGCGGTCCCTTCGGTGGACTGTTTCAGCTGTGTTTCTGTCGTTTGTGCAATCGCGGCTTGTGTTACTGAATCGACTTCCTTGATTTCCTTGAAAGGAGCGATTTCTTTTGCCGTGGTCTGCTCCTCGCCTACTAAGTCTTCTGGCAAAGGT
The DNA here is from genome assembly GCF_051713685.1 of Enterococcus sp. DIV1059_2. Lineage (NCBI taxonomy): Bacteria > Bacillati > Bacillota > Bacilli > Lactobacillales > Enterococcaceae > Enterococcus > Enterococcus sp. DIV1059_2. Next base: position 117,147 of record NZ_JBIOQK010000001.1, on the reverse strand, counting down.
GTTTCAAGCGTTGTTGCTGCGGCTTCACTTCTGTCATTTGTCATCAAAGCTAGACCTTCAAGCGCAGGCTCGGAGGGGTTGATGACTGTGGTGGCTACGTCTATTGGTGCTGGAAAAGCTGCTGAAACACTGTCGAGAGAAGCTGCTGTGGCGCTCGTTTGGTTCTGCTCCGTCGTTGCCATTGATGCCTGTGGCGCTTCTTGAACCAAGCCTGCAAAAGGTGCCTGGCTGATCTGGCTCATTCCTGGCGCTTGTGTCGTTGCAGGTTGTTCGACTGCTGGAGTGATTTCTGGCTCCTGCGGCAGATGTTCCATACTGCTGGCAATCCCCATTTCTGGTGCGGTGGCGGTTTGCTCCGTCATACCTGATGGTTCGAAGGATGCTGGCAGATTGCTTGCTGTCTGTTCTGTCAGCTGTTGCATCAGCAAACTGAAGACTTCTGGTGACGCCTCCGTCTTTTTTGATTTGCTACCGATAGGTACAGCGGTTGCGGCACTTGTTGTGATCTCTTTCATTGTTCACCTCCTCTCAGCTGATGCTTTGAAACCAAGGTCGTCTCATCACTAAAACCATTAGTGCTTTAAGAAAATAAGGCGCGATTGCCGAACTCATCCAATTGTTTTTGCTCTTCCAATTGCTGTTCATAGGTGTATTCAGCAAATTGTTTTTCTCGCAGCTTTTCCACGATCTTGCGTTCCTGCTGCGCTTCTACCACCACCGATAAAGACTCTGCCAATTCTTGCTTCACGTGAAACATTTTGTTCTGAACCTCATCGATGGTGGCATTCAACGCAAGCAAATAGCGTTGTTGCACTTGCATCCGCCCAATGGTCATCTCATTGACATCAAAAAGCTGGGCTTTTTCCTGTGTCAGCGTATTCAGGTGCTGTTCTTGCTGAATCAACAACTGTTGTTTTTGGGCGTAAGCGCGTTTGGCTTCTTGCTCAATGGTTTTTCGGTGATCCAATACTTTTTCTAAGGAAAAGTGAAATGCTTGCATAGCTGCTCCTTTATGATCTGTTTTACATGGTCGAACGCTGGCGCTCGATCAGCGCTTCTTCACTGAACAAATGCGCCAGTTCAAAAATCGTTTGTTCAAATGGGATCCGCTCATCCACTTTTTGCTGTAAAAACCGCAGGATGGGGTGATGCAGCGCGATCGCTTGGTCGGTCAACGCATTGCTGCCGCTTTTGTAGGCACCGATATCGATCAAATCCTTGGCCTCTGCATAAACGGCCATGTTTTCTTTTAGTTCCCCCGCATGTTTATGCTGTTCCTCAGAAACAAGGGTCTTCATCAAGCGGCTGAGGCTGTTTTGAATATCGATGGCAGGATAATGATTTTGAGCGGCGATTTTTCGGGACAACAGAATATGTCCATCAAGAATTCCCCGCACCGCATCAGCGATCGGTTCATTCATGTCATCCCCTTCTACCAAGACAGTATAAAAGGCCGTGATCGAGCCTTTGTCCGACATCCCACTGCGTTCTAACAACTTCGGTAAAGCTGTAAACACAGAAGGGGTATAACCTTTGGTCGTCGGCGGCTCGCCTGTCGATAGACCGATCTCCCGCTGCGCCATCGCAAAACGGGTCACCGAATCCATCATCAATACGACTTTCTTCCCTTGATCACGGTAATACTCAGCGATCGCTGTTGCCACATGAGCCCCTTTTAATCGTACGAGGGGCGGCATATCGGAGGTAGCACAGACAACGACCGACTTGCGGTAACCTTCTGGGCCTAGATCATTTTCAATAAATTCTTTGACTTCTCGTCCCCGCTCGCCGATCAAGCCGATCACGATGACATCGGCTTCGCAATAACGAGCCAACATCCCCAATAAAGTACTCTTACCGACCCCGCTGCCGGCAAAAATGCCGATCCGTTGGCCAAGGCCGACGGTCAAAAGACCATCGATCGCCCGGACACCTGTCGGCATTATCTCAGCGATTTTTTGACGGCGAAAGGGGTCAGGAGAATCTTGACTAACTGGATATTCTGGCGCACTTTCCAGCTCCAGCGCCATATCTAACGGTCGCCCTAGTCCATCTAAGGTGTGCCCTAGCAACGTATCATCGATTTTTACCGTCAATGATTTGCCAGTTGGCCGCACCAAACAGCCCGGTCCGATGCCTTCTAGCTGATCAAGGGGCATCAGGAGCACGGTTTTTTTCACAAAGCCTACGACTTCGGCTAAGGCTGTATGTGTCTTGTTTTGCAATGCGACTTCACAGATTTCCCCTATGAAAACCGCCAGCCCTTCGACTTTGATCAGCAGACCTACGACTTCGCTGACTTTGCCGTAGGTGGTAAAAAACGGCTGTGCTTGCGCCGTTTTGCGCAGCGCTGTGATCGGTAATTCAAACGTCATTCCTTCACACTGCTTTCTAGAAATTGGCTCAAAAAGCGAGCGATTTCTTTCCTCAATTCAAAAACCACCAAGGCATTTTCAGATTCGATACAAAAATCGTGTTCCGCCAAGCTGTCATCTGCCATGAGTAAATAGCGAAACCCGCTGATCGTCTGCTTTTTGGTTTCCAACAATTCTCGCACCCCTGCAAGATGCTGCTCTTGGCTGCGAACAGTCACAAATTGATCGGGTTGTTCAAATTGCCATAGCACAGACTCCACAAAAGGCAGGAAGCCTGCTTGCTCGTCTGTAAAACGTTGATTGATCAAGGCTTCAGCGATTGCCGTGCCATAAGCGATCATCTCTTGCTTTTTCTCTGAGCGAAAGGCGTTGATCTCAGAGACGGCTTCAGCGACATTGGCTTGGGCTTGGGCCATCAATGCTTGCGCGGCTTCTTTGCTGGCATTGAGTCCTTCTTGATAGCCTTGTTGAAAGCCGTCTGCTTGTCCTGCTTGAAAGCCTTCCGTTCTCGCTTCTGCTAGAATTTGCGCCGCTTGTTCTTGTGCATCGGTCAAAATCTGCTGCTTCAAGGCTTCCATTTGCTGCAGATGCCGTTCCTGCTCCAACTGGCGTGCACGTCTAGCCGCTTGCAGTTCTGGGTCTAAGCTTGGTTTCTCAATCGGCGCTTTGATGGTCGTATCCGTCAAAATACTGCGCGCAGCTTCGGTCGTTTTGACCGCCTGCTGCTTCAATAAACTGCTATTTGACCACTGCATCTTGGTCGCCCCTTCCGATGTAGATCTCACCGGTTTCATCTAGCCGTCGAATCACAGCCACCACACTTTGTTGGGCTTCTTCTACAGCAGATAAGCGGGTAGGACCCATAAATTGAATTTCTTCTTGCAGATTTTCCACCGCCCGTGATGAGAGGTTGGAGAAAATAAAGTTCTTGATGTCATCGGTCGTGCCTTTAAGCGCTAAGACTAACACATCGTTTTGAACATCTCGCAAGACTTTTTGAACATCCAAGCGATCGAGGGTCACGATATCCTCGAAAGTAAACAAGCTGGATTTCACTTCGTTGGAGAGTTCTGGTTGCCGCTTTTCTAAGTCGTTCAAAATGTTCTTTTCGGTGCTGCGGCTGACTGAGTTCAAGATCTCAACCAGAGTATGCACACCACCGACATTTTCCGTATCGTTCTCAATGTAATTCGAGAATTTGTTCTCGATCACTTTTTCGATCCGTTCGATCACCAAAGGCGACGTACTGGAGATCGTCCCGATCCGTTCAGCGATCTCCACTTGCAAATGATCGGGAAACTGCGACAAGACGCTGGCCGCTTTGTCCGGCTGCATGTAGCACAAAATCAACGCTACCGTTTGCGGATGTTCACCGATCAACAGATTGGTCAACTGTTGAACATCGGCTTTGCGAGCGATATTAAAGGGCCGTTCCCGCAGCTGAATCTGAGTCAATACGTCAATGACTTCTTTGGCTTTTTGAGGGCCTAATGCTTGGTTCAGCAAATTTTTGGCATAATCGATCCCGCCGTCTAAGACATATTTGCGAGCCGTTGCGGTATGAGAAAATTCCTCCAACACTTGATCCCGCTCTTCGGGACTGACAAAGTCGATATTGGCGATCTCATAGCTCACCTTTTGTATAAATGATTCTGGCAGCAGCTTCATGATCTTTGCAGAGGTATCTGATCCTAGAGAGATCAGAAGAATCGCTGCTTTTTTTACCCCGTCTATTGTATCCATGGCTGCCCCCTTATTTTTCTTTCATCCAAGCTTTGATCAATTCCGCCGCTACTTCAGGATTGCTTTCGGCATAATTTCTAGCCGTTTGATCCAATGTTGGTTCTCCTGAATGTTCTGCTGCGGCTTCTTGTGTGGATGCTTCTGGCACCGCTGGTTTCGTTTCAGCAGACCGATTGCCGACACCGCCAAAAACGACTTCTTGTGCAACTGACGGACTTGTACCAGTGCTAACTGCTGACGGTTGTGCAAAAGTGACCATTTCCTCCGTCACATCGACTTCCAGCTCGTCTTCTTTACGACGACGTCGGATCACGCCAACGATCATTAAAATCACTAAGAACAAGGTCAACACGATGCCGCCGATGATGGCATACTTGAGATAACCTTTGGCAGCTGCAATCGGTTCATTCCCTTGCGGATCAACGGCTGGATCAACCTCTGCTTGGGCAAAGTCAAATCCTTGGATCGCGATTTGATCACCACGGTCATTGTCATAGCCGACGGCACTAGCAATCAACTGCTGCAATTCTGCTTGATCCGCTTGCGAAAGGTTCGCATTGATCACGATCGAGCTGGTCATTCGTTCGATCATGCCAGGGGCCGTAATGGTCGTGGTGGTCTCGGTATCCAATTCGTTTTCCACCGAACGGCTATAGGAATTGTTTCCCTCTCCATCCGTACCCGTCACATTGGAGACATTGTCATCCACCGTCCCTGTTTGGGCTTCTTGGACGGTGCCTTGCGAACCAGCAGCCTGCACTGTCTCACTCTTGATCTCTGGGTCATCATAAGTGACTTTCTTCCGCTCGATCGAGTCAAAATTCAAGTCTAAATTGATCGACACTTGGAATTTGTCTGCACCATAGATCGGTGTCAGCAGCTTCGCTACTTTTTCTTCTAGCGTTTTTTCGTAGGAATCTTTGATGGCAATGTATTTATTGTTCAGGCCACTTAATTGACTGGCTTCATCTTCGGTTCTCGTCAAGGTATTGCCCGCACTATCAACGACTTTTACATTTTCTGGCTTCAGCTTTTCCACTGCCCCTGAAGTCAAGGTAACGATCCCTTGCACGGACTCGTCTGCAATCTGCTGATTTTTCAAGGTCAACACGATAGAAGCAGTTGGCGCACTTTCCTCAGAAGAAAAGACACTTTCTTCTGGCATCACGAGTAAAACTTTGGCGGATTTGACCGCATCGATCGACTCGATCGCCCGTTGCAGTTCGCCCGTTACTGCCCGCTGATACATGATCTTGCGGTCTTCGTCGGTTGTCATCATGTTGGCATCATCAAATAATTCAAAACCTGTACTGGTATTTGGTAATTTATTGTCCACGGCAAGATTGATGCGGTATTCATCGACTTGGTCCTTGTCGATCAAAATAGTCGTCCCATTGTCGGCTAATTTGTAGGCGATCTGCTGTTCCTCCAAATCCTTGCTGATCGTTCCCGCATCGGCATCGCTTAGATCCGTAAACAAGATACCGTATTCAATTCGCGTATTTAAATAATACACAGCTGCTGTGATTCCGAGAACGCTGATAACGGAAAGAACAACGATCATTTTCTTTAAAGAGCTTTGCATTTGCCAACGGTCTTTGAGTTGTTCTGTCCATTCTTTCACTTTATCCATCATTTATCCTTATTCCCTCACCCACTGCTAAAACTGCATATTTTTCACGTCATTGTAAGCTTCTAAACACTTGTTTCGTACTTGAACGGCTGTTTGTAGCGCCAATTGCGCCTCCGTCATGCGAATCATCACATTCCCTAGATCGCTTTCATCGCCGGTGATCAAATTTACAGTATCTTGATCCATGACCGCCGTTTTTTGATTCAACTGATCGACCGCATGGGTCAAGTAAGAAGAAAACTGATTTTCCTCGGCGCCTGCAACACTGGTCTCGTTTGAAGCAGCCCCCGTGCCTAGTGTCCGCAAAACGTTTTGGTAGTCCGTTAATCCTGTCGTTAAAAGTCCATCCATTTTCTCGTTACCCCTTTGATATTTCTAATGCTTTTTTCAAGATCGTTTTATTCATTTCTGAAGCAGAAACATTGGCTTCGTACGTTCGAACCGCTTGCAACATTGCCACCATTTCATCGGCAATATCCACATTTGATTGACCGACATATCCCTCATCATTTGCAGCGGGATTGGTAGGATCATAGGTCAGTTTTTCCGTCTCATCGGCAGCGATCCCCGTCACTTTGACACCGTATGTAGCCGGTGTTCCTTCGCGACTATTTTTTAAATTTTCTGAAAAAAGAATACTCTTTTTTTGATAAGCAGCGGTTGTTTGTGTTTGATTCGTATTTACATTTGCGATATTGCTGGAGATCGTATCTAGTTTTAACCGTTCCAATGCTAGACCGCTCGCGTTGATCGTTAGTCCATTAAACATACCCATTTGTTTTTCCTGCGCTTTCTATCAATTACTCAATACAAGGTTCATCATTTGCAAGCGACCGTTGACTTGTGCGGTCAATGCACTGTAATATAACCCATTGGCTGCTTGATCCAACATCTCCACTTCAAGATCCACGTTATTGCCGTTGTCTTTGATGCTAGTAGTTGCATTTTCAGTGATTTTCGGTTTTACTTGAGAAACTGACGCTTCGGTTGCAGCGTCCGTCCCTGATGAAGCGAGTGCCTGCTTTAATTCGCTTTCAAACACGATGCGTTTTGCTTTGTACCCATCCGTGTTGACATTGGCGATATTAGACGAAATCAATTCTGCGCGTTGGGCAGAAACGTTCATGGCTGTTTTTAATAAATCATAGGTATCCAACAATAATTGCTCCTTCCACCTTCTGTACCAAACGTTTTTTTCAGCGATGGAACAGAAACAAATATATTTATTTATTTTTTTGTTATAGATTAAAAAAACAAGAAGACGTGATGTCATTATAGTAGAATTATTTTTATTTTACAATTTGATTTTTGCAACTTTACGGATATGACATTTAAGTTACAACCATGTTATGTTATTTGTTAAACACTGTTTCATCGCAATTTCGTCCCCAGTTATAAAAAGTAAACGATCGATATAAAGCGTTTTACAAGCATATCTATGCTTTTTGATCAAAAGATGATTTTTGATAAAAAAACAAGCATTATTCGAAAAATTGATTAAAACATTTTCATTTGTGCTGAATGACATGACAAACCCTGAGAAACGCTTCACGAAAAAAAACGGTACCATCTATAAATATTCACAAAAATTGCAAGCTGTACCATTTCAAAAATTTGCCGCCACTTGCCCAAAAAACAACAAAAAAAGAAGAAGCTGAAAATTTATTTTAGTTATTTTTAGGATTATTTTTTTTTGCTATTAAGAATGATTTTAATTCACCGATAAAATAAATGAGGGTTTAAAACCTGGAAATAGAATTTAGGAGGACGCAACAAATGGATTTTTTCTTGCTGATCGGTATTATTTTAGGATTGATATCTGTGGTGGTTGGGATGATTGTAAAAGGTGCCAATGTGGCCGTTTTGATCAATCCGGCAGCCGCGATCATCATTTTCGTTGGTGTGATCGCAGCCGTTATCAATTCATTTCCCAGCAGTGATATCAAAAAAATCCCGAAGATCTTCGGCGTTCTGCTGAAAAATAAAGAATACGACTTAAAAACAACCATCAATACCATCGTTGAATTAGCCAACCAAGCCCGGCGCGACGGTTTGTTATCTCTTGAAGGTGCCATCCAAAACTTAGAAGATCCTTTTTTAAAAAAGGGCTTGGAAATGGTGGTTGATGGCATCGCTGCCGAACAGATCCAAGAAATCATGGAGAATGAGATCTATGGGATCGAAGAACGGCATCGCATCGGCTCGGCTATTTTTAAAACCGCCGGCACGAGTTCCCCGACCTTAGGGGTGTTAGGAGCCGTGATCGGGCTGATTGGGGCGCTAGGTAATTTAGAGGATGTAGAGGCACTGGGGCACATGATCTCGGCGGCCTTCGTGGCGACCCTTTATGGTATTTTCTTCGGCTATGTCCTGTTCATTCCCTTTAGCTCACGCCTGACCTTGAAATCGGAGCAAGAGGTCCAAATGATGTCGATCATCGTGGAAGGGGTCTTAGCGATCCAAGCCGGGCAATCGCCGAAAAGCATTGAGAAAAAATTATACAGCTTGATCGATCCGAAAAAACGGCAAGAACAATTATAAAGGGTGAAGCGACATGAAGCGAAAAAAGAAACATGAAGAACATGTAGACGAAGCGTGGCTTTTGCCTTACTCGGATATGTTGACCTTGCTGCTGGCTTTGTTCATCGTCATGTTTGCCATGGCGAAAGTCGATGATGAGAAGTTCCAAGAAATCAAAAGCGAATTTGGCACCATCCTTTCCAGCCACCACAGCAATTCATCTGTGATTGGGTCGGTGATCGATATGGGCGAGACCACGCCGCGAAAAAAAGCCGCCACTTCTGCCGAAGCACAAGCGCAAGAAGCAGCGGTTCGGACCCAACTGGAAAATCAGCAACTAGAAAAAATCAGCGACCAGCTGGCACAAGAGCTGGCAGCTTCTGGCTTAAAAGAGCAGACAGAAGTCCGCTTGGAATCCGATGGCTTGCATATCACGCTTGCCAGCAGCATCTTGTTTGCCTCTGGCAGCGCCGAGATCACGGACACCACTCGTCAGTCACTGGATCTGCTATCGGACTCACTAAAAAAATTAAAAGCCAACAAAATCGTGATCGCTGGGCATACCGATAACGTACCTGAAAAAGGCAATGGCCGCTACCAATCTAACTGGGATCTTAGTTCCGCTCGGGCCATTACCGTTATGGAGTACTTCATCAGCAAAGGCGCCGTTTTAGAAAAAAATGCTGCCATCCAAGCCTTTGCCGATACCGAACCGAAAGCCGATAACAACACCCCCCAAGGCCGCTCGGAAAACCGCCGCGTGGAGATGATCATTCAGCGGACTGAAACGGCAGCTGCTCAATAAATAACCTTTTCCAATTAAAAAAACGATCCCCTTTCAAAGGCGATCGTTTTTTTTATCTATAAATAAATTGTAGTAGCCGTAACAAATGATGACAATGCCCACCAATGTGGAACGATCAATAAAAGGAACCTCAAAAACCATAAAAAGCAACCCTTTTAAGCCTAAAATGATGATACCCATAACTAGCATCAGCCAAGAGGCGAGACGAATCAATTGGTATTCTTTTCCAAAAATCTTCAGCAACCGTACCCCTCCTTTTCTCAACTTAAAGTGTACGCTTCTTAATGAGCAATCACAGTTCACCTGTCTGATGTTGCTGCTTGGCAAAAGTCGACAGCCATTGGTTGCTTCTTCTCATTATAACAGATGCTTCATGCCTCACCCTACGGTTTCCTAACTGACCTTCTTTTTTTGCAGTTGGACAATTCTGATTTAACCATACACATCAAAAAACCCCCCATTACCAACGAATTTATTGGGAATGGGGGGATGATCAGCTCTCGCTAATCAATCATTTATTTTTCCACTTCAAACCGATTGGTCAATCGCTTCAACTCTTCTGCAATGTCCCTGAGATCGGCCACATGGTTGGTAAATTCATCCATGGTTGCCAAGACTTCTTCTGCATTTGCGGAAACTTCTTGTGTACCAGCGGCATTTTCTTCCGTTGATGCGGAAATGTTTTCTAAGTTTTCCAGTACACTGTTTTGAATGTTTTCGATACGGGCACTGGCTGCTTCAATATGATGGATGCCTTCGATCATATAGCTGCTGCGTTGGAAAACTTCTTTTGAAGACGAGATCGCTTCTTTGATCAAGTTGGTTTGGCGAACGCCGCCTTTGACAGACGCCGACGTTTGTTTGACCATTTGACTAGACTGCTCACGAATTTCTTCAATGATCGCTTCGATCTCTTTGGTAGAAGCCTTGCTTTGTTCCGCCAATTTACGGATCTCAGCAGCCACGACGGCAAAGCCTTTGCCCGACTCACCTGCACTTGCGGCTTCGATCGATGCATTCAAAGCTAGCAAGTTGGTTTGGTAAGAAATATCGTTGATGACCCCAATGATCGAGTTGATGTTTTGGATACTATCATTCATTCCCGTCATGTTCGACATCAAACGCTCCATCTGTGCCAACTCTTGTCGCCAGCTGTCATCGACTTGATCCATGATCGTTAAGTTTTCTTGATTGATCTTCGTAGATTCTTGCGACTTGCTGCTCATGCCGCCAACATTTTCTCGTAATTCTTTCACGACCTGCGACAGATTTTGCATTTGGGACACGCTGTATTCTGTTTCTTGGGCTTGCGCACCGGTCACTTCAGCAATACCCGTAATGGTTTGAGAGACTTCTTCTGTCGCAATATTGGTTTGTTTTGACAATTCTAATAAAGAATCCGACATTCCTGCGACACTGTTGCTTTCTTTTTGTACTTTTTGGATCAATGCACCCGTGCCTTCGATCATCACATTGTAATTGTCCGCCATTTGCTGGATCTCATTGCCTGCTTTGTCTGGATATACAACTCGGCGTGCCAATTGCTCCCATGTCCATTTTTCGCCTTTGGCTCTTTTGGTTTTGCTCATCTTCTCTAGTTTGCCTTCACCTACTTTTCTAAAGTAACGATTGAAGCAATCGATGATCGCTGCGACTACTTTGATCGCGGCATAAGAAACCAGTCCTACAAAGAGCAGCATCAAGATCGTAACGATAATGGTGGTGCGGACTAACGCTCCTAACTCTTTGTCTAGATCACTAGCTTTGACTTCGGAGTACGCCCAAACATTGGAATCAGCAGACTTGTCATACAACACATCGTTGACTTTATTCGAGTCGCCTAAGCCAACCATGCCTGTCGGGTTTTTAGCTTCTTTGATTTTTTGGAACACTTCTTCTTCTTTGATATTCTTACCGATTTGTTTGGTGTTTTTTGAGGTCACGATGACCCCAGATTCTGAAACTAAGGTGACATTCCCAGTCCGCCCTACGGTAAAGGAAGACAAGATGTTTTGAATGCTTTCATAGGAAACATCGACGCTTAAAACCCCCACTTGATTATGGGAATTTTTGACCCTGATCGAAGCCGACGTCACAAATTGATTCGACACTGTATCTAAATAAGGTGCTGTCCAATACACTTCTCCTTCGGCTTTTACGGCCCCTTTGTACCATGGCCGAATCGTAGGCTTATAATCATCTGGTAAGGGATTGAAGGTTACATATTCATCATCTTCTGTTCCAAAAGTCACCGCTAAGAAGCTGTTGCTTCCAGCAATCGCTAAAGAAAGATCTGAACGGATGCGTCCCATGCTGAATTCTGTTTTCATCGCTGGCAGTTCAGCCATTGATTTCAATTTGCTTTCCGTCGATCGGCGCAAACTCTTTTCTTCCGCCAAGATCAAATTGACGGCACTTTCTTTGTTCAAATCATTTCGTTCAATCAATAAGTTCTTGGTGGTTAAATAGGAACTTGTCAGCATGACAATGATCGGGATCCCCGCAACCAGCATCAAGGTGATCATCACATAAATTCCTATCGTCTTTTTTCTTTTTTTCACAACTGTGCCACTCCTTCATTTCCAATTTCACACGATCCAATGAAGACTCGTCCGTAGACGACCCTTAGTAAGGATAATCGGTTATTTCTTTGAATGATTAAGAGGGTTCATTGGCAGAAACGGCTGCAAGCGCATTTTCTTTTTTGCTAAGGCTTACGGTTGCTGATCTAACGAATAGAAAAGCTCCTCAGTCATGAAGGAGCGTTGCGACTGCATAAAAATAGCCAGCACGGAAGTTTCCGCACTGGCTGTAGGGGCCCCTTTAATGGGACTGCTTTTTATTGCCTATAATTCTTTGATGACGGCTTTTTCTTCCGCAGTCAAAGCGAAATCAAAGAGCGCTAAATTTTCGGCTTGATGTTTTTCTGAATGGGATTTCGGAATCACGATCACCCCACGCTCGATTTGGTAACGCAAGACCACTTGGCTCCAGGTTTTTTGATACGCTTCACCGATTTGGGTCAAGGTTTCCCGAGCCGCTTCTGAAATCCGTGAAAGTGGCCCCCAGGCTTCTGGAACTACCTGATTGGCTAAGGAATAGGCGATGATCGCATCGTTCCACTTGCCTGGATGCGATTCGATTTGATTGACCGCTGGTTTGATCCGACTGTTTGCCAATAAATAGCTAAGTTCTTCTTCTTGGAAATTGGACACCCCGATCGCTTTTAAGACTCCTTTATCGACATAAGCCTCAAGAACCGCCCAGACAGCGGCGATCTCTGCCAAGTTGTCCCACGGATGATGGATCAAATAAAGATCGATCGATTCCGTCTGCAAGGCTGCTAAACTCGCTTCGACAGACGCTTTCACGGCAGCTGCATCTTGCGTATGCTCTGGTTTGCCAGGAATCTTAGAAGTCAGGAAAAATTCGCTGCGGTCGATCCCGCTTTCCTTGATGGCTTTGCCTACCACGGCTTCGTTGCGGTAAGAAATCGCCGTATCAAAATGCCGATACCCAAGCTTGATAGCAGTCAACAGCTCTGTCGTATCATCATTGATCGCACCTTGGTATTCTCGGTTTTCTTTCCCAAATGTATTCGTCCCACTGCCGATCACTGGAATCTGAATGCCGGTATTCAATTCAATCGTTTCCATGCTGCTTCCCCCTTTGTGTTGTTTCTAGTCTATCAAAAAAGCAGGAGTATGGGGAAGAAAAACTCTTATTGCCGCTAAAAAACGGGGAAAAACACAAAACGCATATTCAAGCTGCCCCTCCTCCGTTATACTGAGGGTAAGACACGAAACACCCAAATAAGGAGGGTTACTTTTGAAAAAAACACTATTTTTTCTTTGTGGATCACTGACATTCGGTCTAGGTACTTTAGGAATCTTTTTACCTTTCTTACCCACAACGGTCTTTTACTTGCTGACGGCTTATTTCTGGCTGCGGAGTTCCGATACCTATTATCAACGCTTGGTTCAATCAGAAAATTATCAAAAATACATTGAAAAACCACTCGTACAAAAACAGCTGAGTACCAAGGGAATGGTTCGGATGTTTGCCATGATGCTGGTAGTCTTTGCAATTCCTGCACTATTGATCCCTAATCTGCTGGTACGTTTCGTCCTCGCTGCCATCTACCTCGCCCATGTTATTGGGATCATTTGGTATTTAAAAGGACGCAAACCCGCGATTCAAAAAACGGATCAGCCCCTGTAAGGTGAAGCTGCACGAACACACCGTAATCCACCAAGCAGGCGAGCCTTGCTAGTGGACTGCGGTGTATTTTTTTCTCCTATTTTAGCGGGAGCCCACTGACGCCTCTTCGATGATGGGGGCGGATTGGGCGATCGCTAACCAGGCAGCAGGGATTCGGTATGGGGAGCAAGAAACATAGTCGATGCCGATCTCTCGCAAAAATGCAATGGAATAGGGATCGCTGCCGACTTCGCCACAAACACCGATCGAGTGCTCTGGCTGACGATCTCTTACGCCAGTGATCGCTTGGCGCATCAAGGTGCCAACACCCGCCTGATCTAAGTGCTGGTAAGGATCTTCTTGTAAGATCCCCGACTGCAAATAGGCTTGAATAAAGCTGCCTGCATCATCCCGCGAAAAGCCAAACGTCATTTGGGTCAAGTCATTGGTACCAAAACTAAAGAACGCAGCATCTTCAGCACACTCCCCAGCGATCAAGCACGCTCTAGGTGTCTCGATCATCATGCCGATCTCGATGTGCAATGGTTGCTGCAGGGTTGCTTCTGCTTGAGCGATCACCTGTGTCAACGTCGCTTTCAACACCTGCAGCTCTGCGGGCAAACTGATCAGGGGCAATAAGATCGCCGCCTCTACCTCGACTCCTTGCTGCCGCAATTCCACAGCCGCTTCACAAATCGCCGCTGTTTGCATTTCATAAATTTCTGGATAGCTCAGTCCTAAACGGCTGCCGCGATGCCCCATCATGGGATTGACCTCTTGCAGCTCGTCAATTCGCCGCTCGATCACTGCCAATGATTTTTGACTACGGCGAGCCATTTCAAGGCGTTCATGCTCATGGGGCAAAAATTCATGAAGTGGTGGATCTAATAAACGAATCGTGCACTTCTTTCCTTGCGCGGCCTGCAGCATTTCTTGGAAATCGGCTTTTTGATAAGCCTTGATCTCAGCCAACGCCTTCAATCGTTCCGCCTTCGTTTCCGCCAAAATGACTTCCCGCATTTTCCACAAACGCTCTTCCCCAAAAAACATATGCTCCGTCCGTGCCAGACCGATGCCCGCTGCCCCAAAGGCCAGCGCAGCCTCAATGTCATTTTTCGTTTCCGCATTTGCGTAAACCTTTAGATCTGCCTGGGCTTGTGCCCACGTCAAAAGCTGATCCAGCAAGACACGCTCCTGGACACTGGTCATAGGCAGCTGCCCTTGATACAGTTTGCCAGTGCTGCCGTCTACCGAAAGCACGTCACCTTCTTCAATCAGCAGCTCGCCGCAGCGAGCCTGCTTCAAAAATACATCGACACTTAATGCCTCGCACCCTACCACACAGCAGACCCCCAGACCACGGGCGACCACCGCCGCATGCGAAGTCATCCCCCCACGAGCGGTAATGATCGCTTCACTCACCACCATGCCTTCAATATCTTCAGGTGAGGTTTCCTGCCGCAGCAGCAGGACTTTTTCTCCTGCGCGGCTGGCTTTTTCCGCCGCCTCTGCAGTGAAATAGACATGTCCTGAAGCTGCTCCTGGACTAGCCGGCAAGCCCTGCGCAAAGGCTTTGGCTTGCTGTAAGGCTTCGGGGGCAAATAACGGGTGCAGCAATTGATCGATCATTTCTGGTGTGATGCGATCTAGTGCTTGCCTGATAGTGATCCGACCTTCTGCGACCATATCCGTTGCGATTTGCGCTGCGGCAGCGGCGGTTCGTTTGCCGTTTCTTGTTTGCAAGACAAACAGCTGGCCGTCATCGATGGTAAACTCAATGTCTTGCATGTCTTGATAGTGATCCTCCAAACGCTCAGCCAGTTGCTTTAATTCCTGATAGATCATGGGATGCTGCTGTGCCAACGCTTGGATCGGTTGCGGTGTACGAATCCCTGCAACCACATCTTCCCCTTGGGCACACACTAAAAATTCGCCGAAAAGTCCCGGTTCCCCGGTTGCTGGATTGCGGGTGAAGGCGACACCCGTCCCGCTATTTATCCCGCTGTTACCAAACACCATTTCTTGAATCGTTACGGCAGTCCCTAGATCGTCAGGGATGCGATGGAGAGATCGGTAGGTCTTTGCCCGTGGGTTGTTCCATGAACGAAAAACCGCCGTGATGGCTGCCAACAATTGCTGAAACGGGTCTTGCGGAAACGCTTCTTGAGTATGTTCCATATAAATACTTTGAAACACGCGGCAGATCATTTGCCAATCATTGCCAGTCATCATTTGGTCTGACGCATAATTCTGCTGTTTCTTATAATCTGTCAAGTAGGCTTCAAAGTGCTCTTTTGCTACACCTTTCACCACATCCCCATACATTTGGATCAAGCGGCGGTAACAATCATAAGCAAAAACGGGGTCCCCCGTCTGCTGAGCCAAGCCTTGGACGGTTTCATCATTCAACCCAAGGTTTAAGATCGTATCCATCATCCCTGGCATGGAAAACTTAGCCCCACTGCGGACAGAAACCAACAACGGCGACTGCAGTCCGCCAAATGTTTTGTTCCTGCGGACTGCCAATTCTTCGATGGCAGCTTTGACTTGCTTGATGATCGCCTCAGGAAGAACCTGTTCTTCTAAATAGGTCAGGCAAATAGTCGCAGGGACGATAAATCCCTGGGGAACAGGCAAACCCAAATTGGTCATCTCCGCAAGATTTGCCCCTTTCCCGCCTAATAGTGCTTTTTGCTCTTTTGTACCTTCTGAAAACCATACGACTGCTTTTTCCATCATGTTCCTCCTTTTAAATGTTATATACTATTTCGATTAATTAGCAGTATATAGTATGACACATTTAATCGTCAAGCTGAAAAAAGAAAACTTTTCAGGGATTTATCCTTTTTAAAAGAGAAGGATTGCCTTTTTATTCGGAAAATCATATAATCAATAGCATAGCACATAAAAGAAAGAAGGTGACACATTGGAATTAAGCCAAAGACAAATGAAAATCATTGAGATCGTCAAAGAGCATCAGCCGATCAGTGGGGAGACCATTGCGAAGCAGTTGGGCTTGAGCCGCGCAACCTTGCGGAATGACTTATCGATTTTGACCATGACCGGTTTATTAGACGCCCGACCGAAAGTCGGCTATTTCTATACAGGACAAACCGTTGAGCCTTTGCTTTTCGAAAAACTCTATCATACCAAAGTTGCAGAAGTCATGATCCCGCCGTTGCTGATCTCACAAACGGTCTCCGTTTATGAAGCGGTCACGACTTTGTTTATGTACGATGTCGGTTCCCTCTATGTCAAAAATGACCAAGACGAGCTGATTGGGGTCCTCTCCCGCAAAGACCTACTGCGCTTTGCGATCAGCAATGCCGCACCAGAAAAAACACCTGTAGCGATGATCATGACTCGCATGCCAAACATCGTGACCATCACACCCGAAGAAACGATTTTGACGGCTGGTACGTTGTTAGGGCGACATGAAGTCGATACCTTGCCTGTGGTCGATCCGCAGGAACCAAAAAAAGTCATCGGCAAAATCACGAAGACACGGCTGATGAATTACTTTATTCAAGCAGGCAATGACAGTGACAACACACACTTTTAGGGGGCAAAAACAATGAAGAACGTTCGAATATATTTGATTTCAGATTCCGTAGGCGAAACGGCACAAAAGCTGATCGCAGCCGTTTCCGCGCAGTTTCCCACGATCGACCTTTCAGACATCCAGCTCTTTCCCTTTACTAATGATGAAGAGAGCTTAGGCGAGATCCTCAAAGATGCCTTGCTAGACAAATCGATCGTCGTTACCACCTTAGTCAATAAAGAATTAGTCGCCTTTGTTGATGCCTTTGCCAAGCGGACTGGTTTGCAGTATGTCGACTTTATGTCGCCCTTGACCACGATGCTGGAAAAAACATTCGGTGTAGAAGCCGTCCAAGAGCCTGGTGCCTTGCATCGCTTGAACCAAGCATATTTCAGCCGGGTGGCAGCGATGGAATTTGCGGTGAAATACGACGACGGCAAAGACCCACGGGGATTTCTCGATGCTGACTTTGTCCTCTTAGGGGTTTCGCGAACCTCGAAGACACCATTGAGTTTATACATGGCAAACCGCGGCTACAAAGTGGCAAATCTGCCTTTGATTCCTGAAGTTGCTTTGCCAGCCGAAGTGCACCAAGTCGACCCGCGGAAAATGGTCGGTTTGACCACGAATCCAGAATCCCTTACCGAGATTCGGCGATCCCGAATGCATTCATTGGGCTTAAAAGAAGAGACCCATTACACCAATTGTGAACGAATCGAAGCAGAATTAGCTTACGCGAATGAATGGTTCAAAAAGCTGAACATTCCGGTGATCGATGTCAGCAAACGTTCCATTGAAGAAAGCGCGATGCTGATTGAAGAACAAGCCAAAGAACAGGCCCATGTTCAATAAAGACGCCTTGGCAAACCTGACCGAGATCATCAACTTGGAAGCCATCCAGCAGCTGCCGAAAGCCACCGAGCACTTTGTCAGCGATCTGCATGGTGAATACGATGCCTTTGACCATATTTTGCGGAATGGTTCTGGCAGTATCCGAGAAAAAGTCGAGATTTTGTTTACTGGCGTCTTGACGAAAGAAGAACAGACCGAACTTTGTTTTGTCATTTATTATCCAGAGGAGCTATTACAAGAACAGGCATGGACCCCTGCCGATTGGCGCTTAAAGATGGCACAGCTAGTAAAAGTTGCCCGCTTTACTTCCAGTAAATACACACGCTCTAAGGTACGCAAAGCACTGCCGTCTTCTTTTGCTTATATCTTAGAAGAACTGTTGTACCAATATGATGCTGACTTCAATAAAGAAGCTTACTATCGGGCGATTTTTGATAAGATCATTGAATTAGAGGCAGCCCCGCTTTTTTGCCAAGAACTGGCGTACTTGATTCAGCGCTTCGTAGTGGATCATCTCCACGTCTTAGGCGATATTTATGATCGCGGACCAGCGCCAGACAAAATCGTCGATCGCTTGATGACTTTGCCCTCACTGGATATTCAGCTAGGCAACCATGATATTTTGTGGATCGGCAGCTTTTGCGGCTCGCTGCCCTGTTTGGCCAATACGATCCGCATCGCTGCTCGCTACGGCAATCTGGCATTATTACAAGATGGTTATGGGATCGATCTATCAAAAGCACTGGCTTTTAGTCAAAAATATTACACAGAAAATGAAGGCTTTTATCCGCAAAAAACAGTGGACCCTTTATCAAGCCAGCAAAAAAAAGCAGCCATGCTTTTGCAACAGGCGTTTGCCATCATCCAATTCAAAGTCGAAGCAGCCGTGATCCAGCGGCGTCCAGCATTTGCGATGGCAGAGCGCTGCTTGTTGCATCGCTTGTCTCAAGATCGGCAACAAATCCAGCTAGACCAGACCTATCCTTTGATCAACGGCTGTTTTCAACTAGTAGATCCCGATGATCCTTACCGTTTGACAGCAGAAGAACATGAGGTACTGCAAGATTTGCTGAGCCAATTTCAACGCTCGCCCCGCTTAGCTGCGCATATGCGCTTTTTAGTTGAGCATGGCACCTTGTACCAGCGCTTCAACGACAACCTGCTGTATCACGGCTGCCTGCCTTGTCAGGAAAACGGCGATTTCCTGGCCTTTACTTTCCAGCAGCAGCCCTTAGCAGGCAAAGCGTTGATGGACTTTTTTCAGCAATGTTTGCAGGAAAGCTTTGCCCAACCAGAAAAGCAAACAGACCTTGCCACCGATATGATCTGGTATCTTTGGTGCGGCGAAGGCTCTTCCCTCTTCGGCAAAAAAGCCATGAAAACCTTTGAGCGCTACTTTATAGCAGATCGCAACACCCATACGGAACAAAAAAATGCCTATTATTCTTTAAGGGAAAACGAAGACTTCTGCTGCCGTGTCCTAGCTGCCTTCGGTCTGCCGCCGACAGGCCACATCATCAATGGCCACACCCCTGTGAAAGTGCGTAAAGGTGAGACGCCCATCAAGGCAAATGGTCGTTTATTGGTGATCGATGGCGGACTCTCTCGCTCCTATCAATCCGTCACAGGCATTGCCGGTTACACGCTGTTGTCAAATTCCTTCGGCATGACCTTAGCAGCCCATCAACCCTTTACAGATCGCCAGCAAGCCATCCAGCAGCGACGTGACATCGTCACTCAGAAAAAAATCGTCGTGCGGCAAACGGAAAGAACAACGGTAGGGCAAACAGATATCGGCAAGCGGCTGCAGCAAGAAAGCCGAGTGCTTTTTGAAGAATTAAAAAATCATCCGATCCCTTGACGAGTCATTCGTCAACCAATCGGATGATTTTTTTTACAGTCCTTTAGAACTATGAAAGGCTTTGAGTTTTTCCAACGCCTGCAGCACAATGATCAAGACCAAGATCGCTAAGGCCAAAAAGAGCGTTTCTAACCCTTTTCCTTGTGCCAAAAGCAGCTCTCTTAAAATTGCTGTAATACTGATCAAAATCAAGTAACGCACCGGAATATGGTGACCTTCTTTTACGTAACGCAATAACATCAAAATAATTTCCAGTAAAATAAACAATGTCGCGATCTCTTCGATCAATAAGGAAAGATCACTGACTTCATGCAGCGGGATCACATGGACAACGATTTTGTAGATCGCTTCCGCCATCACCACCAAAACCAACAGAACCAACAGTCCTAACATAATATCAACAATCACACTAATCATTTTTTCGAAGTGCTTAAAA
Organism: Enterococcus sp. DIV1059_2; assembly: GCF_051713685.1. Classification (NCBI taxonomy): domain Bacteria; kingdom Bacillati; phylum Bacillota; class Bacilli; order Lactobacillales; family Enterococcaceae; genus Enterococcus; species Enterococcus sp. DIV1059_2. Next base: position 97,181 of record NZ_JBIOQK010000001.1, on the reverse strand, counting down.
TACTTTCCCATAACACCCCTCCTCGCACTTATTATAGCGAAACTGTTCAAAATCACTTTACGATATGCTTGCAAGTGCAGCTTTTTTTAGGAAGGAAGGAAATAAACACGCAGGACTGAGGGTAGTCGCTTTTTTCACTAGTCAAAAGGGATAGCTGCTTTATGGGGACGCAGCCACGAAAAAGCCTGTTTATGGCAATGGCCGGGCGTGATTCCTTCACACAAGCAAATAAAAAAGCTAGGCATAAAGCCTAGCTGAAATGGTGCCTTTGGATTGGACTGGTTTTCCTTATAAACTGGGATCAGTTGACCCCTTCGACTGTTAGATCAACGTTTTCACTCGTATCTTCCGCAGCTTCGTCATCGCTATTGGAGGTTTCCGAAGACGGTTCAGTCGTTTCACTGCTGGAGCTGCTTGTTGTAGTACTGGTCGAACTCGTAGACGAAGAGCTTGAAGAACTGCTGCTAGCGCTACTGCTGGAGGTATCGCTGGTGGTCGTTGAGCCGCCACTCGGCGCGGTACTCGAACTGCTTTCGCTACTTGCAGAAGTACTGACGCTAGGCTCTGTCTCTACTTCGCTTACAGAAACAGACGTGCCTTCATTTGTCGACGCTTCGATCGAGCGACTAGTCGTTGAAGACGGTGTATACGAACTAACACTGGCTTCATAAAAAATCTGACTGGAATCAGAGGTTTCTTCGATACTGCTGCTTGCGGTCTGGTAAGGTGGCTCGGAGGAACTACTGGAAGAATCTCGAACAAAGGGCGCGGCAACAAAGGCATTGGCATCTTGATTGATCGCCACACTCAAAAAAACCGCAACAAAACAACTGACTAATGCCGACTGCATATTGAACTTGAATTTCATCGCACTCCCCATCCTTTCCCAAAAATATGGTTGGACCTTCCGTCAATGATCTATCTCATTCTTATATTATACAAAAAAAAGCAATCGTCAACAAATTAAGTTTTATTTTCAAAGATGACAAAGACATGAATGCCCGTTGCGCAACAAAAAAAGCCCGAGGGCGACGGTCGATCACCTGCGGGCCCATCCCTTCACTAAGGGTTGGCAGGTGCGACAGATGCTCGTTCCTCTGGCTTTAATAGTTCCTTTACTTAAGAAATTCTTTTACTTATAAGTTTCGCAGATGATTCGGGTCATGGATCGGTGCTTCAATATCACTGTCTCCCATGCGCGGTGTTGGATGAACGGACTCATCGGGCATCGCTGTTTCACCTGGTAACGGTTGATCGATGATTGGCTCAGTATCTGCATCACGATCCGTTATTTTGTCCATCGGCTGATAATCGTAGACGCCGACAACGAGTTTGTCTCGTTCGATGTCATCTCGGTAGCCGTATAATGGATCATGTTCATCGTCTCTGTGATCTGAATCGCCAAAAGAAAACGCATCTTTGATTTTTTCCCAAAGCGAACGATCTTCGTCTTCACTAGCAGCATGCTCCACTTCCACATCATCGATGGATTCTAACCCAAATTGATCGATGACTGTTTGATTCGCATACAGCACGATATCGTCTTTGCCATAGCCTTCGTTTGTCAATTGCTCAATAACCGGTAATACTTCTGTTCGAGTGTCGTAACTGCCAATAATCGTTAGGTTTCTGTTGTGCATGTGAAATCCTCCTTATTTTGTGTACGCTTCGATTGTTCTGGTTCTGAAGCAATTCTTTTAAAACTAGCAATTTCTATTGCTTCTTTCATTCTAACGCAGGGTTCTATGATTGACCAAATAGTTTGATTGCGCTTACGAAAAACAAGTAGTTTCTTGATAAACCGCTAGCAGCTTAGTGAACGCTTGATCCAGCATAAAAAACCGCGTGAGCCAATGGCATACACGCGGTTGCTTTTGCTTATTATTTGGAAACGATCAACTTTTGCCCGACATAGATCGTATAGCTGCTGTTGATCTTGTTCCATGATGCGATTTGGCTGATGCTGGTATTGTATTTTTGTGCCAGTGACCATAGGCTGTCACCTGATTTCACCGTGTGCGTCTTCGTTGAACTACTGCTGGTATTCGTATTAGAAGACCCACTGCTAGCAGCTGTCAAGTAGGCACCGCTGACCCAGCCTTTGCCAGAAACATAATACCATTTGTTCGTGCCATTGACGGTCGTCCCGGTTTTTGTTGCGGTAACCGTGACGGTTGCCCCTTTACTTAAAGAACCAGTAATACTGCTGCTGGTAGAAGCATCGGAACGAACATTTAAAATCTCGGTGGTTTTCATTTTCTGATTTGTCGTCGTTGAACCGCTGTTATTGGAAGAGCTGCTGGTTGTTGTCAAGTAGGCACCACTGACCCAACCTTTGCCAGAAACGTAGTACCACGTTTTATTGCCTTCCACTGAAGTACCGTTCTTTTTCGCTGTCACGGTAACGGTCACCCCTTGACCAAGCGTCGTCACGACACGGCTGCTGGTAGAAGCATCCGAGCGGACATTCAATGCGGCCGTCGTCTTCATTTTTTGATTGATGCTTGAACTGTTGTCTTCTTTTTCTGCTTCAGAAGCATTATTGTTGGTCACTTCAGTAAGGTAGGCACCGCTGACCCAACCTTTGCCAGAGACATAGTACCAATTTTTGTTGCCGTTGACTGATGTGCCGGTTTTCATAGAAGTGGCTGTAAAGGTCGTGCCTTTGCTAAGTGATCCTACCACTGATCCGCTAGTAGAAGCGCTGGAACGAATATTCATCGCTTCCGTCGTCTTCATTTTTTTGTTGATCGTCGTGCCAGAATTGCTATTGTCTGAACCGGTGTTGCCTGATCCGCTATTGCTATTTGAAGAATCGGTCGAAACCTTCGTCAAATATGCACCGCTGACCCAGCCTTTGCCAGAAATTTTATACCACGTGGTGTTGCCGTTGACGCTGGTGCCCGTTTTGGTCGCCGTTGCCGTAAACGTCGTATTGGCTGCTAACGAACCAGTAATAGAGGCACTGGTGGAGGCATCCGAACGAATATTCATGGATGACGTGGTTTTCATTTGCTGATTGATCGCTGTTTCATCACTGACGATCGTTTCATTGCTATTGCCGCCGCCTGCATTTGAGCTGCCAGTGTCATATTGCGTTAAATTATACGTACTGATCAAATTGTTTAATTTGCTGGCATAAGAAGTATCGGTTGCATACCGCCCTTGCAGCCAAGCGGTCGCTTGCGTGTAAGAGGTCGTATTGCTTTTCCACGCACCGCTGTAATAGTAGTTGCCGCTAGAAAAACTCGTGTTGCGCAACACATACGCATTGTCTTCAAAAGACTCTTTTAATGATGGGTATTTCCGAAACTTGGCGCTGATCAAATAATAATTGCCTGAACCATCATCTTCATACGTATCCATTGTCACGTATTGACCATTATAGCTACCTTTGATCCCAAACATATTGTTGGCCGTGGTCGTCAAAGTTGATGCGCCCCAGCCAGATTCCAAAATCGCTTGTGCCATCATGACAGAGGCATACAGATCGTTTGCTGCCGCTACTTCCGTTGCATAGCCGCAAATCTGACTGATAAAGGCAGCCGGATCGATCGTTGCCCGTGAAAATAATGCCCGACTGGTCAAATCCGAAAGGGCTGATGGTACTTCATCTGCTTCTAAGACTTCATCACTAGCGACTGTTGTGCTTTCTGTCGTCGCTGTTTCTGATCCCTCAGTGACTGCTTTAGTCCCTGACTCCTCCGTCGTTTCCGAAGTTTCTTCGGTCACAACAGGTGCTGTCGTTTCCTCAACCGGTGTGCTGTCGGTTTCTGGTGTAGTGTTTGTTGTTTGTTCAACGACCTTGAGGTCATTGCTAGTTTCTGTCGTTGCCGTTTCAGCCGCATGCCCTAAGGTCGGGATAAACGTTGATCCCGCTACTAAAGTAGTAGCCATCGTAATACTTTTTTGGGTATATTGTGTGCGCTTCAAGCGCTTTTCTAAGCGGCGTCGTTCTTTACGAATTGTCATTTAATCCCTCCGTCGTATTAGCCTTTTTTTATTGTAACACGATTTATTAAAAAATGGGGGGTTAAGATGAAAAAACAGTGAACTCAACGAGATAATTTCTTGCTATGAAACAGTTTTCTCTTTTGCTTCATCCGCCAATCCTCTGTTTTAAAAAAAGAAAAAAGAGTGGTTTTGGCACCAAAAAAGCAGCCTTTATCAAAAAGACTGCTTTGGTTGAATTGTTATTTAATAACAGGTGCGGGCTTTTTGGCTTTTTTCAGCATCGCATAGCCAATGTTGAGAACGAGCCCAAAAACCGCCAAGAAAATTGCTGTATAAAAGGCTTTTGTATAATCTCCTTGGTTACTTTCAGCGATTGCTGCTGCCACTCTAGGCCCAAAGAATGCCGCCGTAGAATAACCAATAAAGACGATTCCATAGTTGACCCCTTGATTGATCGGTCCGTAATTTTCCATAACGATCGATGGGAAAACCCCCATCACGCCCCCGAAGCACAGTCCTAAACCGATGATCCCGACAGTGAAGATCACGGTTGTTTGACCAAGTGTCAATAGGAATAAGGACAATGCCACCACGCCATAGATGATCATCAACGTATTCGTTCGACCAATTTTATCAGAAACGGTGCCCCAAAGGACACGACCAAAACAGTTGCTCAATGAGTACAAGCTGACATAAAAAGCAGCGGCGGCTGCCGTCAAACCGAACATACTTTGCCCGATCACTGATGCGTTAGAAGCAATCATCAAACCTGAGAAAGCACCTGCCCCTAACATAACGATAATCAAGTAGAAGGTTGGTGTCTTTAGCATGTCCAACCAATTCAGATTGATTTGTGGGCCATTTTTTCCTTGCGCCGCTGGTTGCCAACCTGCTGGGCGATAATCTTCTGGTGCCTTGCGAATAAACAGACTAGCCACTAAGACGATCACGATATAGGCGATCCCTAAAATCCGAAACGCTGCTAGTACATCTTGTGATTCGATCAAACGATTCGCAATCGGTGCGGCAATAATCGCTGCCCCACCCATACCTGCTGTGATCAAGCCAGAAGCCAGTCCCCGTTTATCTGGGAATAGCCTAATCGTATTGCTTAAACAAGCCGAATAGGCAAAGCCTTGCCCTAAACCAGCAAAGACTCCATAAGTCAGGTAAAGCATGGCGGGTGAGTTGACCAATCCCGTCAGGAAGAAGCCCGCTCCGAACAACACGCCTCCACCAGCGATGACCCATCTAGCGGCTCCTCGGTCTGTCAGCAAACCACCCAAAATCATGGTAATCGGGCCAACTGCGGCATTGATGGTAAAGGCTAACATGATCTCTTCCATGGACCAGCCTTTTAATTGACTAAGAGGTCCTGCAAAAACACTAAAGGCGTAAACGGCGCCCGTACACAGCAATACCGCGGTCGAAGCGATCAGAATCAGCCAGCGATTGATTTTTGTTTCCATTTTTTCTCTCCTTTGCTTTAAGCATGTTACTTTATTCACATGTTTTTTCAAAAGCTAGCGCGCGTGTCGAGACACAACGCGCAAGGCTTTTTATTCGAGATGTTCTGCGACTGCTGTTTTTCCAGCAATTCGGCCAAAAGTAAAGATGTCTGTCAACGAGTTGCCGCCTAAGCGATTGCCAGCATGGATCCCCCCAGCAACTTCCCCTGCTGCATACAGCCCTTCAATGATTTGATCTTCCTTCGTCAACACATGGGTTTGCGGATCGATCTTCAATCCCCCCATCGTGTGGTGAACCGCTGGTTTTCTTGGTGTGGCATAGAAAGGCGCTTTTTCCACTTTCAAGTCGAAGACATCCTTGCCAAACTCTGGGTCCTTCCCAGCATCCACATAGCTGTTGTATTTCGCAACGGTCGCCTCTAAGACGGCTGGATCAACATTGATCTGCTCTGCCAGGCCAGCTAAGGTCTCACTGCGGAACAGCGTACCAGCAGCTACTTGCTTATCGATTTTTTCTTGGCTCGTGTTATAAGCGGTTTTCTTGATCTCTTCATCCGCGATCAAATAGAACAATCCGCCATTATCGATCGCCGCTTGGGTCAATACATCGCGACTTTCGTATTCATTGACAAAGCGTTCACCCTTTTGATTGACCATCACAAAGTTAGCAGGTGGCACTTGCAGGCCACTGAACAAAGCCCCTGTGTTTGGATCAGATACGGGCATCATTTGCGAAAAGCCCATGCCAACAAGGTCCGCGCCAGCACTTTCCCCTAGTTTGATCCCGTCACCAGTGATCGCTGGTGAATTTGACGTTTTGATATCGTCTTCGATCTCTGTCCAATAGGTATTGTATTGTTTCAACATTTTCGTATTCGCTCCGAACCCACCAGAAGCTAAAATCACTGCTTTGGCATGGATCGTGACTTTTTGACCGTTACGGCCTTCCCCGATGATTCCAGTAACCTTGCCATCTTCGATCAATAATTCTTTGACAGGCGTATCGGTTAAGATCGTTCCCCCATGTTCTTTCACGAATTGATGCAAAGCAGAGACAAAGGCATACCCTTCGTTTTTGACTGGTTTATGTCCTCGGCGCCATTTCGCTCCTACTGGCATATCGACATTGTTCATATCAAATTCTACGCCGATTTCTTCTAGCCATTTCACTGAGTCCAATGCTTGATCCGTCAAGATCTTCACTAGCTCGTATTTTCCATAGATCGGTTGACCATTCAAATCTTTGCGTTTTCCGCCTAAATAGGTTTGAATTCGATGCCACAAAGCAGAATCAAACAAGTATTCTTTTTCTGGCGTCGTTTCTGAAAGATACGCAGTGATTTGTGCCTTCAAAGCTTTGAAGTCTGGTAAGTATTCTGCATCGATCTCTTGCTCATCGATCGTCAGCACTTCTTCTAAAGCACTGCGTTCGCCAGGCAATGCGGAAAAGCCGTTTTGCCATTTTGGATCCGCGGCATTCATCGGTCCGCCAGTACGTACAGTATTGCCACCGATCGCTGGGAATTTTTCTACTAAGATCACGTCTTTATTGGCTTGCAGCACACTGGCAGCCGCACTCAGACCCGCGCCGCCACCACCTACGACAACGACATCGGTGGTATACGTTTCATCTTCTGTTTGCAAAGCACTGGCGGCTTTTGGCCGTTTGCGCAAGACATCTGGGTTCGCACCAGCCATTTTCACGGCTTTTGCTACGCCATCAACGACACCGTTACTAGTAACCGAAGCACCAGAGATCGCATCGACATTTAAGGTTTGCCCTTCAATGATCTCTTGAGGAATCCGTACGAAAACGACATCAGCGATCCCTTCGGATTCACCAGAAGTATCGATATCGATAGCTTCGATCCGTTCTTCACTCAATTTGACGACCATTGGTAGATCCCCGTTATGTCCTGGTGCTGTGACGGTGTATTCGCCAGGCTCATAAACGACTTCTTCTGGTACGTTCAACAAATTAGCGACTTCCGTAAACCGAACAAACTTGCGGAAACAGCTTTCCAAAAAATCGACCGTTCGTTGATCTTTTAAATTGCCTTGTTCATCAAAGGCTTGATGCGCACGTCCCAACAAGAACTCATTTCCTGGCATGACTGTCGCATTGACACCCGGTGCATCAAGGATTTGGCGCAAATGAAGCTGTGCTCGCGAAGAGCCTTGTACATCGTAGGATGCACCGACGATCATCACTGGTTTGCCATCAAAGGGATGGAGATTGAAGGAGAGCCATTCCAAGACGCTTTTCAATGCGGAAGGAATCGAATGGTTATGCTCTGGTGTCGCAATGATCACCCCATCGGCTGCTAAAATCTTGCTATTTAACCGTTGAATCACTTCACTATTGGTTTGATCTTGTGTTTCATTGAACATTGGAACATCCTTGATTTCCAGTAGTTCAATTTCTGCTAGGGCAGCAAATTCTCGCTGCATAAACGCCACTAATTGGCGATTGGTGGATTTTTTGGCGTTCGTTCCGATTAGGCCGACAAATTTCATGACTGGTTCCTCTCTTTCTTATGCTTGTTCCCACGAAAATTTCTTTGCTCGTTCTTTAGCCGTTGAATATTCACTGACCAGACGGTTCGTGATTTCGACAAACAAGACAAATTCATTGAAACAATCTTCTAGTTCGGCAACTTTTTCGCTATCGATCAAGTTTCCTTGTTCATCGAAGGCTTGCATGGAGTGCCCTAATAAAAATTCCGCACTCGGCATGATTCGAGCTTTTACTTCTGGTGCATCTAAGATCTGACGCAAGTGGGCTTGGGCTCTCGATGAACCTAATGCACCAAGAGAAGCACCCGTGATCATCACTGGTTTATCGATCAAAGGCCGCGTCGTATAAGAAAGCCATTCAATCATGCTTTTTAGCACCGCTGGGATCGAGTGATCGTATTCTGGTGTACTGATGATCACCCCATCGGCTGCTTCGATCTTCTCTGACAAGGCTTGAACTGCCGCTGGTGCCGTCCGATCTTCTGGTTCATTAAATGCTGGCAGATCACTGATTTCGCAAAGTTCGATCTCCGCTTGGTCACTAAAATGGTTTTGAATAAATTGCAGTAAGCGACGGTTGGTCGAACGCGTCGAGTTGGTTCCTACGATTCCAATCAATTTCATTATCATCTCTCCTAATTGTGAATAATTTAACATTTAACAATAAATAAAAAGTTTTTGACCATTGGCTTTGATTTCTTTTTTCAATCGTTTCTCAAGTTGTTTTTTAAGACCTACTGAGATGAAAGGCTTCTTCCTAAACAAAAAAATCTTCCCCAAGTACCCATTTAGTGTACGACTGAATTCTTTTTTTGTGAAATATTTATTTAATTATCCATCGATAACAAATTTGTTATAATAAGAAAAATGACTAGGAGGACCACGCAATGGCACTTAAAGATTCCCATCTGATGCTGCAATACCTCGATACCTTGCTAAAACATAGCAACTATACCAAAGCCGCCAAAGACCTCTACATCTCACAGCCTTACTTGACACAAACCGTGAAACGTGCCGAACAAGAGCTAGGGACCCCCATCATCAATCGGCAGCCGGGTCATTTTCAACTGACGGAAGCTGGTAAAATCTATTATCAATATCTGGAAACCTTGGAAACAGAGTCTGCCAAATTGAAAAGTCGGCTGTCTTGGTATACCGCGACCGAGAAGCGTTCTTTGCGCTTAGGCATCTTGCCCAGCCTTGGTTCCTATCTGCTGCCACTCTTTTTACCTGCATATTATGAACACTATCCCAACGTGCACTTTTTCTTGCGGGAAGACCTGCCCAAACACAATGAAAAACGACTGTTGAATGGGCAGCTGGACTTTTTTATCGGACAAAATCCTGAGACGATCGCACCGAATCTAACGGTCCACAGTACCAATCAAGAACGGTATCTAGCGATCATTCCGCCTTGTTCTCCCCTGTATCAACCAGAGAAGCGGTATTTAGCACCTGATTCATTGGCAGTCAAAGACTTGCTGCAAAGTCCGTTGATTTTGACCGCTAGCGGCTCGGCGATTCGGCGTCAAATCGATCAATTGCTGCAAAAATACAAAGTAGAGGCGACCGTGCTCATAGAAAGCAGCAATATTTATACAGCAGCAGCATTGGCAGAAAACAACCTTGGGATTGCGATCGTACCCGAAAGCGTGCTGCAAGCAGCGACTGCGACCCCTTTTAATCTTTATCCGATGCCAGAGGAACTCTTGTCCCTCACCTATTTTATTGCCCATCAAGCCGAACGGGCATTGTCAAACAGCGAAGCCGACTTGATCGAGACCTTTTTGCAACACGTCTAGCTTTCTTTTTACAAAAAAACAAGCAGCCACCACCTATATTCCTAGGTGATCGCTGCTTGTTTTCATTCTGCTGTTGGCGTTTCGATCAAACGGGCTAATTCTTGCGGATAGATCAACTCTCCATGTTTGGTAATGACTAACCCAGTGATTCCTTCTAACGGCGCCAGCTCCTGCAAGATGGCTTGTGGCTCTTTGCCGAACAAGCGGGTCGTCCAAATCTCTCCATCAACCGATTGGTCGGAGAGAATCGTGACACTGGCAATGGCTGACTCTAACGGATAGCCCGTATCTCGATCAAAAATATGATGATAGGTCTTGCCCGCTACCTGATAGGTTCGTTCATAGATCCCTGATGTAACGACTGATTGATTACGAACCTTCAACGCTGCGACAAAATTCCCTCTTGGTAAGAAAGGGTTTTGGATCCCGATCCGCCAATAGCCATCTTGATGGCTTGGGGCATCGCCGTAAGTCACCACATTGCCTCCAAGATCGATCAAAGCGGCTGTGACACCAACCTGTTTGAAATAGGTCATCAACAAATCAGCAAAATATCCTTTTGCCACAGCCCCTAGATCAAGCTTCATGCCAGCAGCTAACCCGACGGTCTGCAGCGTTTCATCCAAAATGATCTTGGCAGGATCAGTCTTTGGCAGCAGCTCCGCGATTTTCTCAGGCGTTGGTAGATGAGCATCTTGGAACCCGATCCGCCATTCCTGCACCAAAGGACCGATGGCAATATTTAAGTAGCTATCTTTGGGTACGCTATGGGCTTTCCCTAGTGCGATCAATTCAAACAATTCCTGTGTGGCAGCGATCGCTCCTTGTCCTGCCTGCTGATTGATCTGCATCAACTCAGACGTCGGGTCATTGGCACTAAAACGCTGTTCAAAGGCCGCAGCTCTTTTGGCTGCTTCCTCTAAGATCACTTCTGGGGTTTCATGCTGCACCCAAATCGTGATCACCGTTCCCATTCCCTGTAACACTCGTTGGCCTTCTGGCATTGTCCTTGCTCCTTTGTTCTGTTCTTTTGGCTATCATAGCAGTTTCTGGGAGAAAAAAGTAGTCTGCGGGATACCGCTGCTGCTTTTTTTGAAAAAAAACTGCGAGGTCACCCTCGCAGTCTGCTGTTTCTATTGCTCAATGATAAAAGTCGAAGCGGCCTTTCGCCAATACTTCTTTGACCCCACCGGTTTGGTACAAGGAACGGTCCATAATGGCTTTTTTCACCACGGAAGCGGGATAGCCTTTGATGCCCATTTTCCCTACTAAGCCAAAGGCATGGGTATTGCCGATCGACGCCACTGAACCTAATGATTCAAAGTGGAAATCTGCTGGTTTTTCCCCGTTCATTTGACGTAAGATATTTTTACCTGCATGCTGCCCCATCTTCAAAGCGATTTGAGCCGTTGTTGGATACGGGCGATTGGTCGCTGGGTCCATGACTGCTGAAACATCACCGACAACATAGACGTTACTATGATCAGGGTCTGTTAGGTCTTGATTGACCATCACGCGACCACGACGAGCAGAAAAGTCCGATTCAGCCATCACATGGCTGCCGCTGACGCCTGTGGTCCAAACGATGGTTTTGGCTGATAATTCTGCTGTTGCTCCTGTATCGGCATCATTTTGATAGACAACGACACCTGGTTTGATTGCTTTGATGGGTTTACCAGTCAGGAAGTTTACGCCCCATTTAACGAGATTTTTGATCCCGTAATCCGATAGTTTTTCATCAAACATCGGTAATAAACGAGTCACTGCTTCGACACAGTACAGTTTGATGTCTTCTGGTTTGACACCTGCTGCTTTCGCGAAGGTTTTACGGTTTTCCACCAATGAACCTAGCAATTCGATTCCAGTGAAACCAGCACCGCAGACAACGATTTTTAGGTAGTCAGGATTTTGTGTTTCTTTGTATGCCTTCATTTGTTTCAACAAATGATGATAGATGTTTTCTGCGGAGTCGACATCCACCATTTCCAACGCATGCTCCTCGACACCAGGGATCCCAAATGATTCTGATTCAAAGCCTAATGCCACGATCAAATAATCATACGTGCACGTGGATTGATCTTTAAAAACGATCACTTGCTGGTTACGATCGATCGACGCCACTTCCTTTTGAACAAAGCTCGTCTTTTGGGGACGAACGACATCATTGATGGGATAGCAAATGCGGTCTCTTGGTTGCGTACCGGCCGCAACTTCATGAAGATTGGTTGCCTCATAATGATAATCGTTTTTGTCGATCAATGTGATGTGAAACGCTTCTTTTGCTCCTTGCAATACGTGCAATGCTCGCAATCCAGCATACCCTGCTCCTAAAATGACAACTTCCTTCATGTTTCCTTACTTCCTTTCTTTGCTGTAAAAATTATAAAATCAAACCAATCGCAAAACTCAGCACTTGTACGCATGCTCCGACCGCAAGGATCCGAACGGCACAAATGAAGGTCTCTCTTTTGATTTGTTTTTGCATAAATCGTTTTGTCTGTTGCCAGACAAAGGGCGCCGCGAAAAAGGTCAGAACCAGTGACCAAGGCGCAATGTTGAGGGCAACTGAGGCAATGATCGCAACAAACGCCAAGACGTTCATTGTGATAAATAATTTCAACGCACGGGCTTTACCAAGGTAATGCACCAGCGTATAGCGCTCATTTTTTTCATCCTCTTCCAGATCACAAATGTTGTTTGCCAGCATCAAGTTGGCGATCCATAATGTGTTGGGTAATGAGATCAAGAAAATACTGCCGATCGTGGCAATGTTCCATTCAAAGGTTTGATAGGCATTAAGGTAGACACAGATCAATGAGATCATAAAGCCCATCGTAAAGCCAGAAAAGAACTCGCCTAAAGGCAAACTAGAAAGCGGCCGTGGACCAGAGGAATAAAAGATCCCGACTAGGTAACAATACAGTCCCATCCAAAAGAGCGGCCAACCAACCACCATTGCCAAGGCGATTCCCATGGCGGCGGAAACGATGATCATGGAGACCATCAACCAAAAAACCAATTTGACAGACAACTGTTCCCGACCAATGATATTGGTCTTTTCTTTGTAATCATGCCCTTCTGTGGCATGATGGTAATCGTTGTAGTTATCTAAAATATCCACCGCCATATTGAAGATCAGCATGGCAATGAAATACAATAGGACATAGCCAAGATGAATCGTTTGATAATTGTACCAGCTGTAGCAGACACCAATGAAAAATGGCAAAATACTGGCGGTTTTTGCTTTAAATTCGACAAGTTCTAAAAATACAGGTAGCGTCACAACTTCACCTCCTTTAGTGAGTGCATTAAACTAGTCAATCACGCCCCTTTACGCTAGAATAAGGGCTGAATGACTGTTAGAAAGGGTTATACTATGTTTGACTTTTGGATCGATTATCCGACGATCGAACAACGATTGAAAACCGTATGTTCCATCATTGAAGAACACGTTACTGTTCGTAACAAAGAGATACAAGATGTTTTGATCGACTTTACTTATTCAGGTGGAAAAATGCTGCGGCCAGCGCTCTTTTTTTTGTTTGCTGACTTAGGCGATCCCCATTATAAAAAAACCGACCAATTAACAAAAATTGCTGCTTCTCTAGAAATTTTACACATGGCCACTTTGATCCACGACGACATCATTGACGATTCGCCGCTGCGGCGCAGTCAAGTCACTGTTCAAGCCAAATACGGCAAGGATATCGCGGTCTACACGGGTGATCTTTTGTTCACCCAATTTTTTGAGCTTTTGATCGAAAGTATGAATGGCTCCCCGTTTTTAAAAACCAACGCACAAGCCATGAAACGACTCCTTTTAGGTGAACTTGATCAAATGCACACTCGCTACAACATCCATGAATCGATTGACGACTATCTGCAAAGCATCAACGGCAAAACCGCTGAACTGTTTTGGCTCGCTTGTCTCGAAGGCGCTCATTTTGGCGGCCTCGACACAGAAAACCAAGAGCGGGCGGGTGAGATCGGTCGCAACATCGGGATCGCCTTTCAAGTATTCGACGATATTCTCGACTACACCTCTGATAGCGGCACTTTGAAAAAACCGATTCTAGAAGATTTGGCACAAGGAGTATATACCTTACCGCTGCTATTTGCCAAAGAACAGGCACCTGCTGCATTCGCTCCTTATTTGAATAAAAAAGCAGCACTCTCCTTGGCAGAAGCCCAAGAAGTTGCGGATCTTGTCGTCCGTTACGGCGGTGTTGAAAAAGCGCGCGCTTTCGCGGTCACCTACACGCAAAAAGCCTTAGACGACATCGATCTGCTGCCCGAAGCACCTAGCAAAGCCAAAATTCGTTCATTAACTGAACTGCTCTTGCAGCGCAATTACTGAGCCATAGAGCAATGAGAAGAAAAGCGTCCATCACTGATTGATGGACGCTCTTTTTTTATCGTCGTCCTTGGTCAATGGCCAATAAGTGTTGAAAATGTTTGTTTTCTGCTGCCAATTCGGCAGGTGTTCCGCTCATGGTCAACTGACCATCTTCAATAAAGAGCACACGGTCCATCATCGAAATTCCTTGCAAGTGGTGGGTGATCCAAATGATCGTTTTGTTCTCCAGCACTTGGAAAAAGGTTTCGAGCACGCCTTGCTCCGTGATCGGGTCTAAGCCGACGGTTGGCTCATCCAATAAGATGATCGGAGTATCTTTTAGCAAGATCCGCGCCAAGGCCAAACGATGGCGTTCTCCACCAGAAAAACGCAAGCCGGCTTCATCCACCATCGTCGCCAAGCCGTTAGGCAAAGCTGCCACCATTTCTTTCAACCCGACTTGCTCCAGTACGCGCCAGACTTCTTCTTCCGAAGCCGACTCATTGCCTAGCCGAATATTATTCAAGACGGTCGTATGGAAAAGATAGGGACTTTGATTGATGACACCGATCAAGTCACTGATCGACTCACTCAATGCCGTCACAGGCACGTCGTTTAAGGTGATCGACCCTTGCGTCGGTTGCAGATCGCCTCGCAACAAGGAGGCAAATGTACTTTTCCCAGAACCGCTGCGACCAAGGATCGCTAGTTTTTGATGCGCAGGAATCGTTAGATCCAACCCATGAAGCACTTCTTTGCCTTCAGGATACTGAAAATGCAAGTCCTTGACTGTGATCGACACGAGGCCCGTCACTTCAGGTACTGACGGTTGCTCCATGGAGACTTGGTGATTTTCTTCTGGCAATGCATTGAAGCGATCGATGGAGTCTTTGTAGCGATTGGTTTCTTGAGCAGCAGACGGTAATGGCGCAAATGCATCAACTAAAGGAAAGACACACAGGACAAAGGCAGCGATCCAGTTGGCTGCTCCTCCGTGGTTACCTGGAAAGCGAATGCTGGTCCAAAGCAGCAATGCGACAGCGATCACTCCAAAGATGCTTTGTAAAAGAAAATCACGCCGGCGATCAAAGGACAGCATCTGTTCATCCACCGCCCGCAACTGCGTTTCCAGTTCCTTATGGGCAGCCACGTACTCGCTGCCTCTTTGAGAGAAGACCCAATCAGAAACCCCTAATACATTATCCGTCAGTGTCGTATACAAGTTGTTTTTCATGTGTTTTTGCTTTTCTTGCCGCGCGCCGTTGATGATCACCGACCAAAGCGGCAAGACAAAGACGATGATCCCTAATAGCAGCAGCATCACCAAAGCAAACCACCAAGAAAAATAGCCGAGTCCAATGATCAAGAACGCATACAAGATCCAAGCGATCACGGTAGGAAAGATCGTCCGCAAATACAGGTTTTGAATATGGTTGATATCTTCTGCCAATAAGCCCAAGATATCCCCTGTGCGATGCGCTTGCTTAAAGAAGATCGCATCTTTTTCTACTACGTTGTACAATTTCAATCGTAAATTAGAGGTCATGCGCAAGACCCAGCTATGACTGGTCAACCGTTCCAAATAGCGAAAGACTGGACGGCCGATCCCAAACGCTCGGGTCAGTACGATGGGGATGTAAACCAATAGAATGTTTTCTGGGATCGATGCCGAGCGGCTGATCAGGTACCCAGAATTAAACATCAGTGCCCCACCACAGAAAAAGGTCAAGAAGCCTAGGAATAAGGCCAGCGCCAAAACGTTTTTGTATTTTGACAAGAAAGGCTTGACCCACGTATCAGTTTTCAATGAGCGCAATAAGCCGATTTTATTCAAGCTGTTCCCTCCTCATTCCATTAACTAGTTCTGTAAAAGCACCTTGCTTTTGCTGCAGTTGTGCCAAGGTTCCTTGTTCCACGATTCTTCCTTGATCCATCACGATGATTTCATCCATTTCTTCCATCCAGTGCAAGCGATGGGTTGCAAAAAAGACTAAACGGTTTTCCATCAGCGGTAGCATCCGTTCCTTTAAAGCAACTTCGGTTTCAATATCCAAATGAGCCGTTGGTTCATCAAACAAAAGAATCTTTCGTTGCTGGTCTAAAAAGGCACGGGCTAGAGCGATCCGTTGGGCTTGTCCGCCACTTAGATGCCGTTCCCCTTCTCCTAACATCGTGTCCAACCCTTGCGGCAGCTCCGCCAAAAGCTCAGTCAAGCCTGCCACTTCAATGGCTTTCAGTACGGCTTCTTTGGTAGCTGTCGGCTGATAAAACGCGACATTTTCCTGCAAGGTCAACCGATAGATATAAGGATTTTGCGGAATATAGATCAGCTGTTCTTGCCAGCTTGCTTGGCGAAAGGCCGTGGTCTTCGCCCCTCCGAGAGTGATCTCGCCACTGTCTGGCACGAGAAAGCCACTCAAGGTATTGATCAAGGTAGACTTGCCAGAACCGCTCAAACCGATGATCCCGATCTTTTTGAAGCCAGTCACGTTCAAGTTGATATCCGTCAAAGCCGCTTTTTCCTCGTAGGAAAACGCCAGCTGATCGATCGTTAACTGGGCGTCTTCCTGCCAACGAGGCACCGTTACTGCCGGTACTTGGGCTTCGGGCTGATGCAAGATCTCCGTCACCGCAGTCATCGCATTTTTTCCGTCTAAGGTTGCATGGTAATCACTGGAAAAGTCGCGGATCGGCAAGAAGTATTCTGGTGCTAAAATCAAGATGGTTAACGCTGGAAACAGCAAGATTCCTTCATTGATCAGCCGCAAGCCTAGCAAGACTGCCACGACGGCAATCGATAAGGTCGTGAAAAAGTCTAAGGCGAAGGTCGATAAAATCCCGACTTTTAATGAAGCCATCGTCGCTTTCCGAAACCGTTCGCTGGAAGCAAAGATACTCTTGCCATATTTTTTACTGACCCCAAACAATTTCAGCGTGTCGATCCCTCGAAGGGAGTCGATGAAATGATTGGACAGTAATTGAAACGTTCGGTATTGTTTTTCCGCTTTGCTTTGCGCGGCATAGCCCAAGATGATCATAAAAATGATGATCAAGGGGAACACCAACAGCAAGACCAAGCCCGACTCCCAATCCAGATAAAAAACGAGTGCCAAAATGACCCAAGGAATGATCGACATATTCATGATTTTGGCAAGAATCAATTTCAAGTAGTTTTCGACTTGGTTGATCCCTTCCAAGACCATCGTTGTTACATTCCCCGTCCCTTGCTGTTGTGCGATCTGAGGACCGACCCGAAACAATTTCTCCAACAATTGATCCCGCAGATCGGCGGCTTGCTGGTAACTGTAATCATCAAGTCTTTTGGAACGGAAATAGATAACGGCTTGTCGGGCGATAAACGAACAAAAGAACAGCAGAATCCAGCCCCACTGTTCCTCTAATGGTCGTCCTTCCCATAAGCCAGTGATGGCACGTGCCAATCCATACGCCTGCCCAATAATGAAGAGCGCCTGCAGGAAAGAAAGTCCCGCAAGCAGCCCTAAAAGTTGTTTCATTCCTGGGAGCTTCATGATTTGTTTATCAATCATTTATACCCCTCCAACGCCTCCGTATGACTGATCCGTTTACGAAAGATATAGTAACTCCAAGCCGTATAGGCCAAGACGAAAGGCAAGATCGTCAGTGAAAGATAACTCATGATCTTCAATGTGTAGCGGCTTGAAGACGCATCAGCGATCAACAGGTCATAGCTTGAATCGATCGAACTAATCAAGACTCTTGGGAATAACCCTGTGAAGATCAATGCCACCAAAGCGATCAACGTCAAGCCGCTCGCAATGAAAGCCATCATTTCTTTGCCTTTAAAGACGCCGATATTTGCAATCAGTGTCAGTACAACGATCACGAGCAACAAACCAAGCGTTGTCGCAAAATGATTCTCGAAGAAATCCGTTTGGAAGTAAAGCATCACAGCAAAGACGACTAAGCCTGCATATAAGATGCCATAAAAAATACTTGCATAGTTGCGTGCCCGTGCCCGAATCGGACCTTCCGTTTTCAAAGCGATATAGTTTAATCCGTGCAAGTAGCACAACAAGGTCAACGCGATCCCGCCAACGATTGAAAAGGGATTGACGTAATCCGTAAAGGTTGCCGTCATGTTGCCATCTTCACCCAAAGGCATTCCTTGGATCATGCTGACAAACATCAGACCGAAGAAAAACGGTACGATCGTACTGCCGATCGTCAACGTCCAGTTCCAAATGTTTTTGTGTTCTTTCGGGAAGTTTGCTCGAAACTCAAAGGAAACACCGCGAATGATCAACCCGACTAAGATCAATAACAAAATCAAATAAAAACCGCTGAACAAAGAAGCATACCAGTATGGAAACGAGGCGAACATCGCTCCGCCAGCGGTCAATAGCCACACTTCATTGCCATCCCAGACAGGCCCGATCGTTTTAACGATCTGGTCTTTTTCCTCTTCATTGTGGGCCAATGTCTGCACAGACATCCCCACACCAAAGTCAAACCCTTCTAAGAAGAAGAAGCCAGAAAATAAAAGCCCAATCAACGTGAACCATAGTAATTGCAGACCGGTCATCCTTCAAACGCCTCCTTATCAAATGGGTCTTCGTACCCTTCTTGGTTGTCTCCTTGGCTGATTTCGCCGAAGGCTTCTTTTTCAGGTCCATGATCCATTTCCCGTTTCACCAGATA
The DNA here is from genome assembly GCF_051713685.1 of Enterococcus sp. DIV1059_2. NCBI lineage: Bacteria > Bacillati > Bacillota > Bacilli > Lactobacillales > Enterococcaceae > Enterococcus > Enterococcus sp. DIV1059_2. The sequence goes on along the minus strand of NZ_JBIOQK010000001.1, from coordinate 78,423 downwards.
GACCATCGTTCCGCCCAAGCCAGAGAACAAGAGGAAGTAAACGATGTTTGAGATCAAGAGTGAGGTCACGGAAACGTTTGGTGACACACTATCTTCGATCGTAAACAAGCCGTAAACCGTCCATGGGTAACGTCCTAACTCCGTGATCAGCCAACCAGCTGTATTGGCAATAAATGGGGTGAACAAAGTGATCGCCACTACCCAAAGCAACCAGCGTTTTTCAAAGAGCCACGGTTTCTTCTTACGCGTAAAATACAACCCCAGACCAGAAACCAACAGCATCAAGGCACCAAAACCAGCCATGATCCGGAAGCTCCAAAAGAGTGTGTTGACCGGCGGGTAGTAATTACGATCGCCGTAGGTTTCAATCAATTGCTGATTGACCGTATCCATCCCGTCGATGGAGCCGAAGGGTTCATTGAAGGCTAAGATACTCAACATATAGGGAATCGAAACACCGAAGACTTGGTGATGTTCTGCTTCATTCGCCCAAGCAACGACGGTCCAAGCCGCAGGACTCCCAGTATCTTCATACGCCCCTTCCATTGCGGCAAATTTCATTGGTTGTTCTTCAACCAAGTATTTCATTTGTTCATCCCCAGCTAGCAAGACGGTGAATGAACCGAACAATGCCACCGCAAAACCGATCCGCATTGATTTTTTGAAGAAATCACGTTCAATGTCTTTGTCTTTCTTCAATAGACGAAAGGCAGATAAACCAGCAACAATGATCCCACCCATCGTGATGGCAGCGGTGATCACGTGTAAAAACTCATACCACACCTGTGGATTTGCCAATAATGCACCGAAGTCAGTCATTTCTGCCCGGCCATTGTTCAAGGTATACCCCACTGGATGCTGCATAAAACTATTGGCAGCTAAGATCCAAAACGCCGATAGCATCGAACCTAGCGTCACCAACCAGAAAAAGGTGGCGTGCAGCTTGGGACTGACCCGATCCCATGTAAAGATCCACAGTCCTAAGAACGTCGATTCTAAGAAGAACGCCAACAAAGCTTCTAAAGCCAAGGGCGCACCAAAAATATCCCCGACAAAACGAGAATAGTCTGACCAGTTCATCCCAAATTGAAATTCTTGAATGATCCCTGTCACGACCCCGACAGCAAAACTCAATAGAAAAATATTTCCCCAAAACTTCGTCATCCGGCGATATTTTTCATCTTTTTTGATCACATAAAGTGTCTCCATAATTGCAACGACGACACCAGTTCCGATCGAAAACGGTACAAAGAAAAAGTGAAAAATCGTCGTCATCGCAAACTGGATTCGCGCTAGTGTCACAATATCCATCCTACATCCTCCTATTTCATAAAAAGTACATTAAAATAATTCTAAATAAAGAAAAATTCCAACTTCGAATATACTCCTCTAATCAGTAAAAAAGAAGCAAATTGCTTGCATTTACTGATTTTTAATCACTTCCTCTCCGATTCTTAAACATAAGGCGCTTTCATCAGCGGAATACAGCTTATTCTAGCTAGTCCCAGCCAAAACGGGTTCCTTCAGAAAGCAATGGATCACTCAATAAAATCCCCGGAAACTCTTCTTTCAATACAGATGTGCTTAATAATTGATACATAGCAAACGTGTTCTTCATGCCTAATCTTTCCAGCTGATCTAACGTTTGCTGCATCAAGTCCGCCGCTTGTGCCTTATTTTGTTTTAATAGATGCGTCCAGCCTTCAAAAAACGGCATAAAGATCGCTTGTTCAATGTGTTCTTTTTCATAAACATGATCTCGCCATAAATGAAAGGTCTTTTCCGCATAATTTGCCTCGTCGAAAACAGCAAAGACAGAAAATACCGTCTCAAACGTGTTGTACAAAATATCTTCATTGCCAGGAATTTTTGCAAAGCGCTGACTCTTTTTGATGGCGATCGTCAAGCAGCGCCAAAGCAAAGCTGGCTCCATCGAAATTGCTACGCGGGCAAACAGCCGCAGCTCATAAACACCCCATGTATCGGTATTCAGCAAGTAATGCTTGGCAGAGTCCAAACAGTAATTGTGTTTCAGGTAAGCCTCCTCGATGGGCACCCCTTTAAAAAGCTCCTCTTTCATCAAGTAGTCAAAACGGATCAGTTGTAAGAAGTGGTCCAGCTCCAAGGAGTAATGCTGTTGAAAGTACGTGGTCAGCTTTTGATATTTCTTTTTTAATTTAGGTACTTCATCAATGGATTCGATCCCCATCGAACGGACATAGTCAACCATTAGCTTTTGAGCCTCCGAATGATGCTCCCCCGTGTGTAGCAGCTGAAATTCGGCAAAACTCACTTCTAGTTTATCTAGCAAACGATGAAATCGTTCGCAGGAAATCGTCGTTTTGCCATTTTCAAATTGCGATAACAAAGACATCGACAATTGTTCATCCACTAATTCCTTCAACAACAAGCCTTTGCTTTTGCGAAGCTCTTTCACTGTCGCACCATAATTGTTCATTTTTTCACCTTCTTTTTCAATATATTGAAATAAGCAGTTGTTTTTCCCGAAGAGCCTTTATAGTTGAATTATCTTATAGAAACGAGGGAAAAGCTATGGATACCCATATAAAAAAGAAAATGCTTCACATGAAACATTTACAAAAAAGCTTCAAAGACAAAACTGTTTTGAAAGAGGTCACTTTTGACGTCACTCCTGGCGAAGTATTTGTCTTACTAGGATCAAACGGCGCTGGAAAAACCACTTTAGTCAAAATTTTGTCCACTATCCTGCCTTTTGACCAAGGAACCGCGCTGATCGATGGGATCGACTTGACCAAAGATCCAGCAGCGATTCGCGAAAAAATCAGTCTGACAGGGCAATTTTCCGCCGTCGATCAAGAACTGACCGGACGAGAAAACTTGCTGATGATTGCTGCCTTGCGCCATGTCAAAAACAAACAGTTTATCGTCCAACATTTGTTAGAGCGTTTTGATTTGGTGGATGCCAGCAACCGACTAGTCAAAAATTATTCTGGTGGCATGCGACGACGCTTAGACATCGCCATGAGTTTTATCGGCGAACCTGACCTGCTCTTTTTGGATGAACCAACGACCGGGTTAGACCCGCAAAACCGCTTAGCCACATGGCACATGATCAAAGAGATCGCCGCTCAAGGACGAACGATTTTCCTGACGACCCAATACCTCGAAGAAGCTGAATTTTTAGCAGATCAAGTCGCCATCTTGCATGAAGGGAAAATCATCTTGCAAGGAACACCAACGGAAGTCAAAGCACTGCACCCTTCACAAACGATGGAAATCAGCGTATTGACGAAAGAACACTTACAGACCGTGCGTCAGCATCTGTCTGATTTTCCGCTGCAAGTCAATGAGTCCAGTCTCTCTCTGGCATTTCCCGTCAGTCAAGACTTCCAGCATTCCTTCACGCTGTTGCAGGAACTCAATCAACTACCGATCACCATCACCAGTTTTAATCAAAAGAATGCTTCGTTAGAAGATATTTTTCTAACACTTGTCCAAGGAGGAAACCAATGAAAGCAATTATAGAAACCAACACCTTATTCAAACGCAACCTCTTGCTATCGATTCGCAGTATGGAGACTTTGCTAAGTGGGATTTTGACCCCAGCGATTTTAATGATCCTCTTCGTCTATGTTTTCGGGGGAGCCATGAACGTCGGCGATACCTCTTATGTCGATTTTGTCGTTCCTGGTGTTCTCGTCCAATGTATCGCCCAAAGCGCCTCCTCCGTTGGGGTAACGGTGACGGAAGATTTGAAATCCGGCATGGTGGAACGGCTGATGACCTTGAACATCTCTAACTCAGCCTTTTTAAACGGGCATGTCTTCGCCGCGACCCTTCGGAGCTTGATCAGCACCTTGGTCGTGTTGATCGTCGCCATGATCATCGGTTTTCGCCCCCAAGCCACAGTTACTGGCTGGGGACTCGCCTTCCTATTGATCTTTTGCTTCACCTTCGCCTTTACTTGGGTCTCCGTTCTGGTTGGTCTCATCGCCAAAAGCCCCGAGACAGCGACCTTGTTTACTGTCTTGATCACCCTGTTGCCCTACTTAAGCTCTGGTTTCGTCCCTACGGAAACCATGCCGCGCCCATTAGCCATTTTTGCTGAATACCAACCAATGTCGCCGATCATCCATTCTTTGCGAGGGCTTTTGTTAAACTTAAAAGATACCACCTTGATCAGTGCCTTTAGCTGGTGCGGCGGTATCGTAGTGGTGAGCTGGTTCTTGGCACGAATGCTTTATCAGAAACGGTTACGCTGATGGCGCTGGCTCCCTTTTTTGACTCTCTTATAAAAAAACGGCAACGACTAAGCTCCTGCTTCGTCGTTGCCGCTTATTTTTTAATCGAGGACTTCTCCGTTAGAAGCCGTCACTTTCTTATACCAGTCAAAGCTGGCTTTTTTGTACCGTTTTCCTGAACCATTGCCCCAATCATCTAGATCCACGTAAATGAACCCATACCGCTTGCTCATTTCTGATGAGGAGCAGCTGACAAGATCGATCGGTCCCCAAGGATAGTAGCCGATCAGTTCTACGCCATCATAGATTGCTTCTTTCATTTGTTCAATGTGCTGTTTCAGAAAATCAATGCGATACGTATCATCGATCGTCCCTTCTTCATTCAATGTCTCATAAAAGCCCATACCATTTTCTGTGATCATGATCGGCAATTGGTACCGATCATAATACTCATTCAAAGCGATCCGCAGCCCAATCGGATCAATTGCCCAGCCCCAATCATTTGCTTCTAAATAAGGGTTAGGCGAAGCTGCATCTTCTTTCCCGTAGTTTTCACTATGAATGATTCGCGTGTAGTAATAGGAGAAAGAAACAAAATCAACCGTATGCTTAAAGTCCGCTTCATCGTTTTCCCCAAATTGAATCTCGATGCCGTTTTCTTCAAAAAAGCGATAGGCATAATTCGGATAAGTTCCCCGCGCAAGTACATCTGAATAATAATATTCCATTTGATTATTTTTGAGAGCACTCAAAACATCCAACGGTTTACAAGTAGCTGGATAAACATTGCCATAATAAGACATCATACCAATTTGAAAAGAAGGATCAATTTCTTTGCCTACTTTGATCGCTCTCGCACATGCTACCAATTCATTGTGAACTCCTTGGTACTTAGCTTGCTTCAGATTGTCGACTCGGTCAGCGGGAATACCAAGGTGGTTAAACGATTCGTGGGTAATCAAGTTCATTTGATTGACTAAGATCCAATATTTGACCTTCCCTTGATACCGTTTGAATACGACTTGCGCAAAATGAACAAAGAAATCAATCAGTTTACGATTTGACCAGCCGTCATAAGCCATCGCTAAATGGATCGGCATTTCATAATGAGACAAGGTGATCAAGGGTTCCATGCCGTTTTCAAGGATACAATCGATCAATTCGTCATAAAAGCGCAACCCTTCTTCGTTAGGCGTTTGCTCGTCTCCCTTTGGAAAAATCCTCGCCCAGCTAATAGATGTTCGAAACGAATTCATGCCTGTTTCTGCCAAGAGTGCCAGATCCTCACGAAATGTATGGTAAAAATCGATCCCATCCCGTTTCGGGTAACGCCCTTCTTGATCATTTAAAGCAAATTCTACGTCTGCCGTCGTTATTTCTTTGTTGCTTTTCTTTTTTATATCGATATCATCACGAAAGCGATTGATGTCTGCCACGCTCCAACCTTTTCCCCCTTCAAGATAGGCCCCTTCTAATTGATTTGCGGCAACTGCACCTCCCCAATAAAAATCGGCAGGAAATTGCTTCTTATTTTTCTTCATGTCATTGCTCCTCTTCTCAAAATTTGATTGCTCGCCTCTTAGACCTACGCTTCGGTTTGACCTTCTTCAAGCACTAATTTGCGCTCATAGGCCTTGAAGAAAGGATAATAAATGCCCAAATAAATCAAGAAATTCACCACTACTAAGACAGCACCACGAATGCTGGCTGTTGCGATCACTGCCGAAAAAATACTCGGAACCGTCCACACAGCCGCTAATGGATACGCCATTCCGGGAACAAGGTTGGACACAAAAGCGAAATAGGTCACGAAAGTGGTCACGATTGGTGCCACGACAAAGGGAATCGCCAGTGCTGGATTCAAAACGATCGGCAACCCAAACAACAACGGCTCATTGATGTTGAAGACCCCAGGAATAAAGCTGAGACGACCAAGCTGTTTTAAAAATTTTGATTTAGAGAAACACATCATTGCGCAAAGTGCTAAGGTTCCTCCGCCACCGCCGATCCATAAGAAAGTAAAGATAAACGGCTGTACCCCCAGATTGGGAATCGCTTGTCCGGCTTGTGCTGCTGCCATGTTTGCTTCAGAATTGACTAGCCAGATCGGCAACATCACCGTCGCTAATATTTGCGGATGAATTCCGAATAGCCACATGATACAAGTCAATCCTACATAGACCAAAGGTGCTGCTAACGAGTTGGAAGAAACACTTAACAATGGTGTGATCAAACTTGCAATCAGGGCATTGATGTCAAAGCCGATCAAGTGAACAATGATCCAAACGATCGTCATTGAAAAAAACACGGGAATAATCACTTCAAAACTGCTGCTGACATTCGTAGGGACTTGCTCTGGCAGTTTAAACCCAATATTGTATTTTTTACAAAGGCGCATGCACTCGACTGCTAATATAGCTGTCAAAATACTAGCAAACATGCCTTCTCCTCCAAGATATTGCGTAGAGATAAACGTTCCTTCATCTAAAGAAGTGAAGGTCAATGTAGTAAAAAAGGTAAAAATTGCAGAAACGCCCCCTGCCAAACTATCCAGTTGGTAGCTTTGCGCTAGTCGTGCGCCAATGCCAAAAGCTGCATAGATCGAAAGCAGTCCCATGCTCATATTGAAGGGAATGATCAGTTTTGCCACTAAGTCGGGATGATTGCCCATAAATGATACATACGATTGAGGCCATGGAATATACGGAATCAATAAAAAGATCGATCCGATCACTGTGATTGGAATCGTTGCGATCAACCCATCGCGAACAGCGCTCAAGTGACGTTGATTAGAAAGTTTCATCATTGGCGGCATCACTTTGGTTTCAATAAATTGCATTAATTTATCCATCAGTAAATCCTCCTAAATTTTTTAAGATATATCTTAACTTGAATATAAGCGCTTTCTCATAAGGAAACAATAAAAGCTATTTTCCAAAAATGGAAAATAGCTTTTTACGTTTACTCTTTTCTCATATTCATAATCATAAAAATCATCCATAGATGAAGCACTTTTTGCGAGTAATAATTCGACGACATCAATGGAACGACCTCTTTAAACAAGACACGCTCTTCAAAGAGACTGCTTTGAGCGGCTTGCTCGCTGAACGTCAATAAAACTTTCTGACAGGCAGTTTTTTCAAGCAAGTAGGCCTTTTTGTCGATCCAGCTACCTGTTAGATTGATCACAAAACAGATATCTGTTTCCCGCAATACTTGATCAATCAGCTGGTCTTCCGCATTACGGTTCACTTCAAAAACGATATAGCCCATTTGACTAAGCAGTTCCCGCAGGAGATTAACAACCGAAAAAGAATAGCTGTTACCCAAGATCGCCACTCGTTTTTTTCGTTTCATTTCTTCTGCAATCCGTGTGCATTGGTGTTGATCAAATTGGTCAAAAATCTGTTTTTGGACCATGTACTCTCGGGCTAGAAATTGGTCAACCATTTCAGATACTTCACTCTTTGTATCGAGATTCGCTAGCATCCCTTCAAACATCGTATTCGCTAAATGGTACTCTTGTTCAAAATAAATCGTGAGGTCATTACGCATTTCTTTAAAACTAGCATAACCAAGTTTCTTACAAAATTTAGTGATACTGGCAGGGGTCGTCTGTGCAGCATAGGCGATTTCTTCAATATAGATCGCAGGAAATTCATCGATTCGCTCAATTAAAAGTTTTGTTATCAAAAAATTCAAATCGTATTTTTTGCATTTAAATAGATGTTCATTTAAACGAATGTATACTTGACTTGTCGTTTTCATAGCGACCACCTCACTTGCTTATTTACGCTGCTGGTTTCTTCTATCTTAGCATAGGCATCCATTTCTTAGAACCTTTCACTTATCGTACTTTTAATAGAAAGCAAAAAAAGAGTCCGCCTACGCGCAACTCTTCGATTCAGGTCCCCAGTTATTTCATTAACTGCTTTAACTGTCCATAAAAATTCTCATGGGTGCCACATAACAAGTCTGGAATCACTTAGTCATCGATCACATCATAAGCAATACGATAGGTTGTCCCTGCATACTTAAAACCCTTTGACCAGATTTCAGCTAAATCGCCAGTTTTTTGATCGCCGCTATACGGTTCGACAGCTATTTCATCATAAATGACATGAAGAAACTTTTGTTTCAGCGGTTTCTCCTTCAACTTTTTTAAATAATTCACTACTTGTCTAGATGGAATCACCTCATAAGCCAGTTTCAGTTGCCAACTCCTCTTTGGTCATTGCTTTCCCGTCGGTAGCAGTCTCCTTTGCAATTGTCTTAAATGAAGAAATCAGCTTACTCTTACGCGCTTTAAATTCGGATAAAATATCTTCGTGTTCGTATCCCTCATTAATAATATCAGTCAAGATATCTTCACTGAAATCATCGAATGGCTTTACCGGTTCAATAAATTCATACAAGATTCCATTTTCTACTAGCTTTGCTTCTACTTCCACACCATTGGGAATACCAAAGTCTTTGGGCACCGTCAACATAATGGAATTCCCTTGTTTTCTTGTTTTCGTAATCATCGTTACACCCCTCCCTCTGCTTTAGTAATTACTCTGTAAGAACATTATATCATAATCGAATGTAATGATAAGTAATGCCGAAAGCCGAGTGTCAAATTGAGAAAATAAATCACCTGCTACTTTGCCTTATTTATGACTATCGATGCAACAGGTGATACGGCTCATTAAACCAAAGAGCCCAATCTCCTTTTCTAGCGAAATTTCGACAAAAATACGGTATACTGGATATGATTGAATAAAAAGGCAGGGATACCCATGGATCTTAAAAACCGTCTGATCGCCTTCGCTCAGACCTTCAATGATGTTCAGGTCGACCATCCATTTGCAAAGTTTCCCGAGTACCAAGTCTTGCGGCACCGTAAAAGCGGCAAATGGTTTGGCTTGCTGATGACTGTAGAAAAGCAAAAATTAGGCTTGGAAGGAACGGAAATGATCGGAATTTTAGATGTCAAAGCAGCGCCCGAAATGGTTTCGATCATCAATCAAAGCCGCGGCTATTTACCCGCTTATCACATGAATAAAAACCATTGGCTCACCGCATTACTAGATGGCTCTGTATCAGAAAAACAACTCCAATCTTTGTTACGAGACAGCTATGAACGTACCCGTTAAAACCAAATATCAAAAAAAAACGATCAACGATGCGCCTGTATAGGAGCACCGTTGATCGGTTTTCTTTTATAACGGATCCTGTGTCATCCGTGAGTCTAACGAAACACTTAGGCCAACTCTTCTCCGTTTGTTGCAATGACTTGTTTGTACCAATCGAAGGATTTTTTCTTGGAACGATCCATCGTGCCGTTGCCTTCGTCATCAAAGTCAACATAGATAAAGCCATAGCGTTTGCTCATTTCGCCTGTTGAAGCACTGACAAGGTCGATACAGCCCCATGGGGTGTAACCGATCAAGTCTACGCCATCAGCGATCGCTTCGCCCATTGCTTCAATGTGGCGGCGCAAGTAATCGATACGATAATCATCTTCGATCTTTCCTTCTTCGTTAAAGGTATCAATGGCTCCTAAGCCGTTTTCCACGATAAACAACGGTTTTTGGTAACGATCATACAGTTCATTCAACGCGATGCGAAGCCCTTCTGGGTCGATTTGCCAGCCCCATTCACTTGCTTCTAAGAATGGATTGCGGACGCCGCCCAACAAGTTTCCTTGCACTTCATCGGCTTCTTCTGTGGTGATATCCACGGCAGAAGACATGTAGTAGCTGAAGCCAACATAGTCAACAGTATGTTCAGCGATCAAGGCTAAGTCTTCTTCGGTAATCTCAAGATCCTCTTTATTGACGCCATGTTCTTTGTACAAACGATCCGTAAAGGATGGGTATTTTCCACGTACTTGCACGTCGGCACAGTAGTAGTTGAAGGCTTGATTATGGATCATCGTCGCCACTTGGTTGACTGGGTTCGCATCAATGCTGTAAGTCGTTGCATAAATGATCATACAACCGATCTGTAACTCTGGGTTTAATTCATGGCCGATTTTGACTGCTTTACTGCTGGCAACAAATTGGTTGTGCCACGCTTGGATCACGTTTGTAAAGTCGCTGGCACCCGTGCTGTTGACCATTCCTTGACTCAATGCGGAGAAATGGAAAGCAGAGTTGATCTCATTGAAGGTCATCCAGTATTTGACTTTGCTGTGGAACCGTTCCAAGACGACTTTTGCAAAACGTTCATAGAAATCGATCAATGCTCGATTTTTCCAGCCACCGTATTCTTTGGCTAAATGCAAGGGCATTTCATAGTGAGAGATCGTAACCACTGGCTCGATCCCGTATTTCAAACATTCATCGATCAGCGCATCGTAAAATGCCAGTCCAGCTTCGTTTGGTGTCGTTTCATCGCCTTTTGGAAAGATACGTGTCCATGCGATGGAAAAACGATAGCTCTTGAAGCCCATTTCTGCAAACAACGCAATGTCTTCTTTGAAACGGTCATAATGGTCGATCCCGCGATGATTTGGGTAGGTGTATTTGTCCTCATCGATCGTCCAATCAAACGTATCACTGCCTAAAATCGCTAAACGCTGTTTGCCGCCAGGCATTGCATCCGCCACTGACAAGCCTTTGCCATCGCGATCAAACGCCCCTTCTAATTGATTCGCTGCGGTCGCGCCGCCCCATAAGAAATTTTCTGGAAATTTTGCCATTTGCTCGTTCTCCTTTTGTTTTCTTTTGATAAACCTACCTAGCTGGTTACTGAAAAATCTCCGATAAAAAACAAAAAACCTAAATAAGAGCCGCTGCTAAAACGAGAAGAGCGCTTTCTTATTTAGGTCTTGCCTGATCGAGTCAGTAACAATCCACGTGGGTTTTCTTTCTTTAACTATAGCACTAACTCATTGGCTTGTCACCATAAAATCGGTTTCTTTTAACCAGCGATCTTTTGAAAAAAGGGGAAATTTAACCAGTAAACCCTGTCAAATTAGCTTCTTTTAAAGAGTTTTTTATGAGTAGCCATTAAACAATTTCCTAACAATTACTGTTGACCCTTTCTATACGTTTAAGCAACTCCCTTTGATCTTCAACCATCAAGAAATCACTCGATCCATGCTTTGTTCTGCTGCTTTTTCTTGCGTTTCTTGCGCCAATTCTTGTTCGGCATTTTTCTTATCCAAAATGCGGACAAATGGGTAATAGATCAAGGCACACAAAGGAATCATCAGTAATTGAGCCGCCGCAAGTTTCCAACTTCCTTGTAAAACTCCCGAAAGAACAACTGGAGCTCCAAAAGGCACTTGCATCCCGATAGGAATCGGTAAAATATTCGTGATGGTTAAGATATAGCCTAAAATAACACACACAACTGGGCTTAAATGTAGGGGATCGCCAGAATCGGGTTCATCACGATAGGCAATCCGAAAATTAGTGGCTCATGAATCCCAAAAACTGCCCCTGGCGCTCCTAATTTACCAATCGTTTTAAATTGTTTGCTTTTTGATAAAAACAACAGGACAACAATTAAACCAAGCATCGCTGAAAAGTTGGCATAGATGCTCCAAAATGCACCAGTTACTATATTGGGCATAGGTTCTCCCGCTTCATAAGCAGCTAAATTTTCTAGACTAAGTACCGTCATTATTGGCTGAATAATACCAAAAACGACTGCTGCGCCATGAATGCCAAACACCCAAAGTAGTTGCATCAGCAATAATGCAATACAAAGAGACCAGATCGAACCTCCTAGACTTTGCAGTGGAATTTGTAGAATCGTGTATACAAATTGATGGAAACTACCGAATTCCGTCATCTTCCACAAACCGGCTGTTATCGTAAATAAGACTGCTACTAACACTGCTGGAACCAGTCCCGAAAATGTTTTGGCAATCGTTGGTGGTACCCCCTCCGGCATCGTGATAACCAAGTTTTTATCGACAAAAAACACATACAAACGGGCAGTTAAGACACCCACGATCATCGCCGCAAACAACCCTCTAGCCCCCAGCCAGTCAAAGGTCAAGGCATTGATCACAAGCTCTCCATCTTCAAAAACACTGATTGGTGTTAAGACTAAAAAGGAAAACAAGGAAACAAACCCAGGGATCAAGCCTTCTTTTCCATATAAGCCTGCCAATTTGTAAGCGATGGAAAAAGCGGCATAAATAGCCAATGCATTTGTCGTAAATTGAGCCGGTAAGGCGATAATATCGCGAAACGGGGCAATCATTGATTGATAAACCCCGATTTGCATGGAAGACAACAGTGTACTGAATGCGCCGATGATCATGATTGGCAGTAGGGTCATCAATCCAATTGAGATTGCTTGCATATACTTATTTTGCTGAATCTTACTTGCGTAGTACTGGCCTTTTTCGGTGAACTTCTCTGCGAAAGTCATATAATACACTCCTTTTTGATCTGTGTCCGAGAAACAAAACGTCTTGATAGCAATTGTGGGGGAGCAGCTGGTCTTTTTTTAAAAAGACCCATACTGAGTAAAATCAAAAATTAAAAAATCTATTTGTGTCACATTTGCATTGGGATCATCGGCGTTTCCCCGAACCATTCGATTACTAAGTAGATCAATCAGAGCCTATCTGCTTTCGGGAATGGCCGATCATTGACTGGATTCACCGTCTTAAGAAATCAAGTGTGCAAAAATTCACCTTGTCCCTTGTTGAAGAAGAACAAGGTCCTGCCTTTTACGCATTGTTCCCCTGAAGTCAGACGGTTTCTCCAGCTGGATCGATACTTTCAGTTTGAACCTCTGCTTGCGCTGCTTCTGCTTCTGTTTTTAATTTTCCTTTATCTAATATTTTGACAAAAGGAATGTACAGCAAGCAGCCTGCCAAAACGCAAACGACTTGTAGAACTGCGACCTGCCAGCCTCCAGCTAGAAACCCATTTAGAAAAATCGGTGTGCCAAAGGGAACTTGTACGCCACTAAGTCGTGGGACGATCCCACTCCAGATCGCTAGGTACGCCACAAGCACTTGAACCAATGGTGTTAATATGAACGGAATCGCCATGATTGGATTCAAAATCAGCGGTAAGCCAAAAATCACCGGCTCATTAATGGTGAACAATCCAGGAACGGCACTCAGGTTAGCGACTGTCCGTGATTGTTTTGATTTCGCCAACAGCAAAATAACGATAATCAATGACAATGTTCCCCCAGCCCCACCAATACCAGCAAACAAATCATAAAACGACTTGCTCAAAATATTCGGCAACTCGGAACGAGCAACGCCGCTAGCCAAAGCATCCATATTTTCCACATCCATTGGTAAGTACAAAGCGGTGACAAAGCTACCCACCACCAACGAACCATGGATACCGAAGAACCATAGCACCATTTGGATCAGTACAATAAATAACAACGAACCTACACTAGAAGACAAGCTTTGCAGCGGCATTGCCAAGATTTGATAGATGAAATCTGAGAATGAGCCATAAGAAGTAAAACTGAATGCCCAGCTAATGACGATCGCGGTAAACCCAGAAATAATTGCTGGAATCAAACCGGCGAAGGTATCCGTCACAAATTGCGGCACGCCTGCTGGCATTTTGATGGCGATATTTTTTTCTAAAATAAAGCAGTACAAACGAGCAAAGACTAAGCCACAGATCATAGCGGTAAACAAGCCTTGAGCACCGAGTTTGCTCATGTCGAGGGTCGTTGTTTCCTCTAAGGTAACCATTGGCGTCATCATCAAAAAGGCAAACAGTGAAACGATGCCGGCAGGAACCGCCGATTGCTTAAATTCTGTCGCTAAACGGTGACCGACCAGAAAGGAAGCGTACACTGAGATAACCCCGACGGTCATACTGTAACCGACGGAAAAATAGCCGCCAATATTGATCGAATTGATAAAGTCTGTCCATCCTTGAATCGGCAAAACTGCTAACAATAAGGCGATCGAACCAATAATGTTGATCGGCAGCGTCGCCATCAACCCGTTTGAAATTGCCTTTAAATACCGATTGTTGGAGATTTTATCTGCAAATACTAACACCTTATCCATATACTTATCCATTTTCTTTTCACTCCTTTATTTGGATGACAAACAATACATCTTCATGACAATTGTGGGGATGGAAAACAGTGATACCATCGGTAACTGTCAGTTTTGGTTTCAAGAAACGATTGGTATTCAAATCGATCAATGTGACGGTCGCTGTAGAAAGATCTCCTTGCAGACGAACTGTTGTATTGCTTGGCAAGTAAAGCAACGCATCCTTCGATCCTGCGATGGCTGCCATACGAATCTGTTCATCTGCATCGATCAAGCGCTCTTGGCAAGGCACAAGCTCCTGAATATTTAATAATTCGAATAATTGCTTGATAAAGCCATAGTCATCTGCCCCAGGAAAAGATAAAGCTTCTGGCCAAATCATCGGACGATCAAACGCTTCCCCGATTTCTTCCGCAAAAGTCGCCGTCGGGGTTTGCCAACTCCAGATGCCGTGGGCACCGTACGTGATCCCAGCCGCGCCGCCGGCTAACAGTGATTGCCATGCCGCTTTGCGGACATCCTTTTGACCAAATCGGCCGTATACGTGACGGGCATAGCCCATTTGTTCATAGCAAGGTTCTGAGTTGATGATCGGCAGCTGCGGTTGTCTTTGATAAAAACGCTCTGCCAAATAATAAGGCATATTCAAAAAGGCACTGTTATGACCTGATTGGTATAAAAATAAGTCCAAATGTTCGACGATCGTTGCGGGAATCTCTTCAAAACGTCCCTTTATATGAATCGTTTTCAGAGTATTGGGCGAATGCTTTTCAAAGAAAGCAAAGGCTTCTAGATACGTATCGATGGTTGGCTGTGTTGGGAAATCCGTATCGCCACCAATAAAGTAGATCGGATGGAAGGCATCAAAAGTCGCAATCACTTTTTGATAGTAGGCCTGGCGGCAATCCTCCGGCAACACGTTGCGTTCTTTGTCCAACTGGCTAGCCCA
The DNA here is from genome assembly GCF_051713685.1 of Enterococcus sp. DIV1059_2. NCBI lineage: Bacteria > Bacillati > Bacillota > Bacilli > Lactobacillales > Enterococcaceae > Enterococcus > Enterococcus sp. DIV1059_2. The sequence goes on along the minus strand of NZ_JBIOQK010000001.1, from coordinate 63,257 downwards.
CGTGCCTGCGACATAGTTTGACCACAAGACGACCAACGCTAAAGTAAAGCCTTTCTCGTCGGCAATTTTACAAAGACGCTGAGCCCGTTCGAAATAGGCATCCTCCCAAACAGTAAAATCAAAGACGCCCGCATCAAGAGGAAACGGCAAGCAGTCAAATTGACCACGGCTGCGATCCCATTGCGGTAACACATTGATTTGAAGGGTATTGAAGCCCTGCTCTTTGCGTTTGTCTAAGTAAGTGATCCAGTCATTTTCTTGAATACTAGTAAAGGCACTCCAACAAGTGTCAGCTAAATAAAAGAAATGCTGTCCGTCTCGCAATAAGGTGCGTTTGTTTTGGCTTACGGTGATTTTCACAGTGGTGCTCTCCTTTCATCGGCACAAGTTGTGCACCGACGGTTTTTTAATCAATATAACTACTGAGCCAGCCTTCGCACAGCTCAAACCATTTAGCGACATGGGCATTGTGGTGACTTGGCTTGCGTGCCGTTGTTCGATCCGCTAATGCCAGTCCGTGTTCGCCTTTTTCAAAAATATGCAGTTCGAATGGAATCTCGGCTTCTCTTAATTTGACCGCCAGCTTCAACGAGTGCGCCACATCGACTAAGACGTCTTCCGTCGTATGCCAGAGAAACATCGGAGGTGTCCACTGATCGACATGATGCAAAATGTTCATGGATTGAATGGCTTCTTCCGTCGGTTGTTTACTCCCAAAAAAGCGTTCGTTGGCAGTTAAAGGTTTTTCGATCAGACTAGCAGCAAAGCCTAGCTCATCGATTGGGAAGGCATGCTCTTGATAAACCAATGGGTAGCCGGCGATCGCCAAATTCACTTTCAGTAAGTCACTGCTAACGCCCAACGCTTCTGCCAGCTCAGCATCGTGCCAGCGCGTCGCTAACTGCAACGCTAGATGTCCGCCTGCTGAAAAACCGCAAACGATGATTTGCTCCTCATCCACCAACCATTCTTGAGCATGCGCACGAATGGTTTTGACGGTTTGGGCGGCTTCCATCAAGGCATTGTGGGGAACGTTTTTCACTTGGTCACCGGTGGTGTACCATAAAACAACACTATTTAGCCCGATACTATTGAATTTCAAGGCAATGACTTCCGCCTCTCGATCACTGGTAAATGCGTAGCCGCCGCCTGGACAGACGATCACTAGCGGTCGTTTCTTGCCGACATTGTACTCTTTGGATTGGTGCAATAAATAGGTATCCACGTAAGCCGTTTGATTCAATTGGATTCGTTGGGTCTCCATATAGTTCCTCCTTTATCCTTCACTAAAAGCAGCTGATTTCTCAATGAACCGTTTCCATTTTTCATATTTCAAACGGATCACGGCCTGTTCGGCTTGCGGAACGATCGTGGTTTGCTGAATAGCTGGTTCATTCATGGTTGGATTGGCAACAAGCATTGTGCCGATGGCTGAAAATTCTTCGACTTCGCTGACGATGACGGGTTTATTGATCAAAGTCGCCAATAAGCTCATCAAGGCGCGGTTTTTCGAAACACCGCCATCGATCATTACCTGATTGATCAGTCGTTCAGCGACTTCTTCCATCACATCGATCACTGCTTTGATTTGAAAAATGATGCTTTCTAAAACGGCTTTCAACAGCTCATGAGTCGTCGTCGTGCGTTTCATGCCGACAAAGCTGGCAGTCATCGTATTATCCCAAAAAGGGGCACCCATTCCTTGCAATGCTGGGATAAAATAGATGTCTTCTTGACTGTCATTGGTCAGCACTTCTTGACAAATCTCAGCTACATCTGGCAGCGGAGCCACTTGCTCACTGAACCAGTTGATGGCGTCACCACAGGAACGGATGATGCCTTCTAGCGCAAACGCTGTTTCCTGGCTAGTTTGCCAGCCGACCGTCGTCAAAATGCGGCGATCTCGCAACGTCTGCTCCTGCTGCACTTGCATCATGATCGAACAACCGGTACCCATCGTGATTTTTACATCCCCAAGGCTTTGACAACCTTCCCCGAATAATGCCGCTTGTGAATCGGCTAAGATTCCTTTGATAGGGATTCCGTGATAGTTACCGAAAACCGTATCAGCAGGTTTGATCGCTGGCAAGTCTGCTAAATGGATGCCAAAAAGTTTGACGAGTTCTGCATCCCAACGGCCCTCTTCAATATTGTAAAACAATGTTCGGCAAGCGTTGCTGGCTTCTGTCGCAAATACCTTCCCTTGCGTTAAATTCCACAACAGCCAGCTGTCCATCGTACCGATCGCCAACTCGCCAGTTCCCGACTTTTCCTTGATAGCCGATAATTCTTGTGCCAGCCATTTCACTTTGGTGCCAGAAAAATACGGGTCTAAGCGTAAACCGGTCTTTTGATTGATCGTCCTTTCCCAGCCTTGTGCCGTCAATTCTTCACAAATCGCGGCGCTGCGGTTGCATTGCCACACGATCGCATTGTACAAGGGATTACCAGTCAATCGGTCCCATGCAACGATCGTTTCTCGCTGATTGGTCAAGGACAAGGAAACGATTTGACCTGCAGTGATCGCTTGTTCTTGAAACACTTGTGCCAGCAATTCTTGGACATTTTGCCAAATCTCGAGGGGATCATGTTCGACCCACCCGACTTTTGGATAAATTTGGCGATGTTTTTTATCGTAACGCTGCAGGATTTTCCCTTCTTGAAACAGTAAGAGCTTGGTACCGGATGTACTCTGATCTAAAACCAGCTGATAGTTCTTGTCCATCTTAAGCTCCTAGAAACGCAACCGCTGTTTTCGCTATGGAGGCACCGTCTAAGCCATAATGGGCAAACAGTTCTGACGAAGAACCAGTAATCAAGGCTTCATCCGGAAAAGCAATGATTTTTTGTCGAATGTCCGTTTCTTCTGTCAGTGTTTCCGCCACGGCAGCTCCTAAGCCGTTGTATTGGCTGTGTTCTTCCACAGTGATCACGGTGCCTGTTTCTTTCGCCACTCGTTTGACCGTTTCTGAATCAAAGGGCTTCAAGGAATGAACATTTAAAACGGTAGCAGTGATGCCTTGTTTTTCCAATAGCTCCGCAGCATCCAACGCTTGGCGCACGGTTTCGCCAGTGGCGAGCAATGCGACATCTTGACCGCTTCTCAGCTTAATGGCTTTGCCGATCTCAAAAGGATAATCTGCAGAATCATAACAATCTTCAACAGGATTGCGACCGAGACGGATATAGGCTGGTTCATTTGATGCCGCTAAGGCTTTAAACATTTGGATCGTTTCAAAGCGATCTGCTGGCAACAGCACTTGCAAATTAGGGATCGCTCGTGCCACTGCGATGTCTTGCAAGGAATGATGACTCATGCCTAATGCCCCATAACTGACACCGCCGCTGATGCCTACGAGTTTGACATTCTTATTCGAATACGCGACATCGACTTTGATCTGCTCGATACTGCGCATGCTGAGAAAACAAGCTGGAGATGCAACGAAAGGGCGTTTGCCCATATGGGCTAAGCCAGCCGCAATACTGACGATGTTTTGCTCTGCGATCCCTACTTCCACCAATTGTGTCGGTAATTCCTTGGCAAAAGGTGCTAACGAAGCGGAACCACGAGAATCACTGGTCAACACCGTGATCGCAGGATTCTTTTTTCCTTCTTCAATCAATACGTCGCACATTGCTTGGCGATTGGCAATATTATTTTTTCCCATGAGTCAAAACCTCCATTTGCTGATCAAGTTCGGCAATGGCTTGTGCAAGCTCTTCTGCCGTTGGCACTTTATGATGCCATTGCGCTTGATTTTCGGCTGCAGAATAGCCTTTGCCTTTGATGGTTTTGGCAATGATCAGCTTCGGTTGATTGGGCTGATGCGGTTTTTCTAATGCAGCCACCAAGGCAGCCATATCATTGCCATCAACGATATGCACATCCCAACCAAAGGCACGCCATTTTTCATCTAGCGGCTCCACTGCCATCACATCTTCCGAGGCTCCAGTGATCTGCAAGCCGTTGCGATCAATGATGGCGGTCAAATTGTCCAGCTGGTAGTTGGCAGCCGCCATGGCTCCTTCCCATACCGAGCCTTCTGCTAATTCGCCATCTCCCAACAACGTATAGGTTTGATACGTGCGGTGATCCAGTTTGCCTGCCAAAGCGATCCCTACTGCGACAGGTAAGCCGTGACCTAGTGAACCAGTATTCATCTCAACACCAGCTACTTTATTGTTTGGATGACCGATCAGTCTTGAACCAAATTGCGAAAAGGTGGCTAATTCTTCTTTCGGCAAAAAACCTTTGTCCGCTAAAACGGCCCATAATACTTCTGCCGCATGTCCTTTACTTTGGATATACTGGTCACGATCTTGCTTTTGAGGATCTTTCGCATCGACATTCATTATCCGATAATACAAGGCCACTAAAATATCGGTACAAGAAAGATCCGAACCAGTATGACCCGTTTTTGCTTGATAGATCAGCTCTAACACGGATTTTCGAATCGTTAAAGCCTTCATCTCCAGCTCGTTTATTTCCATGATTGATCCCCTCTCAAGTATGCTTTGACGTCTTCTTCGATTGGATCATAAAAATCTGGCTGCACGCCGATGTATTTGCACGCTTCGTACAAGATCGGCACCACATTTTTTCTGACCGCCGCAACATGATGAATATAAGGGCCCTCAACGAGTTTGAATTCCAAGCGATTCAAATTCGCAAATTCCAGATAGAGATAGGTCCCTTGATTGTATGGGCCATCGATCCCTTTACCAGTACCCATCAGTAGGGAGTACTCGCCGTTGTCCCCATCAAAGCGACACAGCGTATACTCGTCTTTGATTGCCCGAAAAGCGACTGATCCTGGATAGTCAAAAACAAAATGTCGTTGCGGCAAGATCGGTTTGGTCTCTGCGGTGGAATAAGCAAAAACTCCTAAGTGCTGCAGCAATTCGCCATTCTCGTTTTCTGGATGGCGGCAGTTGACATCCGCAAAGATCGCACGGTGTTCCCCCAACGAAGCGGCTTCGACCAACAGTTCCGAGATCGCCCCATGGACATCCGTCTCACAGACAAAAGGCAAGCCTTCTTCTTGTAGCAGCGACAAGGAGGCATACGGTAAAATACCGATTTCGTCTTGTAAGGCCGTCCAACACTGGATGACTCCTGCATTGCAGCCGTAGCTTTCACATAAGTTTTGCAAAGCCACTTTAAGGGCTGCCACCATCTCCAAATCTTTCGCCGAAATTTGGACTTCCGTATTGGTTTCAAAATAATCAATGACTGCTTGCACTTTATCTGGCTGCTGTTCTTTGACTTTCTTGATTTCTTGCACTACTTCTTGGATCGGTACTGGCGAAAGCGAAATATTGAAACGCTCCAATAGTTCGCCTTCGTTGCAGATCACGGTCCAAAAATCAAAGGGGCGTGGGCCAACTTGCAAGATTCGTGTTTGTTTGAAGGTCTTGACGACATTGCAGACTTTGATAAAGTCTTGCAAGCCGCGGGCAAATTCTGGTGAATCAATATCAGAATTTTTGACATAGGTGAAAGGTACCTTGAAACGGCGCAAGACTTTCCCAATAGCGAAAAGACCGCATTGCGTATCCCGCAAACGTGAACCGTCGGCGGCTGGCGTCTCATCTTTAGGTCCCCATAGTAAGACGGGGACATCTAGTTTTTTGGCTAAACGAGCACAGGCATATTCCGTACCAAAGTTTTCATTGGCTAGAAAAAGACCGTCGATCTTCGCTGCTTTGAATTTTTCGGCGATTTTTTCAACCCCTTCATCATCGTATAGTAAGCCGTCTTCGTTGATATCTAAAATATCTACATAATCAATGGCAAGTTCGTCCATTTTTTGTCGTGTCAGATTGGCGTACTCAATGGCTGCTTCTGCACTAAACAAATTTCTTCTAGTCGGGGCGAACCCGATGGTTACTTTATCCATAAAACCACCCTTTGCGTTTTAGTATATTTAGCTAAATTTTTATTTCTTCGACGATTCGTGCTACATTTTTGCTCAGAAATTCCTCATCCGTCAGTAAAACGATTTTTTTATCAGGAAAGGCTGCTGCGACTTTCGCTTGATTGAAGCGGGTTTGAGGAGCTAAAATCAAAAAATCATAGTCATTCCCCACCATAAATATTTCTGAAAAAGGCGCGGAATTGACTTGGTAATGCTGATCATCCGCTAGTTGTTCTTTGAGCGCTTTGACGAGCAGTGCACTGGAGAGCCCAGTGGCACAAAAAAGACCGATCTGTGTCATCTATTCACTTCCTCAAAATGTAATCCCTTACTTTTTACACCTTAAATATAGCACAAGCTAAATATTTTGCAATAGTTTTAGATAAATATTTTTGTTAAATAACTAAAAAAGGACAAAACGCTTGCTAAACGTTTTGTCCTTCTTCTTATTTTTCATATTATTTTTATTCTTAATTGATGCTTTCGCGTTCGACGATCGTCGTGGCGACCAGCATTTTCAGATGGTTTTCATCTTCACTCGTGATTTTCTCGATCAAGCGTCGCACGGCTTGGCGACCAAGGTACACTTTATCTACTTTGACGGTGGTCAGTGGTGGGTTGCAAAATTCCGCCAAAGGAATATCATCGAACCCAACAATGGTCAACGGATGATCGGGAAACACTTCGCGAATGGCTTTCATGGCACCGATGGCGATATTGTCATTGACCGCAAAAAAAGCGCTTGGCAACGGTCGCTGATCGGCACGCAAGGATTCCAAATAGACCTTCATGTCTTGATAGGAGCCTTCCAAGGTGGGTTCTACTAAGGCTTCCGTCTCTTCATAATGGATCAGATCATGCTCTTGGATCGCTTGGATGAACCCTTGCTTGCGTTCCCGAAAGTTGTTGATTTGAAAGGTTGAATTGATGATGCCGATGTCACGGTGGCCTTTTTCGATCATCTTTTCAACGATCTCATAGGCACTGTCACGATTATTGATGGCGACAAAATCAAAGTCCTGCGAATTAAACACCGTATCTAAAATCACTAACGGTACTTCCAAATGGCGAAAGACTGCTAAATCTTGTTTTTCCAATTCCGTTCCTAACAATAGCAAACCATCTGCTAATTCTGGACGGATCTTTTCAATCGGGTCTTCTTCTAGTGCCAGTGTGATATGGGAAATGACCAGTTCATAGCCTAACGCACTGCACTCCATTTCGATTCCTCGGATCAATTCAGAAAAGAAAGGCGTATCCCCTACGACATTTCCTTGTTTGTTCATTACGACAAATTTGATTTTTTGGCTTTCCGTTTTTTTAATTTCTCGCTGATCAAAATACCCCATATCACGAGCGATCTTCAAGATCGCTTGCCGTTTTTGTTCACTGATCCCCTTACGATTGTTGATCGCATTAGAGACTGTTCCGCTGGAAACGCCAGCTTTTCGGGCAATATCAGAGATCACAACTTTCATTTGCTCACCGCTTTCTGCTTCTCATTCTGTTAAAAGTATAGCAAAAGAATTGTTTTTTTACTACCAAAAAAGCTAAAACAAACTAAAATTTTTAGTTTGTTTTAGCTTCTACTTTGATTAGTTACTTTGTTCCGCCAAAATGCAGAAGGACAATGGGTCGATGGTTATCCTTGGCGCTGCTACGCCGCGAGAAGCGATCCCAGCTCCTTTGGGGTCAGCAACGAGGTGCCAAGAAGTATTTTCTGTTGCCGTCGGTAAGTCAAAGGACCAGCTTTCTTCCGTGCTGTTGAGTAAAACGAACAAGGAACGCCATGGATGCTGTTCGTCACGATTGGGTACTTGATACGCCAAGCGATTTTCATCCTTTGTCTCATAAAAGACCATGCTTTCAGCCGTTTGGGTCGTGGTATCTCTCAATGGTGCATAGGACTGCCGCAATGCCCACAAGCCCCGATACAGCTCGCGCAATTCTTTGAAGGTTTTAGCACGTCCCCAATCCAGCTGATTGACTGCCAGTGGCGAACGGAAGGAATTTTCATCGCCTTCTTTGGTACGGCCAAATTCTTCCCCAGCTTGAGTCAGCACGGCTCCTTGGCTAGTAAACAAAATGGCTGCTGCTAGTTTGTTACGGGCTAAAAGCTCAGGATCAAAGTCATAATTTCTTTCCTTCGCTGAAGCCTGCATGGTTGCCACCAGTTTGTCCCATAAGGTCAAATTATCATGGACTGACGCATAGGCGATCACTTGACGGGGCGATTTTGCCCAACGCTCGGCGCCTTCTTGTCCAGCAACTTTCGTATTTCCTTGAATCGCCGTTGCCAAATTTGCCGCATAAAAGGTTTGCTTGACTTGCGGTTGACCATTCATTCCTTGAATAAACGCGCCGTCTGTTTCTTCAAAGACATCGCCTTTGATACTGTCTCTTAAATCATTGCTAAAAACCGCAACGCCTTCTGACAGTGCCCAAACATTGCTTTTATTCGCTGGGATATTCGGCTGAATAATTTGATTGCTGCCGGCATCCCATGGTTCGCCGTATAAAATCACATGGCTGAAGCCGGCAGCATCTAGGCGTTGCCGCAATTGGTTCATGGTTTCCACATCGATCAAGCCCATCAAATCAAAACGAAAGCCGTCGATTTTGTATTCTTGCGCCCAATATAAAACTGAATCAATGATAAATTTGCGCATCATTTTCCGTTCAGAAGCCACTTCATTGCCGCAAGCAGAACCGTCTGCAAAATTCCCCGCATCATCTTGGCGGTAGTAATAATCAGGCACCGTTAAATTAAACCACGATTCTTCTGTGATCGCAGTGTGATTGAAGACCACATCCATTACAACGCCGATGGCTTCTTCATGCAGCGATTGGATCATTTGCTTGCATTCACGAATCCGCGCCTTGGGATCACTAGGATCAGAAGCGTATCGTCCTTCAGGTACATTGTAATTTTTCGGATCATAGCCCCAGTTGTAGGCAGACGAAGTTTCATCATTGTCAAAATCGAAGATCGGCAGCAGATGAACATAATTGATCCCCAGCTCTTTTAAATAAGCCATACCAGTTGGTTGACTTTCATCCCCTGTCAGATGGGTCTTTTTTTCAGTAAAGGCTAAATATTTCCCGCGATTTTCTGGTGAAATCCCGCTGTTTTCGGCGCCGCTGAAATCTTCGACATGCAATTCCCAAATATAGGCATCTGTGATCGATTGCTGACCGACGCCGTGAGTCTCCTGCCAGCCTTCAGGATCTGTTTCCTTTAAATCAATGATGGCCCCACGGTTCCCGTTGATCCCTACTGCCTTGGCATAAAGATCCACCGCTTCGACTTTTTGACCGTCTCGTTGAAATTCAAACGTATAAAACAGCTCTTTGACGGTTTCTTCCGTCGTGACTTGCCAACAGTTGTCTTCTTGGACCATTGGCAGTGTCAGCAGGCGATCATCAGCCCCAGCGACACCGCTTTGATATATCAATACTGAAACGGCCTCTGCTTCTGGTGACCAGCATTTGAACGTGGTTTGCTGTCCTTGAAAAGTCACACCAAGATCATTCCCGTGATACGTATGTTCTTCTAAAAAACCGATCCTGCGATCGATCGCAATCTTTTTTTCTCCATACTGCGTGTTTTGTCCCATCAAAATTCCTCCATTCAACGTTGCTAACTATAAAACCCAGTTACTTTTCTGCTATTTCTACCTTCTCATATTTCTTGAAAATTGCCAACAATAAGCCGCCTTTTCTTTGACCTAAAAATAAGCCTTAACACTACAGACAAGCCCTTTTCTTATTTTGCTAAACGACTCCGCACCTCTTTTTATCAAAAGAAAAACCCCCACTCGTTGAACGGCTCTTAAAGAATAGCTATTGCTTCTAATCTTTAAGATCACTGCTCCGATGGGGATTGTTGAAAAAGAAGAAATCAATAATGGCAATGATAGCTGTCACAATATTCTGAAATCTCTCCCTCTCTTTCTCGCTATCTATTGATCACTTACAGCTAGACCTGATTCGAGTAAGGTTTTAGGTAAATCACCTTGATAAAAATCGACTGGTTCATGAAGGACTCGCTGCCAATAATTTTGTGTCTCTTTCAAAAAATTAGCATTATCTTGCGTATTTCCTTCACGAATAAACAGCAATACCAACCCACTAAAAAAGATCAAGGCTTCTTCATGATATTTTCTCAGATCGCTTTTATGCGCACATTGAAAAACAGCTGATTCAGCAATTGCTTCTTGAAAATAAGCAAAAGAACGCTCTTTTATGTAAGGACCACAGCCAATATCATTTAAAAAAAGTGCGAAAAAGAGGTTACGATTGCGGCTGGCAAATACGTAATAGTCCTGCCAAAAGCTGTATAAGGAATCGAGTGTCTCTTCTGACTCTTTTTTTGTTTCGTGAATGTCGCGAAACACATCATCAACCATCGCCTGTTTATAATTTTGCATGTTTGAAAAATTTAAATAGATCGGTTGGGTCGATGTTCGTGCATATTTAGCAATGTCGCGGACAGTGATTGGTCGATAAAGATATTCCACCAGATATTTTTTTAAGCAATTGATCAAATATTTTTTCGTAATCGTTGCTTTTCTCATAATACCCCTTCCTTTCTGGACGTCACCAATTCTTGCTGATGTTCGTCTCATTCACTTTGACTACTTGCAGCTTTTAGAAGCACAACCAACGCCCATTTTCTTACTGAAAGTAATCTTTATACTTCTACTTTAACAAAAAAGAGCACGTTAACCTATACTTTCCGCCGATTTTCTTAATTTTATTTTTTATTTTTGACCATTTTATTAAAGAAACTCTTGTTGTCTTATGGTGCTCAGACTTAAGGCTGATTTTGACTGGTGCTGCTTGTGGAATGATACTATGTAATGTATAGTATAAATATGAACAGGAGGAGAGCCTTTGGATGCCCAATTAAAAAAAGGATTATTGGAAATTTGTGTTTTGGCTTATTTGCAGCATGGTGACTCTTATGGCTATGAATTAGTCAAAAACATATCTCCTTTACTGCCAATCTCAGAATCAACGCTCTATCCTATCTTGAAGCGCTTAGAAGCCAGCCGAGCGGTTGAGACTTATAATAAAAGCCATCAAGGACGGACCCGAAAATATTACCGCTTGACCAAAATCGGAAAACAGCGGATCGACGATTTTTTAACCAACGACTGGCCCCAATTGACATTGATCCAGCGATTTATTAAAGGAGGAACATTAGATGAACAGAGTTGATTTTATCAAGGCATTGGCTGCGGAATTATCTGAAAAAGTCAGACCTAGCGAGATTCATCAGCTGATCAACTATTATGACGAGATGATCGAAGATTTGATGGAAGAAGGATACACCGAAGAAGAAGCCGTGGCACGCCTTGGCTCCCCAAAAGAACTGATCCAAGCAGTTACCGAAACGGAAGAGGTCGTAGTAGAGATTCCCCGCCGCTTTCATCCCTTTTTGCTCTTGATTTTAGTACTGGGCTTCCCATTGTGGGGCAGCCTCTTGTTAAGTGCCGCTTTGCTGATCCTAAGCTTTTTAATAATCATCTGGTGTGTGCCTTTCACCACTGGCATGATTGGTGTCACTACGTTTATCGGTGGGATCGCCAGCGTTGTCTTAAGTCCCATGCTGATGGCGGATGGTTTCTATCTCTTTTTAAGTCAGTTAGGCATGGGGATTTTCTTATTTGGTTTAGGGCTGCTTTGCCTGATCGCCACTTATAGTATGAGCCGACCTTTTTCACGTCTTACCCACTCCCTTGTCGTTTGGCCGAAATCATTTGTTCAAAACTATCGAAAGAAGGCAGTCCTATGATCAAAATCAATAAGCGCTTTTTCGTTTTTCTCAGTCTGTTGTTTATTATTCTCGGACTGGTCATCACCTTTATCGGTTTTTCAATGTCAGGCTACTCACCTGATGCCTACCATATTGAGCATCGTCGCTGGTATCAACTCGTTGGTTTCTATACGGAATAACAGACGGAAAATAATTATAAGTTGATTTTTTCGTCAGAAAAAATAGCAATTTGCATTAATTTCATGTATCGGTGAAAAAATTGAACTTCTCTTTTTGACGGAACCATATTACTATATAGGTACATCCTGTATCCTATTTCATAGGGTAACCAAAAAAACCCATACCATCCTATGGGTTTTTTTGCTGTCTATAAAAGCAAAAAAACGTGCCGCAAGTCCAGGTATCGCCAAGCTAGCTGTTTTAGCTAACCTTGGCAGAACCTGTCTGCAGTACGTTTTTTCTAATGATTGATTATTCCCCTAGTACTGGCTGTTCTTGCACAGTGCCAATAGGAAACAAGGCGCGAAACACCCGGCGAACGATTGGACCTGCAATGAACAATTGCAACGGCAATGCGACGATCACATTTTTCCCAATGTTGCTTAGCCAATTGACGAACACCGAGTGATCAGGGTTTGGGTGCATCAACGCACCAAAGAGTGACATACAGATCACCATGCCGGCGATCATCAATGAAGAAATCAACCCGATTTTTTTCCAAGTAGCTGATTGATGGTCCAAAAATCGAAACGCCAAACCTTTTGCCGGACCAGAAACAATGAACCAATCCAAAATAAAGGCGACACAAAGGGCTAATGGCAATTCATTCCACGCCAATTGGAATGCCAATGCCGAAACACCGACTTGAAACATGAGGTTATAAACACTCATAAAATACACCATGAAAATACACATAAGTGTCGTATAGATCAAACTTTCTTTTTTATTGATGGGCATGTAACAACTTCCTTTCTCTTTTTCGTACTCGACTATTCTAGCAGAAGAAAATTTTTCGTGTAAGTAAAAATTTGAAAACTTTCAAAAAAGTTTTTTGCTATTTTTTTATCCACTTCTCTTGACACTTTCTTATGAAGTCAGTAGAATAGCGATAGATTAAATCGTACAGATAACAAGCGGGTTCGCTTGTCGAGAGAGAGGCGGTTTCTATGAGAATAGAAACGGTCTCTTTTTTTGCGAATTTTTAGAGGTGAGAATATGGAAAACAACAAAAAACTCGTGGGGGCGATCCTCGCAACCGGATTGATGTCATTTGCAGGTGTGCTGATTGAAACTGCCATGAATGTAACGTTTCCGACATTGATCGATCAATTTACGCTTTCAACATCCGATGTTCAATGGGTGACGACCATCTACTTGCTGGTCATCTCCATCATTGTCCCAATATCGACCTACCTTTTGAAACGCTTCTCATTGAGAACCTTGTTTCTAGCTGCCAACGCCTTTTTCCTTGTTGGCTTGGTGATCGACTTTTTATCGCCGACGTTTGCCATTTTGCTGATTGGCCGCTTTTTCCAAGGTGCCAGCACAGGGATCGCACTGCCTTTGATGTTCCACATCATTTTGACTTACTCCCCCTTTGAAAAACGGGGAGCGGCAATCGGCTTAGGGAATTTGACCACTTCCATCGCTCCAGCGATCGGACCGACATATGGGGGCTTATTGACCGCCCATTGGTCTTGGAATGCGATCTTTCTTTTCTTGATCCCAGTCTTGCTGATCTCCCTAGTACTCGGCCTTTACTCGATCCCTAAAACGGCTGGGGCAAAAGACACTTCCCTGGATTTACTGAGTGTATTAGGAATCGTCTTGATGTTCAGCGGCTTCTTATTGTTCTTGAATCAAGTAGGCACCTTAGCGAGTCTACTGCCGCTGCTTTTCGGTTTCATTGGTGCTGGCTTGTTTTATCAACGCTCAAAAGGCCCGAACCCTTTGATTCGTTTGGCTGTTTTGAAAAACCGCAGCTTCAGTTTGTTTCTGTTTGGCTTTCTTGTTTGTCAGTTCCTTTTACTGGGCATTTCCTTTGTCTTGCCGAACTTTGTCCAACTCGTCTTGGGAAAAGATGCCTTTACTGCAGGATTAGTTATGCTTCCTGGGGCGGCGATCGGGGCGATCCTTGCGCCGATCTCTGGTCGGTTGCTGGATAAAGTTGGACCGAAAAAACCGATCCTGTCTGGTTTGACGTTGATTGCCATCGGTTGGCTTGCCTTAGCCCTCGTTTTGCGTTCGCCTTTCATTTGGAGCCTAGTTGCTGGACATGTCTTTTACATGATCGGGATCGGCTTAGCCTACAGCAATATGATGACCACCGGCTTAAACAAGCTGACTCCTGCGTTGTACGCGGACGGTAATGCGATCTTTAATACGCTACAGCAATTTTCTGGTGCAGTGGCGACGGCTGTGGTGGCGACCATTATCAATTTGGCACAAAATGCGGCGACCGATTACACCCAAGGGACGGTCATCGGCTCTCAAATCGCCTTATTCTTTTTGTGGGCCTTAGTCTTACTGACTTTCCTATTAACGATCAACTACTTCCGCAAAAGCACCGACAAAAAAGCCGTCAGCTAACTGCGGCTTTACCCATTGAAAACCAAGACAAAAGCCGCTCTCCCTTGAGGGCGGCCATAAAAAAATCCGCTTCCGATCCCCCTTCTTAGTCAAAGGGCGCTCTCGGAAACGGATTATTTTTTTAGTTTAATTCAGCGGAACCAACCGCTGTTTTGGCTGTCACTGTGCCTGTAGTCGTCAATGAAAGCTGACGCACTTTTTCGGCATTCGTGATGACTGTTAAAACATCTGTCTGTTTGCCAGCTGCGGTCACTGCATCTAGATCCATCACTGCAATCTTCGTTTCTGGTGTGACCGTGTCACCTTCAGAAACAAGGACCTCAAATGGCGCACCTTTTAATTCCACAGTATCTAAGCCCATATGAACAAGAACTTCCGCGCCACCAGGCGTTAAAATCCCAATTGCATGCTTTGTTTCAAAAATGCTAGAGATCGTACCTGCAACAGGAGCATAAATCGTTCCATTCGTTGGCTGAACAGCAAAGCCGTCACCCATCATTTTTTGAGAAAAGACAGGATCAGAAACTTCAGTGATGGCAACTACTTTCCCATCAGCTGGAGCATAAAGGGTTTCCTCTGAAACTTGTGCCGCTTCTGGGGATGCAGTTGTCGGTGCAGCCGTCGTTGGTGCAACAGCCGCTGCTGCAGCTGTATCAGCAGCCAATTGCGGTTCTAATTTATTTAAGAAGGTAACTTTTCTAAAGATGATGGTGCAAACAAACGTGATGGCAATCGTCACCGCCATTGAGATGAAGACCATTGGATAGTTTTCAATTTTAAATGATAAGAAGCCAGGCAGTCCCCCTACACCAATACCTAGTGCACGGGTATTCGTTGCAGTGATCAGCATTCCACCAAAGGCAGAACCTACCATTGCTGCGACAAATGGGTAAACATATTTCAAATTGATCCCGAACATCGCTGGTTCAGTAACCCCCATGTAAGCAGAAATCGTTGCTGGAACAGAGACTTGTTCTTCTTTTTTATTGCCACGGTGAAGGAACCAAATCGCCAATACTGCCGTACCTTGCGCAATATTTGACAGCATGATCATTGGCCAAAGGTTGGTTGTCCCAAAATCCGCTACTAATTGAGAGTCGATCGCTAGCGTTGTATGATGCAATCCGGTAATAACCAAAGGCGCATACAAGCCACCGAAAATGAAACCAAATAACCAGTTTAATGGTGAGGTCAAGCCAGCATTTACGACCCAAGAAATGCCTGATCCGATTTGCCAACCGATTGGACCTAACACCATGTGGGCTGCTAAAATAGTTGGCAGCAATGAGAACAATGGAACGAAGATCATTGAAACCGCTTCTGGAATCCATTTCCGGAAGAATCTTTCAAGATAAACCAATAAGAAACCTGCCAGCATTGCTGGGATCACTTGTGCTTGATACCCAATTTTATCAATAGTGAAGAACCCGAAGTCCCACGTATAATTTTGAGCAATTTCTGCAGCAGAAGTTGAACTTACTGAATAAGCATTTAATAATTGCGGTGAAACCAATGTAATCCCTAAAACAATCCCTAATATTTGCGTGGTTCCCATCTTACGTGTAATACTCCAAGTAATCCCTACTGGTAGAAAGTGAAAGATCGCTTCACAGGGCAGCCATAAAAAGCCGTTGACACCGTTCCAAAAAGTAGAAGCTTGTGTAATGGTTTGTCCACCTAGAGCTTCTAGCGGTACACCTTCTAAGAAATTTCTCAGCCCTAGCATCAAACCACCGACAATAATCGCTGGTAATAACGGGGTAAAGATCTCAGCTAACGTAGCGATCGCTCGTTGCACGATATTTTGATTGTTTTTTGCAATCGCTTTACTTTGTTCTTTAGAAACACCTTCTATTCCTGATACATCGGTAAAATCATTGTAAAACGTTGAGACATCATTGCCGATAATGACTTGGAATTGTCCCGCATTGGTAAACATTCCTTTGACACTTGGAATTTCTTCAATTGCCTTTTCGTTTGCTTTTGACTGATCGTTCAAAACAAAACGCATCCGTGTCGCGCAATGTGTTACTGCGGCGATATTTTCTTTGCCGCCAACATATTCCAGCAGCTTCTCAGCATCATCACGATACTTTCCCATAATTAATAAACCCCTTTCATCTCCACTTGTATATATATGTTTTGATTACGCACTAATCATAACTTGATAATTTTGATATTGCAAGCGTTTCAAACCAATTTTTTTCACTTTTTCTATAAACAATACAAGCAAATAGCAAAGGTACCATATAAAAACCTTGATAAATAAACGTTTTTTAAAATATTTCATTAATATAAAATAATATTGCCTACAACTTTATTTACTGTTTATTTGACAAAAAAGAATAAAAAAACAGGCTAGATAAATTGAAATAGCTTACAATTTACGTTATAATCATTTTGCATGTATAGACAAGTTTAAAGGAGGACAACTACTGTGAATACGATTATATTGTCTAAGGAACAATGGCTGTTAACGGATCAAACTGGTACGACCTATCCGTTTTCTGGGACTGACAGTGAGCGCGTTGCCGCACTGACCGCGCAGCTGCAACAAATGGAAGGTGGCGGGATCGTCTCTGAATCGCTGGTGTTTACAAATGAAGAAGGGACTTTTTCACTGGACCAATGGTTGACAGAAAAATTGAATCGTCCCTTTGTTTGCACTACGAAAGAACAGTATGAAGAAAAAACTGCTGAAATTCCTTGGCGCCTCGAATACTATGGCTACACCCCTGGTAAAGATGAATACTCGGTGGAGTCACTTTTAACCGTCGGTAACGGCTATTTAGGGCTGCGAGGCACAACGCCTGAGATGACCATTTGTGAAGCGAACTATCCAGGACTGTATTTAGCAAGTCTTTACAATACGGTGAAATCGGATGTTTCTGGTCATACCATCAGCAATGAAGACTTCGTCAATGCACCGAATCTGCAAAAAATGTACGTAAAGATCGATGATGAAGTGATCGATATCGCCAACAATCAGCTCCTTTCCTTTAAACGGACATTGGATCTGAAGACCGGCTTGTTCCAATCAGTGGCAGAAATTGAAACCAAAAAACAAAAGCGTCTGCGAATCGAAACGAAGAAGATCGCCAATATGCAAGACGTTCACCAATACAGCTTGGTCTATCAGTTTACCCCGCTGAACTTTTCTGGCGCCGTTACCTTCGTCAGTGAAGCCGACGGATCGGTCTATAACTATAACGTCGCTCGTTACCGTAGTTTAACCAACCAGCATTTGACCGTGAAAGAGGCAACAGCTGAACAAAACAAAGCGCATTTAGTGGTCACCACTAACCAATCACAGATTACCGTTGTCCAATCCTCTGAACTGTTTTCACAGGACCTGCCATTGGCTGAGCTGCAAGCTGAAACAACCGACCAGGTCGTCCGTCAGCAAGTAACCCTTGAGGTGACGGAAGGACAAACTTATCGGGTCGAAAAATCAGTTACTGTTGCCGCTTATCGCCAAGAAGAGCCGCAACCGGCATTTACGTTTTCTTCCTTAGCATTACCTGATTTTGCGACTATGTATACCGCCTCAAAACAAGCCTGGGCTGAATTATGGGCAAAAGCGGCCATCGAAGTCACTGGTGACTTGATGTCGCAAAAAATGCTGAATCTGCATACGTATCATCTGCTGGTCTCCGCAGCACCGAATGCTTATCAGGAGTCCTTAGATGCCAGTATCACTGCCCGTGGCCTACATGGTGAAGCCTATCGCGGTCATATTTTCTGGGATGAACTGTTTATCTTACCGTTTTACATTCTACATTTTCCTGACACCGCCAAAGAAATTTTGCGGTATCGCTACCGCCGCTTAGCTGCTGCCAAAAAAGATGCCCAAAAAGCTGGCTACCAAGGCGCCATGTTCCCATGGCAATCAGGATTGGATGGCAGTGAGCAATCCCAAGAACTGCATTTGAACCCTATCAGCGGTGAATGGAAAGAAGATCACAGTCGCTTGCAACGCCATGTCTCCTTAGCGATCGCTTATAACATTTGGCAATACTGGCACAACACGCAAGATCGAGTCTTCATGGAACAATATGGGTTAGAATTGATGTTAGAAGTCGCTCATTTCTGGCAAAGTGCTGCCACCTGGGATGATGCTGCTCAACGTTACTTTATCGATAAAGTCATGGGACCAGATGAATTTCATGAAAGCTACCCAAATAGTGAACAAGGCGGCTTGAAAAACAACGCCTATACCAATATGATGGTAGTATGGTTGTTTGAAGAGATCGAGAACCTTCAACAACAACTTTCAGCAGAGAGCTTCCAAGCGGTATTAGAGAAAACGGCTTTAACCCCTGCAGATATTGCTGCTATGGCAGATATTCGTACCAAGCTGGGCTTAGAGATCGATCCAGAAGGCATCATTGCACAATTTGAAGGGTACTTCCAGCTGGAAGATCTGGATTGGGCTCACTACAAAGAGAAATATGGCAACATCTATCGGATGGACCGCATCTTGAACGCTGAAGGCAAGAGTGCTGACAGCTACAAAGTCGCGAAACAAGCGGATAGTTTGATGATTTTCTACAATTTCTCAAAAGAGCAAGTCAATCAGATTTTGGCAGATCTTTCTTACCAGCTGCCAACAGACTATATTGAAAAAAATCTCCATTATTACTTGGCTCGTACCTCCCACGGCTCGACGTTGTCACGCATCGTTCATGCCCAGTTGGCGGCAATGGTAGATGATCAGGAGTTGGCTTGGTCATTATACCAAGAAGCCCTCTCTTCTGATTACCGTGATATCCAAGGCGGGACTACAGCAGAAGGCATTCACGCCGGTGTCATGGCTGCTACGTTGTTTATTCCATTAACCACTTTTGCTGGGATCGATATTCGAGAAGAGCAGCTGCAGATCACGCCAAACTTGCCGAAAGCTTGGGACAGCTTAGCCTTTCAGCTAGAAGTTCGCGGCACCCGCTTTGCAATGAATGTTACACATGAAACATTGACGATTACCGCTGATCAGCCAGTCACGATCTTAGTGAATGGGCAACAAGTTTCTCTAGAAGCAAAGAAAGAAGCAACGATTACTTATTAAAAGGAGTGTTACACATGAAAAAAGGATTTGTTTTTGATTTAGACGGCGTTATCACGGATACGGCCAAATACCACTACATTGCATGGAAAGAATTAGCTTCTGAGATCGGGATCGAGATCGATTTGAAGTTCAACGAGCAGTTAAAAGGCATCAGCCGCATGGATTCTTTAGAGCGAATCTTAACCCTAGGCAACAAAAATGACGCCTACACAGAAGTCGAAAAAGAAGCGTTAGCGACGAAGAAAAATACCCACTATGTACAATTATTACAAAACTTGACTCCTGATGATCTATTGCCAGGGGTGAAGACATTCCTTGATGAAGCCAAAGCAAAAAACATTCCTTGTGCGATCGCTTCGGCATCCAAAAATGCACCGTTTATTTTGGACAAACTTGGGGTCATGCAAGACTTTGATACGATCGTTGACCCAGCAACCTTGAAAAAAGGCAAACCAGATCCAGAAATCTTTATCCAAGCAGCGCTGGCACTAGGCATTGAACCGGCAGAAGCAGTTGGCTTTGAAGATGCTCAAGCAGGGATCGACGGCATCAAAGCTGCTGGTATGTATGCGGTAGGCGTTTATTCAGGAGAAGAATTACACGGTGCAGATGTGATCGTTGAAAAATTGACGGACCTAAACATTGACGAACTTTTGGCGAAATAGTCGATTGCATTTCCAAATTGGCCTCGCTATAATAGCCAAAGAGGGGGCAATCCGATGAACAAGTTCAAAGAAATATTTTTAGATTTAGAACAAAAAATTCTAGCAAACGAATACCCTCCGCATTCTTTGCTGCCTAGCGAAAACCAATTGATCAAAACTTATGGTGTCTCCCGCGAGACTGTCCGTAAGGCATTGAATTTATTGCGGGATGCTGGTTATATCCAAAAGAAACAAGGGAAAGGTTCGATCGTTTTAGACTTGAATCGCTTTGATTTCCCGATTTCTGGCTTGACGAGTTTTCGAGAGCTGCAAGATACCCAACGCATTCCTAGTGAAACAAAGGTTGTCGAGATCCGCAAGATCGCCGTTTCGCCAAAGCTTCACGAGACCACTGGTTGGCCTGTTGCTTCTGAGGCATGGAAACTGATCCGTCAGCGGAGAATTGATGGAGAAGTGGTGATTTTGGATAAAGATTACCTTGATGCTTCTATCATCGAAGAGTTGCCAGAAAACCGAGCGAAAGTATCGATTTTTGATTACTTTGAAAATGATCTTGGCCTTGAGATCGCTTATGCACAAAAAGAAATCACTGTTGACCCCGTCAACAAAGAATTGCGGGATCTAATGGATCTGCGTCCTGAAGATCAGCATGTCGTTACGGTTCGCAGCCTCGTGTATCTAGAAGA
Organism: Enterococcus sp. DIV1059_2; assembly: GCF_051713685.1. Lineage (NCBI taxonomy): Bacteria > Bacillati > Bacillota > Bacilli > Lactobacillales > Enterococcaceae > Enterococcus > Enterococcus sp. DIV1059_2. Next base: position 42,552 of record NZ_JBIOQK010000001.1, on the reverse strand, counting down.
CACGCGCTGTTTTGAATACACCGAATCGATCCACCGACTGGATAAATTCCGCTTTGTGGACTTTGCCCGCCGACGCAAGATTTGATGGACGTATAGACGTGAAACACATGAAACAGACCTGGACTTCCCCGAGAAGTCTGGGTCTGTTTTGTTTTTCAATAGCCCCCGACTCGATAATACTGGATCGATCCTCCCATTTTTCGCCTCTGTCGCTATCGAGCCATCCTTTTGCTTGTTCGTTGTTCTGTTGCCGACGAATAAAAAAGGCACGATCATTTATGGGACTGATGAAATAGAGTCGATTTTGCACAACTCAGCCGTCCTTATTGACAATCAGCTACACAAAAAAGCAGTATCCTCTGAGAGGATACTGCTTTTGCTTGCTATTTGGCGTAATCCGTTGCGCGGGTCTCGCGAATAACGGTTACTTTGATATGACCTGGGTAATCCAAATCGTCTTCGATCTTCTTGCGGATGTCGCGAACCAATCGTACAGCATCCAAATCAGAAATCTCTTCTGGTTTGACCATTACACGGACTTCACGTCCGGCTTGGACTGCAAAACTGGAATCGACCCCTTTGAAGCCGTTGGCGATATTTTCTAGGTTTTGCAAGCGGCGAATATAATTTTCCAATGATTCGCTGCGGGCACCTGGACGGGCTGCTGACAAGGCATCTGCGGCTGCAACTAAAACAGAGATAACCGATGTTGCTTCAACATCTCCATGGTGAGAAGCGATCGCATTGATCACCACACCATTTTCTTTGTATTTGGCAGCTAACTCAGCCCCGATCTCAACGTGAGAGCCTTCAATTTCATGGTCAAGGGCTTTCCCGATATCATGCAAGAGTCCAGCACGTTTGGCTAACTGGATATCTTCGCCTAATTCTGCGGCAAGAACACCGGTTAGTTTTGCGACTTCGATCGAGTGGTTCAAGACGTTTTGTCCGTAGCTGGTACGGAAACGCAAACGACCTAAAATCTTGATCAAGTCTGGATGAAGGGTGTGGGCGCCGACTTCAAAGGCTGCTTGTTCCCCATATTCACGAATATGCTCATCCATTTCTTTCCGAGATTTTTCGACCATTTCTTCAATTCGAGCTGGATGGATCCGGCCGTCTTGAATCAGTTTTTCAAGGGTCATACGAGCAATTTCACGGCGAATCGGATCAAATCCTGATAAGACGACTGCTTCTGGCGTGTCATCAATGATCAAATCGATCCCTGTCAATGTTTCAAGGGTGCGAATGTTCCGACCTTCTCTTCCGATGATTCGACCTTTCATCTCATCGTTTGGTAATGATACGACCGATACCGTGGTTTCAGACACTTGGTCTGCGGCACAACGTTGGATTGCTAAGGACAAGAGATTTTTTGCTTTTCGATCTGCTTCTTCCTTCGCACGCTGTTCAGATTCTTTGACCATGATCGTTAATTCATGGTTCAATTCCTCTTCCGTTGATTTCATGATCAACTCTTTTGCTTCATCTCTAGACAGCGCAGCAATGCGCTCTAATTCTTTCTGTTGTCCATCGATTAAGTTTTCTACTTCTTTTTCTCGCTCGTCAATTAATTGTTGTTTCTCACTAAGTCTGCCTTCTTTATCTTCAAGTGAGCGTTCTCGTTTTTCCAAAGAATCGTCCTTACGATCAAGAACTTGTTCTCTTTGGAGTAAACGATTTTCTTGTGATTTTAAATCAAGTTTGCTTTCTTTCAACTCACTTTCAATCTCTGACCGATACTTCTGATTTTCTTCCTTAGCTTCTAACAATGCTTCTTTTTTAAGAGTTTCTGCTTCTTTCTTAGCGCTTTCGATAATTCCAGCTGCAGAATTTTGGGCGCCGTTGATTTCTTTCTCATGACGAGATTTCGTCACATAAACTCCTAATCCAAGACCGACAATTAAACCGATGATAGCGAGGAGAATGTAAAGTAGTTCCAATGAATCCACCTCCATACTATCTTTTTAAATATTTTGTAATTTTGATTAACAAAGGATAACAAAATTATCAATTCGCTACTTCTTATGTGGAAATCCACATACGTTTATTCTAATGTTTGAACCCAAGAGTGTCAACTTTAAATAATAAAGTAAACTTTCGCAACCCTTCCTTTTTACGGATGTTTTTTCAACAATGGACGAATCTAGCAAAAAGCCACAAAAAAGCCAAACAACGAGGTTGTTTGGCTTTTTCAAGACTTAGTCGTCTAATGGTAATTCTTCTTGCGCTTCCTCAAGGGTTACGGTCTCTCCTGTTCCAATCCCGTAAGCATCGCGGACGCGAGCAGAAACTTCTAACATCATTTCTTGGTGTTCACGCATGTAGTTTTTGGCGTTTTCACGACCTTGACCGATACGATCCCCTTTATAGGCATACCACGCACCGCTTTTATCGACGATGTCTTGTTCCACAGCCATATCCAGCAATTCGCCTTCTTGGGAAATCCCTTGACCATACATCATGTCGACTTCTGCTACTTTAAATGGTGGCGCTACTTTGTTTTTGACTACTTTGATCTTCGTGCGGTTCCCGATGATATCTGTACCGGATTTCAATTGCTCAGCACGACGTACTTCCAAACGGATGGTTGAATAGAATTTCAACGCACGGCCACCAGGCGTCGTTTCTGGATTCCCGAACATGATCCCAACTTTTTCCCGAATTTGGTTGATAAAGATCGCGATCGTTTTCGTTTTGTTGATGGAACCAGAAAGTTTCCGTAATGCTTGTGACATCAAACGTGCTTGCAAACCAACGTGGGTATCACCCATTTCACCGTCGATCTCCGCCCGTGGGACTAAAGCTGCTACCGAGTCAATGACCACGATATCAACCGCACCACTTGAAACTAAGGCGTCAGCGATCTCTAATCCTTGTTCCCCTGTATCTGGTTGTGATAACAAAAGATCATCGATATTTACACCTAATTTTTGCGCATATTGAGGATCTAACGCATGTTCGGCATCGATAAATGCTGCTGTTCCGCCATTTTTTTGGACTTCCGCAATGGCATGTAAAGCAACTGTCGTTTTACCAGAACTTTCTGGGCCGTAAACTTCTACGATCCGTCCTCGTGGGTAACCACCTACACCTAATGCAACATCCAAGGCCAATGAACCACTTGGGATCGTTGAAATTTGTTGATCAACTTTTTCGCCAAGCTTCATGATGGCACCTTTACCATAGTTCTTTTCAATCTTCTTTAGTGCAGCATCTAAGGCTGCTTTACGATCATCTGCCAAACGGATAATCCTCCTTATATTCATCACTTTCGTGTGTCGTTCATAAGATAATAATAGTCCTTCTGACGGGAAATTGCAAGAAAAAACGAACAAACATTCGCATTAATTTAATAATTCCTTACGTATTTGATTTAAGCCCGCCATGACGGCACTATGCCGAATATAGGCGCGGTCGCGGTTGAAGTGATACAGCTGGCTCGAGACGCCTTTGTCAGAAGCTAAGGCGATCCAAACGGTGCCTTTAGGCTGACCTTCTAACTCGTCTGGACCAGCAACACCAGTAAACGCCACCGCATAATCGGTCTCGGCTTGTTTGCGGGCATAGACGGCCATTGCTTCCGCACACTCCTGACTAACAGTCCCATAGCTTTCCAAAAGCCCTGGATCGATGCCTAAGAGCTTGCTTTTTGTTGCAGCAGAATATGTCACGAACCCACCGGGAAACACCTCAGAGACGCCAGGAATCCCTCCTAGGGTCGCTTGGAACAAACCAGCGGTCAAACTTTCCGCTGCGGTGACGGTTTTCTTTTTCTCGATCAGTCGCTCGACGACTGTTTCTGCCAGCGAATTTTGTTCCCCATACCCATAGAAATACGCACCGACCCGTGCTTGGACGGTTTCTTCTAACGCATCCAATTGTTTGATTCCTTGCGCCTCGTCTGCAGTTTTGACCGTCAGACGCAGCGTGACCTCATTGGGTTTGGCATAAGGAGCGATGGTGGGATTGACTTGATTCTCGATCAAATCGGCCAATTCTGTGACCAATGCCGATTCCCCGATCCCGTAATAGCGCAAAACGCGAGACAGCAAGACCTCTTCTTGGGGAAACTGCTCTAACAGAAGTTGTTTTGCGTGGGTAAGAAACATCGCCTGTAGTTCACTTGGTGGTCCTGGCAGCAGCAAATAACTGGTAGCGGCTGTCTGATAAAAGATCCCGATCGCTAGTCCATTGGGATTTGGCAAAGACACACCGTCCTTAAAAACGAGGGTCTGCCGCAAATTGTTTTCCGTCATCCTCCGTTGACTGTTTTCAAAGAAGGCTTTCAATTGGTGATAACCTGGTTCATCTCTGACTAACTCTTGTCCCACATGACGGGCAGTGACTTGTTTCGTCAAGTCATCGTCGGTGGGCCCTAAGCCGCCGCACAATACGATCAAGTCGCTGCGTTTGTCGGCGATCGTCAGCAATTCTTCTAAGCGATTGGGGTTGTCCCCGACAACACTATGATAAAAAACATCGATCCCAAGACTTGCCAGTTCTTCTGACAAGAAGGTCGCGTTCGTATTCACCACCTGTCCTAAAAGTAATTCGGTCCCGACTGCAATAATTTCTGCTTTCATTCGTTTACTCCTTCATTTATCAGATACGTAAAAGTCTTTCATATTGACAAAAAAAGTCCAGAAAACTTCTGAACTTTCGTGACTTGTATCCTTGTTTTTATCGCTTCTTTATCTAGATCTAGAAATTTTACATAGAATCTTTAAAAACATTCGTATTTTTTATGAAATAATCGACCCCGGAATAGATCGTGAAGATCAAACATAGATACAACATGATTTGATCGATAGGCAAACCGATCATTGAAAAGGGAATGTTGTTCAAGAACAAGAAAATGATCGCAACCATTTGTGTCGCGGTTTTGATTTTCCCTGGCCACGCAGCAGCCATGACTTCCCCGCTTTGTTCCACTAACAACAAGCGTAAACCCGTCACTGCCAACTCGCGGCAAACGATGATCGAAACTACCCAGCCTGGGGCTTTGTCTAATTCAACCAGCATGATAAAAGCCGTCATGACGAGCATTTTATCTGCTAACGGGTCAGCAAACTTCCCGAAGTTGGTAACAAGGCCTCTGGAACGAGCGATCTTGCCATCTAGCCAGTCTGTAATGCTGGCTGCCGCAAAAAGGATCGCTGCAATAAGGTGCGTGTTTTCTAATTGTGTCGTACCAACGGTCAGCGTGCCAAGATCGATTGGCAAAACCAAGACCAAAATAAAGATGGGGATCATAATGATCCGTAATACAGTTAATTGATTGGGTAAATTCACGAAATAGACTCCTCTCTGCCGACTATTGTACGAAATAACGGCAAATCATGCCACTACTTCTGCTTTTCAATGGTCGGATGCAACAGATAACTTTTTAGCTAATGATACCTCAATAAGGCGCATTTGTCAGATTTATGCCGCATCGTCTTGGTATTCAATCACGAGGCGGACTGTCTTTTGTAACAATTCAAATTGCGGATCAGAAAAGTCCACGTCCTGACCATTGGCAGTGATGGAGATATTTTGGCTTGCGCCCAGGGTCAAAGTCGCATTCGTGGCGCCTTCTGGCAACGTCATCGATTGCGTTTCTCCCGCTTGAACAGTGTATTGGTACACATAAGCGTTGTCGACTTGTACACCGACCCAACAAGAAGCATCTAGCCCAGTAAATGCTAATTCAATAGGATTTTCCGCATCTTTCATCGTGATCGTGATCGACGATTGCGTCGAATCACTGGCAGTCATCGTCATTTTCGCTTCGCTGGATTCCGTCGTACTTGAGGACTCAGTCGCTTCACTCGAAGTACTGGTTTCTTCCGTACTTGACGTGGTGGAAGCGGTAGACGCTGAATTTTCTACCACAAGAGAAGAGCTTCCTTGGATCATCGGCGTTGTATTCCGGTCTTGCCAAGCCATGTAGCCCACGATACTCACGATCGTAATGGCCACCAGGCCTAATAGAATCATCGGCAAATAGCGGACGACAAATGAGCCGCTTTTTTCTTCTACGTGCTGTGCTTTTCGTGAGCCGCTGACGGTTTCAGGCTGCGGTCTTTTTGGTAAGGGGGCGTCTAACGTATCTTTGCCATCAAAAACGGCTACCAATTTGTCGCCGTCTTCTCCAACCGCTGCTGCATATTGGCGAATAAACGCACGGACATAAAAAGTGCCTGGCAATTGATCAAAACGCTCTGCTTCAATTGCTTCTAAATAGCGTTTTTGGATCTTTGTCATTTGTTGTAATTCAATCAATGAAATGTTTTTATCTAAACGGGCTTGCCGTAATTTTGCTCCAATCGTTGTTTCGTTGGCCACTCGATCATCTACTCCAGTCTTTTATTCATCTTTAAAAAAAGCCCTAAAATCGCTTCGCTGCTTGTCGTAAGGTCAGCAAAGCTGCTCTATCATTTTAAAACAGGGGTTCCCTGTATACGTCAATAAAAAAAACTCCGTCACGCAGATTGCCATCTGGGCGCGCCGTCTACTAAATATAACATTTTTTCCGTGATTTTTTGTAAAAAAACAAAAAAAGATTTTGCTTCAATAATTAAAGAATACCATAAAAGAAAAAGTCTGAGGATAGCCTAACCACAACTCGCAAACAAATTTTAATACTTTTCGCCAAATTGGCATCAAATTGCAAGAAAAAACCACCTTTTGACGCAAAAAGAAAACACTGAATGACTCAGGAGTTGACCAGCCCTTGTTCTGTTGGGCGTTCCTCCTTGAATCAGTCAGTGTCGCTTAGATGACAGCTGTTTGACAAAACCAGCCTTCGCTTAGGCTTTTTCCGTTGGATACATGTAAAAACGACTAAACGCTTTGGGATCGATAAAGGAACGAGCCGCTTGCTGGACATCTTCCAAAGTGATCGATTGGATCACCTCTGGCAGATCAAAGAGCGTCGTTTCACCAAATAAACTTTGGGTAAACTGGTTTGCGATAAACTCCAGTGAGTTCAGTGATTGGAAATATTTCCCTAGCATTTTCTTCTTCAATAGCGTCAAGTTTTCTTCATTGATCTCTGGATCTTGCTGGAAATTCATTACGATCGCTTCGATCTCTGCCAACATTTTTTCTGGCTCTTCAGAATCCCCCGAGAAGTCGGCAAAGTAAAAGCCGCGATCCAAGTTCACTTCAAACCCAAATGTGTCGTCGATGATGCCTTGATCATACAAACGCAAATAATTGGCGGAAGTATTGCCTAACACCAATTGGCAGAAAAGATTCAACGCATTTTTGAAGCGCAAGAGCTCTCTTCCTGATTTCGGCAGTTTGTTCAAGTCTCCTTTGATCCCTAATACGCCTTTGGCACGTGTTACTGGCATGGTAAGACTTGATTCTGCTTGAATATCGGCAAAGGTTTCTGCAGGAAACTGGCGAATGATCGCCTGCGTTTCTGGAAAGGTCTTGGCCGCTTGATTGGTCCGAATCCACGCCATCGTTTCTTCAGGATCGATATTGCCTAACACAAAAAGCGTCATATTGCTTGGGTGATAGAAGGTATTGTAGCAAAGATACAAGTCTTCTGCGGTGATCTGCGCAATGCTTTCCACCGTACCAGCGATATCGATATGCAAGGGGTGCTTCGGATACAGATTTTTGATGATGCCGAAAAACTGCTGCCAGTTTGGATCGTCATCATACATTTGGATTTCTTGACCAATGATCCCTTTTTCTTTTTCGACGGTTTCTTCTGTGAAATACGGGGCTTGAACGAAATCGATCAACGTTTCAAGGTTCAGCTTGATTTGATCGGTTGCCGAAAAAAGGTAGCTGGTTTTCGTGAAACTGGTAAAGGCATTGGCAGAAGCCCCCTGCTGACCAAAGGTTTGAAAGACATCGCCGTCTTCTTTTTCAAACAGTTTGTGCTCTAGAAAATGGGCAATGCCATCAGGGACTTGATGCAATTCTTCGGGTGAAAACCCGAAATGATTGTCGACAGAGCCATAGTTCGTACTGAAAAGTCCGTAAGTTTTATGGAAATCGGCTTTTGGCAGCAAATAAACTTTCAAGCCGTTTGGCAATACTTCTTCATAAAGGGTCTCATTGATTTGCTGATAGACTTTTTTATTCATGGGTCGTCTCCTTATCCAGGAAGAATATAGCTTGCAAGGACACGTTTTGAGCCAATGCTTGGACATCTGCCACGGTCACTTGTGCCAATTTCTGCATAAATTCATCTTCCGTCATTTTCGTATTCGATACCCACTGATTCAGATAGGCTGTTTCGATCAGTGCTTGTGGGTTATCCAATGAAAGCAAGTACTGGTTTTTCAACATCGCTTTTGTTTGTGCCAGTTCTTCCGCGGTGACTTCGCCACGCTGCAAGCTTTGCAGCTGCTGTTCGATCAATTTGAAGACCTTATCGCGGTTTTTACCATCGATCCCCGTTTGGACCGACAAATACCCACGAAACGTATCGATACTGCTAGAAGCATAATACGCCAAACTTTCTTTCTCTCGGACATTCATAAACAGTTTTGAATGAGGGAATCCGCCAAACAACCCGTTGAAGACCATAAAGGCGATCCGCTCGGTTTGGTCATAATACACGCCAGTATGATAGCCTAAGTTCAATTTGGCTTGGATGATTGGTTCTCGCAAGATTTTCTCGCGAATGATGTTTTCCGCCGCTTGCTGATAAAAGACCGGCATTGCTTGGTCTGGCCGATCGGTAAAGGCCATGTTTTGGAAGAGCGCCGCAACTTCTGCTTCAACCACATCGCCGATCACGAAAATATCGATTTGGTCATTGTCCATCATTGAGCGATAGGTTTGGTAAAGCTCTTTTGCGGTCACAGCTTCTAAGTCTTGGGGACGGCCAAAGCTCGGATACTTCTGATTCTGATCGTTTTCGAAATACAACTCTTGCAGCCCTAAAGAAGCCAATGCTTGCTTATCTTCTGCCACGCTGTTCATATAGGCGATCAAGTTGTGCTTTTCGATGGTGAAGTTCTTTTCTTCAAACTGCTCCTCGTGGGCATTCGGATGGAACAAAACTTCTGCTAAAAAAGCGGCTGCTTGCGGCAATACTGCTTCATCTGACACGTACTTCCCGTTGACAAAGGACATCGCTGCATTGATTTGATGCAGATTGCCCCGTTTGTTGACATTCATACCAAAGCTGGCACCGTAAAGCTCTGCCAGCTGACTGCTAAATGCGGTCTGTGTCGGATAAGCCAAACTAGTCGTTTCTAATAAACTGGTCAATAAGGTCCGTTTGGCGGTCATTTCAGCCTGCAATGGTGCAGTAAACCGAACGAAAAAACGGATCGTTTTATACTTTTTGGTCGGTAGCACCGTTAACCGAACACCTTTTTTTAATTCAATAGACATGTGACACCCCTTCTAGAAGCAAAATTATCTCTTCAATTATAGCATAGCTGACAAACTTTCTCCTCGGCTCACTGATCAAACCTGTTGCAGCGAGCGTTTTTTTTTATAAATCCCGCGTTTTTCGCTATACTGTCAGTAAGATTTAGAAGGGAGGATACAGGATGATTAAAGAATTTAAAGAATTTATTTTACGAGGAAACGTCATTGACTTGGCGATCGGGGTCGTGATCGGGAGTGCCTTCACCGCAATCGTCACTAGTTTAGTTGAAGGATTGCTGACACCATTGGTTTCATGGATCTTATCACTCTTTGGTAACGCAGATGCCTTTTCTGGCTTGGTCTTTGAACCAGCCAAAAATGTGGTCTTTGATTTCGGCCGCGTAATTACTGCCATTATTACGTTCTTGATTACCGCATTTGTCTTGTTCTTGATTGTCAAAGCAGTCAACAAACTACGCAATCTGAAACAACAACCTGAGGAAGAAGAAGTACCAGAAGTCACTGCAGAGGATTATTTAGAAGAGATTCGTGACCTTCTAAAAGCGCAAACGCCTCCTGCCAACACTGTGGATCCACGTCCAACATCATTGGATGATACGATCCGATAAAAAAACGGCTCTTAGTCAATAAGGTCGAAAGAAGCGATTCGGATTCATCCGATCCATCAATCATAGCGCTAAAAGAAGCAAGCACGCGAACCTCGCTAGAGAGTCGCTGTGCTTGCTTCTTTTTTCATCCCGACATGCAGGATCCCGTCTTCATAAAAAGGCGGTGTAATGGTTTTAAAGCCATACTGGCCGTAGAATTTTTCTAAGTGGGCTTGTGCTTCGATCTCAATAGGCAAAGCTGGATAACACTGCTCAATGCGATGCAAAACTTCTTTGATCAGACGATGGCCTTCTTTTTGCCCCCGGTATGCTGGTGCCACAATGACCCGACCAAAATGCACCGTTTGTTCCTGCTGGAAAATACGGGCGTACGAAACGATCTGCCCTTCCTCATCAAGGGCCCATAAATGTTTGGCTTGTGCATCGATCGCATCGATCTCTTGATACGCACACGCTTGTTCCACCACAAAAACCGCTGTACGCAAACGGGCAAGCTGATAAAACTCCACCCCAGTCATTTCCCCTAACTCTTTTAGAAAAAACGCCATCCCATCACTCCTTATCTTATTGAACCAAAAAAGAGTCAACAAAGTGTCAACTCTTCTTGTTTCAAACAGCTTCTGATAAAAATTCAATCTCAACAGTTCTAGTTAAAATATCTGAATAACTATAAGAAACCCGCTCGAATGAATTCTCATTTGGATCCAAATCTACAACAAAAACTGAAGGATAAGTTTCTGTCAAAACGCCGCGACGTTCAGTTTGACGCTTACGTCCAGTCTGAGCAACTAGCATAATCTCACTACCGATACGGCCTTCTAAATCTTTCTTGATCGTAGCTAAAGTTGTTGGCATCGCATTCACCTCGAGCATCATCATACCACGAAAAGCAGAAAATTTCAAGTTTACCATAAAATAATTCTACTTTCAATAAGATTTTTGTTAAACACCCTTGATAAGCGCTATCAACTTTGTCCGACCGCGACTGAAAGCGCTTTTTATTTTTTCATAAGGCAGCTTTTCTTGAGCGGCAATCTGATCAAGTTCTAATCCTTTTAAATAATTCATTATAACCATTCGTTCTAAAGACGATAAACTTTTCGGATACTCTGCCAACGATTCATTAACGAACAAGTAGGTCTCTGCAGTTTCCGCACAGCGATTATGATCGGTCAAAAACCGATTGCCTTCTTGTAAAAGCTTTTCTTCCAGCGAGCAGGCATCGACTTGAGCTTTGCGTTTTTGGGCATGCTGCGCCCGCAACAGGCTGCAGATACGGTTCTCAAAGGAACGCTTAAACAAGATACCGATCGTCGTTCCTTTGTCCTTATCGTAAGTCTTTAGACACTTATTAAAAACGATCCTGCCTTCTTGCAGCCAATCATCTAAGTCATAATCCCGCAGATAATATTTTTTATGCAAAATCTCAACGATCGGTCGATATTTTCTGAACAACTCTTCAAATCTATCTGAACGGTGCGATACTTGTCTTTCCTTTGTGCGCATCGAGATCACTCCTTTTGTTTTTGCTTCATTTGCTACAAAAGGAGCGTATCATAAATGGCTGGGACATCTTCTAATTTACCAGACCAACTTTGTCCCTAACTAAGGTCTTGCAATTTCTTTTCAAGTTCGGCTAATTGTTCAGGTGACCAAGGGGAATTGCGGCGGAAATTTTCAAACCGCAAGTCGGTTTGATGCTCGTGGATGTCTTTTTCCGTTTTTTCCACGCTTTTGTACAATTCCCGTGCCGAAGTTCGCAAAGCACCTTGAGAGAAGATCACCCACTGTTCGGCTAAATCGCTGGTAGCGACGGTGACTTGGGTCAATCGATTGTTTAATTCACCAGCGATTCGTTCGATGTAGCTGTCGGCGGTCTCTCCTTCTTCGGTAAAAATAACTTCCAGCTGATATTTGGTGTAACTTTGGGTCACACCAGGCACCAGTTGAGCATCAAAAACAACGATGATTTTCAACCCTTCATATTTTGCATAATTCGACAGCCGATTCAGTAAGGCTTCTCGGGCATCTTCTAAACGGTCCTGATTTTTCAAAAGAACCAGCTCCGGCCAAGCGCCAATCATATTGTAGCCATCCACGATCAGCAAAGGGGTTTTCATTGGGACGCCCCATTTCGGCTAGTAAAGGCCTGATACATCAACAAACCTGCCGCCACACTGGCATTTAAGCTCTGCACGTGCCCAGTCATTGGGATCGTCAGCATTTGATCCACTTCTTTTTTCAAACCTTCCCCCATGCCGCGACCTTCGTTGCCGATGATCAAACCGACCGCCCCTTTGGCATTCCATGTGCGGTAATCACTGCCACTCATATCCGTACCGAAGATCCAAAAACCAGCTTTTTTCAGTTGCTGGACTGCTTGGGTCAAGTTGGTCACGCGGGCCACAGGGATATGTTCCACTGCGCCGGTCGACGTTTTCACCACGATTGGCGTGATCCCCACCGCACGGTGTTTTGGAATGATGATCCCGTCTACGCCGCTGGCATCAGCGGTTCGCATGATGGAGCCGAAATTATGGGGATCTTCTAGATTATCTAAAATCAGATACAGCGGCTGTTCTTTCGTTTGGGCCAACAATTCATCCAAGGTCAAATACTGATAAGGGGTGATCGCCAAGATCATGCCTTGATGGACCCCTTGGTCACTCATCGTATCCAGCTTTTGTTTTGGCACCCATTTGACTGGAACTGCCTGTTCCCGCGCCATTTCTTTCAAACGATCGATTTTTTCTCCCCGTGCTTCTTCGGAAAGAAACAGCTTGTTGCCTCGCCCTTCTTTCAAGGCTTCAGCAACCGCATGATAGCCGAAGACAAAATTATCTTCGATGGCTTCTCCAGCGGCTTCTTTGCGGCGATCCGGTTTATTTTCTTGTCTGGCTTCTGATCGGCCAGCTGTTTTTTTATTTGGACGCTTTCTTTGCGGTTTTTCTCGCATCTTCTTCTCCTACTTTCTTTATACACCAGTCTATTAGCTCGTCTAAGCGTTCTTGTTGCTGCGTGAGGTGCAAATACCCGATCAGCGATTCAAAGCCAGTAGCGATACGATACGTCGTGACATCGGCATTTTTGGCACCCGTATGGCTTTTACTATTACGGCCGCGGCGGTAAAAATCATGTTCTTCTTCGGTCAGGATCTCTTCATCCAACATCTTTTGGATCAATGCCGCTTGGGCTTTGGCCGACACATAGTGGGTCGCCATATGGTGCAGTTGGTTCGGGCGGGTTTGGCCTTGGGCGACTAAATAATCGCGAATATAGACTTCATAGACCGCATCCCCCACATAGGCCAATGCCAAACCATTCAATTGTTTATAATCTCTCATGCTTCTCGTCTCCATCGGGTTCCTTGCGGGGTATCTTCTAAGATGATCCCTTGTTCTTTCAACTCATCACGGATTTGGTCGCTGCGGGCAAAATCTTTGGCTTTGCGGGCGGCGATCCGTTCATTGATCAGCTGTTCGATTTCTTCATCCAGCAATTCTTCGGATACAAAATAAATCCCGAAAATCGTCAGCCATTCGCTGAATTTGGCTAATCCAGCCGCTAATAAAGCCAAATCTGTTTCTGGGTCTTCGCTAGCTAAGTTCAGCCACTTCGCCAATTCATAGACCACAGTGATCCCGTTAGCCGCATTGAAATCGTCGTCCATTTCTTTGACGAAACGTTCTTCAAATTCTTCCAGAACCGCTGCATTGACGTCCTCATCGCTGGCTTGATAATGACTGCTATTCAAGCGGAATTTGGCATTTTCATAGGTCGTCCGCAATTTTTGCAGGTTGGTTTGTGCTTCATGCAAGGTAGTCTCACTGTATTTGATTGGTCGGCGGTACTGGGTCGTTGCCAAAAAGAAACGCAGCACCTGCGGATCAACTTTTTTGACCATCTCATGCACCGTGACGAAGTTGCCCAGTGACTTACTCATTTTTTCTTCGTCTTCACCGATCGTCACATAGCCGTTATGCATCCAATAGTTGGCAAAGGTCTTGCCAGTTTTCGCCTCGCTTTGGGCGATCTCATTTTCATGATGCGGGAAGGTCAAGTCTTGTCCGCCTCCATGAATATCGATGGTCTCGCCTAGGTGTTTGGTCGCCATCACCGAGCATTCGATATGCCAGCCAGGACGACCGGCTCCCCAAGGAGATTCCCAAGCGATCTCATCGCCTTTTGCCGCTTTCCACAAAGCAAAATCCAACGGATCTTCCTTGATTTTTTGTTCTTCACCGGTCCGCTGGCTTGCGCCGACTTCCAGCTCATCGATGGATTGGTCGCTTAATTGCCCATAGTGAGCAAATTTACGGGTACGGTAATAAACATCGCCATTGACTGGATAGGCATAGCCTTTTTCTACAAGAGCAGCAATAAAGGCAATGATGTCTTCGATATGATCCATCACACGAGGGTTCATCGTAGCAGGTTTGACGTTCAGCGCTGCGGTATCTTCATTGAAGGCGTTGATAAAACGCTCTGCCACTTCTGGGGCCGTCGTGCCTAATTCTTTTGCCGCACGAATGATTTTATCATCGACATCGGTAAAATTCATCAAATAGTCCACTGTATAGCCGCGGTATTCAAAATAACGGCGCACGGTATCAAACGACACAGTACTGCGGCCATTCCCGATATGGATGTAGTTATAGACGGTGGGTCCGCAAACATACATTTTTACTTTCTTTTCTTCTAATGGCTGAAACACTTCTTTTTCCCGTGTCAGCGTATTATAGATTTTAATCATCGTGGGTAACCTTCTTTCCTTTGATTCGAACGATCTTTGCTGGGATTCCGACAGCAGTTGCTTCTGCGGGGATATCCTTCAAAACCACTGCATTGGCGCCGATCTTAGCACGCTCACCGATCGTGACAGGGCCTAAGATCTGCGCATGGGCTGAGAGAAACGCACCGGTTTTAACCGTGGGATGACGCTTGCCCCGCTCTTTACCGGTTCCCCCTAAGGTGACCCCGTGAAACAAGACGACATCATCTTCAATGATCGCCGTTTCCCCGATCACGATGCCCATCCCATGATCGATAAAGACCCCTTGGCCGATCTGCGCACCAGGATGAATCTCGATCCCAGTCAAGAAACGCCAAAACTGGGCCGTCAGTTTTGCCAAAAAATACCAGCGATGCTGAAACAAAAAATGCGACCAACGATGCCAAAACAAGGCATGAAATCCTGGGTATGTGATGATGATCTCCAACGTTGATCGTACCGATGGATCATGTTTTTTTGTTGCCGCAATTGCTTTTTTGAACCAAGTCATCTTCTCACCTACTTTATCCAAACTTCTTGATACGAAAAAAGCGTCTTTCAAATAAGTTTCCTTATTCAAAAGACGCTTTTTTGCGTGGTCCCACTTTTGTTCGCAGTTCGGCACTGCCTTCAAGCGGGTAACGTCCGCTGGCTTCGTCTTTGACTTGCGCCAAAGCCACTCCTAGGTGCATTTCCTAGCCTTTTTTGACCACTCTCACCTTCCGTGGTCTCTCTGAAAAAAATCGGCTAGTACTTCGTCTATTCGCTGTGTTTATAACACGTTATTCAAATGATCAAGGGCTTTTTCTTTCCCTAATAATTCAACGGTATCTGGTAGTTCTGGTCCGTGGGTTTGGCCTGAGACCGCCACGCGGATCGGCATGAATAAATTCTTGCCTTTGATGCCTGTTTCTTTTTGGATCTCTTTGATGGCTGCTTTGACTGCCGCAGCCTCAACGACTGGCATCGCCTGTAATTTTTCTTTAAAGGCTGTCAAAACCGTCGGTACAGTTTCTCCTGCTAAGACTTCTTTGGCTGCATCATCTAATTCAGGGTGTTCTTCGAAGAACAATTCCGAAAGGTCGACGATTTGTGCCGCAAAACTCATTTGCGGTTGATACAAGGAAACGATTTTTTTCAACCAGGCAGCTTTTTCTTCGGTCAATGTTTCTTCGATGCGACCGGCTTTTACCAAGTAAGGGACGCACATTGCCGTCAATTCATCCAGATCCATTTGTTTCATGTATTGGTTATTGACCCATTCCAACTTCTTGGCATCGAAGGCAGCTGGTGATTTGCTCAACCGTTCAGGATCAAAGATTTTGATCAATTCTTCTTGAGAGAAGATTTCTTCTTCCCCTACTGGTGACCAGCCTAAAAGTGCAATGAAGTTGAACATAGCGTCTGGTAGATAACCCAACTCACGGTATTGCTCGATGAATTGGAGAATCGATTCGTCCCGTTTGCTTAATTTTTTCCCGGTTTCGCTATTGATGATCAACGTCATATGCCCGAATTCTGGTGCTTGCCAGCCAAATGCTTCATAGATCATCAACTGTTTTGGTGTGTTGGCGATGTGGTCATCTCCACGCAGCACATGGGTGATTTTCATATGATGGTCATCGACTGCTACTGCAAAGTTGTAAGTCGGCATACCGTCACGTTTTTGGATGACAAAATCGCCACCGACATTATCTGATTCAAAAACGATCTCGCCTTTGACCATGTCGTGGAATTTGTATTCAGTATTGCGAGAGACACGGAAACGAATCACTGGTTTCAAGCCTTGTGCTTCTTTTTCGGCTTGCTCTTCTGGTGTTAAGTTGGCACATTTCCCTGCATAATGGGGCATTTCGCCACGAGCTCTTTGGCCTTCACGTTCGGCTTCCAGTTCTTCTTCCGTACAATAACACTTATACGCACGATTGCTTGCAAGCAATTGATCGATCAGTGGTTGGTAGATATCGCCGCGTTCTGATTGACGATACGGACCGTATTCTCCTGGATTTTCAGGTGATTCGTCCCAATCCATTCCTAACCATTGCAAGTTTTCAAGCTGGCTTTTTTCACCATCTTCAATGTTTCTTTTTTGATCGGTGTCTTCGATTCGGATAATAAATTCACCGTCATTGTGACGAGCAAACAAATAATTGAATAAAGCCGTCCGAGCATTCCCGATGTGTAAATGTCCTGTTGGACTTGGCGCGTAACGTACACGTACTTTTGTCATTGTTTTCCTCTTCCTTCATCTGATTTCCAAGCCAGCCAAGCTGCTTGGGGCTTATTGTTCAGTTTAGTGGGAAAGACCCGCGTAAAAAACAGAACCCTCAAGTTGAATTGTACAATCAATAACCCAATTAGTAAAGGCAGCTGGCATATTTTACGCCAGCTGCCTAGGATTATTTCTCTGATTTCGATCCTTCTTTGTTGTCGATGCCGCGACCAGAATGGGCTGGTTTGGCAAAAATCATCCGCCCAGCTGCCGTTTGCAAGGCGCTGGTGACGATCACTTCGATGTGTTCATTCATGTAATGCTGGCCATCTTCCACCACGACCATCGTCCCGTCATCTAGATAAGCGACCCCTTGCTGGCGCTCCGTGCCAGCTTTCACCACTAAGACGTGCATGCTTTCTCCTGGAATCACCACTGGTTTGACCGCATTGGCCAACGCATTGATATTCAAGACAGGCACATTTTGAAATTCAGAAACTTTGTTTAGATTGTAATCATTGGTCACGACGACACCATCCAGCATCTTCGCTAACTTGATCAGCTTGCTATCAACTTCGGAAATGTCTTCAAAATCGCCTTCATACATCTCAACTGCGATGCCTTCTTCTTTTTGCAAAGCATTCAAAATATCCAAGCCGCGGCGGCCCCGAACCCGTTTCAAACTATCGCCAGAATCTGCGATGTATTGCAATTCGTACAAGACAAAATTCGGGATCAGCAAGACGCCTTCTAAAAAGCCCGTTTTAGCAATGTCATAGATCCGACCATCAATGATCACGCTGGTATCCAAAATTTTGTATTTGTGGAAATGGTCCGCGATTTTTCTTTCCAGCATCTGCTGTTCATCTTGCTCTTGGGGCTCTGCCTTTTTGTTTTTTGGGGCAAAGACTTTTTTCCATTCATCGATCCGTGTCGTCCCGATCTGAAAACCGAGATACCCTAACAGGACCATCACTAAGATTGGGGCGATCCCGTTGATAAAAGGAATATCCCAATTGTAAAAAGGAATCGACACGATCACACCGATCATCAGACCGATGATCGAACCAATTGCGCCAAACAAGAGATACGTTAAGCTCAATTCACTTAGTTTTTCTTCAATTTTGCGAATACCGGCTGCAATATATTTCGCTAATAGTAAAGATAATAAAAAGAAAATAAGGGCTCCAAGCAAACTATTAGTGATGTTATTATTCAGCCATTCATTTTGGGTTTGCCCAATGGCTTGCCATGCGATAGGCATCAGTGAGATCCCCAGACTTGCTCCGGCAAGTACCATTAGTGCGGTAATGACTCGTTTCTGCATACATGTTCCTCCATACTCCAGTAAGTTTCTTTTGTTCAAAAATCCGTGCTGCCAGACAGGCTCCTTCCGCCAGTCAGCGGCTGTCGGTCGGTTGGTTCAAACGAATGAATCAGCAGCGTCAGGGCAAGAGGAGAGGCGATTGCCCCTTGCTCTTGCATTGACTCCACTTTAACGGAAGACTTTCCGCAAGGTTTCGGCTAAGGTAGACACGCCTTCGACTTCGATGCCTTTGGGCGGCTGCCAGCCAGTCAGATTATTTTTCGGCAAATAAACTTTCGTAAAACCTAGTTTTTGCACCTCTTTGACCCGTTGCTCGATCGCGTTGACTCGGCGAATCTCACCCGTCAAGCCAATTTCACCGATAAAACACTCCGTCGGGCTGGTGCCTTTTTCTTTGTAGCTAGACGCGATACTCACAGCGATCGCTAGATCGATCGCAGGTTCATTTAATTTGACCCCGCCGGCTGCTTTTAAGTAGGCATCTTGATTTTGCAGCAGCAAGCCTGCCCGTTTTTCTAAAACCGCCATGATCAGTGAGACGCGGTTGAAGTCTAGCCCCGTCGTCGTGCGTTTGGCATTGCCGAACATCGTTGGCGTGACCAGTGCTTGGATCTCCACCAAGATTGGCCGACTGCCTTCCATTGCCACTACGATCGCCGATCCAGTTGCGCCTTCTAAGCGTTCTTCCAAAAAGACTTGTGACGGATTGGCGACTTCTTTCAACCCGCCTTCTTCCATTTCAAAAATCCCGATCTCATTGGTGGACCCAAAGCGGTTTTTGACGGCCCGCAAAATTCGAAAACTGTGGTGCTTTTCGCCTTCGAAATACAAGACGGTGTCCACCATATGCTCCAACATCCGCGGTCCTGCGATCGAGCCTTCCTTCGTCACGTGGCCAACGATAAAGATGGCGATGCCATTGGTTTTGGCGATTTTCAGCAATTCTGCGGTCGTTTCTCGCACTTGGCTGACACTGCCTGCCACGCTGGTGATATCCGGTTGGGTCATGGTTTGGATCGAATCGATGATCACATAATCTGGGCGGATGTTTTCGATCGCTTTACTGATCTCTGACATGTCCGTTTCCCCATAGAGATAAAATTCTGTGTCGATGGCGCCTAAGCGCTGCGCCCGCATTTTGATTTGTTCGGCACTTTCTTCTCCTGACACATACAAGACCGTCCCGCCGATCGCTGCTAATTGCTGGGAAACTTGCAAGAGCAGCGTCGATTTTCCGATCCCTGGATCCCCACCGATCAAAATCAAGGAGCCTGGGACCACGCCGCCGCCTAAGACGCGATTCAACTCAGCGAGTTTCGTTTGGACCCGCGGTTCTTTTTTCGGTACGACATCGGCGATTTTCGTCGGCTGCATCTTTTGCCCCGTCAATGTCGTACGTACTCGACGATCGGCGGTTTCTTGGATCACTTCTTCCACCATTGAATTCCAGCTGCCGCAATTGGGGCATTTCCCTAAATATTTAGGGGAACTATACCCACAATTTTGACAGACAAATTGACTTTTTGCTTTTTTTGCCATTGATCTCCTCCACTACTTCTATCAAACAGACCCCCAGGCAGGATTTACTGATTCGAGGAGCCAAAGCCGCCGGTTCGGCTGGCAGTGGTTGTATCTTGATCAGCTTTTAAGAACGGCAAGAAAATTCCTTGGCCGATCCGTTCGCCTTTTTTAATGACGACATCTGTGGGGCCGAAATTGGTAAACTGAAACATGATATGCCCTTCATTATCTGGATTGTCATAGTAATCGCTGTCGATGACGCCGACACCATTCGTCAAGACTAAGAAACGTTTCAAAGGATTGCTGGAACGATTTGTCAGCTGCAAATACTCGTCTTCCCCCATATAGGCTTTGATCCCCGTGGGAATCAAGGTTGGCTTCAACTGTTTTGCGGTCTCTTTCGCAAAAAGCGCTTTGACCCCGTCGATCACGCCCGCTTTCCAAATGCTTGGCACCACGATTTCTTCCGCTGCTTCAAAGTCGTAACCAGCCGCATGATGGGTGGCACGTTGAGGCAAGGTGATGCTTTTTTCTTTATATGCTGTAATAATTTCAAATCCTCGTAATTTCATGGGTTCCTCCAATAATAAAACATATAGCTATTTTAGCATAGGAAGAACTATTTTCTTCATGGAAAACACAATTATCGAAAAGTCTTTACAATTTCTTCGTTTAAAAATAGACCAAAAAGAAAAAAGGACATGACGAAACGCCCGTTTGCGAGTACAATAGAAAAAATATCAAAAAATAGGCGGTGGCATATGCGCGCAGATCTTTCAAACAAAAACCGAATCGTTGTAAAAATCGGCACCAGCTCGTTGATTTATCCCAATGGTGCCATCAATCTAGCTGGCATCGATGAATTAGCCTTTGTCTTAGCAGCTTTGCAAAACCAAGGCAAAGAAATCATCTTAGTTTCTTCTGGTGCGATCGGTGTTGGCATGAACAAGTTGAATTTGAAAGAACGACCCGTGGAGATCCCGCAGCAGCAAGCCGTGGCCGCCGTTGGCCAATCGGAACTGATGACGATCTACAACCAGCGTTTTCAAAGCTATAGCCAGCAGACTGCACAGATCCTACTGACCAGAGACATCATCGAATTTCCCCAAAGCCGTCAAAACGTTAGCAACACCTTAGAGCAATTACTTACGATGGGGATCATCCCGATCATTAATGAAAACGACACGGTAGCAGTGGATGAATTGGATCATCTCACCAAATTCGGCGACAATGACCAGCTGTCAGCGATCGTCGCTCAGTTGACGAAAGCCGAGCTTTTGATCATGCTTTCTGATATCGACGGCTTTTATTCCGCCAATCCGCTGAATGATCCTGATGCCGTTTTGTATTCCGAAATCAATGAAATCACCCCAGAACTTTTAGAACAAGCTACGGGAAAAGGCAGTCCTTATGGAACCGGCGGTATGACCAGTAAACTAAAAGCCGCCCAACGTATCTTAGACTTGAACAGTCACATGCTGCTGGCTAACGGCAAGCAGCCGAAAATTATTTTTGACTTGCTCGCAGGGGAACCTGTCGGCACCCACTTTTATCAACGAACGGAGGATGAGCAATGAGCAACTTGCAAACGATCGGTCAACAAGCTCAAGCAAGCGCCCAGACATTAAGCTTACTGAGTGCCAGCGAAAAAAACCACCTACTGGCAGCGATGGCCGATGCTTTAGAAAAAGCTGCCGAGACGATTTTAGCTGCTAATCAACAAGATCTAGCCGCCGCAAAAGCCAAAGGAACCAGCCAGACAATGCTGGATCGACTGTTGCTGACAGAACAACGGATCACCGAGATGGCTAACGGCATCCGAGAAGTCGCCCAATTGCCCGACCCAATCGGTGCCGTGGATAAAATGTGGCGCAATGCTGACGATCTTTTGATTGGTCAACAACGAGTGCCTTTAGGGGTCATCGGCATCATCTACGAAGCCCGCCCTAATGTCACCACTGACGCAGCTAGTCTGTGTTTCAAATCAGGAAATGCCGTGATTTTGCGTGGTGGAAAGGAAGCCTTCCACTCCAATCAAGTCCTCGTGACTATTTTACAAGAGGCTTTAGCTGCCAATGGACACTCCCGCCATGCGATCCAGTTTATCGAAGACACGAGCCACGAAACAGCGGCTGAGCTGATGCGGCTGACAGATTACTTGGATGTTTTGATCCCTCGGGGAGGCGCCGGTTTGATTCGTCGTGTCAAAGAGACCGCCACGGTGCCAGTGATCGAAACCGGCACCGGCAACAATCATATCTACATCGACCAAGCAGCCCAGCTGCCGATGGCACTGGCGATCGTCACGAATGCAAAGACTCAACGCCCTTCTGTCTGCAATGCCATCGAAACGATCCTCGTCCATGAAGCAGTGGCAGCGGAGTTTTTGCCTATGGTAGAAAAGCAGTTTGCCGATCAAGTCGAATTGCGAGGGGATCAAAAAGCATTGGCGTTTTTGAACAATGCACAGCTTGCCACTGAAGAGGACTGGGCAACCGAGTTTTTAGACTATATCTTAGCGATCAAAGTTGTGGCTTCGCTAGAAGAAGCCATTGCTCACATCAATCGCTACAATACGAAGCACTCCGAAGCGATCATCACCGATGATTATTTCGCTTCCCAACGCTTCTTGAAAGAAGTTGATGCGGCGGCGGTTTACGTCAATGCCTCGACCCGTTTCACCGATGGCTTTATGTTTGGCTTTGGTGCCGAGATCGGCATCTCGACGCAAAAACTCCATGCCCGTGGGCCAATGGGGTTAGAAGCACTGACTTCTACCAAATACATTATTTATGGCGAAGGCCAGATCCGTAAGTAACGATACGAAAAAACAGCCACTTGCTGTCATGACTTCCAATAGTTAGACTAAAAAGCTAACTTTAAAAGGTCGGTACATGCGCAAGCGGCTTTTTTTCGTCCTCTTATGCTTGTGCAGCCCGCAGAACGAAGGAAATCGGTTCGATGCCAAACAATTCTGTCAGCACTCGATTGGTTGTGGCAAAGACGTCAGCTTCGCAACTCTTTTTCGGACAAGAAATCGTCTGTCCTTTGCTGGAAAACGTATCCTGACGGCTGCCCTCTACGAAAATTACTTCTTGCGTTCCTTTTTGATAGATCAATCCTTCGTCTTCTTCTAATAATAAGCGCGTCTGCCACTGATTGATCTGGGCAATTGGCATCACTAATGCAGCAGCATCCAAGTTTTCTAACGAAAAACTACGACCATCCGGCAGCTGCAGCGTGAAGGTATTGAGTTCATAAGGCAAACAGGCATTGCACCCTCCTTCTGTGATGACTTGGCTCGTGAGAATTTCTGCATTCATTCTTTTTGACTCCTTTCATGATTCATTCATGTTTAGTTTATCACAAACCTATGGCGCACGGCGGAGCAATTATTCCGTCTTAAGTTGGATGTGTTTCTTTTTCTTTCTTGCTATGCTAGGGATAAGAAAAAAAGTCTAGGAGGAGTCACAATGAATACAGAAAGTTTATTAGGAAGAATCGTTACTGTCGTGGCAGTTTTAATCGCAGCATCCCTTGTTTTATCCGTTGTATTAGGCATTATTGGTGGGCTGATCGGATTGGTCTTCCGTTTCGGGATTCCTTTGCTGCTAGCCGTTTTGATCGTTCGCTGGTTAACATCGATTCGCCAAAAGCCAAGAAAATATTATCGTTAATTTCAAGTAAATCAAAAACACCTGACGTTTGGAAAGTCAGGTGTTTTTTTATCGATCAGCCTAATGCTACATCTAAAACCATCATTAAGATAAAGCCTAGCATGACGCCAAAGACCGCAAAATGGCGGCGACTCGTCAAGGTTTGCTGCGCTTCTGGAATCAATTCTTCCACCACTACATAGATCATAGCACCCGCTGCAAAAGCCAACGCATACGGCAAGACAGCGGACATACTCGTTACTAGCAAAGCTCCGATCACACCGGCGATCGGTTCTACGATCCCTGACGCTTGCCCGTACATAAAGGCTTTGGTTCGGCTTAACCCTTCTTGGCGCAAGGGGATCGAAACGGCTGCGCCTTCTGGAAAATTCTGGATCCCGATCCCGATCGCTACCGAAAGCGCCGCTAAGATCGCTGCTCGCGGATCATCGGCACTAGCCGCCGCCCCAAACGCTACCCCTACCGCCAAGCCTTCTGGGATATTATGCAGCGTGATCGAAAAGACCAGCAAGATCGTTCGCTTCAAATGACTGGGCAAACCTTCTGTTTCATGATTCGGACCAAAATGCATATGCGGGAGCGTCTTATCTGCTGCATATAGAAACAAACCACCCAAACCAAACCCGATGCTGACCACAAGCCACGGAATGTCGCCATTTTCTTCGGCTCGTGCGATCGCAGGATCTAATAACGACCAGAAACTAGCAGCGATCATCACGCCAGAGGCAAACCCCAGCATCGTATTCAGGACATTTTTATTGATTTCTTTGAAGAAAAAGACTAGCGCTGCCCCAAGCGCCGTCATACCATACGTAAAGATCGTCCCCGCCAACGCTTGCTGCCATGGCGACAATCCAACCAACCAATCCACCATTCGTCTGCTCCTTTGTCTAACTATTCTACCAATACTCTAGCATAGGAAGCCGTCAGGTTCTACTAGGAAGGCAGCAGCAGCCAAAATTTTTCTTTCACCAGCCCTAAGCCTTTCCTGATGAAATCCTCGGCTTTACTTGAAAGTTTCAACATTCATCGCTATAATGCTAGGAGACTCCATGTCAATTTATATAAAGTGAGGAAAAGAATTGATTACAGTAAGTGATGTAAGTTTGCATTTTTCAGACCGCAAACTGTTTGATGATGTTAATATTAAGTTTACGCCTGGTAATTGTTATGGTTTGATTGGTGCAAATGGTGCTGGTAAATCAACTTTTTTAAAAATTTTATCTGGTGAGATCCAACCTTCAACCGGGAATGTGTCTTTAGGTCCTGATGAACGGATGGCTGTCTTGAAGCAGAACCACTATGATTACGAAGAGTTTCCAGTGATCGAAACGGTCATCATGGGCCATAAACGTCTCTACGAAGTGATGAAAGAAAAAGACGCGATCTACATGAAGGAAGACTTTTCTGATGAAGATGGGATTCGTGCCGCCGAACTAGAAGGCGAATTTGCGGAACTTGATGGCTGGGAAGCAGAGCCCGAAGCAGCTGTTCTTTTGCAAGGCTTGAACATTCCCGATGAATTGCATCATGTCTTGATGAAAGATCTAACTGCTGGTCAACGGGTGAAAGTCTTACTGGCACAAGCCCTTTTCGGTAAGCCAGACGTCTTGCTCCTAGATGAGCCTACCAACGGATTGGATATCCAATCTATCAACTGGTTAGAAGAGTTTCTGATCAACTTTGACAACACCGTCATCGTTGTTTCCCATGACCGCCACTTCTTAAATAAAGTTTGTACCCATATGGCCGATCTAGACTTCGGCAAAATCAAATTGTTTGTCGGCAACTATGATTTCTGGTTGGAATCAAGCCAATTAGCTGCGAAATTACAATCCCAATCAAATGCCAAAAAAGAAGAGCAGATCAAAGAACTGCAAGACTTTATCGCACGCTTTAGTGCCAATGCATCAAAATCCAAACAAGCAACTTCTCGGAAAAAAATGTTGGATAAAATCACTCTTGATGATATTCAACCTTCGTCTCGCCGCTACCCGTTTGTCGGTTTTAAACCAGAACGTGAAATCGGGAATGACTTGCTGCAAGTCGACAATGTCAGTGTGACGATCGACGGCAAAAAGATTTTAGACAATATCTCTTTCACCTTGAACAAAGACGACAAAGTCGCTTTTGTTGCCAATAGCGATATCACCACCACAACGCTATTCAAAGTCATCATGGGGGAAATCACTCCTGATACAGGTAGTGTTCGTTGGGGCGTGACCACGCAGCATGCCTACTTGCCAAAAGATACGACCAGCGAATTTGATACGGATACCCCGATCGTTGATTGGTTGCGTCAATACGCAAGCAAAGAAGAAGACGACAATACCTTCTTGCGCAGCTTCCTAGGTCGCATGTTATTCTCTGGTGACGAAGTATTAAAACCCGTCAATGTTCTTTCCGGGGGCGAAAAAGTTCGCTGCATGTTGTCGAAAATGATGCTTTCAAAAGCCAACGTATTGGTATTGGATGATCCAACCAATCACTTGGACTTAGAATCGATCACCGCATTAAACGATGGCTTGATGGCCTTCACCGGCTCATTGTTGTTTGCTTCTCATGACCACCAATTTATTCAAACCCTTGCGAACCGTATCATTGCGGTCTCTAGCAAAGGCGTGGTGGATCGTGCCGAAACGACCTACGATGAATTCTTAGAAAACAAAGATGTCCAAAAACGCGTAGCAGAAATGAATCAATAAGCTGCTTTTGAAAAAAAGAACGCTCCAGTTGCCCGCCACCAAGGCTGCAACTGGAGCGTTTCTTTTATTTTGTCTAGGTGCTTCGGGTATTTTTGGCAGGTTACGCTTGTTCTAAACGGGCTTTGCCGAATGAAAACAGCGCCAAGCAGCCGTAGCCGGTATGACTGGAGATCGTTGGACCTAATGGATAATGATGAATAATAATGTCAGGAACTTTTTCGGTCAAACGTTTGATGACTTTCTCCGCCGCTTCGGCATCGCCAGCATTGGCAAAATAAACCGTATTGGTTTTTGATTCGTGAAGATTGGCGATGGTTTGATCTACGATTTTTTGGATCGCTTTGTTGCGTCCCCGCACTCGATCAACGCTGCGTAATTTTCCCGCAGTATCGACGGTAATAATTGGTTTCACGTTCAGCAATCCGCCGATCGCTGCCGCCGTTTTAGAGATTCTGCCGCCGCGTTCCAATTGTTTTAAATCGTCGACGGTGACCCATGAATCTAAACGCAGTTTGTTTTCTTCTACCCATTGGCTGACTTCCAGCAACGAACGTCCTTGGGCTTTTTGTTGGGCTGCTTCAGCCACTAAGAAGCCTTCGCCTAAACTCGCAGAGCGCGTATCGATCAAGGTGATCGCAACTTCTTTGTATTCTTCTTTTAGTAAGGCTACGGCTTGGACGGCACTTTGGAATGAGCCGCTCATTCCTGAAGAAAAACCTAAATAAAGGACCGGTGTGCCCGCTTCGACATATGGCCGAAAATACTCCATATAACGTCCGACATTGATTTGAGAAGTTGTCGGCTGCGCATGCTCTTTTAGTTTTCCTAAAAACCATTCCGTATCAAATTCTTTGCCCATATCATCGATATATTCTTTGCCGTCTAATTCGATCAGCATCGGAATATACGCAACATCTAGCTCCGCTAATCTTGCTGCTGGTAAATCACAGCAGGAATCTGTCATGATTTGAAACATGGTTTCACCCCTCTCGTTACCCCCTATTATAGCAAAAAAAGAACAAGACAGAAGAAATTCTCATCAAAAGCAGCCAAACTTATCGTTGACTGCTTTTGACACAGGAGTTCTTCGTCTTGTTCTGAAGCTTTTGCGTCAGATTAGATTTGCGCCCAAACACTTTCTAAAATGTTGGTTTGGCTGCGGTCTGGTCCTACCGAGAAGGTCGAAATGCGGACACCGACTAATTCAGAGATGCGGTGAACGTAATTGCGTGCATTTTCTGGCAGATCTGCTAATGTTTTGCAGCCAGTAATGTCTTCAGACCAGCCAGGAAGTTCTTCGTAGACTGGTTTGCAGCGGTTCAACTCTTTCAAGCTTGCTGGGTAATGATAGATCAATTCACCATCTAGTTCATAAGCGGTACAGATCTTCACGGTTTCTAAACCGCTCAAAACATCGATCGAGTTAAGGGATAGGTTTGTAATCCCTGAGACCCGTTTTGAATGGCGCATCACGACGGTATCAAACCAGCCCACACGGCGAGGACGTCCTGTCGTTGTTCCGTATTCACGACCGATCTTACGAATTTGTTCACCTGTTTCATCAAACAGTTCCGTTGGGAAAGGACCATCTCCTACCCGAGAGGTGTAAGCTTTGCAGACACCAACGACTTTGTTGATTTTTGAAGGACCCACACCACTACCAATAGTGACTCCCCCAGCAACGGGGTTGGATGATGTCACGAAAGGATAGGTTCCTTGGTCGATATCCAGCATCACGCCTTGTGCCCCTTCAAATAAAACCCGTTTGCCTTCATCTAAGGCATCGTTAAGGATCACCGAAGTATCCGTCACATATTTTTTGATTTGTTGGCCATATTCGTAATACTCTTCAAAAATGTCTTCAAAAGCGATTGGCTCTGCGTCAAACATTTTCACGAATTGACGATTTTTTTCTTCTAAGTTGATACGCAGACGTTCTTCAAAAATTTCTTTGTCTAAAAGATCAGCGATCCGAATGCCGACTCTGGCAGCTTTATCCATATAGGCTGGTCCGATCCCTTTGATCGTGGTACCGATCTTGTTGTCACCTTTGGCATCTTCTTGCAGCTGATCCAAATGGATATGGTAAGGTAAAATAACATGTGCACGATCAGAAATCTTTAAGTTTTCTGTTATTATATTGTTTTCTTTTAAGTATGCTAATTCTTTAACTAATGATTTCGGGTTCACAACGACCCCGTTTCCAATGACACTGATTTTATCTGCATAAAAGATCCCAGAAGGAATCAAATGCAGTTTATAGGTCACACCGTCAAATTTAATCGTATGGCCGGCATTGTCTCCACCTTGATAACGTGCAATGACTTCCGCGTTTTCACTCAAAAAGTCCGTAATCTTTCCTTTACCTTCATCGCCCCATTGTGTACCTACTACTACTACAGATGACATATAATGACCTCTTTCTTTAATTAGTGCATTCCTTAAGTATTGTAACAAGATTCGCAAGCTCTTTCAATCTAAAATCGAATAATCGTTTTAAATTCTCATTTTTCAGGGGTAAAAAACGAACTATTTTCTTCTCATTAATTATTTATACACGTAAAAACGAATAAAGTCGACACATAAAAAAAGCCCTGCTGCCATCAGCGCAATGCAGACGGCAGCAGGAGCCTTGGTTGCTCACATCGTTGGTGTCTTACCCGAACTCTTCTCGCGGCGAGACCGAGGAGAACTTATTGTATTCTTTGATAAATAGAAGTTCGACGGTCCCTCGGGCACCACTCCGGTTTTTCTCGATAATGACTTCGATCACATTGTTGTTTTGTTGTTCTTCTGGTTCATCGTCATCGTCGCCTTCGCTGCGGTAGTAGTCATCTCGGTACAAGAAAGCAACGATATCGGCATCCTGCTCGATCGATCCTGATTCTCGGATATCACTTAAAACAGGACGCTTGTCTTGTCGTTGTTCCACACCCCGAGAAAGCTGAGAAAGTGCGATCACTGGCACTTTTAATTCCTTCGCCAGTTTCTTTAATTGGCGAGAGATCTCAGAGACTTCTTGTTGGCGGTTTTCGCGACCCGTTCCTTCAATCAGCTGCAAGTAGTCGATCAAAATCAAGCCGAGATTGCCTTTTTCTTGCGCCAGTTTCCGACAACGTGCCCGAATCTCAGAGATCTTGATCCCAGGGGTATCATCGATATAGATATTGGCGTTAGAAAGACTGCCCATGGCAACGATCAAATTCCGCCACTCTTCTTCTGAGAGCTGCCCCGTCCGCAAGTGACTGGCCTCAATCGAGCCTTCCGCACACAGCATCCGATTGACCAATGATTCAGCCCCCATTTCCAGACTAAAGATCGCTACGGAACGATCGGTTTTCGTTCCGACATTTTGCGCGATATTCAAGGCAAACGCGGTTTTCCCTACCGCGGGGCGGGCAGCGAGAATAATCAGCTCTTCTTTTTGCAGCCCCGCCGTCATTTTGTCTAAAGCCGCATAACCCGTAGGTAATCCGGTGATTTCTTCATTGTTTTGCGCCAACTGATCGATCGTTTCGATCGTCCGATTCAAGACTTCCGCTATCGATTGGAAGCCATTGCTATTGCGCTTTTCGGATACTTCTAAAATACTTTTTTCTGCTTGATCAATGATCGACTGCACATCTTCATCTTGTTCAAAGCCTTTGGTTACGATGCGGCTCGCTGTTTGGATCAGATTGCGTAACGTGGCTTTGTCGTCAACGATCTTCGCATAATAAGCAATACTTGCTGCTGATGGTGAAGCTTGACTCAATTCAGTCAGATACGTCAGGCCGCCAACATCTTCAAGACTGTTGCTTTTTTCAATTTCTGCTTTCAACGTAATCAAGTCGATCGATTCACTACGGTCGTTCAACTGGATCATTGCTTGAAAAATTATTTGATGGCTGCGGCGATAAAAATCTTCTGGGGCGATTACTTCCATTGCATCGATGATCGCATCGGCATCTAAAAAGACTGCCCCTAGGACCGCTTGTTCCGCTTCAATATCTTGTGGGGGAACTTGATTTTGCCAAACTTCATTCATGCCATTCGCTCCTTCGTCCATTCATTCTACAAGATTCCCATCCAAAGTACAAGATTGCTTGGACGTTTGCCGAAAAAAACCCCAACATGTGACTGTTGGGAGTAATGCTTATTCTTGGATGGTATGAACATTGATCGTTGCTGTTACTTGTGGGTGCAATTTTACAGGTACTTGTGTAAAGCCTAATGCACGGATCGGCTGATCCAATTCGATTTTTCGTTTGTCGATCTTGATTTTGTATTGCTTGTTCAAGGCATCTGCGATTTGTTTTGATGGGATCGAACCGAACAAGCGGCCATCTTCCCCTGCTTTGGCATTGATCTTCACAACGGTTTCTTCTTTTTCAAGAAGTGCTTTTAACTCTTTCGCTTCTGCTAAGACTTCTGCGTCTTGTTTTTCTTTGGCTTTTTGTTTGCCTTTTAATTCTGCCATGCTTTCATTGTTGGCAGGTTTGGCTAAGTTGTTTTTGATCAGAAAGTTTTGTGCGTAGCCATTAGGGACTTCCTTGATATCGCCTTTTTTGCCTTTGCCTTTGACATCTTGTAAGAAAATAACTTTCATCTTGGTCACTCCTTGTTATTGTTCATTTTTCGTTAATTCCGCTCGCAGCTGGTTTTCTACATCACCAATGCTGCTGTTCTTTATTTGCGTGGCTGCGTTGGTAAAATGTCCGCCGCCGCCTAATGCCTCCATCAAGGTTTGTACATTGACTTTACCAGTGCTTCTAGCACTGATACCGATCAAATCTCCTGGTTGTTTCGTAATGACAAATGCGGCATGGATCCCGTTGATCGATAGCAGAGTATCGGCCGCTTTCGCAACGGTGACACTATCGTACACCCGATCTTCATCCGCTGCAGCAATCACGATATCTTCTCGGAAATGCTGGCTGCGAGAAACCAGTTCACTGATCATCAAATAGGAATCGAGATCCGTACTCAACATGTATTGAACCAATGACGTATCTGCGCCTTGGTTTTTCAAATAACCAGCAATATCAAAGGTCCGACCAGTGGTTCGCACCGTGAAGTTCTTCGTATCCACGTAGATGCCCGCTAATAAAGAAGTCGTAATAAATTTCGGGACTTGCGATCTGCGAGAAGCACGATACTGGATCAATTCTGCTACCAGTTCCGATGCCGAAGACGCGGAAGATTCAATATACGTCAATAGTGGCTTATCGGGAAACTCATCCCCGCGACGATGGTGATCGATCACTGCGATTTTGTCAAATTCATCATAGACCGCTTGCGAGATCGACATCGACGGCTTATGGTAATCTACCATCACTAGCACACTTTCTTCATTTGATAAATTAACTGCTTCTTCCCCAGTGATCACAAATCGTTCCAGCTCGGGGTATTTTTTCAATTCTTCCAATGCCCGTTGAATGTCTGCGGTGATCTCTTTTGGATTTAAAATGATGTAGCATTCTTTATCGCTCATCATCGCCATGTAAGCCACCCCAAAAGCCGAACCTAAGGCATCCATGTCCGGGTAACGATGACCCATGATAAAGATCCGCTGGTTTTCAGCAAAAATCTTTCTCAACGCCGTACTCATGGCACGAGAACGAACACGCGTTCTCTTGGGTGTGCCGTCTGTATTGCCACCAAAGAATTGCGGTTTCGCTTCTTCTTTGGCTTCTTTTAAAACGACTTGATCACCGCCGCGAACTAACGCAATGTCGAGATTGTTTTGTGCCACTTCCCCGATCTCTTCAAAAGACTCTTCCCCATAGGAGATCCCCATACTGATCGTTAATGGCAGATCATTTTTTTCCGCAACTTGCCGTACTCTAGTCAAAAATTGGAATTTTTCTTCCTTCATCCGCTCAATATCTGAATACTTCGCGACGAAAAGAAACCGCTCGGAATTGATTCGTTTGTAAAAAACATGATTCTCACTTGCCCAATCAGAAATCAATGTCGTGATCAGCGAGTTCAAATAAGAAACTTGTTTGTCGTCTTTTTTCTCAATCAAATCATCGTAATTATCAATTGAAATCAACCCAATTGCTGCCATCTTTTTTACCCCTCAATGTATCATCCCATTTTTTTGAAGCTTTGTTCCTTATTTTACCACAAAACAATCAAATAGGCGATTGATGCAAAAAAGTTCCACGTGAAACTTTTTTGGTGAACCAACCAGGAAAAAATTTCTATCATTCGTTATTCTATCTATATATAAAATAACAAGTTACTCTTCGATGGATAAAAAAAATTGACAAGCTTCAAAAGAAACTTGTCAATAAAAATCATTCGATTTATTCTTCGCCTACGAATGGAAGTAATCCCATGATACGCGCACGTTTGATTGCAATGGTAAGTTTGCGTTGGTTTTTCGCACCAGTACCAGTTACACGACGTGGTAAGATTTTACCGCGTTCTGAAATGAAACGTTTTAGTAATTCAATATCTTTATAATCGATATGTTCAATATGGTTTGCAGCAATGTAGTCTACTTTACGACGTTTGCGTCCGCCTCTTCTTTGTTGTGCCATCCTATTTCCCTCCTATCAATTTCTTAGAATGGTAAATCATCGTCTGAAATGTCGATTGATGAGTTTCCGAATGGATCGGAGTTGTCTCGATCAAAATTAGGCATTCCTGATGGTTGAGAGGATTGAGTTTGATTTGAGTTATTGTTACCAAATCCAGAAGAACTGTTTGAGTTATACGTATTGTTACTGCCAGATCCGCTATCAGTTGTGCGTCTTTGCTCGGAAGCATTCCGCGACTCTAATAATTGGAAGTTGTCAGCAACGACTTCTGTTACATAAACACGTTGGCCTTGTTGGTTGTCGTATGAACGGGTTTGAATACGTCCAGTAACCCCTAATAAAGTTCCTTTGCGTGCATAGTTTGCTAATGTTTCCGCTGGTTTTCTCCAAATAACACAGTTGATGAAATCAGCTTCGCGCTCTCCACTTTGGTTGGTAAAATTGCGGTTTACCGCCAAGGTAAAGGTTGCGACACCAGTGCCATTAGAAGTGTAACGTAAATCAGGATCTTTGGTTAGTCTTCCTACTAGTACAACATTATTAATCAAAGTTCATCATCTCCTCATCGCTTTTGTTTCATGTGAAACAATATTATGCTTCTTCTTTGACAATCATGTGACGGATAATGTCATCATTGATTTTCGCAAGACGGTCAAACTCGTTGATTGCACTTGCAGTTGTTGAAGAAGAAACTTTAACGATGTGATAGATACCCTCACGGAATCCATCCATTTCATACGCTAGACGGCGTTTTTGCCAATCTTTTGATTCGATAACTTCAGCGCCGTTATCAGTTAAGATTGAGTCAAAACGAGCGATCAATGCGGCTTTTGCTTCTTCATCAATGTTTGGACGAATGATATATAAAATCTCATATTTCGTGTTTTCCATTGATTTTTCACCTCCCTGTGGACTTTGGCCCCTAGTTTTCTAGGAGCAGAGAGAGTGGTCTAATTAGACTACTCACAAATAATTATTATACACTTTTTTCGTCCTTACTGCAAGCTGTTTTTTTGCGTCCCTGCATCTACCCATCACCGCAAACAATCGCTTACACTGATAAATACGTCAGCTGCTGCCGATTTTTTGAAAAAGAATAGGAAGACAGCAAGCTGCAGGTTCGCAGGTTGCTGTCTTCCTAGAAAACGTATTGCTTATTCTTGTGTATCCGTGGTGTCTTCCGTTGTTTCTTCCACATCTGGTACGTCTTGTACCGCTGTTTCTTCAGCAGTCGCTAGTTCTTCTTCGACTTCTGGTTCAACCGTTGCCATCGTCACTACTTTGGCATTGTTTTCCATCTTCATCAAACGAACCCCTAAGGTTGCCCGACCAGTTTGGGAAACAGTCGCTACATTGAAACGAATCAAGACGCCT
Organism: Enterococcus sp. DIV1059_2; assembly: GCF_051713685.1. NCBI lineage: Bacteria > Bacillati > Bacillota > Bacilli > Lactobacillales > Enterococcaceae > Enterococcus > Enterococcus sp. DIV1059_2. The sequence goes on along the minus strand of NZ_JBIOQK010000001.1, from coordinate 8,473 downwards.
TTATCGGTGATCACCATGATGTCTTCCTCACCGCTGACCGTCGTCAAGCCGGCTAATGGACCGTTTTTCGCCGTAATGTTGGCTGTTTTGATCCCTTTTCCGCCCCGACCTTTGATTGGGTATTCAGAGCCTTTGGTACGCTTGCCATAGCCGTTCTCAGTGATGACCAAGACTTCACTGTCTTCTGTGATCACTGCAGCGCCTACCACGTAGTCTCCGTCTCTTAGACGAATGCCTCGCACACCAGCAGCTGTTCGGCCCATATCCCGCACAAGCGCTTCTTTGAAGGTCACAGAGTAGCCATCGTGGGTTCCGATGATCACGACATCTTCGCCGTGGGTTTCAATTACGTTGACCAACTCATCATTTTCCCGAAGACCGATCGCAATCAGACCATTGGCACGGATATTTGAAAAGGCCGTCACTGAGGTCCGTTTGACCACACCTAGACGCGTCGTGAAGAACAAGTAGCGTCCTTCTTGAGGCCCACCAGAAGCCGAAATGATCGCTTCGATCCGTTCGCTAGAATCGATCCCTAGGAGATTGATCACAGGGATCCCTTTGGCTGCCCGACCATACTCAGGAATTTCATAGCCTTTGGCTTTATAAACTTTCCCTTTATTGGTGAAGAACAGTAATGTGTCATGAGTCGAACAAGAAACCAACGTCTTCACGAAGTCTTCATCGTGGATCCCCATTCCTTGAACGCCACGTCCGCCGCGGCGTTGTGCACGGAATTCAGACTTAGCTACTCGTTTGATGTACCCATTGTTCGTCAAGGTAATGACGATTTCTTCTTCTTCGATCAAATCTTCATCTTCAAGACTTAAGACTTCCCCAACCAATAATTCAGTCCGGCGATCATCACCAAAGCGTTGGCCTAATTCTTGCAACTCCGTTTGAATGATCTCTAGGACTCGTTGTGGATTTGCTAAAATGTCTGTCAAATCAGCGATAAATTCTAACAAACCTTGGTACTCGTTTTCGATCTTGTCGCGTTCCAAACCAGTCAAGCGACGCAAACGCATATCTAAAATCGCTTGCGCTTGGCGATCGGACAATTTGAAGCGCTCCATCATGCTATTTTTTGCTTCATCATCAGAATTTGATGCTCGGATCAAAGCAATGATCTCATCGATATGATCCAATGCGATCCGTAATCCTTCCAAGATGTGGGCACGAGCTTCTGCTTTGTTTTTATCAAACTGTGTCCGACGAGTCACCACTTCTTGTTGGTGCTCGATGTAGTTTTCTAAAATTCGTTTCAAGCTCAAAATCTTCGGCACGCCTTTTTCAATGGCTAACATATTAAAGCCAAAAGAAGATTGCAGTGCAGTCATTTTGTAGAGATTATTTAAGATCACCGACGCACTGACGTCGCGACGAACGTCGATCACGATCCGCATGCCTTCACGAGACGATTCATCCCGCAGATCGGTGATTCCTTCAATCCGTTTGTCACGGTGCAGCTCAGAGATCCGTTCGATCAACTTCGCTTTATTGACCATATATGGCAATTCAGTCACTAAGATCCGTTCTTTGCCGTTGGGCATTTCAGTCACTTCGACTTTTCCGCGAACAGTGATCGACCCTTTCCCTGTTTCATAGGCACGGCGAATACCGGATTTTCCCATCACGATCCCGCCAGTTGGGAAGTCTGGTCCTGGTAGGACTTCCATCAATTCACTCGTTGTGACTTCTGGATTTTCCATCAATAGATCGATAGCTGCAATGACTTCATTCAAGTTATGAGGCGGGATATTGGTCGCCATCCCAACAGCGATCCCAGTCGTCCCGTTGACCAAAAGGTTCGGGAAGCGGGCAGGTAATACCGCTGGTTCTCGTTCTGTATCATCATAGTTGCTTTGGAAATCAACGGTATCTTTGTTGATGTCCCGCAGCATCTCCATCGCCAGTTTACTCATGCGGGCTTCGGTATACCGCATCGCAGCGGCACCGTCACCATCGACTGAACCAAAGTTTCCGTGGCCATCGACTAGCATGTAGCGATAGCTAAAGGGCTGTGCCATCCGCACCATTGATTCATAGATCGCACTGTCCCCATGGGGATGGTATTTCCCCATGACATCGCCGACGATCCGGGCTGATTTTTTATGGGGCTTGTCTGGTGTGACCCCTAATTCATTCATTCCATATAAAATTCGGCGGTGAACCGGCTTTAAGCCATCCCGCACATCTGGTAAAGCCCTAGCAACAATTACACTCATTGCATAATCGATAAAGGACTCGCGCATTTCACTGGTCAGATTGACGTCATGAATATTTTGTTTTGCTTCTTCACTCAAGCTGTTTCCTCCTCTACGATTGGCTAGATGTCAAGATTTTTCACGTAGTGCGCGTTTTCTTCGATAAAGGCCCGTCTTGGTTCGACGCGATCCCCCATCAGCATTTCAAAAATTTGATCGGCTTCTATGGCATCATCTACGCTGACCCGCAGCATCATCCGGTTTTCAGGGTCCATCGTGGTTTCCCATAACTGGTGGTCATCCATTTCCCCTAGACCTTTGTAGCGTTGAACCGTTGGTTTTGGTGTCGCAGGCAGTGATTCAATCGTATTTTTCAAATCTTGTTCGGCATTCTTGCCGGGTTGGATATAGTGGATATTTTTCCCTTGTTTGACACCGTACAATGGCGGTTGTGCGATATAGACATAACCAGCTTCAACGATTGGACGCATATAACGATAGAACAGTGTCAAAAGTAGGGTCCGGATATGGGCACCATCGACATCGGCATCGGTCATGATAACTAGCTTGTGGTAACGGGCTTTTGCTACATCAAAATCAGCACCAAACCCAGTTCCCATTGCCGTAAACAGCGAACGGATCTCTTCGTTTGCTAAGATTTTGTCCATGCTGGCTTTTTCGACATTTAAAATTTTCCCACGGATCGGTAAGATCGCTTGGAATTCGCGACTGCGGCCTTGTTTTGCTGAACCGCCGGCAGAATCTCCTTCGACGATAAACAGTTCGCATTTTTCTGGATCATTACTGGAACAGTCGGCTAATTTCCCAGGTAAGTTACTGATTTCTAACGCACCTTTTCGGCGAGTCATTTCTCGGGCACGTTTGGCTGCTTGACGGGCTTTTGATGCCAAAAGTCCTTTTTCCACGACTTGACGACCCACATTCGGGTTTTCCATCAAGAATTTCGTGAAATGTTCGGAAAAAAGACGATCAGTGACTGTCCGCACTTCGGAATTTCCTAATTTGGTTTTCGTTTGTCCCTCAAACTGAGGATCTGGATGCTTGATAGAGATAACTGCCGTCAATCCTTCCCGAACATCTTCTCCGGTCAGGTTTTCGTCGTTTTCTTTCATCAATTTTGACTTGCGGGCGTAATCATTGATCACCCGTGTCAAGGCAGTCTTAAAGCCAAATTCATGGGTTCCGCCTTCATAGGTATGGATGTTGTTGGCAAAACTCAACAGGTTGCTGTGGTAGCTATCGGTATATTGCATGGAAACTTCAACCGTGATTCCTTGTTGTTCTCCTTCTAAGTAGATCGGATCTGGGAAAATCACTGTCTTACTTGCATTCAAATGCTCCACATAGCTCTTGATCCCGCCGTCGTAATGATATTCTTTCAAGACGGGTTTTTCTTCCCGTTTGTCTTCGATCGAGATTTTTAAGCCACGGTTCAAGAAGGCTAATTCCCGAACCCGTGTCGCTAATTTATCAAAATTGAATACGGTTGTTTCCGTAAAGATCTCTGGATCTGGAACAAAGTGGACGGTCGTTCCGTGGCGGTCGGTTTCATCGATCACTTTCAAGTCATCAACGACTGCCCCACGATGGTATTCTTGATAATACACTTTGCCTTCTTTATAGACTTTTACGTCTAAAGTCGTGGATAACGCATTAACGACGGAGGAACCTACCCCGTGCAGTCCACCAGATACTTTGTAGCCGCCACCGCCGAATTTCCCGCCGGCATGCAGGATCGTAAAGACGGTTTCTACCGCTGGACGGCCTGTCTTGGCTTGGATATCAACGGGGATCCCCCGACCGTCATCGACGACCGTAATACTATTATCTGGTTCAATGATCACTTGAATACTTGAGGCAAAGCCTGCTAGTGCTTCATCGATCGAGTTATCGACGATTTCCCATACTAAGTGGTGCAAACCTTCTGAACTGGTAGAACCAATGTACATCCCAGGTCGTTTGCGGACGGCTTCTAGTCCTTCCAACACTTGGATCTGACTGGCATCATAGGCTTTCGCACGTTCAACTAAGCTTTTTTCTTCTTCTGTCATTCAGTTAATTCTCCTTTAATATGTCCTTGCTCTACATAAAAAATCTCTGCTTCCACAGACATTTTGTCTTTCACATGTTCTAATGTCGTCGTTGTCAGAAAGGTCTGAACTTTTCCTTCAATGGTCTCCAATAAATGCAGTTGTCGGGAATCATCCAGCTCACTCATGACGTCATCTAATAAAAGGACGGGATATTCCCCCGTTTCTTCTTTCATCAAATCGATTTCTGCCAATTTAACACTTAAGGCGGTCGTTCGCTGCTGTCCTTGCGAACCAAAGGTCTGAACATTTTTCTCATTGATCAAAAAATCCAGATCGTCTCGATGGGGACCTGCCAACGTGACTTGCCGAAATCGTTCACGGTCTTTGACTTGTGCCAAGGCTTTGACAAATTGCTGTTGGATCTCCTCCAGCGTACTCGCCTCACCGGGCACATTCGATAAGTAGTCGATCTGCAAGGTTTCTTTTCCTTGGCTGATCTTTTGGTGCAGCTGATTTGCCCAATACGCCAAGCGCTGAACAAATCGTTGTCTGGCTAAAATGATTTTACTGCCGAAAGCCACCAGCTGTTCCGTTAAAACATCTAAATAGATCTCATCGGTCTGTTTTTTTTCATTCAGCTGTTTTAAGTATTGATTGCGCTGTTTCAAAACGGATTGGTATTGAACGAGATCATAAAGATAGATTGGATCGATCTGCCCAATTTCCATATCGAGAAATTTACGGCGGACTTGGGGACTTCCTTTTACAAGGGAGAGGTCTTCTGGAGCAAATAAAATGACATTCAACTGCCCTATGTAACTACTGAGCTTTTTTTGCTCAATGTGGTTTACTTTCGTTTTTCGTCCTTTTTTTGACAAAAACAGTTCTAACGGGATCGTTGAGCGTCCCCGACTGACACTGCCAGAGATCCGCGCCCCTTCTGTGTCCCAGCGGATAAGCTCTTGCTCGCTGGAGGTGCGGTGGCTTTTGGTCATCGCCAATACATAGATACTTTCTAAAATATTGGTTTTTCCTTGCGCGTTTTCGCCTAAAAAAATGACCAGACCTTTCTCAAAAGTCAGTGTCAGCGAATCATAGTTCCGATAATTGCTTAAATGCAACTCATTCAGCCGCATCGGCGTCTTCCTTCTTCACCATAAAAAAAGTACCTTCATCAGGTAGCTCAACACGCATTCCCGCATACAATTTGCGCCCTCGTCGATTTTCTGGCTCGCCGTCGACAAAAACGGTGTGCTCTGCAAGGTACCATTTCGCTTGGCCGCCGCTGCTGATCACACTGACTTCTTTGAGCATTTGTCCAAGTGTCATGTATTCCGTTTCTAACGGTATTTGCATTTTCATAATTCCCCTCAATTCTATCAAAGAGCGTTTAGCTCTATTATACTCTTTTTTTGCCAAGAAAACAAATTCATCGGCATATTTTTCATTCTCAGAAGACTTACTGCTTTTAGACAAAAAAGAAGCCAAAATAGAAAAAAGGGCTTAAAAACGATTTTAAGCCCTTTTAACTCATTTATTCATTTTCAGATGATTGTTTCAACTTTTTTCAAAAGACATGAAAAACTAGTTGGTCCGCACCGGTGTGATCAGCTGGATAAAGCTGCCTTTGCTCTCTGTCGGCTCCAATGTAAAGGGACGGATCGCTGAGATAAAGCGGATCACGATGCTGGTGTCACCAAATGCTCGGAGTGCTGCTTTCATATAGTCAGGATTGAAAGAGATCTCTAATGGGTCGCCGGTCACTTTTTCAAAAGAAAGATCTTCTTCGACTTTCCCGATTTCTGGTGAGTTTCCATATAAGACAACGGCTTCTTCGGAGATCGCCAAACGAACGATGTTGTTACGGCCTTCATGAGAAAGCAATGACGCCCGTTCGATGGCTTGTAACAATTCTGGGACAGAAAATTCAATCTCAGTATTGAAGCTTGAAGGAATCAGACGGTTGGTATCTGGGTAAGTTCCTTCCAATAAACGAGAATAGAATTTCATGGTTTTCGTTTGGAACAACACTTGGTTATCCATAATGCTGATTTGGATCGCTTCTTCTTCATCTGTTAAGGAACGAGAAAGTTCCGTTAAGCTTTTGCCAGGAATCACGATGTTGAAGGCTGTTTCTCCGCTTTCCAATGGAATCACCCGTTGGCTCAAACGGTGTGAGTCCGTCGCAACAGCTAATAATTTTTGATTTTCTAAGACAAAGTGAACCCCAGTCAAGATCGGACGGCTTTCGTGTTGCGAAACCGCAAAGACTGTTTCACTAACGACCTTATTCAATACGTGCGCTGGAATCTCGATCGAATCTTGACTTTCGACAACTGGTAAATGTGGATAACTATCGGCATCCAAGCCGTTGACGGTAAAGTTGGCTTTTCCAGAAGTGATCGCTACTTGATTATTGTCTAAAACTTCTAACGTTAAAGTATTTTCAGGTAAACGACGAACAATTTCGCTGAAGAAACGTGCTTGTAAAACGATCGCTCCTGTTTTTTCAATTTGCATTTGCGCTTTTTCGTTTTCCACACTTAAAAAGGTTTCAATGGAAATATCGGCGTTGCTCCCAGTCATGGTCAATCCTTTTTCGGAAAGGGATAATTTTACTCCAGTTAAGATCGGGATGGTGGTTTTGGTTGAAATCGCCCGTTGGACAGTTTGTAATTCTTGCATGAACTCTGTTCGGTTTAAAGTTAGCTTCATAGCGATACTCCTTTAATTTATAGTTATTAAATAAAAGTAATAGTAGTAATAGGCTTGTTAGTAATGTGGATAACTCGAGAAAAGAGTGATTAGACTAACGAAAATGCCTGTGAATAACTTGTGGACAACTTTTTTGGTTCTTCTTTTCTTATCCACAGATCAGCTGAAGAGGATTTGTTTGATTTCAGCGATCTCATTTTTGATCGTGGGATCTGTTTCGACTAAATGCTGAATTTTTTCATGGGCATGAATGACCGTTGTATGGTCTTTGCCGCCAAATTCGCCGCCGATTTTTGGTAAAGAACTATCGGTCAGTTCTCGAGAGAGATACATCGCGATCTGCCGTGGGACCACGATGCCTTTGACCCGTTTTTTCCCTTTTAAATCATTGACATGAATGTGATAGTATTTTGCGACTTCTTCTTGGATTTGCAAAATCGAAACTTGGGTCGAGCCATGGCTTGATTTCAAGGCTTTGATGGCTTCAGCTGCCAAGCTCGTTGTAATGTCTGAGTTTTGCATCGTAGCAAAAGCTTGCACCCGCACGAGTGCTCCTTCAAGTTCTCGGATATTCGAATCGATCTGCCCAGCGATATAACTTAAGGTATCGTCGGGGATCTCCAAACGTTCGGCTTCGGCTTTTTTCCGCAAAATCGCAGTCCGCGTCTCTAGATCCGGCGGGGTGATATCAACGGATAAGCCCCAAGCAAAACGGGAAACCAAACGTTCCGGCAAAGTCGGGATCTCATTTGGCAAACGATCACTTGTCAGGACGATCTGTTTATTATTGCGATACAGTTCTTCGAAGGTATTAAAGAATTCTTCTTGGGTTCCTTCTTTATTGACTAAGAATTGAATATCATCCACCAGCAAAAGATCAACATTGCGGTATTCGTTTCGAAAATCTTCCATTTTGTTCTTTTGAATAGAAGTAATGAAATCATTGGTGAAATTTTCACTACTAACATACTTTATTTTGGCATTGGGACGTTTCAGCAACATTTGATGACCGATCGCGTGCATCAAGTGGGTTTTCCCTAAACCAACGCCACCATAGAAGAACAGCGGATTATAAATAGACCCAGGATCTTCTGCAACAACTAAAGCAGCAGCGTGGGCCATCTGATTGCCTTTCCCGATGACAAAGGTATCAAATGTGTATTTTTCATTTAAGATCGATTTCGGCGGCCGCTCGTTTTCTTCTGCAGCTGTTTGAATAGTAGAAGGGGCTGTTTTTAAAGCTTCTGCTTCTTCGACAGTCACAAAACTAGGAATCAATTCTTCACCAGTTTTCATAAATCCCATTTCAACAATTTTGGCAGCTAGATTTTTTTCCCAATAAGATTTATGAAGATCGCTGGGTACTTCGATCAGCAGCTGATTTTTTTCAAACGACAAGACATTGGCAGTCTCGATCCAAGCACTATAACTGGCCGGATTCAGCTCTTCTTTAAAGGAACGTTGAAGATCTTGCCAAATAGAATCAGCAGATGGCAT